>CASDTX010000026.1 GCA_949283695.1 uncultured Eubacteriales bacterium | reverse complement strand
TCCACGGTGATGGCATCGTAGCCTTGTTCCTCCGCTGCCCGGTTCAGCCGGTCGTGGAGAGGCTGGAACACCGCTCCTTCTTCCGCCGCGATCTGCCGCTCCAGCGTTTCTATCTTCTGGATCACCGGGATCCAGTTGGCATACTCCAGTGGATGGGGGAAGATGAAGGGTCCCAGACACAGGATCTTCGCACCGGTCTCCTCCCGGATCCGGCCAAGAAGCTTCCGGTAGTTTTCGGCAAACTTCTGCTCTTCTATAGTTTTCCCGGTGTTCATCTCCACTGCCGCGTCGTTGCTTCCGATCTGCACTGTCACCAGATCCGGATGAAACTGAAGGCAGTCGTACTCGAACAGCCGCAGCAGTCCCGACACGGTGAACCCGTCATGCCCGGAGTTGCGGATGAAATCCGCCCTTCCCCTCTCTCTTAACCGCTCTGCGATCAGGGCCACATAACCGTTCCCTAGCCCTGCTTCGTCCACATGAAATTTGTGGAAGGAGTCTGTGATACTGTCTCCCATAAATACGATTTTCGCCATAATCTCCCGCTTTCTTTAGATAAAAAATAATTTCAGGATCCCGCCAAGGCAGGACAGCACTGCCAGACAGCAGGACGCGTACCGCATCCCCTTTGATCCTGCCCGGATGTGCAGGATGACCGCCGCCACCGCCAGAAATCCAAAGCCCCAGGCAAGGATCTGCTGCCCCACTTCATTTCTGGGGAGACTGGTAGCGCTGATGACTGCAATGGCCATTCCCCAGATACTAAGCAGGTATAATGCGATGCTTTTCCCCCGCTCGCTTTTTGCAAGCAGGAGCAAAACTGCTCCCAGAATGCTGACTGCACACAAGATTACAAATAAAATCATAATTCCGCCGATTCCCATAGTTCTTCTCCTTTTCTTCTTCGCATCAATCTTTCTTGTTGTTTACAACTGCATGATAACAGAAGGTTCTGAAGAAATTACGAAGGTATTTCTGAAGAATTCTGAAGAAGGGGTGGAAAATACAACCAGATCCGGATCTGGAAAGATTCCCCGTCCTCTGTCACTTCGGCCTCGCCCTGATACCGGCTGACGATCCGCCGGATATTTTTGAGACCAATGCCATAACTTTCTTTATAGAAATCATCCTTTCGGACTGCATTTTTCTGTATGATCACTGCACGGACGCCGCTGCGCTCCGCCTCATCCGGCTCTCGTTCTATTTTCAGCGTAACCGGTTGGTCCGGATCTGCATATTTCTCCACATTGGAGATCAGATTGTCCCAGACCCTTTGCAGAGAATCGATATCCGCCATCCCGGACGCCCCTGCAAGTCCGGACACCTCTGTCTGGACGGCGAACCGCTCTTCCAGCACCGCTTCCCACTCCTGGGCAAGCTGGGCAAAGAGAAGTCCCAGGTCCTCTGCCGGCTCTTCTTTCTGCCGCTCTCCTTCCATCAGCTGATCCGTCAGTTCCTTGATCTGTCTGGCCTTTTCACGGGTCAGCACCAGCGCCCGGAAAAGTTCCTCCCGGTCTGTCTCCTCT
>CASDTX010000025.1 GCA_949283695.1 uncultured Eubacteriales bacterium | reverse complement strand
ATGGATGCCGCTATTTTTGATGCAAAAAATTTAAAATTCCTGTATAACATGAGTCAAGTGGGCAATACTATAATCAGATCAGTGATTCGACAGCAGAAAAACAGAAATTCGGACAGTACAATTCTACATATCTGTTTCTTAATCAAAGAAGATTTTTCCCCATAGACACAGAAAATTTTACGCCCTCGACGGGGAAGTAAATCTTCCCCGTCCGATTGCGATACCACAGCAAGCTCACACTGTTTACTGCTGATTGCAGTCAGGTATAGCTGAATTAATTCTACATACTTTCCATCAGAATCTCAGATACTTCATCTTCTTGCCGGCTTCAATGGGCCATAGTAATAGGATGCTGTCGCCCCACCGTCGCACATGAAATCCGTACCGGTAATAAATGCGCCTTTCTCACTCATCAGAAGCTCCGCCACATTTGCCACCTCATCCGCTGTCCCGGGGCGTCCTGCCGGACATTTCTGAAACATATTTTTATAGAAATCACCCCGCGGACCATTAATCTCGTCCATAGCGAGCGGTGTCACAATGATGCCCGGCGAGATCGAGTTCAGCCGCGCTCCTCTTTCACCCCATTTCACTGCTTCTGCCATTACGCGTTTCTCATTACAGCGCTTCGCCAGTTGGTACGCATGAAGCGTATCTTTGATATTGCATGGCTGCAAAATGTCGAGAGACAGCAGTTCTTCTGTGGGAATGCATGCAAGCAGTTCATCCTCTTCTGCCGTAAGCTGGGGCATCCGCTTTCCCGACTGGCTGGAGATCGTCACACCCGTTCCTCCGGGAACAATGACTTTTCCCACTTCTTCCAATAAGACTGCCGTGCCATACAGATCCACCTTCAGGATCGCCTCTACCGGCGCCTGGCTGGGCGAAACTCCCGCCGCATTGACCAGCATGGAGATATCCCCGTATTTCTGCCCTTCCAGGATCAATGAGCGGATGGATTCCCGGTCGGACAGATCCATTTCCATGGGAACCACGTCATATCCGGCTTCATTCATAGTCTTCGCGACGGTCTGTGCGTTCTCAATCCTCTTATCCCCGACAATAATCTTCATCCCATATCCCATTCTGCGGGCGATCGCCATCCCGATCTGACCCGCTCCGGTCAGAAGCATTACTCTTTTATTCATCTTTTCGTATCCCCTATTACCAGTTTTTTACTTCTTTTGAGCTGTCGTGCTGTGCCTTCCGCTCTTCCACCATCTTCACAAACCATTCCACCATTGCCGGATCATAATGAGAAAAGAACGAACTCTCTCCCTTATCCATATCAGAGATCATTTTCATATCTTCATCGGAAAGAGTGAAATCAAAAACATCCAGATTCTCTTTCATCCGCTCAATATGGACAGACTTCGGGATCACAATAACCCCACGCTGCAAATGCCAGCGAAGCATGACCTGCGCCGATGTTTTTCCGTATTTTGCTCCGATTGTTTTCAGAATCTCATTTTCAAAAAGTCCGCCTCTTCCTTCGCCGAACGGAGCCCACGCCTCAATCTGCACTCCATATTTATCCATATATTCTTTCGCGGTTTTCTGCTGGTTGAAGGGATGAGTTTCCACCTGATTGACCATCGGAGAAATATCTGCAAAAGACGCAAGATCCACCAGACGGTCAGGATAAAAGTTGGACACACCGATGGCACGGATTTTCCCTTCCCTGTACAATTCTTCCAGCGCGCGCCATGCACCGTAATAATCGGAAAACGGCTGGTGCAGAAGACACAGATCAAGGTAATCTGTCTGCAGCTTGTTCATGGATTCCATGACGGATGCCTTTGCCTGCTCATACCCATAATGCTCGATCCATACCTTTGTGGTCAGGAAGATTTCTTTACGGGGAATGCCGGACTTCTGAAGCGCAGAGCCGACCTCTTCCTCATTAAAATAGCTCTGTGCAGTGTCGATCGAACGGTAACCAACCTGCAAAGCATCCAGTACACATCTCTCACATTCTTCCTTTGTGACCTGATATACGCCGTAGCCCAACTGAGGCATTTTCACGCCGTTATTTAAAGTAATATAATCCACTGTACTTCCTCCATCCTGCTATGATTTTGCATATCTTTATTATAGATTTGTCTTTTCAACTCATCAATCTCGTTTCCGAAGAGCTTCTATAAGTTTTTCTAATGCGAAAACTGCGTTTTCAGCATTTCTGCAAATTCTTCGACATAATACCCGGAATTGTTTTTCTTCCAGAAAGCACAGTAATTTCTGGTCATCTGATCCTTTCCGCGCATCAACGGGATCCGGACAACGGAAGACGGCCTATCTTCATCCCCATTTTCTTCTGTGGGCAGGAATCCCTGATTGCCGATCACAATCAGCCTTGCCTCTTCCAGATTCTCCGCGAAAATATAATCCCCTTTAAATCCCATGATATCGTGGTAATACTGCCGTTCTGTTTCCTGCTGATCCTTAGAAGTAATCAAAATGCACGGGATATTCTTTAACTCCTCCGGACTGACCCGGCCGAGCGACGCCAGCGGACTCTTCTCTGAAACCTCGATACAGCTGGCGGAATTGGCAAGCAGGAGGTTCACATATTCATCCGAAAATGCTCTGCGCTGATCATTTAACACAAGATCCAGTTCACCGGTCTGCAAACGCTGAAACAGTTCTTCATGGGTCCCGTCCTCGATATGAAGAGACACCTCGGGATATTTCCCTGTGAATTGTTCCAAAGCTTTCCGAAACTGCCTGCCCTGATATCCGCGTAAAAACCCAATCCGCAGACCCGCGGTATCTCCGTGGGCTATCCGATGCGCCTCTCTGCATATGGCGTCATAATCCGCGGTAAGTATCAGGCTCTTCCGGTAGAAATACTCCCCTGCCGGTGTAAGAGCGAACTTCCGATTGCGCCGCTTCAGCAGCTGAAATCCAAGCTCATGTTCCAGAGACCGGATCTGCTGGGAGATTGCGGACTGTGAAATATGACATTCCTCCGCTGCCTCAGTAAAACTGTTGTTGCGGACAACAGACTGAAAATATCTGATCTGTCGAAGCATTATTCAGTCCTCACTTTCAAATGATTTTCCTTTTGCCATTATAACGCGTCGGTGGACAAGGGGCAACACGCCCCAAACCGCGTAATTTCAGCGATTTTCAGCGTTATCCTCTATTGGAAGCAACGAACCTGCTCCCCTCTTTGTTTCGGGTCAAAAGCAAATAGAACCATCCACAGATCCTTGATTTTCAAGGTCTTTCTGTGTTGGTTCTATTATTACACCGTTATCCTAATAAACTTTTTCCGTTTGTCTTTATGACATTCTGATACCAATAGTAGCTGTCCTTTTTTATCCGGTCAAGGGAACCGCCTTCTTCTTCCTCTCGGTCCACATAGACGAAACCATACCGTTTCTGATAGCCGTTCAGCCAGCTTAACAGGTCCGTAAAGGACCACGTGCAGTAAGCCAGTACCTGGCACCCCTCTTCTACTGCCAGAGCCAGTGCTTTGATGTGTTCTTCCAGATATTTGATCCGGTAGTCATCATGGATGCGGCCGTCTTCCGTCTTTTTATCAAACGCGCCCAGCCCGTTCTCCGAGATAATCACAGGCAGACCGTAGCGGCTGGTGATCTCCCGGCAGCAGAACTGCAGCCCCATGGGATCAATGCTCCAATCCCAGTCCGTTGTCATCAGATAGGGATTTGCCGGATTCTTGTAGATCCCCGGGATTCCCACTTCCTGGGCAGAACCTTTCACGCCGCTGGTATTCATGGTACCGTACGGAGTCACGCCGTCCATCGGGTTATATTCACATACACAGCTCTGATAATAGTTTACCCCCATAAATGTGATCTGGGCCGCAGCCTTCTTCAGTATTTCCATATCGCCGTCCCGGATCTCCGGCGCGCATCCTTTCTTTTTCAGATAAGCCATTGCTGCCGCGGGATAACGTCCGTATGCGTAGATATCCATCCACCAGAAATTTTTCAGGTCATCGTAATTACGTTTCGCCATGGCGTTGATAGGCCTGCAGTCCAGGGCATAGGACGGCGTGTAGGCGAAGCTTGCGCCGATATTTCCCGTGCCTCCCATCTCTCTGTACGCGAGGACGGTCTTTGCATGAGCCAGAAAGGCATGATGATTGACCTGGTAGAACATTTTCTGGTCATCGAATTTCCCCGGCGGATGCTGTGCGGTCAGCCATCCCAGGGAGGTGAAAATATTCTGTTCGTTCAGTGTGATCCAGTATTTTACTTTATCACCGAAGTTTTCAAATAATGTTTTCGCGTAGGCAACGAAATCATCAATGATCTGCGCACTCTCCCACCCGCCGTAGGCATCCACAAGCGCCTGTGGGAGGTCCCAGTGGAAGATTGTCACCATGGGTTCAATGCCGTTTTTTAAGCATTCATCAATGATATCCCTGTAAAATGCCAGACCGCTTTCATTGACTTCGCCTCTTCCTTCCGGATAGATTCTTGCCCATGAGACGGAGAAACGATAGGTTTTCAGCCCCATCTCCGCCATAAGGGCGATGTCTTCTCTGTATCTGTGATAATGATCTACTGCCACATCCCCTGTGGTTGCTTTGTATGTCTTCCCCGGGATCCGTACAAATGTATCCCAGTTTGTCATGCCTTTTCCGCCTTCCCGGTATCCGCCTTCGATCTGGTAAGCAGCGGACGCGCTGCCCCAGAGGAAATCTTCCGGGAACCCTGTTGCTTTCATTTCTTCCATCATGTAATCCCTTTCCTTATTTATTTTGTTGCCAGCGTCGGTGTACTTTGTATGCCCTGTATTGTCCGGACCGCTTACCGGATCTTCAGAAGATCCTCGAGCATTGCGGTCTTCCCTTCTTTCAGAGAGACAATGTCTGTATATTTCTCCGTGTTGGACACGATCACCGGAGTTGTGATATCATATCCGGCATTGACGATTTCGTCCATATCGAATTCCAGGAGAATGTCGCCCTTTTTGACGCTGTCGCCGGTTGCCTTTTTCGGATAGAAATATTTTCCTTCCAGATTCACGGTATCCATCCCTACATGGATCAGGAGTTCTACTCCGCTGTCCGCTGTCAGTCCGACCGCGTGTCCGGTCTCAAACATTACGTCGATTTTTCCGTCAAACGGCGCATAGACTACCCCCTGATCCGGAAGAATGGCAGCGCCTTTCCCGAGGATCTCCTGGGCGAATGTGGCGTCTTTTACTTCGCTTAAGGGAACTGCTTTCCCGCTCAGAGGGCTGGCCACGGTGATGTCTGCTGCTTCTTTTCTCTCAGCAGAAACATCCGGAACCTGGATCTCATCCTCGTCTTCATCCACGATGTCTTCAAATCCGATGATCATGGTCGCGATAAATGTAACCACAACGGTCAGAAGAATGGTTGCCGCCGCGATCAGAAGGCTTGCCGCTCTGTCTTCTTCTACATACTGCACGATAGTCACGATGGCCGGTGTTGCGATGCCGAAGCATTTCATTTGGAAGAATCCTCCGAAAAGTCCTCCCACAGCCGCGCCGATACATGCGCCCAGCATCGGACGTTTCAGCCGCAGGGTAACTCCGTAGAGGGCCGGCTCTGTGATTCCCGCGAACAATGCGGAGAATGCAGAGGAACCTGCGATCTGCTTGAAGTCTTTGTTTTTACTCTTGATGGATACCGCAAGTGCCGCGGCGCCCTGCGCCATGTTCGAGCAAAGTTCACCGATACAGATAAAGTTCTCATACCCTGTTGCGGCAATCACGCCAAGTTTGATCGGTGTAAATGCATGGTGCATTCCTGCCATGACGACAAACGGATAGATGCCTGCCACAATACCGATGGCGATGAATCCAAGCTTGTCATGTACAGCATATACAACGTCTGATAATACATTTCCGCAGATCGCGCCAAGAGGGCCCAGGACGATCAGGGCGATGGGCGCTTCGATCAGGACGACCAGCATGGGCTTTAAGAAGTTCTTTGTAACTACCGGTGTGATCTTGTCTGCCAGCTTTTCCACGTATTTCAGTGACCATACTGCAAGGATAATCGGGATGACCGAATAAGCGTAGGACGCATAAGTTACCGGAAGAAATCCGAGGAACCGGATCGTCTCTCCCGCCTCATTGGCCTCGCTCATCATGGAAATGAAATTCGGGTGGAGCATAATTAAGGCAATGCTCGCTGCGTAGTATGTATTTGTCCCGAACTTTTTCGCCGCTGAGATCGCGATCAGCACAGGCATGAAGAAGAACGCGCCGTCTCCCATCACGCTGAGCAGGTTGTATGTATTGCCGGACGTGTCAAGGATATGAAGCATCGGCAGGAGTGTCAGGAGGACCTTGATCATTGCCGCGCCGATGATGGCCGGGATCACCGGAGCCATGATGCCGGAAATCGTGTCCATGAGCATGGAAAATACATTTTGCTTCTCTTTCTTTACCGGAGCCTTCTGAGGTGCTTCATTGGAGAAGTTCCCCAGCTTATTCAGCTCTGCGAACACATTTGCCACATCATTTCCGATGATGATCTGATACTGGCCGCTCTTTTTCATTACGCCCATAACGCCTTTTGTCTTCTTGACCGCCTCGTCATCCACGATGGACTCATCTTTTAAAGTAAATCTTAATCTTGTCATACAGTGTACCAGATTGAGGACATTCTCCTTGCCTCCTACACGCTGTAAAATCTTTTTTGCTACACTTTCATAATCCATTTTGTTCACCTCTCTGATTTTAATCTGCAGCAGCGCGTCTTTGCGAACGGCGCGTGCTGAACTGTTACATTTCTATAAATTTTGGATAAATATATATAAAAAGACCTGAACAATAAGAGCATACACTTCCCGGGATATTGTGCTCTTACGTTCAGGTCTTGCTTAACTGAATAATAACAAACCTGCGAACCTTTATTGTTCGTCCAATATTCTTTTAATATGTATCAGCAAGTAGAGTTCTTCGTCAATGCTCAGTCTGTAATCATAAGTCTTTTCAATAAACTGGGCGACCTTCTTTACGCCGGTATAAGCATACCCGTTCTGTTCCACCACGATCTCATAGAGATCTTTCATGCTGTCCTGATAGAGCTGGCGGTCAAACACTCTCGCCGAGAAGAATTTCAGATGTGTCACAAAACGCTGGTATGACACAGAATCTTCATGAAAGTTAATCTTAAAATGAATCTTGACGATCTTCATAATCGCGGTGATCAGCTCCGTAATCCGCTGCACATCCGAACACTCATTGGTTTCAAATTCAGCGGATATGATGTGCATCGCGATGAATGCCGCTTCGTCCTCCCCCAGATCGATGCCTGTCTCTTCATAGATCCAGCGGATCGCCTGTATCCCTATGGAGTATTCCTGCGTATAAAACTTCCGGATCTCATGTTTCATCATATTTTTCAGGCTGATGCCGTCCTGATACCTCTCCACCGCTGAGTTGATATGGTCGGTCAGTGTCACATAAAGAGCATCTCTGACTTTAAGATGTTCCTCCCGTGCGGCAGCGACGACTTTGCCGGCAATTTCCAGATACCTTTCCGATATCTCTTCAACCACATTCTGAAGCCTGCGGCTGTCTTCTTTATCTGTCAGACAATATATCTTCTCAGCCAGAGCCTCGTCAAGGTGCTCGCCTTTTTTCTTCTTGAAACCGATTCCGGCACCGGTCACGATGATCTCCCTGTTCTTCTCATCCAGCGTTACCACTGCATTTGTGTTCAGGACTCTGATAATCTTCATCGTTTCTGTGTCCCCCCTGATACCTGTTGTAACGAAAAAAACTGCTTATAATACTCCCATGCAGCATTATAAACAGTCTTGCTTACCATTACGTAATAACAAACCTTAATTCGTTGTTCATTATAATCACTTTCCTGCTGTTTGTCTATAGAAAATTACTTTTTCATCACATCTGATAATTTCAACTGTGTAATTTTGTACAATATCTCCAAAAATAGTACAGCGTCACACCGTTCCAATACCGGAAGCAGACAAAAGTACCGTTCACCTAGATAAGATCAATTCTTTTGTTTCTTAATTCTATTTAGTCTCCTGTTTATCTTGAGCACATCTTCTTTCGTAAACGTGATCTGCGGTCCCATCGTCGCTGCCATAGAGATCAGCCGCTTCACAGACATACCGCCGAGGAACTGCTGCATCTCCGGGCTGTTAAGATCCATTTTCTTCCCTTTTCCCTTTGGATGCTTCTCTTTTTTCGAGCGGATTTTGTTTTTGATCATCGCTTTCACCAGCGCAAATTTTATCACCCTTGCTCCCTTCCGGCTTTTCATAATCTCGCCGAATCGGTCGTTAACGGAAAAGAAGCCCTCCGGCGCCGTGATCTCAAACCAGTTAATCACATCTCCCTTCTCTTTCATCCGATAGACTTCCTGAAAGGATTCTGTCTTGCGGATCAGACTCTCATCCGTACAGGTTCCCGCAGCAGCTTTCAATCGTGTCTCCCCTTCATTCGGAACGGTAAAATAAAAGAAATGCTCTTTGCCGGCCTGTTTTCCCAGACTGACGCCGTTCGCGAAGAGTTCTACCTCCGGCTGGTTTGAATATACCGTTATCTTTGTCATCTTTTCCACCCGATCTACATAACGTTTCCCGCAGATGTGGACAAACGGCTCTTCTGACAGCCATGCTTTATACGCATAAAAAGCGTCCTTCCGGTACTTCCGGTCAAAGGTCACAAGTCCTTTATGATTGATTCCGTCCTCTCCGCCCTCTGAGCGGGCGTCTGCGCCGAAATCAAACATATTCCAGACATAGGTACACCAGATAAAGGGACGGGAAAAGAGCTGCCGGATCACCTGCTCATGGTACCATGCCTGATACTCCTCCGTATAATCCCCCTGAACCGGATCGGAGCTGTGCCAGTTGAGCGCCTCACACCCGTATTCACTCAGCCCGATTGGTTTCTGCGGATATTTCCGGTGAAACTCGTCCATAAATTCTCCGTATGCATGGATCTCTCCCCCGTACCAGCCGTAATAGTGATTGTAAGCGACAGCGTCCGGAATATGAACATATTCGTCATCCATGCTGCACATGGTCACAACTGCTTCCGCAGTCAGCCTGGTGGGATCCAGCCTGTGCGCCAGGTCATTCAGGATCCTGTGGTTCTCCAGAAGATCTTCATCCGCCGCGGATCCCATCGTAATTTCATTCGACAGCCCCCAGACGGCGATTGACGGATGATGATAGTTCTGTACAATCATCTCCTTCATCTGCTGAATCGTATTGTCCTTTCCGTTCGGAAGATGCTGGGATATATAGGGAATCTCTGCCCATAGGATCATTCCTTCCCGGTCGCAGAGATCATAGAAATACGGATCATGCTGATAATGCGCCAGGCGGATTGTATTGGCTCCCAGCTCGCAGATCAGCTTCATATCCTCTTCATGGTCTTCCCGGGAAATCGCGTTCCCTTTCTGCGGTCTGTCCTGATGCCTTGATACGCCGTGAAGCGGGTAGGGTTTCCCGTTCAGCAGGAACCCCTTCTCCGGATCGATGGAAAAAGAACGGCATCCAAAGGAAATCTCCCTGCGGTCCAGCTCTGTCTCTTCGCGCATGAAACGCGCCCTAAGACAGTATAAATAGGGATCTTTCCTCCCGTTCCACAGCCGGACCTTCGGAATCCTCATCTCTGCCCTGCGCTTTCGGGCGCTCTGTGTCAGCCTGGCCACTGTGCGTTCTCCGCTGAAGATCTCATATATGATTTCCTCATCACCCCGGCATCCGGTCAGTGATACTTCAATTGTTACCTCTGCGTCCTCTCCGGCCGGCAGCGCAGTGACTTTGATCCCCGGCCCGCCGAGATCATCCAGATCAAATCTCGTCCTGTCTGCGCAGATCAGACTGACATTTCTGTAGATTCCGCCGTAAAAAGTAAAATCTGCTCTCTGCGGATAGACATGGTCATTCGGAGCGTTATCCGCTTCCACAAGAATGAGATTATCCTCTTTTGTCAGAAATTCTGTAATGTCCGCCCTCCATGTGGAGTATCCCCCTTCATGCTTTTTTACTTCTCTGCCGTTTACAAAAAGCGTGCCTGTGGAATTTACCCCTTCAAATTCCAGGTAAACTGCATCACACTCCGGAAGCTCCTTTCCGGAGAGCGTCTTTCTGTAGCATCCTGTTCCCCGGTAATAGTCATCGCCCCCGTCCTGTCCGTCTGTTCCGTTCCAGGTATGGGGCAGGTCAACCCTGTCCCATACTGTATCTTCGAAGTCCTTCTTTCTGAATTCCCAGCCCTGATTCCAGTTTATCTTTGTATTCATATTTTCTTTACCTTTTCCTGCTACTCAAACAGATTTTTGATCTTATCCCATAACCCGGTCTCTTCTGTTTCCTCAACAATCTCCGTCTCGTCTTCTTCTGCGATCGGATCTGTCTGGAATACGAACTGCACAGCCTCAACATTCGTATTTTTCTCTGACGCAAAGGACGCCGGAACATAATCCTCATTATTGAATTCTTCGATCATTTTGGCAATTTCATCTCGGATTCTGGTATCTATGCTGTTTACCTCAGTCCGGAATTCCCCGGTTCCCTCTTTCATTGCAGAAGCGCCTGCCTCCAGCTGCACCGCACCTTCCGCGAGAGCCGACACTCCGGCCCCGCCCTGAGCGGCGCCTTCTCTCAGGGCCGAGATGCCTGTCTGCAGCTGCCTCAGCCCGCTGTTTACTTCTTTTGCTCCCTGATTCAGTTCCCCGGAGGACTGCTTTAATGTATCTCCTCCCGCCAGCAGCGCATCATTCTGAGCAGTCAGTTCTTCAAATCCCGCGTTCAGGCTGTCAGCCCCAGCTTTCAGTTCATCTACGGCATTTACCAGTTCCTGCGCTCCGGCAATCGGGCTCATGTCTAAGTCCTCAAACATCTCCGCGATTTCCCTGATCTTTACTCCCACATCCTTCAGGATGTCTCTCGCCTGCTTCTCCCCGGAAGCAAGAGAATCCGATAGTTCCGCAAGTCTCTGCGAGCCCTCTGATGAAACCTCTATCTCTGTATCCGGCACAGATACCTGTACAGAATCCGCCTGCCCGCTTTCCACTTTTGTGTTTTGCAGATTCGCAGTCAGAGTTCCTGCTGTCTCCGGGTCAATCGCTCCGCTTTCTGCCGCCGTCTGCACTGCTGCGATCGCCGTATCGATCTGACTGTTGGCAGAAGATGCTGCCGCTGATATCTGCCTGTTTGCCCCTGCAATCTGAGCATTGGCTTCCTCTGTCTGATCCTTAAGCGCAGCGGCGGCCGCGTTCAGCTCCGCTTCGGCAGAATCTGCCTGTGTCCGCAGAGTCTGTTCCGCCTCTTCCATAATCTGCTGTGCTTCGCTGATCTCCTGTGCTGTTCCGGCACAGAGCTCATAGAACTCCGCTGTCTCTGTCTGCACAGAATTCAGTTTTTCGAAGATTTTTTCCAGCAGAGCCTCTGCCTTTTGAATCTCCTCACTACTCCCGATCTGTTTGAGAACGTCAAGCTGATCCTGCAGCATCGTCAAGCCTTCTGCTAATGCTCCGGCTCCTTCGCTCAGCTGACTGACTCCGTCCATATACTGCTCTGTACCGTCTACATAGCTGCTCACGCCCTCTGTGTATCCCTTCACTCCTTCTTCCAGCTGTGCTGCCCCCGTCTGCAGCATTCCCGCGCCATTCTCCAGATCAGCTGTTCCTCCGGTCAGACCTCCCACAGCCGTCAGCAGCAGGCTGCTCCCGTCTGCTAATTCCGCCGTTCTGACCTTCAGCTCCGCCGCCCCGTCATCCAGCCGGAATACCGCGTCTTTGAGTTCATCGGTCTGATCGGAGAGCATGGACAGATCCAGCATATCAGAGTCAATGGCAAAGGACATGGGGACGCCCTGGAAAGAGATGCTGCTCATCGCAAAATCCGTCACATCCGCGGTGATTGTAATCTCCTGTTCCTGCCCTGCCATGATATTGTACAGGATCTGCCTGTCGGATCCTACATTTGCCATTGTGGAGCCTTCGGCTTTGATATTCTTACACATTTCCGAATCCAGCGTTACAGCTGCCTGGAGAAGATAGTTGTCAAAATAATCGCCCTCTGTCTTCTCATTTTCCTTTACTGATATATGAAGCTCCAGCTTTCCGCTCTTTCCCGCAAGATCATCCGCCTGAATCTCTTCTCCGTTCAGATAATATTCGATGGAAACTTTCCACGGCAGCTCCTTCGACGCCAGATTTCCCTGATAATAGAATTTTCCTTTCTGCGCGTCCACTTCATACTTGTCGCCGCTCTTTACCACTTCTTTCTCTTCTGTCAGGTTCGTCACGTCCGTATAATCTCCGTAATCTGTGATTTTCGTATCCTCTTTCAGGTCGTACTCGTTGATCACATAAATCCCGGACACACTGCCGTCGTCTTCCAGAGTCGCATACACGTTCTCATCCTTCGCCGGAAGTTCCGCCGCCATGACAGGCAGGGCGTTTACTGCCGTCAGGGAAAAGCATACCGCCGTTGTTATCACTCTTTTTACACATTTCGATTTTCTGTTCCGGTTCATAATCATTATCATTCCTTTCTGATTTTTTTCTTACTGCCGCAGAAGTTTATGCCCTTTGTCGTCTTCTGGATCAACCCGTCAAAAAGATAGAGAAGACCGGGCAGCACGAACAGTACGATGGTCATAGACAGCAGGCTTCCGTTTCCAAGAAATCTTCCCAGCTGGGACAGAATCCCGTGACTGGAGATGGCCCCCAGCAGATATCCTACCACCGCCAGCACCATTCCTGATGTAAGCACGGAAACCGTAACCGCTGAGATTGTCTCCACAACCGCTTCTTTTTTCGGGAGAGACTCCCGGAGTTCCATATACCGCTGGGTGGTCAGGATCGCGTAATCTACCGTGGCTCCCAGCTGAATGGAACTGATGATCAGGTAGGAGATGTAGAACACCACATTTCCCTGGAAATAGGGGATCGATACATTGATCCATGTGGCGGTCTCGATCCCCAGCACAAGGATCACCGGCAGGGAAATGGATTTCATGGTCAGCAGGAGCACGACAAACACCGCTGCAATCGCAATCAGATTCACCTTCACCATGTCTGCCGTGATCGTATCCATCAGGTCATAAGTGCTGACTCCTGCTCCCGCGAGATAGTATTCATCCGGGTAATACTGCTGCGCAATCCCGCGTATCTTCTCGACAAGATCAAATGCCGCCTGTCCTTCCGCGTCGGCGTCTGCCGTGATTACCATACGGCTGTAATCCTCCGACATCAGAAGGGAGAGGGTCCCTTCATCCAGGAAATCTGTCGGGATCTGTTCCCCCACAGTATCCACATAGGACAGGATCTCCGTCACCTCCGGAAGCTCCCGGAGTGCCGCTGACAGCTCCTTCTCCGTTGCAAGGTCGCCGGCCGGCACCATCAGGGCGTAAGTATCACTCTTGCCGAAGATGTTCTCGATCTCTGCCACATCCTGCCCCAGCTCCGTATCCTCTCCGAAAATATATGCCGAGCCGTAATAGAACTCATTGCTGTTGGACGCCAGATAAGCCGGTACGATCGTCACGGCGAATACCGCGCACATGGGAAGCATGATCTTGCGGACCACCTGACCGAATCTGCGGAATTCCGGAAGGAATTTTCTGTGCCGGGTTTTCTGCATCCAGCCATTCAGCGAAAGGATCAGAACCGACATAAAGACAAATACCGTGATCAGGCTGATCGTCACGCCTTTTGCCAGAGCAAGCCCCAGGTCCGGTCCGATCTCAAACTGCATGAAGATCAGCGCAAGGAAGCCGATCACCGTGGTCAGACCGCTGGAAAGGATGGAGCTTGTGGATTTCACAAGAGCATCTACCATTGCTTCTTTCGGATCTTTGATTTCTTTCATACACTCTTCAAACCGATGGATCAGGAATACAGAATAATCCAGTGAAACCGCAAGCTGCAGGATGCTCCCCGCGGCATTTGTGACAAAAGAAATCTCGCCGAATATCAGATTGGTTCCCATGTTGATCACAACCGCGATCCCGAGCCCTGCCATAACAAGGATCGGCTCTGCCCATGAATCTGTCGTCAGGAACAGGACGAAAAATACAAACAGCACCGCGAAGATCGATATTTTCGTGATCTCGGTTACCGTGCTTGTCGTAGCAATGGCAGTGGACACCGCGTCGCCGCTCATCGCATTCTCCGATCCCACGACCTCCTCCATGGCACTGACCGCCTCGACCTGTTTCCCGCTCTCAACTGTCACCGTGAACAAGGCATTGTTGTCTTTATAATATGTTTCTGTCAGTTGCTCATCTATCATATCCAGCGGCTGCCTGATATTCACGGAATCATCCAGCCAGGTTACGGAAGCCACACCTTCACATGCCGCCAGCCGTTCCTTATATTCCAGTGCCTCTGCCACCGACACATCACGGACCATGACCCGTGCATTGGGTATACCGCCTTCGAATTCACTCTCCATCTTGTCAAGCGCGATCGTAGAGGGCGATCCCGCCGGGAGATAATCTGTCATGTCATAGTTTACGCTGACCCGGCTCTGCAGGAACAGGCAGACCAGCGCTGACAGAACGAAAACGGTAATGATAGATTTCGGATGCTTTATGATCGTCTGATAAAATCGTCTCATGATTCTCTCCTCTTTTCCTGTTCTGTAAGATGCTCTGCCCGCCTGCCGGATATCTCAAATGATTCCTGCTCTCCTGTCAGTGTCAGGATGAGAATCTCCTCTGTCATGCGCCCTTCCGCATCGTAGGGAATGATCCGCATCAGGGAGCGGATCGCTCCTGTTATCCGGCAGTCTCCGTTTTCACGGATTCTGCCGTGAAACGAATTTTCTCTCTTTAAAATATTCAGCATCCCGTTTATCTTTCCGTTGTTTTCCATAACAGACATCGTTCCGTACCTTGCTCCGATGGGAGTCTGCATGGTGATGTCATACAGACGGTTCCACATATGCTTCTTCCCCTTTCTGAGACAGATTTGTCCGGCCTCCCTTTTCTGCTAACAGTTTTCCGATCTCATAGCCGCCGCTGCCAAACTCCCGTGCAATACAAATCAACATATTTTTCCATCCCTTCCGTTCATTTCTTCCGCAATTCAGCCCGCATTGTTTACAAAGGCTCACAGGCGTGTCTTTTGCTGCCGAACTGTTGATTTTAATTTATAATAACCAGCGAAAAACTCCAACGGACAATTTAGGGGGGATTGAGTAATATTGGACAGTCACATGGGAATTGACCGGGAAGTGTTTTTTGTTGAACGCTCCGCCGGTCATGTGTATAATAAGCTTATGATATGGGAAAGGATGTTTTGCAATGACAAACGAAGAGCTCTCTTTACAAACCAAAAACGCCCTTGCCGCAGCATTAAAAAATGCCATGGCAAAAAAAAGACTCGCTAAGATTTCTGTAAGCGAGCTATGCACGACCTGCAATGTAAACAGGAAGACGTTTTACTATCATTTTCAGGATATCTATGCTCTTCTGAAATGGATGCTTGAACAGGAAGCGATCGATGTGGTCAAGAATTTTGATCTGATTGTGAATACGGAAGAAGCGATCCGCTTTGTGATGGATTACGCAGAACAGAATAAACATATCATTAACGGTGCTTTTGATTCCATGGGGTATGAAGAGATCAAACGTTTTTTCTATAATGATCTCGTCTCGGTTCTTTATGGGGCAATTGAAGAGGCCGAGAAAGATCTGCATGTTCAGACAGATCCTCAGTTTAAAAGATTTCTCGCAGATTTTTATACCGAAGCATCGGCTTCTCTGTTGATCGAATGGACGAAAAACCATATGTCTCAGGATAAGGAGACGGTGATCCGGAATCTTTTATCAATATTCCGGATCTCCATCCACGCAATCCTGGTAGACAAAGATATTTCGTCTCCATGCGGATAACAGCACACCAAGTACAGAGATATTTTATCCGTAATGTCGGTGTACAAGGTGATTCCATTTGTCTCTCCGCAGCTTACAGGCCTCAACTGCAGGTTTCCCTACAGACCCAGCTCTTTCATCCAGTTCTTGATCTGTGCTTCCGATGCGGTTACGCTCATCCGTTTCCCGGGAAGGACCTTTGCCGCCGGACATACCTTCTGCAGGATATCACTCGTCTTGCCCATACCGCTTCCGCCGGATGTAGCGAAGGGAACAACGGTTTTCCCTGTGAAATCATAGCTTTCAAGGAAGGTATGGATAATGCGCGGCGCCTCATACCACCAGATCGGGAAGCCGGCAAACACGGTATCATATTGGTCCATATTCTCTGCCTCTCCCGCGATCTCCGGACGGGAAGCCTTATCGTTCATCTCGATGCTGCTGCGGCTGTTGGAATTGTTCCAGTTTAAGTCCGCTGACGTATAAGGCACCTTCGGAGCGATCTCATACAGATCCGCGTCCGCTGCCTTTGCAATGGTCTCTGCAAGCCTTGCCGTCACGCCGCTTGCTGAAAAATATGCTACTAATGTTTTACTCATCATCAGATCCTCCATTCATTTTCTTTATTTTAACGCATGATCCAGAATCTGTCTAATACCTGTTTTTCATGATCAGACATGCCTGAAACGCATGATCGTCTCTTTCCGGACCGGTTAAAGCTGCTCTCTCAAACGATGTTTCTTTACTTGACTTGCTGCCGTCCTTTTGCTACCCTCTCTTTATCGGCCGTGTGTGCTCTTGTAAAGAAAGGGTACACTCAGTTTTGCAAAACATACAGGAGGGTTTATCCATGCAGTATCTCATTCCTCATTATTATAAAGAATTCCACTGTGCCGGCGGCGTCTGTCCGGATACGTGCTGCGCCGGCTGGCAGATCCAGATTGATCCTTCTTCCCTGAAACGCTACCGGAAAGCAAAAGGGACTCTCGGAAGCCGCCTGCATAATGAAATCGACTGGAAAACGCAGAGCTTTCGCCGCTACAGCGGACGGTGCGCGTTCCTCAATGAGGATAATCTCTGTGACCTATATCTTGAAGGCGGCGGGGAAAGCGCATTTTGTAAGACTTGCCGTATGTATCCCAGACACATTGAAGAATTTGAAGGACTGCGGGAAATTTCCCTGTCCCTCTCCTGCCCGGAGGCTGCCCGGCTGATCCTCGGCTGCAAAGAGCCGGTCCGTTTCCTCCATGCCGAAAACCAACGGGAAGAACCCCCGTACGAGGATTTTGATTTCTTCCTTTTTACTAAACTCTCGGACGCGCGCAGCCTGATCTTTTCCATCCTGCAGAATCGCGAAAAGCCGGTCCATGTCCGGCTTGCCGCTGTCCTTGCCCTGGCCCATGATATCCAGCAGCGGATTGATAAGAACGCACTGTTTCAGACGGACGACCTGCTCAGGCGTTATTCGGCCCCGCCGGTCTTCGAGTGGTTCGAACACCGTCTCAATGATCTGACATACGCGGAGCAGTTCGATGAGACGAGACGTCAGACGCTGGACCATCTCCTCGGGATACTGAGCCGCCTGGAAATCCTGCGTCCGGACTGGAAGCCCTTTGTCCAAAATGCGCAGAATATTCTGAAGAAGCATCTGCCCTGTACACAGGAACAGAACCGGCAGTTCCGGACAGTTTTTACAGACCGGATGACGGAACAGCTTATGGTATATTTCATCTTTACCTATTTCTGCGGTGCTGTCTACAATGAAAACGCCTACGGCAAAATGAAATTCGCTTTCGCGGGAACCATCCTGATCCGGGAGCTGTGCCGCGCGCAGTGGCTGGAATCTGTTCAAAACAACGGGAACGCTGCAGGCGGCGCCCAAGTTCCAGAGAAACATTTCCAGCTTTTCCTTCGTACGGCATGGCGCTATGCCCGCGAGATCGAACATTCTGATCGAAATAAATATCGGATGGAGCAGCTGCTTGGCGATGAAGAGCAGTTCAGTCTGGAGAATCTGTTCTCCTTGCTGTAATTGTTCTCCTTGCTGTAATTGTTCTCCCTGCTGTGATCGTTCTCCTTGCTGAGACTGTTCTCTCTGACGGAACTGTTCTCTCTGACGGAACTGCTGCCCGCTGTGCACTCGAATCAGCCCCGGCATATACCCTGAACTTCTTTTCCTGCTTATATCTTCTGGTTTCCGGTTGACCAGACATGCTTCTCTGCCGCTGAAGCTGCCGTGTTCTGCGCCATCACTCCCACCAGCCGGTGCGGGATGTAGGGCTCTTCCAGATACGCCAGTTCTTCCGGGCGAAGTGCAAGGTCAGCAGCATTTACTGCACCTGCAATCTGCTCCGGCTTCGTCATGCCCACGACCGGCGCGGTCACTTTCGTAAGGAGCCATGCAAGTGAGATCTCTGTCATGGAGACCCCGTGTTTTTCCGCCAGTTCTGCCACCCGGCTGATGATCACGCCATCCTGCTCTGCGGTAGCATCATACTTAAATCTGGCATAGCTGTCTTCTTCCAGCCGCTTCGTCGTCTCGCCCGGATGCCTTGCGAGCCTTCCCCCTGCCAGTGCACTGTACGGCGTCATGGCGATGTTTTCTTCTGCACAGAAAGGCGCCATCTCCCGCTCCTCCTCGCGGAAGATCAGATTGTAATGTCCCTGTATGGACACGAACTTCGCGAAGCCCTCCGCCTCTGCCAGTGCATTTGCCTTGGCAAGCTGCCATGCGAAGCAGTTGGAGATCCCGATATAGCGCGTCTTTCCCGCTTTCACCACGCGGTTCAGACCGTCCAGAATCTCATAGAGCGGGGTCTGATGATCCCACATATGGTAAATATACAGATCTACATGATCCATTCCCAGATTTTCGAGACTTTTGTCAATCATGCGTTCGATATGCTGCTGCCCGCTGATCCCGGCATCGATCTCTTCCTGTGTGCGGGGCAGGAATTTGGTTGCAACAACCACATCCTCCCGTTTCGCGAAATCTTTAAGCGCTCTTCCCAGATACTGCTCGCTCGTACCGCTCTGGTAAGCAATGGCCGTGTCAAAGAAATTAATGCCTGCTTCCAGTCCAAGACGAATGATGTTCCGGGAATGATCTTCATCCACGGTCCAGGTATGCTGTCCGTTCTTCGCATCCCCGAATCCCATACAGCCCATGCAGATGCGGGATACGTTTAAGTCTGAATTGCCAAGCTGTGTATACTTCATCCTTTCACCGCCTCATTCACACACCGCAGCGCATTTAAGCTCCTGGGGTATCCGATATACGGCAGGCACTGGGAAATGATCTTGATGAGAAATGCCTTGTCATTGCCGATGCGCAGGTTCGCCGCCGCATGGGACGTCAGCTGGGGCTCGCATCCGCCCTGTGCTGCCAGGAAGCAGAAGGTGATCATCTCACGCTCTTTATAGTCAAGACCGGTGCGGGTATAATAATCGCCAAAACAGTTGTCGGAAAGCCATTTGTTGATATGGCGGCTCTCCTCCGGTCCGGACTGGGAGAATCCTCTCATGTGGTCGCCGAAGATCTCCACCTGCGCCTGCTCGCCCTTTTCCAGTCGGTCTGCGGGAGTAGTCGCTGCCTGTCCCTCGAGGGGAAGGGTGATGTCCCGCGCACTGAGTTCGTCATTGACGCACTCCAGGAACGGGAACACTCGTCCAAGCCCCAGATACGCCGTCGCCTGATAGACGATCTCCTTGACTTCGACAGGTGTAACGCCCTCATCCAGGGCGCATCCCAGCATTTCTTTAAAAGCATCAATGCTCTGACTTCCGATCATTGTAGACAGAACTGCCATCATACGGGTACGGCCGTCCAGATCGTCATGATTTACAACCTCGTCACACGCAAAATTCTCAATCAATGCTGCGAATTCCGGGTCTGTGTTCTGATATTTAGAAATGATATTCTTCATCACTTACCGCCTCCAGCCATTCATTTCTTGTCTCTTCGCCCGGCACTTCCACCGCCAGATGGGAGAACCAGCTGTCCGGTGCCGCTCCGTGCCAGTGCTTTACACCTGCCGGGATCACGACGACATCTCCAGGGTGCAGCTCCTGTGCTTCTTTGCCCCACTCCTGATAATATCCGCGTCCTGCCGTACACAGAAGGATCT
Organism: uncultured Eubacteriales bacterium; assembly: GCA_949283695.1. Lineage (GTDB taxonomy): Bacteria > Bacillota > Clostridia > Lachnospirales > Lachnospiraceae > Mediterraneibacter. The sequence goes on along the minus strand of CASDTX010000025.1, from coordinate 419,038 downwards.
GTCCGCCGCCGCTCTTCGCGTGGTGGATATGCCAGTTGTTGCGGCAGCCCGGCTCAAATGTCACGTTGCCGATGGGCACGCCTGCTGTGGTCAGCATGCTGAGGTAGCTCTGACCTACGAAGAACTGTGCGAACGCACTGTTCTCCTCACCAATGTCAAATACTGCTCCCGGTCCCAGTTCTTTTTTGATCTCTTCTATGTTCATGTTCCTTCCTCCTTATACTGCCAGTCCTTCCTGTCATATCTCTGTCTTTGGCAAAAACAGCTGGCTGAAAATCCTGTTTCATTTTTTACAATATAAATTGTAACACCGGCAGCATTTTATCGGAATTACACATGTGTTATCGTCGTATTTATCATAAGTTAATACCTGGTCTTTGTAAGATCTTATCACGATCCGGATACACTGCTTTACGATACGGTTACTGACGTCTGTGCAGAAAAGTTGGTGATCTCATAGATGTCAGCCATAGGAAGAATAGAGCACTGTCACCCTGGTTGTGCATGGTTGCTGGGCTGCTTTATAAGCATAGAGGGCGGCAGCATCCTTTGCTGCCCATTAGTCATCTAAAAAGAAAATTTCATCTACATGAAGTTTTAGCAATTTTCCAATTTTCATCGCAAGTTCAAGAGTAGGGTTGTATTTATCATTTTCGATCGCAATAATTGTTTGGCGGCTCACACCTAACTCTTTTGCCATATCTTCTTGACGCAATCCGGCTTGTTTTCTTAGCTGTTTTACTATATTCCGCATAATACTTACACTCTTACCAGAAAATAAGTTCCAATCGACAAAATAATCACAACAAAGACAATCGTGGTTATTACTGTCCGTAAGAGCTTATTGGGTTCCCGATATTCTTCATCTCCAGCAACCGCTTTTTGTTTCATAGCAATCTGAGAAAATGCTTGGACAGATATTGCAAAGCACAAAATCAGAGAAGGCAGAGGGTCATGTTTCACGTCATACATAAGTGTTTGCCAACAGTTGAATAGCGTCCATGCACTTAAAGCCAGCAAAGCAGCTTTATATCCCCATTCCTCCGAATGAAGCTGAATATTTCTGTCCATTTCGTCCATTTTTTTCATAGCGTTTACCTCCTAAATTAATATTTAAGCAGTTTTAAAATGTAAAAACATCTTGACATTTTCATTATACTGCAGCGCATAAAAATGTCAAGATGTTTTTACATTTTTGTATAGTACGGGTTACTGTCTATCAAATTCATATGTGAAACTTTACCGCACATGAGCATTACACCCAGATTTCTTCTCGTAAGGGAAAATGAGGCAAAAGGACCAGTCCAAGGCGATAAAATCGCCGGAAACGCCAGTGTTTTCAAGAGGTATGGAATTTTTATCTGAGAAAAGTCAATTTTACTGCCGCAATCAAAACTCGGACAAAAGGAAACACGAAATCGCTCTCCTCCTGTCCGGGTATTTTATTTCCCGCTGAATACCGGGAACACGCTGTATTCTCCGTAATCCTTCAGTGGTTTCATCTGCTTTAACATCTCCATATCTTCATCGGAGATCACGAAGTCCACCGCCGCGTTTTCTTTCATATGCTCGGGATTTCCTGTCTTCGGAAGGGACACAGCCCCCAGCTGCAAGGTGTAACGGATGCAGAGCTGCGGCACGGTGACGCCGTATTTATCCGCCGCTTCCGCCACCTGCGCACTCTTTAAAATCTCACCGTGTGCCACCGGTGAATATGCCTCTGCAAGGATCTGCCTCTCCTCGCAGTATTTCATCAGCTTCTCCGGGGTATTTCCGATATGCACGAGGAGCTGGTTCACCATGGGTGCAACCGTGCAGGAGGATAAGATATTCTCGATATCCTCTTCCTTAAAATTAGAAATGCCGATGGAACGCAGCTTTCCTGCCTTGTACGCGTCCTCCATGGCACGCCATGCTTCTTTATTCCCTTCCGCATAATCTCCGCCGCGGAAATCCGCCCACGGCTGGGGGCTGTGGATGAGCATCAGGTCAATGTACTCAAGTCCCAGCTTCTTTAACGAGCCGTCGATAGCTGATGCCGCCTCTTCATAGGTCTTAGCCTCTGCCGCCAGCTTCGTGGTCACGAACAGTTCCTCTCTGGGAACGCCGCAGGTGCGCACACCCTCGCCCACTCCCCGCTCATTGCCGTAGGCCTGAGCAGTGTCAATGTGGCGGTATCCGATTTCCACCGCTTCACGGACAGCTTCTGCCGCTTTATCATCGTCGATAAACCATGTTCCAAGTCCCAATTTAGGGATCGTTACTCCATTTGCTAATGTATAGGTCTCGTTTAACATCCCGTTTCCTCCTTCTATCTAAGTGACTCCAGCCATTTTTCAGTTTCTGGTTCTGCCTTGTCTACCTCTGCGCCATGGATTGCGAGCCCTTTTTCCACCGCCGCTCCCGGGCAGATCTTTCGGATATCCGTCTCGCTGGATCCCATACCGCTCCCCTCATGAGTACAGAACGGACAGATCCGTTTCCCTGTGAGATCATAGTGCTCGAGAAATGTAAATACCGCCATAGGCATAGTGCTCCAATAATTCGGATAGCCGAGATAGATCGTATCGTACTTCTCGATCTCTTCCGGATAGCTTTTCAGCTCCGGCCGGGCATCCCGCCGCTGGTCTGCCTGGGCCTGGGCGATGCACTCATTATAGTCCTTGGAGTATTCCTGCAGAGGTTCGATCCGAAACAGATCCGCCTTGGTATGCTTTTGTATCATTCGGGCGGCAATCTCCGTATTTCCCACTTTCAGGTCGCGGATCACGCCGTTCACGTAATTCTGATGCCGTCTGGAAAAATAGACGATCAAACCTGCCATTATTCCCGCCTCCCTTCCTGCTTTTCTGCGGATAAGCAGCTCAGCCCTCACTCATCCCTGATGGCCGAACTGGTATATCTGGTATATTCAGTATAATCCTTCGGTTCTTGACACGGAATTTCTGATTTGTTATTTTGGTATTAATCAATGGTTTATGCCAGGAGGCTGTTATGTATAATCCACAGTTGAAAATATTTGTCGCCGTAGCGGACTGCGGCAGTTTTACAAAGGCAGCGGAAAATCTCTTCATCACCCCGCCTGCTGTTATGAAACAGATCAACGCTCTGGAAAAGCATCTGGACTTGAAGCTGTTAGAACGGACGCCTCAGGGCGTGCGCCTGACTGCGGCTGGGGAAGTGATCTACAAGGACGCAAAATTCCTCTTTGATTACTCCCGTACCTCCATCGAGAACGCACGAAGCGCCATGGAGCGGTATGAGCATATGTTCTGTGTCGGCACATCTCTTCTCAATCCCGCCAAGCCGTTCATGGATCTGTGGTATGAGGCAAGCCGTGACTTCTCGGACTACAGACTTCACATCGTTCCATTTGAGGATGACCATGAAGGTATCGTCGCAGAGATCGCCCAGCTGGGAACAAAGTTTGATTTTCTTGTGGGGGTATGTGATTCCAGGACGTGGCTTGAGAGGTGCAATATGCTCCAGACCGGACGCTGCAAAAAGATGTGCGCAGTCTCACGGGAGCACCGTCTGGCGAAAAAAGAATGTCTTGAGATCTCTGATCTATACGGGGAGACGCTGATGATGGTTGCGGAAGGGGATTCCGGGATCAATGACTTCATCCGAAATGACTTAAGAAGAAATCATCCCCGGATCACGATCGAGGACACGCCGCACTTCTATGATATCTCCGTGTTCAACCGCTGCGCGGAGACACAGAATGTACTGCTCACACTGGAGTGCTGGAAGGATGTGCATCCTGCCCTTGTGACGATCCCTGTCCACTGGGATTACAGCATCCCATACGGGCTGATGTATGCCCTCGACCCGCCGGAGGATGTATTAAAATTTGTAAAAACAGTAGAAGCATTATTATAAATCCGACGTCAGTCCGCCTGTGCTCACGATGACAAGGCTCTTTCTGAGGAGATTCTTCAGTTCTCCGTGGTTTCCCGCTCCATAATGATAACTTGTGACCGGCGCGGTTCCGGTTGTATACTCGATAAAAACTGCATGCTATTGCCTGTTCTTCTGCCTGATAGATCCCGTTCAACAATCTGTCCGCATACTTTCGTCCTTTTTCCGTCAGCACAATCATTTTTTCCTTCGTGTGCTGCTCCCCAGTAAATACGGTTTCTCATCATCCGCAAAGCGGTTGGAAAAATATTCCGAAAGCATAGCGTCGGTGGATAAGGGGCAACACGCCTCCTTATTCAGCTCCTTATTATAGCTGAACCTCCCCTCTCTTTACGAGAAAGGGGAGGGAAATTTAAGACAGTAATCAAAAATGTGTCTGCACCGCTTTTTCTCGCCATTTATCTGTATCTGCCTTCACCTGCTCGCAGTAGGCGTCCAGAACGGCGGGACAGGTCCGGCACTGTATCCCGCACCTGAGGCGCTATTAAAAATATGTCCGCTCTTCTGCTTTCTCATGACAGGAAGGACTGCTCGTGTCACGCGCATCAGTCCAAAGAGATTGACTTCAAACATCCTGCGGATCGTGTCTTCGCTTGTCTCCTCAAAAAAAGGGAACTCCGCCGATGCCGTTTGCGGCTCCTGTTACAAACCATACCTTTGAGTTCTTATCTTTCATTGATCTTCTGTCTTCCATGCTTATTTCCCCCCAATATCCACATGCTCTTATCCTATCATACTTCTCCGGCTTATGCGGGAAGGTGCAGTCCTTTTTCTTTTAATATTTAATCAATCCTCATTTTTGCTCCTTCTTTTTCGCTTCTTCCTCAAGCTTTTCCATAATTGGGCTTTGGGGTAATGATCCGTCGGGTGAAAATTTTTTGATCAGTCTCATAAGTCCAACCGTTCCCCCGGCAGCACACACCATGATAGCAGGTACAAGAATAATCATTTTCAGCATAATTTGAATCCTCCTGATTTATTTAATTTAAGAAAATTGATCAACACCTGTTGACTAACTTTCTACATTTCAGTATACTGACAATGTGCAAAAAAACAATCAGCAATGATCCGCATTATGAAAGATCGTCATCAAAAAAGCAAAATGTGTTGACGAACTTACAAAATCACTGAAATTGATTTAAAAGAGAGGTTGTCATGGGTTTAGACGCTCGTCTGCGGTACACGCGGATGGTAATAAAGAATAGTTTTGTAGAACTTTTAAAGAAAAAACCGATCAAGAAGATCACCGTCAAGGAAATATGTGAAATGGCAGAAATCAACCGCGCCACATTTTATAAGCACTATCTTGACGTTTATGATCTGCTGGATAAATTGGAACAGGAATTTTTGACGGAATTGCAGGAAAATGTCCAACAATCCATTCAAAAAAATTTTAAAGATATGTTTTCTTTGATCTTAGGAAGCATAAAGGCAGAAAGTGAGCTGTATCTTACGCTTTTTGGTCAAAACGGAGACCCGCTTTTCCCGACCCGCATTTTCCCTTTGTGCTATAAGTATACGGAAATAGAGAAGGATAAACGTTTTGGAAAGCTTTCCTCATCTGAATTAACATGGCTGTATTATTTTATCGCGCAGGGATGCAGCGGCATTTTAACAGAGTGGATAAAAAATGGAATGACTGAACCAATACAGGAGGTCGCGGGTTTTACTGATAAGCTTATCCAAAATACATTAGCTTCGGCAGACAAGGGGACCCTTATCCACCGAAGCTAGTTCATTTCCCTCCCAGGATCCTCATGATCTTATCATAATTCTCCGGCTTGTGCGGGAAGGTGCAGTCCATGCAGGACTTCACCCTCCGCCCGTTTACCTCGATATATTCATGCTTGCCCGGACAGTGTTCCATCGCGTACAGCGGGCAGTAACAGAACAGACAGTTGAAGTCTGTAAGCCCCTGATGGCAGGGAAAATATTTACAATCCCGGTTTTCAAAGAAACGGTATGAGTTCTCCATAGTTATTACAGCTCCTTTTTAAATGATTGCTTCCTAATTTTTCTGCTGCAGGGCTATCCCAATCAACCAATCTGTCTGATCTGCCATAAACAGAGGAACGTTCAGCATATTGAATTCTGTAAAGGTCATTCCCGCACCTCGTCAAAAATAATGAGGGTCTTTTCTGGCAGAATCTTCTGACCACTTGCCATCATCTAATATTATATGGAGTAACAGTAAAAATCACAAGCCTATATCTGCAGAATCCACTCCAGTAACCGCAGCGTCGGTGCACAAGCGCTGTTCCTTTTTAGAGCGGCAGATCCTTCTTCTGGAACCGCACAGCTCCCGCCGCGTAAAATACGGCTGCTGTCACTGCCAGAACAATGAGCTTCCACGCGAAGTCCATGTTCACGTCTCCGGTCCCGACAGTTTCTAATGCTTTGATATCATAAAGTCCCACCAGCGTCAATTTGTTAAAGATGCCAAGTTCCTTTACACCCATTCCCATGTTCACCAGGTCGGATGAGCCGAACATCCCGAGCAGTGAGGCTAGGAAGAACCAGACCGTGATCCCGCCGCCGAAGGCCATGGAACTTCTGCTGCGGTTAAAGAAGCAGCTTCCGAAGTAGCAGATGCCTGCCACGGCTTCTACAAGTACATACATACCAGTATACAGCATGATGATGCCCGGTACATTGACCTCGTCGAAAAACACGAAAGAGGACAGGATCCTCATGACGCAGACGATGGCAATGATCAGAAGCGGCGCCGCCACAAGGAAGACACCCTGCGTGATCACAATGGCGGAACGTTTGGTCGGCGTGGACAGCACATACGCCATGGAGCCCTTGTCTACCTGATCCACGAACAAGGAGTTCGCCACAATGACGATAAACAGGAAGATGGGCAGGAGTCCCATGACAGTAAAATACATTTGGTTCAGCATGGTCGTCATGTCCATACTGCCCAGGGTCTCGATAATATCCGATGAGATTCCCATGGTCTCAAACATGGTGTTCATCAGGTCTTCCATGTTCAGATCCTCGCCGGTAAAACAGCCTTTGATATTGCCCAAGGCGTAGGTATACTCGAACTGATGTACATAAGTTTCCAGAGCAATGTCTCCTTCAGAAAGCGCATCCGCCGCCTCTTCGAATCCCTCCACGCTCAGCTCCAGATCCGACTGAGCGTTCATCATTTCAAATATCTGCTCATACGCGGATCTGTCGTCAGCATCCTCGAAGTCCTCATAAGAAAGAGCGGCCCCGCTCATTTCATTATAAGAAGCAAGCACATACAGATAGGAATAGAAGTCCGCCTGCGCCTCCTGGGCGTTCTCTGCAGGCGTGGATTCTCCCATGATGCTCATGGCAAAGTTGACTACATTGCTCATCAGGCACATGATCACCACGATTACAAGGAACAGCGCCCGGTTGGTCTTGATCGTCTGTTTCATCAGAGGCGTTGAAAAAAATCTCGTTGTCTTCTGCTGTTTCTCCATTTTATCGTCCTCCTTTTTGATAGATCTTTTTAAAATACTGCTCCAATGTCAGATGCTCTTCATGAAGGGCTGTCAGTGTATAATGGGAAAGTGCCTGCAGCAGCAGCCCCGTCTCTGATTTCGGAAGCTCGACGCTGCAGCTGTATTTTCCCGCATCCGTATCCTCGATCGTGCTGCTGACGCCCTGCTTTCCGCTGTCTTTGTTATCACTGTCCCTGCCGCCGTTCCTCTTCCATTCCATCAGGAAGCCCCGGAGATCTTCATCTGTGGCAAAGGTCAGATCAAAATGCTTGGTCTCCCAGTGGCGGAGCTGATAGAGCGCAATGGTATCCACGATCCTTCCGTCACGGATCATTGCCACACGGTCGCAGACCTCCTCGATCTCCTCAAAAATATGGCTGGACATGAAAACGGTCTTCCCCCGCTTCTTCTCCTCCCGGATCAGCTCAAGAAATGCCTCCCGCATCAGCGGATCTAAGCCCGTCGTGGGCTCGTCAAGGATCAGGATCTCCCGGTCCGCCATGAGCGCCGCGACAATCGCGGTCTTCTGCTTCATCCCCTTTGACATGCGCTTTAAGTTGGCGGAAGGGTCCAGCTGCAGAAGCTCGATGATATGGTTCATATAGGTAAAATCTTTCACCCCCCAGAAAGTCTGCCTGCAGTTTCAAGAACTCTGTTCCCGTTGCAAGCGACGGAAACGCAATCTCTCCCGGTACATAGCTGACATGGTTCATCAGCTCGGTGGAATGTTTCCACGCGTCCAGACCGCAGATCTTCGCGCAGCCCCGGTCCGGGCGGATAAAGCCCATCATATGGCGGATGGTCGTGGTCTTCCCCGCGCCGTTCGGTCCCAGGAAGCCGAAACATTCGCCTTTATTTACAGACAGATTAATGTGAAAAATTCCTCTTCCGTGCCCGTAATCCTTCGTAAGGTCATCGATCTCTATCACACTCAAAATAGTTGCGCTCCTTTCTCGATTTCTACGGAGGCATTATATGTTTATCAAGAGTTCATTTCAATCAACAATTCTATGCAAATTGTCCATTTCATGCTAAAATCAGTTGTATAAGGGAGGCAGTCTATGGAACGGCATGATACCGAGCAGGAATTTATGACAGCGTTTTGGAAATTATACGAGGAGAAACCTATTGAGAAAATATCCATTCAGCAGTTATGCCGGACCGCCGGCTATAACCGCTCCACATTTTACAATCATTTTACGGATATCTATGATCTGCGGGATCAGGCTGTGACCAGTATTTTTGAGCCCATACGTAAAAAGGTAATGTCTTTTGGGGATTTTCGTCTGTTCCTGCAGGAAAACGCAGCAGAGACCATCATTTCCTCCTTTTTTCTCATTGATAACAATTGTATTAAGCTTCTCTTCCGCAGACACGCGGAATATCTGATTGGAGAAAAGATCAAGAAAAACTTCCTCGGACATATTAAAGAACAATTAGGAGAGAAAGACGTTCATCTCGAAATGATCGAGATCATAATGGAATATCAGATTTCTGCTGCTCTGGGCGTTGCCAATTACTGGCTCCGCCAGGAAGAGCAGATCTCCGCTCAGGAGATGCTGCGCAGAATCTATGCAATCTCCTCGGGCGGAACACTCCATATCCTCAAAGCCGAGCTTGATAAGGTATATGGGGAGAAGTATATCGGAGACATGAAGTCAGTCAGCTGACTTCATGGTCCTTATGATCTCTTCTTCCTCAGGCATCACTTTCAGCGCGCCTTTTCTTGTCGTTATGATCGAAGCGGCAGCATTCGCAAACCGCAGTATCTGATACAGGTCTTGTTCTGTAAGACATTCTAATCCTTTCTTTAACACACCGCTCAGAACACAGCCCATAAATGTATCCCCTGCACCGGTTGTTTCTGCCGTATCTTTTCTGAGAAAGGGGGCTGCTTCCACGAGATGTTCTTTATAATATGCCCTGCTGCCGTCTTTCCCGAGAGACAGGAGGATCAGGGGAATGTTGTAGTTTTGTTTGATCCACTCCACTCCCACTGTATAGTCCGCCTTTCCCGTCAGCCATTCCACCTCATTATCTGAGATTTTCAGCACGTCGCAATATGCAAGTCCCCACAGTGCCTGCTCTCTCGCCTCATCTGTGCTTTCCCACAGCGGCGGGCGCAGATTGGGGTCAAAGGAGATAATACAGCCAGCCTCCTTTGCGGTCAGCACAGCTTTTTTCGTTGCCGTCCTCACGCCTTCGTGTGTCATGGAAAGTGTCCCGAAATGAAAGATCCTGGAATCCCGGATCAGTTCCTGCGGTATCTCACTTTCATCCAGCATCATATCCGCGCCCGGGTTCCGGTAAAAGGAAAAGTCTCTGTCCCCGTCTTCAAATGTATGGACAAATGCCAGGGTGGTATGGATCTTTTCATCCATATACAGATACCTGGCGTCGATCCCCGCCTCCGTGATCGCGGCTTTTAATTGTTCTCCGAATGAATCCTTGCCCACTTTACCGATAAAGGCAGTCTTATGTCCCAGCTTTTCAAGCATCGCCAGGACATTGCAGGGAGCGCCCCCGGGATTGGCTTCAAACAGCGGATTTCCCTGTCCGCTCACTCCGTTTTCCGTAAAGTCGATCAGCAGCTCGCCAAGAGCTGTCACGTCATATTTCTTCATAATCTTTTTCTCCTCAGCCCATCCGATGTCGATACGAAGCTGCTCCGGCGCCCGGGCAGAAGATCTCACAAGCGCGCTCTTCTGCCGCTCACCGAGACTGGCTTTCATAGCAACTCGTATTTTACAATGTCCATACACACGCTTCCGTCTGCGAAGAAAGAGATTCCATCTGCCGTAAGGTCTGTATAGATGGTGGCGGAAAGTACCTGTTCTCCGTCATTAACGAAGATCTCCGCGCTGAAATTGTCTAAGATGATCCTCAGTTTGATCCTGCCGCCCACACTGTTTACCAGGCTTCTGCGCTGATGGATGATCGCCCTTCTTGATCCGGAAAACTTCCGGTCTATTTTCAGGATAGATTCCCGGGGACGGAAGCTGACCGCCGTGTGATAGATTTCATTCTGGGCAAAGCGTACCGCGAATTTCTGATACATCTCTCTGTCGTCTTTCGGGCGGAGCGTGAGTTCCATATCTATGCGTCGTCCTTTGATCCCGTCCAGGCGGATGATGTCAGTAAACGCGATGTTTTTATAACATATACGCCCGCTTCGGAGGTTCTCGATCTCCCGGATCGGTTTCTGGATCAGACGGCCGTTTTTTACCGACAGTTCTCTCGGCAGGCTCATCTGGCCGAACCATGGCTGATCCGGAGAGTGAAGATTACAGGTGTCCCAGTTCTGCATCCATCCGATCATGATCCGCCGTCCGTCGGGAGCAAGAACGGTCTGCGGCGCATAGAAATCAATGCCGTAATCGATAGCCTGATTCTGATCTTCAATGAATGTAGCGGTGGTTTTCTCATAATCCCCGATAAAGCAGGCTGTTCCGTTCCCGTTGTGATATTCCAATCCCTGAGGCAGCATATCCTGCGGGCTGACCAGGAGCACCTGCCGTCCGTCCAGTTCAAAGAAGTCCGGACACTCCCACATCTTCCCATAACGCCCTCCGTTCTGGATGAGGATCTTCTCGAACTTCCAGTGCAGGGCATCCGTGCTCTTATAGAGAAGGATGCGCCCGTCCTTTTGCGGCGTACAATTGCCCGCCGCGCACCAGAACGTACCGTCCTCATCCCGCCATATCTTCGGATCCCGGAAATCATAGCGGCTGCTCCCCTCCGGCAGGTCTTTTTCTCCAAGTACCGGATTGCCTGTGTATTTCTCATAATCCCGTCCGTCTCCGATGGCGATGCACTGGGTCTGTACGTCTTTTTGGCTTCCGTCCGGCTGCGTCTCTCTGACCACGCCCGTGTACATCAGAAGGTGGCGTCCGTCGTCCAGGGTTACGGCGCTTCCGGAGAAGCAGCCGTCCCTGTCACAGGTTGTATCCGGAGCAAGAGCCGCCGGAAGGTATCTCCAATGCAGCAGATCTGTGCTCACCGCGTGTCCCCAGTGCATGGGGCCCCAGTGCGAGTTATACGGATGATACTGATAGAACAAATGATATTCTCCGTTGTAGTAGGAAAACCCGTTGGGGTCGTTCATCCATCCCACTCTTGTGGAAAGATGAAATTCCGGTCTCGGTTCCTCGCTGATCTGTCTTTCCTTTGTTTCCTCATATCTTCGTGCATCACGCAAAATCTGGCTCACTTCTGCTCATTCTCCTTTAACTCTGTCTGTTTAGTTTGCGCCCATTTCTTCTACATAACGGTCGTATGCGTCCTGATATACCTTGAGAAGTTCTTCCATACCGCAGCTGTTGGTCAGAGTATCCAGGTATGCCTCCCACTCTGCGTCAGTCGGCCCGCCGTCTTTGAGCCACAGGCCCTCCTGCTCAGATACTGTGTTCTCAAAGTCCGTCTTGTACATGTCGATGGTGTCAAGCTCTTCTTCTGTGAACACGCAGTCAATGGGATAGCTCTCTGTATCATTCACAAATGACATCCAGAACTCATTTAAATCTGTCAGCCTCTCCTCCGCACGGTCTTCCAGCTCAAATACCGTGTTATAATAATCGCTGAGGATCAGTTTCGGCCCGTACACTTCATATTCGCCCTTTAATTCTCCCGCGCTCTTTCCGTATTTTTCTCTGCTTTCTTCATCTGTGATGGCCTGCCATACGCCGTTCTCATCCTGTTCTGTAAAATACGTTCCAATGGGACCATACTGAAGCTGCATCACGACCTCTGGATCATACCACTGGTCAAAGAATTTCAGCAGATTGATCGGACTTTCGCAGGCACTTGTGATACTTAAGTTCCCGCTGTTCGTCGCGCCGCCGGAGCGTACAGTCACGTTGTGGGTTCCATCCGGACCGTCCAGGATCGGAAGGAATACATAGTCGTCCGCGTAATCTCCCATCAGCTCGTCAATGTACCACCAGGTGGAAACGCCTACATAACCCTGGGAGCACTTCGACATCAGCTGTGTATCTGACTGGCTGAACATCTCGGTATCCATCAGCCCTTCCGCATACCAGTCATGGAAATACGTAAGGGCTTCTCTGTAGTTTTCATCCGCGCATACGAACTCCACCGTTCCGTCTTCATTTAATACAAGATCGTTGATCACATCATTCGGCCAGTTCGTGAAACCGAATCCGGCGTAGAAGATGTTCTGTCCCCAGCACCACTGATCGAATCCCGTACTCATGGGAATGGTTGTGCCGGGATCATTTCCGTAATATGCAGCGCTCATATCATGTTCCTCAAATGCCACCAGAGCCTCGTGGAGCTCATCCAGTGTTGTCGGCACTTCCATGCCAAGTTCATCCAGCCATGCCTTGTTGATCATGCTGAACTGCGGGATGGTGTAGATGCTGTAGTCCTCTTCCGCTCCGATAGATGCAGTTCCCATCTTCTCTCCCGCCGGAAGTCCGTAGATGCATCCGTCGCTCATGGTGATGGCAGAGCGGATCTCCGGGTTTTCCTCCAGGATCTTCGTCAGATTCGGCATGTACTCTTCTGTAATGTACGGCGTCAGGTCGATGAGCGTTCCGTCCTGTCCGTAATTCGTCAGATCATAGTTATTGAATCCCACGGCGATAAACGCATCCGGCAGCTCACCGCCTGCGATCCGGACATTCACCTGCTCCGCAATGGAATCGCTCATACAGTTCCAGTCAATAGAGATCCCTGCTTCCTCCTGAAGGCTGTTAAGTACTTCGTTGTCATCGTATCCTTTACTCAGGGCGCTCATTCCGCCCATGATCGCGAAGTCTGTCTGCGAAGTATCTTCATTGAGCGTTCCCGGCTCTGCTTTTTTGCCCTCGCTTTTGCCGCACGCAGATAAAGAAACAACCATACCTGCCGCAAGTGTACATGAAATAACGCTTTTCCATAATCTACTTTTTCTCATGATAATTTCCTTTCTTATTATAAATCTTTTAACCTTTGACCGCTCCTGCCATAAATCCCTTCTCAAAATACTTCTGTACGAACGGATAGATGATCAGCATCGGGACAGCCGCCACGATCATTGAAGCGAATTTGACCAGTTCTGTCAGTTTGTTCAGTTCCGCGTATCCTCCGGAGATCGTGCTTGCCTGGCTTGCGCTTGCGGAGCTCTTGATGAGGATATTTCTCAGTACCAGAGGGAGGGGATGCGTATCCGGCTCCGGCAGGTAGATCATAGCCGTGAACCAGTCGTTCCAGTATGCCACCATACTGAACACAACCATCACCGCCATGATGGAACGGCTCAGCGGCACCACGATCTTGATAAAAGTCGTCCACTTGGATGCTCCGTCGATCTCCGCCGCCTCGATCATCTCTTTCGGAATACTGTTTTCAAAGAAGTTCCTCACGATGATCATATTTCCCACGGCAACCCCTCCCGGAAGGAACAGGGCCCACATATTGCCGATCAGCCCCGTATCCTTGACAATTAAATAGGTAGGAATCAGGCCGCCCCCGAAATACATTGTAATAATGAAGAAGATACTCAGGAACTTTCTTCCCGGGAGCTCCTTGTTGCTGAGCGGATACGCCGTCAGGTAGATCATCACAACAGAGAAGACTGTACCCACAACGGTATACTTGATGGTGTTCAGATATCCGGTGACAATGCTGCTGTCCGCGAATACCGCCTTGTATCCGTCCAGGGTAAACTCGCTGGGAAGGAAGAAGGTCTTGCCGGCGTACACATCGTACGGATTCGATACCGAAGCGATCAAAACATAGTACAGCGGATACGCGATAATGAAAAGGATCACCACGCAGATCACGGCGAGGATCATATCACTGGTTCTGTCAGACAGTCCGGTGGCACCATTTGCCTTTTTTCTTTGTTTTACTGCTGCTTTCATATCTGTCTGCACCCCCTTTATACAAAGCTTACATCATCCGACAGCTTGCTGCAGATCTTATTCACGATGATCAGCAGGACAATATTTACCACTGTATTGAACAGTCCGACCGCGGTAGAGTAACTGTATTTCGCATTTTCAATACCTTGCTGGTACACATACACCGCGATCACGTCACTGGCAGCCTTATTCAGATCTGTCTGCAGAAGCCATACCTTCTCAAAACCAACATTCATCAGGTTGCCCGCGCTCATGATCAGCATCAGGACAATGGTCGGAATCAGCTCCGGAATATCAATATAGCGGATTCTCTGGAACACAGATGCTCCGTCGATCTTTGCCGCCTCATAATGCGCGGTATCAATATTCGACAAGGTAGCCATATAGACGATCATTCCCCAGCCGGCATCCTGCCAGATCCCCGACGCGATATAGATAGTGCGGAACGCCGAAGCCTCCGTCAGGAAGTCAATGCTTGTTCCAAGCAGCAGGTTGATCAGTCCTCCCGACGGGCTTAAGAAGATCCGGATCATACCACAGACGACCATGATAGAAATGAAATGCGGAGCATAGAGCACGGTCTGTACAATCCGTTTCAATTTCTGAAACCTCAGCTGATTAATCATCAGGGCAAGGATGATCGGGATCGGGAAGCTCCAAAGCAGGCTGTAGAGACTTAACAGCACCGTATTCTTAATCATTCTGACGCAGTTCGGTGAACTGAAAAATCTTTCAAACCATTCAAGACCAACCCACTCGCTTCCGGACATTCCCAGATTTGCCTTGTAATCCCTGAAAGCGATCTGTATTCCATACATCGGGATGTACTTATATATGATCGTAATCACGACTGGGATCAGCAGCATCGCGTAGAGCTGCCAGTTGGACAGGAGACGCCTCTTCAGCGGTTTATGCCCCATCACTGCCGCCGGGACCGCAGCGGCCTGTTTCACTTTTCTCATTTTTTCTCTCCTTTCTCTTGTTCAGAACCCATTTCTATATGCGCATTTTCGTGAAACGTTATTTCTGATCTGCCTTAAACATACCACCGGCAAATGATAAAGTCAACATAGTTTCCGTCATTTTTTCGTTCTTTTCGCTCATTTTATTAATATTATACAATCTTAAATCCGCGTTTTTGTATACTTTCACGTTTGTGTAACGTTTCATGAATTTTTATATTTTCCGCCTTTACAAAGCGTTTTTCATGCATTATAATGGCATTGGCAACTGAAAAACACTGTATTTCATCCTAATATATCGCACTTTTTTCTCTATATATTTTATTGTGGTGAAATCATTCGTGATTATTTTCATGGAATTTAGAGATAGTTTTCATGGAATTAAAGGAGGTATACATGAAAAAAGAAAACTCAGCCCCGACAATGAAAGACGTAGCCCGCGAGGCAGGCGTCGCCCTGGGCACTGTCTCAAAAGTAGTCAATGGCCTTCCCGTAGGAGACTCTTACAAGGCCCGCGTGGAAGAAGCGATCAAGAAACTGAATTACCAGGTCAACAGTTATGCACAGGGCCTGAAAGCGAATAAGACGTATACGGTCGCTCTTCTCATTCCCAATACGAGAGATCCATTTTTCGGCCTGCTCGCCTTCCATATTAATCTGGCGCTGCTAAAACGGAAATATCGGATGCTGCTCCTGTGTACAGATTCTGATTCCGCCCAGGAGCAGGAATACATTACCATGGCCCAGCAAAACAAGGTGGACGGCATTATCGGCCTGACCTATAACCCCAATCTGATCATAGAGGAAAACACTCCTTTCGTGTCCATTGACCGCTCACTGGGTTCTAAGATCCCCTGCGTGGCGTGCGACAATTTTGCCGGAGGCCAGCTTGCCGCCGAGAAGCTTTCGGATTTAGGCTGTAAGAAAGTGGCATTTCTCAGGGTCGGTTCTTCTCTAAATAACGAACCAAATAAAAGAAAAGCCGGTTTCGAGAACGGCTGCCTGTCCCGTTCTCTTGAATATGAGATGAAGATCATAAACGACGGGGAATCTTTTGAGCAATTTGTTGATTTCCTGAAAGAGCATATGAAAGATGGACGCCTCGAATTCGACGGCATTTTCTGTGTGACAGATGGGCTGGCTCATTTCACATATAACCAGCTTCTCGCTCTCGGGCTCCGGGTCCCGGAAGACGTGCAGCTGATCGGATTTGACGGGACAAGATATTTCGGCACGTCCGAATATATCTGCTCCACGATCGTACAGCCGGTTCCAGAAATGGCGGAAATGTGCGTGGAGCTGCTCCTGCAGGAAAGTATGACGACGAAACCGCCGCTTGTCTGCCTGCCCGTCACATACGCTTATGGAGGAACCACTTTAGAACCGAAGTTCGAGGAGTGACCGAAATGATGAAAACGTCTTCTGACATGAAAAACTCTTCTAATTATGATATCAAAAACTGGTGGTACTATTATAAATGGTATGTACTCTGCGGAATCATCGGCCTTGGCATCCTGATCCGTCTCATCGGCGGGGCATTCGGCCTGTGGGAGAAAACTCCGGATCTCCAGATCGCTTATGTCGGAGAAATACAGCTTCCGAATGATACAGCAGCCGCGATCGAAGACGCTTTTGCTTCCGCCGCCGGAGATTATAACGGAGACGGGGAGGTTCTGGTCCGCTTAAACCAGTATGTGACCAACTCCTCAGAGACAGATCCTCTCGGCAGTGACCTTCCGCTCATCGGCGACATTGACAATTGTGACAGTTACTTCTTTCTGATGGACGATCCGGAAACTTTTCAGAAGGGATACCGCCTGCTGGCAAATCTTGACGGAAGCTGTCCCGAAGACAGCGACTGCAGCATCGACGGAAAGGTTGTTCCCCTGACAGACTGCGCCGCGTTCTCAGGCATTGATCTGGGCACCTATACGGACACCCTGCTCGGCCAGGAGACCAGCGGCTCTAACGAAGAACTTCTCTCCGGTCTCTTTCTCGGAAGACGCTGCTTCTATAACGAAGAGACAACTCCATATGCTGATCATTGCAGCGAATTGTGGAGTACACTCACGCATGTTGACTGAATTTCCAGACTGCTGTTCTTACAGCACTGACAAATAGGAGGAATGTATGATGGCATTATTTCCCAATTTTCGATCCCCGGCCGGATCAGGCAGACGTCTGACCGGAATGGCACGTTTCTCAGAGCTTCTGGACCGGGATTTTAAACGTTACTTTTTCGGCAATCTCCTGACTCTTGCAGGATTTCTGCCTTTTGGTATCGGCGTGCTCGTTTCCGTCCTGACCTCGAGTATCCTGATTCTCATCCCTTCCTGCCTGATCGGCGGAGCACTGGCCGGGCCGGCCCTCTCCTGCATGTACGATCTGATCTGCCGCAGTCTGCGCGACGCCCCGGGGAAGTTCCTGGACAACTACCGCCGCGCCTGGAAGCAGAACTGGCGCCAGTCCTTGATTCCGGGCATGATATTCTGCACACTGATCGGCTTCTATCTGTTTATGGCCATGATGTTCTGGTGGGCTTCTTCCTCCCCGGGATACGGAACACTTGCTGTCTATCTGACAGGCCTTGTCATACTTACCATGATTTTTTCTCTCTATTGGCCGCAGATCGTATTATTTGAACAGAGCGGACTCCAGCGTCTGAGGAACTGTATCCTGTTTCTGATCCGGTATTTCCCGAAGACCTTCGGATGTGCAGTTCTTCAGATCGCCTACTGGCTCATACTGGTCCTTTTCCTGCCATGGTCCGTGCTGCTCCTCCCGCTCACAGGCTTCTGGCTGATTCTGTTTCTGGCCAATTTTCTGCTGTATGATACGATGAATGAAGCCTTCCGCATCGAAGAAGAAATCGCCAGATCGTATCCGGAACAGGCAGCATATTATGAAGATGATCAGGCATGGCTGAAAAGAAGGCAGGCAGAAGAACATCCATCCGACCATTAAGGTTCCCCCATCTTTCCCGGCAATCACCGGAAGTGCCAAAAGGCACATTCCGGTGATTGTAAGCGGTCGCCAAGGTCTCGTGCAAGCCCGGACTTTGGCTCGCCGCCATAGCAAAGCGCGCCCTTCATGCACGGTCACACGTGCACGAAAAGCGCGTTCGCTCCTGTCAGGCATCTCCTCTTGATTTCTTTTGATACGTTCGATATTCTTTCCGCTCATTCCAGATTCTTTTCCGGATCTCCCGCTTGGTATAAGTTCCTTTTCCTTCTGACGGAATGTTTTCCCGGTCACTGCGCAGACTGTCCATAATATATTCCGCCGCGTTGCTTCGATCGAAGTGGCTCTTCTCCAGAATATACCCTGTATAAACATACCGGGCCATATAACCTCTGGCCTGCATGTTATCCCGGGCTCTTTTGAGCGCCAGGAACTCTCTGCTCCCGCCCGTGACATAGATCAGATGGGATTCCTTCTTATCTGCCACAATCCTCCATATCACATGAGAGATGACATCCGGGATCTTCCCGTTATCGCTCTCAAAGACAAGCCCGGTTCTGCAGTTCCTGGCGAAGATCAGGGTCTGGTCTTTGTATTCGGAGGCTTTCCTGCACTCCACATTTTCATATGCCTCGAGACTTTTGGCGAAGTCCCGGCAGCTTTGCTTTGCATCTTCATAAAAAATGATCAATTTCTCCATTTGTACCTCCATCCCGCGATATCACCGGGTTCAAAATCATACTGTAGCTTTCTCGCATAGTATTTTTCATAAGCTTGTTTCTTCTGTTCGTAGTCCTTCTGCATCATAATGACACTGTTTTCCCGGACGGACTTCTGCGGATCCGGGAAAATCGGCGGCAGTATGTGGACCACATACCTTACTTTGTTGAACTCTTCGTTTTCTTTCTCTTTGATCTCCACGATCTCCACGAAGCAGGACAGCACCGGCGCCTGAAACCGCGCCGCATAATAATAGGCCCCCCGCTTGGGCGGACGCGGTTTCCGATAATTGAACCACATCTCCTGTTCCGGGTAGATGAGCACATACTGGCCCTGCCCGAGAAGTTTCTTGATGATATCCGGGAACGCAGTCGTCATATATTCCTGATCCCGCCCAAGGGGAATGGTGTCCGCATAATTCATGACAAAACCAACCACACCCTTCATCGCGAAGTTCCCCGCCTGGCTTACAATATACAGATGCTTCTTCCCCGCCTTCCGCACCGCTGCCCGCACAGCGGTATTATCCAGGGGATTAAAGTGATTGCTCGTCACGACCGCCCCGGTGCGTATCTGTCTGAGATACTCAAGCCCGGTAAATTCTGTCTTCCGGTTCACGCCCCATGTCACTGCATCTACAATTCCCCGTGCCGCTTTATTTTTCAGCCGATAATCCATAGCATGCGACCGGTTTGGGAACCGTTTCAGGATCCGCTTTTCCTCTGCTGCAGAAAGATCCGGATCGTCGATCTCTACTTTCTGATGGAACTGTTCTTCTCCTGCCGCCTTCTGGATATTCTTGATCACTGCCTGTTTATTTTTCCCGATGATCATAGCTCGATTCTGGCCCCTCTTTCTTTCATTTTTCGAAATGTGGTCTCTGCCTCTGGTATGGTGCACGCTTTTTCAATCAGCAGGTTCAGGCATCCCCGGTCCGACCGCTGCTGATCCTCACTGTAATTCTCCTTATACGTTCGGATCTCTCGGTAGAAGGCCGTCTTTTCGGCATAGTGCCAGAAATGATCTTCATATTCCACGCCGCTGTAACACCATGGCTTTTCAAATAGGTTGAAATGGATAATCTGCGGATCCCTGACCGGCTGTCTCCCTTTCGCCGGCATGGCATCCCATTTCTGATCAAGGTAGAGGATCTTCCCTCTGCACATAGCATTGAGATAATCCTGGTCCGGAGCAATACAATCGAAGTGATACCGATCGATCAGACGGAGGAAATGGCTTCCCAGGCCTGCCTCCCGCATCTTCTTCAGGTTGAGCAGGAGCACACCGGAGTTGATATATTTCCCCCGCTCCATTCCCACTGCCTCTTCCGTGTAGCTGACCAGCTCCGGGACGTCCGCAATCGAATCATCCGGGCAGGCACCGATCAGACATTCCCCCAGATCGATCTGATACAACTTCGAAATGTCTCCCAGGATCACCACATCGCTGTCGATGTAGATGGCCTTGTCATATTCCGGGAACATATCCGCGATGAAAAGCCGGTAATAGATCGTAAGCGTAAAATAATCACATCTGAGCCGGTTTTCCTCCCGGTCCGTGATCTCTCCCGGCATGGCGTTCATCCTGACAAACCGCAGAGAGAATCCCGGTTCCTCTTCTGCCTGAAGACGCTTTCGATTCTCCCGGCTTAAATCCTGTTCCACAATGATGATCTGATAGCTGTACTCACGGGAGGCATTCTCCTTCATGGATACAAGGGCGGTTCCAAGATAGGGGGCATAGCTGTCGTCAATTGTAAAAAATATGGGGATTTCCGTTTTCTGCATACTCAATGATTCTCCCTTTCATTTCATACCCGGAATGAGAACTTGATATTCTTCCAGGATATCGTCATATTCATGAAGTCCCAGTTTCTCATGCACTGCCTCCACCTGCCAGGGCTTGACGGTCAGTGTGTGCAGCCACGGAAAGAAGCGGAAACTGGTAGTAAAATGCTGAAGCACCGTGTCCTCCCGCAGCCGTCTCTGTTCGTTATATTTCCTCGGCTGTATGCGTTTGCTGACGGCCAGCTTGTTGATCGCGGTCTGATCGGGCATGAACATCTTCTTCTCCCGGCAGAGCCTCCGGCACTCCCGGAACAGCCCGTCCTTTCGGATCCTCTCCATGTTCAGCAGCAGAACCCCGGAGTTCATATAGTCCATACACAGCAGGTTCCTTCTGAAGAACCATTTCCCATAGTAGTCCAGAGCGCCTGCGAGCTCACAGTCACGGATGTCCTGATGATAGAACTCCCCGCAGTCTCTGCGGCAGACTACATCTGCATCCAGATAGAGCAGCTTGTCCGGCAGCTCCGGGATCTCATCCGCGAAGAGCCGGAGCATACAGTACGGTGTGAACCGCGTCTCCATATTTGCCTCCGGAAGTGCCGCCCGGAAGGCTGTCCCGGCATCAATTTTCGCAACCGTATTTTCCGGATTTTCCCGTTTCACCCTCTGATCCAGGAAGCGGACGGCGGCATCCGAGACAGCGCGGTAACTCTGTCTTTCGGTCTCTAGATCCATGGTCATGATATAGATATTCAGTTGTTCTTTCCCATGTTTCAGGAAGGAAAGGATGGAGATCAGGATCCCATCCTCCGCCTTCTCATCACCGCAGTATAGAAGATTCATAGGTGCGTTTCCTCCCTGTACCGGATATATTCATAGCTGCTGCGCAGGCTCCTCCTCTGCATACAGCTGAAAATTTCATCATGAAGTTTCTTCTGTGCTTCCTTTTTCTCCACCGTCTGATCCGGATAAAAAGGTCCGTCCAGATAGAGCGTAATCCCCGGTCTGCTCCCGATCCTTCGCTTCTGATAAGTCACTGTCATGCAGAAAGCAGGCACTCCATATTCCGCCGGGAACCGGAAGGACGTAAGCGGAAAGGGCCGTATCTCTGTACAGCAGGGCCATACATGGGCCTCCGGATAGATCACGACACAGCACTTCTCTTTGATCCTTTGCTCCACTGCCGTCAGGAATTGCTTCATCTGGGGCAGCGTATCCGGCACCGGGAGGGCGCCCAGAAGCGGGAGAAGTCTCCCGATCCAGGGAAGCCCCAGGTTCTCCTGTCCGGCAACTGTATAGATCCGCTTCCTTCCGCAGATATAGGCAGGAGTGAAGACATCCCCCACCGGCTGGGTATGATTTCCGTACAGGAAATATCCGGTTCCCCTGCACTGTTTTAATACTTTGCGGTTTTTGATCTTTATGCGGCGGTACAGTCTGACATAGAAGAAACTGAAGATCCAGGCCAGACGGTAAGCAGCAGAGGAAAGGGCCCTGTGTCCGGCTCGTTCATCCAGCCACACATAATCTTCCGGGAGATGATAGTCTCTGTTGCTGCTGTGCACGAAATCGTCTGTATAACTTTTATAATATTGCGTCTTTGGAATGGTTTGCTTCTGCTTCATACTGCATATTCCGAATGATCTGTTTTTTCATATTCTTCCATATATAAGCCCTTTTTATGCCTTCATTGCGGCAAGAAGGATCTGAGCGCAGATATCCGGCGAAAACTCTGCCGTATTGAGCTCCAGATCATAATTTCTCCTGTCATCCCATTTCTTCTGTGTCCAGAATTTGAAATAAGAACTCCTCTGACGATCCTTCTTTGCCATCAGCTTCCGCGCCTCCTCACGGGTCACCTCCTCGGTCCGCATGATCCGCTCGATCTTTGTCTCTTCCTCCGAGGAATACAGGTACGTCCGCACAACATTCGGGTTGTCTTTTAAAATTTCTGTGGAACATCTTCCGATAAACACAGCCGGCCCCTGCATTTCCAGCTCTCTGATCGTCTCCTGCATGCCGCAGCACATCTCATAGATCTTACTCTGATTCATGTCCTGGTTATAATTTGCAAACAGCGCAATATTATAGAGGATGCTCCCTGTCTTCTGCTCGTCATACTCCTCCAGCAAGTCTAAGGATACCCCCTTTAATTCTGCCTCTTTGATCAGCATCTCACCGTCATAATAAGGGATTCCCGCCAGAGCGGCCGCTCGCTTCCCGATCTCACGGCCGCCGCTTCCGAACTCCCTCTCGATCGCTAATGTTTTCATGCTCTTCGTTCTCCTTTCCTTTGCTCATTAAGAGGCTTTCTGAAACTGGCTGTTATAGAGATCTGTATAGAAGCCGCCTTTTGCCATCAGTTCCTCATGGCTTCCGCTTTCGATCACGTCTCCGTCTTTGAGGACCAGTATGAGATCCGCGTTTTTAATCGTAGACAGCCGGTGGGCGATCACGAAGGACGTCCTGCCCTTCATCAGCAGATCCATGGCGTTCTGGATGATGATCTCTGTCCTTGTATCAATAGAGCTTGTGGCTTCATCAAGAATCAGCATCGGCGCATCCTCTGCCATAGCGCGGGCAATTGTCAGCTGCTGCTTCTGACCGGCAGAAAGGCTCATTTCATCCCCAAGCACGGTATCGTACCCGTCGGGCAGGGTCTGGATAAAATGATGCAGTCCCACTGCCTTGCAGGCTTTCTCAATCTGTTCGTCGCTCACTCCTTCTTTGCAGTAAACGATATTCTCTTTGATCGTTCCCTCGAACAGCCAGGTATCCTGCAGCACCATACAGAAAAGATCATGAACATTCTCCCGTGTCAGGTCACTGATCGGGACACCGTCAATGCGGATCGATCCTCCGTTGATCTCGAAGAAGCGCATCAGCAGATTTACGATGGTCGATTTTCCTGCTCCGGTAGGTCCTACAATGGCAATCTTCTGTCCGGCTTTCACCTCCGCGGAGAAATCATGAATGATATCGCCTTTCTCCGGATCGTAGGCGAACCGAACATGGCTGAATTCCACGTTTCCTTTCACATCTTCCAGGCGTTTGCCCTTCGCGCTTTCGTCTTCCATTTCCTCTGCGTCCAGGAACTCAAAGACTCGTTCACTTGCGGCAGCGGCTGACTGAAGGTTCGTTGTCCCCTGCGCGAACTGCTGGAGGGGCTGGGTGAACTGGCGGACATACATCATAAACGCCACAATCACGCCGAAGGAGATCTTCCCGTTCATCGCCAGGGCTGCTCCCACTACGCAGACAGCCACATACCCCAGGTTGCCGATGGCGACCATGATGGGCCGCATCAATCCGGAGAACATCTGGGAGCGGAACGCGCTCTCGCTCAGATTTTCGTTGATCTCATCGAACTTTTTCTTTGCGCTCTTCTCACCGTTATAGACCTTGACCACATTGTGTCCGGAATAGATTTCCTCCACGTGTCCGTTCATAGCTCCCAGGTTTCTCTGCTGCTGCATGAAGTATTTCTGAGATCTCTGCACGATGAGTATCATGGCTGCGAATCCCAGCAGAGCCGCCGCCACTGCCGCCAGGGTCATCCAGACATTGGTGATGAGCATCATAAACAGTGCACCCAGGAACATGGTAGCGGAAGACACTAAGGAAGCAACGCTCTGGTTCAGCGTCTGTCCGATCGTATCCACGTCGTTTGTCACACGGCTTAAGATATCCCCGTAGGAAATCTTGTTAAAGAATCCCATGGGAACCCGATTGATCTTGCGGTCCACGTCCTTTCTCATCCTGTTGGAAAGTCTCTGCGTCACTGTCGCCATGAGGAAGCTCTGCAGATAGGTCAGAATGAATCCTCCGGCATAGATGGCGATCAGTCCCGCGAACATGCCCGCCAGTTTCTCCATATCCACTCCGCTCTGAAGTCCTTCCGTGATCGTATCCGTAATATCGCTTAGACGCCCCGGTCCCTGAAGGTTCAGAATCGCCCCGCAGACAGCGCAGCACACAGCGATGATCAGAAGGATCTGCTCCGGTTTGCAGTACCGGAAGAGTTTTTCGAATGTCCCTTTGAAATTTTCTGGCTGATTGCCGCTATATTGATTTCTTCCCATTATGCAAGTTCCTCCTTTGAAAGCTGTGACAGTGCGATTTCCTGATATTCCTTACAGTTCTTCAGCAGTTCCCTGTGCGTTCCCATACCGACCATCTTTCCTTCATGGAGCACAATGATCTTGTCTGCGTC
The DNA here is from genome assembly GCA_949283695.1 of uncultured Eubacteriales bacterium. Lineage (GTDB taxonomy): Bacteria > Bacillota > Clostridia > Lachnospirales > Lachnospiraceae > Mediterraneibacter. The sequence goes on along the minus strand of CASDTX010000025.1, from coordinate 394,129 downwards.
CATGATCGTCCCAATCCTCTGTGCCACAATCAGGGTCGTGGTATCCCCTGTCTCTTTCCTCAGCACAGACCGAAGTGTGCGGTCTGTCTTATAGTCCAGCGCTGAGAAAGAATCATCAAACAGATAGATCTCCGGTTTCCTGCACACAGCACGGGCAATGGACAGCCTCTGTTTCTGTCCGCCGGAGAGATTGCTGCCGCCCTGGGCGATCCTGCCCTCGTAGGTACCAGGCAGTTTCTCTACGAACTCTTTGGCCTGCGCGATCTCCACCGCTTTCTCCACGTCCTGCTCGCTGTACACATTTCTTCCGTTGTCCCCGTATGCTACATTTGACTCCACAGTCCCCGCGAACATCACCGCAGTCTGCGGCACATAGCCGAATTTGTCATGAAGCGCCTCCAAGGTGTATTCTTTGACATTGACCCCGTCCACAAGAACTTCCCCCTCTGTGGCGTCGTAGAACCGGGGTACCAGGTTCATCAGCGTACTCTTCCCGCTTCCTGTAGAACCGATAAAGGCCACTGTCTCGCCTTTCTCTGCCGTAAAGCTGATATGCTCCAGCACGCTCTCAGAGGCATCCGGATACCGGAAGCTGACATTCTTGAATTCTACCGTTCCTTCCATGCCTTCCGGAGAGACCGTGCGGGGTCCGTCTTTTACCGAAGATTCCGTCTCAATCACTTCCAGAACACGGTTCGCAGATACCGTTACCCTCGGCAGCATCATCAGGATCATGGACAGGGAGATAAACGCCATGACTACCTGCATTGCATAGTTGATAAACACAACCATATTGGAGAACACAGCGATCTTATCCGCTCCCACAGACTGGTTGATCAGATAGGCCCCGATCCAGTAGATCGCCAGTGTCAGGCCGTTCATGATCGCCTGCATCCCCGGCATCATAATTGCCATGATCCGGAATGCGGAGAGGTTGTTCCCGGTCAGCTCGTCATTGGCTTTCCCGAACTTCTTCTCCTGGTAGTTTTCTGCATTGTAGGCACGCACTACTTTCAGTCCGGTCAGGTGTTCTCTTGTGATGCGGTTGATATTATCAGTCAGTCCCTGGATCTTTCTGAACTTGGGAACCGCGAAGACAATTACGATCCCGATAATGACAAGCAGCACCGCCACTGCCGCAGCAGTCGCCAGCGACCATTCTACGCCCTTTCCCGCGATCTTAGTCACAGCCCAGATCCCGGTAACCGGCGCTTTCACCATCACTTCCAGTCCCATAGCCACGAACATCTGGATCTGCGTGATATCGTTTGTAGAACGGGTAATCAGGCTGGCTGTCGAGAATCGGTTGATCTCTCCCATAGAGAAGGACTCCACCTGATCGTACTGGCGCGCTCTTAACTGTTTGCCGAAGTTCGCCGCCATCCTTGACGCGAAGAACATCACTGCAATGGATGCCCCCATACTTCCCAGAGAACAGAGCAGCATCCAGCCGCCTGCCGCAAAGACCTCACTCATACTGCTTCCTTCCGTCTCTACGAGTGTCGTGATCTTTGACATATAATCCGGAAGTTTGAGGTCAAGCCATACCTGAAATACGATGAAAACGAGGCTGGCCAGAAATAGCGTCCATTCTTTCTTCTGCATGTATTTGAGTATTTTAAACATATTTCTGAACATTTCCTTTCTTTTCTTTCCTCAGCCGCTGCACATGCGGTTTTAAGAATCATACGGCGGAACAGCTGCATTGCTTCTATCCCTCTCATTCATCTGCTTTTCACAGATCTGATGAATCCGCTGCGTGATCCGGTAGTACTCCGCCGCGTCTTCCTCCCCCAGCTGTTCAAAAAGCCGGGCAAAATAATTCAATGCCTCCTGATATTTACAGCTGATATAACATTCCCCCTCATTCGTCAGGGAAACATAAACCCTTCTTCTGTCGATGCTGTCGTGGTGCTTATGAACATACCCTTTGCGTTCCAGCACTTTCAGGATATTCGTGATCCTTCCGAATGAGATCCCCAGTTCTCTCACCAGATCCCCGGGCAGAACCTCTTTCCCATCCTTGGTCATGTTAAAAATATACAGAAGCACACCATTTTCGCCGCTTACCGAGATGGGCCGCGCCAATGTCTGGCTTCTCATTCCCCGCAGATAACTCAGCCTGCAAAAGCTCTTTGCAAGCTCCTTGTAATCCATGTCTTCCTCCCTTCAATTACTTTCTAGTGAAAACTTTTACCAGAAAGTAAATTAGCAGACTTTTGCAGATTTGTCAATAAAAATATAAATTTTTTAGATTCTTTCGAAAAAGTTCATCCACATCGTATGCGTGAAGCCGAACACAGGCCTGCATATTTTCGCGAGCAGACATCTGTATGCGCTGAGCGCCTGCTAATGAACAAAAAAATGAGCAAAAAAAGCGATCAATCGTACAGATCAACCGCTTAAATCCTATCAAACTTTCTTTTCCGTTTCACAGCCTGACAGCACCGCACTCCATTCCGCATTCTCGGTGATGCCGGCTGTTTTTACTGCTGCCTGCGCAGCATTTCCCGTTCGAGTTCCTCACCCATGATTTCAGAGAACTTCTTGATCAGTCTGAGATATTCCATGGAATCCTCTTCCCCGAGCCTTCGGAAGACTTTCTCATACTGGCCGACAATCTTTCCATGCCCTTCAATGATATAAGATCTCCCGGCATCCGTCAGTGAGACATACACTTTCCTCTTATCCACATCATCACTGCGTTTTGTGATCAGCTCTTTCTTCTCCAGACTGTTTAAAATGTTGGTCACTCTGCTGACGGACAGCCCGGAGCTTTTCGACAGCTCTCCTGCCAGCATCTCCCTGCCAGAACGTGCCAGGGAGAGAAGAAGATTTGCTTCTCCTCTTGCCGGCAGTGATTTCTCGACCTTTTCCATCTTGCGGGCATTTACAATCCATATTCGGCAGAATTCTTCTGCAATCTCTCTGTAATCCATATTTTCTCACCCTTTTCGCTGCCCCGTTCCGAAGGGCAGCGCGCCTCAAACCGCGTAATTTCGACGTTATTCAATCGTTATGAGCGCTTCCGTCAGCTTCTTCCGGAATCGGTTCAAACTCATTCAGATCTTCATCTGTGATTTCCCGGATTACCTTGCATGGAACACCTGCCGCAAAAGTCATCGGCGGAACATCTCTTGTCACAACACTCCCTGCGCCGATCACAGAGCCTTTGCCAATGGTCACTCCGGCACAGATCACCACATTGCTTCCGATCCACACATGATCCTCAATCACAACTTTTCTGCAGTACATTTCCCCATGCATGCGCGCCTTATAATGCATGGGATGGTTCGTCGTACTGATCGTGACATTCGGCGCAATCAGTACGCCCGCTCCGATCGCAATCTCATAATCATCCACCAGGGTAAGATTGGAATTGATATAAGTGCCGTCTCCGATGGAAACCGTCTTTCCCATGGCAGCCGTCAGAGGCGGTTCGATCCATACGTGCTCTCCGCAGGATGCGAACAGTTTTTTCAAGATCTCTTCTCTCTTATCTGCTTCTGTCGCTTTCGTGTGGTTAAACTCCTGGCAAAGGCCTCTTGCATATACCTGCTGGTCCATATTTTCTCCCGTATCTACCCACAGCAGCCCTTTTGCCCTGCGCTCAGCCATCGACATCTTGCTGGTCCTATTATTTTGCTCCATCTGTGATTCCTCCGTTCCATGTACAATTGTCAGCGCCGGTAAACGCTGTCTACTTATTATAACATGTTCCTCACATTCTGGGGCAAATTTCCGTTCTGAACATTCCTGCGACGCTTCTATTTTGACGCTGCCGTTTCCTCAGTCAAACTCTCTCCGTTTGTGTGGATCACATCCCGGTACCAGTAGAAAGATTTCTTCCGATACCGCTCGAACGTCCCGCTTCCGTCGTCATTGCGGTCCACATAGATCATACCGTAGCGCTTTGACATCTGGTTCGAAGTGTTGCTCACAAGGTCAATGCAGCCCCAGGCTGTATATCCCAGAACTTCCACTCCGTCGCGGACTGCCTCCGCCGCCTGAAGCAGATGCTCTCTCATATAATCGATCCGGTAGTCATCCTCCACTGTCAAGCCGCCCTTTCCGTCCTCTGTAAGGATGTCGTTTGCGCCCAGTCCGTTTTCCACGATGAAAAGCGGAAGCTGATAGCGGTCATACAGCTGGTTTAAAATATAGCGCAGTCCTTTCGGATCGATCTGCCAGCCCCACTCAGATTCTTTCAGATAGGGATTCTTCACCGCGCTCATGATATTCCCTCTGGACTGGACGTTTTTCTTCTCGTCTGCAGTGGCACAGTAACTCATATAGTAACTGAACGAGATGAAGTCAACAGTGTTTTTGAGAATCTGTTCATCCTCTTCCTCAAATTTCACAGTGATCCCGTTCTCCTCGAAATAACGCTTCATATAAGCCGGGTATGTTCCTCTTGCATGAACGTCCCCGAAGAACAGGGACTGCCGGTCTTTCTGCATGGCCTCGATCATATCGTCCGGACTGCAGGTGAGCGGATAGATCGGGCTTCCCGCAATCATACATCCGATCTGGTTCTCGGGATCAATCTCGTGACCCAGGGCAGTCACGGCAGCGCTTGCCACCAGCTGGTGATGGATCGCCTGATACAGCACGTTCTTGTCTGTCTCTTCCGCGGTACCTCGGATCCCGCCCCCGTTAAAGGGTGCGTGAAGAATCATATTGATCTCATTGAATGTGAGCCAGTATCTCACCTTTCCTTTATAGCGCCGCATAACCGTATCCGCATACCGAAGAAAGTACTCAATCAGCCGTCTGTCTGCCCATCCGCCGTATGCTTCCGCCAGATGAAGCGGCATCTCATAGTGGGAAAGAGTCACAAGGGGCTGGATTCCGCTCTCCAGCAGTTCATCGATCAGACGGTCGTAAAATGCAAGGCCTGCTTCGTTCGGCTCCGTCTCATCGCCCTTCGGAAAGATCCTGGCCCATGCGATAGAGATGCGCAGCACCCGGAACCCCATTTCCCGAAAGAGCGCAACATCTTCCCGGTATCTGTGATAGAAATCGATTGCCTCTTTTTTCAGATAGAAGCCCCTCGGCGGAATCTGCGGTTCCCCAAAGACTCCGCCTGTCAGTGCGTCCGCTGTGGACAGCCCTTTCCCATCCTCCCGGGCCGCTCCCTCGCACTGGTTTGCGGCAACTGCGCCGCCCCAGAGAAATCTCTCCGGAAATGGGTTCATCGTTCCTCGATTCGTCTTTGTATTCATTGATTTATTCCTCCTGCCAGTGGCGATATATAACTACTGAATCTTAAGAATCTCGTCTCCTGTCCCGACCGGGCCCTCAGCCAGAGTGCAGATCTCTGTGTAACGATCTGTGTTCGTCACGATGACAGGTGTGATCGTCGGATACCCCGCCTCTTTGATCTTATCCAGTTCACAGGTGATCAGAAGATCTCCTTTCTGTACCCTCTGCCCGTCCTTGACTGCTGCTGTAAAATATTTCCCGTCAAGCCGCACGGTATCAAGACCGATATGGATCAGAATCTCCGCTCCGTCCTCACTCTCAAGGCCCACCGCATGCTTCGTCGGGAAAACCATGGAGACAGTTCCGTTTACCGGAGAACAGATCTCATTGCTCTCCGGGCAGATCGCGATGCCTTTCCCCAGCATCTCCTGTGCAAACGTCGGATCCGGCACCTCAGAGAGCGGTACCGCCTTGCCGCTTGCCGGACTGACCAGGATCTCTTCTCCCCTGCCGCAGCCGACCGCCGCGGAGGCCTCTCCTGCATTTTCATGATTTCGTCCGTCCGCTGCGGATGCCTCTCCCGCGTTTTCATCGCTCCGGCCGTCCGCTGTATTCTCCCCGCTTTCATCCGCTGTGTCCTCCGGGACTTCCTCAAATCCCCAGAACATCACGAGAAGGAAGGTAACGGCGAAGGCAATTACCATAGAAATACAGGAGTGGATCAGGTTGTACCAGCCGTCCGGTCCGATATACGCAGCCAGTGACAGAAGCCCCGGCGAGCAGAAACTGAAGCACTTCGTACCCATGATTCCCGCGTACAGGCCGCCGAACCCTCCGCCTACCATCACGCATGCCAGCACCTTCTTGAACTTCAGCGTTACTGCAAACAGTGCAGGCTCTGTAATTCCGAGAACCGCGGTTGTTCCTGTGGTAAACGCAGTCTGTTTCAGGTCTTTATTGCGGGTGCGCACAGCCACTGCCAGAGATGCCGCGCCCTGAGCGATATTGCTCGGCAGATTTCCGGGACCCGCGATTGTCTCGAAGCCTTTCGCCGCGATCGACTGCATCATAAACGGCACGAGCCCATAATGCATACCTGCCGTGATCATCAGCGGATATAAGGCTCCCGTAAGAGTCGGCACAAGCCACCCCACATAAGATTCCAGGAGATTCAGTCCGTTGCTGATCCCCACGCCGATGATAAATCCGATGGGCCCAAGTACGATAAAGGTCAGCGGCGCCACCACGATCAGGCAAAGCAGCGGTTTAAAGAAGAATTTCACCATCTTCGGCAGATACTTCTCCAGAAATGCTTCCACATATTTCAGCGCAATCAGCATCAGAAGCACCGGGATCACGCTGGAACTGTATGTGGCAAGCGTGACCGGTATCCCCAGGAACGAGCTGAAATTCAGTGTGTACGCGTCCGTGATCAGAGCTGCATAGTTCGGATGAAGCATAGCTCCTGCAATAGAGACCGCAAGGAACTGATTGCATCCCAGCTTCTTCGCGCCGGTAAACGCCAGCATAACCGGCAGGAAGTAAAGCGGGGCGTCTCCGATCAGATTCAGGAAATAATACGTGCTTCCCTCTGTGTTAATCCCGCAGAGTACCGCGATGGCAAGAACCGACTTGACAAGACCGGCACCGATAATCGCCGGGAGTACCGGTGTGAATACGGCAGAAATAAAATCAAACAGCACCTCTGTCGGTTTCCGTTTCTTCTTCGGTGCATTTCCCGTATCCGCTCCCGCATCAGAGGATCCCTGATTCTTCATCTTCCCCTGGATTGCCCCGTAAGCCTTCGCCACTTCGCTGCCGATGATCAGCTGGAACTGCCCGCCGCTTTTCGCGATGCCGAGAATTCCTTTCGTTTGTTTCAGTGTCTGCTCATCTGCTTTTCCTTCGTCTTTCAGGGTGAATCTGAGGCGCGTCGCACAGTGGGTAAATCCTGCGATATTTTCTTCGCCCCCGACACCTTTCAAAATAATAACAGCAAGTTTATCAAAATCCATGTTATTCCCCTTTCTCGATCCTAAAGATTCTTTGCGATCACATAGCCTTCTGTCACTGCGTCCGCGATCTTTCTCGTCTGTTTGAAGTCACCGATCTGCCAGACCTCCTCCACGAGATCCTGAAGCTCCTCATATAAGGAAGAACGGTTTCGGTATCCGACTGCCATGACTGTATAGTCTGCCGCGATTTTCTCTGTTTTGCCGTTATGTTCTGCAAGAACACCATCCTCCTCCACAGCGGTCAGCCGAGTATCTGTGTGGATCTGTGCTTTCGTCCCGGCCAGCACTGCAAGCTGAGAATGCCTGGTCACATAGGACGTATCTTTCAGAACGTCATCCTGCATTTCAATGATATGTACACGGCACCCCTGTTCTGCCAGCACATGAGCGGTCTCGCATCCCACAAGGCCTCCTCCGATCACAGCCACTGTCCCGCTTACTTTCCGCGCCCCGCTCAGCACCTCATCGGCAGTGACTGTCCGGCGGATTCCCGGCAGATTGGGGATGATGGGCTCAGCGCCAGCAGCGAGAATCACTGCATCCGGCTGATAGCAGTCCACTACTTCTGCCGTGACATTGACATTGCAGTGTACTTTGACATCAGATTCTTCCAGTTCAGACGCAAGGAAGGCCAGATAATCCAGGTAATGCTTTTTATAAGAGGGAGCTGCCACGATTTCCAGCTTGCCGCCGATTCGGTTCTCTTTCTCCAGAAGAACAACTTCATGTCCCCGCCTGGATGCGGTAAGCGCTGCTTCAATCCCTCCTGGACCCGCGCCGATGACCAGCACTTTCTTCTTCTTGGCCGCCGGAACAAGCTCTCCCTGGAATTCCCGCCCAAGCCGGGGATTCACCGCACAGGATGTACATTTGCCAAGCCACAGGGTGTGCAGGCAGTAATTGCATCTCAAACACGGGCGCACCGGCCGGTCGTAGAGTGTCTTCTGCACCCAGTCCGGATCCGCGATCCATTCCCGTCCCATACTGACGAAGTCCAGCTCCTTGTTTTCCAGCATAGTCTGCATCTCTCTCGGGTCTGAGAGCTTGTTCTCGAAGATCACCGGCTTTGTCACTGCCTTTTTAAACTTGCGGAAATTCTCTTTATAGCGGTCATTCGTCACATAGGCACTGGGAACGATGTACTCCTGATCATAATAATTGCCGATACGCATATGGAACGCGTCTGCGAGCCCAAGTTCCTCCAGCTTCTTCGCCACTGCGATGGTCTCTTCGACAATCATCCCCCGCTCTGCCGCCACTCCTTCCGGAAGCAGATCATCCATGTTCAGACTGACGATCAGCGGGTAGTCGTCTCCCACAACTTTCTTCACCTCCTGAAGCGTCTCAATCAGAAATGTCATCCGCTTCTCCAGGCTCCCTCCGTACTCATCTGTTCTCTGATTCCACGCCGGGGACAGGAACTGATTGATCAAATATCCGCCTCCGCCCATGACCAGCAGCGCGTCGAACCCTGCTGTCTTTAACCTTCCTGCTGCTTCCGCATATGTCCGGATCATATGTTTGATCTCCGGTACTGTCATAGCTCTTGCCCGGATCGCCGGATTGTACTGTGTCTGACACTCCGAAGGTGCCAGCGGCGGATACTGATCCTCCACCTTATCCGCATAGCGCCCGCTTCCCATCGTCAGCTCACAGGCAATCTTTGCCCCATATACATGGACAGTGTCCGCCGCCTCTGCAAACTCCTTGATCCGCTCGTCTCTGTCGATCCCCGGGAACTGCATTTCTCTCGGATACGGCATGATCTCCCGCTCCGCCTGAGTGGCACAGGTAAAGATCAGGCCGCAGCCTCCTTTCGCCCTGGCCTCGAATACCTTGATCTGCCGGTAAGTGATACTGGATTCCGCCTCATTTCCGGAAAAATATTTAAAATCCATGGGCGCCATACAGATCCGGTTCTTAAGCTGCATCTTGTCGATTTTCGCAGGCCTTAACAGATCCCCGTAAGTATTTCTCACCATCATTGTCTCCTCCTTGATTTGCTTTTCTTATCTGAGATTATACGTTTCTGCCCCAGATCCTTCTGTAACAAAAACTACACTCAGCCATTTTCCTGTATTTTTTCCCTTTTAAATGTGATAAAATTTTTCAAGGAAGGATCTGCTCCAATAAGCAGCGGGCCTTAAATCTGATCATTGAGAAAGGAGAAAACAGATGCTCATACCACGTTATTATTTTTCGGATGACTATGCTTCTCTTTATGAATATTTTCTCAGCCAGCCCCATGTGGAAAAGACCTTTCACAAGGGCGACTATCTCTGGGCCCCCGGGGAGGCTCTGACACATGTTTACTATATTAAGTCCGGGATCGTACAGACGCTTGTGGAGCACGAAGAGGGATATCGGAAGATCTTGTCCTTCCACAGCAAAGGCACGGTTTTCCCCGGATGTCATAACTTCGTATACAAGATCGAGCAGTCCATCCTGTCAAAGGCGCTCTCAGATACGGACACCCTCTGCTTCACCCAGAGTGATTTCCACCGGATGTATCAGGAGAATTCTCAGCTTGCCTCCACAGTGCTTGAATGGTATGCCATGTACATCAATCTCCTCATCTACGAGAACGCCCACCAGGAGTACAACAATTCCTTTATCCGGCTGTGCAATCTTCTCTACCTCTTTTCCCGGAATTCCCCCAGCGGATGTCCGGAAAAGATCGAACTGACCCAGGAGAATACCGCGGATATACTGACCGTCAACCGCGTCAATGCGGCCCGGTCTCTTTCCCGCCTCCGGGATGAGCAGATCATCCGCCCGCACCGGAGATGGATCGAAATCCTGGATATGGATGGTCTGGAGCGATACTGCTCCAATGAGACGCTGCTCAGCGAGTAGCGCAGACATTTTCCCTGCGGAGCACCCGGCGTCGGCATACAGGGCGCCCCGCTGTGATAACGACCAGAAAGCAGAAGGCGCCCGATGGGCGCCTTCCATATCTTCCGCGCAGTTGGTTCCATACACTGCCGCAGATTGTTTACATCACTTTCCAGTCCTTGAAGTATGCAAAGCCGTCGTCTACACTGACGTCACAGCCATTGATAATCGTAGACTCTTCTGTGGAGAGGAAATATACTACATTGGCCACATCCTCCGCTTTGAGCACCTGCTTGCGCATATGGTTGCTGCGGATCATCCTGGCATCCTCCTCATTCTCCAGTGCTGCCTGTACCATCGGAGTCTCGATCGTCCCCGGCGCCACGCTGACCACGCGGATGCCGAACCGCCCCAGATCCGCCGCCGCGGACATGGTGAACAGCTTAACGGCTCCCTTGGACATGTTGTAAGGCGCCATGTTCGTACATGCGATGATGCCAAGCTCTGACGTTGTGTTGATAATCACGCCCTGGATCCCTTTCTCGATCATAACTCTTGAAGCGTACATGGTGCCGTAGACACCCCCCATCACGTCCACGTCAATCGTCTCGCGGAAATCTTCCGCCGTCAGTTCGTGCACTCCAGCCATCTTGCCCGGAACTCCTGCATTGTTAAAGAGAACATCCAGGCGGCCGTATTTCTCTACTGCTGTTTGAATCAGATTCTTTACGTCCTCTTCTTTGGAAACATCCGTCTTAACGAACAGGGCTTCTCCGCCTGCGGCACGGATCTCTTCTGCTGCCTGATTTCCTTTGTCCTCTCTGCGTCCCGCCAGCACGATAATATCGCCTTTTGCCGCGAATTTCTTCGCACTTGCAAGCCCGATTCCTGTCGCTCCGCCTGTGATTACAACTACTCTTTTCTCCATGATCTTATCCTCTCTTTCTATATCTGATAACCAGTCTCAAACCCTTGCGCGATATTGCGCAGGCCATTCTTCGCGCCTGCCGCGTCACCGACAAGATAAACTTCTTCTGCCAGGCTTTCGTACTCCTCTCCGAAGGGCTGGCATGCGCGTGTACCGGTAGCTATGATCAAAGTATCTGCCGGAAGAGACTTGCTGCTTCCGTCTGTCAGCTTGATCTCTGCACAATCCGGCTGAACCCTCATGACCGTGGCACTTGTATAAATGTCCACATGGTTGTTCGCAAGATTCTCCATCATAAAGCCGTTGGCCGTAGGTTCTCCGTCTCTTGCGATCTCTGGCAGCATCTCCACCAGGGAGACCTTCAGGCCATGGCAGGACAGATGCTCCGCAGTCTCTGCGCCTGCCAAACCTCCGCCAATCACAACCACACTGCCCCTTGCCTCTTTCTCTCCTGACAGGATCTCCGTCACCGTCGCATATTCGCGCTCCCCCAGACCGGGGATGGGCGGTATGGCAGTTCTGCCGCCTGTCGCGATAATCACCGCATCCGCATGTTCTTCCCGGATCATCTCCGCGCTGCATTCTGCCGACAGATGGATGGGCACGCCCGCCTTTCTCAGCTGTTCCTTCTGCCATACAACAAAGGAGTTAAACTCTGCTTTTCCGGGAGGCACAGCCGCGGACAGCCACTGGCCGCCTGCTCTGTCCTTCTGCTCGTAGATCACAACCTCATGGCCCCGCTTTGACGCCGCAAGTGCCGCTTCCATCCCGGCAACTCCGGCCCCTGCTACCACGACTTTCTTCGGCCGGTCTGCTTTCACCCAGGGATAGGTATTCTCCCGCCCGGTTCTGGGATTCACCATGCAGGCGACACTTTCTCCCCGGTTAATTCCGCCGATGCAGCCCTGCACGCACCCGATGCAGCGGCAGATATCTTCCTCATGTCCTTCTTTCAGCTTATTCGGCAAATCCGGATCTGCAATAGATGCCCGTCCCATCGCCACCAGATCTGCTTTCCCGCTCTCAATCAGATCCAGTGCCGTCTCCGGAGTATTGATGCGTCCCACTGCAATCACAGGGATGTTTACCGCAGATTTCATGGCCGCTGCGTTATCCTGAAACCTCCCTGACGGCACCGCGCAGGGCGGTATAATGTACTGAGCACTCTTGTAAACGCCCTGCGTTGCATGGATCGCGTTTACGCCCGCCCGTTCAGCCATTCTGGCAAAGATCCGGCTCTCGTATAAATCAATTCCGCCTTCCACGTATTCGTTTGTCGTCAGCCGCAGAATTAAGGGGTAGTCCGGGCCTGCTGCCGCACGCGTTTTCTCGATGATTTCGATCATAAAACGTGCCCGGTTCTTCACCGTTCCTCCGTAGTTGTCGGATCGCTTATTAGAAAATGCCGACAGAAATTCGTTGATCAGATATCCGTGAGCAGCGTGGATCTCCACTCCGTCGAAACCGGCCTTCTTCGCTCTTACGGCAGCATTGACAAAGCTGTTTTCAATGTCTTCAATGTCACGCAGGCTCATTTCCTCCGGCACTTCGTCCGCTGTCGGATCTTTTACTGCGGACGGGGCAAGTCCCCGCACACCGGACTGTTCTGACGTAACCTGCCGCCCGCCATGTATCAGCTGACAGACGATCTTTCCTCCGGCTTCATGTACCGTATCTGTCAGCTTCTTGTGACTTTCTATCTGATCATCCGACCAGAGTCCTGCCATATTATAATAGCCGCCGCAAGTCTCAGTGACCTTATACGCTTCCGTAATGATCAGTCCCCAGCCGCCTTCTGCTTTCGCCCGGTGATAGGCAAGGTAGCGTTCTGTGGCCGTGCCGTCGTGACTGCAGTAATTCGTCACCATCGAAGGCACAATCATACGATTCTTGACCGTCATCGTACCGATCTTGACAGGTTCAAATAATGGGTCGTATATCCCGCACATACTGTATTCCTCCATTTCCTTTTTTAATGATTATATCTTTCAGGAAAAATAAGTTCTGTATCAAAAGCTACAATAACGCCGGTGTACAAGGGGCAATAGTAAAATTTAGATCATTCTTCAAAATCGATTCTTGATCTGTACTTGTCCGGGCGAATGATTTATAATATTTCACGAAGCATCCTGTCTCACAGAGGAATCCCAACAGACAGGGGCCGGCTTCATTCAGCAGTTCAGTCATACAGGTACCGTGCTCTTATTTCATAGAGGGGATCCTGTTTTGTACGTACAGCGTCCGCTGAACCGCTATCATTTCACAGGAGGATATGCATATTATGACAGAATGGGAAAAAGCACAGGCAGGTTATATGTACGACGCGAACTATGATCAGGAGATCGTAGAAGCAAGAACCAAATGCGCTGACCTGTGCCATGAATTTAATAACTGCAAACCGTCTGATACGAAGAAACAAGAAGAACTGCTCCATCAGATCTTAGGAAAGATCGAAGGCGGCATTGTCATTACCGCACCGTTTTACTGTGATTATGGATTCAATATCTCGGTCGGCAAGAATTTCTACACCAACCATAACTGCACGATCCTGGACGGCGCTCCCGTCACCTTCGGCGACAATGTATTTATCGCGCCAAATTGTGCGATCTCCACCGCCGGACACGCCATAGACAGTGAGCAGAGGAGCCGCGGGCTGGAAATCGCAAGGCCCATCAGCGTGGGAAATCATGTCTGGATCGGTGCCAATGTCAGCATCCTTCCCGGCGTCACCATCGGAGATAACACGATCATAGGCGCAGGCAGTGTTGTGAACAAGGACATTCCGTCAAATGTAATTGCCGTAGGGAATCCCTGCCGCGTCATGCGGGAAATCACCGAAGCGGACAAACAGAAATATCCCATCTGGAATCCGGAGCAATAATCCAAGAAAAGAGGTGTTTCTTATGCTTCTTCAGGAAAAGATGCAGACTGCAGATTTTTCTCCCGCGGAAAAGACCGTCGTCAATTTCATACTGGAGAAACAAGAGCTGATTCAGGACTATACAACCACTATGATTGCCGGTGAAACTTATACTTCGCCGTCTGTTTTAGTGCGCATTTCTAAGAAACTGGGTTTTAACGGCTACAATGAGCTAAAGAAGGCTTTTCTTGAAGAAGTAACCTATCTGAAACACCATTTTCAGGATCTGGATGCAAATCTTCCCTTTACTGCAAGGGATCCGATTATGAAGATCGCCGCAGTCATTACCCGGCTGAAGCAGGAAAGTCTGGAGGATACCCTGTCTCTGATCCATCACGACAGCCTGCAGAAAGCCGTGCTGTACATGCAGCAAAAGTCTGCGGTCAAAGTTTTCACGATATCGAATCTGACATTTCTGGCTGAAGAATTCGTCCACAAACTGCGCCATATCGGCAGAAAGGCAGAAACCTATTCCATCAGCAACACCATGATCCAGGAGGCAAAGATGACCTCTTCCGATGACTGCGCGGTCTGCATCTCCTACAGCGGGGAAACACCGGAACTGATCTACGTGGCCAAACTGCTCCGGCAGAATCATGTGCCGGTCATCGTCATTTCCAGCGTGGGCGAGAACAGTCTCACCCGCCTCGGAGACGTCGTGCTGCACACTGCCACACGAGAGAAATCTTACTCCAAGATCGGGGCATTCTCCTCTCTTGAGTCTATTTCCCTGATCCTGGATATTTTATACAGCTGTCTCTTTAAAACAGACTACGACAGACACTACTCTTATAAAGTAGCACTGGCAAAAAAGACCGAATTCCGCTCCATTGACAATGCAATCATTCAGGAAGAATAGCGCCGTTCATAGACCAGCTCAACAATCCCGTTGTAATTCTGAGTGCGAACCAAGGCCAGCTTCCGTTCTTCCGGAAGTTGGCTGAACAGACGAATCCCCGACCCTAAAATCGTTGGAATCACCGAGATATCATACTCATCGATCAAGTCGCTGCGCATCAGCTGTCCCACAAGATCCGCGCCGCCGCAGATCCAAATACTTTTACCTTGATTCGTTTTCAGCCTTCTCAGCAGGGCAGCAGGATCCTCGTCTGTGAAACAAATCTGCTCCGCAGAATCCGTCCTGTTATGCGTAAATACATAAGTCATAAAATCCTCATACACCCATACCTCAGGTGACAGCTCTTCCGCAACCTGACGGTACGTGTTCCATCCCATCAGAATCGTATCCACATCTTTCACAAATTCAGAATAGGTATCCACATTTTCGCCGTCCACATCCTGGCCATTCAGCCACCCTACACCGCCCTGCTGATCCGCAATAAAACCGTCAAGACTCATCGCGATAAATAAAACTACTTTTCTCATTGATTCCGCTCCATTCCGCCAATTTGTATCATAGATTCGTCTGCATGCAAGACCTTCCCGTACACAGAAAAAAATCCCTTCAAAACGTCACGTTTTCAAGGGATAATTCAATGCGGAAGATGGGACTTGAACCCACACGACACGAATGTCACAAGATCCTTAGTCTTGCTCGTCTGCCAGTTCCGACACTTCCGCATTCCATATTGGATTGTAGGCCGATCACCTCTCGGTGCTGACCACAAGTGATATAATACTATTTAACTAAGAAAAAGTCAACAATAATTTCAGAAAAAAATAAAGTTCGAAAATTTATATACAAATCAGAATTTTTAGAAAATTTTGCTCATTGGTGCCAGGCACTTTTGCAAAAGTGCCTGGCACCGTTCACATTTACTCCATATTTCCAGGGAATCTCGGGATGCCGTCAAATCCGCCTTTCAGATCTTCGTCTGTCGGTATATAATCTGTCATCTTCCCATCATGGAACGACTCGTATGCATACATATCAAAGTAGCCTGTTCCTGTAAGTCCGAAGAGAATGGTCTTTTCTTCTCCGGTTTCTTTGCACTTTAATGCCTCGTCAATCGCTACTTTGATGGCATGGCTGCTCTCTGGTGCCGGAAGAATTCCTTCTACGCGTGCGAACTTCTCTGCCGCTTCGAAGACCGCTGTCTGCTCCACAGCCCGTGCTTCCATATATCCGTCATGATAAAGCTGTGACAGTACGGAGCTCATTCCATGATATCTCAGTCCTCCCGCGTGATTTGCGGATGGAATGAATCCGCTTCCTAATGTATACATTTTGGCCAGCGGGCACACCATACCGGTATCACAGAAGTCGTATGCATATACGCCTCTTGTCAGGCTTGGGCAGGACGCGGGTTCTACCGCGATAAACTGATAATCAGCCTCTCCTCTTAACTTTTCTCCCATAAACGGAGAGATCAGTCCGCCCAGGTTGGAGCCGCCTCCGGCGCATCCGATAATGATATCTGGCTTTATGCCGTATTTGTCCATAGCTGTTTTGGTTTCTACTCCTATGATTGACTGATGGAGAAGCACCTGATTCAGCACGCTTCCCAGAACGTATCGGTAGCCTTCTGTATGAGTGGCCACTTCCACAGCCTCTGAGATGGCGCATCCCAGACTTCCTGTGGTCCCCGGGTGTTCTGCCAGAATTTTTTGTCCTACCTCTGTTGTCTCAGAGGGGGACGGGGTCACACTTGCGCCGTATGTCCGCATTACTTCGCGGCGGAAAGGCTTCTGCTCATAAGAGCATTTCACCATGAATACTTTGCAGTCCAGATCCAGATAGGAGCAGGCCATGGAAAGAGCTGTTCCCCACTGTCCAGCACCTGTTTCTGTCGTCACGCCCTTCAGCCCCTGATCCTTTGCATAGAATGCCTGTGCAATGGCGGAGTTTAATTTGTGACTTCCGCTCGTATTATTTCCTTCGAATTTATAGTAAATTTTCGCCGGGGTCTGGAGTTTCTCTTCCAGGCAGTAAGCTCTCACAAGCGGTGCCGGCCGATACATTTTATAGAAATCGCGAATCTTCTCCGGAATCTCGATATAACGGTTATCATTATCCAGCTCCTGCTTAACCAGTTCTTCACAGAACACAACTCCCAGCTCTTCCTCTGTCATGGGCTTTAATGTTGCCGGATTCAGGAGCGGCGCCGGTTTGTTCTTCATATCCGCCCGAACATTATACCATTCTCTGGGCATCTCGCTTTCTTCCAGATAGATTTTGTAAGGAATCTTCTTTTCACTCATGTTTCTTCTCCTTTCTTTTCCCGGGACTTAAGCTCAGCAGCGTCAAAGCTGCAGCATGATTTCTAAATGTAAAAACGAAGTTTTCTATGAAATAAAAAAAGCTCTCGTCCCACACAACATAATAATTGCAGGGACAAGAGCTGCTATTCATACATAACTCCTGCGGTGCCACCCGGCTTGATGTAATCGCTACATCCACTCATCGCATACTATCATATGCTCCTTTTGTTAACGAAGTGTATTCTCCGTCTGGCCTACATACCTGCATGCCTTCTCTTCTCATGCACGCCGGCGTTCAGCCCGCCCTCAGGAGCCCATTCACCTCACCACTTGCCTGCCGCGATCACACCGCCCGCGACTCTCTGTGAAGCAGTATCTTGAAGTTACTTGCTCTCCTTCATCGGTTTAAAGAAACTTTATCACTTTACAAAATAGATGTCAACAATTATTTTTCCAATACAGCAATCCCGCAGCTCAGCCGTTACTGTTCACGGAGCGCCATTCAGGAAACCGCACTGCATGCTTATCGCGGCCGCCGCCACTATACAACCGCCCACGGATCTTCTTCCCCCCGCGCCCGGAACAGACAGCTTTCGATGGAATGTCTCACCATATCGCTCACTGCCTGATCCGTATAAAACGCCATATGCGGTGTCACGACCACATTCGGCAGTCCCCGCAGGATATACAGGTCCCTCTTGCTGAGCATGTCAGACTTCCGGTCATAATAATACATGCCGAACTCATCCTCGATAACATCCAGTCCGGCTGCTCCGATCTTGCCTGATTCAAGGCCTTCGATCAGAGCCTTGGTATCAATCAGACCGCCCCTGGCAGTGTTCACAATCACGACTCCGTCTTTCATCTGGGCTACTGCTTCTCTGCCGATCAAGTGGAAATTATCTTCCAGAAGCGGCATATGCAGTGTAATCAAATCACATTCTCTGTAAATTGTACTTAGATCGGTATACTCAGCCCTCTGTTTTACAGATTCGTTCTCATACTTATCATATGCATAAATCTTGCACCCGAATCCCGAGAGATCCCGAATTACGGCCTGTCCAATCCGTCCGGTTCCAAGTACGCCGATCGTAAAATTAGGCAGCTCTCTTCCCTGGATTCCCGGCAGGGTGAAGTCATTGATCTCCGCTCTCTGCATAATTCGTTTCATTTTCCGAATCGACATCAAGATCAGCATCACTGTATAATCCGCCACACATTCGGGCGAATAAGATACATTGCTTACGTGTATGCCGAATTCTTTCGCAGCCTCTATGTCCACATGATCATATCCAATTGTCCGGGTAGAGATCATTTTGACTCCCATCTCATGAAACTTTGCCATCAGCTCGCGGTCGATCTTCGAAGTAATAATGCTGATATACTCATACCCCTCCGCCAGCTTCGCATTCTCCAGCGTTGGGGCATCTGTACAGATTCCCAGCTCAACACCATACTCTTTCGAAAACTTCTGAAAGTACTCTGCCTCATCAAATTCTCTGTAATTATACACAAAAATCTTCATTGCTCATCCACCTCATTCTTTTTAGATGTTCGTCCCTGCTGCTCAGCGTGCACACTGCCGTATCAGCCCATAATGCGCCATTGCATACGCAATCCCATCCTCCTCAACAGTCTTCGTCACAAACTCTGTATATGGATCCAGCACACTGTCGTGGTGTCCCATAGCTACTGTGTGTTCTGCGAACTGGAACATAGACAAATCATTGCTGCTGTCTCCAAATACATATGCCTGTTTCTTTGTAAACCCAAATCTTTCCATAATAAACTGACACGCCGTTGCTTTGGAATATCCCTTCTGAATGACTTCATACGCATTCCCTCCTCTGTCTAATGCTTCCATATCATCCGCAATAAAAGCGAAGAAACGCTCTTTGTCACTCTGTTCATCCGCATATACAAACAGCTTGTCATACACAAAGTCTCCGTTTTCAATAAAGCACTCAATGCCCATGCCTTTTTCGCGGAAATACCGCCGCGAACTTTCCAGCTGTTCAAACCTTGTGATATGTCCGGGGAAATAAACATCCTCCCGCCCCTCAGCAAGCCCGGACATGGAGCACTTGCGCATTTGATCCAGAATCTCTCTTCCTCTTTCTCTGGTCAGCGCCCTCTCAAAAAGCACCTCGTCTCCATACATAAGATAGGTGCCGCATCCGCACAGGAAACCATCAAACGGGAACCGCCTGATTTCTGCCGGCAGACTGCAGACTGTCCGCCCTGTATTAATAAACAGCAGATGGCCTTCTTCTTTCGCGGCACGCAGTGCTGAATATGCACTCTCGGGTACTGTTTTCGTAACTTCACTCAGAATGGTTCCATCGATATCAAAAAATAAAACTGACCGCTCCATTGTAGCCCCCATTTCATCTTCTAAATTCCAAAAATCATTTTACTCTTCTTTTTCTAAAATGAAAAGGGGTATCTTCTGCTTCTATCTTTCCGCTTCTATCTCTCGATTTCGATCTTCCTGCAGCTATTTAGGCTGCTTTTCAGGGATGAGCTGTTCGCAAACTGTACGATGCTGCCTCTTGTCCGGCGACGCTGCTTATCGCAGATACTGCCGCCGTTTCTCTGCTCATGAAAGCCCGCTGCGCTTCATATATTAGTTACAAAAGCCGCAAAGCAGAATTTCATTCATTGGCTTCAGAAATATTTTCATCACATAAAGAAAGGAATAAATATCTTATGAATCATTTTAAAGACTTTTTTTCCGTTCTATTCCATGCTTTCTCAAACACAGTAGTCCGCCCCATTCTCTTGAACCGAAAGACATACTCTATGATTGTTCTCTTCGCCGCTGCTTATGTCCTCGGAAGCGCAGCAGGCCTCCTCACGGCGCATTTCCAGTCTGAAGGTTCTTCCTCTTCCGTAATCCTGTTTCGGAAATCGGAGTCTGTTTCCGATCGTTCTGCTGCTGATTCTGCCGAATCTGTCCCCACGTCAGCAGAAGGGAACTGGGGATTAAGCTTTCAGGAAGACGGTCAGCCCCCTGTTGCCAATGCCACATTCGAAGAGCTGGCACAGTATGACGCATATTATGCTGAAGATACGGACGAAAAAGTGCTCTACCTCACCTTTGATGCCGGATATGAAAACGGAAACACACCGTCCATTCTCGACGCATTAAAAAATCATAAGGTCTCGGCCACATTTTTCGTCGTCGGAACTTACATAGAATCTGAACCAGATCTGGTGAAAAGAATGGTGGAAGAAGGGCATATCGTAGGGAATCACACCTGGCACCATCCCGACATGTCCCAGATTGCATCTATTGATTCTTTCCGAAAAGAACTGGAAGATGTAGAAGCCGCATTCAAAGAAACGACCGGACAGGAGATGACCCGTTTCTACAGGCCGCCTCAAGGCAAATACAGCGAATTCAACCTGAAAATGGCAAAGGAGCTTGGCTATAAAACCTTTTTCTGGAGTCTGGCTTATGTAGACTGGCTGGATGACGACCAGCCGACGAAAGAAGAGGCTTTTGAGAAACTTCTAGGACGCATCCACCCGGGTGCCATCGTCCTGCTGCACAGCACCTCACGCACCAATGGAGAAATTCTGGATGAACTGCTGACAAAATGGGAAGAAATGGGGTATCAGATCCGCCCCCTCACGGATCTCTCCCCCTCATCAGAATCCTGATTTTCAGCGCTATCCCAGAGCCACGTCTAATATCATCATGAGCACAAATCCTACGGCAACACCTATGGTACTGATATTGGAATGCTCGCCGGCCTGTGCTTCTGGGATCAGCTCCTCCACGACCACGTAGATCATTGCCCCTGCTGCAAAAGACAGAAGATAAGGCAGCAGGGGGACCACCAGTCCTGTCAGAAGGATTGTGATCAATGCCGCAGCCGGTTCCACAACGCCAGACAGTGCCCCGTATACAAAGGAACGCGTTCTGGACAGCCCCTGACTCTTAAGAGGCATAGAAATAATGGCTCCTTCCGGGAAATTCTGGATCGCAATACCAACCGACAGTGCGAACGCTCCTGCCAGCGTCATCGCAGTATTCTCAGACAAGACTCCTGCAAATGTTACCCCCACCGCCATTCCTTCCGGAATATTGTGGAGTGTTACCGCAAGGACAAGCATGGTTGTTTTTTTTAAATGTGACGGAACACCTTCCGGCTTCTCATCCGTGTAATGAAGATGAGGCGTCAGCGTATCCAAAAGCAGCAGGAATCCCATGCCAAGCAGAAATCCCACAGCAGGCGGCATCCAGGCAGCCCCGCCCTCCGATTCCGCCATGTCGATCGCCGGGATCAGAAGTGACCAGACTGATGCCGCTATCATCACCCCGGACGCAAATCCGAGAAGAAGCTTTTCCAGCCCCCGATTCATCTCTTTTTTCATAAAAAATACCATCGCCGAGCCAAGGGCGGTCCCGGCAAATGGTATCAAAATTCCTATCAAAGTGTTCTGGTTCATAAACTCCCTCCGTCTGTCAGATTCCGGCACAGTATTCCACACAGTTCCGTGCCGGTCATGATAAAATTTACCGATATCTTATCATATGCATCCCGGAGAGTTTTTGTCAATAGCCTTCCGCCTATGCTTCCGCAAGTTCTTTCCCTGCCGCGCGGCACTCTGCAAGCGTGTCGTCATCCGGTGTTTCATTCGCAATCACACCCTCATCCCGTACAAGGACTGCCCCCGCATTCTTCATACGTTCTGCCCAATCACGCATCCACTCTCCGTCTCCCCATCCATATGACCCAAAAAGCAGGATCTTCTTCCCAGCGGCAAGCGGCTCCAGTGCCTCCACAAAAGGCTCCATCTCCGTTTCCTCGAGCTGCTCTGCTCCCATAGACGGGCATCCGAGGGCAAATGCCTCCTCCGCTGCAAGAGCCGCCGCATCTGCGGCACCAACTTCTATTACAGCAGCTTCCTTCCCTGCTTCTGCAATGCCTTCAGCCACAGCCTCTGCCATAGCCTGAGTATTCCCCGTTCCACTCCAATATACTACTGATACACTCATCTTTTCTCCTCCATTTCTCTTCAGCTGCTCGCCAGAGCAATTTCCCGGACACTCTTTCCGGACAGAAACTCATTTACCGCGCAGTCCTTCGCACGGTCATACTCCTTGAAAATCATGCTTGCTCCCGCCACATCACCATATACTTTCCAGTATCCGATCATGAGGTATTTCTTCCCTTCATTTTCAATAAAGCCCCTGACATCTTCCACGGGATATCCAAGGAATGCTCCGATTTCATGCGGAAATCCCATGCCGCGGCAGGCAAACTCTTTCACACGTCCGGACAAACGGTCAAGCATTTGTGCAAGCTCCATCTGTTCATATCCATACTTCTTAAGCAGCTCACAGATCGCAGGCTGTTCCAGGCATCGTTCCAGTTCATTCGGGCGGTAAAACAGGACAAGGCATCTGCCCTCCGAACAGGAAAGTCTGTAGTACGCAATATCCATCCCCTGGAACAGACCCTCAAGTTCTCCGCAGAGCTGCTCTGCCAGCGAGATCACGCAGGAGACTTTCAGTCCTTTCAGAAAAGGCGCGCACTGCAGTACGACCTGAAATCCAAGCCTTACTTTCTGGTCTGCATTTTTAAGAAAATAGGATATAATTTCTGTTGACATGGCCCCTCCTTTATTTGAGAATGATTTTCAATTGCAAAAATAGTATCATAAACTGTGGAAAATTTCAATCCAGTTTTTGAGAACATTTATCATTTTACTCTTTTTTTCTCGTTCACTTCTTTTCAACAATACCCTTCCCGATCCAGCCGATTATATGCAGATTGCTCAAAAACTTTTTCTCATTTTATCCTTTTTTTAGTTGTTCCCTACATAGGTTTCGTGTATAATAGGTTTATAGCATTTGAGAGGTGAAAGTCTCAAACAATACTTACATAAAGGAGAGATTCGCCATGGTAAATTTAGTAACAGGCCCGAGGGGCAGCGGAAAAACACAGAAAATGATTGATCTTGCAAATGAGAAAGTAAAGACTTCCAACGGAAATATTGTCTTTATCAAAAAGAGCCACAAAGATACATACACGGTTGACTTCAACATCCGCGTGATCCGCATGGCAGATTATCCGGATATTCTCACTCTTGAAGAATTCGTCGGTTTCCTTTACGGCATGGCAGCCGGGAACCACGATATCGAAGCAGTCTTCATAGACAGCGTGCTGAAACAGGCTAATATCACACTGGAAAGCCTTGCAGCACTCCTCCAGAAGCTGAATAAGATCTCCACAGAGAACAATATAGATTTCTATTTAAGCGTAAGTTCGGAAAAGAAAGATATTCCGGGCATTGATTCTCATGACTGCAATGTCCTCTGCTGATAGGCCAGCTGAAGCTGACCCGGATCCAGGGTCAGAGTTTGCTGAAGCGAGTTTTGAAAAGCACAGAGCCCGCCCGGATGGCAAATATAGAATGTGATAAAAAAATCAGAGGTGTTGATGGAAACACCTCTGATTTTTCTTTATTTTCCCCGATTCTGTTTATTGCTCCTCAGCTGACGGTTCCTCTCCGCCGTCCGCTTCTTCATCCGAGTCCGGCGCAGCTTCGGATTTCGCCGCACCATTCAGAGATACTACCGTATTGCTCTTCTCCCCTTCTTTATACTCAATCGTCACGTCGTCGCCTACGTTGTAGCGAATGATATCAATGAAATCCACTACCGACACATCAAAAATTTCATCCGAACCTTCCACCATGATATAATAATGTGAATTTCCGTCGATGACGCCCTGAGCAATCTTCGTTATGGGCGCAGTTATGGCTTGGATTTCTCTGGTATCTTCCGGTTCTTCCTTGATGCCGTTTTCATACATCAGATTGGAATACGATTCTTCACACTCGCTCACCGTATCCCCAACGGCAACGATCTGGTATTTCTGTACGTTTACCATGGCATATTTCTTCACAAGCCCTGCATCATCTTTCAGCGCGATAAAATAAGTCGGTTCACCGGAAATATTCAGCAGCAGGGGGAACGTAGCCACATAATGCAGGTTCTGCACCTGCCCCTCTGCAGATGACATTGCCGAAGCCTCTGTCGCTCCTTCTACCTCATAGAACTTGGTCTCCATGGTTCTCTGATTCATCAGTACAAATCCGACATTTGACTGATCTCCTGTTATAGAGGTAACTCCCGTGTAAACCCACACATCGTCGTTGACCGCCAGATAATTATATCCGTCCGTTGTGCGCAGGCAGTCCTTCTGTCCCAGAACACTGTTGATAAATCCATGTTTGAGCGTTCCATAATAGTCATACAGCTCTACCAGAAGATCCGCGGAATAAGCCCGGTCAATCCACTGAGGCGCATCCTCAATCGCATAATCTACCGTTTCTCCTGTCACTGCGTTGCACAGCACAACTCTTCCGATCGTCACACCGCCAAACAGCCCGATATTATATTGTTTCACCGGGCAGATCCAGTACGGCGTTCCTTCGTCATCCACTTCAAAGCTCAGCTCGTTAAAGATATACGTCGGATACCGGAAACGCAGATGTCTGTAAATATTCCGGTTAAAATGATCGCTGGCCGTATATTTCATTCCCTGTTCCAGCTTCACAAGTTCTGTATCCTGTGTTGCCATATCAATCTTAATATAAGCCGGTATTCCATCGCTCTGATTGGTGAACCACTTAATCAGGCTGGCATATTTCAAAGGTGATACCCTGACAGGGCGATCCTGATAATTGATCTGGGAATACAGCTCATCCACCTCGAACTGTGAGACCATATCCACCATACTTCCCATCTTTCTGTTCCCGAGAAGTGTCGCAGAATCCCGGTCCAGAAGAGGGATCTGATCAAAAGATAATTCTTCAATATCCTTCGTAAACTCTCCGTCTTCCACTTTCAGCAGCTGCTGATACTTCTTGGCATTCACCACCGGCGATGACAGCAGTGTGCCGGCGAGATAGACCACCACAAGTGCTGCTGCAATCCCCAGAATGACCTTCAAGCCTTTTGATTCCTTCAGCTCATATTTGGTCAGATTCTTCTTTTTCACGAAAAGCGCCGCTGCCAGTACAACAATCAGAAACAAGAATACCCATACCTCTGTAGAATGGATATTAATCGCCGGAAGCGCCGCATAATAATAAATTCCGATCAAGACAAGAACCGCAAGCACTGTCAGCAGTTTTCCTTTCATTCTCTTCATATTAATCGGTTTCCTTTCCGCGCATACGCGCACTAAAATCTTCTTCTCCACAGGTCCGGCGACAGCAGGATCAGATAGGGAAAGATCTCCAGCCTTCCAACCAGCATGTCAAAGCTAAATACGATCTTCGACAGGGCGGAAAACATATGAAAATTATCCACTGGTCCAATCTTCGAGATCCCGGGTCCTACATTATTAATTGTTGTCAGAACTCCGCTGAACGATGTGGCAAAATCAAAATTATCGATCGACACAATCAGGACAGACAGAATCATGATAAATATATATGCCGTAAAATAAATGTTGATCCCCCGCATGGTATCCGGGCTGACTTTCTTCCCGTTCATCTTAACCATTGCCACCATATTCGGATGCAGGATCTTTCGCACTTCCTGGCGAATCGATTTCCCGAGGATCACAAACCGGCACACCTTAATACCGCCGCCAGTGGAACCCGCGCAGGCGCCGATCACCATGATCGCCAGCAGCACTGCCTTAGACAGCTCCGGCCATTGTTCATAGTCCGCCGTGTAGAATCCTGTAGTGGTTATAATGGAGGCCACCTGGAAAGATGCATACCGGAACGCATGAATCACATTCTCATAGATGCTGAGAATATTCACCGTTATAATGCCAATCGATGCCGCAATCACGCCCAGATACGTTCTTAACTCCTCATCCTTGAACACGCTCTTCCAGTCCTTAAGAAGCAGAAGAAAATAAAGATTAAAGTTTACGCCGAACAGGATCATAAATACCGTGATCACGCCGTCAATATATGCACTGTCATAAAAGGACACGCTTGCATTGCGGTTCGAAAATCCTCCCGTTCCCGCAGTACTGAAAGAATGTACCAGCGCATCATACAGATTCATGCCGCCAAACATCAGCAGAATCACTTCTACAATCGTGAGGACAAAATACATCTCGTACAACAGCTTTGCTGTATGGCGGACCTTCGGAACCAGCTTGTCCGCCTCCGGCCCCGGCATCTCCGCGCGCATCAGCGGCATTGAATTGTCCGTATCAAGAGACATCACCATCACGACAAAGACCAGCACACCCATTCCGCCGATCCAGTGAGTAAAGCAGCGCCAGAAATTCATCCCCTTCGGAAGCGCCTCAATATCCTGAAGAATCGTGGAGCCTGTTGTAGTGAACCCTGACACCGTTTCAAACACAGCATCAATATAGTTCGGAATGCTGCCTGAAATCACAAACGGCAGTGCCCCAAACAGGGACCATAGGATCCACGCCAGCCCCACGACGACAAAACCTTCTTTGCCGTAAATACGTGTGTTCTCCGGCCCTTTCCTTCCGAAAATAAGATAAATCAGGCCCAGGACTGCACTTACAATCACAAAAGACAGTCCGCTTTTCTCCCCGTAAATCAAAGATACTGCCGCAGGGATGAAAAGCAGGGCGCCTTCAACGCCCAGCATCTTCCCAAGTATATATACAATCATCCGTTTATTCATGTTTCCAAAGCCTCTACATCAAAATATCTGTAATGTCCTCAATCCGCCTGTCCATCGTAACCACAATCACGCTGTCTCCCGGCTCGATACAGTCATCTCCATTCGGTATGATGATCTGACGCCGTCTCGCAATACAAGCGATCAAATTGTTGGACTTAAGGTTCAGATTTTTCAGAGGTATTCCGGTATATTCAGTCTCGCTCTTTATGATGAATTCCAAAGCCTCAACCTGTCCGTCTACCAGCTGATACATCGTCTCAATGTTCGCGCTTCTCTGGGAGTTCTTTCTCGCCCTTATGTAACTCAGAATCGCATCCGCAGTCACAGTCTTAGCCGAGACTATGCTGTCGATCCCGAACTCTTCTACCAGGCGCGCGCGGCGGTCCTCATTCACTTTGGCAACGATCTTCCCAGGTCCCTGGCTCTTGGCGAAAAGAGAAAGTATGATATTCTCCTCATCCATGCCGGTCAGGGCGATAAATGCATTCGCATCTTCAATCCCTTCTTCTATCAAAAGATCGTGATCTGTCGCATCGCCGCAGATGATCGTAGCCTTTGGCAGCAATTCACACAGCTCTTCACAGCGGCTCTCCTCCCTCTCAATGATCTTAATCTGCATTCCCAGCGCGCAGAGCTTTTTCGACAGGTAATATGCCACTCTTCCGCCGCCGCAGATAATCACTTTCCGGATCTTGTCTCTGTGTTTTCCATATAGTTTAAAAAAGGACTCTATCTCTTTGTGGGATGCCGTCACATGCAGCCGATCCCCTTCCCGGATCTGATAGTCACCATCCGGAATAATCACCTCATCTCCATGCTCCACAGCACAGATCAGAATCTTAATCTGATATTCTCGGTACAGTCTGGCAAGCGTCAGTCCGATGAACCTGCTGTTCTCGGTGACGGGAAATTCCAGAAGTTCCACCCGCCCTTTCACAAATGTCTCAACTTTGCTTGCATCCGGGAAAAGCAGGATTCGGCCAATCTCATCCGCCATAATCAACTCCGGATTCACTGCCATGCTCAGGTGAAGTTCCTCTTTGAGCAGCCCGATCTGATTAAAGTAAATCGGGTTGCGGACCCGTGCGATCGTATGCCTTGCGCCCAGTTTCCTGGCGATCAGACAGCTCAGCATATTGCACTCATCTGCAGAGGTGCACGCAATCACCAAATCTGCGTGGGGTACATCAGCCTGTTTCTGAACTTCCGCATCCGCTCCGTCTCCGGGCACACAGGAAATGTCCAGCCTGTCAATGGCAAGGCGCAGCTTCTTAGCATTACTGTCAATCATCGTCACATCGTAATCCTCGGCGGAAAGCTGCCGGGCCAGTTTATAGCCCACCTTTCCGTCTCCAATGATAACTATCTTCATTCTTTTTCCCTCGACATATCATCCTTATATTCTTTTGTTATTTTGTGTGTCAGTGAGTGTATGTCTTCTCCTTTTCTGTACACTCCCTGCACAGTAGAACGATTATAGCACCTTTATCATTAAAGTACAACCATCTTTGCGTATTCTTAGCGTCAGCACAGCGCCCCTTCAGAACGCGGTATTCTGCCGGACCGCACATCGTGCTTCTTGCGCCTGCTGACGCTGTTTCCTCCTGAACAGAGACTCAAACTTCCGGGATGGAGCGGGCTGATTTTTATGCCGGCATAAGGAAACCGCGCACCCGCGCCGCTGCCGGGACCGGCGGGATTTCCCCGCTCGTCCCTGCAGCTGTGCGGATGCACGGCACACTATACATTATTCCTTATTCCTCTGCCGCTCTTGCAGCGATCTCCTTCTCCTGTACATCAGACGGAGCCTGTTCGTATCTTGCAAACTTATATTCATAGGTGCCCCTTCCTCCTGTCATGGATCTGAGAACAGTACAGTATCCGAACAGGCCGGTCATCGGAATATCTGCTTCGATCACCTGCTTGCCTCCCTGAATCGGATTCATTCCAAGCACACGTCCGCGTCTCTTGTTCAGATCACCCATTACATCACCGGTATAGTCATCCGGAACTGTAACCTTAATAGAAGCAATTGGTTCAAGCAGAACCGGGGATGCCTCCATGAACCCTTTCTTGAACGCCTGGCTGGTCGCCGTCTTAAACGCCATCTCGGAAGAATCTACCGGATGATAGGATCCATCATAAAGGATTGCCTTTACGCCAACTACCGGATATCCGGCAAGAGGTCCTTTGACAACGGATTCCTGAAGTCCCTTCTCCACAGCCGGGAAATAGTTCTTCGGAACCGCGCCGCCTACTACGCACTCCTCAAATACATAAGGAGTATCCAGATCTCCGGAGGGCTCAAATTTCATCTTAACGTGGCCGTACTGACCATGTCCTCCCGTCTGTTTCTTGTACTTCATATCTACATCCGAATTCTTGCGGATCGTCTCACGGAACGCTACCTTCGGAGTCTCAAGGATGATCTCCACTTTATATCTTGCGGCCAGCTTGCTTGCAGCGATCTCCAGATGCTGATCGCCCATGCCGTAGAGCAGAGTCTGACGATTCTCACTGTCATTAACAGCCTTCAGTGTGACATCTTCTGCCATCATCTTAGCCAGTGCCTGCGAAACCTTATCCTCATCGCCCTTGGTCTTGACGCGGTATTTCATATATGTATATGGAACAGAATAATCCGTCTTTGCATAGGACACCGGGGTTGACTTTGTAGACAGGGTATCACCGGTGCGTGTATTCGCCAGCTTCGCAATGGCTCCGATATCGCCTGCGAACAGCTCAGACACTTCTGACGGCTTGTTTCCGCACATTGTATAGAGTTTGCCCGGTTTCTCCTCTGAATCTGTGTCCGCATTATAGAGCACATCATCCCCTTTGAGCACGCCGGAGCATACCTTTACGAAGGAATATTTTCCGATGAACGGATCCACCATCGTCTTAAATACGTACGCAGTCTTTGATTTCGCGAAGTCATAATCTGCCTGGAAAATCTCGTTGGTTCTCCGGTTGATACCTGCACAAGATCTCTTATCCGGACTCGGGAAGAATCTTACAATATCAGAAAGCAGATTGGCAACGCCCTGCGCCTGCGTATTGGATCCCATGGCCACCGGTACAATATCGCCGTCCATTACTTCCGTACGCATCGCTGCACGGATCTCTTCAATCGAGAATTCCTCACCGCTGAAGTAACGCTCCATGAACTCTTCACTCGTCTCAGCAACTGCTTCCATCAGAGAATCTCTTAAGATCTCCAGGTTGGGCTTACAATAATCCGGGATCTCGCATTCCTCTCTCTGCCCGATGCCAGTATATCTTCTGCCGGCATTCTTGATGACATTGATATATCCTACCAGTTTCTCATTCTCACGGATCGGCTGGAAATGCGGCGCGATCTTCTTGCCGTATTTTGCCGTCAGATCTTCCACCACCTGGCGGAAGCTTGCATCGTCCACATCCATCTCCGTCACATAGATCATTCTCGGGAGATTATATTTATCGCACAGTTCCCATGCTTTCTCGGTTCCTACCTGTACGCCCGCTTTGCCGGACACTACGATGACTGCTGCGTCTGCAGCGCTGACAGCCTCCTCTACTTCCCCCACGAAGTCGAAGTATCCCGGTGTATCGAGAATATTGATCTTCGCTTTCTCCCACTCAATGGGCACTAAGCTTGTACTGATAGAAAATCCGCGTTTCTGCTCCTCTTTATCAAAATCACTGACCGTATTGGACTCTGCAACCTTACCCATGCGGTTCGCGGCACCTGATACATACAGCATTGCTTCCACAAGACTTGTCTTTCCGCTTCCGCCGTGTCCAAGCAATACCACGTTCCTGATTTCATCCGTTCTGTAAACCTTCATGCTGCTGCCTCCTTGTTATGTAGATATTATGCATGTACTATGAGCTTTCTTCCATGCACACCATGGATATATTGTACTAAAATATCTTCACAATTACAACTATTTTATATAGTTTTCACATATTGTTTGTATCAGTTGTTACAGTTCATACGTATGCTTAAGGCCGGCTGCTTTATGCTTGCATAAGGGGCAGGCGGCCTTATAGCAGACGTAGGGAGCGCCAGTTCATGAGCAAAGAAGCGGCGCAGCCGCAATGAGCACGTCAGTGCGGCTTTGCGAATGGCGCGGGCTGAACTGTTCCCCTTAAGCATACATGTGAGCTGTAACCAGTTTACTTTTACAAGTCAACGTGTTAAAATACCTGTATTATTAAGGAAAGGACTTCAACCGTTATGACATCAGAAAAAATAGGATTTATCGGATTGGGACTGATCGGCGGTTCCGTCGCCAAAGCAATCCGAAAATACTATCCCACATATGAACTCATCGCATTCGACAAAAGCCGTGAGACACTCGCACTGGCTGTGCAGGAAGGCATCATCCACACAGCATGTTCCTCAATTGACGACAATTTCAGAGGCTGCAGCTATATCTTTCTATGCGCTCCTGTCGCATACAATACGGCCTATCTTGCCCAGCTGAAAGATCTCATTGACAGCAGCTGCATTCTGACGGATGTAGGGAGTGTCAAGACTTCCATCCATGAAGAAGCTGCCGCGCTCGGCCTGGAACAGAATTTCATCGGGGGACATCCTATGGCAGGTTCGGAGAAGAGCGGGTTTGCGAATTCAAAGGCTCATCTGATCGAAAATGCCTACTATATCCTGACGCCTTCTTCTGGTGTTTCTGAGGAAAAGGTAACTGCATATCGGGATTTCGTCGCATCGTTAAAGGCGCTTCCGGTTATTCTCAATTACCATGAACATGACTGCATTACAGGAACCATCAGTCATCTGCCCCATATCATAGCATCCACCCTGGTCAATTTCGTACGCGATACTGACACAAAGGATGAACTGATGAAGGCACTGGCTGCCGGAGGTTTTAAGGATATCACCAGAATCGCCTCTTCCTCCCCTGTCATGTGGCAGCAGATCTGTCTGAAAAACAGCGGCAATATTTCTTCCATCCTCGGTCAGTATATTGATGCTCTCAAAGAGGCAAAAGACGCCGTAGACCAAGGCGATGAAAAGGCACTCTACACCCTGTTCGAATCATCCCGGGACTATCGAAATTCTATGCCGAACAGTTCCGCGGGGCCCATCAAGAAACAGTTTGCCGTGTATTGTGATATCATCGATGAGGCCGGAGGAATCGCAACCATTGCCACCATACTGGCAAGTAATAATATTAATATTAAAAATATCGGCATCTTACACAACCGGGAATTCGAGGAAGGCGTTCTGCGGATCGAATTCTATGATGAAGCTTCTTCCGCAAAAGCAGCGGCTCTGCTTCAGAAATACCGCTATGTTGTATACGAAAGGTAACCGATGAGAACTACATTTAGATAAGAAGAAAGGATAAAAAAATGGAATTATGCAGTATTACCGGACTGAGAGGAAAAGTGAGCGTGCCGGGGGACAAATCCGTCTCTCACAGGTGCGTCATGTTCGGTTCCATAGCAAAAGGCGATACCGAGGTGCACAATTTTCTGAAAGGGGCAGACTGCCTTGCAACGATCCGTTGTTTCCGTGCTCTCGGCATTGATATAGAAGAAACAGACTCTGCCATACTGATTCACGGGAAAGGGCTGCGCGGACTCACAGCTCCATCTGAGGTCCTGGATGTGGGGAACAGCGGCACAACGATACGCCTGATTTCCGGAATTTTGTCAGGGCAGTCTTTTGAGTCCAATCTTTCCGGCGATGAATCATTAAACTCACGTCCAATGAAACGAATCATAGATCCGCTGTCACAGATGGGCGCCAATATTTCAAGTGTACTGCGAAACGGATGTGCTCCGCTCTATATCACACCCCACAGTCTCCACGGCATCCACTATGAATCTCCGGTTGCATCCGCACAGGTAAAATCCTGTCTCCTGCTGGCCGGGCTGTATGCAGAAGGGGAGACATCTGTGTCAGAGCCTACGCTCTCCCGCAATCACACGGAACTGATGCTGAAAGAATTCGGGGCAGACATCCATTCCACGTTTGCCCTGGACAGCTCCCGGGCTACTGCAAGCATTATTCCAGGAAGAGAGCTCTGCGGTCAGAAGATTACCGTGCCTGGGGACATCTCGTCCGCGGCCTATTTCATCGCAGCAGGACTGATCGTCCCTGATTCAGAGATTCTGATTGAAAACGTGGGGATTAATCCTACCCGCGCGGGAATTCTGAAAGTATGCGAAGATATGGGCGGCAACATTACTCTCTTGAATGAGCGCACAGAAGGCGGGGAGAAAATCGCTGATATTCTCGTCCGCACAAGTCAGCTTCACGGAATCACAATCGAGGGAGATATCATCCCGACCCTGATCGATGAAATCCCGATCATTGCAGTTATGGCAGCTACAGCAGAAGGGACAACACTCATAAAGGACGCAGCAGAACTGAAAGTCAAAGAAACCGACCGGATTGAGACGATCACAGATAATCTAAGAGCAATGGGATGCGATATCACACCAACCGAAGACGGCATGATCATCATCGGCGGAAACAAACTAAAAGGTGCACATATCCACACGCTGCTGGATCATCGGATCGCCATGGCGTTCAGCATCGCAGCACTGGTCGCAGAAGGAATCACCAAAATCCTCGACAGCAAATGTGTCGATGTGTCCTATCCGGAATTCTACGATACCTTCGAAGAACTGCTGGCAGAATAGGAAAGAGGGCTGCACGCCCTCTTTCTTCTCGTCAAACTGTACGATTCGTGTGCAAGATGTGTGCGGAACAGCAGGCCGAAAAAGGGCAAGTTCAAGCCTCCTCGGTTATGCTTTTTAATTCTTGCACCAATTCTGCCAGACCTTCGTTGTCCAATTTCGAAAAACTGCGAAGAGAACTTAACGGGAGATCATGTACCATATTTCTCATCATATCATCCATCTCCGCCCGCATACCAGTCCTTTCTCGTCACGTCATACCAGGCGAAAGAACGGTAATCAAGATCCATCTCCACGGTTTTTGTCTCACTCGGAGCCAGCATGACCGATGCGAATCCTTTGAGTTCCTGTTCCGGACGCACTGCGGCTTCCGTATGATCGGAGATATAGAGCTGCACACTCTCACGGCCGGCAATGCTGCCTGTGTTCGTCACATCCACACTCACCCTGTAATCTCCCACGTTTTCTGTCGTGCGCACAATCTTCAGATTGTCGTAACTAAATGTCGTGTAGCTCAGCCCATGTCCAAATGGAAAGAGAACGCCGCATTTCTTCGTATCATAATAACGATATCCGACAAAGACTCCCTCCGCGTAAACGGAATGCTTTCCCCTTCCCGGGAAATTCAGATAGCTCGGATTATCCTCCAGCCTGAGCGGAAATGTCTCTGCAAGCTTGCCGGACGGGTTGATCCTTCCAAAGAGAATATCCATGACTGCCTCTGCAACAGCCTCTCCGCCTAAGTATGCCTCCACAACAGCCTGTACCTCCTCGATCCACGGCATCTCTACCGGAGAACCGTTGTGAAGCACCACGATCACCGGTTTTCCAAGCACCGCAAGCCTGCTGATCAGACGGTTCTGGCATTCCGGAAGGCGCATGTGGCCGCGGTCATAGCCCTCAGACTCGAAGCTGTCCGGAAGTCCGGCAAATACCACGATCTTATCTGCTGCCTGCGCAGTCTTCACCGCTTCCTCCATAAGCGACTCATCCGCTGCATCTGCTTCTGCGGAAAATCCCTGCGCATATGTGATCTCTGCGTAAGCGTCTTTCAGAGACAGTGTGCTGACCACCTCATGGGAATGAATATGGGAACTACCCCCGCCCTGATATCTCGGCTTCTCCGCAAATCCGCCGATAAACGCGATCTTCTCTGTCCCTGCCAGCGGAAGGGCTGTCCGCTCCCCGCACACCTCATTTTTCAGAAGCACAATACATTCTCCGGCAATCTCCGCGGCTTTCCTGTGATCTGCATCCCTGTCAAATACTTCCTCTCGCCGATTCTCCGTGTATCTGTATCCAATATTGAGAATCCGCTCCACTGCCTGATCCAGTGTCTCTTCACTCAGCGTCCCGTTCTTCACCGCATCGATGATCGCTTTGTCATTGGCCCCGCCGCTTCCCGGCATCTCAAGATCCAGACCGGCAATCACCCCTTTCACGCGGTCGCGGACAGCGCCCCAGTCAGACATCACATATCCGTTAAATCCCCACCCATCTCTTAATACCTCTGTCAGAAGCCACCTGTTCTCCGAGACATAGGTACCGTTCAGGCGGTTATAAGAACACATCACGGTCCACGGATCTGCTTTCTTGACCGCGGTCTCGAATGCCGGGAGGTAGATCTCTCTTAACGTCCGTTCATCCACCTCCGCGGAAGTGGACATTCTCTCATGCTCCTGGTTATTCGCCGCAAAATGCTTGATCGATGTACCTACATTCTGCGACTGGACGCCCTTGATGTCATCGATCGAGTCATTTAACCCAAGATGGTCCCCGAGCACTTCTTCCGGCTGCTTGCGCAGACCGTGCGGTCCATCACTCACAACCGTAGCAGGAACTCCCATTCTCTCCACGGCACACGTATGCCAGAAATCAGCCCCGGAACACATGGCCGCCTTCTCTTCCAATGTCATCTGACTTACAAGATTCTTCACATCCATTTTCATTTCCCTCCCTATCCTCTCTTTCCTAGTACATGTGTGCCCTAGCAAAGAGAGGGTAACGCTGCTTTACACAAAATATGTCCTGATGAGCCAGGTCGGCGTACAGCTCCATGCGTGGCAGTAGCTGTTGACGATCGACGAACCATAAGGGGACTCGGACGGATCTTCCGGATTGTAGAGTTCCCAGAACGTATCCGCTCCGTGACTGAGCATTCCTCCCCAGTAATATTTCATATAATCCATGGCGTCATCTTTCCTGCCGCACAGAAGGAGCGCCTCTACATAATGGTGGTTCATATAGGGAGACACCATCCCTTTCTCCGGGTTCAGCACAAGCACTCTCTCCAGTATTTCACCGCCTTTTTTCTTGTCTACGGCTCCCGCAAGCACAAGCCACACCTGGCTTGCATAGTTGATCTGGCGCTCCGGCCCGCTGACAAACAGCCCTTTTTCTTCGTCATAGAGAGCATCCAGCGCAGCCTTGGCCCGCGCCTTCCACTTCGCTTTCAGCACTTCCGCTTTCGCGGTCTCTCCCAGAATCTCCGCGATCTTCTGCACCCGCTTCGCGCAGTAGATATACACGCCCTGCATGGCCGCCTGTTTGTCCAGTCCGTCTGTCCAGTCTATGAATGCCCAGAATCCCTCGCCTGCTTTCAGAAGATCATTCTCATCAAACTGCGCATCCGCAATCTCCATCTGGCGGTAAGCACATGCGCTCAGGTCTTTCAATGTGTCCAGATCACCGGACGCATCATAATAATCCAAAAGCACAGCCCCGAAGAACATGGAATAGTCCAGAAGAAATGTATCGTCCACGATGATCTCAGGCTCTGTGAAAAGACATGCGCTCACTTGTCCATCATCCCGCGTCTGTCCTGCGAAGAGATAGAGACAACGCTTCACCAGATCATAATTCTTAAATGTAGCATAGTTCGCCAGCGCCTGAAGCCGCAAATCTCCGAGCCATAATCTCCGGTCTCTCTTCGGCCCGTCTTCAAACACATCCTGCATACAGTTGTGCAGCGTGCGAAGACCGACTCTGTCCAGCCGTCTGATCACCTCGCCTTCACTCTCCACGGGCTGCACATCGTCCATTCTGA
Organism: uncultured Eubacteriales bacterium; assembly: GCA_949283695.1. Classification (GTDB taxonomy): domain Bacteria; phylum Bacillota; class Clostridia; order Lachnospirales; family Lachnospiraceae; genus Mediterraneibacter. Next base: position 357,709 of record CASDTX010000025.1, on the reverse strand, counting down.
CAGATGAAACGCACTCCGCCGCAGCGTCCTCCAGCACAAGCGCCCATTTCAGAGAGGTGTCGATCACCTCAATCTCCAGATAGCGGAACGCATACCTTCTCGTCAGCTTTAATTCCGCAGGAAGCACATCAATATGAAAATACTCTTCCTGAATCCATCCTCTGCTGATCCAACCGTCATAATCCGCGGAATCTTCTGTCATCTCTTTCGCGATCTCGCCGAACTTCACCTTAAAGAACGCCGGCGCGTCCTGGGGGCTTCCCACGGATGCGAATTTCAGAGTCACATATCCCACCTGGTGATCTCCGAAGTCAAGGCAGAGCTTGTCTCCTTTCTTCAGATGGTACTTTGAAAGATTCTCTATGCGGTCCCTCCATACTACTTCTGGATGTACAGCCTCTGTCTTCCGGATCTCCACAATCCTCTGCGGATGGACCGCTGTCCTGATCAGTTTCGGGGCACAAGCCTCCGCTTTGCCGAGGAAATCCCCATTCGTTACTCTTACCATGTTAAGATCCATACTTACTTCCGGCATTGCGCATTTCTCCTTTCATCCAGTTCTCTGATAATGTCTGGATAGATCTTATCCAGATCATAGAATGCCATTGTGATAATGGAACCGATATTCATGATGACCGGAACCCAGATATACATTGCGGTAATGAAATTCTGTGCTGTCGCTGTCTGAACCGCCGCATACTCATCGAACCCGCCCATTGCGAGAAGCGCCGCGCCTACGCTGCTTGCGATCGCCATCCCGACTTTGCCGATGAATCCGTTGACTGCTGAGAGGGTTCCCGCTGTATTTACACCGGATTTCCACTCGCCGTAATCAACCGGATCCGGCTGCATTGCAAAATGCATGCTTCCCTTAAGTCCGTATCCCGCTGCCGCGATCACTGCACCTGCGATCAGCACCGGGACGTTCGTGTCTCCGAAGAAAATCATCAGAAGACCTGCAATGTGTACGATATTTCCTATTGTCATCAGATTTCGCTTCGAAGTCAGCTTCACGAGGAACGGCGCGCACAGGTTGGTCACGATCGGAACGAGAGTTGTGATGGTTGCCACAATCTGTACCAGTGCCGTGTTCTGTACAACATATGTAAAGTAGTAGATCACCGCGCTTGCCTGAATAACATACCCGCCGAAAAACCACACGATATTCAGCGCGAACAGCTTCCACGGCTTGTTGTGGAGCAGTGACAGGATATTCGCTTTCAGGCTGACTTTCTCCGTCTGTACTGTGATCTTCTCTCTTGTGTTGAAGAAGCAGAAGAAGAAAACAAGACATCCGATTACACCGAAGAGGATCATAACGATTCTGAATCCCAGCGCTTCATTTCCGTTTCCGAACTTATCTACCAGTGTCAGGGCAAATGCACTCACCACTGTGGATCCGATGGATGAGAAAAAGGTTCTGCAGGATGCCAGCACCGTCCTTTCTCTGGGATCATCACTCAGCGCCGGGAGAATCGATGCCATCGGGATATTCACGATCGTATATGACGTGGACAGCAGGATATATGTCACATACGCATAGATCAGCATCCCTGTCTGCGAAATATCCGGCACACTGAATGCCAGCACAGATGTAATGCCGAAGGGGATCGCTCCGAACAGGATCCACGGTCTTGATTTTCCCCATTTTGTGTTGGTCTTATCAATCAGGAAACCTACGATCAGATCCGAAATTCCGTCAATCACCTTGGTCACAAGAAACATGACACTGACTGCCGCCGCATTCAGATGCATGACATTGGTGTAAAAATAAAGCAGATAAAGCGAGATCATCTGCCAGATCAGGTTGCAGGCAAAATCGGAGGAACCGTAGCCGATTCTCTGGCGCCATTTGCCGATTGGTTTGTTTGCTTTTTCGTTCATAGTTCTTTACCTCCGTTACTTACTTGATGTATTTATCATAACGGATTTCACATTTTATCCAATTGAGGTTCTTTTTGAAAATAACTGACATTTTTTTCGAATTGACAGCTCACACGAATTCCCGAGGCCGGCTGCTCCATGCCGGCATAAGGGGCAGACGGCTTTCAGACAGATACCGGGAGCGCCATCCCATAGCCAAAACAATACCGGAAGCCACGGTAAGCGCGCGGTGCGGTTTTACAGATGGTATTCCTGCAAGCAGTAACTTCTCGGAAATCAACGAAAGAAAAATCATGGCCGATCCGTATGAAATCATGATACAATAACCTCAGAGTGCAGGGGCTTCCATTTGCCGCTTCACGACTCGCAGACCTCAACCGCAGGAATTTCGACACTTTTCATCGTTATCCTGCTGTGAAAGGAGAACGTTTTTATGAAGATAGAGAAGAAAGATTTTCCGGAATATATCGCATCCTACACGGAGGATGAAATATTCTACCGCAACGTATACCTGGCAGAGAAAGAACACCCTGAGACGTTCCGGGAATATGTGGAATCTCTTGACAGAGATTATATTCGTCAGAAGAAACTGTATGTTCCAGTGCTTCATCAGGATCCCTGGTTTCCTCATCTCATGGAAAGTGATCTCTTCATCAATATCCCGGGAAATATCATGCTGAGCAAGCATTTCCGGTATACTCCGGTCTTTACCCATGAACATGAATTCTTCGAGATTCTCTGCGTCTATGACGGACACGCAGATACAACAATCCAGAGCATCTCCCATCCGCTGAAGGCCGGAGATATCTGCATTATTCCTCCGAATACAAAGCACAGCATCGGAATATTCGATGACAGTGTGGCATTTAATATCCTTGTCCGCGCGGCGACCTTCCAGTCCACATTCTTTCAGACTATGACGGCCGGAAGCGCACTTGCCACCTTTTTTGCCCATGTTCTGTACCATAACACAGAGGGGAATTATCTGATCTTTCACGCGGGGGATGACAAACAGATTCGTTCCCTGCTGGAAGACCTCTATATCGAATACCTGGGGCATGGGAAATACTCCTCTGCGTTCCTCAACTCTCTCCTCATGCTCTTCTGGGCACAGCTTCTGCGCTACCACGACAAGGATATCGAATCTATCCTGACCCGCTCATCCGGCGGCAGATCCATCACAGAGATCCTTGACTATCTGACAAAGCATTATCATTCCACTACACTGCAGGAGGCAGCCGCACATTTCGGCTACAGCCCCTCTCACTTCAGCACGCTCATCAAAGACAGTACCGGACGGACCTTTCTGCAGATCATACGAGACATTAAGCTTAGCCAGGCGTGCCGTGCACTTCGGGAAACAACCTTAAGCATAAACTCAATCTGCGAACTGGTGGGATATGAGAATCCGGAACATTTCATGCGTACTTTCAAGAAAGTCTACGGTATGACGCCCGGAGAATACAGAAAGGAAAATCAATGAGAATACCTGTCACATCAGCCACTGTACTGCTATTCCCACACAAACACAATGAATCACCAGCAGCACCGGCACGAGGATGACGAACTTTGCTTTCTTTGTCTTATGCCGGAACAAGAGCATCCCGACCAGTGCTCCCGCCGAGCCTCCCACTGCGGCAAGCATAAGGAGCGTCCGTTCCGAGATCCTCCACTTTCTGGACTTTGCACGGCCCTTGTCCAGCCCGTACACCACCCATGTCAAAAAATTGATGATCAATAAATAATAGGTCAGTATGCTCATACTCCGATCTCCTTCATCGCCTGTCCGGCTCTTCCAAATACATATTAATGCTCAGCACATCCGGAATGAGGCCGGCAAAACTGTTGTTTGAAAATATATGATTCATTTTAGCATTGGCATGATCAAATAACAAGGCACTCCCTATAAAAAACGGCTGCAGGAAAAAGGACAGGAAAAACAGAAGGAAAAAGGCGGGAAAAATATGAACCACTCTTGAAATTGTCTGCAAGAAGAGGTATAGTATTAGCTGTAAAAGGAACAGATCTTCGGGGTCGGGTGAGAGTCCCAACCGGCGGTATAGTCCGCGACCCGCTTATAAGCGGCTGAACCGGTGACTTTTTATTGAAAAAGGAATTCCGGTACCGACAGTATAGTCTGGATGAGAGAAGAGATTTACCACTGTCTGTTTTTTCAGCGCACAGACAGATCGGCCATGAAAAGAATTTTCAGCCCCCGGATAGATTATTCGGGGGTTTCTTTCGTATATAATTATGTATTCGACAGAAGGATTCTTATGGCTGAGAATACCCTCTCTTTACAAAAGCACACACGGTCGATAAAGAGAGGGTAGCATCCGTGTATACCGACGTCACGCGTCAGTGGACAAGGGGCAATATGGTCGATGAAGATTGTCTTTTTCATAGAAATGGCCGTATAAGGGCAGAAACAGGAGGATAAAAATGACAGAAAGAACAGAAAATCAAACTGCAGCTGCGGGAAACAGGACAATGAAAATGGTAAAAATGGGAGTTATGGTCGCATTGTCGGTCGCTCTGGTTTATCTGATTCATTTTCCTATCTTCCCGGCGGTAGCCTTTTTAGAGTATGATCCGGCGGATATTCCGATTTTAATCGGAACGTTTGTTTTCGGCCCGCTTGCCGGACTTGTGCTTACAGTTGTAACTTCAATCATTCAGGGGCTGACAGTAAGTGCCGCAAGCGGTCTGTACGGTATCCTGATGCATGTTATCGCGACCGGTGTTCTTGTTATCATCTCAGGAACAATTTATCAGAGAAATAAAACACGGAAAAACGCGGTACTCGCACTGCTGGCCGGTATGGCGGCAATGGCAATCGTAATGATGGGTGCCAATATGATAATCACACCACTCTTTATGGGTGTACCGGCAAGCGCAGTATGGTCACTCATGCCGTTTATTGTAGGGTTCAATGTAATCAAGGCAGGAATCAACGGGGCGGTAACCTTTGCTCTGTATAAGAGGATTGCAGATTTCCTCCGCAGATAAAACAAAATAGAAGATAGGCTGAAAAACTGGCCGGACTGTTCAAGCAAGAATAGTTCCGGCCAGTTTTGCTGATTGTATGAACAAATTGTGAATGGTGCCTGTCACCTTTGCAAAGGTGACAGGCACCATTGAACCATTGAAATATCAACTGGAAATAAAAAAGTTGACAAACCTGCAATTTTATATTAGAATAGCCTCCGTAACATTTTCGTAATATCTGTAATAAATACGAAATTTTTAGCATATATATTTAAAAGGTATTTGTAATGATATTGCAATAAATTAGAGGAGGAGTATATGAATCATAATAGAACCAGACAGATCAGACTGTCATTATGTGCAATGGCCGGTACGATGCTGCTGACAGGATTTACGAGTTTAGCCGCGGAGACGGATGGCAGTAACTGGACCATCTACGGAAAAAAGGATCAGACTTCGGAGCGAGTGCTGCTTGCAGAGGAAACGCCGGAGTGGGCATTTTCAAACATTGCTGCCGGTATACAGACGGATGCGGTAAATGAAATTAGAGAAACTGCCGCGGAAGCACAGAAGGCTTATGAGAAAAAGCAGGAAGAAGAGCGAGAAGCAGCGGAAGCGCGGAGAATTGCTGAAGAGAAGGCAGCGGCGGAAGCTGCTGCTCAGGCATGGACTGCGGATCAGAAATTACTTGCAGCTTTGATTTTCTGCGAAGCCGGAAATCAGCCTTATGAAGGCCAGGTCGCAGTTGGAGCAGTTGTTATGAACCGAGTGAACAGTTCCGTTTATCCCAATACGATTTCTGAGGTAATCTATCAGTCAGGACAGTTTACACCTGCTATGACAGGCTGGTTAGATTCAGTCCTTGTAGGAAAAGGGTATACAGAATCTGCCATGCAGGCAGCAGCAGATGCACTTGCCGGAAGCAATCCTGTAGGTGACTGCCTTTATTTCAGCACTGGCGGATATGGCCTTCAGATCGGAGACCATTATTTCCACTAGCCGTTTGATTTATTCATTTCCAATTGCTGATAGCAAGTTCAATAAGGGAAGCTGAAAGCAGATATACGAAAAATAATTTTCACCTTTTGCAGAAATAAAAATGCAGAGTCCATAGATCATGTAAGATGTGGGGAACATACGCATTTACTGTATCACCTCTCAAGAAGGCAATAATAAACGCTCCATTTTCTTCCGTCAGTCAGTAATTGGCTGACGGTATTTTTTCACTTGCTCTGTTTTTTCTTCTATTATAGAAGAGTACCATTCCAGCAGCTTTTTAGCTGCTATGGCAACTCCGCCCTGTAGAATCCATTTGCGCTTTTTGTCTCATCATTCTGTAGCATCGGCGTACAAGATGCAACACGCCGCATCCACATATCATACCCAATTATTAATAAATATTGACTGATAAGCCGAAAAAACTCACCTTGAAAATTAACCTTTTGTTCATATTCCATTCAAAACTTGATCACAATTTTTACACAACTCTTATCTATACTATAATTGTTCTTAAGAAGAACACTTTTTCATAAACTTTTTCCCCCTTTGAGTCACGGAAACGTGACTCTTCCTTTTTGTCAGAATATTTTTGGTGTCAGGCACTTTTGCAAAAGTGCCTGACACCGTTCACATTTTTTTCACAATTATTATCCCATCATTCTTCCGCGCATACGGCCCCAAACATGAACCTGTGTATACTCATACGCTCTATCATATACAAGCAGGCCTACCTGGCCGCCGATCACAATTCCGATAACTACCATATCTGATACTGCGTGTACGAACAACAGATCACGGAACAGAATTATAATTGGTATATATACAATATTAAAGATTACATATTTTGATATCCAGAAAATCACCCGGCGTCTGCCTAGTCCCGGTCTTTTTTCAAGCCATCTCCATACTGCCTCAATTCCCCAGATATAAAATCCCATCACAGCAAATGTAAACACATAAAATTTATTAGGTGCTGTGATAAAGCCAAGAAGCACTGCCGCAATATAGAAGGCAGCCCCTGCTTTCAGTCCGAATTCCCGTACTGCAATTCCAACGAAAAAAGACGCAGCTGCCAACAGAAACAGTGTGCTTGTCTCAATCACACTTCCCAAAGCCATAAATACGACGGTCAATGCAAGAAGCAGACCACAAAATGCCAGTGTCCTCGCCTTTACATGCATGTGCAAAGATCTCCTCCCATACATTCACAGAGCTGATCCGCAATACACAGATCACAGCACATATTACCGGTACCGCAGGAGGCCCCGCCCATACCATATCCGTTTCCATATGGGCTTCCCTGATACCTTCTGCTGCTGAATTCCAGCTGATTCAGCAGCTGCCTGTACTGCAGGTTATTGGGCTCCATATTTACTGCCTGAGCTGCATGGTCCCTCGCCAGAACATTATTCCCCATTCCGGCATTCGCACAGCCACTTAAATAATACCAAAGAGCAGATCGCTCCTGGACCTGGTCAAGCGTATTGAGCGCCTCTCGGAAACGCCTGCTGTTAATATAATTGACAGCTGCCTGAAGTCTCGGATCAATCTGTCCGTTCTGGTAACCGCCATAGCTGGACGAACCGCCGTAACCTGTATATCCGCCTGAGCTGCCCCCATAGGAGTAGCTGCCCGAAGAACCTGAAGCCCGCTCCTTCATAATTGTATCATAAGCTTCCTGTACTTCTTTAAATTTCTCTTCCGCCAAATCCGCAAGCGGATTATCTACATTCGCATCAGGATGGTACTTTCTTGTAAGATCCCTGTATGCCTTTTTTATCTCATCATCCGATGCACTTGGTGACACTCCAAGAACATCATATGGGTTTTTTGTCATTTTTTCTGATCCTCACTTTTCTTCATCTGCATCTTATTATAACGATTCCACACCCCATCATACAATATATTCCGCAAAATGTCCACATCAATCAGGCACGGCAGACGTTCAAAAGCTGCCGTACTTTCTGCAATCATCATGCAGAGAATCTGTTTCATTTTCTCCTCATAATCACTGACCTCATATAGCTTTTTAAGCGGATTATACCGTCCTTTCTCCAAGTCTTCCGAAAGGTCTTCATATGCATCCATCAGATAGATAAATTTTCCCATATAGAACCCCATTTTCCTAAGAGGTGCTTCCCATATATCTTCCTTGTACACAAGAAGCTCTTCCATCAGCCTTCCCGTACACCCAGCAGTACGGTCTATGTCCGCGCTCTTCTCCTTTTCATATCCGGCCAGTTCCTCCAATGCCTCTTTCACGGCTCTGCTCTGCCTGGGATACTCTGCAATAATCTTATACGCTTTCCTTCGAAGCATTTCTTTTGCTACCAGGCTTGATGCTTTATGATCATCCTTCCAGTCATCTTCCATATGATAGTACGCCAATAAAACATTCATTGCTGCCGCATAAGATGTTATTTCGTTTCTCAGCATTAGCTGCTTCTTCACCGGATGCACCTTGCAGCGATGCATTTCCTGCTGCAAAGCGCTCTCATAAAGAGAAGTTAACAAAATAATTACAAATGTCATATCATAGGTAAGTGTCATCTGCCCGCTGATTCCATACTCTTCCTTGAGCGCCCTGCACAGTCCGCAGTAGTAGCCTCTATATTTCTTAAGATCCTTCACCTTCAGCTCCGGCTCACATATCGTCACATATCCAAACATAGCATCTCCCCTGTCCGTTCTTGGCAAAATTATTCCAAGCCGTACCGCATGAAAATATTATAACACGTAGTCAGCTTCTGTTTTATTATTTTTCTGTGAACAAACCCTCTTAAAATCTTTTCCTTGTAAGTAGCAAATCAGCAATAGACCATAATAAATGTTTCTTCTTAATGACACAAAAACTGGAAGTTAAGCTTCCTTAACCGCCAGTTTTCACCTGATTTTCTATCTTTCTAAATCGCTTTGACACGGATACGCAAAAGAACGTGCATCTTCATGTCTCCCTTGAAATGCACTGCACTTCCTTCTTAGACAATCAGCATTGCATCTCCAAAACTGAAGAACCGATACCTTTCCTGTACTGCCTCTTCATAAGCTGCAAGCACATGCTCCCGCCCTGCCAGTGCAGACACCAGCATAATCAATGTAGACTCAGGAAGATGAAAATTCGTAATCAGGCAGTCCAACACCTTAAACTGATATCCAGGATAGATAAAGATTTCCGTCCAGCCAGAGCAAGCCTTCAGTCTGCCATTCTCGTCAGCCGCAGATTCGACTGTACGGCAGCTTGTTGTGCCAACACAGATCACTCTATTGTCTCTGTCCTTTGCGCGGTTGATCATCTCTGCCGCCTTCTCATCAATCATATAGAATTCCGAGTGCATGTGATGTTCCTCTATATCATCCGCCTTGACCGGGCGAAATGTACCCAGACCGACATGCAATGTCACATGTGCAATTTCGACACCCTTTTTACTGATTTGCTCCAGCAGTTCCGGTGTAAAGTGAAGTCCTGCCGTAGGTGCCGCGGCAGATCCGGGATGCTCAGCGTACACCGTGTTGTATCGATCCTTATCCTCGAGCTGATGGGTAATGTACGGCGGAAGGGGCATTTGGCCCAGCCGATCCAGAATCTCTTCAAAAATCCCTTCATATTCAAAGTGGATCAGCCGGTTCCCCTCGTCCACCACATCTACGACCTCTCCCGTCAGAATCCCATCTCCAAAACTGATCCTCACACCAGGCTTCGCTTTACGTCCAGGTTTAACAAGCGTCTCCCACACATCATTAGCCCCGCGTTTTAAAAGAAGTACTTCGATCTTTGCCCCCGTATCCTCTTTCACTCCGATCAGCCGTGCCGGAATCACCTTCGTGTCATTAATCACCAAACAGTCGCCTGCATTCAGATAATTAACAATATCCCGAAACACATGGTGCTCTGTCATTCCCGTAACCTTATCCAAAACAAGCAAACGAGAAGAAGAACGATCCATAAGCGGATCCTGGGCAATCAACTCTTCCGGCAGATCATAATAAAAATCACTCGTTTTCACGAAACTATCCTTTCTTGTGAATATATATTATTTTCTGTTGCTTACAAAAAAATCATCCAGAATATTCTGACGATTTTCGTCAAAGGTGTCAGGCACTTCTGCAGAAGTGCCTGACACCTTTCACACTTTTTTCACAATCACTGTCTCAACTCGATCCCCAGTTCTTCAAGTCCCCCCAGGATCTTCTTCATCGCCAAGGAAACATCTGCCTCCTCCAGTGTTCTGTCTTTTGCCCGGAACACAATTGAATATGCCACTGACTTAAATCCTTCTTTGATCTGTGCTCCCTCATACAGGTCAAACAGTCGGAAGCTCTCCAGATGCGCACCGCCCTTTTTCTCTATCACTTCCTCGATCTGTCCGGCCAAAACTGTCTTCGGAACCACCATACTAATGTCTCTTGTTACAGACGGATATTTTGCGATCCCTGTATATTTTCTGTCGAATGTCGCATAAGACAGAATCTCCGGAATATCAATTACCGCGATGTATGCTCTCTCGCCAATGCCGTAAGTATCTGCGGTTTCTGGATGAACCTCGCCGAGATATCCCACAACTTTTCCATCGTATATAATATTTGCCTGGCGGCCCGGATGAAGATAGGGTTTTCCTGCATTCGGATCGTATTTCTCACGGTCTTTCATGCCGATTTTCTCAAAGAACTCTTCTACCACACCCTTCATGGTGAAGAAGTCGCCGCTGCCGTACATTCCCAGCGTGAACTGCATCCGCTCCTCCGGAAGTTCTGTCAGCGGCAGTGATTTCGGCAGATAGATGTTGCCAAGTTCGTACAGGCGCACATCTTTATTTCTGCGGTTATAATTGGTAGCAAGTGATGTCAGCATTCCGTTCAGCGAGGTGGTCCGCATGATGCTGTAGTCTTCTCCCAGCGGATTCATAATCTCAACAACACTGCGCAGAGGTGAGTCTTCCGGAATCCGCAGCTTGTCAAACACTTTCGGGCTTTCGAACGAATAGCTCATTCCCTGGCTGAAGCCGCAGAATTCCGCAATATCTCTTGCCACCTGCTCAACTCGAAGCTTGAAGGACAGTTTTCCTGTCGTGGACTCGCCCGCCGGAAGTGTCGTCGGTATATTATCATATCCGTAGAATCTTGCCACTTCCTCTGCCAGATCCGCCAGCCGGAACAGGTCATGACGGAATGTCGGGGCGATTACTTCACCCGTGCCAGCGTCATATTCCAGATCCAGCATCTTAAAGTAGCCCAGCATTTCCTCCTCAGAGATGTCAGTTCCCAGCATGGTATTGATCTTCTCAGCGTCAAACGGCACTCTGACCGGTTCTTTTTTCTTGCCGTATACATCAGCCATCCCGCCAACAACCTCTCCGGCACCCATCTCCTCAACAAGCTGGCACGCCCGGTCAATGGCTGCCTGTGCATTGTTGGGATCCAGGCCCTTCTCGAATTTGGCGGAAGCATCTGTCCGCAGTCCGATTCTTTTGCTGGATTTACGGATATTCACACCGTCAAAACATGCCGCCTCAAAGAGCATCGTCTTAACATGATCTGTGATCATAGAGTTCTCACCGCCCATAATTCCTGCAATGCCGATCTCTTTCTCACCATCACAAATCATCAGTACATTCTCGTCCAGCGCCCGCTCCTGGCCGTCCAGCGTTGTGAATTTGTCTCCGTTTTGAGCCGTTTTCACAATGATCTGATGACCTGCGATTGTATCCAGATCATAAGCGTGCATAGGCTGTCCGTATTCTTCCATCACATAGTTCGTGATATCTACTAAGTTATTGATCGGACGGATTCCCACAGAAGCCAGCCTTCTCTGCATCCATTTCGGCGACGGTCCGATCTTGATGTTCTTAACCACTCTCGCACAGTAGCGCGGGCAGAGGTCTGTATTTTCCACAGAAATCTTAATATAATCATTTACGTCCTCGCTGTTTCCTGTCGCCGTCACAACCGGAGGATGAAATTCCTTACGGAATGTAGCCGCCGCTTCTCTCGCGATGCCGATGACACTGAAGCAGTCTACACGGTTCGATGTAATCTCATATTCGAATATCGCATCATCCAGTCCCAGAGCCTTCACAGCACTCTCGCCCACAACCGCATCCTCAGGGAAGATGTAGATCCCATACTCCGGTGCCTCCGGATACATGTCTCTTGTAGAGCCAAGCTCTTCGATGGAGCACATCATTCCACTGCTCTCCACACCGCGCAGCTTCCCTTTCTTAATCTTTACTCCGCCTTCTACCTTCTGACCCGGCTCATGGCCTCCCGCCACGCGGCCTCCGTCCAGTACAACCGGAACCTTATCCCCTTCTTTCACGTTCGGGGCCCCAGTTACGATCTGGATCGTCTCGCTTCCGATATTTACCTGACAGATGATCAGTTTGTCCGCGTCTGGATGTTTCTCGATCTTTTCGATCTGTCCGATCACAATTTTATCCAGATCCGCATCCATTCTCTCATATCCTTCTACTTTTGTTCCGGACAATGTCATCGCATCCGTGTATTCCTGCGCCGTCACATCGAGATCCGGAACATATGCTTTTATCCATGATAATGAAGTATTCATTTCTACTACCTTTCCTTCCTTCTATTTGCAAAATCGCCGCTCAAATCAGAACTGTTTCAAGAACCGAATGTCGTTCTCATACAGAAGTCTCATATCGTCGATCTCATATTTCAGAAGCGCAATACGCTCAAGTCCTACACCGAATGCAAATCCGCAGTATTTCTCCGGATCAATGCCGCACATTTCAAGCACATGAGGATGAACCATTCCGCAACCAAGAATCTCTATCCAGCCAGAGCCCTTACAGAAACGGCATCCTTTTCCTCCGCACTTAAAGCAGCTTACATCCATCTCGGCACTGGGCTCCGTGAACGGAAAATGATGGGGACGGAACTTCGTCTTTGTCTCCGGTCCGAACAGCTCTTTTGCAAATACTTCCAGCGTACCCTTCAGATCTGCGAAAGAAATATTCTTATCAATCACAAGGCCTTCAATCTGATGGAAAGACGGGGAATGCGTTGCATCCACTTCGTCAGAGCGGAACACTCTTCCCGGCGCAATCATACGGATCGGCAGCTTGCCCTGTTCCATTACACGTGCCTGTACAGGAGACGTCTGCGTACGAAGCACGATATCTTTATTGATATAGAATGTATCCTGCTCATCTTTCGCCGGATGGTCTGCCGGAATATTCAGCTTCCCAAAATTATACTCATCGTATTCTACTTCCGGTCCTTCCACAACCTCATATCCCATTCCGACAAAGATCCGTTCCACCTCTTCCAGAGCGATGGTGTTCGGATGTCTGTGGCCAATGATATTTTTCTTCGAAGGAAGCGTCACATCGATCACTTCTTCCTTCATTTTCTTCTCACGGATCGCTCGCTCCATCTTTGCCTTGGACTCATCCAGAAGTGCTTCGATGGCAGCTCTGGTGTCATTCACCATCTGTCCCACTTTCGGTCTGTCTTCCGGCGCCACATCCTTCATTCCTTTCAGTACAGCCGTCAGCTCACCCTTCTTTCCAAGGTACTTGATCCGCACGTCATTGAGCTTCTCCGGAGCATCCGCCGCCTGTATCTGTGCGGTAGCTTCCGCCTTGATCTGTTCCAGTCTTTCCTTCATCTTACATTTACTCCTTTCCTTTGTCTGCCATGCATTTCACAGCGTAAAGGTATGCCAGATATTTTCCGCATAAGTTCCCCTAAAATGTGCGCTCCGGCCGGTACCGGGCAGGTCCATAAGAAGTTTCTATAGAAATAAAAAATCCCCGTCCCAGCAATAGGGACGAGGTCAGAAACCCGCGGTACCACCCTGTTTCCCATATCATCGATACAGGCTCTCCGGTCTGTGTAACGTACAGTAAACGGCACTTCCTACTTTCCGTCTCAGGCAAGACAGTTCTTGTTCAGAAGTGCAGCTAACGTGGGAAATTCGATTGCCATCTGAACTAAAGAAAACTTTCAGCCGGTGATTTTCTCTCTCTGATAGAAAATGGTTCTCTACTTTACACGATCATAGCTTTTCTCAAAATTACTTTTATATTTTAACACACGTTTTCTGTTTGTCAACCCCGGGTAACATTTTCTTCTCCTGCCGCAGTCGTTCTTCCTGCCTTCCTTCTGGCCATACCTTCCAGAATGGCATTCACCTCGCCGCCGAGAAGGATGATATACATACACCCGTACAGCCACAGCATAATCAGAATAATGGTAGTCAAGCTTCCGTACATATTGGTAAACCCTGTAAAAATGTCCAGATAAACAGAGAACACAAATGAAATCAGCAGCCATCCGCAGGCCGTGAAGACAGCTCCCGGAAGCTGTTTTCTCAAAGTAGTCTTCGCCATATTTTTCCGGTTCGGCAGGAACTTATATACCAGATCCCAGAAAAAAGTAAGAACCGCCAGCGTAACAACCGTGCGGATCCGTATAATAAAATCCACTACCCTGCTCAAAAAAGGAATATGTTCATACACCATCACACTGATCCGGTTTCCGAATACGGAAAGAACCAGAGAAAGCATAATCGCCAGCAGGAAAAGCACGGTATAGACAGATGCCCTTAATCTCAGATAGAAATAATTTCGTGTCTCTATATTTGCATAAATACAATTCAGGCCAGACGTAACTGACAAAACGCCTTTTCCCGCAGACCATAAAGCGACAAGAATCGTCAGCGGGATAATGCCTTCTGATTGTGTGTACACCTGAATCACAATACTGCGGATCAGAGGCTGAACCGTTTCCGGAAACACCTGAAGCACAGCCCGCATTACGTCACTCATGGTAACCGGTGTGAACTGCACCATGGTCAGAAGCAGCAGAAAAATGGGGATTAATGACAGCACAAAAAAATAAGCCGCCTGCGCCGCATAAGCTCCCGTATGGTGCGAACTCACCGTCAGTATAATCTTTAATATCTGCTTTTTAATCCTGTCTCTTTTCCTCATACTCCAATCCCTCTGAAATCCCCTGACATCTCCTCAGCCATGGGAACACTCCGGATATTCTTCATTTAAAAAGCGGCCGTGCAAGACGACCGCCTTTCTCTTTAGTAGTCACCCAAAATGCCGGTCCTGTATTTTGAGTCCTAGCCACAGCTAGGTGGGCAACCGCATCTGCTTTTTTGTCGTCCACTGCAAGTCGGAGGCCTGACATATTACAGAAATATAGGAATCCCGTTTAAAGTAATGTAGGTTCAAAATTACAGGGTTGTCGCACATCCCAGGTTAACTTTTCTTTTGTTTTCTCTACAGCTATTATACTCCAGTTGTATGCATTTTACAACTGATTCTTTTTTCCATCCGTACTCGCCTTCATCTGCACGACAAGATGATTATACGGAATCTCGATTCCTTCCCGGTCATAGAGAAGCTTCAGTTCCTCTATGAGCCGCCATCTTGTATCCCAGTATTCTTCCGTTTTCACCCATGCCCGAAGCCCGATCAGGACAGCACTGTCCCCGAGAGAATCTACGAACACGCGCACTTCTTCATCCTGTATAATGCAGGGATCATGAAGCAGCACTTCCTCTGCAAGCCTCTTCGCCTTCTTCAGATCTGCTTCGTAAGAAACTCCCACTTTCAGATCCAGCTTCCGCTCCGGTCTCGCCGTCACATTCGTCAGACTGTTGCTGGTCAAAATACTGTTCGGCACAACCACTGTCTGGTTATCCACAGTCGCAAGCTTTGTATAAAAAATCTGGATCTCCTTTACCGTTCCTTCAATCCCTTCCTTGGGCACCACAATATAATCCCCCACCGCGAACGGCTTCAGGATCAGAATCAGCACGCCGCCTGCGAAGTTCGAAAGGCTTCCCTGCACGGCCAGACCAATGGCAACACCTCCGGAAGCAATCAGCGCGGCAACTGACGACGATTCCACTCCAAAATTCGTCGCGATGCTGAAAATCAGAATCGCATACAGCCCGAATTTCAGCATCGAATCCACAAACTGGCTGACACCGGTATCCGCACTTGTCCGATCAAGGGAACGCCTGACAATCTTACGGATCCATTTGATCAATTTACTTCCAATGAAGAAAAAGATCAGCGCCAGCAGAACCTTAATGCCAAACGCGATGATATCCGGGATGTGATCCTGCATATACTGAATAAACTGGTTTACTTCTCTGGTCGCATCCGTCGTAGCTGCTTCTGCGGTATCCAGCATTTCCTGTACCGATTCATTTGTCACACCGAGTGTTCCCGATGCTGCAGCAATCTGTTTTCCCGGATCACCGATCCCACAATTCAAAAACATGTCCTGTCTCCTCTCATTTCATCTGCTGTTTCTTTTGCAATTTTTATATTTCTTTCAGTGCCAGAAACGCACAGAGATTGCCCCGTCTGTCTCCTGCCTCCCGATGGGAGTAGAGAATCTTGCTGTTGCAGTGGGTACACACATTCGTAACCGCTATATGCTCCGGCCGGATACCTGCCTCACGGAAGATCAGGCTGTTCGCCTGCCACAGATCAAGCTGATATTTTCCGTTCGGTTTCCGATAGAAGAGTTCAGTCCAGGATTCTTCTGCAAACGTATCCTGAAACTTCCGGATCACATCTTCACTCACTTCATAGCATTCCATGCAGACAGAGGGCCCCACTGCTGCCAGAATATCTGCAGGATCTGAACCGTATGTCTCCTGCATAAGCTCGATGGTTTTCTTGCCGATCTTTCCCACGGTGCCGCGCCATCCGGAGTGGCTCAGGCCGACGGCTCTTTTTACCGGATCTACGAAATACAGCGGCACACAATCCGCATAAGAAGTCACCAAACAGATCCCCGGTACATTCGTAATCAGGCCGTCCACATCTGTATAATCCCGTTCCCGAATGATGCCTTTTCCCCGATCCTCTGCTGTCACAACCCGCACATTTGTCGTGTGCGTCTGTTTTGACAGCACCATATCCTCACAACGCACGCCGATCGATGCCCCGATTCTCCGGAAGTTCTCCATCACAGACTCTGGTTTGTCTCCCCGGTCAAAGCTCAGATTCAGCGAAGCATAACACCCTTCGCTCACTCCGCCCAGACGCGTCGAAAATCCATGCTTCACAATGCCAGTTCCCCGCAGCATGGGATACTCCAGAAATGGAGTCTCTTTCTGGATCTCATCAAATATATGCTGTTCATTCTTATAGATCAGCCCCAGTCCCATTCATTTCACCCCTTTTCTTTCTCTTGTTCAAATCCCCGCGGACGCAGCAGCTCGGCCGGAATTGCCGGCCCGTCTTCTCTCAGCCCATGAATGCGTCCTTAACGTATGTGATTTTCCCGCCTTGCACCCCTGCCGCATCGAACCGGCACGGCACGTCGCCCAGACGGTGCTCCGCAAGATAACACTGCGCGCACCGGAAGATCGTTCTCTGTTTCCGGACATCCACTGCTTCCAGCGGCGCTCCTTTCCGGTCATCCCTGCGGTACTTCACTTCACAGAATACCAGATACTCCCCGTCTCTGGCAATAATATCAATCTCACCGATCCTGCACCGGTAGTTATATTCCAGCACCTCGTATCCCATCTGCTGGAGATAATATCCCACAGCCTGCTCATAATCGGCTCCCGTCCGCCTTCTATTCTTATCTGCCATAATCAATCCTCTGATGGAGGAAGGAAATTCCCGATAAATGATCGTCGGTGAATGGGCGTCGGTCCCAATCTCTGAATCGCCTCAATATGTTCCCGGGATCCGTATCCTTTATGCCGGGCAAATCCATATCCGGGCAGAACCGCGTCATACTGTACCATCAGCCGGTCTCTCGTCACTTTTGCAATAATACTGGCCGCCGCAATAGAAACACTTTTTGCATCTCCTTTGATGATTGGAACTTGCCGGATCTCAATCTGCGGGATCGTTACTGCATCGTTCAAGAGGAGTTCCGGCCGGATATCCAATGCAGCCACCGCTTCCCGCATGGCTTCATACGTAGCCTGGAGAATATTAATCTCATCAATCCTTGCGGGGGAAGCCATACCAACCCCCACAGCCGCAGCCTTCTCCATAATTTCATCGTACAGCAGGTCCCGTCTGGCTGCCGAAAGTTTCTTAGAATCATTCAGATATAGGATCTCGCAATCCTTCGGAAGGATCACAGCCCCGGCCACCACCGGCCCGGCCAGCGGTCCCCTTCCCGCCTCATCGATCCCGCAGATGTATGGAACTTCCGCATACTTCCGCTCATAGATCATCATTGCAGAAAGACGCTCCCGTTCGATCTGAAGCGCCTCTTCTTTCTTCCGGTATTGATGAATCAGGCTCTGAACTCCTGCACGGGAGTCTTCGCTGTATAAGGAATACAGCATCTGAAGCTCTTTCCCGCCTTCCTGCTCTGCCTGTCGGAATTCTTCCTTAATCTGTGCAATCCGTTTACTCATGCCTGATCACCCCAAAATCACTGAACGGCCAGATCCGCACCCAGGCACGTCCAAGCAGTTCATCTCTGTGAATCACTCCCACATTCGCCGCCCGGCTGTCCTGACTGTTATTCCGGTTATCGCCCAGAACAAAATATTCATCTGCGCCCAACGTCACAGGTTCTTCTGCCAGACCCGCATTCTCCATCAATTCGTTGCCATAGTCTTCGTCGAGCCGCTGTCCGTTTATATACACACAGCCGTTTGCAATCTGTATCGTTTCTCCCGGAAGGCCAATGATCCGTTTGATATAATAGGTATTCGCTTCATATTTATATGGAAACACTACGATCTCATACCTCTTCGGATCACGGAATCGATAGGAGATCTTGTCCACGATCAGCTGATCGCCGTCGGAGAGCGTCGTCTCCATGGATGAGCCGCTCACCTGTGTTCTCTGTCCCACAAATGTAACAACCGCCCAGGACGCCGCCACAACAATTATGATGAATAAAAGCCAGCTCAGTAACTCTTTGATAATGCTTTTCATACAAACTTCCTTCCTGAAGCACCCCTTATCTTCTGTTTTCCCCACTCCATTGATTTAGGCCTCCGGCTTCTCCAGCGTGATTCTTCCCAGTCTTCCGTCCCGGAAATCATCCAGCAGAATGGCCGCGGCTTTCTCTGTGTCCAGCTCGTTTCCGCGTACAAGACAATGTCTGCTCTCCGCGATCTGCTGCAGGCAGACATACGCATCCTCTGAGCCGCTGATTCCGTATTTTTCTTCCAGAATCCCGGGATAACCGGCATTTAAAACCTTCACTAATTCTCCCGCCAGCTCTTCTGTCTGCAGGATCTCATCTTTGATCGAGCCGATAAACGCCAGTTTTCTCCCCACCGACTGGTCTTCGAACTTAGGCCACAGAATTCCAGGCGTATCGAGGAGCTCCACATTTTTATTCAGCCGGATCCACTGCTTGCCTTTCGTCACTCCCGGCTTGTTCCCGGTCTTCGCACAGGCCTTGCCGGCCAATGTATTGATAAACGTAGACTTTCCCACATTGGGGATACCGACCACCATCGCACGAACCGGCCGGTTCAGGATCCCCCTCCTGCGGTCTCTCTCCGTCTTCTCCCTGCATGCCTCCTGAATCACAGTCTGGATAGACTTGATTCCGCCGCCTTTCTTCGAGTTGACCTTAACTGCAGAATATCCTTGCCTTCGAAAATAATCTACCCACGCGTCATTGCTGCTCTCTTCTGCAAGATCTGCCTTGTTGAGCAGAATCAGTCTCGCTTTATTCTTCCCCAGTTCATCAATATCCGGATTCCTGCTGCTGAGCGGAATTCTCGCATCCACCAGTTCGATCACCAGATCGATCAGTTTTAGATTCTCCTGCATCATTCGCCGGGCTTTCGTCATATGCCCGGGATACCATTGAAAATGCATTTTTCTCCTCCCTTTATCCGGCTAATGTGCTGACACAAAGCCGAAGTCCCCCAGAGGACTGACAATAAGCCATGGGGTTCCATAGATCTCTTCTTTTTTGATATTTCCGATGCCCGGTGTCCGGCTGTCTTCACTGGCCAAAGAGTTGTCTCCGATGACAAAATACTCCTCTTCTCCAAGTTCCACCGGTTCCTGAGCCAGCCCTGCGTAGCTGAGGTCAGACACAGGAATCTCTTCCGTCATATCTTCTCCATTGATCAACAGTTTCCCATCCTCGATCTGAACAGTCTCTCCTGGAAGTCCGGCCACACGTTTG
The DNA here is from genome assembly GCA_949283695.1 of uncultured Eubacteriales bacterium. Classification (GTDB taxonomy): domain Bacteria; phylum Bacillota; class Clostridia; order Lachnospirales; family Lachnospiraceae; genus Mediterraneibacter. The sequence continues at coordinate 337,711 of CASDTX010000025.1, read as the reverse complement.
ATCGAATATCGGCTGTCCCCGCTCTGGCGGTATACGACAATGTCTCCTCTGGCCGGACTTTTAATATTGTAAATAAAATGATTGACTAAAACAACATTTCCATTTCTAAGCACAGGGGTCATAGAATCACCCGCCATGCTTACCCGCTGGCCGAAAGCTGCAATCAGCAGAACTGCTGTCATGCATACAATCAGAATCTCCACTGCCCACAGAATGATTTCCCGGACATGTACTCCCTTTCCGGATGCCCGGTCCTTTACAAAGCGAAGGCCGCTTTTCTCACTTTCAAACCGCAGGCCGCGTCCTTTGGAGCCCCATTTTCTTCTGCGCGTATTCCCTGATGTATTCTTTCTCTTTTTCCGGAAATTCAAGTCCTGCATATCTCCTCCAGATCATTCCATTATCTTGCAGCATATTTCGCTATGCTGCGAAGAACTGATATTGTCAAACCGCCTCCGGCGGCCGGATGCCCCATACCACAGTATTTAAAAAGGGACAATATACAGATCTGTAATTGTCCCTCTCATAGTTACTTATTTAACTAATTCTTTTACCTTTGCAGCTTTGCCCACACGTTTTCTCAGATAGTTCAGTTTCGCTCTTCTTACTTTACCTCTGCGGACAACTTCTATCTTCTCAACATGCGGTGAGTGAACCGGCCATGTCTTCTCAACGCCAATTCCGTTGGATGTCTTTCTTACAGTGAAAGTCTCCCTTGCTCCGCCGCCCTGTCTCTTAAGAACCGTTCCTTCGAATACCTGGATTCTTTCACGGTTTCCTTCTTTGATCTTTGCGTATACCTTTACAGTATCGCCGACATTGAACTGAGCCACATTCTCTTTTAACTGCTCAGCTTCAATCTTCTTAATAATCTCATTCATTTCTTTGTGACCTCCTTCATATTTGACGTTCTTAACACATTCTGTGCCAGAGGACCATCGCTCTTCTTTTCACAACTTTTGTAGTTTACCACATTTCTGCAGCTTTTTCAAGCCCTATTTTACGGGGTTTCCTTGCTTTGCACCATTTCTTCCAGCCACCGGCGTTCTTTCACCGTCAGTTCGCAGTTCTCCAGCAGATCCGGCCTGCGCTCATAGGTCCTTAAGATGGACTGCTCTCTGCGCCATTTTTCGATATTTGCGTGATGACCTGACAGCAGCACGGACGGCACTTTCTTTCCGTGCCATTCTTCAGGCCTGGAATACTGCGGATACTCCAGCAGGTTGTCCTGAAAGGACTCAAACTCCGCAGACACATCATTATGAAGTACCCCTGGCACCAGACGGGAAATCGCATCCACCATAACCATGGCCGGGAGTTCTCCGCCCGTCAACACATAGTCTCCGATGGAAACATAATCTGTCACAATCTCCTCGAGCACCCGCTCATCAATGCCCTCATAGTGTCCGCAGAGCAGGATCAGATCTTCCTCCCGGGCCAGTTCTTCTGCCATTTTCTGATTGAAAACCTCCCCCTGCGGGGACAGATAAACGACCCGCGGCTTCCGCTCCAAGTCACTCCCCGCTTCTGCAGTACTTTCTGGATGTTCCTCGGTCTCCGTCAGGCTTCTGCGTTCTGTGATTTTCTCAGCCACAGCCTGATAGGCCAGATACACCGGCTCTGCCTGCATCAGCATGCCGGCGCCTCCCCCGTATGGATAATCGTCCACACTCTGGTGCTTGTTAAACGCATAATCTCTGATATTCACCGCTTCGATCGAAAGCAGCCCCGCATTTACGGCGCGGCCGATGATACTCGTATTCAGCCCATCCATAACCATATCGGGAAACAGGGTAAGTATATGAAAATTCATGTTCTTAATCTCCTTGCTCAAGCGTTTCAAAGATCTTTCCCCAGGCCACTTCCTCAGATCAGCCCGTCCATCAGATGGATCTTCATCTTGTTCTCTGCTACATCTACATCAAGAATACATTGCCGGATGGCAGGTATCAGTACCTCACCATACTCATCAGAATCGATGATATAGACTTCATTCGCCCCTGTCTCCATCACATCCCGCAGGATTCCGAATCTTCCGTCCTCTGTGAATATTTCCATTCCGATCAGATCCGCGATATAATACTCATCCTTTTCCAGGCGCACCGCATTTTCTCTGGGTACGAAAAGACTTTTGCCTTTATATTGCTCAATTTCATTGATATTATCAATTCCCTTGAATTTCACAATTACAAACTGCTTGAAAAACTTTACGGACTGAACTTCCAGTTCCAACTGTCCGCGGCCGGTATCCAGCAGTACTCTTTTTAATTTTTTGAAACGTGCCGGGTCGTCCGTCGTTGGAAATACTTTGACTTCTCCCCGTATTCCGTGTGTGGAGGAGATCACCCCCACCTGAAGAAACTGTTCCATGTCTGTATCCTTTCTCAGTCTTTCCATTTCCGGTACCGCTCTGTCTCTCCCACAGCGGTGACGAAAAAGAAAGGGGCAGTCTCTTCATCAATATGAAGGCTGTCCCTCTTTGCTCATTTTACAGTTCGGATGCTGTATTCGATCCGCGGCAGGGCCGCTGCTACATAATGTCAACAACAACTTTCTTGTCTTCTTTCGCTGCCGCCGCCTTCACAACAGAACGGATCGCTTTTGCGATACGCCCCTGCTTTCCGATCACCTTGCCCATATCGCCTTCTGCCACATGCAGCTCCAGCACCGTGGTCTTTCCTTCCTGTTTCTCATTCACGGAAACTTCATCCGGATGATCTACGAGAGCTTTTGCGATCACCTCAACTAATTCTTTCATTTACGCGCACCTCCGCGAAAACTTCTTATTTCTCGATGCCTGCTGCCTTAAAGATTTTTCCTACAACCTCTGTCGGCTGTGCACCGTTGTTGAGCCATTTTTTAGCTGCTTCTTCGTCAACCTTGATTGCGCTCGGATCACAGTTCGGATCATAAGTTCCGATCTCTTCGATAAATCTTCCGTCTCTCGGGGATCTTGAATCAGCTACCACGATTCTATAAAAAGGAGCTTTCTTCTGTCCCATTCTTCTTAATCTGATTTTTACTGCCATTTTTGTCACCTCTGTTTTTTACTTTCTTATTTTTGTAATTGTTTTCTGCCGTCGTCCCCGCCGCATATGCAGCCGGCCGCCTTCGGCAGGATCTATGTGTCAAAAGGGAAGTTTGAATCTGCCCTTTCTGCCACCTTTGCCGCCCATCAGTCCGGGGAGTTTCTTCATCATCTTCCTGGACTCATTAAACTGTTTCACCATGCGGTTTACTTCCGCAATATCAACCCCGGCGCCTTTGGCGATCCGGTGTTTCCTGGATGGATTCAGGATATCGGGATTGCGTCTTTCTTCCGGCGTCATGGAATGAATCATAGCTTCCATCCGCGCCATCCGTTTCTCGTTCTCTTCTGAGTCAAGATCCGGCATTTTCCCTTTCGCGCTCATGCCGCCCATCCCCGGCATCATACTCATGATGCTCGACAAACCGCCCATCTTGCGCATCTGTTCCATACTCATCAGATAATCGTCGAAATCAAACTGGGCTTTCTTCATCTTATCAGCCATCTGGATCGCCTGCTCCTGATCCAGTTCGGCCCCCGCCTTCTCAATCAGGCTTAAGACATCACCCATCCCAAGGATTCTGGATGCCATCCGATCCGGATAGAACTGTTCCAGATCTGAGAGCTTCTCTCCCATACCGACGTAGAGGATCGGCCTGCCGGTCACTGCTTTGATGGACAGTGCCGCACCGCCTCTTGTATCACCGTCCAATTTCGTGACGATTACTCCGTCGATTCCGATCTTATCGTTAAAGGTCCCGGCCACATTTACTGCATCCTGACCTGTCATCGCATCTACCACCAGGATCGTCTGATGAACTTCTACTGCCTGTTTGATCTCCTGCAGTTCCGCCATCATATCTTCATCAATGTGAAGCCGTCCTGCCGTATCGAGGATCACGATGTTATTCCCGTTCTTTGCCGCATGCTGCACAGCAGCTTTGGCAATGTCTGCCGGCTTCATTTTGTCTCCCATAGAGAAGACTTCTACGCCCTGCTTCTCGCCATTGATCTGCAGCTGCTTGATTGCTGCCGGACGATATACGTCACACGCCACAAGCAGCGGCTTCTTTCCTTTTAACTTATATTTCCCCGCCAGCTTCGCCGTCGTTGTCGTCTTACCAGCTCCCTGAAGTCCGGCCATCATAATGACAGTCATGGCGCTTCCGGGCTGAAGCTTGATCTCCGTGGTCTCAGATCCCATGAGCTTGATCAATTCCTCATTTACGATCTTAATGACCATCTGCCCCGGATTCAGTCCGTTCATCACATCCTGCCCTACAGCCCGTTCCTGAACATCTTTGACGAATCCTTTGACTACTTTAAAGTTTACATCCGCCTCAAGAAGTGCCATTTTCACTTCCCTGAGCGCGGCTTTTACATCATCCTCTGTCAGCCTTCCCTTGCTGCGCAGATTTCGAAATACATTCTGAAGTTTCTCTGTTAAGCTGTCAAATGCCATACTATAACTCCTCTATGATCGCAGAGGATAACTTCCGTATCTTCCCTGCAATCTCCTCCGGATCCTGCTTCTTCTGCTCCCATTCTCCAAGCATCCGGTCAATCTCACTGACCTTTTCCTTCACAGAAAGGAATCTCTCTACCAGATGAAGCTTTGCCTCGTAGCCTTCCAGCGTTTTCTGGCAGCGCTTCACAAGATCATGAACTCCCTGACGGCTGATCCCCGCATCCTGGGCGATCTCTCCCAGCGACAGGTCATCCAGCAGAAACTGCTCATAGATCTCTTTCTGATGAGAGGTAAGAAGTTCTCCATAAAAATCATATAACAGTGCCTGTTCTAAAATCTCATTCATTCTCGTCACCTTTGCTATCATACATGAAGCGTCCGAAGGTGTCAAGTATTTTTTCTTTACACTTCTGTTTTTATTTCTATACCATTAGATTCTTTACATTCAGCATTCCCCAGCCAGACTCCGTTCCGGGCCGTTTCTCGCAGGATTCTCTTAAGCGCAGCTTTACCTCTACATTATTCATATCCGGATATTTGGACAACAGACAGGCAACTGCACCGGAGACGACCGGTGTGGCCATCGATGTTCCCGTCTTCATTATATAAGGATGTTCTCCCGGCCTGCCATACCGTGCATTGCAGCTTATGATCCCGGTTCCCGGCGCAAACACATCCGGCTTCACCACGCAGGATCCTGTGGGACCTCTGCCGGAATAATTCACACGTTTCTTCCTGGATACTGCCGGAAGTTCCGTATCCGGAACCCCCACAGTGATCACTTTGCAGCTGTTTCCCGGCACCGCCACCGTGCCCTCTCCCGGTCCATAATTACCTGCAGAAACAACAACGACCAATCCACTGTCCCAGAGCGTTTCCACGGCGTTCAAGAACACCTCTTTTTGATATTCGCACAGATCTGGTTGCGTACCAACAGAAATATTTACAATTCTAATATTATATTTTTCTTTCTCTCTTTGTATCCATTCAATCCCTTTTAAAACATTTTCTACATTTCCGTTTCCATTTCGGTCCAGGACTTTGCCGATCAGAAGCTTCGCACGGGGCGCCATTCCTGCATAGAGGCCGGATGAGGCTTTTCCGCTTCCTGCTATGATTCCTGCCACATGCGTGCCGTGCCCGCTGTCATCATAAGCTGTGGATGCCTTGCCAACGAAATCTTTGAATTCCAGGATACTCCGCGTCAAGTCGGGATGTCTGCCAGCGCCCGTATCCAGAACGGCAGCACAGACCCCGTCTCCAAGGTATCTTTCCTTTTCTGTATCCTCACACCAGTATTGAACCGTTTGTTTGACCCATCTCATAATTAGATTCCTTTTTTAATCAGAATATTCTCTGTTTTGGGTTTTCGTCCATAAGCTTCTTGTTTTTCATTACACTGCGGGTGAGCTGTAACCACTTTCTCTTCCCTGCATAATATAAAACTGTAAATAATAATTCAACTGGAGGATTTAACATGAGTGATTTAACAGCTACAAACTGCGGATGCGGATGCGAAAACGGAAACGGAATGTCTTCCTGCCTGTGGATCATCCTTCTCCTCTGCTGCTGCGGCGGATGCGGCGGCAACACCTTTAGCGGAAACGGATGCGGCAACGACAGCTGTCTGTGGATCATCCTTCTCCTTTGCTGCTGCGGCGGCTTCGGCGGAAACGGATGCGGATGCTGATCTTCTCTTCCAACGCGGGTCAGATGGCCTGCTGAATGCTGAATGCACAAAAGCGGTGTGTGGTCTCTAAGAGGCCGCACACCGCCGATTTTTATGTTCTGTCATCCAGATCTTTTCTATTCCTCTGGCTTTTCCCTATTCTGTTCTCTATTTCACGTCCGTGTCATCTGCAGCTACTTCCGTAATAGATTTCACAAGCCCGGCAATTTCCTGAATCTTGGAAGGCACAATAATCTTTGTTGCTCTTCCATCTGCTGCTTTCTCGAAAGCTTCCAGACTCTTCAGCGTCAGCACTGCCTGATCCGCTCCCGCTTCCTTCAGGAATCTGAGACCGTCCGCAGTTGCCTGCTGCACTTTCAGAATCGCCTGTGCCTCACCTTCGGCCTCTTTGATCATCTTCTCCTTCTCTGCTTCTGCCTTCAGGATCGCCGCCTGTTTCGCCGCCTCAGCTTCCAGGATCACAGACTGCTTCTGTCCTTCTGCCACAAGAACGGTAGATTTCTTCTCGCCCTCTGCCCGCAGAATCGCTTCACGTCTCTCACGCTCTGCCTTCATCTGCTTCTCCATCGCATCCCTGATCGCTGCCGGCGGGATGATATTCTTAAGCTCGACCCTGTTCACCTTGATTCCCCAGGGATCTGTGGCAAGATCCAGCTCGGCCCGCATCTTTGTATTGATCGTTTCACGCGAAGTCAGCGTCTGATCCAATTCCAGATCTCCGATAATATTACGCAGCGTTGTTGCTGTCAGATTCTCAATCGCAATAATCGGATTGGCAACTCCATAACAGAACAGCTTCGGATCCGTAATCTGGAAAAACACCACCGTGTCAATCTGCATGGTAACATTATCCTTTGTAATCACAGGCTGCGGTTCAAAATCAACCACCTGCTCCTTCAGATCAATCCGTCTCGCCACCCGGTCAACAATCGGCAGCTTAAAATGAAGGCCTGTGCCCCAGGTCGCCTGATAAGCACCCAGACGCTCCAATACAATCGCCTGTGCCTGATGTACAATTTTCACACAGGAGATCAGCACCAGCACAATGATAATTACAAAAATAAGAAATAAAATAAACCCTATCATTTCGTCTCCTCCTCGTATTTCTCTACCATTAGTTTTACGCCAGACACATTCTTGACTCTTGCCAGACTGCCTGCCTCCAGAACCACTTTGTCATCTGCGGCACGCACTGTCCATTCCTTCCCGTCTACTACACTCTTCCCAGTCTGTGCCCGGTTGTCCACCTTCTCGGTAATCGTTATGATCTTCCCTATTTCACTCTCATAATTTGTTTTGATCCGCTTCCCATTCAGGTGCTTCATAGCCCAGGGTCTGGTACAAATCAAAAGGACACAGGACACTGCAAGAAAAATCAGAATCTGCAGCACCATCCCAGCTCCCAATACATTTGCCAGCACAGCCGCCAGGCATCCGCCGGCAAACCAGATCGTTGTCAGACCTACTGTAAAGATTTCGATCAGGAGCAGTACGATGAACAGTATGAGCCAGATCAGATTCAATTCCGACACAGACAGCTCTACGATATCCGAACCCATTGTGTTTCTCCTTTCTTCATCTTTTGTCATTCTGAAACACCTGTATTTTATCATATTTCATTATTACTTGCAATTCATTGGTGACATTCAATGGTGACAGGCACTTTTGCAAAAGTGCCTGTCACCATTCACAGTTTGTTCACACATCCGTCAGTAACGTCCCTGACCCCCGTGCCATTCTTCTCTGACGCTGTTTTTTTCTTTATGCCCTTCCTGGTCTTTTTTTGTCTCTTTTTCTCTGCCAATACGCTTTTTGAGCATACATTCTTCGTCAATCTCATACACGGCGTTTCCGTCGATAATCAGTTTCCTTGACATGTTTCTTTCTTCCTTTCCTTTGTTCTTCCATATATTTATTTTATGACTCCCTTTTTAAATGGCTACAGAATTATCTTTTCCATGATTCATAAATTCATCCGGATTATCATATATATTTACAACGCTGTACGAGGGAGTTGCTGTGGAATGGAGAAAGATCTGCCGGGGCCGATGACGCCCTTTGATGAGCTTGTGACTACGCCGGAGCTTCAGATGATCAAGCTGCTCATCCCTTATGCCCCTTCATCCGGGCGGCAGATGCTGGCAGCGTTTATTAAGTTTTCTGAGCTTAAGGAAACTCTGCGTCTGTTTCGAAGTCCCGGCGGTCTGCAGGCGCAGGCTTTTCTGGAAGATGACCCTCCTGCCTCTCCGCTCGATATGCTGAACAGTTTCCGTCCTTATCTGAAGCCGCAGCAGACTGCTATGCTGGATATGATACTGAATCTGCGGGAAATGATGCCGCTTATCGAGATGTTCCGGCAGATGGCAGACAGTGCATCCGACAGCAGCGCGGACGGCAGCGACGGCTCATCCCCGGACCTGCAGGAACTTCTCATCAATATGCTCCCGCCCCAGCAGCAGGAAATGTTCCGTATGTACAGCGATATGTTCTCGCAGTCTGGAGAGAACATCCCTCCGGGAACTATGCCGAAAGGAGATGATACGGATGAACGAATGGATGAACAATCCTGCGATGAAGAATATCGATCCGGCGAAACGGGAACTGATCCGGATGGCAGCGGAGCGCACGTCAGGTAAGTCCGGCCGGGATCTGGCTCCCATCATGCTTGCGCTGATATCTGGCGCCAATAAACAGGGACTTCACTTCTCGCCCGATGAAGTTTCGCTGATCCTTGAGATTCTGAAAGACGGGAAGAGCAAAGAAGAGCAGGAACAGATTGACCGCACGATGCGGATGGCCAGTTCCATGCTCCACAAACGCAGTTGATCAATTCTTAAATTCCATTAGAAAAAGGCAGAGGGATCAGAACCCTTCTGCCTTTCGTTTCATCCGCATCTCTCTGCGCTTCTCAGCTGCCTGCCACTCCGCTCTCTCGCTCTCTGTCGTCAGAGCCAGCCTGGGCACCCGCTTCGGTTTCCCATTCTCATCCAGTGCCACCATTGTGAAATACGCCCGGTTGATGGGATGGCGCATTCCGTCGTCCAGGTTCTCTGTATACGTATCCACACGAACTTCAAGAGAGGTATTTCCTACATAGGTTACTTTACCGATGATGACCACCATCTCACCCTGGTATGCTCCGTGGATAAACCGCAGGTTGTCTACGGACGCCGTGATTACATTCGATCTCGTATGACGCTTCGCCACCAGTCCTGCCACCTCGTCAAGCCACTGCATGAGCATGCCACCGAACAGCCGGCCGGCTGCGTTCATATGATTGGGCCGGATCATATGCACGGTTTCCACCTGTGAATCTGATACGTATCTTTCTTCTGTCATTTGTCCATTATTCCTTTCATGATATTCCTGTAAAGTATTCCCCTGAAAGCTTCCGCACATGGTTTTCATTTAGAAAATTTTAGCATGCCTGTGTCGGAAACACAAGCGCTGAAAAATCTGTCCGCCTCTGTACACCGGCCGGGGTTTCGATTAAAATAGAATAAAACTTCAGATATGGATTCAGATATGGATAATGATAGAAAGGACCTCTCATGCAGAATCTCAAACTCACCATCCAATATAACGGCTCCCGCTATCTCGGGTGGCAGAAGCCAGATAAGGGCAGCGATCATAAGACGGTTTCTTACCGGATCACCTCGGTTCTGAGCCGAATGACCGGAGCATCTGTCGTGCTTCACGCCGGTGCGAAAACAGAAGCCAGAGTTCACGCCCTGGCCCAGACTGTAAACTTTCAGACGGATTCCGACCTTTCCCCGGAGGAGTTCCAGTCCGGTCTGAACCGCTACCTTCCCTCTGATATCGCGGTTTTAAACTGCGAGCCGGTCAAAGAGCGGTTCCGCGCGGACTTAAACGCAGTATCCCGCACTTACACTTACCGGGTCTGTACAGCCCCTGTCTACGATGTATTTACCCGTGCATACACAGCCCAGCTCTATCCGGGTCCGGACATCGCCGCCATGGAGACCGCGGCTTCCCTCCTGATCGGGACCCATGACTTCCGCGGATTCTCCGGCGGACGTAAGAAGAAACACACGCAGAAAACAATTCTGGACATCCGTTTCTGCTCCCCGGAACAGGAGCCCGGCCTGCTCGTGATCAAACTGACTGCGGACGATTTCCTCTACCAGATGCCCTCCCGGATCATCGGAGCGCTCCTGGAAACAGGACAGCAGATCCGTACCCCCGCCAGCATGGAGGCGATTCTGCAGGGCAAAGAGAAAGCAGAAACCCTCTGCGATCCGAAAGGGCTTCTGCTGACCTCTGTACAATATGAATCGAACCACCGTTTCAAGGAAGACGGTTTCTTTACGAACTGAACTACAGGAGAAATCCTGCCGCGTGGAACGCAAGGAAGCTTACAACCCACGCCACTGCAAGCTGGAACAAAATGATCCCGAACGTCATCTTCGTACTGCCCACTTCCCGCCGGATCGTGGCAATCGTCGCCGTGCATGGAACATAGAGGAGGCAGAACACCATCAGAGAATAGGCGTTCGCCGCGCCGAATCCCATCGTTCCCAGCAGAGACACGAAACTGTCCATGCCATGAGCCGTCGTAATATTCTGGATCCCGAAGAGCACGCTGCAGCTTGACACCACGACTTCCTTCGCGGCAATCCCCGCGATCAGCGCTACTACGATCTGCCAGTATCCCAGGCCAAGCGGTGCAAAGAACGGCACCACAGCCTTTCCCGCGATAGCCCCGAAACTCTTCGAGATATCTGTCACGAATCCGGACGGTCCCAGGTTCAGGAGGAACCACATGATGATAGAGGCAAGGAAGATGACCGTCCCGGCTTTCGTCAGATAATCCTTCACCTTCTCCCAGACGTAGACCGCGATGGTCCGCGCATTGGGCGCCTTATACTCCGGCAGTTCGATTAAGAGCGCATGCTCTGCCCTGCTTCCGTCAATCTTGGACAGAATATATGCAGTCAGGATCGCCACCACGATCCCCAGCAGATACATCGAGTAACAGGCAAGCATAGCGTGTTTTCCGAAGAACATAGAGGAAAACAGCACATAGATCGGCAGTCTGGCACTGCACGACATAAACGGCGTCACCAGAATCGTCTTCAGCCGGTCCTTCTTATGTTCCAGCGCCCGGGATGCCATAACAGCGGGAACCGAGCAGCCAAAGCCCAGCAGCATCGGCAGGAAAGCCCTTCCCGAGAGTCCGAGATGTCCCATCACATCATCCATCACAAATGCGACCCTCGCCATATAGCCGCTGTCTTCCAGAAATGCCAGCGCCAGAAACAGAATGAAAATGTTCGGAAGGAACGTAAGGATCCCGCCCACACCGGAAATAATACCGTCCACGATCAGCGAGTTCAGCATGGGCGACGTGCCGGCCGCGTCGAGCCCGGAGCCCACCGCTCCGGTAAACCATTCCAGTCCGGTCTCAAAATATCCTTTCAGCCAGTCCCCCACAGTAAATGTCAGGAAGAACACCAGTGCCATAATCAGGAGAAAGATCGGAAGCCCCAGCCATTTTCCGGTCATAAACCGGTCCACCCGCTCCGTCCGTTCTTCTTTCTCGCTCTTATTCACCAGCACTTCCTCGATCACTTCCTCGATGAAATCATACTTTTCATTGATGATCTCTTTCTCATAGCTGTGATCCACAATGCCTTCAAGAGCGATCGGATACTTCTTCAAGACAGTCTCGTCACGTTCCAGGATCTTAATGGCATGCCAGCGCATGTTATCCATATCCGGATCGTTCTTCCTGAACTGCTCGATCACCGCATCGATCCGGTCCTCGATTCTATCACTGTACACCATCGCATACTCGCTGTGGTGATCATGCCGATGCCCGGTCTTGTCTGAGTGATGGTGGATAAACGGCCCCGGCTTGGCATATTCGTTATGGTGCGACACCGCATGCATCAGAATCTCCAGGCCGCTCTTCTTTCTCGCAGACACCGGAATTGCCGGGATCCCCAGCATCTCCGGCAGACGGTGCAGGTCGATCTCCATGCCCCGCTCCTCCACGATATCCATCATGTTAAGTGCCAGAACGACCGGTTTCCCCAGTTCAATCAGCTGCAGTGTCAGGTACAGGTTTCTCTCCAGGCAGGACGCGTCAGCCACGTCCACAATGACATCCACTTCATCACTCATGATGCACTCTCTGGATACTTTCTCTTCCATTGTATAGGAAGTCAGACTGTAGATCCCCGGCAGGTCGATGAGTTTGAATTCCTGTCCTTTATATACTGTTCTGCCTTCCTTTTTCTCCACAGTAACACCAGGCCAGTTGGCCACTTTTAGATTAGCGCCGGTATAGGCGTTAAACAGCGTCGTCTTTCCGCAGTTTGGGTTTCCGATGAAACCGACATTGATCACCTTCCCGCTCATGCCGCCGCCTCCTTTACATGGATGTTATCGGCGATACGCTTTCCGATGGCAAATCTTGTTCCCCGGAATTTGACTGTCATTGCGCCCTTTTTGTCATTATTAAGCACTGTAATCCGCGACCCTTCTGTAAGTCCCAGAGCCTCCAGTCTTCTCTCCAGGTTCAGTTCGATACTGATCTCTTCCACAATATAGGTCTGTCCGTTTCTTCCTTCTTTCAGTTTCATAGTCTTCTCTTCCTTTGTAAGTATAGCGCTGCTGTATCAAAGCAGCACCAAAAATGATGCAAAACTTCAGCGCCGTGCGGGAAAAATCGCTTTCCGCGCACGGCGCTTTTGATAATTTTTCTCATCTATATTATATACACGAGAAAACCATAAGTCAAATTGTATTTATCTGCTTTCCCACTTCCTGTAGATGGCTTCCAGAGCGTCCACAGCTCCGTCAATCCCCAGAAGACTGGTGTTAAACATCATACTGTTGCAGTCAATGCCTCCCCACTCTCTTCCGGTTCTCGCTTCGTAATAAAGCTTCCTCTCCCGGTCCGTCTTGCGGATCTTATCCGCTGCCTGCTTCTCTTCCAGCTGATAGATCTTCATAATTCTGCGGATCCGGTCTTCCTTATATGCATAGATAAAGGTATTGATACAGTTGGAATAATCGCCCAGAATATAGTCCGCGCACCGGCCTACGAAAATACCCGGCCCACGCTCCGCCAGCTTGCGGATGATCGCGGACTGCCGCTCAAAAACGCGGTCGCTCAAAGTCCGGCCGGCCTCTTCCCCGCTCATAAACGCAGTGTAATCGCCCGTGTTCACCACATAAGCGGAGAGAAATCTTCCCAGGATCGTCTCATCTACCTTGGTCGCATCCTCGTTGCTGATGCGCAGCTCCTGAGCCGCCATACGAATCAGATTATGATCATAAAGCGGAATATCCAGCCGCTCCGCCAGCCGGTTTCCGACTTCATGACCGCCGCTGCCAAACTGTCTGCCAATGGTAATGATCGTATGTTTCATCATATCTGCCACTCCTCTCTGCGGATGCTGTACATCCTCTGTACTGTTTTTATTAACTACAGTATAGCATTTCCGGCTGAATTTGCACAGGAAAACCTGCCCTCTCTTTACAAGAGCACACACGGCCGCTAAAGAGAGGGTAAGTTCCTTTTCACAGAGAACCGCAGCGTCGGCGGACAAGGGGCAGCCGGTCCCTTGTCCGCCGACGCTAACCTACATCCTGCGATACGCCTGATAGATCCGCGAGCTTACCACTCCCCGGATCACATTGGACGCACATTTCCTAAGTTCAGCCTCGTCAAGCTCTCCGTTTCTCAGCTTTTTCTTCAGCTCTTTGACCGCAATCTTTCCGCCCGGCATAATCAGGTCATTTCCTGCCATGATTGCCTCGCTGTGGCTGCCCAGCCCCTTTCCTGTGGCGAACCAGTCTGTCATCACAAGACCGGTGAATCCCCATTCGTCTCTCAGCACACTGGTCAGCAGATCATAACTGTTATTCACATAGACGCCGTTGACCTTATTATAGCTGGACATCACCGCTCCCGGCTGCCCCTCACGGACAGCGATCTGGAATCCTCTCAGGTAGATCTCCCGAAGCGCACGCTCGTTTACATTTGCGTTTGTAAGATTCCGGTTATCTTCCTGATTATTGCAGCAGAAATGCTTTACCGTCACGAAGCATCCGCGCCGGGACTGAACCCCTCTGGTCATGGCTGCCGCCATCCTGCCGGTCAGCAGCGGATCTTCCGAATAATACTCGAAATTACGGCCGCACAGAGGATTCCTGTGAATATTCATACCCGGAGCCAGCCAGTAAGTAACACCGTAAGCTTCCATCTCTCTGCCGACTGCCGCTCCGACCTTCTCTGTCAGCCCGGTATTCCAGGACTGTGCAAGGGCAAGGCCGGTCGGAAACGAAGTCGCAAACTGGTAAACGCAGGGCCGTTTGTCCGGATCCCCCAGCATCCCTTTCTTCACAAGTCCCGGCAGATACTTCATGGCCGAAATCATGGGTTCTGTCGCTTTCACTCTGCCGCTTCTGGTCACCGCAGATATTTTCTGAAGGCGCAGCCCGGCCGGTCCGTCCGCCAGACACACATTGGGCAGTCCCTTTTCGATCAGTGCGCCCGTCGTATAACCTGCCGATCCCGGTGCCTCGAAGAACCTGGGACCGCTGCCCGTCATGCCCGCTCCCACAACCACCTCACAGAGTTCCTCCGGAGTCAGTACGTTCAGAACTGCGTCTGCCGTCGGATTGGAGCTGACGGCCGTCTTCCCATACTCATGGACAGCCGTCGGAACCGCTGAGGCACTCAGCAGGATCCGTTCCACATCCGCATCCTGCTGATCCGCAGTATCTTTCTGTCCTGCCGCGTCGGTCAGGTCAGGCGGATCCAGCTCCTGTACCGGGTTCTGCGGCCCGTGTATCGGTCTGCAGACTTCCGTCACCGTCTCGCCGTCAAGCACCACAGCACCGATCACCTCTGTGTTCCGGCTGGACGCCCCCAGCCGCAGAATATAGTCTCCCTCTTCCAGGATGAACGCCCCGTCTGCTTCGGAGTAGGAAGCCAGATCTTCCATGCGGAATGTCAGGTTCACAGTCTCACTGTCCCCCGGCTTCAAGATTCCTGTCTTGGCAAATGCAGCCAGCCTCTGATATTCTTTGGCCATTCCTGTCTGCGGACAGCTTACATAGAGCTGAACGATCTCTTTCCCTTCACAGACATCACCAGTATTCGTCACTTTCACAGAAACCGTGATTTCTGTTCCGTCTGCCTCGATCCGTTCCTTCTCCATGGCAAATGTTGTATAAGATAACCCATATCCGAACGGATATCTGGGTTCCACGTCATAACTGTCGAAATACCGGTAGCCGACATAGATCCCTTCCCGATAATACTCCTCGGATGTATCCCCGTTTAAATAACTGTAGTCCATCGCAAAGGGGATATCCTCATACCTCCTGGGCCATGTATCCACAGTCTTCGCCGACGGCGACACCTTCCCGCAGATCAGATCCGCGAACGCTCTGCCTCCCATCATCCCCTGCTGGCCATAATAAACCACCGCGTTGATTCCTTCTGTCTCATCCAGGAAACTCATATCAAACACAGAGCCGACATTGATCACAACAATCATTTTCTGATAGCTGGCCGCGCACATCGCGATGTTCGCCTTTTCAGCATCTGACAGTGAATACTCATGATCCGCCAGCTTCCGGTCTGCGCCTTCTCCGGCCTGACGCGCCACCACATAGATACAGGTGTCTGTATCCGACTCACTCACATCATCCATCGTCACCGGCTGCCCGAACGGATACTGAAACGGGCTGCCCATGATATTTATGATATCCAGCTTCAGAAGTCTGCGGCGGAACTCCTCAGCATAGGATTCCTCGCCTTTCCGGAACTCCTCGGCATAGCCGTCGATCCACGCCTTCGTCGTCACAGTGAAGCCGGCAGCCTCCAGGCCCTCCAGGATGGAGACCGCATGGCGCTCATTCACTTCACCAGATCCGGTTCCCCCTTTGATCGTCCGGTCTGCGCCGGCTCCGTACAGTGCAACTTTCCCCGGAGCGATGGGAAGGGTCCCGTCATTCTCCAGCAGCACGATTCCTTCGAGCGCTGCTTCGTAGGAGATCCGGGCATTCTCTTCTTCCAGAGGCGTCGCCGCGTCCGTAAATGCAGCTTTGTTTCGGATCTTCATTTTCATGATCAATTTCCTCCGCTATTTCAGCATTTCCTCTTTCTTCTCTAAGATCGCTTCCACAGCCGCACAGGCCGGGCAGTCGCAGTATTTGGCTCCGGCAGCTTTGATCTCTCTCCCATGTGCCGCCACTCCCGGAGCGTTCTCTGCTCCGAACACCTTCACGCCGCCCTCAGACTCTGCAAACGCGATCAGTGTATCAATGGGCATGATATCTGCCTCCAGCTCTTCCAGATACCGCTTCGTCTCCTCCGCCTCACGGTCCGTTCCCACAGCGTCAAGCCAAGCCTGCGCCGCCGCTCTCGCCTCGGCAGAACATGTATGCGCCGCAATCAGTTCCTTCGTTTTCTCTGTTACATCGTTCAATACTTCTTTGTTCATTACAATGCTCCTTTCCGTTTACACTCTGCTTGTGCAGAGTATCACTCATGCTTCCGCAGCTTTCGTGTACAAATAGCCTGAGCTCCGAATTGTCCTATCTCACATTATACACTTCGCACAGAACACTGTAAATAATAACAGAGGAACCGTTCAAGGTTCCTCCATCTTTGATTCTTTAATTATTTCTCTTTGCACTAATGATCGTATAGTAGCTCTTGGAAGTCACCCCATAGACGATCACATAGAACAGGGCGAATACAAAGTAACAGCAGATGGTCACGAACAGAAGAAGCTCTCTGCTGGCTGACGTGGTCATCAGCATCATGATCTTGGAGATCAGCGGGAATGCAAATCCCAGATGCACCCCTGCCATAATCAGCGGCAGGAAAAACACGGTCAGTACCTGAGAATTGATGCTCTTCTTGACTTCTTTCTTCGTCATGCCTACCTTCATCAGGATATCGAAACGGTTCTGGTCTTCATATCCTTCTGAGATCTGCTTGTAGTACATGATGAGCACAGTTCCGAAGAGGAAGACGCCGCCCAGAAGGATCCCCAGGAACAGCAGGCCTCCGTAGATGCCGATATTATCTGCCCGTCCCTGCGCCTTGCAGTCTGTCATGTAGTCCGCCAGGTCCGGCTGCTCTGTTCCTGCCTGTGCCACTGCGGCGAAGATGTCATCATAGATCTCCATCTGCCTCTCATCCCCGCAGTCCAGATTGAATCCGTATTCCATAGAGATCCTTCCGAAGTTTCCTCCGTATTCCATGGCCAGATCATACTCATACTGGGCAATCTGTTCGATGAGGGAGAGATCTTTCACCACCAGCAGCAGGCTTCCTTTCATATTCGCCTCTGCGGTTCCGATCTTAACCGGTTCTGCATCGATTCGTTCTGCCTTCCACGTGCCCAGGCCTTCCAGGGTAATCGTGTCATATTCATAATCGCCCTTCTGCGGGTACAAGAGCAGTTCATCATCAGCCAGCGTGCGTGCTTCTCCCGTGATACGGTTATAATCATCCAGCGTGATGAAATAGAGGTCTCTCATCTTGTTGTAATCCACTGTTCCATTCGCATCCGCCTCGTACATATTCATTACGAAGCAGTCTTCTTCCTGCAGCAGATAACACCTGTAAAGGGAGTACTCCTGTACATCCTGTGCTGTCTCCCCATACTCTGAGAGTACCTGGCTGATTGCTTCAATGTAAGGCGCCGTCTTGCTCTCCGGCACTGCTTTCGTCATCTGATCGTACATACTGATGGAAATATCCCGCGGATATCTCTGTTCCACTGTGTCATCCGTCAGTGCATACATGCAGACCGTGGATGACACTGTGACCAGCACCATCGTGGAAAGAATGCAGATCGAGGCCAATCCTGCTCCGTTGCGCTTCATCCGGTATGCCATGGAGGCCACAGAGACGAAATGCTTTGTCTTATAATAGTAGTTCTTGTTCTTCTGCAGTGCACGGCACATCACCACGGATCCGGCGATAAACAGAAGATAGGTCGCCACAATCACCATGAATACTGCATTGAAGAACCATGCCAGAGCCGCAACCGGATCCAGAATGGCCACAGCCAGGTAATATGCACCGCCAAGAAGCGCCAGTCCGATCAGCGCCAGAACCCAGTTCGCCTTGGGCGGTTTCTCACCCACACTCTCACTTCTCAAGAGTTCTACCGGACGCAGCCGGTAGATCGATACCAGCATCCGAATCATGACCAGTGTGAAGATCGCCAGGAACAGAACAACTGTGAGAAGAACTGACATCTTCTCAATCCGGATCCCGAATCCCGCTGTTCCGGACAGCATCTTCACCGCCGCCAGCTCCGTCAGCTTCGAGAAAAGCACGCCGCAGAGCAGGCCCAGCACAAGGGATACTGCCGCTGTGATCAGGTTCTCCCAGATCAGTATTTTCACCAGGTTTCTCTTTCCCATGCCCAGGATGTTGTACAGTCCGAACTCCTTCTGCCTTCTGCGAATGAGAAATGAATTCGTATAGTACAGGAAAATCAAGGCGAACAGAGCGACAATAAACTGTCCCACACCCAGAAGGGACCGGAGCATCTCACCGCCCCTCACGCTTCCCAGGGCTTCACTTTTGTACAGGAAGGTCACGATATAGAACATCATGATCATGCAGATACAGGTCAGAATATACGGGAAATAGAATTTCCTGTTTTTCACAATTCCGTCTTTGGCCAGTCTGATATAAAATCCGCCCTTCATCGTCTCTCACCGCCTGTCGCAATCATTGTAAGAGTATCTGAGATTTTCTGGTAGAACTGTTCATCCGACAGCTCTCCTCTGTAGAGCTGATGGAACACTTCCCCATCCCGGATAAAGAGAACCCGCCCTGCACGGCTTGCCGCCTTCACCGAGTGAGTCACCATCAGGATGGTCTGTCCCTTTCGGTTGATCCTTGCGAACAGCGACAGCAGTTCATCCGTGGATCTGGAATCCAGCGCGCCCGTAGGCTCATCCGCCAGAATCAGCCGGGGATCCGTGATCAGCGCCCTGGCCGCCGCCACTCTCTGCTTCTGTCCTCCGGAGATCTCGTAAGGGTATTTCTCCAGAAGCGCATCAATCCCCAGATCCTGCGCCACCGGCATAAGTTTCCCTTCCATGTCTTTATAGGACATCCCTTTGAGTACCAGAGGCAGGAGGATATTATCCTTTACATGAAAGGTATCCAGCAGATTGAACTCCTGAAACACGAATCCCAGATTATCTCTTCGGAACTCGGAGATATCCTTATCCTTCACTCCTGACAGAGGCTTCCCGTCCAGAAACACCTCGCCTTCCGTCGGTTTATCCAGAGCGGCCATAATATTCAGGAGGGTGGTCTTTCCGGATCCGCTCTCTCCCATGATCGCCACATACTCGCCTTCTTCTACAGAGAAGTTCACGCAGGACAGTGCCTGCACCTGATTGCCCCCGAAACGGGTTCTGTATATTTTCTTCAGATTCTTCACTTCCAAAACTGCCATTGCTTGTTCTGTCTCCTTTTCTGATATTGTCCTTCAGGCGTCCGCCTTCCTTGAACTGTACTCAGTATAGCAGGGACAGGGGAAATGCCGACATCGAAAGCTGTGACATTCCCCCTGTCCTATGTGACACTTTTGTAAGGCATCATTCTGCCTGAAACGGATAGGATTCCAGGTCGATGATAAAACTGCTGCCCTTCCCCGGTTCCGACTGTACGGTAATCTTATGTCCCAGCTTATCCGCTGCCTTCCGGCACAGATAAAGCCCGATTCCTGTGGACTTCCTGTCGCTCCTTCCATTGTACCCGGTATAGCCCTTCTCAAAGATCCGCGGCAGATCCTCCGGTGAGATCCCGATCCCGGTATCCGTGACCCAGAGCTGCTTCCTGTCGTCTACTTTGATCGTAACTGTGCCTTCCGCTGTATATTTCACCGCGTTGGATAAGAGCTGCTCGATCATCAGGGACAGCCATTTCGCATCTGTCAGCACCCACTGGTCGGTTCCCTCATAGACCAGCCGCAGCTTCCTGCGGATAAACTGTCCCGCGTACTTGCGCACTGCCTTTCGTATGATCCCGTCCAGAGCATACTCCTGGATCACCAGATCTGTCGCCCCCGCTCCCAGACGGATGTAGGACAGCGCCATATCTGCGTACTGCTCGATACGGAACAGTTCGGAGGCCAGTTCCCGGTTCTCCTGTGTATCCGACTGCTGGAGCATCACCTTCATCACAGCGATCGGCGCCTTGATCTGATGCACCCACACCGCATAATAATCGTCCATCTCTCTGCGCTCTTCCTCCCGCACTCTCCGCTCCTCCCGGACAGACTGTCCGATCCGGCTCAGCAGTTCCTGATAGTCTGCTTCCGTCTGAGTTCCCGGCTTGGGCAGCACATCCAGAACCTCCGGAAACGCGCCGCTGTCAGGATCGATCTGCCGCATCTCTCGGTGTCTTTGGTTCTGTCTGCGGAATCCGAGGATCACAAACAGAGCGCCAATCACCGTGCACAGAAGAAGGGGATACCAGACCACTTCCATCCGGATATCGTAGAGCGCGAATATCACTGCAAACAGCCCGCCGCAGATCAGAAAATAGATCCACAGATACCGGCAGTCATACAGATATCTGAAAAAATGCTTCATCCTGTTTCTTTCCTCCTGTTCCTTACTGCGCCTGCTGAATGATATACCCTTCTCCAACTTTTGTTGTGATGAATTCCGTAAGTCCTGCCTTCTCCAGCTTCTTCCGCAGCCGCGCGATATTGACTGTCAGGGTGTTCTCTTCGATATAATTGTCCGTCTCCCACAGCCGGGTCATCAGCGTATCCCGGCTCACCAGCCGTCCCTTGTTCTCCATCAGGGTCTGAAGGATCCGGAATTCATTCTTCGTCAGACTGATCTTCTCTCCTTCATAAGTCAGCGTGGTATCATACAGGTTCAGAATCGCACCCCGGTGCTCCAGCACAGGGATCTTTCCTGCCAGATCATACGTCCTGCGCAGCACCGCCTGCACCTTCGCTGTCAGGACGCTTAAATCAAATGGCTTGGGGATGAAATCATCTCCGCCCATGTTGACTGCCATGATAATGTTCATGTTATCTGAGGCAGATGAGATGAATATGACAGGCACGTTTGAGATCCTCCGAATCTCGCTGCACCAGTGATAACCGTTATAAAAGGGAAGGGTGATATCCATGAGAACCAGATGGGGATCATACTCTGTAAATCTTGCCAGCACGTTCTGAAAATCCTGCACATACTCCGCCTCGTTCCCCCACATTTTCATTTCTTTCTGTATGGCCTGGGCCATCGCCAGATCATCTTCAATGATCAGTATCTTATACATTCCCGTCCTCCTTATATGTTTCTACCTCCTTTTTTACCACAAAGTCTGTGTCATATCAATCCAAAAATAGCCCGGCCGGGCATCTCCATCGAAACACCCGCCGGGCTGAAATCTCTGTCTTGTCTGCTCTTCCGCTTCCCTCATACTGCATCCGGATCAATCACTCTCTGAATGTGGATTGCCAGGAAGCCGATCTCCTCACGCGCCACATCCTTTTTTAGCTGCTGTCCCATATAACAGCATATCTCCTCAGCCACTCTTCCGGTCTCCGGATAATTGGCAAAGATAAAGTCATTGAAATCCGCCTTCGTGGACTCCCCTTTCCTGGTCCTTGCCACCATGTAATACAGATGGCTCATCAGCCGCGTGTACGCAAGCGAGTCCTCCTCGAACTTCTGTCCGAAAGCCCGCTCAATCATAGCGATCCCTTCATTGATGATCCGGGTGGTATCCAGCGCTTCTGACACCTGCTCATCTGACAATCCCGCGTGAATATGCAGGGTAATGAATCCCACCTCATCGTCTGAGATCTCGTATCCGGTCATCTCCCGCAGAATCTCTCTGCCTTTCACAGCGGCCGCGTACTCCTTCGCAAAGAGCACCCGGATATCCGGGGTAAAAGGGTTCGGGATCTGCCGGTTCTCCTTTGCCCGTTTTGCCGCCAGGGCGATATGATCCGCCATGGGAAGCAGAATCTCCCGGTTCACCTTCTGAAACAGCTTCTCTGCCTCATCGATGATCCTTCCGGCCGCCTCGATAAACTCCGGCCGGATCCCGTTTACAACCTGAAGGACAGACTGGCTTTTCTGCCTTGTCACAAGAGAGTAGATCTTTGCCCCAGGCAGACGGTCGATCTGCTGCGTGGGACGCTTTCCGAACCCCACTCCGTTTCCCAGCAGGATCAGCTCTCTCCCCGTGCCGTTCTCGTAGACAAGAATTCCATTATTATTGAGCACCTTTATGATTCGATACATACCTCTTCTCCCCTTCATCTTCTGCGCAGATCCCCCTGCTTCCTGCCGCTTCCGCAGCAGAGAGCAGGGGGGAATTCATTCCAGTCACCTTCACCTATGACGCTCGTTAGTTAAAGGAGACAAGCTCTGCCGCCTCATCCAGCGCAGCCACTCTGCCTGACGTTTTCACCCGGATCTCCTCGCCTTCCTGCAGGCTGGTGAATACGATCATACACTCATCGGATTTCGCATGTTCCTTTATATATTGTATATCAAACCCAATCAGTTTGTCACCCTTTTTTACTCGATCTCCGTCTTTTACAAACGCCTCAAAACCTTCTCCATTTAAATTCACTGTGTCAACACCGATGTGGAGAAGATATTCCACTCCGTCGTCGCTCATAAGTCCTACCGCATGCTTAGAGGGGAATACAAAGGACACGGTTGCATCTTCCGGAGCATAGGCCATCCCTTCCTCCGGCTTCACGATATATCCGTCGCCCATCATCTTTCCTGCGAACGCCTCGTCCGACGCTTCTGTGATCGGCGCCGTCTCTCCGGCAAACGGACTGCAGAGGATCTTCTTCACCGTGCCTGCGCCTGCCGGACGCTGCTCACCCGCGCCTGCCTGTCCTGCAGCTGCCTGACCGCCGCCTGCTGCCGCGCTGCTGCCCGAAGGCTGCTCTGAAATGTACTCCTCGTCAGGTGCTGTCTCCAGATAATCTTCCAGGTTGGACTTCACCACTGCCACGGACGGTCCGTAAATCACCTGGATGCTCTGCCCTTTCCGGAGAATTCCGGATGGGGAAGTCGCTCTTAAGAGATCCTCATTCACAAGTTCCGGCTTCACTACGGTACAGCGAAGTCTGGTTGCGCAGCAGTCTACATCGGAAATATTCTTCTTTCCGCCCAGACCTCTGGTGATGAGCACACTCTTCTCGTCGCCGCCTGCACCAGCCGCAGCTGCGCCCGCTGAGGCACCGCCCTGCTTTGCCTGATAATCTGCTTTTGTGAACAGCTTCGTCTCTGTATCATCATCCTCACGTCCCGGGGTCTTTAAGTCAAACCGCTTGATCAGGAATATGAAGATGCCGTAGTAGAGAATGAAATAAATAATACCCGCCGGGATAATCAGCAGCCAGCTTGTCTTCGCGTTGCCCTGCAGGATACCGAACAGAAACAGGTCCAGAACTCCTCCGGAGAACGTAAGTCCAACTGCGATATTCAGGATATGCGCGATCATATAAGCCGCACCTGCCAGCACCACCTGTACTCCGAACAGCATCGGCGCCACGAAGAGGAACGAGAACTCAATCGGTTCTGTGATTCCTGTCAGCATACATGCCAGCGCTGCGGAGAGGAGAAGACCGCCTGCCTGTTTCTTCTTCTCCGGCTTTGCGCACCGGTACATTGCCAGTGCCGCTCCCGGAAGTCCGAAGATCATGAAGATAAACTCTCCGGAGAAGTATCTTGTCGCGTCAGCGCTGAAATGCACGGTACTCGGATCTGCAAGCTGTGCGAAGAAGATGTTCTGTCCGCCCTGTACCAGCTGTCCAGCCACTTCCATAGTTCCTCCCACTGCTGTCTGCCAGAAAGGAAGATAGAATACATGGTGCAGGCCGAAGGGAATCAATGCTCTCTTGATCACTCCGAAGATCAGAGTTCCAAGATACCCGGTTCCTGTCACGAGTCCGCCCAGAGCGTAGATTCCTTCCTGCACGAAGGGCCAGAGGAAATACATCAGGATTCCCACTCCCACATAAGTGATCGTAGAGATAATCGGTACGAATCTTGATCCGCCGAAGAAGGAAAGTGCATTCGGGAGCTGGATCTTATAGAACCGATTGTGCAGCGCCGCAACGCCCAGACCTACAATGATGCCTCCGAAAACACCCATCTGCAGCGTCTGAATTCCACAGATGCTTGCCACTGTTCCGTCCAGCACATGCGCTGCTGTCGTGCCGTCCTCCAGGAGATCTCCCATGAGAACGAGCATTGCGTTAATTGAGATATGCATGACAAAGAAGGAGATCATCGCCGCAAGCGCCGCCACTTCTTTCTCTTTCTTTGCCATACCGATCGCCACACCCACCGCGAAGATCAGCGGCAGGTTGTCGAAGATCACACTTCCCGCCTTGCTCATAATCGTGAGCAGGCCGTGGAGAATCGTTCCGTCTCCCAGAATTGCCTGAAGACCGTAGGTATCAATCATGGTTGCATTGGTGAAGGAACTTCCGATTCCCAGAAGAAGTCCCGCCACCGGAAGGATTGCGATGGGAAGCATGAAACTGCGGCCCACTCTCTGCAATACTCCGAAAATCTTGTCTTTCATAGTGTTTCCTCCTTTTCGAAACTCTCATTTCTCCCGAATACGCCTGCAGCCCCTGCATGCCTGACAGAACCTGGCGCAGCTGCCTCTGTTGGTTTCAGTTCCTGTTCCCGGAGCGCCATTCGCTTCAGCACGCAAAAAAGGCATAAACCTGATCCTCTTCTGATTATATCCAATCCATATAATCTCTAAAAGGATAGTTTATGCCTGCCTTACAGTAACACACTATCTTGCGTATTCGATTTACATACACAGTATAATCGAATCATATGAACATTGTCAATCTGGAATTATTGCCTAAAATCAATGTGAAAAAATGTGCAGTTTCCACAGAAATACAGAAACCCTCACAGACTCATCCGCGCTTTCTCTCTGGTTCCTGCACGGTCCCGGCTGTCAGCCCAGTATTTTCATGGCCAGATCTCCGTCCCCGCTGACAGCGAATCCGGTCTTCGCATAGAATCCGGCCATCAGCTCCCGATACTGGTCCGGTCCGGTATATCCCAGGGGCGCCAGCTCATATCCGGTTGGCGCTGTGATCATGGTTACCCCTTTCTTCCCGAACTCAGCCGCGATCTCATTCATACATGCCGTGCCGTATCCTCTGCCCCGCAGGCCGAAATCCGTCAGATAGAACTCAATGATCTCTGCCCGCGTCTTGCTCTCCAGGATATATTCCATGTGAAATACAGACAGCCCTTCCTCAAAGACGTCCACAGTCTGAGGCCTGTAGTGGAATTCCAATATGTGAGCGCTCTTATCTGTCAGATCAACCGCTCTGAAATAATCTTTTCTAATATATACTGGTATTGACATCTTCTTCTCTTCCCTGTTATGCGTCCGTCTCTGGTTTCTTCTTCCGCGCAATCTTAAGCTGCACATTCACTCCCAAAGGATTCACGACAACCCCGCTTACATTCGGAGCCAGAATCTCCGGGATCTTCTCTGCCGGAATCACCAGGCTCCTCAGCTTCTTCCCTCTGAGGAACTTCTGGAACTCCAATATGTCCGTGAAGACCGGCTGATAGATTGTTCCGTCCTTCTGCTGCAGGATCGGTGCCTTCCCGTCTTCTCCGATCCCGATGAGAAATGTTCCTTTATTGTAATGAGCCAGCAGCTCTTCCTGAAGTTCCTTTAACTTCTCGGTCATCTGCGGAGCTTCCTGACGCCGCGCCTCCTGCATGAAATAGATTGCAGTCAGGTGCAGTGCGGAATTCTCAATCACTTTCTTCCCCTCCGGAAGTTCTTCCGGCGTCTTCCGTTTCACCAGGTCCGCAAGCTGAATCTCAATCTGCGTATCCGTGCCATAATTGACGGACAGACAGTTAATTCCCATTGTATACAGACTGGTATAAAATGCAAGAAGCTGTTTCTCTTCTACCTTGGCCACTGCCGCCGGATATTTCTGATTCAGAAGTTCCTGGGCCCGTTCCTTCGCGTCTTCCATCCTGTAGTAGAGGAACACTTTATCATCAAAGGTCTCCTCATCACAGCAGACAAAGGGAAGCTTCGTAGCCACTGACATCACCACATAAAGCTCTCCCGGACTGCGAAGCGCTGCCAGCGTCTCCTGTTTCGTCACTGTTGTATGTTTATCACTCATGATCGTTCTTTCCTTTCCGGTTGATCTACTGGACAGTATATCACATCTTTCCCAGCAGTTCCAATAGATATGGCAGAAAGATAATACATCCGATCATCACAGAAATCAAGGCCGCAAACAATACAGCCCCCGCAGCCGTGTCTTTTGCAATCTTTGCCAGCGGTTTGCGCTCCTCCGTCACCAGGTCCACTACCGCCTCAACTGCTGTATTCACCAGTTCCAGCCCTGCCACCAGCGCGAAAAGCAGAAGACAGATGCACCATTCTGCCGCCGTTATCTGAAACAGCGTTCCTGCCAGCGTCACACCTATGATCGCCAGGCAGTGAATCTTCATGTTCCGTTCTTTCTTGATTCCTGTCCATATCCCCTCGAACGCATAGCCAAAGCTTTCGTACAGAGGATTCTTTCTGTTTTTCTTCATTCCCTCACTCTTCCCTGCTGTCTTGTCTGATCCCCGATTCCGCCGGATCGTTCCCGCTGTCTGATCTCTGCTCCGGCCGGATCGTTCCTGCTGTCCGATCCCTGCTTCCGCCGGGACCGCTGCTTATTTCCGTGAAAGCAGATGTTTGATAAACACATACATGACGATCAGGAACGCCAGGATATACCCGATGGCCCCGATCGCCGGGATCCCCAGGATCTTTGGTGTCATGTCCGTGGTACAGATGATGCTCGAGCTGATCAGAAGCGCCATCACCCACAGCCCCATCACGATGTTCCTTACAAGTCTTCGCAGAAGCTGTGCCAGTTCATTTGTCACCTGCAGATCCAGATTGATTTTCGCCTGACCTTTCAGATATCCATTCATGATATCTGAGACCATGGACGGTATATCCAGGGCCTTCCGGAAAGATTTCAGGATGCTTTTCCCGCTGCTTTTCAGTTCTTTTTTCAGATCCAGCGTGCGGAAAAACTCTCCTGCCATATGGGCCGTCGCGATCTCCACCATATTGATATCCGGCGCGATATCTGCCAGCACGCCTTCCATATGGGTCAGTCCCCGGGCAAGCATGGTCAGTCCGTGGGGCATCTTGATTTTATGATTCTTCATCACTTCCATCAGATCCGTCATGACTTCTGCCACGTTGATCTGCCCCATCTCTACATTGCCATATTTCATCAGCAGACTGTCAATATCTTCGTAGAGCTTCCGCTGATCCGGCCGCTCCCGGAACTCTCCGATCCCCAGAACTGCCTGTTGGATCAGGCCCACGTCGTTCAGGGCGACCCCCTGCACTGCTTTCCCGATCATCTCCCGGTCATGCTCTGTCAGACGGCCCATCATCCCCATATCGATCCAGATGATCTTTCCGTCCCGGATCTTCACATTTCCCGAATGGGGATCCGCATGGAAGAATCCGTCGTCCATAACCTGCTTGATATAGTTGTCCACCAGCTTGCTTCCGATCTCTTTCAGATTGTATCCGCCCTCGATCAGCGCTTCTTTGTCGTCAATCCCGCAGCCGTCGATGTACTCCATGACCAGAACATTGACTGTTGTATACTGCTGATAGAGAACCGGCGTCCCGATGAAAGCCACCTCCCGGTTCCTGCGGGCGAACTCTTCCATGTTCGATGCCTCTGTCAGGAAGTTCATCTCATCTCTCGTGACAGACCACATCTCATCCAGGACCAGATCCAGATCTGCCATTCCCTTGATGCTCACCGGCGGCATCAGTTTCACCGCCTTGTGGAGGAGGTCAATATCCCTGGCCATCTTCTCATAGATCCCCCGTCTCTGGACCTTGACGACGACCTCCTCGCCGCTCCTTAACACCGCCCGGTGAACCTGGGCAATAGAAGCAGAGCCCTGTGGCTTTTCTTCAATGGAAGAGAAAACTCTCTTCCAGGAACGGCCATAGGACCCTTCAATTACTTCTATGACTTCTTCAAACGGCATCGGAGTTACATCGGACCGCAGCCGCATCAGTTCATCGCAGTAGCGTTTCGGAAGAATGTCCGAGTGCATGGACATAATCTGTCCCAGCTTGATAAAGGTAGGGCCCAGATCCTCCAGAATCGCCCGGAGCTTCTTCGGGGTCACTCCTCTCGTAATGTTGTGCCTGCGCAGTACCGCTGTAATCTCCCGGAGTCTTGAATTATATTCTATCGGTTCTATTGTACTCATCCGTATCTGCGTTCTCCTGTGCCTGTATACTTCCTCTTCTGCCGTCTTACTCTGCGCAGGTCTCTTCTGCGGCATCTTCTGCCGCTTCTTTCGGATCTGCAGCCGCTTCCGCTTCTTTCTTCAGGATCTGCTCTTTCAGCGCCGCGATCTGCTCCGGCGTCATCTTGTCAAGCAGCTCGGCAAGATCCGGCTCTGCAGCCGGCTTCACTGCATTTACCTTCTCTTTCACCGTCTTCTTGATATTGTGCTTCAGTTCTTCGTTGAGTACCTTGCCCTGCTCTACCGTCAGTTCGCCCTTCTCAACCATCTCATCCAGCAGATCTTTGGATTTCTCCGCTGTTACCGCCACAGCTCCGATTCCCGCAAGTATCACCTTTTTGATGTTGTCACTGAACTTTTCCATTGATCTGTATCCGCCTCCTGTTACTCTTCCTGAGCTCCGTACTTCTCTTTATACCGGTCAATACATTCCTCAATGATCTTGACAGCTCCGATCGCGCCCTCAAACTCGTTGACGGCTGTCTTTTTGCCCTCAAGGTCTTTATACACGGTGAAGAAATGCTTGATCTCATCGAAAATATGCTTCGGCAGTTCCGAAATGTCTGTATATGCCTCATATGTAGGATCCGCCCACGGAATTGCGATCACTTTCTCATCCCCGGAATCGCCGTCCGTCATCTTCATCACGCCGATGGGATAGCAGCGCACCAGAGTCAGCGGCTCCAGCGGCTCTGAACACATGACAAGCACATCCAGCGGATCTCCGTCGTCCCCGAGCGTGCGCGGAATAAATCCATAATTCATGGGATAATGCGTGGATGTATAGAGCACACGGTCCAGAATGATATATCCGGTCTCCTTATCCAGCTCATATTTCTTCTTGCTTCCTTTCGATATCTCGACCACTGCGACAAAGTCTGTGGGAAAGATCCTGTCCTCACTGATATCATGCCAGATATTTGCCATTTTATCTTCCTCCATTCTCAAAGATGCCCGCTGAATACTTTTTCCATGGATGCAGCCGCGGCTTCCTCGTCAGCCCCCGTCACTTCTACAGTAATCTCATCACCGCACTTGATCCCCATAGACATAAGCTGTGTCAGATGTTTCGCGTCGCCTTGCGCCTCGCCTTTCTTGACCAGGATCTCCGATTCATACTTTTTCGCTTCTTTCACAAGTATCCCAGCGGGTCTCGCGTGAATCCCCACTTTGTCTTTGATGACATAAACAAATGATTTCATACTGTCATCTCCCTTCTTCTGGTTTCTCTGTCCCGGCACGTGCAGTCTGTCCGGACGTACAGATCTATGCCCTTCAGCTCTGCCCGTGTCAGATTTATACTTATTATGATTTTACCTCTTCCGGTGCTGTAAGTCCAGTAGATGTTTACAGTTCCGGGAATCGAAAAAGGATTCCATGCATGACACACGAAATCCTCTCCTCTCATCCTGCCGCGCCGCGCGTTCAGAATGCTGTTTTACAGGTCAAACCGTATTTTTCTATAAGCTTTGATCTCTTCTACACATTTCTCAAATCCCAGCTTTCCGCTGTCCAGGCAGAGGTCATAATTTCTGGCATCCGCCCACTCATGTCCGGTGTGATACCGGTAGAAATCTCCTCTGTACTTGTCCGTCCGCTCGATGTACTTCTGCATCTCCTTCTCTGTCATGCTGTGGCGCTCCATGGCCCGGTCCAGACAAAACTGCCGGTCCGCATGGATAAACACGCTCATAACATTCGGGTAATCCTTCAGGACATAATCCGCGCACCGCCCCACGATCACGCAGGATTCCTTCGCTGCCAGATCCTTAATAATCTTGGCCTGATAGTTGAACAGATTGTCGTCAGACGTAAACTCTTTATCCTCCGGCGGGATCAGTTCTCCTTCATAAGGCCGGCTGAGAAGCCGGAACCATCCTGCCCGGCGTACCTTCTCATCTGACATACCGAAGAGGCGCTCATTGATCCCGCTGTCCTCTGAAGCCATACGCAGGATCTCACGGCTGTAACAGTTGATCCCCAGGTCCTTCGCCAGCATCGCCCCGATGGTCTTGCCGCCGCTTCCATACTGTCTTGCAATGGTAACCACAATATTCCTCATCAAGTGCACCTCCTATTCTCCGAGATAAGCTTTCTTGATCGAATCGTCTTCCAGCAGATCCCTGGCATTTCCGTCCAGAACGATATTCCCGGTCTCCAGAACATACGCCCGGTCCGCAATAGAAAGCGCCTTCTTCGCGTTCTGCTCCACCAGCAGCACCGTTGTTCCGCTCTCACTGACCGAACGGATGATATCGAAGATCTCATTTACCATAATCGGCGAAAGTCCCATAGACGGCTCATCCATGAGGATGATTTTCGGTTTGGACATCAGCGCCCGGCCCATGGCCAGCATCTGCTGCTCCCCGCCGCTGAGTGTCCCCGCCATCTGGTTCTTCCGCTCCTCCAGACGGGGAAATCTCTTGTAAACATTCCGCAGACTTTCTTCTATTTCATTCTTGTCTTTCCGCGTATATGCACCCATTTTCAGGTTCTCATACACACTCAGCTCAGCGAACACGCGCCGCCCTTCCGGCACATGCGCCATTCCCATAGACACGATCTTGTGGGCGGGAATCTTCGTGATATCCTTGCCCTCGAACAAGACCTGCCCCTTCTTCGGGCTGAGAAGCCCGGTAATCGTGTGCAGTGTGGTCGTCTTTCCGGCACCGTTTGCTCCGATCAGAGCGATGACCTCTCCTTGTTCCACATGGAAGGAGATGCCTTTGATGGCCTGGATCACGCCGTAAAACACTTCCAGATCTTTCACTTCAAGCATAGCCATAACTAACGTCTCCTCCTATTCTCCCAGATATGCCGTGATAACCCGCGGATCATTCAGAACATCTGAAGTCTGCCCCTGGGCCAGCACCTCGCCAAAATTCAGTACGGTCAGCCTCTCACAGATTCCGCTCACCAGCTTCATGTCATGCTCAATCAGAAGAATCGTCATATGGAAGTTCTCCCGTACGAAACGGATCATATCCATCAGTTCCCCGGTCTCGTTGGGGTTCATGCCCGCTGCCGGCTCATCCAGCAGGAGAAGTTTCGGCTCTGTGGCCAAAGCCCTGGCAATCTCCAGCTTCCTCTGCTGACCGTAAGGAAGGTTTGCCGCCTCCAGATGCGCTGCGTGTTCCAGATTGAACACTTTCAAGAGCTCCATGGCCTGCTCATTCATCTCCTTCTCCACTTTCCGGTATTTCGGAAGACGCAGAATTCCTTCCGCTGTGGAATAGTGATGCTTATTGTGAAGCCCTACCTTCACATTGTCCAGCACACTTAGCTTCTTAAACAGACGGATGTTCTGGAACGTTCTTGCAACTCCCGCCTTGCTGATCTCAATCGTCTTCTTCCCGGTAATATCCTGTCCATCCAGGATCACCTTCCCGCTGTCCGGCTTATAGACGCCTGTCAGCAGGTTGAATACCGTGGTCTTGCCCGCGCCGTTCGGTCCGATCAGGCCGTACAGCTCTTCTTTCTCGATAGAGATGTCAAATGCATTTACCGCACGGAGACCGCCAAAAGAAATGCCAAGATTTTTCACATCCAGTAATGCCATTATTTTACAGCCTCCTTTTTCTTTCTGCCGAAGGTCAGGTACTTCTCTCTCCACTGAACTGCCTTCGGCGCCCAGTTAAAGAGCATCATGATAATCAGCACAATCGCGTAGATCAGCATCCGGTAGTCTGACAATCCGCGGAGCATCTCCGGAAGGAGGGTAAGGATCACGGCCGCGATCATAGAACCGCGGATGCTTCCGATGCCTCCCAGAACGACAAACACAAGGATCATAATCGACTGGTTGTACCCGAAGTTATTCGTATTGGCTGTCAGCGTAGACAGATTGTGCGCATAGAGCACGCCCGCCGCTCCTGCGAGCGCTGCAGATACCGTAAACGCCATCAGCTTATATTTCGTAATATTAATTCCCACAGATTCTGCGGCAATCCGGTTGTCACGGATGGACATGATCGCCCGCCCGTCTCTGGAATTCACCAGGTTCATGACAACGAACAATGTCACCAGCACGAGAAGGAATCCGATCAAAAACGTAGAATCCTTCGGTGTTCCTGTGATTCCCTGGGGCCCGTTGACAATCACTGTGCCGTCCGCTTCCATGTTCAGAGACATCACATCCTTCGTCGAGAAATGGAATCCATTGGAATCTTTCCCGATGTAGAGCACATTGACCAGGTTCTTAATGATCTCGCCAAAGGCCAGCGTCACAATCGCCAGATAATCTCCCTTCAGGCGCAGAGCCGGGATCCCGATGATGATCCCGAATACAGCTGCCACAGCGACCCCGATCAGAAGCGCGAAGAAGAATCTCAGTCCGTCTATGGTGATCACATGTCTCATGCATTTGGAGAAGAAAGAGCTGGCAAACGCGCCCACACACATAAAACCTGCGTGTCCCAGACTCAGCTCGCCGAGAAATCCTACCACCAGATTCAAAGAAACCGCCAGGATCACATAGATGCACAGCGGAACCATCAGTCCTTCCAGAAGACTGGAAATGTTGCCCGTACTGATCAGGGTCTGCATGATGACAAACGCCGCAGCGGCGATCCCGTACGTGATCAGATTGCTCTTTGTATTCTTACTCATTTTCTTCAGTCTGTCCATATCATCCACCTACACTTTTTCCTGAATCTTCTTGCCCAAAAGTCCCGTGGGCTTCACAAGGAGCACGATAATCAGCACCGCGAACACAATGGCGTCAGCCATCTGTGAAGAGATGTAGGCCTTGCCGAAGATCTCGATCACGCCCAGAAGCAGGCCCCCGATGAACGCGCCCGGGATCGAGCCGATTCCGCCGAATACTGCTGCCACAAAGGCCTTAATTCCCGGCATGGCCCCGGTGTAGGGGGTCAGGCTCGGATACGCAGAACACAGGAGCACGCCGGCAACAGCAGCCAGCGCAGAACCGATCGCAAAGGTCAGGGCGATCGTCCCGTTGACGTTGATTCCCATAAGCTGCGCCGCCCCCTTATCCTCGGAAACCGCGCGCATCGCCTGTCCCGGTTTACTCTTCTGCACGAACGTAATCAGCACTGCCATGATAATCACACAGGCAGCAATCGTCACAATCGTTTCTCCGGAAATATTTAACTTTCCTCCTGCCAAAGACAGTCCCTTCCATTTGATCACCGACGGAAATGTCTGGGCATTCGCCCCAAAGACCAGCAGTGCAATATTCTGCAGCAAATAGCTGACACCGATCGCTGTGATCAGTACCGCCAGCGATGAAGACGCGTTTCGCAGCGGCTTGTATGCCACGCGCTCGATCAGCATACCGAGCAGCGTACAGACAACAACCGCGATCAGCAGTGCGGCAATCGGGGGCAGTCCTGCCTGCGTCATAGAAATAAGCGCAATATACGCCCCGATCATGATGACATCGCCATGCGCGAAGTTCAGCATCTTCGCGATGCCGTATACCATGGTATATCCAAGGGCTATGATCGCATAGACACTTCCCAGGCTCAATCCGTTGATTAAATACGATATAAAGCTCATACTCATTCCCTTTCATCTTGTTTTATCTTAGTGTTAGACATTATCTCGATTATAACACAGGGCATACAGGGATCGCAATAAAAAAATCGAGTGTGCTCGGTTTCTCTGCAGCAGTTGGTTCCGGTTCACAGGGGAGCGCCAGTTCCTCATTACCATCCCTTATAAATGGAAATATTATAGTCTGCCTTATCCTTTTTCTTCATCCGCCATTCATTGGGAGACATGCCCACCAATTTCTTAAAATTCCTGTTAAAAGTAGACGCAGTCTCAAATCCGACCTCTGTCCGAATCTTGTCGACCGGTTTGTCTGTCCTGTGAAGTTCATGGCAGGCCGCCTGGACCCGGACCAGATTCATATACTCGAGAGGCGAAATATTCATGACTTCCTGGAACAGTCTTCTAAGATGTGTTTCACTTACATGGCACATATCTGCCAGATCCGAGATGCAGATCCGAGATGCGGATCTGCTCGGGATAATGGGTCGAGATATATTCCAGAACGACTCCAAGCCGGTTCTCTTTTTTGCCTTTTTCATCTTCCACCGTCTCCTTTGCATCAGAGGCAGCATTTCGGGCAATCATCACCAGAAGCGTCTGCAGGCACCCTTTGATACTTTCTTTATAAAACTTCTTTCTGCTCCTCGCTTCCTCCAAAGTATAACGGATCACTTCCGCAGTTTCCGGGGTTTCCCCGGCAGTACATACCTGAACATTCTTGTCAATTGCTTCTTTCATCAAATCTGCAATCGCCGTATGCTCATTCTGATAGAAGGCAGCCAGGAAACGATCCATATCAATAAACAAGTACTCCCATTTCTCAATTCTCTCCGGATTGCTCTGGGTCCGGTGTATATAATTTTTTGGTATCACTGTATATGTATCGTTCTCATATTCATAGGACTGTTCTTCTGTAACAATCTTCCCCTTCCCGTAATAACAGTAGCCGATCTCAAGGTAGTTATGGAAGTGAAGGGAATCTCTCCCATAATTGGTGGTCCATCTTTCTCCCAACAGCGGCAGTACGTAAGAATTTACAGGCATCTCATAATACCTGTATTCAACTTTTTTCTCCTTATCTCTCTGTAGAATTTCCTGTTCCATATTCTGTGTTCCCTTCCGGCATATCCGAATCGATACGCCATAATCTACGAAGTATTCATGTACCATTATTATACACGATTCTTTGTCTTCTGCCACGAAAAACGGAGAGCCCGTTTCTGAGCTCTCCACATATTCATTCCGTCTTCACTGCTTGTTCATCCCCATTGCAGGCAGCCGCACTGAACGTCCGGCTTCGTTTTCACCGAACAGCAATATTCTGACCGTTGCGATGATAAGCCTGAAATCTTCGGCAAGTGATGCTCTTTCCAGATATTCCATATCCATCCTTAGCTTTTCACCGGGTGTAGAATAATAGTCACCGTAAATCTGTGCATATCCAGTCAAGCCTGCCTTTGCCTGCAGCCGTTCATGAAATTCAGGCAGAACCTCCATGTATGCCTCCATCATCTCCGGCCGTTCCGGCCGCGGCCCGACCATTGACATCTCCCCCTTTAAAATATTAATCAGCTGCGGAAGTTCGTCTATATGTCTCTCGCGGATTATTTTCCCGACCGGAGTGATACGTTCGTCATTCCGCGCTGCAAGCTGAGCGCCCCTTTCCTGCTCCGAATCCATTCTCATACTTCTGAATTTGTAGATGCGAAAGCATTTTCCCCCCTGCGTCAGACGAACCTGACTGTACAGGATACATCCGCCATCGCAGAGTTTCACTGCCGCCGCTGTTACTGCCAGCAGCGGTGAGAACAGAACGAGACCCGCCAGCGACAGAGCAATATCTGCCGCTCTTTTCACAATCATATATTGGGAATGTCCTTTTCCCCGGTATAACTGATGATTCACCTTGTTTTCTAATTCTTCCATGATCATGTACCGTTTCAGACAATCTTTTATCTGCCTTACTCTTTCTGTTCGGAAATTTCCAGCACAGCCGTCTCTGAGATCGTCATTCTTCCATTGCCGCCGGTTATTACGCAGCGGTATTTCTGGCCGTCTCTGCCTGCTGTAACCGGCACGCTCAGTTTGGACGTTGTACTGCCTTCCATGGAGGAAGCTCTCCAGATATTAGATTTTGCGTTGCAGTACTGCCACTGATACGTCAGATTGGTTCCGCTTGCCTTGACTTCAAATACTGCTGTCGCACCGACCTCACCTGTATAGCTTTCCGGCTGGCCTGTGATCACGGGCGCTCCTTCTGCAGCTCCGACAATGATTTTCGCCACGTCAGAGGTTACGCTGTGCCCGGATGCTCCGGTTACCACACATCTGTATTTCTGGCCGTTTCTGTAAGAAGCGATCTCCACAGAGATTGCCTCCGTCGTACTGCCTGCCGCGGAAGAATTTCTCCATACACTGGATCCTGCATTGCTGTACTGCCACTGATAACTGAGCCCGGTTCCTTCTGCTTCGACTGTGAATACTGCCGTCTCTCCGGATATTCCCGTGAAATCTTCCGGCTGTGACACAATGACCGGGGTATCCGCAGGTATAATAACTTTTACAGCCGCGCTCTCGGATGTCACGCTGCTGCCGTTCTGATCTGTCACAACACAGCGGTATTTCTGGCCGTCCCGGTAAGAAGCGATGGGCACGGTGATTTCCGGTGTGTCGTTTCCGCTCATAGAGGAGGTTCTCCAGATCGATGAATTCGCGTTGGCATACTGCCACTGATAGCTCAGGCCGCT
This sequence comes from uncultured Eubacteriales bacterium, assembly GCA_949283695.1. Taxonomy (GTDB): domain Bacteria; phylum Bacillota; class Clostridia; order Lachnospirales; family Lachnospiraceae; genus Mediterraneibacter. The sequence goes on along the minus strand of CASDTX010000025.1, from coordinate 300,884 downwards.
GCCCTCTGCCTTTACCGTAAAGACCGCGTTCTCTCCTGCCGCTCCTTCCACATCCTGCGGATTCGCCGTAATGCGCAGGGGCTGTTCCGGATCATCCGGCTCTTCTTTTTCTTTTACGGTTACTTCGCAGAAGGCCTGGAAACCGCCATCTGCCGCTGTGGCCGTGATCACCGTAGATCCGGCTTTTCTCGCGGTGATTGTCCCAGCTTCGTCTACATCTGCGATTTCCGGATCTTCCGATGACCAGATCACATTCTGATTCCAAGCGTCCTCGGGACTTACAGTTGCTTTCAATGTCAGTGTATCACCGGTTTCAAGCTCAAGGCGTTCTCTGTCAAGGCTGATGCCTTCTGCTGCCGCACCGAGCGTATTTACGATCAGACGCGGAGCTCTGAGATCATCTCCGCCTTCCTTGCTGCCGATGCGGATCCGGCTGCCTGCGGTCTCACAGAGTGCCAGTGTCATGATATCCTCATCCGGATGCCCGGCTTTCAATGTCTGTACAAGCTCTGTAACGTCAATTTTTACTTCCTGAACACCGTCCGTCATATCGAAAGGCTCTGAGATTGCCGTCGTGTGTTCCACATTCTCAGGATCATAGAAGATCTCCGGCTGATTTCCCCAGACCAGGGAGCCCTCCTCAGCGTAATTGCCGTTGGTACTTTCACGCCCGGTTCCTTCGGTCCAGTCAGAATCAGCAAGGGCCGCCTGAATCTGATTTTCTGCCGCGTCTCCGGCCTCCTGACTCTCAAACACAAGAGACAGAACCGCGCTTTCAAGATTAGAGGCGTCTTCTGCCAGGTTGAAGGACGACAGATCATATTTCAGGAAAGTGATTTTGCAGTCATAATCCCAGTTCGTTTTTTCCCCTTCTCCGAAGAGTCCCTGCTCCGTATTTCTCTGCAGCTGAAGATAATGCTCTGCTCCATAGTTCTTCCACTCTTCGTCCTGCCATGACTGAACGTTGCTGTCTTCGACGGGAGCGATGCCGCCTCGGTCTGACATGGGATCCTTATATACGTCTGTCTTCGCGAACTCTTTCAGCGACTCCCCGTCAAAAGGCACTACGATAATCTTGCTGCCGTGATCGTCATTGCCGAAATCTTCTTCTTTCTCCACGTCGATTACCGCAAATGTCACTGCCTTCAGCGTGCCGTCCTCAATATATACGTTCGGCCGCTCCAGTTTCGTCCAGTTGTTTTCCGTACCATCTGTATATTTCAGGAACGTTTCCTGCGGCGTGTAGGCTACGCCGGAATGCCGCACCCAGTTCGTCAGGCCGTCCTCTGATGTCAGATAGTAGGCCTCTTTTGCGTCCCATTTATTTGCCACGCAGTGATAGAGACCGTCAGAATACCAGATCACCGGATCTTCGATGTTCGTGTTGGGCATTCCCTCCACGTTCCACCACAGTCCGTTGCTCTCCACTGTCCATGGTCCCTCAATACTGTCTGCTGTTGCCAGGTCGCCGTTTCGGTTAATCGCCTCATACCGTCCGTCCGGGCGGACCAGAATGCAGATGTTGGACAGCCCGAATTCCCCGCTGCCGATATTCATCTTGCCGATATGCTCCCAGGGGCCGTCCAGGCTTTTGGCAATATGCAGGGTCCCGTTCATCTCGTCCCCGTGCATTCCCGTATCACTGACGGAAATCGCATATCGATAGCCCTCTTCATAAACCGGATCGTTTTCACTTAGTTTCAGCGCGAAGACATTATGGCCTGCCCCGTCATAATAGTCCGGCCAGATCGGGCCCATATCCTCATAGGGTCCATACAGATTGTCGCTGACCGAATAGATAGCCTGGGAACCCTGCCAGCCTGAGATCCCGTCCTGACCCCAGTGTCCGCCTGCCTGGTTCCAGCGGCTTGCGAACATGTAATACTTTCCAGTGTCTTCGTCTTTGATGATACTGCCGTCCCAATAACAGTAGTCTGACATGTCCTCGTCTTCCAATCCCAGCTTCTGGTCACGCGGGCCTACCGCTTCCTGCTGCCGTAAATCATCACCGGTTCCGGTATATGGGGCAACAGTTCCAGTCTTCCCCTGTTTCTCACACAGTACCAGGAACCATGATCCACCTCAATCCGAATCCCGCCGTCCGCGATTCGGAAATTCCATACCCAGTAATGTGCCTGCTGCATATTCCGTACAAAGATTCGGATCTCCCGTTTTGCAGCAAAGTCCTCCGAGCGATAAAACTCCCCTCGGATATAATACCGGTCATCCTGATTGCCTGGAATATAATCCATGAACCAGTTATACTCCGGCATATTCGGAAAACTGTCATTGACACAGCAGGAATTCCTTAGTCCTGCCTTAAAACAGAAAGTTTTTTTATTCTGAACCCCTGAAAACCGAATCTCTTCCTCTCTTATATCAAACCGGATCTCCTCCATGCCCATCTCGTTTTCCTCAAGCACATAGGTACATCCATCAATCTCCGTCACATCATCATATGTACGGCCCCAATCCGGCAGTGCCTCATAACCGTTTCCCAAGAATCCATCCACCTTCTCGCTTGCCGGGGCACTTTCCTTCCAGAGGAAGGGATATACGATCCTCCAGAACATTTCCGGGATCAGGCCCTGATCTTCTTCAAAAGACATGAAGGATACCGTCATGTCCAAATCCGGCAATACGATGCCGAACTGTCCCCGTCCGCCATCCAAACGATATCCTCCCACACTGTTTCTCCACAGAAAGAATCCGTACCCGTATTTCGTATCAAGCGCTGCATTTTTGACCTTCTCAAGCTGGATCGAAGAAACATGGTACTGCCCCATCATCTCTGCAAGCCTGGGATCCAGCAATGATCTGTCTTCCCACTCGCCTTTGTTCAGCAGGAACCTGGCAAGTTTGGGGAAATCCCCCATACGGATACTGACACCGGACGGGTCTGTGTCTCCCTGAGGAGTTCTGACAGCCGCCGTCTTAATATCCATTTCGTTAAAAAATTTCTGTTCCAGGTAATCCATGTAATCCATATGAACTGCTTTCTTAACAACCTGAGTCAGGATATAAGGTGCACCATTGTTATAAAAAAACAGCTCCCCGGGCATGAATTTCAGCTTCTGTTTGAAAAAGCCATGTATCCAGTCCGAGTCCGAACGCATCTCCCGCATCGTATCATGATCATGCCCCGTATTCATACAAAGCATATGATAAACCGTGAGTTCTTGATATTTTTCGTCCAGATCTTCCGGCAGCTGTCCAGAAAAATAGGAGATCACTTTGTCATCCAGAAATACTTTCTTTTCCTCCACAGCTTTCATTACGGCCAGAGCCACCAACATCTTGCCCGATGAATACATGCGATGCATCGTTTCCTTGGTAAACGGATAACCATAGGTGGAAAACACGCATTCTCCTTGCCTCCATATTTCCATACTATGGAGATCGATCTCCTGCTTTTTGATCTCTCTGAAAAAGTGGTTCAACGCTTTCTCGGAGATACCGTTTTTGATCCGTCTGCTCATAATCCATTCTCCTTTTTCTGCCGTATTGCGCTATTCCTCCACCAATGTTCCGGCAAGACCGAACCACTCCAGAATCTTTGGGAGCCACTCGTTCCAGAAATCCCAGGAATGCCCTCCTGCACCTGTATGAAGCTCCATCGGAACTCCAATCGAATCCAAATACTTTTTAAATCTGCAGCTTCCAGGATACATAAAGTCTTCTTTTCCCACTGCTGAAAACAGTGCAGGCCACTGTTCTCTCGGTTTCGTCTCAGCCATCTTTCTGGCCAGCATGTATACATCTCCATCGCTTCCAGCCAGATGTTCGATCCCGCCAAATGGGCAGTGAAAGATATCAGCCTGGGAGTCCGCTTTTCCCGGCATAATATATCTGGCAGACTCTCCAAATCCGCTGCCGCCCGACATGACTGCGGCCGCCTGAAAAAACTCCGGCTTATCCATAGCCCAGTGCAGAGTTCCGTTAGCTCCCATGGAAAATCCAGCTACAAAATGATCCTTCTTGCTTCTGCTGAGAGGGAACACACTCTGCATCAGATTCGGAAGCTCTTCAGAAATATAAGAATAAAATCTGTCGCCGTGGACCATATTCATGTAAGAACTATTCTCTGCGTCAGGCATGACTACCGCCAGCTGATATTTTTCCGCCCATTTCTCGATATTGGTATATCTTACATAACACGTGTAATCCTCACCGCCTCCGTGGAGCAGATAAAGGATCTGATACTTTTTCCCCTGATTTTTTTCATTCCACTCCACATCCGGCAGGATTACCAGCAGATCAGTCTTTCTTCCCAGCTCTCTGGAATCAAAATTGTAATGGATCAGTGCCATTTTCTCGTCCTCCTTTTATTCCTTTACCGCACCCATAGTCATGCCTGCTATGAAGTATTTCTGCAGGATCAGATAAGCAATGATCATGGGCAGAGCTGCAAATACCGCCACCGCCATACGCAGAGACTCTACTGGTATGGTCATACTGCCGCTGACGCTTCCAGCATTCTGGCTCAGGAACTCAGCGTTTTTAATGATACTGTTCAGAATGTTCTGAAGGCCCATCTTGTTCGCATCTGTCATATAATACAAGCCGTTATTCCAGTCATTCCAGTAAGCCATTCCGGCCATCAATGCCACTGTCGTAAGCATCGGCTTCGAGATGGGAAATACTGTTCTGACAAATATCTGCCACTCTGAAGCACCATCCAGCTTTGCAGCCTCAATCATGCTGACCGGTATGCTCTGGGAGAAAAAATTTCTCATCAGGATAATGTTATATCCATTCAAAAGCAGCGTCGGCACAAGAAGTGCAAGATAAGTGTTCTTGATTCCCAAGATCTGCGTGTATACAAGATATGTAGGCACCAGTCCTCCATTTAGCAGTATGGTTATGATTACCAAAAAGGAAAGGACACTTCTTCCCGGCAATTCTGTCCGAGATAATGGATACGCCATAGATGCCGCAAGCAGTGTATGGATTACAGTTCCTATTATGGTAACACTGATGCTGATCAGGGCTGCTCTTCCAAATGTAGGAAGATGATCAATAATATATTTGTATGCCTCTGTTCCGAAGACTGACGGCCAGAAGGAGTACCCATTGGCCGTGATTGCCACTTCATCCGTCAGCGACCCTGAGATCAGAAGTAGAAATGGGATGATGCAGGCAGCTGTCAGGATTCCCAGAACGATATACCCAAGGATCTCAAATCCTCTGTTTTCTTTCCTCATGATTGTACGCTCCTTAAAATAATGCACTCTCTCTGTTCACCTTTCTGATCACAAAATTTGATACAAGGACCAACAGGAACCCTACCAGTGACTGATAAAATCCTGCTGCCGACGACATTCCTATATCTCCAAGCGAGAGCAGTCCCCGGAACACATAGGTATCGATGGTATTTGTAGTGGAATAAAGAGCTCCTGAATCTCTGGTCACCTGATAGAACAGGCCGAAATCCGAATAAAAAACTTTTCCGAGGGCAAGGACCACTACCATAATGATAGTCGGCCTGATCAGCGGCAGAGTAACATATCGGATCTGCTGCCATTTTGTTGCTCCATCAATCCTGGCTGCTTCAAAATAATCCGGACTGATTCCTATGATAGCAGCAATGAACAAAATACATTGAAACCCCGCATTTTTCCAAAGGTAAACGATTACAAGGATAAAAGGCCAGGCATTTGGAGTACTGTACCAATTCACCCCGTCAATCCCGATCATTTCCAGGAATTTGTTAAGGACTCCGGAATTCGTGCTCAGTATAGCATAGGCCAGCACTGCCACAATCACCATAGAGATCAGACTTGGCAGGATAATAATATTCTGGCAGAACTTTGTAAACATTTTATTCTTCATATCACAGAGAAAAATAGCCAGCATGATTGCAAAACTGGTGCCTATCACAATAAAAGTCAGATTATAAAGCACTGTATTTCTTGTGATTACCCATGCATCGTCCGTCATAAAAAGGAACTTAAAATTCTTCAGGCCGCACCAGTCGCTTGCCCAGATTCCTTTTGTAAAATTCACATTTTTGAATGCAACCACCAGCCCTGCCATAGGAATGTAATTATTGATGGTCAGATAAATAAATCCCGGAACCATCATCAGATAAAGCGGAAGATATTTTCTCAGTTTTCGTTTCTTTATTGCCTTCATAGCATATCCTCCTTTCAAAAGGGACAGGTCTCTCAACGGCATGCCCTGCCTGGAAAGTACCTGTCCTCAAAATTCTAGTTTGCCTTAAGCCATTCATCCAGCTGATTCTGCTTTTCTGTAATTACAGTGTCAATGCCGGCTGTCTTCAGATCTGCAATAAACTGATCCAGGTATTCTTCCGGATCCAGCACACCGTTTTCAAGTCCCACCCTGTACTGGCTGCTTACATTGGCCAGAGCTGTGATCTCGGCTGAGACATTGCTGGAATCAAAGATAAACCCCATAGCCTTGGATCTCTCAGCTTCTTCATTGTACTGCTTTGTTTTTTCCCACAGGTCTTCTTCATCCGTATCCCATGTATAACAGAGAAATTCGTTGCCTGACTCATAGGCAATCGACCAGTTAAACGGGCTTTTGTCTGCCGTCACACCTTCCGGCAGAGAAATCGTATTATCCCCCGTCACTACGTAATGTTCTCCCTCAATTCCATAATTAAGAAGATTAAGGAACTCCGCATCTGTGTATAAAAGCTTCATAACCTCCACAGATTTCTGGGGATTAGATGCACCGGCAGGTACAATCCACTGAAGTCCGTTTACCAGATTGGTCATGGTCAATGGCTCTTCAATTTCTACAAGTGTAAGATCCATTCCCGTATTTCTTTCATCTTGATAAACCTGTCCTGGTTTTGTTGTCATAAACGATGCAAAAATTTTATTTGCCTTGAACAACGTTGTATATGTGTCCTGAATCGATTCAGAATCTGCCAGCAGATAGCCCTTCTGCCCCCAGTCATAAAACAAAGAAACATAATCTTTATATTCCTGTGTTTCAAAATAGTTGGCAACTGTGGTTTCCTGTCCGCGGTTCATCAGTACTCCGTATCCGTCTCCCAGAATATCCGCCCTTGTCTTGATTACCGCGTCAAGCGGGTTCATGGCAGCGCCTCCGGTAAACATAGGCGCTATGTCTGTCTCATTTTCTTTAATCGTGGCAAATACCGGTTCCAGATCCTCCAACGTTTCTATTCCGCTCACATCGATATTATATTTTTCCAGAAGATCCGTTCTCATGATCACCCCATACCCTGTTGCCAGATCGTGAAGAGTGGGAACTCCGTACAACTTTCCATCTACTGTACTGGTACTCAGATAAGCTTCGTCTACTACATCTCTTATCTCCGGAGCATATTCATCCACCAGCTCCGTAATATCCTGAATCTGACCTTTCTGTACCATGGTAGAAAAATTTGTGATCGGGTCAAAATGGATCATCAGACCGATATCCTCGCCGCCTGAAAGCATGAGAGATGCCTGTGTCGTATAATCTGCAAATCCCAGCGGCTGCAGTGTAATCGTGCATCCAGCTTTTTCTTCCGCAATCTCCGACATATCTGCTTCCACCTTGTCCAGATCCGCCGGCACTGCTGTGAGAATCGGAAATGTCAGCGTAATATTGGGCATGTTTCCGTTGTCTCCGTCATCGGAACTTCCGTCCGACGTATCGGAACCGCATCCAGTGAGCAGACTTCCTGCAAGTGTCATTGCCAGAACAAGTGAAAGTATTTTTTTCTTCATGTTCTCTCTCCTCCCTATTATTTTGTTATTGTGTTGTTATATTTGTTAATCCGATTATAAGTGAAACGGAATAAAGGCACTACCTTTATTCCGTCACATGATTTACGCTGTTCCGTTCTCTTCCTTCCTATATGTTTCTCTGTATTTTGATGGAGAAAGCCCGGAAAAATTCTTAAATGCTCCTGAGAAATGCGAAAGATTGCTATACCCGATGTAGGATGCAATAAAAGACACGGAAAACTCTGTCTTTTCAAGCAGTTCAGCTGATTTCTTCATTTTCTTCTCTACAATGTAATCTGTCAGGGTCATCCCTGTTTCTTTCTTAAATACTCTTGCCATATGATCCGGACTCAAATAAACCAGATCCGCCAGTTCCTTTCTTCCCACATCTTCTGACAGATGGGCATCAATATATTCACAGATCCTTCTGACCACGCTCTTCTCTACATCGTCTTCTGTCATTGTCCGCGCAGTCTCTATACATACAAGCATCCAGCCCATACACTGCTCAGCCGACCTTGCAGCCTCTTCTTCTTTCTGCTGAAATGAAACTAACTGCCAGAATTTTTCCGACTCAGCCTGCCGTTTTCTTAACCAGATGATATACATTTCTTTATAAAGAGATATGAGCTTTCTCATTCGTTCTGGTGTTATGCCATTCAGAAAATAGCTGGAACTGATATAAGTTTTCACCTCTGTTTCAAGTTTATCATACTCACCATTGTCCAGAAGCAGTGCCCATATCTTCACTTCCGGATAGACAAACGGAACTTCTTTTACCGGACTGTCCTCCACCAGACATACTCCTTTGTTTCTGACCAGATTCCGCAAGTCACTCTGACGGAGTCTGCGAAGTCCCGGAGCAAATTCTTCCATCTCCATATTTTCAGAAATATAGATATATATCTGGCAGCCAAAATAAGTCAGATAGAACTCCACCAAATCCTCCATACGCTGTTTTAGAGTATTGATTTCCATTTTATACTGGGGAAAACAGATCAGAGCACTGTCCTCCCCGAGCTTTGCTCCAAGAAGCCGAATATTCTTAAGTGCTCCTCTCTGCAATTCTGGGATAATGCCATACATCAGCTGTTTCCTCTCTTTTTCTCCATATTCCGGATTCCATATCCGGAACCTCATCAGAATCAGATAATAGGTCGTCTCTGGTGAAAGAGACAGGCCTCGGGTTTCTATCTGTTCTCTTATTTTATCCGGATCATATTCTCTCTCTTCCTGCAGGAGAGACCGGAAAAAATGATTCTCCAGATTTTTCTCATTTTCCATTCTGGTCATGCTGTCTCTTTTTTCCCGACTCAGCTGAGTGATCGCTTTTTCCACCGCCTCTTTAAGATCCTTCTGTTTCACTGGCTTTCCAAGGTAATCCACCACATTTAATTCCACAGATTTTCTGGTATAATCAAAATTCACATGTCCGGTAACGATAATACACTTTATCCCCTTATAATTTTGCTGAATCCATTCCACAAGATACAAGCCGTTTTCATTTCTCATCTCAATATCGCAAAGTACAATACTGATGTTCTCCTCACGAATCACATCTCTTGCTTCTGCGATTGTATTTGCTGTCCATATATGATGGATGCCCATACTTTCCCAGTTCAGCAGCATGGATATTCCCTGAATAGCCAGCTGCTCGTCATCTACGATCAATAACTCCATTCCGTCTCATCTCCTTGCTGTCTCATCTTATCTTAGCGTCGGTGTACAAGGGGATATAAGGAATCTCCAGCTGGATCCACGCGCCCCCTCTCTTCCGGTTTCCAAAAAGTGCCGCAAAATCCCCGGAATAAAAAATCTCCGCACGCTTCAGAAGATTCGAGATCCCGATATGCTCTCCATCCGGCTTTACGATCTTTTCTCTTCTGTTGAGCTTTTCCAGCATATCATCAGAAAATCCCACTCCGTTATCCTCCCATATCATCCGAATGTGATCTCCGTCAGTCTCTTTATAAATCGTAAGCGACATTACCAGACTTCCTAGATCAATCCCTGAGTATTTCATAGAATTTTCTGCAAATGTATGAACCAGCAGAATTGGACTTCTGGCATCCAGACATTCTGGCTGTACATCCATCTTCACTTCGATTTTTTCTGCATAACGGATCTTCTGAATGTCCAGATAGTTACTCAAATTCCGAAGTTCATCACCCAGGACCACGGTATCCATGTCTGTCCGGAACATATAGTTAAAATATCCTGAAAGGCACTGTGTCATCCTCTCGATCAAAGGATAGTTTTTCATCTCAGCAAGATTATGAATCACATTCAGTGAATTTACATAAAAATGAGGATTTGTCTGCATGGCCAGATATGCCATCTGCGTTTTCTGTTTTTCCATCTGCTCCTCATATACCCGTATCTTCAGCTTTTCAATTTGATCCAGCATCTGGTTAAAGCTGTGATACAGCATCTGGTATTCCCTGGGATGGTTCCTGTTTGACAGACGGACTTTAAGGTTTCCCTCACTGATCTTCCACACATTTTTCTCCATATACTTCACAGGATTCAAAACCATCCTGCGGATTCCAAGAAGCACCGTCAGCATTAACGTGATTCCGATCACTGCTATGACTACATCCCCGCTCATAGTCTGAAACACCAGCTGATGAAGCGCACTTCTGGAGAAAAAGATACGGTATTCCGCCCCAGAAATCTTGCCTGTAGTATAAACATCAAACACATCCTTTTCTGACATCTTACTCCGCAGAGCCGTACCATCCAGGGACATTTCATATCCGCAGACAGGCTGTATCGATTTCATAAATTCCAGAATGCTTGTCAGATCACACCATCCTCCCAGGATCATATCTTCGTCACTCATCTGGTACAGGTAATACCAACTTCCGCTTATCTCCATCAGAGTGTTTTTCTGCTTGGGTATCTCTCCTTGATTTGCTTCTATTTCTCTAATCAAAGCCTGTCTGACCAGATCCGCACTGTCGTAATCCTCAGTGCTGTCATACTGGATCAGATCTTTCTGTTGATCAGTATCAAATAGGAACAGACCATTGATATAGCTATACCCTTCCAGCATCTGTCTTAAGGCAGCGGCAAGCTGAAGTCTCTGAAAATTATACGGTGATCCTGATTCTATTTCTTTCAGAAGGATATAGGATGTCTCCGTCACGGTGATGCTCAGCAGATCGTTCTGCAGCCTTTGGAATTCGTTTTCTGCGATACTTACCTGCAGCTCCAGGCTTTCCGTATAGATTGTTTTCTCATGTTCCGCCAGCCGTCTCCAGGTGGATACCGCGAAACACATACATAACCCAAACAAGAGAATGGCGATCAACGCCATTCCCCATGCTATTATTATTTTCAGGCTGTACTGCCTTTTATTCTTATTCAATTTTATGACCTGTCACCTTTTCCTTCACCACATTTTGTACTGCTACACTTGAGTTTCCTTCTTCTAATATAGCATACAAATCATCTCCATCGAAAATAAAAGTGAACCGCTTTTCAAAACAGGTTTCCAGATAACGCAGCCAGACTGTCAGCCTGTTTTCTTCCTCCCAGACACCTCTGGCAAAAGTCATCTGAGGCACTGACCACTCCGGCAATGTATCGTTCAGCCTTCCGTTGCCGTCCAATCCCACGCGGAATAAATACTCCTGTCCGCAATATTGGAAGACCATCTCCATGTCTCCTGATCTTTTGAATCTGAAGGCTATTTTTTCCACAGTTCCATTTTCTACTCCTGACAGCTCATGATACACTCCGGGAACAATGCTGATCCGGTTGTCATCCATCCTGTACTCCACATGTTCTGCACTTCTTACCCAGTCCGGTACAGGAGCGTATATCATCGGATCTGCCTTCAGGCCTCGAAGCCGGATCTGAAGCTTTTCCCAAGCCTCCGGTGCTTCCGGAAAGCTGATCACTCCTGCTGGTACCCTCGGCATAAACTCATCCCAGATAATATCCAGCACCTTTTGGGGCCATACGCCCAGTTCCGCTGTTTCATTGATAGAGATGACCATATCCTGTTCCGGAAATACAATAGAATACTGTCCATAGGCTCCATCTGCCCGGTATACTCCTTTGGGCCTGCACATCCACATCTGGAACCCATAGCCCAGATGACAATCACGAATTCCCTTGTCTTCTTCTGTGGAATTCTGATAAGAAGATGCCATATCAATCCACTCTTCTGACAGCACCCGTTCTCCATCCCACATGCCTTTGTTCAGATAAAGCTGCATCAGACGTGCGTTATCTTCTGTTGTGGAAAACAGCCCTCCGCCTCCATTGTCCAGCCCGTCCGGCATTGAGAGGATTCTCAGGTTATCCGCATCAATCCCAATTCGATCAAAAAGCCGGGGCTTCAAATATTCCAGAAGAGACAGACCGGTCTTTTGGCGAACGATAGCCGCCAGCATGGAAGACGTAGCAGAATTGTAAAAGAATCCCTTTCCAGGCTCCTTCTCCGCTTCGATCGTAAAATACTCTTTCAGCCAGTTTGGAGATGATACATCCGGCATTCTGTACATCCCGCTGCTCATGCAGAGAGCATCCCGAACCGTAATCCTGCGGATTCTTTCCTGTACATGTTCCGGCAGATATTCCGGAAAAATATCAGCAATTTTCTCATCCAGACTCACCCGACCTTCATCATAGAGAAGCCCGACAGCTGTGGACGTATAAGTTTTTGTCAATGACTGACATCCATGGCGGATACCAGGTGCAAAAGGACTCCACCAGCCTTCAGCCGCCACCTTTCCATGCCGCAGGATCATGATTCCGTGCATCTGAGTTTCACATTTTTCCAGTTCATCAATCAGATGAAGGATATCCTCACTGTGTATGCCCACACTTTCAGGCGTAGTTCTTTCCAGTTCTCTTCTCATATGTTTCTCTCCTTTTCTTCTTTTCCAGATAATAAAATACGACTGTCATGCTCAGGAGCAGTATCCCGCAAAGATAAAACAATCCCTCATAACCAATACTTCCGGCAATCACGCCCCCTATCATAGGGCCAATCCCCTGTCCCACATCTCCGCCGAGATAATAGGTGCTCGTAGCCACTCCACTTCTCTCCAGCCCTGTTGCCCTTATGCATTCCGTCTGCAGAGCAGGCATCGCTGTTCCCTGTCCGATGGAGCGTATAATTCCGGATAAAAGGATCATCCCGATCCCTTCCGCATGACCCAGCATGAACATTGACAGCCCAGCCAAAACCGTAGCCGGATACACAGCCACCGCCAGCCCTCTGCTGTCTGCCAGTCTCCCCGATGCCGGTTTTGACAGAAAAAGCACCCCAGCGCATACCGTAAAATACATGCTGATTCCTTCCAGTCCCTTTTCTTGTGCATACAGCAGAATGAAGGCTGCGATTACCCCATTGCTGAAAGAGTACACTCCTGAGATCAATGTGTATCCCAGAGCTTCCTCCGCAATGATATCCTTCACGCAAATCATCTTCTTGCCCTTTTTCTTATCCGCAGCAGGCCGTAATCCTTCTGCTGAAAAACCTTTCCGGAAAAGGAACACCATTCCCACAGCCGCCAGTACGAATCCCCCTGCAATCCAGAATACCGGACGATAACCCGTCACCTCAGCGACCGCTATCCCAAGTCCAGGTGCTGCGGCAGATGCGATGACCTGGCTGATCCCCAGATATCCGATCCCTTCTCCCATCCTTTTCTCTGGTATATAGTGAACTGCGATCGTGATCAGAACGGTGCTGGATATCCCAAACCCCAGTCCGTGAAGGATTCTGAATACGACGATGACACCAATCTGAGGGACAAGCGAATAGCCTGCTGTCCCAACAGCTGCCATGAGAAAAGACAAGCAAAGAAGCTTTACCTTGTCAGCCCTGTCTGAAAGCACCCCGCAGAAAGGCCGGATTACAAAAGAGGTCACGGAAAACATTCCAACAACTATCCCCGCTGCTGACAAAGCAATCCCGGCATCGGTAAGATATGTAGACAAAATTGTGGTTATCATGTAAAATCCAAAACTGTTCAGCGTGTTGGCAAAAACCAGAATGCCGTACTGGTATGTCCATAACTTTTCTTTCATCACTCTTCTTCCTTTCCTACACACATACATTATAAAAAGAGCGTTCTTTCTCTGATACCTCTATACCGACATCTTGTTTCCTCTGAAAAGCGGTGTTTTTCTGGAGTAATGTCCTTCCCTGACTATAAAAAGGAACAGAGCAGTCCGACATAAGATCGACTGCTCTGTTCCTAAATTAAGCACGTTTTTGTATATGATTCTATTGCCCCTTGTACGCCACCGCTAAGTTATCTTCTATAATGATATCCATAATAATATCCTTTTTTCTCCGCCCCGCTCTCTTTGAGATCGAAGCAGCTAAGTACAGAACCGATAATATTAGCATGAACATTTTCCAGATTTTTTTTTGCCGTAACAATCTGGTCCTTCGATGCATAATCCTGCCTAACCACAAATAATACGCCGTCACAATACCGATTCAAAAGAACTGCATCTGTAACAATTCCTGCCGGCGGTGTATCACAGATTACATAATCATAGCTTTTTGTCAGCATCTCCAACAGCCGTTCCATCCTTTTGGACCCAAGCAGTTCTGTAGGATTGGGCGGTACAGCACCTGCCATAATATAAGAAATACCCGTATCATTATTCCGGCAGATTTTTATACTGTCTGCCGGATCTTTTGACCGCAGCAGTGTTGTCAGCCCGTTTTTATAATCATCCATCCCCCGAAGATATTTATGTATGGATGGATTCCGGAGATCACAGTCCAGAAGGATTACTTTTGCTCCATTTTCGGCCAATGTTGCTGCGAGATTAACAGAGAGAGCTGTTTTCCCTTCTCCTTGAACTGCACTGGTTATAATCAGTTTTTTAATGCCGTTATTTTGATGAAGGTATTCTATATTTGTACGGAGTTTCTTATATGCCTCTGCATATTCAAACGGAGACTTTGAAGCTAGAATCAAATCTTGTCTTTTTGTCTTTCCCGCTGATGCAGTTCTCTGTCTGTTCTTTAATTTCATCTTTTATACCCTCCGATTCCGACTGTTTTTCCTCCTGTTTCTCTGCAGCTGTCAATGGCAGGAATGATCCCCAGTACAGGCATCTCCAGTTCGTCCAGAATATCCTGATCTGTCTGAATTGTATCACGAAATGCGAAACGAATTACAGCAACAGCAAATCCGGTAATAAATCCAAACAATGCAGCAAGAATAGTATTTTGCGTTTTATCAGGATAAGCCGGTTCTTCCGGACAATATGCTGCTTCTATTGTCTTTACTGATCCAGCCCCCACAGAATCGATAATAATGTCAGGAGATATATCCAGTATCTCTGTTACAATTTTTTCTGCTGTTTCACGGTTGGTGCTGCGGGCTGAGATTTCCATAACCTGTGTTCCCTCAACTGCTCCCACTGATACATTCTTATATAATTCCTCATAGTCCACTGAAAGATTCAGTTCATCGATTACCGGCTGGAGAACAGTTCTGCTGCGCAGAATAATGGCATATGTATTCACCAGATTTTGTGCCGACGTAATCTGATCAGTTGTGATATTCGTTTCATTTTTTCCGGAATTGACGATCATTTTTGCATTCGCCTCATAAACAGGCACAAGCAGATAACTCGATATCAGAAAACCTGCTGCTGCGAACATGATTCCGAAAGAAAAAATAAGTGCGATATTCTTTCTAATAAGCATTAAAAGCTCACTGATCTCGATATTGTTTCTTGTTGCTTTTCTTCCAAGATCCATTTTATCCTCCAATATTTCTTCAATAAAATTTGACACTCCTTACTTTATGTGTCAGAGATGGTGCAATACTTGCCCTGTTCTAGCAAGAAATCATCAGAAAAGTGAAAAAGTAGTCCTGTAGCCGGAGTAAATGTCATCTCGCTAAAATAAATCCTGTTGTCTGCCATATACAGATCAATACGGGCAAATGGAATCCCCACTGCTAAATCCTCCGCTATTCTGCACATTTCCCCGAATTCTTCTGGCTTTATAGGAGCCACAGGACTCTGTTCTGCTCCTGTCACGACCGGCAGATGATTCCACTCTGTATCAAATACATCCAAAAATTTTCTTTGATTCCAATAACTGCAGACAAGGATAAACCTGGCTTTTCCATCACAGCAGTGTATTTTATAATCCATAAGCATTCCATTTCCGCTGTCTATATATTTTTCACAAAGAATTCTTGGACGAATATCCTGATAATGCATTTCCAGCGACATATATGCCATATTGGTCTTCATCCAGCGCTTCAGCTTTCTTTTCATCTCCCGGACGTCCGCGGCCTTTTTCTCCCTGCATATATAATTCATGTCAGATCCATGTGTTGCTTTCAGCACAAATTGTTCCGGAAGCGTCTCAAAATCAATTTCATCCGCCGAATTGTAGATTCCATACACCGGTACAAGGTATTTCCCATATCCTTTTTCCCGGACATATGACCGGACCTCATATTTATCACTCAGTCTGCTGCGCACTGATTGATCCGTATGATACTCTATCCAGAGGATTTTCTCATTCAGTTTCTGCGGATGACTGATATCGATTCTCCTGTGATAAATAAACCTTGCATTCAGTTCTTTTACTTTTGGCACGGGAATGAACCGGATCAGGAACCGGTTTGCCCAGGTCAGCAGCCTTCTTAAAAGCCACCTGTCATACTGCATTTTCATTCTCCCTGCCTCCCCAAAAATACTCTTTCTGCTTCTTTACAATGTCTTTCCTCTTCTCGTTTTCTGTCCAGTTTACTTTCCCTGAAAACTCAAGACTTTTTTCAAAATACCTGTCAAAGTCTCCTATTTTTACCGCGGGCACTCCCGCATAAACTCCGCTTTCTGCAATGCTTTTATTGACAAGGCTTTTTGCCCCGATAATTACATTATTGCAGATTTTCACATCATACAGAACCGTACTCCCTGCTCCAATAAAGACATTGTCCCCGATCTCAATCGTGCCGGCCCGGCTTACAAGCTCCGAACCGTTATAACTCTCCATATGCCGGAACATTTTTGCTATAACATCATGGTTGATAAAGGTCACTCCTGTGGCTACATGCACGTTATCGCCAAATGCCAGCAAATGGGGCTCTGTTCCAAAATTGAAAGGGATAAAAAAACAGTTCTTTCCTTGCCTGTGAAAATAGTGTCTTTTTTTGAGATACTCTGCGCGACGGTATCCGTTCCTGCAAAGCAACAGCCTAATCATCAGTATTTTTCTTCTCATCTTGTCTCCTTATATGCCGCCTCAAAGCCAGCTGCCCTTTTCCGTTTTTCATTTCTGTCACAAACTGTATACAGAACACCGCCCCAGCGCAGAGAATCATCATAACCAGTGAATCCTGCCAGTGTGCGAGCCTGGTAATTCCCACCCCTGCTGCGGGCAGGATCCACCATGACAGATATGTAGACAGCCTTACAGGCGCGCCGTCCAGCCACCGGCAGACAAATATATATTTACTGACAGACTCTGCCAGTGTCTGGGCGCCAAGTCCATAGAGCGCGAAAAGGGGATCTTTATGCATGACGGCAAATACTCCCAGCATGAATAAAACAGCCGCTTCCCGGCATCTGTTATCCATCCGTTCATTTCCCGTCATCTGCATCAGGCCTCCGCACGGCCCAAGTGTCGCGGCAAGAATAAATATAAGCGAACATCCTGTAAAAAGTCCCGCATATGGAAGCAGTTCCTCTGCAAGAATCCGCAGAACCACTTCCGGATACCCTGCCAGTACCACGGCAAGCGGTCCGGCAAACAGCATCTGTATCCTCATAATTGAGGAAAATTCCCTTTTAAGACCGTCTTTATCCTTCCTGTGATAAAGACGGGAGAACTCCGGCAGGAATATTTTCGCAGTCGGTCCGGATATAAAGTTGATCAGCTTTTTTACAAGGAGCACGATCGCAACTACGCCCGCCTCAAATGCTCCCGCGAAAAAATATTGAAGAATGACCGGCATCTGTCCGATCATTGCCTGCATAATATCCGCCCGCTGATAACGCAGCAGTTTTCTGACAGAAATGTTCTGCTGATCTCCCCCGCCGTCTTCCTGCTGATCTGCTCCCTTCCGGGCAGCCCTTTCTTTTCTTTTTTCAGCAGCCAGAAAGAAAAGAATGACAAATATGTATTGGATCAGATACAGCGCCACAGCTTTATTCAGGCTGAATCTGCCCATCAGCTGAAGCGTGAACACTCCGCCAAGGAGAAAAAGTCTTCCGAAAACATACTCCCCTGTCAGTGAGACAATATAGCGCCCCTCTGCCAGAAGACAGCTGCTCTGGTCAAGCATCCCAAGTTCTGCCAGAGCAATTACAGCTATGATAAGATATTCCGTTTGTCCCCCGCACCATACTGCAGCACAGATACATATTATAACAGGTATCACATATCTTGTATAATATTTCCGCTTAAATATACGCAGAGCATTCTGCCCGCCGGACAGATAAAATGTATTGCACTTTACAATTCCAGAGAACAGGCACCAGAATAACAGATCGGCAGCATTAATCCAAGTAGTATAACTTCCATATCCGGAAACGCCGATCCCTCTCGTTATAACAATCTGCAGAAGTATTTCAAGCACAGCCCCTGCCGCCTTTAAAACAATACTGATCATAAAAATTAAATTCATAATTATCTTACCTGTTTTTCCTGAAATATTCTGGCTGTCCAGAGTAAAACGAGGGTTTCAAAAATTCCACAAGTTGATGAAATTCTATAGGTCAGCGAAATTAAAATTCCAGCACCAAAAAACAACTGAGTCCAGAACATTCCCCCGCTGTATTTCCTTGTTTTAAAGCTCTCGCTGACAAAATGAATAATAACCGTACACACTGCCGCGAGCCCCAGTGCCCCTTGCTTGAAAAGTACTGTGTACCAGTAATTATGACAAGTCGTTTCCGTCAGCAATTTCTCCACCATCCAGACTCTGCCTCCCGCCGCTTCCCATGCTACAGAAAGCGTCTCTGGAAGATGGTTTGCGCGTCCTCCAAGCCCAAATCCAACCAATTTATGATACCATGGTTCTATAACATATAGTTCTCTCACAAACGCATTTTCATAAACTCGGTAACCAATTGATTCATTCAAGCGCAATAGATCCGAGAGAGTTTCATAAACATCTTCAAACCGGAAAATCAATAGCGCTGCACAAATCCACAAAATCACAGCGCCTGCAGCCCAGCGCATCCTGTAATACTTTCTCTCCATAAAATAATTCCACGCAAACGGAATTAAGGGCAAAAATGCCATAACAATATATCCTCTTGTTCCTGACATCACAACAACCCAAAGATTTACAGCAAGATAAATCCAAAGAGGATGTTTCTTCCACTGCTCTCTGTCATAAAAATAAACCGCAAGAATCAACAAAATAAGTCCAATGGACATAGAGCCGCCCACTGCCTGATGATTAATCGTCAGTCTGCTCTCGAGATCGCCATGCACCATCAGGTAAGCTGAAATGAATAGCTCTGTCGCTGTCCCACATCTAAGAGAAAATACAATCTCCTTTCTGACATCAAAAGACTGAGGCAGATGCAGACTGCACTGCATCAGCCCCAGCACTAAAAAACCGTATCTAGTGCACAATACGCTGGCCGTATTCATCGGTTCCTGGAAAAGTACTCCGATGAATCCGTAAACCAGCAGAAATATCAGAAAAAGAAGCGTTCCTTTCGATAATTTCTTCTCAGCCATGGCAAGAGAAAAAAAAGTGAACAGAATATACAGAGTAAATGTAACGTCCATTTCTTCTGCTGCAGTCAGGAAAACCATATAGAAACATGTAAAAAGGACAATCGCCCGAAAATAATTCTGTCTGTACCGGTATAAAATCCATATTCCTGACAGGCACTGTGCTGCTGCTATTATCATCGGATCTGCCGACTCCTTTCCTTTTCTGATCTATTCCCTTTTAAAACACCTTCAGCCGTACCTGATACAGCAGTCTGTTCACACCTCCCGGCATCATCATTGCCGCTTTCAGTCCTGCCCGAAGCAGCCTTGTTCTGGCTGTTCTCTTCCCTCGCCATGCCGCATACACATTCCGGGCACGTGTTTTCTCTCCGGCAAGGATACAGGTAAATACGTATACCGTCATTTTCAGATCATATTTATACTGTATCATCTCTAACTCTTCTCTGGTGTGTGCTGTATTTTCCAGCTCTTCTTCCAGATCTTTGAGAAATGCGGCCGCACAGGCGATCTTCTCTCTGCTTCTGGCGTTCTGTCCCGCCATTCTGTTATAAGTCACGCACATCCTGGAGGAATATGCGACTTTGGGATTGCCGCGCGCCACCCGGGCCCACAAGTCAAGATCCTGGCCGATCTTCTCTCCGGGTTTGAAGCATCCGGCTTTCAGTATGGCGGTTTTTCTTATCGTCACTGCGGAAGTCCACACGAAATCATAAGGATACTGGAAGGTCATCCAGTAGCTGTCAAGACACCCCTGGGCGGGTGTAAGCTGGCTGGAATAGTTGTATTTCCCTCCGCCCATGGCGATGCGGTAGGCCGTGACGAAGATATCGCTCTGTGGATATGCTTCCGTCAGGCGGTCGATGGTCTCCAGATAATGCGGCCCCCATTCGTCATCCGCGTCAAGAAACGCAATATACTCTCCACAGGCATGCTGGATCCCGGTGTTTCTGGCTGCTGCGGTTCCCTGATTCTCCTGCGGAATGATTCGGACCTTATCCGAAGCGGCCTGCTGCGCCTGCTCCTGAGAATCGTCTGTAGAACCATCGTCTACAACGATCACCTCGAAGTCCTGGAAATTCTGCTTCAGCGCGCTCTTGATCGTCCGCTGAATGTATTCTGCCTTATTATACAGGGGAATTACAACGCTGTATTTTACTCTGCCCATCCGGTTCCCTTCTCCTCGTTATGTATCTTAATATTTCACTCTGACCCCTTCACAGCGCACATGATCCCAGCCTGTGGAATCTGCACTGACGGTAAGCATCTTCTTCTTTTGTTCCTGTTCTTCCTTGTCCCCCGCCAGAAGGATCTTCCCTGTCGCGAGCAGGAGCCGGAAGTCTTCCAGGAGTGACGCCCGCTCAACATATGTCATATCCATCTCCAGCTTTTCACTGGGGGTGGAATAATACGTGCCATAGATCTGCGCGTAACCGGTCAGGCCTGCCTTCACCTGAAGGCGCTGGCTGAATTCCGGAAGCTCCTGCATATATTTCTCCATGATCTCCGGACGCTCCGGCCTTGGCCCCACCAGGGACATATCGCCTTTGAGAATATTAAACAGCTGCGGCAGCTCGTCAATATGCCGTCTGCGGATCATCTTCCCTACCGGGGTGATGCGCTGGTCGTCTTTCTGAGCAATGCGGGCAATGCCGTCCTTCTCAGAATCCATCCTCATACTCCGGAACTTATAGATACGGAACGGCTTCCCGTTCTGTGTCAGACGGATCTGGCTGTACAGCACATTCCCGCCGTCATAGAGTTTGACTGCCGCTGCGGTGGCCGCCAGCACAGGGGACAGCAGCACAATTCCTGCCAAAGATATGCCGATATCTGCTGCCCGCTTCATGATGTAATATTTTGTATTCTGCTTTTGCAAGTGCAGCTGGCTGCACGCTGTATTTTTCATCTTGTCCATAAAGTCCCCCGCCCTAGCGTCTGTTTTTGTCTTCTGTCTTGTTCTACTTTATTTCCACTGTACATCCTGTATCCGTCTCTGTTAATACAATTGTCCGGTCCCCTGATGTCCATGTGGTAGCGTCGTCTGCCGTCTCTCCGTCCTGTCCAAGCTGTTCTGCAACAGCATTTCGCACGGAGCCTGCATCTACAGATGAGAATTCCATGTTGACTGCGCTGACAGTCCCTTCATCCGCTGTTATTGTAACAGTCGCTTTCTGGCCAAAGAGATTCGCCTCATAGGACTCTGCCGGTTCGGTCACGCCAAGGATCGTCAGAAGTCCGGCCTCTTCCGATCCGATTCCGGAGATCAAGTCATCCACAGTGAAGGTATCATTCTCCACGGTTAACGCTTTTGAGCTGTCAACATTTTCGTCCTCCTGGCTCTGCTGCGTTCCTTCCTTTTTATCGGCGTCGCCGTCCCCGCATCCGGAGATCGCAAATATTACAATCAATATCAGTGATAATAAAAGTCCTGTTTTCTTCTTCATGTTCAACATTCTCCTCCCGTCCGTTAATCGCTCACTGTCTTCATAATGACAGATTCTGCTGAAATTTTACCGCTTTCCACTTTCATACTGTCTGCTGTCTCCTGAATGCACCGGTCAGCGGCTTCTACCTGCAGCATCCGTTCAATTCTGTCTTTCACGTCATCGAATTCCAGCGTTCCGTTCTCTGTACGGCTGATGCATTTCATCACACAGATCCGCCCATGATCTTCATAAGGTCCGCAGACCTGACCTTCCTCCAGCTGTGATGCGTATTCCCACCGCTGAAGATAAGCCCCGCTCATGCCCTCCTGGGTGTCGAAATCATTGAGTTCCAGCTCTCGAAACTCTGCCTCCGGGAAAGCCTCTTTGATCTCTTCCAGATCTTCAGAAGCTTCCATGGCCCGGGACAGGCTCAGACCCCAATGCTGCGCTTCTCCGTAGTCCTCCTCCGAGCGATATGAGAACTCAGCGTACAGGATTCTGACGCTGGTCTCATAGGTAAAGTCCTCGGCATGTTCCTCATAATACTCCCTGCAGTCTGTCTCACCAACGTCAGCCTCACCTTGAATCCATTCGTTTTTCCACTGTGTTTCCAGATTGGAATACCAGTAGTTATAATAGGCTGCCTCATCGTATTCCGTCAGTCCGTAAACAACCTCTTCCTCGGCCAGCTGGTCCGCCCGCTCCTGGTTCCCGCTTTCCATGTTATCCAGCAGGTCTTCGTATGTATAATCTTCCGTCACCCCGGCCTCCACGGCGAGATGCTTCACTGCATAATCATACTTCAGATCCTCAAGCACAAGCTCCTCCAGCTGACTGCAGGGGACTGCTCCGTCGATTTCCGTCTGCCAGAAGTCTTCCCCGTTCACCTGGTCTGTCGTATACTGCATGGTGATCTGGTTCCGGTTCTCTGCCGCGATCAGAGCGTATTCCTCTTCTGTCACAGCGTCCCCGTCCAGATACATGACGACATGGTCCGCATTCGGAGTCTCCTCTTTCTCCGGCCCGTCCGCCTGGTCAGAGCCGCATCCGGGCATCACTCCTGTACATAGAAATGCCGTACATAAAACCAAAACACGTTTTTTCAATGTCTTACCTTCCTGCCCTGAAAATGCACAGGGTCTGCCGCACCCTTCGATGTGCGGCAGAGCCCGTGCTGTTTTCAACGTTCTACTTTGCGGTAACTGTCAGCACTGCTGTCTCTGTCGTTACCACTCTTCCTGTTCCGCTTGTGATCACACAGCGGTATTTCTGGCCGTTCCTTGCCGCAGTCACCGGTACGCTTAATGTTGACGTTCCGTTTCCTTTCATGGATGACGTCCTCCAGATATTGGAGTTCGCATTGCAGTACTGCCACTGGTAGGTCAGGCCCTCGCCTTCTGCTTTCACTTCAAACACTGCGGTCTCGCCTGCCGCGCCTTCATAGCTTGCCGGCTGGCTTACAATATGCGGTGCGTCGTCCGCGATGCCGACGATAATCGCTGCCGCGTCTGAAGTTGCACTTGCGCCAGTTTCACTGGTGACAACACATCTGTACTTCTGGCCGTCTCTGTAGGACGCGATCTCTACTCTGATCTCTGCGGTCTGGCTTCCTGTCATTGAAGAGTTTCTCCACACATTGGAGTCCTTGTTGCAGTACTGCCACTGATAGCTCAGTCCGTTTCCTTCTGCTGCCACTTTGAACATTGCGGTCTCACCGGATGTTCCTGTATAGTCTTCCGGCTGAGATGTGATCACCGGTGTTCCTGTCGGTACGGTCATCTTGATCGATGCGCTCTCAGATGTCACGCTGTTGCCCGCTCTGTCTGTGACAACACAGCGGTATTTCTGACCGTCGCGGTAGCTTGCGATCGGCACGGTGATCTGCGGTGTGTCGCTGCCGCTCATAGAGGAAGCTCTCCATACAGATGAATCTGCATTTGCGTACTGCCACTGATAGCTCAGTCCGTTTCCTTCCGCTTTCACTGTAAATACTGCGTTCTCACCTGACAGGCCTTCCGCGTCTGCCGGATCCTCCACAATGCGCAGTTCCTTCACTTCTTCTTCCGTATACTCATTGGCGCCGATATCGTTCTTTCCATCGGTAAGCGCGTTGCCGTAGTAGTCAGATAACGGTTTGTCTGTCGTGTTCGGAACCAGCTCGTCCGCTACTGCTGACGGAGCGCTTGCCGGTGCATCCGGATGTTCCGCTCCTGCGTCGATGGCCGGTGAGCCTTCCTGGATCTTGAATCCGTCTGCTGTGCCAAGCGTTGTCTCGCCGTCTGCCCAGCTTCCTGTCGTGAAATCTGTTACGTCCGCGAACATCGGATCCTCATAAACCGCGTTCTCGTCATTTGCTGCTGCCTGGTAAACTGCCTGTGCGCTTCCATCCTCGCTGTATACGAGGTTGTTGTAATAGGATACGCCGTCAGACTGTTTCACGCTGCCTGATACAGCCGGTCCGTAGAAGATGTTGTTGAAGATCGATACATCTGTCACAACAGAGCCTTCCCAATCCGATGACTGTGCAAGAGCTGCCGAATATCCTGTGCCCTCCCAGTACATCGTATTGTTATAGATCTGTACGCCGTTAGAACCGTATTTTCCTCCGCCCACGCGGATCATCGGTGCTCCCTCATACAGGCCGTCGTTTACACTTAAGTTATATCTTGCGATATTGTTGACCGTTGCTCCTGGTCCCGGGCAGAGCATCAGGAATCCGCCCAGATTGTCATGGCTGTAGTTGTACTCGTACAGACAGTTCTGTACACCATAGTCAAAGTCGAATGCCATACTGTCGTTTCCGACTGCTGTTCCCTTAGAATCCTTGGACGTGTTAAACGCCTCATTGTAACGGAATGTTACATTGTCTGTATCCCATGTCCACAGCGCCGCATGGTTCGGGTTCGCACTGTAATTCCAGTTGCTGTCCGCTGAGTTGTCGATCAGGTTGTACTGAACGAGTGCGTCCGTTGTATTGATCGGCACGATACCGTCGCCGGCTACATCGTGTACATAGTTGTTCTCGATCAGGACATCATTGCTGCCGACCCAGTTGCTGTTTCCGGCATTCTGATAGCCTGTATCGCTGCTTGTGCCGCCTACTAATGTACGGCTTGCCCATACGCTCTCCATGTAGATTGCTTCGTGGCATACATTATAAACTTCGTTTCCATCGATGGTCAATCCGTTGAACCAGGACTCAACCTTACCTGTATGGTTGGTTCCGCCGCCGGTTACAACCACGATCAGACCGCCGGCCGCTTTCTCAGCTCCGCCTGCCATTCTTCCGTTCACATCGTGGATCTCATTGTTGCGGATCACTACATTCGAAAGTGCTCCCGCGTCCTTGTTCTCCACTACAAGACCGGACAGCAGCTTGCTGCTCTGTACATATGCGCTGCCTACAGAAGAATCCCAGTTTGTGATCTCCAGGTTCTCGATGACGATGTGCTCACTGTTGTAAATGTGAACTGCCGCAAGTTCTTCCTTGCTGTCATAATCCCAGTTCGCTCCGTTTCCGTTGATGACCGGTTTCGCCCCTTCGCCGTAGCTTCCGATGACAACCGGATTCTCCTTCGTTCCCTGAGCGTTCTTCACGGTCAGCTGCTCGCCGTTCCATACGCTTCCTGCTTTCAGGAGGATGCTTCCGCCTTCTTTCAGCTGACGGATGGAGGATGCCTTTGCAAGCGTCTTCCATGCGGTATCCGGTGTTGTACCGTCATTATCGTCGTTTCCGTTTTCAGCGTCTACATAATAAGTAACGTCGCCTGTCGGCTCATGGATGGAAATCAGGTTCTCCATCGCGTCTTTGAGTGTGGAGATCATCTGGCGGATCTCTCTCTGCTTCGTCTCGTCGGACGCATTTGCCTTGAATTCTTTCGCTTCCGCTACAACGGTCTGGAATTCAGCCCAGGAATCTTCTGTGTATTCCGCTTCATCCATTGCGTCGATCTCAGCGATCAGCGCGTCGAATTCTGTCCAGTCTAACTTGCCGCTGACTTCCTTAAGAACTACATTGTCCAGATAGCCGTATCCGCTGTCGATCCAGGTATAAACATTTACAGACTCTGTCTCAGAACCTGTTGTGAACCGGATCTCAAAGTCCGTCCAGTCTGTCACGCCTGCATGTACGTCGTAAGCAAGCTTCTCAGCACTGTCCGCTGTGTCTGTATAGCTGCTGTCTGTGGAGAATACGGCATAAATCTCTCTGCCGTCCACATTCGCACCTACATAGTAGGGAGCACTGCTGTCTGTCTTCGCGGTTCCAGTAAGCACATACTCTGTCTCCGGCTGAACTGCTACAGACTGGCTGCTTCCGTCGCCCCAGCTGTGTGCTGCTCCATTATCGCGCATATACTGCGTTCCGTCCGGAGCGTCGCTTCCGGTCTGGATGGATGCTCCGCTTCCCAGATTCCATCCTGTAGATCCGTTCTCGAAGCTTCCGTTTACAACCAGGTTCTCCGTCGGCTCTGCCGCTTCTGTGCCTACGATACCGATCCAGCTCAGAACCGGATCGCTGCCGGAATTCTTGCTGATCGTTACAATTACATGATCGGAATCATCCGGTACCACCACATCTGTTCTCTGCTGCATATCCTGCTGGCCTGACAGTGTGAATGTGGTCGTTCCGATCTCTGTCTCAGTTCCGTCCGCACTCACAGACTTCACTGTGATCTTAATTCCTCTTGTACTGCTCCACCACTCCTGGTATCCGGTCATCACTGCATAGCTTCCCGGATCCAGCTCGAAGCTGTAATCAATGGTTCCGCTGCTGGTTGCCCACCAGCCGCTGTCATAGAAATCACCCGGTGTGTGTGATCCCATATCCTGGGAAGAGCTGCCGCCGGATGCTCCCGGTGTGCTTGTATATCCCCAGTTGATTCCGTTATCGTTTCCGTATGCCTGGTCAGAAACCATGTTGAGCAGTTCGTCAGCTCCCGCCGCGAATCTGTCATAGATCTCTGACGGATTGTCTGTTCCTGTCGCACAGTCTGCAAAGTATACCAGTGACGGCGGGCAGCAGAATACGCTGATCGTAAATTCTCTGTTCAGCTCTGCCAGACTTCCTGTTACCGTAACGTCGCCAAGCACATAGTCGCCAAGCGCTGCCACGTCTTCATCCAGGCTCCATGCTACCGGTGTATCATTGTAGGTTACGCCGCCGATTGTCACATCGATCGCTGCCGGAAGGCTTTCCATCAGGCTTCCCGCAGACTCTGCTGTTTTCGGAAGTTCTGTATCAATGGAGATACTTCCCTTTCCTTCCAGCTCATCCAGTGTCCAGTTGCTGTAGTCCTTGATCATGATCGTGTTGTCTGAACCGAACTCGATCGGAAGCCATACATATCTGGAATCACTTAAGTCTCCGCCTGAATCCGGATTGAACCAGCGGTCGCCCATATAGATGAACTTGCCGTTCTCCGCATCTACGGGGATCACGCAGGTACTCTGGGTCTGGAATGTATTGTTATTGGAGTCGCCCACACACGGGTCGCCCATTCTGGTCCAAGGTCCCAGCGGATCTTCCGCTACTGCGTACTGCGCCTGGTTCGGAGCCCATCCGGTACAGCCGGAGGTGATCAGGTAGTACATGCCGTTGTACTTGAACATGGCCGGAGCTTCTCTGGAGTCTGTGCTGCTGATCGTGAAGTCCTCGCCCAGCACCATGTCCTCTGCGTCTTTTGCCAGTCCGGTGTAACTGTCATTCAGTCTGGCGATGTACATTACTTCATTTCCTTCGGATGAATAAAGTACATAAGCCGTTCCGTCATCATCCTTAAACAGGTTCATGTCACGGACATGTCCGCCCTCAGAGTCAAACCCATGATTCGTGCGGTCCGGATCGGACGCCAGCAGATAGGTGCCTACGAACTTGAAGGGGCCTGCCGGGTTATCCGCAACCGCCACGCCTGCTCTGGCCTTTCCATAGTCCGCTGTATTCGTCGGCGTACGGCCGTCGCAGTGCCACCACATCACATACTGTCCTGTCGCGTCATTATAGAGAACCTTCGGACGCTCCATAACGCAGCGGTCTTCTGCCAGATTCCAGTAAACTTCTTCCAGCTTGGTCTCATACGTCGGATCGTCGGATGCCACGCCCGCATAATCGCCGTACAGGGCTTTCAGCTCTTCATTCGTCTCAAAGATCGTCAGGTCTACATAGCTGTCGTCGCCGTAGTGCTCATCCGGCACTTCAATCGCGTCAAGCGCAAGACCTTCATCGGTCCAGTTGTACAGATCCGTTGACGAATACACATGAACACCCTCTACCGGACGGTATCCGTTCGTCTTGTCCTCGCCGTACCAGTACCACTTCGTCACACCGTCTATGGTGAACTGCTGGATCTGGCCGCCGTGAGCCTGGATCTTGTTTCCATTGTTGTCAAACATCCGCTCCCCGGCAGTACCTGTAATCGATGTATAGGTATATACCGGTTTCAGATTCGCATAAGCTTCCTCGATGGCAGCAAGTGCGGTCTGGATCTCTTCTTCTGTCGCCGCGCCGCTGTCAACCAGTGCCTGTGCAGCTTCGATTGCCTCGTCAAAAGCAGCCTTGGATGCTTCTCCGTAAGCGCTGCCTTCCACTCTGGCCTTATAAGAATCGATCTGGATCTGCAGGGCATCCAGCGTATACTGCGGTTTTGCCTTTACGATAATGTAGCTGATGACCGGGTCATCCCCCGAGCCTTCCCTGCTGTCCGGATGCGCCTGAACAAACACATTCAGCTCTCCGTCTGTTACAGTGACTTCATATTCTTTTTCGAATCCCACTGCTGTCAGATTCTCTTCTACCATCGTGTCTTCGATGATAATATCTTCATACTTCGTTCCCCACTGTGACCACGGGTTATTAATCCCAACCGTTACGAGATACTCATTGCTCTCCCGTTCCGGCATCTCAAAGGAATAGAGAAATCCGCTCTTCCCTGCTTCATAGATCACTTCTTCATTGTCTGACATATAGATGTAGCTGCCTGTCAGAGAAGTAGCGGAAGATCCGCCGCTGACGGCTCTGGTATTCTCCGTATCTTCCGCCAGTCCCCATGTCAGTCCGGTTCCCGCGTCTTCGCCGTAGCGCTGATCCACGCTGGACTGATACAGACCCATGCTGCTGAAGCCTTCCGGAACCACAGATGAATCTGGTGTTCCGCAGTTCGCCAGATACAGCAGGTAATCATTTGCGATAATCTGATCCTCGGTAATGCTGCTGCCTTCCACCGCGGATACTGTCATCGGCTGAATGACCATGGCCAGTGACAACGCACCTGCCAGCACTGCTTTGCCATATTCCTTTTTCTTCGTCGTTCGTCCCATACTCAATTTCCTTTCACGGCAGGGAAGCCTGCGTGCCGCCGGTAAATCGGTTGTTTCTCCGGTTCCCCGCGGACTTCCCTGCACTTGCAGAATTTATTCTGCGGCTGATAATACTGCCGCCTCTGATATGATGCTCCGTCCGTCCTCTGATGTTATGATACAGCGATATTTCTGGCCGTCTCTGCCCTTTGTAATCGGTACTGAGATCGTCTCTGTATCACTTCCTGCCATAGAAGAATTTCTCCAGATGTTCGAGGACGCGTTGCAGTACTGCCACTGATAGGTCAGTCCCACGCCTTCCGCCTGAACGGTAAACTCTGCCGTCGTGCCTACTGGTCCTTCTACATCTTCCGGCTGTGCAACAATCACCGGTGTCGTCTCTGCTGCTCCCACAGTCAGATATGCCGCATTCGATGTCACGCTTCCGCCGTTGGCTCCGGTTACAACACAGCGATACGACTGGCCGTCTCTTGCCTTCGTGATCGGCACGCTGATCTCTGCCGTGTCGCTTCCTGCCATAGAGGAATTTCTCCAGGTTCCGCCGGCTGCATTGCGGTACTGCCACTGATAGGTCAGTCCTGTGCCGGAAGCCTGAACCGTGAACTTCGCTGTCTCACCGACGGTGCCGGTATAATCCTTAGGCTGTCCGGTGATCACCGGCGCCTCCGGCTCCACCATCGTCAGCACTGCTGCCTCAGATATCGCTGTATTTCCAGACGCGTCTGTTACCACGCAGCGATACTTCTGGCCGTCACGGTAGCTTGCTACCTGTACGCTTACCCGCTCGCTGTTGCTTCCTTCCATGGAAGAATCTCTCCAGATATTGGAGGATGCGTTGCAGTACTGCCACTGGTAGCTCAGTCCGGTTCCCTGTGCCTCAACCACGAATACAGCTGTCTCGCCTTTCGCGCCTGCGTAATCTTCCGGATTCGCCGTGATCTGAAGCTCAACCGGCTTCGTCACATCGGATACGCTGATCCAGCTCAGGATCGGATCATCACTTGCCGCCTTCTTCACAGTCAGCGTCACAACCGATTCCTTATCCAGCGTAATCGTTCCTGATGAATAGGTTTCCTTGCTGTTCACAGCGTCGAAATCACAAAGCTTGGTCTCAGAACCGCCGTTCACGGAATAATAAACATCCATCTGACGGCCCATGCTCCACCATCCCTTGCAGCCCAGCATGATCTGGTGATCGCCTGCAGGAAGAGTTACCTGATAGGTAATATTCTTTCCGCCGCGTGCCCACCATCCGCCGGTGTACGGGTTGGCGGTGCTGCTCTGGCTGAATCCTGTGATATCTGCTGAACTGTCAGTTCCGACGATACTTGTGTAACCCCATGTGTTATCGTCTGTCTTCGCCTGATCTGCTGCTTCTGCATTCAGAAGTCCGCCGCTTAACTGCGCCGCGTTGGCCCATGTCTCGGACTCCAGGTTGTTGCAGTCGATCATGTACTCGATATTCTTCGGAATGATCTGTACTGCTGCCACTGCTTCAGCCGCGCTGCCTTCTACCGTTCCTGTAACCGTTACATAGTCAAACGGATTTCCTTCGAAGGAAACTGCGTCCAGATTCCATGTTACTGCTTTCTCAACCGTGCCGCTTCCTGTATTGATGGTTACCGTTTCCGGAAGTTCCGGTGTCTCTCCCATATACGTTGCCGCGTTCACTTCGTCCGGAGTGCCGTATGCTGTCATCACGCGCTCATATTCTTCTGCTGTAATGCGCAGCGGCGTGCCGTGTCTTGCGCGGCTCGGCATCTGGAATGTACCCTCATCCGGTGTGGTGAATTCTCCGCTCTCCAGGTCGTTGGTCAGAAGCGGATAGTATCCGATGCCGCCGAAATCATCCACAAGCAGGCACCAGGTTTCTTCCGCCGCATCATCGCTGTTCAGCTTGAAGATCGTTGGTCCCTCAACCCACTGATTGTCTGATGAGTTCAGGGAAGCGGACGGGATGTTCGTAAACGTTCCGAGTACGCTGCTGCTCTTCTCGATGAAGATCGTCTTCGTCAGCGCGCCCAGTTCGTTCGTCTCACCGCCTTCATTCTTTGTGTAGCGGTAGTAGGTTCCGTCGTTCTCGATCATAGTCGTATCGATACTGGACTGATCCTTCTCAATGTAGAGCTCAGGCTCTGTAAATGTATAGAAGTCTCTTGTCTTCGCATAGTATACACGCTGTTTATCATCAACAGCAGGTGTCCTGGACGCCCAATATACAACGTACTCGCCTGTCAGCGGATCGTAGGTTGCCTCCGGTGCCCATGTGCATCCCGCGCCGATCTCAGCAGATACCTCAACCATACGCTGGTCTGACCAGTTCACAAGATCTGTGGACTCCCATACCATCAGGCTCTGGCTTCCACTGTTCTGTGCTGCGTTCCAGTCGCCGTTGCCGTAGATCTTAAGATCCGTAGCGATGAGGTAGAACTTGTCTCCCTCCGGTGAACGGATGATGAACGGATCACGCACGCCCTGTTCTCCAAGTGTGGAGGTCAGAACCGGATCATTGTGATTCAGATCATCCCAGTTCAGGCCATCCTGGCTTGACGCGAAATAGATCTGCTCGCCGTCCGAATATCCCTCGCCTGCGAAGTATGCGAAGAAGTAATCTGTATAATCTTCTTCCGCGATCTCCTGCGGCGCTGCTTTTACGTTCAGCGTGAACTCTTTTGTTCTTGTTTCTTCCTTATAAGTAAGTGTGGCTGTCATCTGCACCTGCGTATCCGCATCCGGTCTTGTCACAACACCTGCCGGTGTTCCGTCGTAGCCTTCCACGGAAGCTTCATGCGATTCCACATCCACAATCTCCGGATGATCTGTGGTCCATGCAATCTGTACTCCGGATTCTGTCTCTGCCGGGAGTGTAATATTGCCGCGCACGTCATCCTTCGTCGGAATGTCAAGCTCTTCCACTGCCTGGTCCAGGATCTCATTTATATTTTCTCCCTGAACAGTCAGCGGGAATGTCACGGTATTTTCCTCGCCATAGCAGGTGTAGGTTACCGTTACTTCTACCGTCTCATCGGACTCAGGAA
The DNA here is from genome assembly GCA_949283695.1 of uncultured Eubacteriales bacterium. Taxonomy (GTDB): domain Bacteria; phylum Bacillota; class Clostridia; order Lachnospirales; family Lachnospiraceae; genus Mediterraneibacter. The sequence goes on along the minus strand of CASDTX010000025.1, from coordinate 268,693 downwards.
GCTTCACGCTTCCATCTTCAGCGATTGATCCGTTATCCGGCACATTCCATGTCAGGTCTACGCCATCCACGCTTGCCGGGAACGCCACGTCTGCGGCGATCTCATCCACAGATGCATTTCCATTCAGAAGTGCGTCCTGGATATCCGCCAGCAGCATCTCGTTCTTTTCCTCTGCGGAAGGTGCAAGTGCCGCAACAGTCACTGCATCCAGAGCAGTATCCCAGATCTTGATGTCGGATACATTTGCGATCAGCTTCTTGTCCGGGCTGTACAGAGACTGCCCGATGTAGCCGAGGATATCTCCGTCCGGAATCACGCTTGACACGTCTTTGCCATGATTCAGCGTGGATACTTCCTTGCCGTCCATGTACATGGTAAGCGTTGTTCCGTCAGATACCAGTGTGATCGTCGTATAGCCGCCGCCGAGCTGCTCTTCCGGAGCCGGCATTCTGGACTCGCCGCCTGCTGATTCACTGCCGACTTTCACCGCGCTGAGTACGGTTGCTGTATATCCGTTCTGTCCGGAGTTCGGGCTTACGAAGATGTAATCTCCGATGGTGCCTTCGCCCCACTTGCCGATTCCGTCTCCGAAGCACCACAGCCAGTTGTCGCCTGCTGTCGGCGCACTTACCACCGCCTGTACGGTGAAGGAAGCCGCGTCGTCGATAACGCCTGCCGGAATCGTCGCATACTGCTTATTATTAAACTGAAGAACTTCTTCCTCTCCATATACTGCGAAGTCTGCGTCTGCTGTATCATACAGTGCCGCATCATTGCCGTTTCCGGAGATATCCTTCAGCACCGCGCCTTCATGAGACATATCATAGTGAGCTGCCGCCTGTACATCTGCCGGCTCAGGCTCTTTTGTCTCATTGACTGAGATCCATCCGAGTACCGGATCGCCGTCTCCGCCGTTCTCTACAGAGAGGGTTACGACTGCTTCCTCTTCCAGTGTGATGGTTCCTTCTGCGGAACTTCCTGTGTCATGGTTCGATGTAAGTTCACACAGCAGTTCCTTCTCGCCGCCGTTCACGGAATAATAGACATCCATGGTACGGCCGCTCCAGAAATCATAGCATCCCAGCATGATCGTATGCTGTCCTGCCGGAAGTGTCAGGTCATAGGTGATGGAAACATCTTTGCCTGCCCAGTATCCATAGGAGTACAGAGGCGTTGTGCTTCCCTGGTCATATGCCCATGTATTCAGGCCGCTCGGATCTGTGGTCAATCCCCAGGTATTGTCTTCCGTCTTTGCCTGATCAGAAGAATCCTTGTTCAGGAGGCTGTCAAGTGCTGACGCCGCTGCCCAGACATCCGACTGATACTCGTTGTCTCTTGAAACCGGAGTATCGCCCGACATACAGTCGATGAGATATTCCAGATTGTCCGGTGCGCAGAGGATATAGGCCTCCAGAGTGCCGTTCGCTTCTGAGGAAGTACCTGTCACAGCCACATAGTCGTACAGGTCCATCTCATCCCAGCTGACGTCGATCCCATCCAGATCCCAGCTGACAGCGATCTCTTTCGACTCTCCATTGGAAAGGGTTACCTCAACGGTATCCGGAAGCTTCGGCTCTGAACCGTCAAGCGTCACTGCTGTAACTGTTTTCTGGCTCTCGACCGATGAAGCCATCTCCCAGACGCCGAACTCGGACAGGTTGCATTCCGATTCGCGCTGGTACTTGATGTACTGGTACGTCACTGGTTTTCCATCGTTGAAATCACCATAGTATACCATGGTATCTTTGCCTTCAGCCGGTGCGCTGTCGATGGTGTAGATCGGCGTCCAGTCGCTTCCGTCATTCGAGCCGTAAATCACGCCTTCTACCATACGTCCCGCGAATCCGCTTCTCGGCGCATAGCTGAATGCCGCAATCTCTTTTGGCTCACCCAGATCAATGATTACATGTCCGGGCACGTCATTGTCATCATCAACACCGTCATAGAAGGTGCTGTAATTTCCGTCTACTACGGTCTGCGGTGTGTTAACTGTTCCGTTATTCCACACCTTGCCCCCTGTTACCTGGGAAGCGTCTACATCGATCTTGCTGACAATCGGTGTATCCACTGTCGTTTCCGGAAGGATTCCGCTCACTCCCTCAACAATATATGTTGTGATGGAGTTTGCTTTCATTGTGGCGGTAAAGGCTCTGTTCTCTGTATCTGCCGCGATATCATCAGATGCTGACACGTCAGCCCACTTCTCGCCGTCTTCCATAGAACCGCTTGTACGGATCGCTGTAATGTCAGATCCCATGGTCTCAAAACCGGACAGGTCGAATTTCCATGTCTTATCGGAATCTGATGTATTCATAGCTACGATCACTGCCTTCTGGCCTTCCGGATCATATGCGCAGAGTGTACTTCCTCTGTTTGAACCGATGATGGTGTAGCCCGGGCGGATGTATCTTGAGAACTGGCCGTAGCCGTAATACTTCATGGTAAGCACGATCTCTTCATTATTATGATCCGCTGCCGCAAGTCCCCAGTAGCCATTCGAGCTCTTGGACTTCCATGCCGCTTCCAGATCTTCCATATTGAGGAAATCGTTTGCGCTTCCTTTGTTTACCCAGGACTGTCCATATTCACTGCCGTCCGCATGCATGTCGATGGCATTCCAGAGGATCCATGCAGAAGACCCGAGACCGTTGACGTCTGTCATCATTCTCTGGGCAAGTCCCAGTGCTGCTGACATCTCGCCTGAATTCGTTCCTCCTGTGTAAGCTCCGTCAACCTCTGACATCCACAGATTCTTGCCTTCGCTCTCTGCCAGGCTCTTCAGACCTTCACGGTTGGAACCGCTGTATGTATGCGTGTCAATACGCTCTACAATCTGTTTTGCCTCGTCAGACAGGGCATTATAGGAAGTAATCTGGGTATCAATGCTTGTCTCATCTGTTCCTGAGATGATGATGTTGATCCCTTTGCTTTCCAGTTCCGCATTGAGAGCCTCAATGATCCTCGACTGAGATTCGCCCTGGTCAAAGTGGCAGCCCTCCTGCTTGTTGCTGTAAGCGCCCCAATAGTTGGTGTACGGCTCATTCATCGCTGTGGTGCTCTGGAATGTAATCACACCTTCATTATTCCAGTGCTCGATGACATCTGCCATATAAGCTGCAAATGCGTTGACCGAATCTGCTCTTAAGTTGTCAGCGTTAGAGTTCGTATTTCCTGAACTGCATCCGCTGACTGTCATGAAATACGGCGGTGAATTGGAGAATGCTTCTGCGATAAAGTCTTCTCCGCTGGCTGCAGCCGCTGCTTTGAGGATGTTCATCTGATTCGCGTCTGCATCCCAGTCATAGTTCCATGCGTAGCCGCATTCTTCGTCCGCTCTTACAAAGTTCTCTTCATACCACTCGATCGGGTGCTGAGTGGTGTCGATCTTCGTCACGTCTGTGGCATATCCCGGAACTCCGGAATCCGAACGGATGATATGCTCTGCATGCGTGAACTCATCCTCTGCCGAAAGCACGCCTTCTTCACCGGATTTGATCACTGCCATCTTCACGAAATCCAGTGTCCAGTCGCCGACTCCGCCGATGTCAACGGTATTTTCTCCGGCGTTCAGAGCCACATCACTGATCGTTGCCACGAAGAGCATGTTGTTATTTCCGGACGCGATTGTATTCGCATTAATCGTATCCGCATCTACAACATAATCGTCTGTTCCGTTCACACGGATCCCGACGTTTCTCTTATTGGATCCCGTCAGTGTGAGGAGCAGTTTGACTGTGTAGGTTCCTGCTTCCTCTGCACTGACTGTGTAGTGCAGGTTATCTCCGGATCCCGGCTCGCTGCCGAGCTCGTTGATCCAGCCGATTGCTTTGAAAGTCCCTACATTGGTGCCTTTTGTGATGCCGAAGTCCGCATCGGAAGCAGAATACTGTACACTCTGCATCGCAGTGATGTCGCCCACTTCCATACTCGTTCCGGCATACTCGGGCGTGCGCCCTTCTGTCTCCAGATCATAGAACTGCGCGTTCTCATTCACCGGAACTTCCTCGATCTCACCGGTCGCATCGCCGCCGCCTACATTGTAGCGTCCGATGTTCATGTCCAGTCCTGCATCGCTGAAGAACAGTTCCGCTGCCTGCGCTGTCAGCTGCTCACTGTAGCCGATTCGATTCGCCCACCAGCACAGTGAAGTACCCCAGCCTTCGAACTCGCCAAGTCCGTCACCGTTCGTGTCGTTAAATGTGGACGCGTTCCATGGCTGAAGCTTGACCGTCTGATCCACACTTCCCGCCGCCTGGACCGTCACCGGACCTGCCGGCAGTGATGTCAGAGTAAGCGCTGCCGCCGCTGCTGCTGCAACCCATTTTTTAGTTGCTTTCATCTTCTTCCCTCCTTTTTTATTCTGTACATGACCGCCGGTCATATTTCCCGGCTGTTTCCCCCCTTATTTAGCCCTGGGAGGATACCTGTACTAAATAAAAATTATATTAAAAAAAACAGCTAAGATATATCAAGTTTCTCAGCTGTTTTGCATTTTCCTTACATTTATTTCCAATTTTCCTGATTGCCGTACTTTTTTCGATATTCATTGGGCTTCATGCCTGTAATCTCCTGGAAGATCCGGGTAAAGTGGCTCTGAGAGCTGAATCCGAGATAAAATCCGATTTCCTGGATGCGGTAATCCGAATATTTCAGCAGATTCTGGCTTCGCCGGATCTTTTCCTGCAGGATATATTTCTTGATCGATGTTTTTTCACTCATGCTGAATACATGAGAAAGATAATTCGGATTCACCTGAAGACTTTCCGCAATATCCGACACCTTGATTCTGCTGTGCAGATGACTGAATATGTAGTCTTTCACCTTGCCGACCAGCGGGTTCTTCTCGGAAGAATATTCCCCTCCCCGCCTGCTTTTCTCTTCATTCACTGCCGCCGCATACATAAACTGGCATTCTCTCTTAAACATCTCCACTTCGGGTATGTTCTTGATCTCCTCCACCTGCTGAATCATGCTGTCTGCCATAGAAAAAGAGCTCTCAGCACTCATGCCGCCTCTGATCGCCGCGCGGGAGGCGAGCGTAATATTGCCGATAGCCACATTCTTATAATGTCTGAGAGGATCCTTGGCAAGGATGCCGATGGTTCCCTCATATGTCTCAGAGATGCTTTCTTTCAGCCCCTCCTGATCCCCGTTCTCTATACTTTCCAGCTCCCGAAGCTCCTGCTCGCTGGGATTATGCTTGCCGTAATTCTCCTGACGGAAAAACATATCTTCGGAAATCCTTTTCCGAATCTGACATATTTTCTCATAATCCTCTTTGTTATGCTCCCACAGTTCATATACAGACATCTCCCTGCCCGTAAGCTTCCAGTACAGAAGAAGGCAGCCAGAGGCAAACACGTCCAGAGAACACCAAACCGGCATTGCCTCCCTGCCGTAATAGCGCCTCCATCCTGCTCCGTCTCTCCTTTTCCCGCCGCTTTCTGTCACCCTGTCTGTCGATGGGGCCAGCGTCACCGGTCCCGCCGCGAGTATCCGCTCTCTCCTTTCATCATAAAGAATGGCTGCTGCGCATCCATCTTCTCCGGTGTAAATAGCCGGATAATCTTTGCGCTGTGAAAGAATATCCGCCGCCTTCTCCCTGTCATAGCCAAGCCACAGCCACCACTCCTTTTCATCGCCGCCGATCCTGTCCAGCAGCTTTCCGTCCATATCATAAACGTGCAGAGGCGCCCCCATAATGCTCACCATCTGGGAGAAAAAATAGTAATCCGACATAACCTGTTCCTGCCTTCTTATATTTTTCGATCAGCTCAACTCCCACAGCATGATCTTCTGCCATTTTATACCAGGGAAAAGCAGAAAACAAGTTGCAGTTTCACTGCATGTCCCCTACAGAGTATCAGTTCAGCCTGTCAACCGCCGGATTCTTATGCAAGCATAAATCCGTCTTCTGACGCAGATGGCTGAACTGATACCCTACAGAAGCTGCTTCATCGTCTCAGTGAACTCCTTCATCTCCTTGTCCATCAGAACCGGACGGCCGTCCTTCTTCAGGAAACAATGGGTCGTTGTCCCGTACGCACTCAGGACACCGCCTTCCGATACATTGTAGATATCATACCGGAGCGTAAACTTCACCCGGCCAAACTCCTGAAGACTGACAACGATTTTCACCTCGTCATCAAATTTCACACTCTTCTTATATTCACACTCCGCGTGCAGCACCGGACTGATATAGCCCATCTCCTCAAATCTGCGGTAAGGATAGCCAAGCTGATTGAGAATATCAACCCGCGCCTCCTCCATCCAGCGGATATAGTTGGAATGATGGATCACTCCCATTTGGTCCGTTTCGTAATATTTCGCTGTTTTCGTATAAGGTATCATAACTTCTCCTTTCAAAGGTGCCTGTCACTTCTGCAAAGGTGCCAGGCACCTTTGCAGAAGTGACAGGCACCTTTGAGCACCGTTTTCAGAATATTTCAAATTGTATTAACTGCATCTCCGATTGTCTTCACCCCGACCAGCCGGATTCCTTTCATCTCTTTTACCATCTTCAGACATACTTCCGGCAGGATACATGTCTCGAACCCCAGTTTCTTCGCCTCTGCCACCCGCTGTTCCGGCATATTGACTGCGCGCACGTCACCGCTGAGTCCCACCTCGCCGAATACGATGGTTTTCTCGTCTACCGGGCGGTTCCGGTAACTGGATACCAGTGCCATCACGATGGCAAGATCGATCGCCGGCTCGTTCATTTTGATCCCCCCGGCTATATTCACATACGCGTCTGAATTCCCCAGTGCCATGCCCAGCCGTTTCTCCAGCACAGCCATGAGCAGGTTCACTCTGTTGTAGTCCGTTCCTGCCGCTGTCCGCCGGGGCATACCGAAATTGCTATGGCAGACCAGTGCCTGGATCTCGATCAGGATCGGCCGTGTTCCTTCCATGGAGCAGGCTACCACAGACCCGGAAGCCTGTTCCGGACGCCCGCTCAGCATATATTCTGACGGGTTTTCGACTTCTTCCAGCCCGGTCTGCCGCATCTCGAACACTCCGATCTCGTTGGTGGAACCGAACCGGTTCTTCACTGCCCGCAGGATCCTGTAGGATGCGTGCCGGTCTCCTTCAAAATACAATACCGTATCCACCATATGTTCCAGCACTCTCGGGCCGGCCACGGTTCCTTCCTTCGTCACATGTCCCACAATAAAGATGGGGATGCACAGACCTTTGGCCAGCTGCATGAAGATATTCGTCGACTCCCGGACCTGCGACACGCTTCCGGGCGCCGACGACACTTCTTCGCTGTACATCGTCTGGATGGAGTCGATGACTGCCAGTTCCGGGCGTTCCTTTTCGATCACCCCGCGGATGATCTCCAGGTTGGTCTCACACAACAGGTACAGCCCGGAGGCAAATGACCCCATCCTGTTTGCCCGCAGCTTGATCTGCGCCTGTGATTCCTCCCCGGATATATACAATACCTTCTTATCCCCTGCCAGCCTCTGGCACACCTGGAGCAGAAGCGTAGATTTGCCGATGCCCGGGTCTCCGCCCACCAGTACCAGAGAGCCGGGAACAATCCCGCCTCCCAGCACCCGGTCCAGCTCGCAGATCCCTGTCTGTATCCTTGTGTCGTCGTCCGCAGACACTTCATTGAGAGGGACAATCTCTGCCTGTCTCACAGATGCCCGGATCTCCCGCGCCGCCGCAGTCGTTCCTCTGGTGACACCTTTATCGATCTTCTCTTCTACAAATGTATTCCACTCTCCGCACATGGGACACTGTCCGAGCCATTTGCTCTCCTCGTGTCCGCAGTTCTGGCAGAAAAACACGCTTTTCTTCCCTTTTGCCATACTTTGTCCTTTCCCTCCGGTCAATGTTCCTCTGTTCCGGAGCCGCTCAGGCGTCTTCCCCCGCCAATCCGCACACCGCCATGCCGGGCGTATTGCGCAAAAACAGGGTGGACATCTCATCCACCCCGCATCCGCATTCCTGTCTGCTCTATCTCATCAGCACTTGACAACCCTGATCTGTGCACTCTGCTCTGCTCCAAGTTCCACGCTGACACTGAGCTTCCCGCTCAGATTCGTTCCCATCCTTCCGGCTGAAACCCCGCCGATAAATACCTCGTATTCACTCTCCGGTTCTAGTTCAAGAGTGAACTGTACATCTCCCGGTGCCGAAACGTCAAATGCAACCTCTCTGTCTGTCTCTCTGAAGTTCTCCACTGCGCTTCCCGGGACAGATTCATATACGAACATCCCGTTCTTCTCAAGTTTGGTAATCTCGGCAAATGTCTTCACCTTATAGATATCACCCTCAAACTCGTAGTTGTCTTTCTTAGTCTTAGACGCGAGTGTATAGTCTCCGAAACTGAGAGTGCCATCCTGCTCTGCGCGCAATAATTCCTTCACTGCTGCCATCTTTCCTCTTCCTCCTAAGTATTTCAGAATCCGGCTTCCTTCGGCGCTCTCTTCCTGCCGCCGGAAGCCGTGATTTTCTGCTAGGGATATTATAATATAAAACCCGGTCTTTTTCTAGTACATCGTTTCGAAACCTTTATGAACTCGTATCAGTTCAGCCATCTGCGTCAGAAGACGGATTTATGCTTGCATAAGAATCCGGCGGCTGATAGGCAGATGTGCTGAGCGCCAGTTCATGAGCAAAGAATCTGCGCAGCCGCAATGAGCACGTCCGTGCGGCTTTGCGAATGGCGCGGGCTGAACTGATACCTGAACTCTGTTACGTGAACTCTCCCCCTGCATCTGCCTGAAAGAGGCCTGCGAGGCGTGCTGCCCCTTGTACAAGAGGCAATCCGGTCAATCAAGAACAAGTTCCAGCTTCTTTAATATAGAAACGGATCCCGTTTTTGGATGCGCCTGCTTCCACATGGTCTCCCGGTTTCACTTCGCCGTTTAACACCGCCTCTGCCAGTTTATCCTCCAGTTCTGTCTGCAGGGCTCTGCGCAGCGGCCTTGCCCCGTATTTGGCATCTGTTCCCTTCTCGGCGATCAGGTTCTTCGCCGACTCCCGAAGGTTCAGATGAATATCCAGCTGGGCTTCCAGACGTGCCGCGAACTCGCGGCACATCAGGGATACAATTTTCTTCATATGGCTCTTCTCAAGAGCATGGAATACAATGATCTCGTCGATTCGGTTCAAAAACTCCGGACGGAAGATCAGCTTCACCTCATCCATCACGTTCTGCTTCATCCGCTTATAGTCTCCTGCCGGGTCCTCCTTGGCGGCAAATCCCAGCTTCTTCGGCTCCACAATCGCCTTGGCCCCTGCGTTGGATGTCATGATAATAACGGTATTCGAGAAGTCAACTTTCCTTCCCTGGGAATCCGTAATATGCCCGTCATCCAGTACCTGCAGGAGGATATTGAACACATCCGGATGGGCCTTCTCGATCTCGTCAAAGAGAACCACCGAATAGGGATGGGTCCGCACCTGATCACTGAGCTGGCCGCCCTCCTCATGTCCCACATATCCCGGAGGCGAGCCGATCATCTTCGCCACAGAATGCTTCTCCATATACTCGGACATATCCACCCGGATCATAGACTCTTCACTGCCGAACAGCGCTTCTGCCAGCGCCTTGGAAAGTTCCGTCTTCCCCACGCCGGTGGGCCCCAGGAACAGGAAGGAACCGATCGGACGCCTGGGATCTTTCAGCCCCACACGCCCCCGCTTCACCGCCCGGGCTACCGCGCTGACTGCTTCTTCCTGGCCGATCACCCGCTTATGAAGCACTGCTTCCAGCTTCTTTAACCGCTCAGTATCACTCTCTGCCAGTTTCTGCACCGGAACTTTCGCCCACACAGATACCACTTCTGCAATGTCGTCCTCTGTCACCGACGGATTCATAGAAGCGCATTTCTTCTCAAAGCGCTTCTTCACTGCCTGAAGTTTCGCCTGCGCCGCTTCCTGCTCTTTCTGAATGAGGGACGCCTCCGCGAAATCTCCCCTTCGGATGCTCTCTTCCTTCTGCGCCGTCAGTTCCCTGACCATGGTATCCAGCACCGTCAGATTCTCCGGTACCTGATAGCCTTTCAGGCTTACTTTGGAGCACGCCTCATCGAGCACGTCGATGGCCTTATCAGGAAGATTGCGGTCTGTGATATAACGCTGAGACATCTGCACAGCCGCCTCCAGCGCCTTCTTCTCGATCTGTACTTTGTGATGAGTCTCGTATTTCTCCTGCAGCCCGCTCAGAATCTCCAGACACTGCTCTTTCGTGGGCTCCTCCACGGATACCGGCTGGAAACGCCGTTCCAGCGCCGCGTCCTTCTCGATATATTTGCGGTATTCTGTAATGGTTGTAGCACCGATCAGCTGCAGTTCTCCCCGGGCAAGGGACGGCTTCAGGATACTGGACGCGTCGATGGCCCCTTCCGCGCCGCCTGCGCCGATCATGGTATGGATCTCATCCAGAAACAGGATCACATTCCCGCTGGCCTTCACTTCTGAGATCAGCCCTTTCATCCGTTCCTCAAACTCCCCCCGGTACTTAGAACCCGCGATCAGCCCCGGCAGGTCCAGCGTATAGATCCGTCTGCCTTTCATCTTCTCCGGCACCATCCCCGCGGCAATCCTCTGTGCCAGTCCTTCCACCACCGCGGTTTTCCCTACGCCCGGCTCTCCCACCAGGCAGGGATTATTCTTTGTCCTCCGGCTTAAGATCTGCATCAGCCGGTACATCTCATTCTCTCTTCCGACCACCGGATCCAGCTTGCCCTCTTCTGCCCTGGCCGTCATATCCGTACAGAACTGTTCCATCATCGTTCCGGTTCCCCGGGAATCTTCCTGAATCAGATCCTGATACTCCTTCGTGTCCACGCCGACCGCATTCATAATATCCTGGAAAATCTTCTGCAGGTTGATATTCAGGGTAATTAAAATACGGGCTGCCACACAGTCCGTATCCCGAATGATCGAAAGAAGAAGATGTTCCGTTCCTGTCTTCGGCATGCGCAGTCTGCGCGCCTCCTTGCCGCTGTTCTCCAGAATATACCGAAACCGGGGGCTCTCCTCCGGCTTCTTCCCGGCGAAGGACTCCTCCCGCGGAGCCACCAGTTCATCCATGAGGCGGAGTACCTTCTCCTCCTCCACCCCGTTCTGGGCAAGGATCTGTCCTGCCACCCCGGAGATCTCCTCCCGAAGCCCCAGGAGAAGATGCTCCGTTCCGATATACGGATGGTTCATCTCCCGGGCTTTCTTGGCCGCATATTTTATGGCATTCTCTGCCTGCTCTGTATATGATATCTGCATACTGTCCTCCTGTTATCTCTTCACTGATCCTGTCTGCCTGCCGCGCTGCTATTCCTCCCGTTTCATACAGGAACTGTAATCATCCAGGATCTCATCCACCAGGTCATGCACCTCCTGGCGTGAAATATTCTTACAGCATCCTCTTGCAAGCACAATCCGAAGCTCCCGCCTCATCTCTTCTAACTGTTCGAGTTTATCGATATCGATGGCGATCACAGCCCCGCGCCTCTTGTCCAGACTGATGTATCCTTCCCGCTTCAGAACGCCGTAGGCTTTATTCACAGTATGCATATTCACACCGATCACTTCCGCCAGCTGGCGCACTGACGGAAGCGAATCCCCTTCCCGGATCACAGACGTGGCAATCCCCATAATGATCTGATTGCACAACTGAATATAAATCGCCTCGTCACTGTCAAAATCAACTTCTATCAGCATCATGACACTCCTTTCCGAAAGTGTTATATGCATAATAGCACAGCAGTACTCATCTGGCAAGAGGAATCCATCAGGGTATCAGTTCAGACCGCGCCATTCGCAAAGCCGCACTGACGTGCTCATTGCGGCTGCGCCGCTTCTTTGCTCATGAACTGCATCTCGATCCGGGTTCCCCGTCCCGGCTTACTGTCCACGCTGATCCTGGCCCCGTGCAGCAGCGCACCGTGCTTCACGATCGAGAGTCCCAGTCCGGTGCCGCCTCGTTCTTTGGAGTGGCTCTTATCCACCCGGTAGAAGCGCTCGAAGATCCGTTCCTGGTGTTCGTCCGGGATTCCGATCCCGGTGTCCGAGACCGTAACCTTCGGTCCATCCAGCGTGTTCCCGGCCCAGATCGTCACCCGGCCGCCTTCGTTGTTGTACTTGATCGCGTTTTCACATACATTATAGATCATCTCATCCAGGATCTGCCGGATCCCGCAATATTTCACAGGTTCCCCGCTCAGTTCCATGCGGACATTTTTCTGCCCGGCCTGAGGCGCCAGACGGCTGATGATCTCCCTGGTCAGGCCATAGAGATCTACCTCTTCTTTCTCCAGCTCCACGGACTCTTCATCCAGCCTGGACAGCTTGATGATATCTTCAACCAGGGTAATCAGGCGTCTTGCCTCCTTATAAATCCGCTCAGAGAAGAGCGGAACATCCGCCGGCCGGACCATCCCGTTCTTCATGATCTCCGCGTAGCCGGAAATCGAGGTCAGCGGAGTCTTCAGCTCATGAGATACATTGGCGGAGAATTCTTTCCGCATATTTGAGACCGCTTCTTTCTCTCTGTTCTGGCGGTCCATGGCCTGAAGCAGAGGGGTAAGCTCTGTGTAAACCTCGTTGTCCAGAGGATGTTCCAGATCCAGTTCATTGATCGGCTGGATCAGCCGGCCGGTCTGCCATCTGGCCAGAAGCAGGGCCAGGATCAGCATCAGCACGCCCAGCGCTCCGATCACCGGTACTACTTGAAGGGCTGTGCTGACCAGGCTGTCTGCCGCCCGGGAGACCCGGAGCACCGTGCCGTCGTTCAGCAGCAGCGCATAGTAGTACATATCCGTCTGCACAGTTGCCGAGCGCCGCATATCTTCCCCTTCTCCCCGGGCCAGCGCTTCCTTAACTTCCTTTCTCCCCCCGTGATTCTCCAGGCTGCTTCCGTCCCGCCGGGAATCATAGAGGACATTCCCTTCTTCGTCGATCTGCGTGACTCTTGTCTGAGCCGCCGCCTCATCCATCTCCTCCAGATATTGTGCCCCGGAGACATTGATCGCGGCGCAGATGTATTTTGCCTCCTGCTGCAGTTCACTCTGCAGAAGCGACAGATTATGATTATAAAGTATTACGGATAAAATAACGTAGAAAAGCACGAAGGTCACCGCAAGAATGACCATCATGCTCTTCTGTATTTTCCGCATCATGCTTTTGGGATTTCTTTTCTTGTGATTCTGAGTTTTCTCTTCCATTGATTCTGTCAGATCCGCCGGCATTATGATCCTCTGCCGGCGCCTGTTCCTTTCTTCCTTCTATCGCGTCGGTATACAAGGGGCAATGCGCTCTGGATACGGCTCTATGCCGCTCCTCCGACGCGGTAACCCACACCGCGCACGGTCTGGATGATCTCCCCCTTCTCGCCCAGCTTCTGCCGCAGGGTCCGGATATGCACATCCACCGTCCGCGTCTCTCCGTCGAAATCGTATCCCCAGATCTCCGTCAGCAGCTGGTCTCTGGTCAGCACGATTCCCTGATTGCGCATCAGCTTCTCCAGAAGCTCAAACTCTTTGAGCGTCAGAGAGATCTCTTTGCCATTGACGGTCACCTCATGCTTCTTCACATCCACATGGACGCCGGACGTCTCGATATCGGTCCGGTCCTCCGTCTTGCCGCTGCGGCGCAGGACTGCCTTCACTCTGGAGACAAGCTCCATCATGCCGAAAGGCTTGGTAACATAATCATCCGCTCCGGAATCCAGCCCCACAACTTTGTCATATTCTGAACCTTTGGCCGTCACCATGATCACCGGAATATTTTTCGTCTTGGAAGAGGCTTTCAGTTTCTTCAGAAGCTCCAGTCCGTCGTCGCCCGGCAGCATAATATCAAGCAAAATGAGCTCCGGCGTATCAAACGCCAGAGCCTCCATAAAAGCAGAACCGTCTGCAAACCCTCTGGCCCTGAGCCCGGTCGTTTCCAGTGTATATATTACAAGTTCCCGGATGTTGTCATCATCTTCCACGCAATATATCATTTCGCAGTTCTCCTTTACCTGTTTTAACTTTCGTGTATGATCGCACTGTCTTTGTGCACGCCTGTGATTGAGAATTCAACCCACTCTGCAATGTTCGTCGCATGGTCTCCGATCCGTTCCAGGTATTTCGTTACCATGATCAGATCAAAGATCGCCTTGCCGTTCTCGCCCTTCTCTTCTTTAATGAAGCTGATCATTTCATCTTTCACTTCATCAAAATACAGATCCACTTCATCGTCTGCCTTCATGACATCCCGCGCAAGCTCCAGATCCTTATTCACGTAAGCAGTGACACTGTTTCTCACCATTTTGCTGACCTCTGAGGCCATGGTTCCGATCACCCGGATATTCTCGGCAGTCGCCGCCCATTTCTTCGAAGAAATGATGATCTCGGCGATATCTGATGTCTGATCGCCGATGCGCTCCATGTCGGTAATCATCTTAAGCGCCGCGGAAATTCTTCTTAAATCCTTCGCCACCGGCTGCTGCTGAAGCAGAAGCTTCAGACACAGTCTCTCGATGTCTTTCTCGATCTGGTCGATCTCCTCGTCTTCAGCGATCACGATCTTCGCCTGATCGATGCTCCCGTCTTTCAGCGCCTGCGTCACTTTGGCAATCGCTGTCTCACAGAGTTCTCCCATGTGTGTAAGCTGCTCATCCAGACGATGAAGCTGCTGATCAAATCTATTACGCATAATTTAACCAAACCTCCCTGTGATATAATCTTCTGTTCTCTTATCGGACGGTATTGAGAATAATTTCTCTGTATCGTTGTACTCTACGACTTCTCCAAGAAGGAAGAATGCGGTATTGTCTGACACACGGACAGCCTGCTGCATGTTGTGCGTTACCATAACGATAGTATAGTCTTTTTTCAGCTCCATCGCAAGATCTTCGATCTTAGATGTAGAAATCGGGTCCAGCGCGGACGTAGGCTCATCCATGAGAAGCACTTCCGGCTCTACGGCCAGTGCTCTGGCGATGCACAGTCTCTGCTGCTGTCCGCCGGACATGCCGAGGGCGCTTGTTTTCAGACGGTCTTTGCACTCATCCCAGATCGCTGCGTTTCGCAGAGACTTCTCCACAATGTCATCCAGCTTTGCCTTCGAGTGAATGCCGTGGGTTCTGGGCCCGAATGCGATATTGTCATAGATGCTCATGGGAAACGGATTCGGTTTCTGGAACACCATTCCCACACGTTTCCTTAACATATTTACGTCCATTCCCTTGAAGATATTCTGTCCGTCCAGAAGGATCTCTCCGTCAATACGGCACCCCTCCACCAGATCGTTCATACGGTTGATGGATTTCAGAAGTGTTGATTTTCCGCATCCGGAGGGTCCGATAAATGCTGTGATCTTATTGGATTCGATTTCCAGATTCACATTCTTGAGGGCTTTGAAGTCGCCGTAATATAAATCCAGATTCTTAATACTAATCTTAGACATTTCTTTTCCCTTTCACACTTTTTCTTATGCTTTTGTCAGTTTTCTCGCGATCACGCTTGACAGCGTATTGATCCCCACCACAAGCAGCAGCAGGATAACCGCCGTCGCATAAGCCTGATCCATATAAAGTCCTTCACTGGACAGATTGTACATATGAAGCGCCAGTGTACGCCCGGATCCCATAATGCTGTCCGGGATCTGTGCCACAGTTCCTGAGGTATACATCAGAGCCGCCGTCTCTCCCACGATACGTCCGATGGCCAGGATCACGCCTGCCAGCACACCGGGGATGGCGGACGGAAGCACGATGCGGAACACGGTACGCAGCTTGCCGGCGCCCAGTCCGAAGCTTCCTTCCCGGTAAGAATCCGGAACGGATTTCAGCGCTTCTTCTGTCGTTCTCATGATCAGCGGAAGGATCATGATCGCCATCGTGAAAGCTCCGGCCAGAAGGGAGAAGCCCCATCCCAGAGTATTGACGAAGAACAGCATTCCGAACAGACCGTACACAATGGACGGGATCCCGGAAAGTGTTTCTGTCGTCAGACGGATCACCTCCACGAATTTATTTCCTCTTCCTGCATACTCCACAAGGAAGATTGCAGAGAAGATTCCGAAGGGAACCGCAATCAGCAGGGATAATAATGTCATAATCACCGTATTCACCAGAGCCGGCACCACAGAGGCGTTCTCAGACGTATATTCCAGTGAGAACAGAGACGGCTTCAGATGCGGCACGCCGTTGATGAGGATATAAGCGATCAGGAAGATCAGCACGGCAAAGGTGATAATGGTCGCCAGCATCACGAGCAGCATGATGATAAATGAACCCGGATGCTTCAGATAAGTCCTGAGCTTATCTCCGATTGTCGTCTTATTACTCATGATCTGCCCCCCTCTTTAACAGTGCCACGCTTAAATTGATAATCAGGATGAATACGAAGAGCACTACGCCTGTCGCGATCAGCGCTTCCCGGTGCAGGCCCGTTGCATATCCCATCTCTATGACGATATTTCCGGTCAGCGTCCGGATTCCTTCCAGGATACTGGATGTTAAACGTGCCTGGTTTCCGACGATCATAATCACTGCCATGGTCTCGCCCACCGCACGGCCGATTCCCAGTACAATCCCGGCAATCACACCTGATTTCGCGGCCGGGATAATCACACGGAAAATGCTTCTCTCTTTCGTCGCTCCAAGCGCAAGCGAGCCTTCATAATAATGAGACGGAACCGCCCGCATGGCGCTCTCTGTCGTTCCGATGATGGTCGGCAGGATCATCATCCCCAGGATGACAGAAGCAGTCAGAATACTGTTTCCGTCTCCTGACGTCTCCACGATGTTGGCATCATACAGCGCTTCTCCGAGGCTGCGGATCACCGGCACAACGACCACCAGGCCGAAGAAACCGTAGATAACCGAGGGAATCCCGGCCAGAAGTTCCGTCGCCGCTTTCAGCGGCTTATAGATCTGTCTGGGACAGTACATTGCCATAAATACCGACGTCAGAATCCCGATGGGAACTCCGAAGACAATCGCTCCCGCAGTCACGTACAGGCTTCCGACGATCATCGGCAGGATCCCGAACTGCTCACTGCCGGGACGCCAGATCTGGCCTGTAATAAATTTTATAAACCCAATCTCTCTCATCGCAGGGATGCCATTTGCAAACAGGAAGATGCAGATGAGTGCCACCGCCAGCACAGATGCACATGCGGCAACGAAAAATACTCCCTGCATGAATTTTTCAGTCCATGCTTTTGATTTCATTTTTTCCTCCTAATGAGCCGGGAAGACATGCCATATATCTGCCCGGCTCATATATTCAAAGCGGAAAGTCTTTTGCTTCAAGATTCTTCTGTATCAGATTCTCCATCACAGCGGACCGGATTAGATTGCATCCCATGTTGTCACATCACCGAAGTAGATGGACTTCACCTGATCTACGGACAGATCATCTGTCGGGTTGTTCTTGTTCACGATCACTGCGATGCCGTCTGTAGCGATTACAGTGCCGTCAAGCTCTGCTGCCTCTTCGTCTTTCAGCTCTCTGGATGCCATTCCGATGTCATAGCTTCCCTCGATCGCGGAGGTCATACCTGTGGTAGAATCTGATGTCTGAAGTTCGATCTTTGCATCCGGATTCACAGTCTTGTATGCCTCTACCAGCTTCTCCATCAGCGGAGATACAGAAGAAGACCCGCCTACTACACAGTTTCCTGCCGGAGCACTTCCAGAATATGCTGTCACGTTCGCAACCGGGATAAATCCCTCTTCTGCAACCACTTCCTGGCCCTCTGTACTCATGATGAAGCTCATGAAGTCCTTCGCCACTTCATTGTCCAGGTCTTTCTTCACTGCTACGTTGAACGGTCTGGATACGGTATAGGATCCGTTCTCGATATTCTCTGCTGTCGCCTCAGCTCCGTCGATCTTCACAGCCTTTACCAGAGATTCGTCCATTGATCCGAGAGAGATATAGCCGATTGCGTATTCATTCTCAGATACAGTGGTCATCATAACAGATGTGTTGTTTGTAATCTGAGCGTCAAGTGTGGTCATATCGTTGTCGTCCTCGTCTACAACACCGAACAGCTCTGTGAACGCTCCTCTTGTTCCGGATCCTTCCTCACGGGATACGACTGTGATCTTCTTCGCTGCATCCCACCCAGATCCTGTGCTGCCTTCCTCTGCTGTGTTCGTGTCATTTGCTGTGTCCCCGCTGCTTCCGCATCCGGCAGCTGCAACAGCCATCATACTTGCGATTGATAATACTGCGATAAACTTTTTCATTTTCATTGTCTGATAATCTCCTTTTTTCAATTCCGGTTATTATGTACCGCGGCCCTTCGCCGCCTGCTGCCGCAGGGTTCGCAATCCGCTCTCCCGTCGACGTTACTTATCATATAGAAGCAATGTAAAATGTAAAATCAGCTTTATGTTAAATCTATGTAAAATGAAAAAACGCCGCATTTGCGGGGTTTTTGGCATTTCCCACGCAAATACGGCCATCGTTATGTAAAGTGACTCTCCAGGCGCTCTGCCCGTATAACAGCGCCGCTGTATATCCCTCAGCCGAGCAGATAGTTCCCCAGATCCTCGATCGTATAGAACACCTTATCGGCGCCTGCGTCAAAGAACTTCTGGGCCACTTCATCACACCGTCTCTCCTTCTCCTCGGATGAGAGCACTTCATACTCTTCCAATGTCAGCCCCATCTCCGAGCTGCCCACCACAATACCGGCGGACCAGACACCGGCGTTTCTTCCTTCTTTGATATCAGATACGGTATCTCCCACTTTGAGTACGCGGCGCACTTTCTTCAGATCAAGTGCTTCCATGTTGCGGAAGATCATGTACGGATAGGGCCGGCCTTTCTGGCTCACAGCGTCCGGACTGAACCATACATCCGGTTCATACCCTCTCTCCTTCGCTGCCGGAACCACGATTTCCATCATCTTGTCATTGTATCCTGTGGTAGATCCGATTCGGTATCCGTTTCTCTTCAGTTTCTTCACGACTTCCACAACCCCGGGCTTGGGATCTGAATAGTCCGGAAGGATCTTTAAGAGTTTCTCTTCGAAGATCGCATACAGTTTCTGCGCATCCTCATCCTCCGGAGCTTTCCCATACTTTTCCGTCCACAGGTTCCGGATTCTCTCCATTTTCAGCATAGTGCGGATATGATCGATCTTCAGCATGCCCATGGGTTCCCGCACTTCTTCCATCGTCGGCTCGATGCCGAATTCTTTAAACACTTCCACAAACGCCTGCACCGGCGCCATGCATCCATAGTCCACTGTCGTTCCCGCCCAGTCAAAAATGACTGCCTTAATTTTCTTCATGATTGTACTCCTCCAGAAATTCCTTCAACACCGCGCATACCTTCTCAATATCTTCCTGGTAGATCTCTCCGATATTCCCGATGCGGAACGTCTCCGCCTCCGTCACCTTCCCCGGGTAGATCGCGTAGCCTCTGTCCTTAATATACTCATACATCTGAGCAAATGTAAAATGACACGGCTCCGGATAGAAAAATGTGGTGATAATCGGTCCCTGGTGTGTGCCGTCAATGTACGGGCGGATCCCCATCTCCTCCAGCTTCTGAATCAGCAGACGGTTATTCTCGGTGTAGCGCTTGTTTCTCGCCTCGATGCCGCCTTCTTCTGCCAGTTCTCTCATAGCCTGGGCAAAAGCCAAAACCGTATGCGTAGGGGAAGTGAACCGCCATTTGCCGTCAATTTCCATTGTCTTCCACTGATCGTACAGATCCAGTGAAAGGCTTCTTGCCTTACCGGCACTCTGCTCCAGAAGATCTCTTCTCGCGATGATAAAGGAGAATCCCGGAACTCCCTGAATGCATTTATTGGCACTGCTGATGATGAAATCAATGCCCCACGCCTTCACAGGGATATCCACCCCTCCGAAACTGCTCATGGCATCCACGATAAACACGCGTCCCTTCTCTTTCACAACTTTGCCCACAGCCTCAATATCATTTAAAATGCCGGAAGTCGTCTCGCTGTGGACCATCGCCACATGCGTAATGGCAGGATCCGCATCCAGGATTTCCCCGATCTTCTGGGCGTTGGGCACTCGATTGTAATGTTCGTTGTATACGTGATACTTCATTCCCGCGTGCCTTGCGATCTCTGTCATTCGCTCTCCGTACGCGCCGTTGGCACAGATCAGAAGTTCGTCGCCGTCACCGACTACACTGGTCAGCACAGACTCCACGCCGAAGCTGCCGCTGCCCTGCATCAGCACTGCCGTATACTCCTCCGGCTGCACATGGGCCAGTTCAAGAAGCCCTCTGCGGATCTCCTGTGTGATCTGTTTATAATCGTCATCCCACGTACAGTGGTCAAAGAGCATCTGCCGCTTTACCGTGTCCGTTGTTGTCAGCGGTCCCGGTGTCAGAAGTTTATATGATTTCATCTGTTTCCCTCTTTCCTGTTTTGTTCTATTTTTGTGTTTTGTTCTCTTTCCTGTTTTGTTCTCTTTCCTACTTTATTCTATTTTCTCTGCTTCGTCCTCTTTCTCCCTGTGTCACTTAAAGTCCGGCCACTTTTGCCTCTTCGGAGAGCGCCTGATGCTGCTTCAGAAGATCCACGGTCAGTTTCTCCGGGAATACCTGGGGATTCGCGGATTTATTTGCCGCGTCAGTCGTCTCCCCATGATACAGGGCGTTCGGATAGTAGGATTGAAGCTCTTCCCGTCCGTTCTCGATGATGCACTGCGCCATCTCCATTGCCAGCTCGTTGGTGTTCTCTCCTTTATCCACAACTGCCACTGACTCTGTCAGGCTGAAATTACCCTCTTCCGGGTCGATATAGTCGATGGGCAGTCCATCCGCCTTGTCCGCAACTGCCTGCTGGCGCAGCCCGAAGCCGATGGCCACCTCACCTGCGCGCACCTTCTTCAGCGGTGCCGATCCAGAGTCCTCCAGGTGATCTCCCACATTTTCATAGATGCCGGTCAGCACTTCCCTGGCCCCGTCTTCCCCATACGCAGACACCAGTGCCTGAACCAGAAGCCATGCCGTGGACGACGCAGAAATATCTGTCACCGAGATAAAGCCTTTGTATACCGGGTCCGCCAGATCCTTCAGAGAAGCCGGCATAGGAAGATCATTCTCTGCCATCATTTCCGTGTTCACCAGGATCGTCCCCTCCTGGGAAGTGATCGGCGCACAATAAGAAGCAAACGGATCCATCGTATCCACATCAAAGGTCAGATCCTGGAACATGGCGTTCTGCTCCTGCGCACTCTCCACATAGAAGGTACTCATGGTAACCATATCTGCTTCAATATCCGTTCCCTCTGCCAGAAGTTTGCCGCCCAGCTCGGAAGTTCCGAACGTCTGGAACAGATACTGGCCTTCATAGCCGCTGCTGTCCAGCGCATTCTCCATGGCCGTGATGGCCTCTTCGTCCGCATTGGAGTAGATGATGATCTGATCATCCGAAGATCCCGCGCCGCATCCTGTGAGACCGATGCCTGTCACAGTAACTGCTCCTGCCAGTGTAAGTGCCGCCACTCGTTTTAAACTCAGTTTTCGAAACTTTCTCATATTTGTCACATTCTCCTTTCGTCTGCTTGCCTGCGCAAGTTTCTGAAACAGTGCCCTGGCCGCCAGATTCGTGAACAGAATCAGGAGCGACAGGACAAAGATTTCATTAAATTCATTAAAATACTGCAGTTCTTTAATCTTGGTTGTGATCACCATGGTCCGCGCCCCGGCGATAAAGATCACGGCGCTCACCGTTACCATCGCATTGACGAAGTAATAGCTGAATACTTCCAGCAGTGTCGCCATCGCATTGGGTGTCACCACTCTGGTGATCGTCTTCAGCCAGTTATCCCCCATCAGCATGGCCGTCGTCTCCCAGGACGCGTTCATCTTCGAGAGCGAGTTCTTCATCATCAGATACGGGGTCGAGAAGAAATGCACAATGTTGCATACAATGATAATCGGGAAGGTATTCTGCAGCGGCGTCCCTGTAAACACGAACAGATAGGCAAGACCAATGACCATGCCGGGGATGGTGTTCGTCACAAGAGCGATACTGTCGATGACCTTCTTGAGTCTCCCGCTGACTGTACTGCGCGCTGTCACAAGCGCTCCTCCGTAGGACAGCAGTGTCCCGATCAGAGCCGTGAGGACAGCCACCATCAGTGAATTCAGATATACACCATAGAGCCGGCTGTCCTCAAACACCGCCTGCACATGTTCCATGGTAAAGCTCATGCGGTACGGCCACTCCTCAATGAACGGCACCACGAACATCACCAGGAACATACAGAGCGTACAGATAAGCACCGCCCCGCTTAACACGGCAAAGACCGCGTCCCGCTTCACGCCTTTCTTGAGCTCAATGGGAGAAATCTTATTATAGCGGACATTATATTTCTCCAGAATGTGCAGTACCGTGATACTGATCACAGACGGAATGATCATCACAAGAGCCACCACCGCGCCGTTTCCGAAGTTCGGCACACTTCCCAGCATCTCGGTATAGAGTACACTTGCCACCACCTCGAACTGTCCGCCCACAGAAGCCGGGATGCCGAAATCGGTAAAGCACAGGAAGAAGGTCTGGATAAACGCCGTCGCCAGTGTCCCCAGCAGCGGGATGAGGATCGTCATCCGGAAGGTCTGCAGAGGGGAATCGCCCATCAGTCTGGACACGATCATGAACCGCTTGTCAATATAGCCCATAGCATTGTTGATCAGCGTAAACGCAATGGGAAGGGTGTAGACCACATATCCCAGCAGCAGTCCGTTGAATCCGTAGATATCAAAGAGCTGCCTTCCGAAAAGCCGCGTCAGAAGCCCCTGCTTTCCGAAGGAATAGATGATGGCGAATCCGTAGGTTATAGTAGGGAGCAGCATCGGCAGTATGGCCGCCTTGCTGATCAGCCATTTATACCGGCCATTCAGATTCGTATAATGGATTGTATAGGCCAGGATGAATGCCAGCGCCGTCGTAATCAGCGCGCTGCTCACGGAGATCAGAATACTGTTCCCCAGCGCTTTCAGGAAGCCGCGTCCGGTCAGTACCTCCACATAATGAGTCATGGATACTGCGCTGCCGTCCCCGGTAAACGACTTGATCAGCACGCTGAGCATAGGTACCGCCAGGAACCCGGCGAAAAAGACCGCAAGCAGCGCGAAAATAAATTTCAGTTCTCTGTTCTTACTCATCACGCTCACCTCTTCAGCAGACCTGCGCCTGTTCTGCAAGCTGCCCCGCGAACAGCGTGTAGATATTGTTCTTTTTGATTTCAAGCTGATTCAGGATGAACTTCTTGACGAACCCGTTCTCCGGTTTCCTGATGATCTCTTCCGGCTTCCCGAACTGTGCGATCTTCCCTTCATTGATAATCATCACCCGGTTCGACAGGGTGAGCGCCTCTTCCGGATCATGGGTGACAATGATGGTCGTCAGGTTGTATTCCCTGGCGATCGTTTTGATCCTGTCTTTGATCGATTCCTTGATCACGCCGTCCAGCGCGCTCAAAGGCTCATCCAGCAGAAGAATCTTCGGTTTCATCACCATCGTTCTCGCAAGCGCCACCCTCTGCTTCTGTCCTCCGGAGAGCTGTCCGATCCGTTTCTGCAGATGCTCCTCCAGGCCAAGCAGACGGATCAGATCCTCCACCTCTTCTCTGGAAGAGATCTGGGGATGATTTCTCAGTCCATAGGTAATGTTCTGATACACATTCAAGTTCGGGAACAGCGCATAATCCTGAAACACAATGTTGAACCCTCTCTTTTCCATAGGTACCTTTGTGATATTTTCACCATTAAAAAGGATCTCTCCCCCATCCGAATCCACGATTCCAAGAATCAGATTCAACAGTGTCGTCTTGCCGCATCCGGACGGTCCTAAGATGGAAACAATCTCTCCATCCTCAATATTCAGGCTGATGTCCGTAAGCACGGGAGTGCCGTCATAGCTTTTCTTCACGTTTCTTAACTCTAACATAATACTTAACTCCTCTTTCTTCGTCCACACCCCTGCTGTCACAGAGGGGCGGCCCTGCTGTTTGTGAATTTGAAGTTCCTGCAGAAGCAATTATAGCGAAACCAGATCCCCGGTTTCCATCAAAGAAAAATTAAGCCTCTGTAAAGGAAATGTAAACTTTACAGAGGCTTAACCTATGTATAAATGTAGAAAATCTACTCTTTATCACTTATCGCCTGCAGAAGAGTATGCCCGCTCCCGCACCATCCGTTCCCCCTTGTCCAGACGTTTCACATACGTCTCATAATCGGATGCAATCAGTCCCATATAGATCATATCCACAATCAGAAGCTGGGTCATCCGGGAGAAGATGGCATTCCCATAGATAAACTGCTCCTGGCTGGTGCAGATCAGGATATCCGCGTACCGGCTGATCAGCGAATCCTTAAAATTCGTGATCACAACCGTCGTGGCTCCCGCCTTTCTGGCTGTCCTTATCACATCTACCGTATCCTTCGACTCCCCGGAGTAAGAGATTCCTACAGCCACATCCTCCGGTGTCAGATTGGCCGCTGAGATTCTCTGGTAGTAATAATCGCTGAAATACCTGCACGGGAAGCCCAGATACAGAAGCTTTGCCAGCAGATCCTGCGCCATGACTCCGGAATTCTCCACACTGTAGATATCAATCATCTTCGCCTGTCTGAGTGCGGCGATCACTTTTTTATAAGTCTTAACCGAGAAGTTCTTCAGCGTCTCCTCCATCATCTTCGATGCTGTAGCCGCCATATATCCCGGGATCTCCTCCAGAGCGTCCTGCCTGCGCAGCGTATAGCCGTACATCGGCTCCGCCGCGCCGTCCGGCTCCGCTCCCGATTCGGTCAAAGCCAGCTCTGACACCAGCCGCCGCCTGAAGTCCTTATACCCGGAGAATCCCAGCGCCCGCAGCATCCGAAGTACCGTAGGCTGGCTTACCCCCGCCGCTGCCGCCAGACGGTCAATCGACAGTTCCTCCGTCTCCCGCATATGATTCATAATATAATCCGCCGCTTTCTGCTCCGATCTGCGCAGATCCCCATACCCGGCCACAATCTGTTTCACGATTCCATTCTGCATCATATCACCTGTAGATTTTTTACAAATCCGCGTCTTCTTCTTTCTTCCATACTGCCATTTCATTATAACAGAACAGAAGGCCTGCCCTCACTCCCGATTATGTTAAATCTTCGTAAAGGCAGGCCCAAGACCCAAGGATCTATTCTGTTTTCATTCTTTTGCTTCTCGTCCCGTTATCACTGCTTCCTTTTCACCTCTAAGTTCCATCCCGGTCCTGATCAGGCGGAACATTCTCCAGGCCGCACTTCTGTAAAGCTCCTCCGCGTGATCAAGAGCATCCTGAAGCGGCATCGCCTTATTGACAGTTGTCATAATAGATGCTATGCCAGAATCATAGATCTGTTCTGCTCCCTTTCCCATACCGCCTGACAGGACAACAACCGGCACACGGTATTTTCGGCAGCGGCTTCCAACCCCCTGGACAACCTTTCCGAATGCTGACTGCCAGTCCGTCTCTCCTTCGCCTGTTACCACCAGGTCCACACCCTGAAGTTTCTCATCAAATCCAATCAAATCAAGTACCGTTTCTACCCCCGACTTCAACTGCCCTTTCAGGAACACCATCAACGCGGCGCCAAGCCCGCCTGCTGCTCCGGCACCGGGTACGGTATCCATATCGATTCCGAACTGAATCTGCAGCTGGTCTCTATAGTTCTGCATTCCTGCTTCAAGTTCATCCAGAATCTTCGGTGTGCCGCCTTTCTGTTTTCCGAATGTATAGGTTGCTCCCTCCGCTCCGCAGAGAGGATTTCTGACATCACACATAATCGTAAATCGCGTCTCTGTCAGCCTTGGATCCAATCCCGACAGATCCATTCGGCGGACACGGATCAGATCTTCTCCGCGGCCCTGAAGTTCTCTGTCATCCTCATCGAAAAATCTGACCCCGAGTGCCCGCATACATCCCATCCCGCCATCATTGGTCGCAGAACCGCCGATGGCAATAGATATATCACGGTATCCCCGATTGACGGCATCGAGAATCATCTCACCGGTCCCATAGGTTGTTGTTCTCCTCGGATCCTTCGACGCTTCCCCAAGCAATGTCAGTCCAGAAGCCTGCGCCATCTCAAGAACCGCTCTCTTCCCATCCAGTATTCCATAGACTGCGGTTACCGGCTCCCATAACGGGCCGCATACATTGATCTCAACCGCTCTTCCGTCCACAGCACAGAGAACTGCTTCTGTCGTTCCTTCTCCGCCGTCTGCCACCTCTACATAGCCGCATTCACAGTCTGGGAATACCTTCTTCGCTGCTTCAGTCAGCAAACGTCCTGTTTCTGAGGAGGATAAGGTGCCCTTAAATGAATCCGACGCAAATAAAAATTTCATAGTCCATCCCATTAATCCTTTCCTAATCATCCATGATCAATAAGCTCTCCCCGACCTGTTCAAAAAAGAGCATTGCCATATAATAGATCGTAATTCTGCTCGGCATCCGCACATCATATCCTGTCAGTTTCTCCAGCTTTTTCAATTTATACTGCAGGGTATTCTTGTGCATATACAGCATTTCCGCGGCAGCGCTGATTGATCCTTCATTCTTAAAATAAGCCCGCAGCACCTCCATCCAGTCACAGATTTCTTCATATCCACATTCTGCAAAAATCTTTCGGATATATTCTGCTTTTGTTTCTTTCGATATCTCGCCCATAAATATTTCCAGCGTGATATCTTCGTAGGCAAGAACCGGTATCTCCCCAGACACCGCACTTTTCCATGCTCTGTCCGCCTGAATATACAACATATGGATATTCCTGAGATCACCATCCCCGTCAATACCGGCGCATAGCTCCACCCCGCACTGCTTATTCACAGTGTTGTACATCCGCTGTGCTATTTTTTTCATGTATTCGGTCGTACATTTCGGAAGAAGTATCACCTGTCTGGCCACATTTCTTAATATAACAGCGTCGCTTTCCTGTCTGGCACAAGACTCCACAATCCCTTCCACATTTCGGATCATCTTCTGCCCTTCATACGAATTCACATAGCTTTCCAGATTTTTAATACTCACTACCATAACTCTCCGGGGAATATTGACATCGATGCCAAGGGTTCTGCCCCTTTCTTCAAGTTCTTTCCCCCTGAGTACTACTCCCTCCTCGAGGATCCATCCCTCAAGGAAACGGCTGTACACGCGGGAATGAAACTGTTTGTCATCCTGCTCCATATTTTCACGAACCAGGATCTCCGTCATTTTCTTTACTACTTTTCCGTATCCTACGACTTCATCATAGTTTCCCGTAATGCCAATTACACCGATAATGTTTCCATTATACTCGATCGGCAGGTTTAGCCCCATACGCTCTGTGGGGGTAGATTCCTCCGCGGTAATATATAATTCCGGCAGTTTTTCTCTGATAATCGTCACGGCGCCCTTATGGAGCATACCAATTCTGGTCACATCCGTACTTGCAATAATGTACCCCTGTGAATTCATCATATTGATATTCTGTCCCACAAGATTACCGATCTCATCCACAATTCTCTGTGCGCTGGCTGCCGAAATGCGGTATTCTTCCAAATCTACACCCCCAGTTTTATCACTCCGCAAAGCTTGCTATAAAATCAGAGTACATCTCAAGCGCTTCTGGATGGTTTATAAGATCTACATGAGCCATTCCCGGGACCCGCAGATATTCCACATCATATCCCTGCTCTTTCATAAGAGGGACATAGACATCCGAATGTACAGATACATTTACTGATTCATCCGCTTCTCCCGCCACAAAGAAGTACGGGACATCCGGAAGTTCATCGATAAAATTCATTGGGTCATGCTGTGCTACTGCCTCTTCTACACTGCAGTCATAGTAATTGTATGCTCGATATATGGTAGATGCGCAGTCCGGGCGCTCTGTACAGTGGTAGGACAGATTCGTTACCGGGCAGTTCAATGCTACTCCGGCTACATCATGCTGACTGTACCTAGCGTAGTTGAGTACGCCCATACCACCCATACTTCTTCCAAACAAGACAAGCGGCGTGTCATCAGAAAGCGTGTATTTTTCATAAACTGCATCCACAACTTGATCGATCGTTTCGATCGTCTCATAACTCATCCAGTTCCAAGGGCCGCTGTACGGACGTACAACCAGCACACCCTTTTCCCCCAGCATCGTATCCTGAAGTTCCGGCTCTGTCCTGTATGTATGTCCTGCATTTAATCCCTGGATGTCCAATGCCACTTCTTTTACAGGCATTGTACACTGCTCCTCATTGACCCAGGCATAAGTACTGAGTGTATCTGCATTAATGGTAAACACTTCTTTCAGTTCTGCCTCTGTTGGAGTATCTACTCCTTCTGTCGGGCTGAGACTTTGGTCCTCACTTGTAAAAAATTCTGGCTCGCCCTCTGCCGTCCCTGCCTGAACGATTCCTGTCTGGACAGCAGCATATCCCGTCAGCACGCACACAACTGCCAAAACTACGATAAAACCAATCCATTTTCCTGTAGATTTCTTCATCATTTCTCCTTTCTCATCTGTTTTGCTAGATGAACAATGACAGGATAAAAATTTCGACCATCGCAGAAATTCCTAACACCAGTGTTCCCAAGGTCTGCGTTTTGTATCCCTGTTCCGGCTTCATCTCACCAAAGTTTGTAACCACCCAGAAGTAAGAATCGTTTGCATGAGAGACTGTCATTGCACCTGCGCCAATTGCCATAACCGCCAGAGTAGCACTTGCAGGAGTGGTAAATCCCAGCACACCCATGACTGGGGCAAGGATTCCAGCCGTCGTTGTAATCGCCACCGTAGAAGATCCCTGTGCGGTCTTCAGAATCGCCGCAAGGATGAATGGGAAGAAGATCCCGATTTTCTCCAGAACAGCCGCGTTTCCAGTAATATAATCAACAAGGCCTGTCACAGAAATGACCTTGCCCAGCACACCGCCTGCTGCTGTCACGAAAAGAATCGGACCTACTGTCTTCAATGTTGAATCCGTGATCTCATAGAATTTCTCGATTCTATCAGCACTCATCAGAATCATGACTCCGAAGATCACTCCCACTGCCAGCGCCATGATCGGTGTTCCAAGGAACCCACAAACCGATGCCGGAATTCCGGTCCATCCCGCCATAGATGAAACAGAACCAAGAGCCATCAGGATAATCGGCACAATAATGGGGGACAGCGCCAGGAAGCCATTGGGAAGCTTCCCATATTCAGCTACAAGTTCTTCATATGATTTCACAACTTCACCACTGTCCACGTCATCTGCTGCTTTTACCTTTTTGCCAATGTATTTTGCGAATATGTAACCCGCAATCAGCGGGAATACAGAACAGAGTGCACCCATTCCCATCACCAGAAGAAGGTTGTCCCCGATTCCCAGAGTATTTGCCGCCGCGATGGGGCCCGGTGTGGGAGGAATAAATACATGGGAGATATACAGTCCTGCGCTAAGTGCGACTGTCATAGCTACACTTGATGTCATTGTCCGCTTTACAAGGGCTTTGCGGATTGGATTCAGGATTACAAAACCAGAATCACAGAAGACAGGGATTGAAACAACCCATCCCATCAATAACATAGCCAGTTCCGGTTTCTTCTTGCCAACAAGCCTGATCACCATATCTGCAAGCTTAAAGGCAGCCCCCGTCGACTCAAGAATACTTCCTACAAGCGCTCCCAGAATGATTACGATGCCGATACTGGTAAAGGTACTGGAAAAGCCCTCGCCAATCACGTTTGCCAATCCTTTCACTGCAACGGTTCCGTTCGCATCCTTCACATCCACGAGCGGAATTCCTGCAGCCAGTCCCAGGATGACCGAGATTCCCATGATTGCCAGAAACGGATGGATCTTAAACTTTGAAATCGCCAGGATCATAACTATAATTGCCAGAATAAAAGCAATAATTAACGCAATGCCTGTCATTGATTTTCCCTCTCTTTCTCTTTTTGTCCAACATGCATGTCTTTTTGTGTTTTAATCGATTATTTATGTATATTTTATTTACTTTTTACTGTTTTCGCTATGTTACAGTGTACAAATATACCCGCAGCATTTTTGTTACTGAAAATATATTTTATATTTTTCACAATTCCCTCTTATAAACTCTGTCCAGACATTGCTTCATTTACCAAATCGCTGCAGGCTGAAAAAAGGCCTGTCTTTACGATGGATTTATAAAATCCTCGTACAGACAGGCCCTTTGGGCATCACTTTATTTATATGGGGTTTTATTCTACAGTCACAGATTTTGCAAGATTTCTCGGCTTATCTACATCCAGGCCTTTTGCCACGCTGACATAGTATCCCATCAGCTGCAGCGGCACGATTGCAAGGCTGGTTGCGAAATATTCTTCTGTCTTCGGTACATAGACGGAGAAATCTGCCGTGTCTTCGATATTGTAGTTTCCATAGCTGGTCAGTCCCATGAGGTAAGCTCCCCGGCTCTTCACCTCAACCATATTGCTGATCGTTTTCTCGAACAGGGCGCTCTGTGTGAGAACACCGATGACCAGAATTCCATCTTCTACCAGGCTGATTGTGCCGTGTTTGAGTTCTCCGGCAGCATATGCCTCTGAGTGAATGTAGCTGATCTCCTTCATTTTCAGGCTTCCTTCGAGGCTGATCGCGTAATCAATTCCGCGTCCGATGAAGAAGATATCTCTTGCGTTCGCATATTTGCTTGCGAACCACTGGATCCGTTCTTTATCGTCCAGCGCCCTCTGGATCTTCTCCGGAAGCGCAGCCATCTCTGTCAGAAGCTCTCCGTATCGTTTCTCATCGATGCGTCCCTTCACCTTTGCCGCCTGCACTGCCAGCAGGTACATCGCAATCAGCTGCGTACTGTATGCCTTGGTGGTCGCCACAGAGATCTCGGGTCCTGCATACGTATACAGGATATAATCGCTCTCTCTGGCAATGCTGGATCCGACCACATTGACGACACCCAGAACCGGGACTTCCTTCTCTTTCGCAAGGCGCAGAGCGGCAAGGCTGTCTGCGGTCTCTCCGGACTGTGACACCACGATCACGAGAGAATTCGGCACCAGGATCGGATTGCGGTAGCGGAACTCTGACGCAAGGTCTACCTCCACCGGGATGCCGGCCAGATCTTCCAGCACGTATTTTCCGGCCATTCCTACGTGATACGCAGAACCGCAGGCCACAATATAGATTCTCTCCAGCTTGCTGATCACCTCATCAGTAAGCCCCACCTCTGAGAAATCCACAGCACCGTCTTTCACGTAAGCGCCGACTGTATCCTGGACTGCCTTGGGCTGCTCATGGATCTCTTTGAGCATGAAATGCTCATATCCGCCTTTTTCCGCAGACTCTGCATCCCATTTGATCTCAACCATTTCCTTCTGAATCTCTTCCCGGTCGATGTTGTAGAAATGGATCTCCTCTCTGGAAAGTTCCGCGATCTCATGGTTGCCGATATAGTACACGTTCCTCGTCTTATCCAGGATCGCCGGTACGTCTGACGCGATCAGGCATCCCGTCTCATTTCGGCCTATGATCAGCGGGCTGTCCTTGCGGGCCGCGAACAGCTTGCCCGGGTAGTCATGGAACATCACGCCGAACGCATAGGATCCACGGATTCGAAGCATCGCCCTCGTAAGCGCCTCCAGCGGAGTGCCTGTTTTCTTGTAATAATAGTCTACCAGCTTCACCGCGATCTCTGTGTCCGTCTGAGAGTAGAAGGCATAGCCGGATTTGATCAGTTTATCCTTCAGTTCCTGATAATTCTCAATGATTCCATTGTGCACAAGCACGACGGATTTATCTTCTGTACAGTGAGGATGGGCGTTGTTCTCGGACGGTTCGCCGTGAGTCGCCCACCGGGTATGGCCGATTCCGCATGTTCCTCGCACGCTTCTGCCGTTATCTGTCTTTTCGGAAAGGATCTTCAGTCTTCCCTTTGCCTTCACGATCGAGATCTTCCCTGACTTATCGTTGCGGACCGCCAGTCCGGCCGAATCATAGCCTCTGTACTCCAGCTTCGAAAGTCCTTCCAGAAGAATCGGAGCGGCCTGCTCCTCTCCTACATATCCAACAATTCCACACATATTTTATACTCCTTTGCTTTCTCCTGTCTGTTCTCCTCTGTCCGAAAACAAAAAAGGCAATAAAATCTTCTTCTGGCTTTCTTCGAAAATTTTATTGCCTGTCAAGAACAATGTGATTTCTCCATCTGCAAACGCTGTCTTAAAGTTCCGATTGATATCATACACCGGGACCGCCGGTCTGTCAAGAAGCGGAAAGGATCTCCTCCGCAATGTTGCGCGCGTGATCCGAGATCCGCTCCAGGCCGACCAAGGCGTCAAGGAATACGATGCCGGCCTCTGTCGTGCATTCCTTGTCAGCCAGACGCTTCATATGCCCGGCTCTCATGCGGATCTCCAGATCATCCGCCAGACTTTCTTTCTCAATCACCTTCATAGCTTTGTCTCTGTCCTTCTCTTCCAGCGCCTGAACTGCATAGACGAAACTGTCGGAACAGACATTCAGCATCTCTTTCATCTCAGATGCCCCCACAGGGGAGAATCCTGCTTTCTGTGCTTTCAGAGACTCCGCGTACTCGGAGATATTCTCACAGTAATCGCTGACCCGCTCCATATCCGAAACGATCTGCAGAAGGCTGGCCACATTCTGGTGCTCCTTCTCATTGATCGACAGCGAACTGATCCGGATCAGATAGTCTGTGATTCCTTTGCAGAGCCTGTCTGCTGTACTTTCTTCCTCCTTGATCTCTAAGATCGTATCATAATCCTGGGTAAAGAGGACCTGCTTTGCCTTATCCATCGTCCCGGCCACAATATGTCCCATCCGGCAGACTTCGCTTGTCACGGACTGCAGGGCAATGCCGGGGCTCTCCAGCATCCTCTCGTCCAGCAGGACGCGTCCCTCGTCTGCCTGGACCTCTTCGTCCTTCTGAAGCTTTCTGGCCAGCTTGATAATCCAGTCAGAAACCGGAAACAGAAGAAGGGTAGTCCCGATATTAAAGATCGTGTGCACGGAGCTGATCTGCGTCTGAGTGATCATACCTGTGCCCATCTGCGGGTTGATCACCTGGAAGAACACGATAGCTGCGATACTGAAGATTACGGTTCCTATGATGTTAAAGAGCAGATGCATGATCGCCGCCGTCTTCGCCGTCTTTTTCGCCCCGATGCTGGACATGATGGCAGTCACACATGTTCCGATGTTCTGTCCCATGATGATATAGACAGCCGCGTTAAAGGGAACCAGGCCGGCCGCCGCCAGACTCTGCAGGATTCCCACAGAGGCTGAAGAACTCTGAATCACAGCGGTTACCAGTGCGCCCGCCACGATTCCCATAACCGGACTGTGCCCCAGAGTAACAAAAATACTCCGAAATCCTTCGGACTGTTCCAGCGGAGATACCGCTGAAGACATCGTCGTGATCCCCACGAAGAGAATTCCGAATCCGATAATGATACTGGATACATCTTTCACCGGCCGGCGCTTCCCTGTCAGCATCAGGATCACACCGATCATGATTGCCACCGGCGCCAGATTCGCCGGGCTTAGAAATTTTGCCCATTCCACACTGGAGACCAGCCAGCCCGTCACAGTCGTCCCGATGTTCGCTCCCATGATCACGCCCATTGCCTGCGACAGATTCATGATACCGGCATTCACAAATCCCACGACCATGACCGTGGTCGCTGACGAGCTCTGGATCACTGCAGTGATCAGCGCCCCGAGAAGCACTCCCATGAACTTATTCCTGGTCAATGCTTCAAGAAGGGATTTCATTCTGCTGCCTGCCGCATTCTCAAGACCCTGCGCCATGATCTGCATCCCATAGATAAACATTCCCAGTCCCCCGACAAACGGGATAATGATACCTGCGTAATTCATACTTTCCTCCCACTTCCAAGAGCTTTTTCATTTGTCCGTTTCTACGATACCATCATCACTGCAAAAAAACAATGAAATCTTTACAAAATCTTAACAAAGCAGCCAGCCTCCGGCATACGTGCGGGCTGTAACCTTCTATTTTTTCATCTTGGGTTCAAAAATAAAGGAAGCAATATATCCGAAGATCAGCGCTGCAGAGATTCCGACGGCACTGGCTTTGAACCCTCCCATGAAAATACCGATAAATCCATGCTTCTCTACAGCCTCTTTCACTCCCTCCCAGAGTACATTGCCGAAGCCGAGCAGCGGCACGCTGGCCCCTGAGCCCGCGAACTCCTGGAAGGGCTTATAGATTCCCAGGAATCCAAGCACTGCTCCGCTGCACACCAGCAGCACCATCACCCTTCCCGGCATCATTTTCGTACGGTCCAGCAAGATCTGCACAGCCGCGCAGATCAGTCCTCCGACCACAAATGCTTTCATATATTCCATCCTGCTATCCTCCGCCTTTCTTTTCGATTCGGTTCCCCGTTCCGTCCCTTCATGCTCCCCAGTGCTCCAGCATGATCGCATGCGCAATGCCCGGCACGCTGGCCCCCTCGTTAAAACTCACCGTC
Source organism: uncultured Eubacteriales bacterium (assembly GCA_949283695.1). Taxonomy (GTDB): domain Bacteria; phylum Bacillota; class Clostridia; order Lachnospirales; family Lachnospiraceae; genus Mediterraneibacter. The sequence goes on along the minus strand of CASDTX010000025.1, from coordinate 234,227 downwards.
GACATCAGGGCCCCGGTGGGCACAAAGAGCACCCGTTTCCACTCTCCGCTCTCAATCTTCGGCAGCACAAAGGATGCCAGCGTCACTGCCGCACAGCCACATCCGCTCCCGCCGGCATGGGTATCCTGGGTTTCCTGATCGAAGATCGTCATGCCGCAGTCCAGATGCTTCTGCCGGATATCATAGCCTTTGCCTTTCACCAGATCGAAGAGAATGGACTGGCCCACACACCCCAGATCCCCGGTAATGATCCGGTCATAATCGTCCTCCGTTCTCCCCAGGTCCGTGAAATTCTGCACAATCGTGTCCATCGCCGCCGGTGCCATGCAGGCCCCCATATTCTGGGAATCCTTCAGACCATAATCAACGATCTTGCCCACGGTGACTCCCTCGATTCTCACGTGGGCAAAGGATTCCGGCTCCACATCCCCGCTGCTCTGTCTCTGCCCGGCCCCGCAGTTCTTCTCCGCTCCGCGCTTCGCCCCGTCATACTTCGGCCTGTCCGCTCTTTCTCCTTCTTCGCCCGCTGCCCCGCGCACCACGAAGGCGCCGCTGCCGGTTACCGTCCAGTGAGCCGAAAGAGGGCGCTGGCTGGCATACCCCAGAGGAAACCGGAATTCTTTCTCCGCACTGCCGAAATGGCTGGACGTCACTGCCAGCATATACTCCCCATATCCCGCGGCGGCGCTCATTCCCGCCAGAGCCAGAGCCTCCCCGGAAGTCGAACAGGCGCCATACAGCCCGAACATCGGGATCTGCAGCGCTTCCACCCCCATCGAAGTAGCGATCCCCTGCCTGAGCAGATCCCCTCCGAAGAGGCACCGTACCTGCTCTGCGCCTACATGGGCCTTGCCCAGTGCCAGGACGCAGGCTTCCTTCTGCATGGTACTCTCGGCTTCCTCCCAGGTCTTTGCCCCGAAGAGATCATCGTCGCTGGTCACGTCAAACAGTTTCCCGAGCGGTCCCTCGGCCTCCTTGCTGCCGGTTACCGACGCTGCGCTGACGATGTAGGGCGCATCGCGGAAAACCAGGCTCTGTCCGCCTCGTACACAGGGTCCTGTCTTTGTCATAGTCTCCATATTCCGTCCTCTCTTTTCAAAATATAGAGTTATTATCCGCAGTTTTTCCACAAATATGCTGAAGCCGGACAGAAATGTATATTCAGGGAAATCATTGCAGATACTGATGAAAAAGCCGGGAAAACCGGAAGAAATTTGCCGGGCCGGAAAGCCCGGAGAACAGGAGATTCGTTATGGATAAGATACAGCGTTTGAAGCATGAGAAAGAATATGAACAATATGTAAAACAGAAAACACCGCGCCACAATGTGTGGCTGAATATGCTGAAAGCCTTTCTCCTCGGCGGTTTGATCTGTGTGGTCGGGCAGGCCATCTATCATTCCTGCGAAGTGCGGGGGCTGACTGCCGACGACTGCAGCAGCTGGACCTCGCTTCTGCTGGTCCTCATCAGCGTACTTCTCACCGGGATCGGCGTCTATCCCAAGCTGGCGAAATGGGGCGGAGCCGGCGCTCTGGTGCCGATCACCGGATTCGCCAACTCTGTGGCTGCTCCGTCCATCGAATATAAAAAGGAAGGACAAGTATTCGGAATCGGCTGCAAGATCTTCACCATTGCCGGGCCTGTCATCCTCTATGGGATCTTCACGAGCTGGGCTCTTGGCCTTCTGTACTGGCTGTGGACCTTGATCTGATCCACATACGTGTGAAAATACTCTGAATACGGAACCGGCATCCGCATGGGAAATCCCTGCGGATGCCGGTTCCTTTTCTATGCCGCTGTTTCAGTCGGAACAGCGTCCGTACAGCTTAGCCAGTCTTCGCATCTCTTTCACAACCTGTTTCTCGAACTGGCCCTTTTTCATACGCCATGACCAGTTCCCGCCCAGCGTGGACGGGGTATTGATCCGCGCTTCACTTCCGAGTCCCAGATAATCCTGCATGGGAACCACGCACAGATCAGCCACGCTGGACATGGCCATACTGATGAAATCCCCCGCCAGACTGTCCTCGTCCAGTCTTGGTTTATTCAGGTACTCTTTGGCAAAGTCATGGACCTCTCTGCCTGCTGTGTGATACCAGCCTCTTGTGGTGTCGTTGTCGTGAGTTCCGGTATAGACCACGCAGTTTCTCGGATAAGTATGCGGCAGATAAGTGGACGAATCCCTGGAATCAAAGGCAAACTGCAGCACTTTCATCCCCGGAAACCCGCTGTCCTCCAGAAGCTGATACACGCTCGGCGTCAGGAAGCCCAGATCCTCTGCAATAATCTCCTGTCTGCCAAGTTTTGCCTCAGCTGCCCGGAAAAGCTCCATTCCCGGCCCTGGCATCCATTTGCCGTTGACCGCAGTCTGGTCCCCGTAGGGAATGGAATAATACTCATCGAATCCGCGGAAATGATCAATTCTGACCACATCATACAGTTTGAAGCAATATTCCATCCGGCGGATCCACCATTCATATCCGGTTTTCCTGTGATATTCCCAGTCATAGAGCGGATTGCCCCACAGCTGGCCGGTTGCGGAGAACGCGTCCGGCGGACATCCCGCTACGCCCACAGGTTCCTTGTTCTCGTTGAACTGAAACAGCTGAGGAGCCGCCCAGGTATCCGCACTGTCAAACGCCACATAGATCGGTATATCCCCGATGATCTTCACCCCCTGCTTGTTTGCATAGGCGTGAAGTTTCTTCCACTGACGGTCAAACTCATACTGCTGGAAGCGGTAGAAATCGATTTCATCCGCCAGCCGCTCTCTCGCTTCGTCCAGCGCCTGCCTCTCCCGGTTTCTCAGCGGTGCGTCCCACTCGATCCAGCTCGCTCCGCCCTGACTGTCTTTCACCGCCATGTACAGACTGTAGTCGTCCAGCCAGTACGCATTCTCACTTACGAACGTTTCATATGCTTCGTTCTGCTCGAACCGCTCATATGCTTTCCTCAGTACCCGGAACCGGGACTGATAGATCTTCTCATAATCAACCTGCTCCTTATTCTCCCCGAAATCATACGCTTTGCACTCTTTCTTGGTCAGCAGTCCTTCTTTGATTAATGTTTTCAGATCAATATAATAAGGATTTCCTGCATATGTGGAGAAAGACTGGTACGGGGAATCCCCGTATCCAGTCGGTCCAAGCGGCAGGATCTGCCAGTAGCTCTGTCCGGCCTCCTTTAAGAGGTCAACAAATTGATATGCATCCTTCGAAAAACATCCGATCCCGTATTTTGACGGCAGTGAAAACACCGGCAGCAATACTCCGCCTGCTCTCTTCATCTCATTTCCTCCTATAATTTCCAGATATCTCTGTTGTACTCCTCGATGGTTCTGTCGGATGAGAAGAACCCTGCTTTCGCAATATTCACGAGCATCATCTTCGCCCATGTCTTTCTGTCTGCGTAAGCAGCCAGCGCCTTCTCCTTCATCTCCTTATAAGAATCAAAATCAAGGAATGTCATGAACCAGTCTTTGTTGATCAGCTCGTTTTTCAGTCTTGTCAGATTCTCCTCACAGCCGACTTCCAGCATTTCCTCGCTGGTGATAAAGTCAACCGCAGCTTTGATGGCAGGATTCTCCTCGTAGTAATCCTTTGCCACATAGTCTGCTTTCGCATAATGTTCAATCACTTCATCGCTGGACGCGCCGAACACGAAGATATTCTCATCGCCGACAGCCTCGTGAATCTCTACATTTGCTCCATCCTCGGTTCCCAGTGTCACCGCGCCGTTTAACATGAACTTCATGTTTCCGGTTCCGCTCGCTTCCTTGGACGCCAGAGAGATCTGCTCTGAGATATCACATGCCGGAATCAGTTTGCCCGCCTTGGTCACATTGTAGTTCTCCACCATCACAACGCGCAGATACGGATTCACATCCGGATCATTGTTGATGATCTCCTGCAGGCAGAGGATCAGATGAATGATGTCTTTTGCGATGACGTAGGCCGGAGCTGCTTTCGCGCCGAAGATCGCCGTCACCGGAGCAGCCGGGATCTTCCCTGCCTTGATCTCCAGATATTTATCAATGATGTACAGCGCGTTGAGCTGCTGACGCTTATACTCATGGAGACGTTTCACCTGGATATCATAGATCGTATCCGGGCTGATCTCAATTCCCTGGGTCTCTTTCAGGTAAGCAGCCAGTGCTTCTTTGTTCTTATGCTTGATCGCAAGCAGCTGATTCAGCACCTTCTCGTCGTCTTTGTAATCCAGCAGTTTCTCAAGCTCAGCAGCATCCTTCTTATATCCTTCTCCGATCGTCTCATCCAGAAGGTCTGCCAGCAGCGGGTTGCAGTGCAGCAGCCAGCGGCGGAATGTGATGCCGTTTGTCTTATTATTGAATTTATCCGGATAAATCTTATAGAAGTTATTCAGCTCTGAATTCTTCAGGATCTCCGTGTGCAGAGCCGCAACGCCGTTGACACTGAACCCGTAGTGGATATCAATGTGCGCCATATGCACTGTGTCATTGCGGTCGATGATTGCAACGCTCTCGTCGTCAAATTTTCTTCTTACTTTATCGTCCAGCACTTCGATGATGGGCATGAGCTGGGGAACCACTTTTTTCAGATAATCCACCGGCCACTTCTCCAGTGCTTCTGCGAGGATCGTGTGGTTCGTGTACGCGCAGGTCTTTGCCACGACATCGATCGCATCGTCCAGATCCATTCCCTTAGCCGCAAGCAGACGGATCAGTTCCGGGATCACCATCGTCGGATGTGTGTCGTTGATCTGGATCACCGCGTAATCCGGCAGGTCATACAGATTGCATCCCTTTGCCACGCACTCGTCCAGGATCAGCTGTGCCCCTGCGCTGACCATGAAATACTGCTGATAGATCCGCAGAAGTCTTCCCTGCTCATCACTGTCATCCGGATAAAGGAACAGTGTCAGGTTCTTCTCGATATCTTCTTTGTCGAACGCAATGCCGTCCTCTACAATGGCCTCATCTACAGAATCCAGATCAAAAAGATGGAGTTTATTGGTATGATTGTTGTATCCGGTGACCTCGATATCATACATTCTTGCGTTGACTTTCAGGCCCTTGAATGCAACCGGGTACGTCACCTCAGTCTTCTTCAGCCAGGATTTCTCCTCGATCCACGGGTTCGGGGTCTCCTTCTGAAGATGATTCTCAAACTCCTGTTTGAACAGTCCCAGATGGTAGTTCAGCCCGATGCCGTCTCCCGCAAGACCCAGAGTAGCCATAGAATCAAGGAAACATGCGGCAAGTCTTCCAAGTCCGCCGTTTCCGAGCGACGGCTCTGCCTCCACTTCCTCGATCTCGCAGATATCTTTGCCGCTCTTTTCGAGCATCTCCTTCACTTCCTGATAGATCCCCAGATTGATCATGTTGTTTGACAGCAGTTTCCCGATCAGAAACTCTGCTGAAATATAATAGATTTTCTTCTTGCTGTCCGTGCGCTCCTTCTGTGCCGCCAAGTCCTGCACGATCGTGAGCAGTCCGTTATAAACCTCTTCATTAGACGCCTGTGCTACTGTTTTCCCAAGATAAGCCTCTAATCTCTCCTGAATTTTCATGTCCGTTTTCTCCTTTCGAAAAACATCCTTTCATTTCGTTCCTGTGCTTAGCATTATAATCTGTTTTTTCGAATAATTCTTGCAATATAATCGCATATTATTGTACAATACTATCATTCTCTCTTTTTATTTTTCTACTGTCAGCATACAAGGAGCGATTATGAATCTGAACGAATACCAGAACTATCACGAAACCAAATCCCATACTGCCGCAGAGTTTCCCTACACAACCTACCTGTGTTCCATTCCCATGGATTTTCCTTCTGTGCCCCTCCACTGGCACTCCGAGATGGAACTGATCGTCATCAAAAAGGGCCGCGGCATTGTCTCTGCCGATCTGCAGAGAAAGCCGGTCACTTCCGGCGACATTGTCCTCATCCGCCCGGGGCGCCTTCACTCCATCGAGCAGGAAAACGGACACAGTATGGAGTATGAAAATATTATCCTGAAACCGGAGCTTTTGATCTCCGGAGATTCAGACCTGTGCGCCGAGCAGTTCATCACTCCCTTTATGAAGGGGGAGGTCCCCTGCGAGACCTTCCTGACTCCGGCACTGTCCTTCTATCAGGAGCTCTCCGAATGTATCCGGCAGATCGACCTGCTCTGCGGCACCCGCCCCAGAGGCTGGCAGCTCGGAGTCAAGAGCCTTCTGTTTCATTTCTTTTTCCTGCTCATCTCCAACCAGGAAGAACAGAAAGAGACCGCATCCGCAGCGCAGATGAAGTCTCTGGAAAAGATGAAGACCGTACTGAAATATGTAGAAGAACATTATCCGGAACATATGACCATCGACGATATGGCCGCCCTCACTTATTACAGCAAGTCCCATTTTATGAAATTTTTCAAGGCGCATATGGGCACCGGATTCATTGACTACTTAAACGATTACCGGCTGACTATGGCAGAGCGTCTTCTGCGCTCTTCCGACAGTTCCATCCTTGAGATCGCGGAGCAGAGCGGATTCGACAGCCTGTCCTACTTTAACCGTATCTTCAAGCGGAAGTACGGAGAAGCTCCCGGCCGCTGGCGCTCCCGTGAGCAGTAGCCTTCTGAGGATCCCAATCGCGTCAGGATCGCGCGCATCTTCCTCGCTCCGGACGCACAAGAAATGCCGCGCTCCCCACAAATACCAGGATCGCGGCATTTCTTTCTTCTTCTCTTATTTTCCAAACCCGCAGTTGGGGAAGGTACATACCGGACAGTTCAGGCACAGTCCGCCTTCCCCCAGGACCGTGAAGTCTTCCTGGCCAAGCTTTTCCCCGGCGACAATCCGCGGCAGCACCAGATCGAAGATCGTCCGTTTCGCATACATCACGCAGCCGGGCAGTCCCAGGACGGGAATTTCTTTTCCCGAATCCCCGGAGGCATATGCCAGCATGAACATGGCCCCCGGCAGCACCGGCGCTCCGTACGTGACCACTTCGTCCGCCGCACTGCGGATCGCAAGCGGCGTCCGGTCGTCCGGATCCACGCTCATCCCGCCGGTACAGACAACCAGATCCGCGCCTTTGCCGATCCAGTCCCGAATCGCCTCTGTCACCATCTCTGCCTGGTCGTCGCACAGGATATTTCCCATCACTTCCACGCCGCACTCCCGCAGCTTCTCCGCCACAACCGGTGTAAATTTGTCCTCGATCCGTCCGCGGTAGACCTCGCTTCCGGTAGTCACGATCCCCGCTTTCAGATTCTGGAACGGGAGCAGCCGGAAGATCGGTTCGTCTCCGCAGATCGCTTTCACCCGGTTCATCTTCTCTTCCTCAATCACCAGAGGCACCACCCGCATTCCTACGATCTTATCTCCCTTTTTCACTGCGAAATTTCCATGCCGGGAGGCCAGCACCATCTGTCCCATCCCGTTTACAGCGTTCAGCTTCTCCCGGTCAATCTTCAGCAGACCGTCCCGCTCTGCTGTCAGTTCGATCTTCCCCTCTTTCGGTTCCGAAGCCTTCATAAACGCTCCCTGGCATACCTGACGCAGCACCTCCGCGGCGTCATTCTCATGGAGCATCCCCTCCTGCTTCTCCCACACATAAAGGTGTTCCTTTCCCACAGAGAGCAGGACCGGAATATCTTCTTCGGTCACGATGTGCCCTTTGCGGAAGACCGCGTCTTTCACGACTCCCGGTATAATCTGCGTAATATCATGGCAGAGCACACTGCCGACCGCATCTTCTGTCTTGATCAGTTTCATCCTCTTATGCCTCCTTATACTGGCAGAGTGATCTTCTCCAGTTCTTTCAGCCACACCGCAGCGCATGCGTCACTGGGCATCCTCCAGTCCCCTCTCGGAGAAAGTGCTACCGTTCCCACCTTCGGCCCGTCCGGGAGGCAGGAACGCTTGAACTGCTGGGAGAAGAATCTCCTGCAGAATGTCCGCAGCCATTTCAGAATCGTCTCCCCGTCATACTCCCCTTCGAAAGCTCCAAGGGCCAGCCGCAGGATCTTCGCCGGTTCGTATCCGAAGCGCAGCATGTAATAAAGGAAAAAGTCATGCAGCTCGTAAGGTCCCACCAGATCTTCGGTCTTCTGCGCGATATCCCCGTCCTTCGGCGGAAGCAGCTCCGGGCTCACCGGGGTATCCAGCACATCATAAAGCACCTTCTTCAGCTCCGCATCCGGCGTCTCGTCTGCCGCGTATTTCACCAGATGCCGCACCAGGGTTTTCGGCACAGATGCATTCACCCCGTACATGGACATATGGTCTCCATTGTAAGTCGCCCAGCCCAGCGCCAGTTCAGACATATCTCCTGTGCCGATCACCATGCCGCCGGTACGGTTGGCGATATCCATCAGCACCTGTGTCCGCTCTCTGGCCTGTGCGTTCTCGTAAGTGACATCGTGGGTTTCCGGATCCTGTCCAATATCCCGGAAGTGAATATTCACCGCATCCGCGATCGGCACTTCCATCAGCGTAGCCCCGGTCTTCTTTGTCATCTCACAGGCATTGTGATAGGTTCGGTCCGTCGTCCCGAAGCAGGGCATCGTCACTGCGATAATGTCCTTCTTATCTCTGTCCAGCAGATCAAAGGCACGGGCCGTCACAAGAAGCGCCAGTGTCGAGTCAAGTCCGCCGGAAATCCCTACCACAGCTGTTTTCGCATGGGTATGGGCCAGACGTTTCTTCAGTCCCATGGCCTGGATCGTCAGAATCTCTTCGCAGCGCTCTGCCCGCTGACGCTCATCTGACGGAACAAACGGCCGTTTTGGGAACTTGCGGATCAGCTCTGTCTCTTCATTTTCCACACAGAAGGGAACCTGAATCAGTGTGTGCCCGCCGGACGCCGCAAATGTGGTATTCTTTCTCCGCTCGCTTACGATCCTCTGAATATCGAACTCCGAGTAGATGATCTCATTCGTATACCGGCTGGACTGTCTGAGCACTGCTCCGTTCTCGGCGATAATATTGTGCCCGCCGAATACAACGTCTGTGGTTGACTCCCCCTCGCCCGCATTTGCATAGACATATCCCGCAATCAATCGTGCCGACTGTCCTGCAATCAGCTCCCGCCGGTACGTGTCTTTCCCGATCGTCTCGTCGCTGGCCGAGCAGTTCACGATCACGGTAGCGCCTTCCAGAGCCGCTCCGATGCTGGGCGGGACCGGCGACCATACATCCTCGCAGATCTCCGCTGATACAATCAGATCCTCCATCTGCGTATCCCGGAACAGAAGCTGCGGACCAAACGGGACCCGCTCGCCTTCAAAAAGGATATATTCCGCCCGTTCCGGGCCCGGCGTGAACTGCCGCATTTCATAGAACTCCGCGTAATTCGGCAGGAACGTCTTGGTCGTAAGTCCCAGAATCTTCCCCCGGTTCAGTGCAGCAGCCACATTATAGAGCTTTCCTTCCACAGACAGCGGAACGCCTACAAAGACAAGAATATCCTTGTCTTTCGTGTAGCCTGCAATGGCCAGAAGCGCCTTTCTGGCCTCCTTCAGAAGTACATCCTGGGTAAATAAATCTCCGCATGTATACCCCGTCACGCACAGTTCCGGGAATACAAGAATCTTGGCATGATTTTCACACGCCTGATTGACAGCCTCACAGATCTTCTCTGTGTTATACTCCACGTCCGCCACCCGGATATCCGGTGTAGCCGCGGCAACTCTGACAAATCCCTGGTTCATCTTGTGATCTCCTTTCCGCCCTATCTGCTCTTTTTCAGCAGTTCTTTCAATTCATCTACAGAATAGTTGTATGCACGATTGCAGAAGTGGCATTTCACCTCTATATCCTTCCCGTCGTCAATCATTGCCTGAATCTCTTTTCTTCCGATACTGATGATCGCTTTCTCGATTCTCTCCTTTGAACAGTTGCAGGAGAATGCCGCGGGCATCGTATCCGTAATTTCCAGATCCAGCCCGCTGAGCACCTGAGCCAGCATTTCCTCCGGGGTGTGCCCGTGATCCAGCATAGATGTAACCGACTGAATCTTCTGAACATTCTCTTCCAGCCGATTCAGCACCTCATCCTCGATAAACGGCATCACCTGGACAATGAATCCGCCGGCGCACCGCACCGTATTATCCTTCTCCATGAGGACGCCAAGCCCAACTGAAGACGGCACCTGCTCCGATGTAGCAAAATAGTAGGTGAGATCCTCTGCGATCTCCCCAGTCTGGAGGATCGTCTGTCCGGAATAGGGCTCTTTCAGCCCCATGTCTTTAATCACATTCATCACGCCCTGTCCCAGAGCGCCCCCCACGTCCAGCTTCCCGTTCTTGGGCGGCAGCATCACGCCCGGCTCATACACATACCCCTTCACATGTCCCCGGCTGTCCGCGGTTACTGTCAGTCCGCCGATAGGGCCGGAGCATTTGATCTGGATCGTCAGCAGATCGGTAGGATTCTTCATCATACTTCCCATCATCACGCCGCCGGTCATCAGCCGCCCCAGCGCTGCCGTAGCCACAGGGCTTGTTCCATGCCGCTGCCGTGCCTCCTCGGCAAGTTCTGTTGTCACTGCAGCAAACGCGCGGATCTGCGTATTGGCCGCCGCTGCCCTCACAATATAGTCTTTCATCCTGACAACCTCCTCTTTCTCTGTCATTTTCCCTGCTCCCGGGCGATCACACAGATCCTCTCGCTCGTCTCCTGCGGATGCTCTCTCGTCTCCATATCGTACGCATCCACAAAAACAAGCCCTGCTTCCCGGAGCAGCTCTTTCATCTCAGAAAGCGTATATGCTCTCTGATAGTGTGTTTCCTGATATTTCCGGTATAATGCCCCATTTCCCTGATCGTCATACAGATCCTCTTCCAGAATTGATGTTCCCGGCTCTGCTGCCTGTTGCTGCTGCAAAGATGTTTCTCTGATAAACAGCGTCAGATCGTATTCATTGATCCGCTCTTCTTCATAATAATAATTATCCCAGATAAAGCTGCATTCTCCCCGATCTTCGGCAAATGTATGATCTGCCAGAACTTCTCTGTACTTATATTCTGTATTAAAATCAAACAGGAAGATCCCGCCCGGATCAAGGTAGTTATTTACCAGCCGGAATACTGTCTTCAGATCTTCGGGATCGGTAATATAATTCAATGAATCACATACGCTCACCGCGGCGCGCACAGTGCCGTACAGCTCAAACTCCCGCATATCCTGCAGCAGATACAGAATGTCATGCCCGGATCTCAGCCGCTTCTCCATCGCCAGTTCCAGCATGTCTTCCGAAGAATCCACGCCGATCATATCATAGCCATAGCCGGCAAGAATCTCCGTCATGGCTCCCGTTCCGCAGCCCAGATCCAGCACGATCCCGCTTTCCACTGAATAACTGCAAAGAAGACGATATATATATTCTCCCCATTCTTCATAAGGAACATTATCCATAAACGTGTCATAAACCGACGCAAAACTCGTATACTCTTCCACTGTTCTGCCCTCCTGTGAACTCCCGCAAAAGAAGTTTAACACATTTTCCCGGGATTGTCAGGGGCGTTGCGAAAGTTTCCCCGGCGATACGACAATTTTCAACTTTTCCTTTTCTTTAATGAGGCAGCGTGCTATAATGGCATAGACTGCGTTAAGAAGTCGTTAAAAAAATATCAGAAAGGAATGAACATCATGGACAACAAGAATGAGTTCAAACCGTACATTCCGGCCGATAAAGTCGTTCCGGAGTTTACGGTCACATCCATCGTGATTGGTATCATCCTTGCGGTTGTATTCGGCGCAGCGAATGCATATCTTGGACTTCTCGTTGGTATGACGATCTCCGCATCTATTCCGGCGGCCGTTATCTCAATGGGTGTCATCCGAGTGATCCTCCGCAGAGATTCCATTCTCGAAAACAACCTGGTTCAGACCATCGGTTCTGCCGGTGAGTCTCTCGCAGCAGGAGCAATCTTTACACTTCCCGCTCTGTTTCTCTGGGCAGAAGAAGGAAAGATTGAATTCCCGAGCATTGTAACTATTTTCCTGATCGCACTGTTCGGCGGTATCCTCGGAGTCTGCTTTATGGTTCCGCTCCGCCAGGCACTGATCGTTGAGGAACACGGAACCCTTCCGTTCCCGGAAGGAACTGCGTGTGCAGAAGTCCTTCTCGCAGGTGAGGAAGGCGGTTCCAAGGCAGGTACTGTCTTCACCGGCCTGGGAATCGCTGCTGTGTATAAATTCGTTGCAGACGGACTGAAGCTCTTCCCAAGCGAGATCGGATATGCATTCAAAGGATATGCAGGTTCCCAGATCGGAATCCAGGTACTTCCGTCACTTGCGGGCGTCGGATTTATCTGCGGACCGAAGATCTCCAGCTACATGCTGGCCGGCGGTACGTTAAGCTGGTTTGTGCTGATGCCGGCGATCGCGCTGTTCGGCGGAGATGCAACTGTCTTCCCGGCAACGGATCCGATCTCCGCGCTTTCTCCCAGCGAACTGTGGAGTAATTACATTAAATACATCGGAGCCGGAGCTGTGGCAGCAGGCGGTATCATCAGCCTGGTCAAGACATTCCCGCTGATCGTGCGCACATTCAAGCAGGCAATGGCAAGCATGAGCAAAAAGCACGGAAATAAGAACGCGCTGCGTACAGAGCAGGATCTTCCGATGCCTGTACTGCTGGTGCTGCTGGCGATTATCGTTGTCTTAATCTGGCTGATCCCAACATTCCCGGTCAACCCGATCGGTTCCCTGATCATCGTGATCTTCGGATTCTTCTTTGCATCCGTATCCTCACGTATGGTTGGTCTGATCGGTTCCTCCAACAACCCGGTATCCGGTATGGCGATCGCGACTCTGATTATCGCGACTCTGCTTCTTAAGGCGACCGGTTCCACCGGTACAACCGGCATGGTCGGAGCAATCGCGATCGGCGGTGTGATCTGTATCGTAGCAGCAATCGCAGGGGATACCTCTCAGGATCTGAAGACTGGTTTCATCGTAGGTGCTACACCGAAGAAACAGCAGATCGGAGAGATGATCGGTGTCGTTGCATCCGCTGCTGCCATCGGCGGTGTACTCTACCTGCTGAATGAGGCGTGGGGCTATGGAACAGACGAGATTCCTGCCGCACAGGCGACTATGATGAAGATGCTGGTAGAAGGCATCATGAATGCAGATCTCCCGTGGGCATTGATTCTGATTGGAGTTTTCATCGCCGTTGTTGTTGAGATTCTGCAGATTCCGGTTATGCCGTTCGCGGTTGGTATGTACCTTCCGTTCAGCTTAAGCGCAGGTATCATGGCCGGCGGTGCCGTCCGTTTCATTGTTGAGAAGGTCAAAGGAACAGAGGCACAGAAGAAAGAGCGCACAGACAAAGGTGTCCTTTTCACTTCCGGTCTGATCGCAGGAGAAGGACTTATGGGCATCGTGCTGGCAGTGCTTGCTGTTGCGAATGTGGCAGAAGTCATCGAACTTCCGTTCTCACTGCCTCAGGTCGGCAGCCTGATCATCTTCATCCTCCTGCTGGTATATCTGTACTTCAGATGTATGAAGAAAAGCAAAAAATAACAGCATTTGAGTATCAGTTCAGCCATCTGCGTCAGAAGACGGATTTATGCTTGCATAAGAATCCGGCGGCTGACAGGCAGATGTGCTGAGCGCCAGTTCATGAGCAAGGGAGCGGCGCAGCCGCAATGAGCACGTCAGTGCTGCTTTGCGAATGGCGCGGGCTGAACTGTTACGCATTTGAGCGTTACTGTTCACACATTTGCTGAAGTCCGCCTGCCTATGCCCGCATAGAAGGCATAAGGGGCACAGGGGACAGACAGCAACAGTTCAGTTTGCGTCGGTGTACAAGAGGAAATCCCCCTTGTGCACCGACGCTGCCCTCTGGGTATGGAACTTCTGTCGACAGATCGATAATAGGAGGTTGACTCTGAACAAATGAGCAAAAAGAATTCAAAGAACTATCTGGACTTCATTCCGGTGAAAAATCCAGAAATCGAATCCACAACTGACGAGCATAATCACGTGACTGTATTCATTGAATGGAAAGGCTTTTACCATAAAATCGCACAAAAATTCTTCCGCCGCCCGCGGGTCAGCGACATTAAGCTGGACGAGCTCGGCAGCTTCGTGTGGCTGTCTATTGACGGCACGAAAGACGTGCACCAGATTTCCAGAGAGCTTGACGCCAGATTTCCCAAGATGGAGAAGTCTCTTTCCAGACTGATCAAATTCCTTGAGATCCTTCATGACAACCATCTGATCCACTGGAAAGGAGAGAAGAGCAAATCATGCTGAAATATATTCCCTACATTCTCCTCTTCGCACTGGCAACGATGATTATCTATGGCTGGGGACTCTGGCGCTCCATGCGTCAGAATCAGGATCTGTCCAACCTCCTCAGCGCCAAGGGAATCTCGAAAGTCAAAAAGGCCCTGAAAAAGAACGGACCGCTGACGCAGAAAGAGCTGGAACCTTTCGTAACCGGACTCACTGCCCGGCAGCCTTTCAGCCGGGAACAGATCGCTGTCACCGATGCCGGACAGTTCCTGGGATCTATTCTTCCATATATGGTCCGTCAGAAAATGATTACAGAAGTTAAGAAAGAAAATAAGGCTGCCTATCAGTTAAACAGATAACTGACAGGCAGCCTTGCTCTTTCTATCCGACTCCGCTTCCTATCCCACAGATCTCACGAGTGATAATACAATTCAACAGGATCAATCGGATCATAAGGATGCTCTTCCACCATCTTCTTATTTCTGCCCCGGCGCTTCACAAGCTCACCGCTCTTGTTATACACCCAGAATGAGTAGACCAGCAGTTTATTGATCTTCCCGATCTTCTCTTTCGTCGTCTTCTCATAGAGCACGCCGCCGGCCTTGAATTCTGCTTTCTTATGAATCAGTGAGATCAGCTCCGTCTCGCAGGTCACCGGCTCCGGAAGAATCGTATATCCCCTTCCCACACAGTCCGGCTTATGAGAATCGCTCCCGCCTGTGGTCACTTTACCGTACTTCTTCGCCAGCTTTGCAGCACCTGCGTTGGAGTCTATGGATTCGCAGCTGTTGAATGCCTCCACAAAATCAAACCGCTTCACGATCTCCGGGGACTGGTAGAACCGTCTTGCGTTCGTGAAACTCATATACTTTTCACCGCATGGATGAGCCGGCCCCAGTACGCCGCCGTTTCTGTGAACCAGATCAATCAGAAGCGCCAGCGGCATTCCCCGCATCTCCAGCACACGCATCTTCACACCTTCCGGCATGATCACAAGGATGTGCCCTGCATCCCGGGTATCGTATTCGATCCCTTTGAGTACTACAAAGTCTGTATGCTTCTTTCCTTTTATATGCTCTTTCCAATACCTGTAGCCATTATAGGTGTCATGATCCGTGATCACCATCCCCTGGAATCCATGTTTCTTCAATATTGTGATATATTCTTCCAGGCCCACTTTACTGTCGATAGACCCCTCTTTGACATGGCAGTGCATATCGATCTTCATATACAGACCCCCTTTACAGTTTTTGCAAGCAATCAAATCTGTAACTTGTCTGAGTCTATTATACCCTATCTGCCCTGCCGATGACAACCAGGGACACAGACTTTTCCCGAATGCCTCTGGATTACGCTGCTCTTTCATCGGTAGATTCTGGAAACAATGTAAAGAACAGACCCCAGACAGCCGAACCATCCCGCCGCATAAACCCATGCAGGAATTCCAATCTCGGTAAAGCAGAACAGAATTGCCAGCAGAAGAAGAACCACTGCTCCCACAAAAGCCGTCAACGCACTTAATACAGATTTTCTGATATACATTATAAAACACACCTTTCTCACATATGATTTCCTTTTTCCGGAAACATCATACCCGATCAGGTGTGTCATAAAACGGACTTTTCTATTTTTTTCTCTTTTTTGGCTGCCTCTTTGGCTCTTTCCATTCAGGATCTTCCTGTTCTGATTCTTCGAAGATTTCGTCCTCGTCTTCAATATCATCGATATCATCCAGACTTACGGTCTCAAAGAATGCATCCTGCTCTGCCCGTGCCGGGAAAGGCGTCTGCTCCACCTTCTCTATATCGCCGCCCAGTTCGTCCATCATAGCCCGGGCACGTTCCACCTCATTTTCTGTAGAATTCTCCTTCCGGATCTGAGCTGCCTTCTTCAGGCTCTGCCGCTTACGCTTTCTAGATTCCAGAAGCAGCTGCACCAGCATGCCCACCGCGCCGAAAGCTGCGCAGAGAATGATGCGGAGGATTCCACCCAGCGCTGTTTCCGGCAGCAGATAATAGACTGCCGGCCCTGCTGTCACGCCGCCCAGAAGGACAGTTGCCAGTATGGTAAACATGTTGATAAATTTTACGGACAGCATCGCTGCCACAAGCGCCACTCCTGCACAGATGCCCAGCAGGATCCAATTCCGCGGATCGATCATATGTATTCCAAACAGCCCCACTCCCAGGAACACGGTGAGGAACACACCCACCCGGTATAAGGCAGCTCCCAGAACTGCCACGATCACTCCGGCTGCTGCACTGATCAGCAATACCACCGTTCCGTCCAGTCCGGCCGCTGTGCCGGCGGCATACCCGGCCGCCGCTCCTCCTGCGAGTCCCAGCACTGCTGCCCAGAACCGCACAAGCTTGAGTCCGAACAGACACATCAGGCCGCCCAATACAGCTGCCACAATCAAACCTGCCATCTCCGTCTGCGTCAGCACATGTCCGGCCTCCCGGACCTCCGCAATCGCTGCTGCCAGATCAAATTCCTGTATTGCTCTGTAAATCTCATTCATATTCATGACACTCCACCTTATCTCTTATTATATTTTTCTGTCAGATCTCTTAAAAGTTTCTGATACTCCTCTACCACAGATTCCGGCGACAGAATCTCCACGTCTCTTCCCAGCCCTGTGATCCATCCAAAGAACTGCTCACTTACCGCCACTTCTGCCCGAGCAATAAAATGTTCCTCCCCATCGGGCCTTAGCGCCACATCACGTCCGAAACGGTCGATCACAGCCCCTACGTATTTATTATGGAACCGGATCCGCACGGTCACTTCACTGCCGCCGAACATTCCGAAAGTCTTCTTCGCATAACGGGCAAGATCAAACTTGCCGAACGCCTCTCTTCCCGCCCTCGGCTGATCGATCAGTTCGATATGCAGCATGCGGTCCACCCGAAAGTGCTTGATTCTCTCCGCGTCCATATCATAGCCGATGAGATAATAATTCTCATTATCCCAAGTAAGGGCCCACGGACTGATCCGGTAATTCCCCCCGCCCTTTTTCAGCCTGATCTGCTTTGATACCATCCATTCAAAATACTGGAACAGCACCTGACGGTTCATGGCAATGGCCAAATGCAGCTGATCCACATTGTAATAAATACTCTCGTTCATTGCTTTGATCCGGTCAGCTACCACAACCTGACGCTGAAGCATGCCAGCCTCATGTCTGCTGGCCAGCTTCTCAATCTTCCTGATCAGCACGTCTGACTTCTTCTGAGTAATAAACCGAGAAGCCAGTACTGCATCAACCAGAAGTTTCAATTCAGGGAGTTCAAAATTCCTGGACGCAAGATAATATCCTTCCGGCCGTTCCTTCCGATATACAATATCCAGGCCAAAATTTTTCAGTGTTTCAATATCATTATAAATGCTCTTCCGTTCTGCGTGTATCCCAATATCCGCCAGGCGGCTCTCCAGTTCCTTGCGTGTAAGCGGATGCCCCTCATCCGTCTCCTCCTGAAACAGTTCCAACAGATACAGTATCTTCGCTTTCTGATTTGCACTCTTTGCCATATTCCGTTCTCCGTTATCCTGGTGTCCTCATCTTATACTGCCTCTAACTTCCCGTTCATTCTATCAATTTTTCTATTACTTGACAACACATGACAGAAAAGAAACATAAAGAAAGATAAAGCTTCTGTCTCCCAACATGACAAAACACAAAGAAAATGGATGCCAATCAATTCCTTTGATCAACATCCATCTTCATTCTGATATTTCTATCATTCTTTTTTACCTCTTTCTATCTTTTTTATTGATAGATTTAACTTATGTTCCCGGCGGTCCGTACCTCCTTTACTTAAATTCCTGTCGGACTTGGTACTCATAACCTCCTTTTCATTTGATATAGATTTTACTTCTCTCATAACTTTCTCGTCATTATGATATTTCTCTATATCAGGTTGTTACTTTCCCAATCTCGATGTCCAACAGGTTTGAATAAAACCTCTCTAAACGATCATTCAATTAATTATAACATTTTGTTATTTTCTCTTGTCAGATTGTTTAATCAGTTTTATTTGTTGTCATTATAATATCACTCTATTCATAATTTGTCAATAAGTTTTTGTTATTTATTTATTCTATTTTTAAATTATCTGTCTTTTTTGAGTAACGGTGCCAGGCACTTTTGCAAAAGTGCCTGGCACCGTTCACAATTTCATTTGACTTTTATATACCGCCCAATTAAAATATAGAAATGATTTCTCATTTCTATCCTGTGGGGATCAATCATAAAATTCTTAAAAAAGGAGTCTTTACATATGGAACAGCTGAGAATACCTGATGGCTATGTCTCTCCTCTCACAATCCGTGAAACGGAAGTAGCCATTAAAGAAGTAAAAGATCATTTTGAGCGGGCTCTTGCAAAGTCTCTTCATCTGACTCGTGTTTCTGCCCCGCTGTTCGTACGGCCGGAGTCTGGCATGAATGATAATTTGAACGGGGTGGAACGGCCGGTATCTTTCGGGATTAAGGAACAGGATAACGCCAGGGCGGAGATCGTTCACTCCCTTGCCAAATGGAAAAGATATGCCCTTAAAAATTATGGTTTTCATTCTGGTGAAGGGCTTTACACGGATATGAGTGCCATCCGCCGTGATGAGGATACGGACAATATTCATTCTCTCTATGTCGACCAGTGGGATTGGGAGAAGGTGATCTCAAAAGAAGAGCGGAATATGGAAACTTTGGAATATACGGTCCGTAAGGTCTACAGCGCACTCAAAGATACGGAGAATTTCATTTCCAGACGCTATAACTATATTGAACCTCTGCTCCCGGACGACATCTTCTTCATCACGTCCCAGGAACTGGAAGACATGTACCCGAACTGTACGCCTAAGGAAAGGGAAACGAAGATCGCCAAAGATAAGGGGGCTGTCTTCATCTCTCAGATCGGCAAGGTTCTTGCCTCCGGCGAGAAGCATGACGGACGTGCTCCGGACTATGATGATTGGGAATTAAATGGTGATATCATCGTCTACTACCCAGTACTTGACATGGGTCTTGAACTCTCTTCCATGGGGATCCGTGTCGATGAAGCGTCTCTGCGCTCTCAGCTTCAGACGGCAGGCTGTGAGGACCGCGCGGAACTTCCTTTCCAGAAATCACTGTTAAATGGGGAACTTCCATATACAGTGGGCGGCGGTATCGGTCAGTCCCGCATCTGTATGTATTATTTAAGGAAAGCCCACATCGGTGAGGTCCAGTCCTCTCTCTGGCCGGACCATGTCATGGAAGAAGCTCAGGCTCACGGTATCCACCTGCTTTAAGCCTGGATAGCGTCAGCGGCCAAGGGCAATACGGTCTGTGAAGGACTTATTTAAGCCTCTTGTCCGCCGACGCTGCCGATTTAGAATACAACAGACTTTCGGTCTTACTTAGGAGGAACCCAGAATGACTCACTTACTTCTGGCAATTATTTATCTGGCCTTCATCAGCCTTGGACTGCCGGATGCTCTGCTCGGATCCGCCTGGCCGTCTATGTATCCGGAATTTGGCGTTCCCGTTTCCTATGCGGGCATCATTTCTATGATTATCGCAGCTGGGACGATCATATCCAGTCTTCAGAGCGACCGTCTCACGCTTCGCTTCGGCACCGGGAAGGTAACGGCTTTCAGCGTGGCGATCACGGCTGCTGCGCTCTTTGGCTTTTCGATAACGCATTCATTCTGGCTCCTGTGTCTCTGGGCGGTTCCCTACGGTCTGGGTGCCGGGAGCGTGGATGCCTCACTGAACAATTACGTCGCTCTTCATTATAAGAGCCGGCACATGAGCTGGCTGCACTGTATGTGGGGAGTCGGTGCGACAGCCGGGCCATACATCATGGGATACGCCCTCACGGGAGGGCAGGGCTGGAACTGGGGCTACCGGTATATCGGCATCCTCCAGGTCGTTCTCACAGCTGTCCTGATCTTCAGCCTGCCGCTCTGGACAAAGCGGGTACCAGATCCCGCATCCGTCTCTTCATCTACACGTAATCGGGCACTTTCACTGAAAGAGATCATCCGTATTCCCGGAGCGAAAGAAGTGATGTTATGTTTCTTCTGTTATTGTGCCCTTGAACAGACTGCCGGCCTCTGGGCCAGCAGCTATCTGACTCTGTTTCAGGACGTCTCCGCTGAAACTGCCGCCAGGTTCGCAGGCCTGTTCTACATCGGGATCACCGTAGGGCGTGCTGTATGTGGATTTATTACTATACGGCTCAATGATACACAGATGATCCGCCTTGGCATGGGCATTATCACACTTGGCGGTGCAGCCATGCTGCTGCCGGGCCCGGAAGTCCTATCCCTGGCCGGCCTGATTCTGATCGGACTTGGCTGTGCTCCGGTCTATCCCTGCATGATCCACTCCACTCCTGCCCATTTTGGCGCGGACCGCTCCCAGGCGATCATCGGTGTCCAAATGGCCAGTGCTTATGTGGGTACCTGCCTGATGCCCTCTCTGTTCGGGCTGATCGCCAACCATATCAGCATCGGACTGCTCCCAGTCTACCTTCTGCTCATTCTGCTGCTGATGTTTCTTATGCATGAGCTGCTTTTAAAAGTAACAAAACGGGCTCACAGAGAAGCATCTTCCTCTCTGTAGCAGCATAAACAGGCGGCCGGTCCTCAGATTTTTCTGAGGCCGGCCGCCTGTTTATGCTGTGCTCTGTGTCTGTTTTCTACAGTTTCTTTCGGATAGTGAATCACACCGTTATGATCATAGGGATCATTGAACCAGTAGCCGGTCTCATCATACCCTACGAGAAGCATACAATGCTCATTCGAGATCCAGGTAAAAGATTCCCCGCTCTCCAGAAGTCTCCACCCGGGTCCCACAACCGGCTCCCGCATATGAATACAGGCCCAGCAGACTACAGGCATTCCGTGATCGATATAGTTCCGGCAAAGTTCCGAAAGCTCTGTCCCTGTCTCATCAATCGCTTCATACCGAACCCCGGATGAGATCTCTTCCGCTCTTTCCTGCAGTGCCCGGTTCAGCGCCCGTACGATCACGGGCGCGTAACATCCGAAGGCATCCTCATCATACGGACTTCCGCAGAAAGCATTCCATGGATCAGGGCCGTACAGTTCCCCGTCTCTCGTCTGAAACTCCTGTTGATCCAGATACTGCCCGATAAATTCATCCACCGTAATTCTCATTCCCAGAAAACGAAGCAGCATCACAGCTGAAACACTCTCACAGCCGGTCGGATAAGCTCCGCTCTGATCAATGTAGGGCGCATCAATGATTCTGCTGTTCTTTTCCTTCTGGCCGCATTCTACATTTTCAACACTCATCTCATTCATCCGTCTCTCAGCCATCTGCCTCTCAGCCTTCCGCCTTCTTCTCCGCTCTTCCCGTCAGAATCCGCATACCGGTCAGGATGGCCAGCAGCGCAATAATGCTTGCGCCCAGCACAACCCACCAGATGTGAACAATCCCGGCAAACACGTATCCAACCAGACTGACACCTGCTACAATCACCGCATACTGCATCTGCGTGGTCACATGGTTCAGATGATTGCTCTGCGCCCCAGCCGAAGACATGACCGTCGTATCTGAGATCGGTGATACGTGATCCCCGCACACTGCGCCGGCAAGTACAGCTGCCACAGAGATGATCATCATCTGAAGGTCTGCGCTTCCGGAAAACAGAGCGGTCGCAATGGGCACCAGAATGGCGAAGGTTCCCCAGGATGTCCCTGTCGAGAAGGACAGGAATACCGCAGCGGCGAAGAGCACCGCCGGGATAAAGATGCTGGCCGAAGCGTTATCACCGACCACGCCGCCGACAAATGAAGCCAGCCCGAGTGCATCTCCAACGCCCTTTAATGACCATGCAAAAATCAGGATCGTCACAGCCGGAATCATCAGCTTAAATCCTTCTACCAGGCTGTCCATAAAGCCTTTAAATGTTACAACCTTTCTCGGAAGATAGAGCACAAGCATGAAGAAAATCGTCACCATCGTTGCGAAGATCAGACTGATCTCAGCATCACATCCGGCAAATGCCGCAACGATATCCTCCGCGCCTCCCAGGTATCCGGTATAAATCATAGCTCCCACAGCAGTCAGAATGAGCACTGCCACAGGCAGCACGAGATCCATCACCTTGCCGTTGGGATTCACTTCCTCCTCGGACACCTGTTCAAACTCTTCAGCTCCGCTCGTAAAGAGATCTCCCTTTGCCGCATGATCTTCATGTACTTTCATCAGACCAAAGTCAAATGCTGTAATGGAGATATAAATCACCATAATAAGTGTCAGAATCGCGTACAAATTATAGGGAATCGTACTCAGGAAGAGCTGGAACCCGCTGATTCCCGCATCTTCCGGCACATAAGAATTCACTGCCGCCGCCCAGCTGGAAATCGGTGCGATAATACACACCGGAGCCGCTGTGGCGTCAATGATATAAGCCAGCTTTGCCCTGGACACCTGATAGCGGTCCGTAACCGGGCGCATCACAGATCCCACGGTCAGACAGTTGAAATAATCGTCTACAAAGATCAGCATGCCCAGGCCTGTCGTGGCAAGAAGCGCGCTCCTTTTCGACTTAATCTTTGTTCCAGCCCAATTGCCATAGGCAGCCGATCCTCCCGACTTCGCCATGAGCACGATAATCATGCCCAGAAGAACATCGAAGATCAGGATATTAAGATTCATGCTGTTCTTCATGATCTCAAAGAAATTCACGAAGGACTCCCACGGG
Source organism: uncultured Eubacteriales bacterium (assembly GCA_949283695.1). Classification (GTDB taxonomy): domain Bacteria; phylum Bacillota; class Clostridia; order Lachnospirales; family Lachnospiraceae; genus Mediterraneibacter. The sequence continues at coordinate 211,293 of CASDTX010000025.1, read as the reverse complement.
TGGAAACCGCTGTAGAGCAGTACCCCCACCGCCACTCCGACAAAGAGAGAACTATAAACTTCTTTCGTCACAAACGCCAGCACAATGGCAAGAAGCGGCGGGACAAGCGCCCACCAAGTTCCGATAAACACAGATCCATCCATAACTCATACACTCCATTCCTTTTCCTTTTTTATCCGGCGGCCGGTGAAATAACGCCAACAGCCGGCACGCAGCGCGTGCCGGCCACAATCCCGCCAGACGGTAACTGATTCTATTCTTCTATTGTAAAGGAATGGCGCATGCTTGACAAGAACAATCTTTCCGCAGAATCTTTCTGAAGAACCTTTCTGCGGACAGTCCCCTATGCCTCCCCACAGATCAGTCCACTGATTCGAGAAGCAGCACCGCGGACTCACAGCTTCCAAGCGTGATCTTTCCTTCTGTCTCTGCCTCTTCCTGAAGCGCCGCTTCCCGTCCGAGATTTGACAGAAGTACCTTCCTGCACGCGCCCTCTAACTTCAGCGTACAAGCCTCTGTGCCGTAGTTTCCAGCTACGAGAATCTTCTGCCCTTCCTCAGAGATCCGGTAATAAGCGAAGACACTGTCAGACGCTTCATACACAGGAGCGAATGTTCCGTAGGTAAATGTTTCTTTGTATTCCGGGCATTTCTTAAGCGCAGTCAGCTTCTTGTAGAATTCCAGGACAGAATCCGCCCGTTCCTCCTGATCCGCCACATTGATCTTCGTATAGTTGGGATTCACAGACAGCCACGGCGTGCCCTTTGTAAATCCCGCATTCTCGCCTGCCTCCCACTGCATGGGTGTCCGCGCGTTATCGCGGCTGTTCGCATAACAGCAGGCAAGCGCCTCCTCCTGCGTGCATCCGGCTCTCAGCGCCTCATGATACTGATCAATGGTACTGATATCATCGTATTCGGATATATCGGACCGTCTGCAGTTGGTCATCCCGATCTCCTGCCCCTGATAAATGAATGGGATGCCGTACAAGAAAAACGATGTTGTACCCAGCATCTTTTTCCCCGCCTCATTCTGCGCATACTCCGGAAGGAACCGGCTGGCTCCTCTGGGCTCGTCGTGATTCTCTATGATATTAGCCGGAAATCCTACTTCCTGCAGCTTCTTCTGGGAGGCAAAGATCGTGTCTCTCCACTCCCGGAACTCAACCGGACGGCTGTTATGCCAGCCGCTCTCGCCCTGTGCCAGCTCATGCGCGCTGAAGTCAAACATGGTAGAAAAATGGCCGTCCTCACCGATAAACTCAGCCAGCTCATCTTCTTTCATATTGAAAACTTCCGCCACGGTGAACGCATCATACTTCTGGAAGGTCTCACGCTTCATATCTTCCAGATAATCACCCACGCCCTGAACCTCTTCCACCATCTTCACACAGGAAGCCAGACCGTCTGGCCCGTCTGCAGGGAAAGAGGGGAAGTCCAGATCTTTCTTAATATTAATAATTGCGTCAACCCGAAAGCCTGCAAGCCCCTTGTCAAGCCACCAGTTGATCATCTGATAGATCTCCTTGCGCAGCCTGGGATTCTCCCATTTGAAATCAGGCTGCTCCTTTGCAAACATATGAAGATAATATTTGTCCGTTCCCGGCACCTTCTCCCAGGCGCTTCCGCCGAAATAAGACCGGTAATTACTCGGCGCTTCTCCGTTCTTCCCTTTCACAAAATGAAAATACTGAGCATACTCTCCTTCTGGATCTTTTAACGCCTGCCGGAACCACTCGTGCTGGTCCGAGCAATGATTCACTACCAGATCCATGAGGATATACATTCCTCTCTTCTTGGCCTCAGCCAGCAGTTCGTCAAACTCTTCCATTGTGCCGAATTCTTCCCCAATCTGATAATAATCTGCGATATCATACCCCTGATCCACAAAGGGGGATTTGTAGATCGGGGACAGCCAGATGATATCGACTCCCAGCTCCTTCAGATAATCCAGCTTCGAGATAATTCCTCTGAGATCTCCGATCCCGTCGCCATTCGTATCGAGAAAGCTCTTGGGATAGATCTGATATGCCACCTTATCATGCCACCATTTTCTCTTCATTTTCTTCTCCTTCCGCCGCACAGCCTTCTTCCTTCGCTCTGCTGTGCTCCTTGAACAGCAAGAACTGTTCAGATTGCTTTTTTTGTATGATGCTGTTATTATAGAGCTATAAATATAAGAATTCTTGCACTATATTTTCATTTCGTTGCAGAATACTGCTTCACACAAAATTTCGCGAAAGGAGAACCGATCATGACAGGAACACAGAATCTCTCGCCGGAACAGAAGGAACAGGCCCGTCACGGCGAACGCCTCTTCCCTGTGAAGAAATACACGACCACGCTTTCTGAACTCTATCCTCTGGTGACAGCACACTGGCACGAGGAAGCCGAGCTGACACTGATCATGGAGGGAAGCTGTACCTACCAGATCCATCTGGATCCCTACGAGGCTGAAGCCGGAGATCTTCTCTTTATCCCTCCGGCCGTCCTTCATTCCGTATCCATTCTCCCCGAAATGCCCATGTGCTCAGATACTTATGTCTTCCATATGAGCTTCCTGGGCGCAGACTCCGCAGATATCTGCGCGGTCCGATATCTGGTTCCCATCACCAGACAGGATCTGATCCTCCCCTGTCTTATCAAAAAAGAGCACCCCGCATACAGCGGAATGCTCCGTCTTTTTCATGAAATTAACTCTGCCTATGAAACCCAGACGCCCGGGTATGAGCTGACCGTCAAGTCGCTCCTGCTCAAAGCCATAAGCCTTCTGATCCCTTATGCCGGAGAATCCTCCTCCCACGCGCGGACGGAGACTGAATACACTTCCAAGCTAAAACTGGTATTGGAATATATCGGCGAGCACTTCACCGAAGAACTGACGATCGCCCAGCTCTCCAAGCTCTGTTTCTTCAGTGAGTATCATTTTATGCGTTTCTTTAAGAAATACACCGGAACTTCCTGCCTGGAATATATCAAGAACCTGCGGCTGGAACAGGCTGCCAGGCTGTTCTCCCACGGAGAGACCAATATCCTGGAAGTCTCGCTGTCATCCGGTTTCCCCAACCTGTCGTACTTCTACCGCGAATTTAAGCGAAAGTACGGCATGACTCCGAAGCGGTTCATTGAAGAGAAGCCGGACCGGAATCAGTTCTCTCCCATGCAGTACCGCTGAGCCGATGCCCGGCCGGCAATGCTTCGATCCTGTCCGCCAGATCTTCCGGGTCCGGCGGCAGCCGCTTATCTCTTGTTTCTGCCCCTTACGGCATGCACGATCAGACAGAGCAGGATCACCGCGGCCATATCCGGCAGTGTGTTGCCCACCGGGATATCCACGGTCATCAGCCAGCGGTACATCAGAAATCCTGCCAGCCAGATCGCCAGATTGATCCAGTCAAACTCTCCGTCCTCTCTGTCTCTTCTGAATAGAAACACATCTGCAATCTGCACCGCAATCATCGGCGCGAACACGGAGCCGATCAGATAAAGAAAATCCGTAATATCATCCATGGGGAACAGAAGCGCGCCTGCCGTTCCGATCACTGCGGCCGCGATCCCAACATGTCTGCCTTTCAGTTTGGGAATCACAGACTCGAAGGACACGCCCGCTGAGTATGCGTCCAGAAAGGTTGTGGTAACTGTCGAAAAGATCACAATCAAAAGTGCCGCAATCCCCAGACCTGCTTTGCCCATGATGGCTGCAATATCTGTCTCGCCGGTATAGATAGCTGCCCCCATGCCGATCACATACATCCAGCAGCTGACCAGTCCGTAGACGAGGACACTGACCGCCGTGGCCCGCACCGGCTTCTCCGCCTCCCGGGTATAATCACTGATTACCGGAAGCCAGGATAACGGCATGGCCACAGACAGCTCCACAGCCGCCCCGAAACTCATGGATTCTCCACTGATCGCTCCCGCTCCGTTCCCGTCGAAGAAAATGATCTTGCAGAGAATCAGTGTCAGAATGAACAGAGCCGCCATGGCGACGGTGTTGAGCTTTCCGAGATTCGTAACCCCAACCGCGATCCACACGATAATCAGGCCTCCGATCACCAGACACCACACCCAGGCCCCGGTGTGCATCACCCCATCCGCTGCCAGAGCGCCGTCATAGATCATGATCGCAGTCCACCCTACCAGCTGCAGGACATTCAGAACCGCAAAGAGCAGGCCGCCTTTCGTGCCGAAGCTGACCTTCACCGTCTCCATCGCACTCTTTCGCATCCTGCCGCCGATCAGTCCGGCGAGAAACATCATCACGCATCCGATCACATGTCCCAGAAGGATCGCCGCCAGGCCCGTCCGGAATCCGAGAGGCGCGAAATAGGTTCCGGTCAGGATCTCCGCGATGGAAACACCCGCACCGAACCAGATCAGTCCGTTTTCAAATACAGAAGTCCCTTTCTTTGCCATCTTGTCAGCCCTCCTGCATCCTGCACGGCGCGCTGTCCGCTGATTTCTGCTCTCCATCGTCCGGTTCCCCGGCTTCCCGGATATATGCCCCGGTGACGGCAAAGGCGTGGTTCATGGGGCCGCTGCCCTTCCCCAGATCCAGCATTGCTCCCAGCGCTCCTGAAATGTATGCCTTGGCCCGCTCCACAGACACTTCCATGGAGAAGCCTTTCGCCAGGTTGGACGCGATCGCACTGGATAAGGTACAGCCCGTGCCATGGGTATTCGGATTGTTGATCCGTTTCCCATAGAACCACCGGTACCCGCCGTCCTTATAGAGGAGATCGTTTGCGTCATTTAACTGATGCCCGCCCTTCAGAAGCACGGCACAGTGATAGGCCGTGCTGATCTTCTCCGCAGCCAGGATCATATCCTGTTCCGTCTTTACTTCCATTCCGGATAAGACCTCTGCCTCCGGAATATTGGGAGTCAGTATATCCGCCATGGGAAGCAGCTCTTCTTTCAGCGTATCAATGGCGTCATCACTGATCAGTTTCGATCCGCTGGTCGCTACCATGACAGGGTCTACCACGATATTTTCTGCCCGGTACTCTGTCAGCTTCTCCGCAATCGCGCGGATCAGCTCCGCGGAGGAAACCATCCCGATCTTCACCGCATCCGGCCGGATATCTGTAAATATACAGTCGATCTGATTTTTAAGAAATTCAGGTGATACCTCCATAATCCCTGTTACGCCGGTTGTATTCTGTGCAGTCAGCGCGGTGACAGCGCTCATGGCAAATACGCCATTTACTGTCATCGTCTTGATATCTGCCTGAATCCCGGCGCCTCCGCTGGAATCACTTCCAGCGATTGTTAATGCTGTTTTCATCCTTCAATCCTTCCTTTCTTCTGTGCCTTTGTCAGCATTAATTTTATAGAGCGGCAGAAAGTGGTGCCCCCGACCTGCCGCTTTCTTCTCCCGATTACTTATAACTTCTCGGCGGCCCTTCGCCAGAACATTTCAAACTCTTTGAATTCCGGCAGGTAAATGTCGGCCGTATCCCAGATCTGCTTCAGATCCCGGTCGCTTGCCATATCATAAACCCCAACCGTCTTAAACCCGGCCGCCTTCGCTGTGCGGACAGCATGCAGCGCGTCTTCGAAGACCCAGGTCGCCCCTGGTTCTGTGTCCATCTGAAGAGCCGCCGCATAATAGATATCCGGCTGGCTCTTGCTGCTCCCGATCTCCGAACAGGTAAAGACAGCCTGAAACATAGGAAGTACTTTCAGTCGTGTCAGGGCCGCGCAGGCATTCTCCCTGTCCCCTGATGTGGCGATCACCATAGGAATGCCTCTCTCCCGGAACTCTTCCAGATACTGACGCACTCCCTCTTTCAGAGGGACCCGGTTCTCATAGAAATCTCTCACCTCAGCATTCAGCCCCGCCACGATCTGCTCCGGTGTCTTATCGATTCCGTAATGACGGATCAGATACTCCGCGCCCTCTTCCAGACTCATCGTAAACAGAATCTGTCCCAGATCTTTCTCCGCTTCGATCCCGAGCCGGTTCAGATAGAGCTCGCCCAGGTTCTCCCAGACTGGCATCGAATTCAGGAGTACGCCGTCTACGTCAAATATAACACCGCTAATCATCTCATCCAGCCGCCTCCCTTCTGACAGTCTCCTCAGTCTTCTTGCGCAGTGCACGGGCCGCTTCCTCAATATCTTCCTGTGCGAAGACTGCGCTGATCACGGCGATCCCGCAGATCCCGCTCCCTGCAAGCTCTGTCACATTATCCCTGGTGATGCCCCCGATGGCAATCACCGGGATGTCCACTGCCCGGCAGATCTCCTTCACCGTCTCATGGCTGACCTCCACCGCGTCCGCCTTAGACCCGGTAGGGAATACCGCTCCCACACCGAGATAATCCGCCCCGTGCTCCTGGGCTTTCAGCGCCTGCTCCACTGTCTGCGCAGACACGCCGATGATCTTGTCCGGCCCCAGTGTTTTCCGCACATCCAGCGCCTCCATATCACTCTGTCCCACATGAACGCCGTCCGCATCGATGCGGGCCGCCAGATCCACGCGGTCATTGATTACGAATGGCACATGGTAACGGGCACAGAGCTCCTTGATCTTAAGCGCTTCTTGATAGAACGCTTCATCATCCAGGTTCTTTTCCCGCAGCTGGACGAACGTCACGCCCCCTTTCAGGGCGCGTTCCACCTGTTCATAGAGTGTCCTGCCATTCAGCCAGCTCCGGTCTGTCACCGCGTAGAGGAGGAGTTCTTCTTCCGAACAGTTCCCTCTTCTGCCGTCACATCCGGTTTCCCTGATTTCCGGTACCTTATCATTACCGCAGTTCATAATTTGCCCCTTTCTCAAGTTCTTCCCCTGTCATATGATAGATCGCATCGATGATCCGGTTCCGGTACGTCGCGTTGCCGTCTCCTTCCTGCATCCGGCTCCAGCCGATCTCTCCGGCCAGTCCCATCACGCATACCGCAGCCGCGGCCGCCTCCAGCGGATGCTCCGGATTCGCCGTCACATAAGCAGTCATAATGCCGGAGAGCTGGCATCCGGTCCCGGTGATTTTCCCCATCTCCGGGCGGCCGTTGCGGATCACATAGCAGATCTCTCCGTCTGTAACCAGATCGATCGCGCCGGTGACAGCGATGATGCTTCCTGTCTCCTTTGAGAACGCCTTTACAAAAGCCACGGCTTGATCCAGCGTCTCCTCGGTAACTGCATCTGCAGCGTCCGCGTCAACGCCTTTCGTCGTTCCGGTGCCTGCCGCAAGCGTCTTGATCTCGGAAATATTTCCCCGGATCACGGTCAGCTTCAGCTCCTTCATCAGCCCCAGCGCGGTGTTGGTTCGCAGCGCGCTGGCGCCCGCCCCTACCGGGTCAAGCAGCACCGGGTGCCCAAGCTCGCCGGCCTTTCTTCCGGCCCGGAACATCCCCTCAATACTCGTCTTATGGAGGGTGCCGATATTGATATTTAGTCCCCCGCAGATCGATGTAATATCTTCCACATCCTCTGCCTCGTCGGACATAATCGGGCTTCCCCCGCAGGCCAGGAGCGCGTTCGCCACATCATTGACAGTAACATAGTTTGTAATATTGTGTACCAGCGGTACGGTTTTCCTTACATTTTCCAGATATTCTTTCATCCTGATTGTCCTCCCTGTTCTTTCCATCTGTCTTTCTTACCCTCTCTTTACAAGGACACACGCCTCAAACCACGCAATTTCACTTCGTAAAAAAGAAAAAACGGGGAGACCTGTTCCAGTCATACCCGCGTTTCTGTATCGTTCTCTCCACCTACGTTGGCATTACCCAAATCAGGTTATGGGTCAAAGCAGTCCAGCTTACTCTCAGCCTGCTTTCCTCGCAAGCTCCCCGTTCTTCTTTATGATCTTATCCCCGGCATGTGATGCTGTCAGAAGCCCTGCCGGATCTGCCGCGTGCGCCGCTGTGAGCTCAGCGTATACGCCATTTTCATTTCGGCATGTAGGCGATTTTCATTTCGCCGTGTATGCCCCTTATTTTACCGCGCGCTGCGGCTTTGCATCCAGGTTGCCCAGATAGATGTCAAACACTTTCATCTTCTTCATCGCTGTCACCAGCACGATCGCAATGATCGTTCCGCCGCAGCTCGAGACGAAAAACGGAATGACAAATCCGAACACCGCGCTCTCGCTCCCCATGATCAGAGTTGCGACCGGATAACTCAGCAGTCCTCCGATGACAGATGTCCCGAACAGTTCTCCCAGATACGCCAGCGGAAGATGCTTTCCGTATTTATACAGCATCCCGCATAAAAACGCTCCGCACATGGATCCGGGAAATGCAAGCAGCGTCCCCGTTCCCATCAGGTTTCTGAGAAGACTTGTGACAAATGCCATGCCAACCGCATATCCGGGTCCTAAGAACACACCCCCGAGGATGTTGATGAAGTGCTGCACCGGAGCGCACTTCGATGCTCCCACAGGAATCGACAGGGGAGAGCATACAATTCCCACTGCTACCAGAATTCCCGCAAGGGCAAGCTTTCTTACGTTGACATTTTTCATCACTTTACCTCCTGTACACGTGCCGCCATGCTTTCACTGTCCGGATCAGACAGCATGCCAACAACACAGCCGGCACTGACGGTCGGCGCTTACTGGCGCCCTCTCACTCCGGAACACGGATTCCCTCGCATGTGTTTTCGTACGTGCCCATACAGCGCCCCCGGCTCATCAGACAGCAGCTGCCCGTGCCCCGGCGGACACTGTACCAGATGCAGTAAATGCTCTGGTGTACAGTAGAAACCCGGGACGGCGCTCCCCGCCCGGGAAAACTTGTTATTCGATTGTCCGGGATTATGTTACCACGTTCTGTCGGAAAATGCAATCCACAGGCTAGCTTTTTCGGCAGCAGGCTGGTACAATCATCCTTGGAATAAAAGGGACCCTGCCCGCTCTTTCCAAGAGCGGCAGTGTCCTGTAAGAAAAGGAAGGTTTATCCATGTCTGTAGAAATCGTCAGGAATTATTTTCAGGAAAATAACATTGATAAGGAAATTCGGGAATTTCCCGTCTCCAGCGCCACTGTAGAGCTGGCCGCCCAGGCCGTGGGTGTGGAGCCGGCCAGAATCGCAAAGACGCTTTCCTTCTATACGAAGGATAAATCGGCGGCGATCCTGATCGTGACAGCCGGAGATATGAAAATCGACAACAGCAAATTCAAGCATCAATTCGGAATGAAGGCGAAGATGCTCTCTCCGGAAGATGTGGAGCCGATGACCGGACACGCCATCGGCGGCGTCTGCCCCTTCGGAAACCCGCAGAGCGCGTCCGTATATCTGGATGTGTCTATGAAACGTTTTCCGACCGTATTCCCTGCGGCCGGCAGCGGAAACTCCGCAGTAGAGATGACCTGCGGCGAACTGGAGCAATACGCCGGTGCGAAAGAATGGATTGACGTGTGCAAGTAGCAGCCGTTCAGCCCGCGCCATTCGCAAAGCTGAACTGATACTGCAAGTAAAACGACAGATAAATATATCCTATAGAAATCCTTCTTTCCGTGGCTGTACTGCCTCTGATATGATATAATGGAAAAAATGTGCTGTTAAGCAGACTTTCCGCCGGCTCGTTCTCTCCGATTCCGCCGGAAAGACACACGGAAGGAGGAACTTCTTTATGGCAAAATATATCATGGCGCTGGATGCCGGAACCACCAGCAACCGCTGCATCCTGTTTAATGAAAAGGGAGAAATGTGCAGTGTGGCACAGAGAGAATTCACACAGTATTTCCCGCAGCCCGGATGGGTAGAACACGACGCGGATGAGATCTGGGCCAGCCAGCTGGGCGTGGCAGTGGAAGCCATGAACAAAATCAGCGCCTCCGCGGAAGATATTGCAGCCGTCGGAATCACCAATCAGAGAGAGACGGCCATTGTATGGGACAAAGCCACAGGAGAGCCCATCTATCACGCCATTGTCTGGCAGTGCCGGAGGACTTCGGAATACTGCGATTCCCTGAAAGAAAAAGGGCTTACAGAGAAATTCCGCGAAAAAACAGGTCTCGTCATCGACGCCTACTTCTCAGCTACCAAGATCCGCTGGATCCTGGACCATGTGCCGGGTGCGCGCGAACGGGCCGCCCGCGGAGAACTGCTCTTCGGGACCGTTGAGACCTGGCTGATCTGGAAACTGACCAAGGGGAAAGTACACGTCACAGATTACTCCAATGCTTCCCGCACAATGCTCTTTAACATCACCACCCTGGACTGGGATGATGAGATTCTGGCGGAACTGGATATTCCCAGAGCCATGCTGCCTGTCCCGATGCCGTCCAGCGCGGTCTACGGGGAGACGGATCCCTCCTTCCTGGGCGGGAATATCCCGATCTCCGGTGCTGCCGGGGACCAGCAGGCTGCCCTCTTCGGACAGACCTGTTTCCGGCCAGGAGACGCCAAGAATACATACGGAACCGGCTGCTTCCTGCTGATGAATACTGGAGAGAAGCCCGTATTCTCCAAGAACGGGCTCGTCACCACCATCGCCTGGGGTCTGGACGGGAAAGTAAACTATGCGCTGGAAGGTTCGATCTTCGTGGCAGGAGCTGCCGTTCAGTGGCTGCGGGATGAAATGCGGCTGATCGACTCTGCCGAGGACTCCGAATATATGGCCCGCAAGGTCAAAGATACCAACGGCTGCTACGTAGTTCCCGCCTTCACCGGACTTGGTGCGCCCCACTGGGATCAGTATGCCCGGGGCACCATCGTCGGGATCACCCGCGGGGTCAACAAGTATCATATTATCCGCGCCACACTGGAATCTCTGGCTTACCAGGTCAACGATGTACTGGACGCCATGAAGGCAGACTCCGGCATCGAGCTGTCCACGCTCAAAGTGGACGGAGGCGCCAGCGCCAACAACTTCCTCATGCAGACACAGGCAGATGTTATAAACGCTCCGGTGAGCCGCCCGGTCTGTGTAGAAACGACAGCCATGGGCGCTGCCTATCTGGCAGGACTGGCCGTCGGCTACTGGAAAAGCAGAGAAGACGTGCTGAAGAACTGGGCCATTGACCGGACCTTCGTCCCCTCGATCAGTGAAGAAGACCGTGCCTCCAGACTCAAAGGATGGGACAAAGCCGTACGCTATGCATACGGCTGGGCAAAGGAAGACTGATCCCGGATCCTGTCCTGCAGTGTATAAACCCCGCCAAAAACCGGCTCGGCCGGCAGATCTCCCCATCGAGAGATTTGCCGGCCGCTATTTTATTTGAGGAAGCTCTCAATAATCACAGACTCTGCTTCTTCCTCACTGAGTCCGAAGGTCCGAAGCTTCACAAGCTGCTCATCGTTAATTCTTCCGATCGCCGCCTCGTGGATGATCTGTGCATCTACATGTCTGGCGTCAATCTCCGGGATGGAACTGATCTCCGCCTGATCCATAATGATGGAGTCGCACTGAATATGGGCATGGCACTGGTTATTGCCGATGGCCCTGGGGTGAAACACCTGCTTGGAATTCCCCTTTCCGACCGAGCGCGAGACGATCCGGGCAGAGCTGTTCTCACCGGTCAGTTCTACGTCCATGTTGGATGTAGCTGTCTGGCCTTCATCGGTCATCAGCTTCTCCGTCACGAAGAGTTTCGCGTTGTCTGCAAGCTCAATGTAGTTCTCCCGCTCCGTCGCATCCACGCCGCGGATCTGTGTGGTCTCCAGAGTGAACACCGAATCTTCGCCCACATAGATTTTCGTCACAGGGTTGAGCACCTTCTGACCGGTCCCGTTCCCCTCTGCATAGTGATTCTCTACATATTTTACATTGCAGCCCTTTCCGACATGAAATGCGTGGATTCCGTCATGGCGGGTCTCGGAACACCCTTCGCCGTGAATCCCGCAGCCCGCGATAATCGTCACGTCCGCTCCGTCTTCAATATAGAAATCATTATATACGATATCAACACCTTCCTGGGACATAACGACCGGAATGTGGACCTGCTCGTTCTTCGCCTCTCCGCTGATGTGGATATCGATTCCCGGCTTGTCTTCCTTTGTTACGATCTGAATATGGCGGCTGTCCCCATGGCACACAGCCATGCCGTTCAGCCTCAGATTGTAGGCACCCTCCTGCTTAAATCCATAAGAATCGATCATCTTCAGCACATCCTGTGTCACTCGATCCAGATCGATTTCTTTCTGTTTCATGGCTTTCGTTTCTGCTCCTTTAGACTCCATAGAGTTCACCTCCCTTTTGTCTCCTGCATTCGCAGGAATCCAGCTCCTGCCCGAACAGGGACGGCATGATCTGCTCTGCCTCTCCGATGGATTCTACTTTTCCGTCGGAAATAACCATGATCCGGTCAGCCATCTGTATAATCCTCTCCTGGTGTGAGATCAGGATCAGACTCTCTTTCTTCTCTTTATGAATCTGTTCAAATCTCTTGATCAGCATGGAGAAGCTCCACAGATCGATCCCCGCCTCCGGCTCATCAAAGATACAGAGATCATGATGCTTGGCAAGAACTGTGGCGATCTCGATCCGCTTCATCTCACCGCCCGACAGCGTGGCGTCTGCTTCCCGGTCAATATATTCCATGGCGCACAGTCCTACGCTGCTTAGAAGATTGCAGCAGGTCTTCTCGTCCAGCGGTTTCCCCGCCGCCAGGGAGAGCAGTCTGCGAACCGTCATTCCCTTGAATCTGGGCGGCTGCTGGAACGCAAAGCCAATCCCCGCTTTCGCCCGCTCATCGATCGTATAACCTGTAATATCCTGGCCGTCAAGATAGATCTTCCCGCCGGTCGCCTGATTGATCCCCATCAGCAGTTTCGCCAGAGTCGATTTGCCGCCGCCGTTAGGACCGGTGATCACAAGCATCTCACCGTCATTTACAGTGAAGCTTACATCAGACAGAATCTCAGAAGGCTTCCCTTCTTCCATTACATCATATGATAAATGTTCAACTTTCAGCATATCGGAGTTCACTTCCTTCTCTTTATAGTGTGTGCAGCGCTGCCTGTCCGGAAAATCTCCGGAAGAGCTCTCTGTACCTGTCCGCATAGATACTTCCCCGCCGCCAGATAAAGGTAAATTCATGGCTGGCCCGGAAGTCCTGCAGCGGTATCTTTACCAGTGTTCCCTTCTCAAGGTCTTCCTTTACAGCAACTTCATATAAAAATGTAATACCGCACCCGGCTTTTGTCAACTCTTTGATCGTATGAAGGCTCCCCGCCTCGACAATCCTCTCGAAATCCCCGATTCCCAGATTCTGCGCCTCCAGCCACCGCTCAAGCACTTCCCGCGTGCCGGATCCTTCCTCCCGCAGGAGAAGCCGCTCCTGAAAAAGATTCTCAATCCTGTCCGGACGGTTCCGGAACGGATAATCCGGCCCGGCGACAGCAATATAATTTTCTTCTGAGAACTTCTGAAAATCATACTCGTTCTTTTTGAAAAATCCTTCCACCAGGGCAAAATCAATAGCCCCCTCATCCAGCTGTCTCAGAAGCTCTCTGGTATTCTCCACAATCATATGGATATCCGCATCTGGATACTCCCGCAGATACCTCTTCAGGATCTTCCCCATCAGCACATCTCCCACTGTCCGGGTCGCTCCGAACCGGATCTGTTCACCGGTGTCCGCTTTCTGCATCTGATTTCGCATAGACAGCTCATCATGCATCATGGTCAGGGAGGCGCTGCGCAGGATCTCTCCTGCCCTTGTCAGCTGCAGCTTTTTCCCCTCATACCGGAAGAGCTTCGCCTGATAATGATTCTCCAGGAACCGGATGTGCTGAGACACTGCCGGCTGTGTGATATTCAGCTGTTCAGATGCCCGTGTGAAATTCATAAACCGGCAGACTGCCAGAAAGGTTTCAATTCGGAAATCAAGCATGGTTCCCCCTCCTCGTAGATCTTTCTATAATCATAATATATATTTATCGTAAAATAAATATTAATCATTTTATTTTATGTATTTTTTATGCTATGATCCTTTCGAAAATTCTGGAAGAAAATGGAGGTCTTATTTCATGAACTTTATTAAGAAAAACGGAGCCGGTCTGCTCCTCTGCCTGATCATCGCGGTTCCATCCTGGTTTCTCGGCCAGGCTGTTCCCGTGGTCGGAGGCCCTGTATTTGCGATTCTCATCGGCATGGGAATCACGCTCATTCTGACGAAAAAGGAACCTTTCACAGCCGGCATCAACTACACATCTAAGAAAATCCTGCAGGCTGCGGTTGTTTTCCTCGGCTTCGGCATGAATCTGACAGAGATCCTGGCCAAGGGGAAACAATCGCTTCCCATCATTGTCTCCACCATCGCCACTTCTCTTGTCATCGCCTTCCTCTTATATAAAGCGCTCCGGCTGAAACCGAACAATGCGATCCTGGTAGGTGTGGGGTCTTCGATCTGCGGCGGAAGCGCAATCGCGGCGACTGCTCCGGTGATCGACGCATCGGATGAAGAAGTGGCGCAGTCCATCTCCGTGATCTTTCTGTTCAATGTGCTTGCGGCGCTCATCTTTCCCACACTGGGGGCAATGCTTGGACTAAGCAATGACGGCTTCGGCCTCTTCGCCGGAACAGCGATCAACGATACCTCCTCCGTCACAGCCGCAGCTGCCGCTTGGGACGGCATCCACGCCAGCCATACACTGGAAGCGGCTGCCATTGTGAAGATGACAAGAACACTGGCAATCATCCCCATTACATTGGCCCTGGCCATCTACCGGGGACGGAAGGAGAACCGCTCCGAAGGATCTTCCTTCAGCCTGAAGCGCTGCTTTCCCTTCTTCGTCCTGTTCTTCGTACTTGCCTCGGTGATCACAACCATGTTCCAGCTTCCCGGAACCGTGACAGGTCCGCTGAAAGAACTGAGCAAGTTCCTGATCATTATGGCAATGGCTGCCATCGGACTGAACACCAATATCGTCAAGCTGATCCGCACCGGCGGGAAACCGATTTTCACCGGATTCTGCTGCTGGGTCGGCATCGCAGCTGTCAGTCTTGGAATGCAGCATATGCTTGGAATCTGGTAAAAGATAACGCCCTCTGAACATGCCTTATACAGGCAAGTCCAGAGGGCGCTGCGTTTCTACATATTTTCCAGAAGTTTATCAATGCTTACCAGCTTCACGCTGAGTACGAAGATATCCGTCGCTACAGCCAGCTCTTCCGGCGTCGGGTAAGACGGCGCGATACGGATATTGCTGTCGTGCGGATCTTTGCCGTATGGGAACGTAGCACCCGCGCCAGTCATCACGAGTCCTGCTTCCTTCGCCTTCGCGACAATGGCCTTTGCACAGCCGTCCATTGCGTCAAAGGAGATGAAATATCCGCCCAGCGGCTTGATCCAGGAACCGATCTCCAGTCCCCCCAGCTCTCTTTCCAGCACATCGATGACAGCCTCGAATTTCGGGCGCATGATATCTGCATGTTTCTTCATATGCTCTACAATTCCGTGTACATCCTTGAAAAACCGTACATGGCGGAGCTGATTCACCTTGTCATGTCCGATCGTCTGGAACTTCAGCATATCGCGGACATCTTTTAAGTTCGCATCTGATGCCGCCATAGCCGCGATGCCGGAACCCGGGAAGCTGATCTTAGATGTAGAAGAAAACTTATATACCATATCCGGATTTCCCGCCTTCTTGCACTCGGACAGAATCTCAATCAGGTAATCCTGTTTGTCTTCATATAAATGATGAACACAGTATGCGTTGTCCCAGTAAATACGGAAATCTTCTGCCGCCGGCTTCAGGTTCGCGAACCGGTACACCGTCTCGTCAGAATAGGTGATGCCCTGCGGATTCGAATACTTCGGCACGCACCAGATTCCTTTGATATCCGGATCTTCACTGACCAGTTTCTCAACGATATCCATATCCGGGCCGGTCGGTGTCATCGGTACATTGATCATCTCAATGCCGAAATGCTCTGTGATTGCAAAATGTCTGTCATATCCGGGCACAGGGCATAAGAACTTCACCCGGTCAAGCTTGCACCAGGGTGTGCTTCCCATCACTCCGTGGGTCATCGCGCGGGCAACCGTATCATACATCACATTCAGGCTGGAATTCCCGAAGATGATGACATTGTCCTTCGGAACTTCCATCATATCAGCAAGAAGCTGCTTTGCCTCGGCGATTCCGTCAAGTCCGCCGTAGTTTCTGCAGTCTACACCGTCCTCGCAGACCAGATCTGCACTGCTGTTCAATACATCCATCATCTCCATAGACAGATTCAGCTGCTCTGTAGACGGCTTGCCTCTTGACATATCCAGCTTCAGTCCTTTTGCCTTCACTTCCGCAAAACGGGCCTCAAGCCCGCTTTTCAGTTCTAATAACTCTTCTCTACTTAAATCCTTATACGCGGTCATTGCAGAACTCCTCCACTCTTTTTTACTCACTGCATGCTATTGTATATAATTTTTGATAGTCAGTCAATGCTTTCTTGCATTTTTTATATTTGAAAAACGAATTTTCAGCATTTGTTACTTCTATTTTGAAATTCTCCCTTCTTATTCATGCATTTTATGCTGTATAAGATTCTCTTTTACCCGCAGGAGCTGCCCGATCAGCGCCTCGATCTCCTGCTCCTGGAATCCGCTGCACAGGATTGCTTCCAGTTCCTGAAATCCCGCCGTCAGTTCCCGGGCCTTCGCTCTGCCGGCATCGGTCAGGCTGATCCGGTATGAGCGCCTGCATTTGGGATCCCGCTCCCGGAGAATCAGGCCCTGTTTCTCCAGTTTATCCAGGGTCCTGGACATCGTGGTCACATCCAGCATACACGCGTCTGCGGTCTCCCGCTGGGATACCCAGGGATGCCCGGCCAGAAACACCAGGATTCTGGCCTGCCCCTGTCCCGGCGTCAGGCCGTTTCGCAGAAGGAAGTCCTGTACCTTCTTTCGCTTCAGCAGTTCTATCTGAAATAATACTTCTCTTAGTTCCTGTCTCATCGTTTCCCTTCCTATCTGATCTTCTTTGCTCAGCGTCGACGGACAAGGGCAGCAGCCCCTTGTCCGCCGACGCTGTGGATTATTCCAGTTCATACATCCCGGTATAGAGCTGATAATATCTTCCTTTCTGCTCCAGCAGCTCCTCGTGGTCGCCCCGCTCGATGACGGCGCCGCGCTCCAGAACCAGAATCGCCTGGGAATTGCGCACGGTTGAGAGCCGGTGCGCGATCACGAACACGGTCCGGTTCTCCATAATCGCGTCCATCCCTTTCTCGATCAGCCGCTCGGTCCGTGTATCTATGGAAGAAGTCGCCTCGTCCAGAATCAGCACCGGAGGATGTGCCACCGCTGCCCGCGCGATGGCCAGGAGCTGTCTCTGGCCCTGGGACAGATTGCTCCCGTCGCTGTAGAGCATGGTCTGATAACCGTCCGGAAGTCGCCGGATGAAGGAATCTGCGTTGGCAAGCCTGGCTGCTTCCACGATCTCTTTCTCATCCGCATCTAAGTTCCCATATCGGATATTATCTGCGATGGTCCCCGTAAACAGATGAGTATCCTGGATCACCATGGCAAGGGAACGCCGCAGATCGTCCTTCCGAATCTGGCGGATGTCAATCCCGTCGTACAGGATCCTTCCGCCCTGGATCTCATAGAACCGGCTGATCAGATTCGCAATCGTCGTCTTGCCGGCGCCCGTGGAGCCCACCAAGGCAATCTTCTGTCCCGGCTTCGCATACAGACTGATCCCGTCCAGCACCTTCTTCTCCGGCACATACCCAAAGGTCACATTTTCAAACCGCACGTCTCCCTGTAAGGGCGTGAGCTTCCCGGAAGCCTCTTTCCACGCATATTCCCCGAAGCTGCCCTGCTCCGGACTGACACGCACCAGCCTGACGGTTCCCTCATCTACTTCCGGTTCTTCCTGCATCATCTCGAAGATCCGCTCTGCACCTGCCAGGGCGGATAAGAGGAAATTCACCTGCTGCGTGAACTGGTTAAGAGGCATTGCACTCTGCCGTACATAGACCAGATAGGCGGCAAGGCTCCCCAGATCCATCAGCCCCGCGATGGCAAGCAGCCCTCCCGCGCAGGCAGACACCGCATAATTCGCATAGGAGAGGGAGACCACACTGGGGATCATCATTCCCGAATAAGACAGCGCCTTTGTGGACGCCTTCCGCAGTGCCTCATTCTTCTCCCGGAAGATTTTCAGGTCCTGTTCTTCGTGATTGAAGACCTTCACTACTTTCTGCCCTGCCGTCATCTCTTCCACGAATCCGTTCATCTCTGCAAGGCAGGCCTGCTGCCGGTTATAATATTCCTTACTCCGCTTCCCGTTCCATCTAATAAAGAAAAACATGATACAGAGGAACACGATCACGATCAGCGACATGTTCACATTCAGCACCAGCAGCATAATCACCGTTCCCGCCAGTGTCAGAGAACTCTGGATCACCATGGTAAAACTGTTGTTCAGCGCTTCCTGAACCGTATCCACATCGTTCGTAAACCGGCTCATCAGTTCTCCGTGGGTATGGGCGTCAAAGTATTTCAGCGGAAGCTTCTGCACATGGGCGAAAAGATCCCGCCGGATATCCGCCGCGACCTTCTGAGACGTCCTCACCATCAGCCGGTTGTAGCCCAGAGTAGAAAGGGCGCCGCACAGATACAGGATCCCCATTCCCGCCAGGGCAGATGCCAGCCCCCGGACATCCCCCGGCAGAATGTACTGATTAATCACTGGCTTCAGCAGGTAGGTCCCCATCACGGAGGCTCCGGTGCTGACGCAGACAAGCACGGCCACGATCAGGAGGAACCACCGGTAATTTCCCATGTAATGAAGCAGCTCTTTCAGCGCTTTCTTCGTATTCTTCGGACGCTTATATCCTGTATACCTGGCCATTACAGATCAGCTCCTTCCTTCTGAGATTCATAGATCTCCTGGTAAATCTTATTTCCTGCCAGCAGCTCTTCATGGGTGCCGATGCCCCGGATCCTGCCGTCGTCCAGCACCACGATCTGATCTGCATGGCGCACAGAAGAGATCCTCTGGGCAATGATGATCTTCGTCATCTGCGGAAGCTTCTGGGCCAGCATCGCCCGGATGCGGGCCTCTGTCGCAGTATCTACCGCACTGGTGGAATCATCCAGGATCAGGACTTTCGGTTTCTTTAAGATCGCACGTGCAATGCACAGTCTCTGTTTCTGTCCGCCGGAGACATTCACTCCCCCCTGTCCCATCTCAGTGTCGTAACCCTTTTCCAGACGGCTGATGAACTCATCCGCGCCGGCAATGCGGCACGCTTCTTCTATCTCTTCCTGGGAGGCATTCTCATCGCCCCAGAGAAGGTTCTCCTTCAGAGTTCCCGAGAAGAGGGTATTCTTCTGAAGCACGACAGCCACCGCGTCTCTTAAGTGTTTCAAAGGATATCTCTCCACCGGGCGGCCGTCTATGAGAAGTTCCCCGGAAGAAATGTCATAAAGCCGGGGGATCAGCTGCACCAGCGTGGTCTTCGCAGAGCCGGTCTGTCCCACGATTCCCACGGTCTCTCCCCCGCGGATATGCAGGTTAATATCTGTGAGGACATTTTCTGCTGCTTCAGGCTGATATTTGAAGGATACGTTCCGGAACTCGATGTCCCCTGCCGACACCCGGATGTCTTCGGCCTGATCTTCCCGGATATCAATCTCTTCGTCCAGCACCTCGATGATCCGTCTGCCAGAAGCCAGCGACCGGGTGAGCATGAGAAAGATGTTGGAAATCATCATCAGAGAATTCAGAATCTGGAGCACATAGCTTAAGAATCCGGTCAGTTCTCCTACCTGCATGGTTCCCACCCGGATCATGCCCCCGCCGAACCACAGAATACTGATGATTGTCCCGTACATAACGAACTGCATGGCAGCCATATTGGCTGTGGCCAGCTTAAACGCCCGTTCGGACTGGGTCTGAAGATTCGCATTTACTTCCCCGAATTTCTTGATTTCGTACTCTCCCCTCACATAGGCTTTCACAACCCGGACAGCCGTCAGATTCTCCTGTATGATCCGGTTCACCAGATCCACCGCTCCCTGCATTTTCGCATAGAGCGGCCGGACATTGCGGATGATCAGGAACAGACAGACCCCAAGCGTGGGAAGAGCAATCAGAAACACTACCGCCAGCTTCGCGTTGATGGAAAAGGCCACTCCTGTCGCCGCTACCAGCATGACCGGTCCTCTGCACGCCGGCCGGAGGCCTCCGGAGAGGCTGTTTTGAATATTCGTCACATCACTGGTCATCCGGGTCACGAGCGAGGAAACCTGGAAATGGTCCACATTGGCAAAGGAGAACTGCTGGAATTTCGCATACTCTGCCTCCCGAAGATTCGCCCCCAGCCCCTGGCCGGCTATAGCGGAGAATCTCGCACTGCCGATCCCCAGCACCAGAGCCAGCGCCGCGCAGAGGATCATCCATGCACTCTGGCGGAAGATATAGGGCCGGTCTCCCGCGGCCACGCCGATATCCACAATATTCGCCATAATCAATGGAATCAGAAGCTCGAACATAGACTCTGCCGCAACACACAAGGCAGCGAATACAAGATACTTCTTATATTGACCAGAATAAGAGAAAATGCGTCGAATCATCAGAACTCCTCCCGTCATTTATTAGTTGTATATACAACTATTGTATGCACAACATCCAAGTTTTGTCAATAACGCCGGTGAACAATAATCACCCATTGACTTTCTCCGCATAGAGTGTTATAAACTATTTAGAAATATTTCTAAATAGTTTTATCATCAGAATACTTCTCAGAAAGGAGTGGTGGGTTGAGTTTTGCAGATACATTTAAAGCATTATCTGATCCTGTTCGCCGGGAGATCCTGGAGCTTCTAAAGGACGGCAGACTTCCTGCCGGCGAGATCGCCGGCCACTTTGATATGACGCAGGCAACGGTTTCCTATCATCTGAAGATCCTGAGGAAGGCGGATCTGATCAGAGAAACGCGGGAAAAGAATTTTATCTTTTATGAACTGAATCTGACAGTCCTGGAAGAAATCATGGTATGGCTGTCAGATCTGAAAGGAGGCACCGACTCATGAAAAGCTATAAGAAGACCATCCTAATCACCACATTAATTACGCTGCTGCCCATTCTGATCGGACTGGTGCTCTGGAACAGACTTCCGGACTCTATCGCCACCCACTGGGACTCTGACGGGAACCCCAACGGCTGGTCGGGCAAACCTTTCGCAGTCTTCGCAATGCCCTGTATTATGGCTGCGATTCACCTCTTCGCAGTGTGTGTTACTTTAAATGATCCCAAACGGAAGAATATCCACAAGAAGCCTCTGATCATCGTCTTCTGGCTGGTACCTGTCCTCTCGATTGGAACGAATGGCATCATCTATCTGACCGCGCTCAGCATCAAAGTGAACGTCACAGCCATTCTTTCCATCCTGATTGGTATTATATTCATTCTGCTTGGAAATTATATGCCCAAGCTGCAGCAGAACTATACGGTAGGCATTAAACTTCCCTGGACACTGAACAACACAGAGAACTGGACCCGGACCCACCGGCTCAGCGGAAAGACGTTTATCGCAGGAGGGCTGGTGGTTATTCTGTGCAGTCTCCTGGACGGATTAGCGGGAGGGAGTTTCTCATTGATCGCGATCATTGCCGTCCTCGTGCTCTGCACTGCGATCCCCATGGGATATTCTTTCTGGCTGTTCCGCAAAGGGGTGTAACGCCGTTTATTTGGCAGGATTCTGCAATCTGTCCACATGATTATGCAAGATTTTCCTCCCGTCAAAGCATTATAATACATTTAAGACACCAGTGTACGAGGAACACTGGCAAGGACAGCGTTCATTATATTCGATTCAAGGAGGAAATGATATGATCACAAGATACGTCTATGGCACGCCGTTTCACACAGAAGCAGTTATCAGCAGCATTCCGGAAACAGCCGGGAAGCCGGATCTGGGTACCCTTGAGATCCAGGACGGGTTTTCCTTTACATACATCATGGAGGAAGACGATATCATCTATGGACTCGGCGAGGCAAACCGCGGCATCAATAAACGTGGATGGAAGTATATCAGCAACTGCTCAGACGATCCCAACCACACAGAAGACAAACTCTCTCTGTACGCGGCACATAACTTTATCATCATCGCAGGGAAGAAGAACACAGGTCTGTTCTTTGATTATCCCGGGAAGCTTACATTCGACATCGGATATACAAGAATGGATACGCTGACCGTCTCCTGTGATGCTTCTGATCTGGATCTGTATGTCATTGACGGAGCGTCTCCGTATGACATCACCAAGCAGTTCCGCCGCATCATCGGGCACAGCTATATCCCGCCCAAATTTGCTTTCGGTTACGGACAGAGCCGCTGGGGCTATCGGACGGCAGAAGATTTCAAGAAGGTGGCTGAGGGCTACCGCGAGAACCACATTCCTATCGATATGATCTACATGGATATTGACTATATGGATTCTTACAAGGACTTTACGCTGAACGAAGACTTCCAGAATTTCCCGGAATACGTGAAGGGGATGAAGGATCAGAACATCCGCCTGATTCCGATCATCGACGCGGGCGTAAAGATCGAAGAAGGATATGATGTCTATGAAGAGGGTGTAAAGAACCAGTATTTCTGCCAGAGGGAGGACGGCAGCAACTTTGTAGCCGCTGTTTGGCCCGGCGACACGCATTTCCCGGATTTCCTGAACCCGGAGGCACGGGAATGGTTCGGGGATAAGTACCGCTTCCTGACCGATCAGGGGATCGAAGGCTTCTGGAATGACATGAACGAGCCCGCCATCTTCTACTCCAGGGAGGGGCTTGAAGAAGCGAGAGAAATGGCCCGTGTCTTCGCTGACGGAAGCGCAGGGAACTGGGATGACGACGGCAGCAGCGACGGGAAGGTAGGCGTATGGCAGCTGGGCGGCAAGCTCCAGAGTCTTGCCAACAGCCCGGAAGATTACCGGAGATTCTATCATAACGTAAACGGCCGGAAGATCCGTCATGACAAGGTGCACAACCTGTTCGGATTCAACATGACCCGGGCAGCAGGGGAGGCTTTTGAACGGATCGATCCTGACCGCCGTTTCCTGATGTTCTCTCGTTCCTCTTATATCGGAATGCACCGGTACGGCGGCGTCTGGACAGGAGACAACAAGTCCTGGTGGTCTCATCTCCTGCTGAACATAAAGATGCTGCCGTCACTGAACATGTGCGGCTTCCTCTACACCGGCGCGGATCTTGGAGGCTTCGGCGCTGACACCACACGGGAACTGCTGCTGCGCTTCCTGGCGCTGGGTGTATTCACTCCGCTGATGCGCAACCACGCTGCACTGGGCACCCGCGAGCAGGAATGCTACCAGTTCGAAAACGTAGAAGATTTCCGCCATGTGATCGGTGTCAGATACCGGCTGCTGCCCTATCTCTACAGTGAATATATGAAGGCAGCGCTGAACGATGATCTGTATTTCAAACCGCTGGCATTCGTCTATCCGGACGACAAGATGGCACTGCGCGTGGAAGATCAGCTCATGCTGGGGAATGAGATTATGATCGCTCCGGTGTACGAGCAGAACGGCAGAGGCCGGTATGTCTACCTCCCGGAAGAAATGAAATTCGTCAAGTTCCTGCCGGATGGAACCATTTCAGAGGAAGTGCTCTGCGCAGGAGTCCATTATGTGGACGTTGCACTGAACGAAGTTCCTCTCTTCATCCGCAGCGGGAAATGCATTCCGGTGGCTGACGCGGCTGAATATGCAGACGCCGTTCATACGGACACGATCCAGATGCTCGGATATGAGGGAAGTGAATACGTCCTTTATGACGATGACGGCATCGGGAAAGACTATGACAACCGCGCAAATTACCATGTTTTAAAGAAATAAAATTCCAACGGCAGGGGGCTGCACATGTATGTATGCGGCCCCCTGCCGTTGGATTCTCTTTTCCTCTATTTCGATCTTATTCTCTCTGGTTCTTTTATCTTGGTTCTTTTATCCTGGTTCGTTTTCTTATCCTGTATCAGCACCGATGTGCAGCCTGCGTCGGTGCAGAGGTCACTATACATATCCCAGACTTCTCAGGATGTACAGCCACACGGTCAGCGTAAAGCCGCTGAACAGAGTGGTCAGCATCACCACACTGGAGGTCAGCACACCTTCATGTCCCATATTCTTTGCCATCACGAAGCAGCTCACGGTGGTCGCTGAGCCAAGCATAACGAGGATGGCCACCAGCTCTTCCCGCCGGAATCCGAGCATGACCGCCAGGGGAAGGAAAACAGCCGCAAACCCGACCAGTTTCATCCCGGCAGCCACAGCGGCAGGCTTCACCTTCGCAGAAGCTTTGTGAAGATCAAAGGTTGCCCCCATCGCCATCAGTCCGAGAGGTGTTGCCACTGCTCCGATATTGGAGACCGTCTTCTCCAGGATGAAGGGCATAGGAATCTTCAGTGCAGACCACAGAAGTCCTGCCGCGATCCCCAGGATGATGGGATTCGTGACGATCCCCTTCAGTGTCCCCAGCCAGAGCTTCCGGTCCATACGCCTCTGCTCCGGCTGGAAGACGGACAGCACAACCACTGCCATCACGTTGTAGAGCGGCACGCTGCCGATGATCATAAGCGGGGCCATGCCCGCATCTCCGTAAATATTCTGGATGAACGCGATGCCAAGAAGCGCCGCGCTGCTCCGGTAGGACGCCTGGATGAACTCTCCGCGTATGCTTCTGTCGCGCCACAGACAGGAGACCCCTGCCGCCAGTACAATGCTGATCAGCGTGACTCCGAAACAGAACAGCACGAAACGTAAATTCCACACCTGGTCAAAATCAACTGTCGCCAGGTCTTCAAACACAAGAACCGGAAGGGGCACGAGAAATACGAACTGATTCATCTTCGAGGCGAAGACTTCATCAATCCATCCAAGTTTCCGAAATACAAGTCCCAGGACCATCAGAAGAAAGACCGGAACAGTGGCGTTCAGGCTGAAGATTAAACTATCCATAACTTATGCAGACCGCCTTTCCTTATAAGGGTTCTCCTTTGTATGGCGGGCGCCTCCTCCCGCCTGATCTTAGCGTCGGTGGACAAGGGGCAATACGGTCGATGAAGGACAAATTTAAGCCCCTTGTCCACCGACACTACTCTGTCCTCAGCGCCGTCACCGGATCGCTCTTGGCTGCTTTCCTGGACGGGATGATCCCGCCGATCAGAGTGAGTACCACACTGAGCAGAATGAGGATGACCGCCGGAACTGCCGGCAGCACTGCGCTGACGTCATTGCTTCCTGCTAAATAATGAATCAGGGCATTTCCCGGAATCAGAAGCAGCAGCGACAGCCCGATCCCAATCAGCCCGGCACACAGCCCGATGATGAACGTCTCCGCATTAAACACCTGAGAGATATTGCCTTTTGACGCACCGATGGCACGCAGAATTCCGATCTCCTTCTTCCGCTCCAGCACACTGATGTAGGTGATCACTCCGATCATGATCGAGGAGACAACCAGCGATATCGCCACAAATGCAATCAGGACATAACTGATAATATCAATGATATCCGTCACAGACGACATCAGTGTTCCCACCACATCTGTGTAGGTGATCACCTGTTCTTCCTTTCCTTCTGCCTCCATGCGGCTGTTATACTCATCCAGAATCCGCACAACCTCTTCCTTGCTCTCGAAGTCCTTCGGATAGATATCAATGCCGCTTGGCACATCGAAGTCCACATAGCCCAGATTCTTCAGATTATTCTCATAGGTCGCGCTCTTCGCTGAGTTCATAGACATCATCAGTTCTGTCAGCTCTTCTCCGGTCATATTCATCTGGAAAGCATCGGCGAAGGCCTCCGCGTCGATGTTCATGGCACCGGTAAGCGCATTCTGCAGACGGCTGCCCACCTGGGTCATGGTCTGGCTCATAACCTGCTCCATCGCTGAGACAATCTGTGCCGTCACCTGCTGCATGGCAGCACTGATCTGGGTTTCCAGCGCACTGCCGATGGCATCGCCGTATGCGGATACTGCACGCTGCATATAGGTTCCCACCGCAGCGGTAATCTGGCTTTCCAGGCTGTTCAGATCTACCATTCCCGCAACGCCCGCAGTCAGACGCTGCTGTCCGTCTTCTGTCCCCAGATAGTCAATAAAGTACTCTCCCATTCTGGACGGATCCGGAAGCCCGTTGGACGCTGCGTAACTTTGATACCCGGCGGCCAGTTCTGCAGTCAGTTTCTCGATCTGGGCTCCCGAGATCGTGACATTGTCTGTGATTCCCGAGAAGATCTCGCCGGCCCATTTATTCAGGATCTCCTGTGCTCCCTGGGTCTGAAGATACTGCAGGAAATACTCATCAAACTGATCCCCATCTGTCAGTCCGTTTTCTGCTGCATACTGCTGATATCCGGTCATGATCTCACTGAGCATTCCTTTCAGCTGCTCTGCCGTCACAGTAACACCGTCTCCGGACTGGATGATCTCACCGATATTCTGCCTGATAATCTCCTGCGCTTCTGCTGTCTCCAGATAATTGCTGAAGTCCTCACGAATCCCCGAATAATCCGCCTCCGGATGCTCGGACGCATACTGCCGGTACCCCTCCAGAAGGCTCTGCGCCAGCTGGTTCATCCCGTCTGCGGATACGGACACATCCAGATTCCCCAGCAGATCCGCCAGACTCAGAGACGGCATATTGGGAAGGTCCACCTGGATGCCGCTAAGATCCACCATTCCCGACAGGTCCATAGAACTCCCGGCCGCGCCCATAACGCTGCTGAGATCAAGCCCTCCTTCACCGGACGAAGCGCTTAAATCGCCGGTAAGACTTGTGAACGCACGCTCGTCAAACCCGAAGGCCTGCTGCAGCTTTTCTTCATCTACCGTGATCAGGGATTCCATGTCAAATCCGCTGTCCTGACTCTCTTCGCCGAACTTCTCCCCTGTAATTACATTGACTGATGCGTCTGCCAGCTGCTGTTTGACAATCTCTTTCTCCGCAGCCTCAGAGGCCACATGCTCTGTCAGAGAGGCCGGATAGCCGATTCCCGGCGAGAGGGCAGACGCGTTGGCATCTTCCGACGGCTGCACGATTCCCACGACTGTCAGCGCTTCCCCGTTGTGCACCAGATCTTTCATATAATTGTCATCCCCGGACTTGTCAGTCCACACCTTGTACTGACTGTCATATACATAATAGTCCGCACTGTTTACCATGCGGAAAGTGATGCCCAGGATATCCTCATAAGAGTAATCGCCCATATCCCCTGGCGTCTCAATGGTCTCCTCATCGATGAACTGCCGGATCATCTCTTCCAGCTCCATGGCGTCCCTGAGCCCCAATGTATACAGCATAAAGTCGCTCATGCCCCCGCGGGAGGTCAGAACCACCACACACTCGTTATAGTTTTCCGGCCATCTTCCGGCCTTAATATCATACTGTCCTTCATACAGATCCGTATTCGCCGGCATCTCGTAGAACATATCTGTGCTCATCATGGTGGACATCATACTGTTGGAGCCGGAAGATGAGCCGAAGCCAAGAGCGTCAAAAGACTGATCCGGGTTCACCTGCCGGATGGAATCCTCGGATTCCAGATAGATCTGAGGAACCACATTATACGAATACTCAACCGCATTCGTATATTCTTCGATCCCGCTCTCCCCGCTGTCCAGATAGTTTTTCAAAGCTTCCAGGTCGTTGGAATCCATCGTCGAGAACATATCCGTCACCATTTCAATCACATGGATATCGCCCGGGGACTCATTCCCGGCGGCCTGATCCGTTCCTGCGTCACTGACCAGGATTGAGCTGAAGTCAAATCCGGTGCTCTGGATCTGAAGGGGATATTCTGAGAGCGTCTCCTTCTCAATGTCTTTGATATACTGGTTGACACCGGTAGACAGGGACAGAATCAGCGCGATTCCGATGATGCCGATCGACCCTGCGAAGGAAGTCAGAAGCGTTCGTGCCTTCTTTGTCTTCAGGTTGTTAAAACTCAGCGAAAGAGCTGTGCGGAACGACATGGAGGCTTTCCCCATATTCTTATGTTCCGGCTCGTTCATGGCGGCTTCATCCACCACATACGGATCACTGTCTGAGATGATATGTCCGTCCCGCAGATTCACGATTCGTGTGGCATACTCGAATGCCAGCTCCGGATTGTGAGTTACCATGACCACCAGCCGGTCCCTGGCCACTTCTTTCAGAAGTTCCATGACCTGCACACTGGTATCACTGTCCAGCGCGCCCGTAGGTTCATCGGCCAGCAGGATGTCCGGATCATTCACCAGCGCTCTGGCGATGGCCACTCTCTGCATCTGCCCTCCGGAGAGCTGATTCGGCTTCTTGTGGACCTGATCCCCCAGTCCCACCTGCTCCAGGGCCCGCTTCGCCCGTTCCTTTCGCTCTGCTTTGCCCACTCCGGAGATGGTCAGCGCCAGCTCCACATTGGCCAGCAGTGTCTGATGCGGGATCAGATTATAGCTCTGGAACACGAACCCAATCGTATGATTACGGTAGGAATCCCAGTCACGGTCCTTATATTTCTTCGTGGAGATCCCATTGATGATCAGGTCTCCGCTGTCGTAGCGGTCCAGTCCGCCGATAATATTCAGAAGCGTGGTCTTCCCTGAACCGCTCGGTCCGAGAACCGCTACAAACTCATTATCTCTTAAGTTCAGGCTTACCTTGTCAAGCGCTTTCTGAATCAGTGTGCCCGTCTTATATTCTTTGCAAATATCCCTGATTTGCAGCATAGATCTTGTGTCTCCCTTCCACGTTAATCTAGTAATTTTAGCACATCTGAATGGGTTTCTCCAGAAGGGTTCACACTCTGTTCACAGGAAGCACTGCTATTTAATAAAAATTTAATTTTTTGCTTCTTCCCCTTTCTCCTGGTTTCTATTTCTGCGCTTCGTTCTTTGCCAGCGCACAAGGGGCAGTCATTTCTAAGTCGATATTGACATCTTCACACCATAACTATATGATAGAGCCTAAGATCAGAGACGGAAAGGAGAATGATTCTATGACGCAGGCTCTGTATGAAACTTTCCACAAAACCAGCCCCCTCGGCATCTCTTACGCCTGGCATACGAACTCGGGCGGTCATCATCCGCTGCACTGGCACGACGAGATCGAGATCCTCTATCCCTTAAGCGGCAAGGCAGATATTTCCATCGACGGTGTTAAGTACGATCTTCGAAAACGGCATCTCCTTGTTGTAGAATCTGGCCAGATCCACAGTACCCACAATGAACGGACAGGTTCCATGTTCCTCTGTATCCACCTCTCCAGAGAGAAGCTTGCCGAATACATGCCGGAGTTCGAGACTCTGCGCATCCGCTGTCTGCCGGAGAACATCTCGGACGAGAAGTTCCCTCATTATCTCAGTATCTGCCAGATGCTGGACCAGCTGACGAAGCTGTTTATCCAGGAACCTCCGGTCTTTCCTCTGGAAGCGGAAGGGCTGATCCTGCAGGCCGCCGCCCGCCTGGCAGAACATTTCGGATCCTCTGCCCTTGCCCCTTCTGCCCTGCCTGACCGGCTGACCGCCGAGCGGATCCACACGGTCATCCGCTACGTGGAAGAACATTTTCAGGAACCGATTTCACTGACCGACGCAGCGGACCTCTTAGGCCTGAGCAAGGAGTATTTCTGCCGTTTCTTTAAGAAAAATATGGGAATCTCTTTCCTCCAGTACCTAAACGAGATCCGTGTGTCGCACATCTACTACGATCTGCTCCACACGGATCTGTCCATCCTGGATATTATAGAGAAAAACGGATTTACCAATCAAAAGCTTTTTAACAGTACCTTCAAGAAAATTTACGGCTGCACACCGTCGGCAGTCAGACGGGGCCTTCCGGCCGAGCCGCTACCACCCCTTTAGAAAGAACAAAAATGCTCCCGCTCCTTTCCCCAGCGCCATGCTGATTACAAAGGCAGACACATACCGGACAATCCGTGCCCTCCTCATAAAGACAGGGAATACATTCAGAATCTCTGCCAGAGCCATGGCCCAGCACCCGACAAAGATCCCGGAAAGGATCCCAAACACACCGAGCACAACAGTTCCGACAAGTGTTCCGCAGAGGATAGAAGGGAGACCGATCTGAAATACGTAGACCAGGTTTCCCAGGATTCCTCCCAGAGCCACACTGCTCTCATACAGAAGCAGCCTGTCTCCTGTATGTGTGCGGTCTGCAAAGTCTGCAATAACTCCCAGCTCTACGATAAAGGAAAAAAGGCCGCCCGCCACGGCGACCCCTGCGCTAAGACCGACCACTGCCAGAAGAATCTGGATTCCTATTTCCGTCCACATTGATCTCCTCCCCCTCTCTGGCCGCATTTTCAATCAGCGTGGTCTGGATATCATTCTCATAAAGACGCATCTGCACTTCCATAGGTGTAGGGTCTACCGTGAACCGCTTCTTTCCGAAATGGTTAAAGAAAATCAAGATGCCGAACGTCAGGCCAAGCGAATACGTGATTTCCAGAATGGTAAATCCATTGGTCTCCCGTCCGGCAGCCAGACTGTAGATCTGCTCAAACAGCTTTGTTACATCCACATCATTATTAAAAGCCATGATCGAGAAGGCGGCTCCGCAGAAAGCGATTGCCGTTACGAATATCGTTTTTATCATATGCCATGCCGGCGCAGGTGTCTTTTGATTCTCATACGTCACGATAATATCTGTCTCGCCTATATTCTGGACATCCATAGCCGGATACTTCCCATGAATACAGGCGATCATTTTCAGCACAGACACCACACATCTCTGCTGTTCCTGCTTTTTGAATTTTACGATTTTCATGGTCTTTATATTCGCAAGCGCCTGCTTGTCCGTACATTCTATTTCAAGGATATCTCCCAATGTCACGTCCGGTTTCGTCACCTCTACGTCCCGGTCTCCTTTGATATAAACCGTTGTCTGCGCTGTATGATCAGAAGCCATAGTCCGCCTCCCCGTCCAGGACCGCCGCACAGCACTGCTCCTGCCCCGGTGTACGGATCAGGAATCCCTCCCCGCTCTTCTCCTGGGGTACGCTCAGATAATAGAGAAGTCCAATGACCACCGCAGCCAGCACTGCAGCTGCAACACAGATCCATATTTTCTTCCGTCCGTCTTCCATACCGTTATCCGTCCTTTCTGTTCATGTACTGCACTTAGTATCCGGACTTTTCGGCAAAATATACATCTGCCGCTGCTACTGGCCCTGTCTTCTGAGATTCTCCATGATCCGCTTCTCCATCCGCGATACTTGCACCTGTGAGATTCCCATGATCTTCCCCACATCGGACTGCGTCCGGTCAGCAAAATACCTGAGATAAATCAGTTGTCTCTCCTCCGCGTTCAATGTTTCCAGAAGCTGTTTTAAGACCATGTGGTCAAGGATTTTGTCCTCTCTTTTTTCTTTTTCTTCAATCTTATCCAGCAGCCGGATCTCACTGCCCTCCTTCTGGTGGATCGGACGGTACAGGGACTCTACTTCATTCCCTGCCTCCATCGCCTGGACAAGTTCTTCCTTATCCACCCCCAGATCCTCTGCCAGCTCCTCTACCGTGGGTTCCCGCCCCAGAAGCCCGCTCAGCCGTTCTCTTGCCTGCAGGCTTTTGTACGCGAGTTCCTTCAGCGTCCTACTCACCTTGATCATCCCGTCGTCCCTTAAGAATCTCTTGATCTCGCCGGAGATCATGGGCACTGCGTAGGTGGAGAACTTTACGTCAAAGGATACATCGAACTTATCGATCGCTTTCAAAAGTCCGATGCTGCCGATCTGAAACAGATCCTCTGTCTCCACGCCCCGCCCATGAAATCGTTTCACAACACACCAGATCAGTCCCACATTTTCCTCTACCAGTTGTTCTCTCGCCTCTTTATCCCCGTCGTGAGCTCTCCTGATCAAAGCGATTGTGTGGTCCATATCTCCCTTCCTTTTCCAATGGCTTTTTTCATCCTCACCCGGGTTCCTTTGCCCGTTTCAGACTCTACCTCCAGACTGTCCATGAATGCCTCCATAAAGGAAAATCCCATGCCGGAGCGGTCCTGCTCCGGTCTGGTCGTGTACATGGGCTGCATCGCTTCCTCCACATTCTCAATGCCTCTTCCCTTATCACAGATCTCCACTGTAAATATGTTATCCTCGATGCGGCAGCGGATATCCACCTTATGTATCTCATTGTTATACCCATGGATAATCGCGTTGGTTACCGCCTCAGACACTGCTGTCTTAACATCCGCCACCTCCTCCACCGTGGGATTTAACTGGGTCAGAAAAGAAGCCACCGCAACCCTCGCGAACCCTTCATTTGCCGAACGGCTGTCAAACCGGATCTCCATTTCATTTGTATGCTTCATACTGCATCCTCCTCATAAATCTGCATAATTTTTGTTACACCTGACAGCGTCAGTATCTTTTTCAGTCTGGCATTCGCATGAACAGCCCAGACCTCGCCTCCGATCAGACTGACCGTTTTATACCTTCCCATAATAACCCCTATTCCAGAACTGTCCATAAAATCCGTCCGCTCAAAATCAAAGATCACATACTTAATATGATTCCTGTCAATCACAGCATCCGCCTCACGGCGGATATCTTCCGCACTGTGGTGATCCACCTCACGGGGCAGATAAATGGTCAGACAGTTCTCCTGAACCTGATATTTCATGAAATTCTACTCCTCCTCATTGGGGACAGGCACCTTTGCAAAGGTGCCTGTCACTTTTGCCTCAAATTGTTCGAATTGTATATTAAGAAAAAAGGATATGCCCCTTCGCATATCCTTTTCTTTCGCATTTTCTCAATATTCTGTATTTTCTTCTTCTGGAGCAGCCCCATCCTGAGTGGTATCCGCCGAAGACTGGGAGAGTTCGTCCAGCCTGTTCTGGGCTTCCTCTGCATATCCTGAATCGCTGTAGCCATCTACCACTTTCTGGTAATATACGGCAGCATTTTCATTGTCTCCATTTCCCCGGTACGCCTCGGCCAGATTGTATAGTGCCTGTCCGTTATTATAGCTTTCATCCATGCGCACTACTTTATACAGATCATCTACTGCTGACTGGTAATCTGCATCCTGGAGAGCCTGCATGCCTGTCCAGAAGTTTGTATTGCACGCTGTGGGGAAGATCAGCTCTGACAGCTGATCATACATGGACTGCCCGTTCTCGCCGAGTGAATCCCGCGACACGCTGAGCAAGAGATCTGCCAGTGTCGCATAGTCGCTGCTGCCTGCATTGAACTGAACCGATGCCTGCACCAGTCTTTCATAGCCCTCCTGCACCGCCTGTGCCTGCTCTGCATCTGCCTGTGCCTGTTCCCCGGACGCCCGATAGCTGTCCAGTGTCCTGGTCTGTGCGCTGACCTGAGCTTCCAGTGACTTGATCTGATCACTGTAATCCCGCATCTGGTCATTCATCCGTTCTGTGCTGGACTGATTCACCGCAGGAGCTACAAGGAACCAGATCAGCGCCGCGCCAATTGCCGCGCCGATAAACAGATTCGCCACTGCCAGATGTCCCGCCACTTCCTTTAACCGGGAATGTTTGGGCTGAATGATCGTCTCATTTCCGAGACTGTATTCCACTGCGTCTGACCGTTTCTTCTCACTCTTTCGCCGGCCCTTTCCCCTCTGCTGGGTCAGCTCATGCGTATATCTGAGGGTAATGTCATTGGTCGTATCCAGTTTCCTCGCCGTGCGCAGGACCTGCCGCGCACGTGAGTACTGCTCTGTGTGCAGATAGACCAGTGCCAGCAGCTGATACGCCTTCAGGAACGACGGATGCGCCGCAATCACCTGCTTCAGCTGGATCACAGCCAGATCCTCCCCGTTCTGCTGGCAGTATGCCAGACACTGATTATATTTTCTGATTGCCAGGTTCACTGTCTCCAGTTCTTTGGCCGAAGACTGAACCTTCTTGATATAATAGTCTGCGATATTGTCTCTCGACCGCAGATTCTTGCTGATAATCCATTCCACCAGAGCTTCCGGCACCTCGCCGATCCCATAATAAACAAGCCCCAGAAGATTGCGTGCCGCGATATTCTCTCTGTTAAACTGCAGACTTCTCTTCAGCGACAGGATCGCGCCCGACATATCCCGGATCTGTGCTTTCCGCAGGCCGTCATTATACCAGTAATTAGAATGGTATACGACCTTCTTCATGTAATCCATTTATATCCCCACTATCTTTCTGAACTTCCGCCGCCTTGGTACTTTACTTTTTCTGATCCATGATCTGTTTCAGAAGATCTGTCACATCAGAGAGATCCTCCTGGTAGACCGCATCCTCGATCTCCTCAACCTCCAGGCTGGGCTTGAACTTCTTCAGTTCTTCTTCGTAATTAAGCATCTATTTAACCTCCCGGATCAAATCCTTTATCAATCCTGTCAGATAGAGAGAGCCCAGGCAGTATATCCGCCGCCCATTCTGATTCTCAAGCGCAGACGCGAACGCATCCGCCGCCCGCCCTATCACGACAACAGGTCTCTTTGTATATTTCCTGAAAACTTCTCCCAGGACTTCTGCAGATTCGCCTCTGGCATCATCAATCTGCGTAATCATATATAACTCTGTATTTCTGCATCGTCCCAGGCATTCTGCCATCTTCTCGTAATCTTTATCCTGCACCGCAGAAAACAGGATGATATTTCCAGTCTCATCCGGCGGAACACTCTCTGTAAATGCCTCCACGGCACTGATATTATGCGCTCCGTCTATGTACACATCCGGCAGAATCTCTTCCATCCTGCCTGCCCATTTCAGTTCGGCCAGAGCTCTGCGCCACCGGTCCGGATGCCCGTTCTCCCCGAACAGGTATCTCATCACTTCCATGGCCAGCAAAGCGTTCCCCGGCTGATAGATTCCAGTATTGTTGAGTTTCCACGTGGTATTTCCATAATAAGCACTGGAACAGGAAAATGCAATATGTTTATCTTTGATTCCGAGAATTTCGTACGCATCTTTCCCGATTTTTTTACAGAAACTCTTCTTTTCCTCTGCGGTCTGACTAATCACCCGGTCACTCTCCTCTGAGGTCTGTGCATAGAAAACAGGAACCTGATCCTTGATAATCCCCGCCTTCTCCGCCGCGATCTGAGCCAGTGTATTTCCAAGATACTGGGTGTGATCCAGCCCGATAGATGTGATCACACAGACCAGGGGATGCTCCACCGCGTTGGTCGCGTCCAGCCGGCCGCCCAGCCCGGTCTCCAGAACCGCATATTCCGTCCCCGCCTGAGCGAACGCATACACAGCCATGCCGAACAAGAATTCAAAAAAAGTCGGATGCGCCATGCCCTCCGCTTCCATGCGGCGCGCTGCTTCCAAAGTCTTCTCAAAGAGTCCGCAGAACTGCTCATCGCTGACCTGCTGTCCGTCGATCACGATCCGCTCGTTCATCCGCACAAGATGGGGGGACGTGAAAAGCCCCGTCCGTTTTCCCTCCGAACGGAGCATCCCGTCAAGATACGCGCACACGGAACCTTTCCCATTGGTCCCCGCCACATGGATGATCTTCAGCTTCTCCTGCGGATTTCCCAGATAATTCAGGAATGTCCTCGTGTGCTCTGCATCATTTTTCTTTGTAAACTTCGGAATCTCGAATATATAATCTGCTGCTTCCTGATATGTCATTCTTCTGTTTCTTCTTCCTGCGAGACGAATGCCTGCCTTCCATTCTCCGGTGCATCCGGATCCGCCGGCACTTCTGTCAGCTTACCGTCTTTGTATTCGTAAGTCTTTGACTCCCTGAAGATCGTATTGCTGGATCCCACCTGGGCTACCATGACAGTGTCTCCTTCATGGAGTTCCGATTCTTTCAAGTCCAGCCTTGTATTATTCAGGAATTTCGTCGTCTGCTTCTCTCCGTTTATATATACCTTGCTCTGCTTCGTGAAGTTGTCGCCGTAAACACTGTATGATCCGTCTGTCTGAGCGACAACCTCCGTGATCTCAGCGTCTTTCACGCCCATGACCATATGACCTTCTGTGATCGGCTCTCCGCTCTCTGCGTAAACATACTGGCTGCCGTACATGACATCATACTGCAGAAGTTCCAGATCCGCCAGATAATTCTTTGTCTGGTGACGCTGCTGATGATAATTAAAGATCGTTCCCGTATGGATATCCAGCCGGTCGAACACTTCTGCCATGATCTGATATGCGGCAATATTCTCATCCCGTTTCTCCAGGCCGATATTATCCCAGATCACATAATTCGTATTATACAGATATTTGCTCTTCATGTCTTTGGCTTCCAGATCCATGGTCGGCAGATGATCTCCGTAGAATACCAGCACGGTAGGCTCGTTTCTCGCTTCCACCGCGTCGATCAGCTGCTGGACGAACTTATCCGTCTCATGGATCAGATTGACGTAATACTCCCACGCATTCCGCTCGCCTTCATCTTCTACGCCGCTCACCACGATCTCCGGATCGTCAAGCACCTTCTCAGTGGGGTATTCCCCGTGTCCTTCCACAGTGATTGTAAATACGAAATCCTGGCCCTCTGTGGTGTCCATGGACTCCATAATATTGGGCACAAGAATATCATCCGTCGCCCATCCTTTTGGTGTGGTCTGCAGGATATTCATGAACTCCTTGCTCGTATAATGGTCGAATCCCATGTTGTTGAATACCTGGGCACGGCTGTAGAAGTTCCCCCCATTATTGTGGAGCGCTTCCGCCCCGTAGCCCAGCGCCTGCAGCGCCGATGCCGCGCTCTCCAGCGTCTTTGTCTTCGCATAGGTCTTATAGGGATACTCTCCCGGACCGAAGAAACGCATGCTCATTCCCGTAAGTACTTCAAACTCTGTATTTGCGGTCCCTGCTCCGACAGAAGGCACCTTGAAATATCCTGTCGAATACTCGCTGAACAGCTTCCTCAGATTCGGGATCGGATCTTCTGAGAAACGGAGCCACTCAACCTCTGTAGGGTCAAAGAAGGACTCCAGCTGCACGAACATAATATTCGGCAGTTCCTCCTGGGAACGCCCGGTCTCATTCTTGGTGATTTCTCCGCCGTTGCTGATCTCATCCATGCTTGCCTCGCTGTAGCCCGCCGGCTCGTTGATCCCGGTGTTAAACAGGCTGGCAGAAAAGCAGTATGGGAACCCATAGTCTTCATATGCAAACGCAATATTTCCAAAATAATTCGAGATCACACGTTTATCGATAGCAGCATCTGTCAGCATGGCACATGCGCCGAAGGATACTGCGACCCCGCCCAGGGCGATCACCCTGTGCATTTTCCCGGTAAACTGACCGCCCCGTCTCCACATGGATACGATCCAGAAGATAAGCGCAATCACACCGATGATGATCATGATCAGCTCAAAGGTGTTAAAATAATTCCCTGTCAGTTCCAGCGCGTCTGACAAAACCTTTAAATCCTGGGCATTAAACGGCGTAACTCGCTTCGTCAGCAAATATCCGTTGCAGACTCCCAGGAACAGCCAGAATACACTGATCAATATTCTGGTAAACACTCGCCTGCGGACAAGATATACAATGGAAAATGTCACGAAAATCATAAAAGAATTATACAGAAACACCAGGGGCGTCCCTGCCAGGTAGTCCCATGCTTCAAAAAAGGACAGCCTTGAAACCAGCTCGATCAGAAAGTTGATCACGCAGGCCAGAAGGAACTGCAGCGGAATAGACAGCCGGTTCATCCATTTATAAACTGGCTGCATCTTCCTGGCAAATCTGCTGTTGCGGCGCTGTTCCAGTATCGTCTTTCTCCGCTCTCTCTTCTCTATAAAATGCCTTTTGATATCTTCTTTCTTCAGGTGTCTGACCTTCGTAAAGAATCCTTTGATATCCGGCTTTTTCATATGAATCTGTTTCATGGATGACTTCTTTCCTTTCTCTGCGCGGGAGCCTCCGGCGGCCATACACCGGACAGCTCCCGTCACTCCCGCCGCTTTATCCCCGGGTTCTGTCAGCAGGCCGGTCTATTTTCCAAGCCCCGCCATACGCTCTTTCACCTGGGCAAGCATCTGGGTATATTTCTCCAGTTTCTCTTTCTCTTCCTGAACCTTCGCCTCCGGGGCCCTGCTCACGAACTTCTCGTTGGCCAGCATCCCTTCTGCTCTCTTGATTTCTTTGTTCAGCCGCTCCTCTTCTCTCTTCAGCCTTCCGAGTTCCTGTTCGAAGTCCACCAGATCTTCCAGCGGCAGATAAACAACCGCATCCGGAACCACGACGGATACCGCGTTATCCGCAACGCCTTCCTTTGTCTTCTGAATCAGGATCTCATTCGCCATCATCAACGGCTGGGCTGACGCCTTCACCGCCTCGATTCCGGCGCTTAATCTCTCATCCTCACAGATAATATATACTTTCGTTTTCCGACTGTTGGGCAC
Organism: uncultured Eubacteriales bacterium; assembly: GCA_949283695.1. Taxonomy (GTDB): domain Bacteria; phylum Bacillota; class Clostridia; order Lachnospirales; family Lachnospiraceae; genus Mediterraneibacter. Next base: position 173,048 of record CASDTX010000025.1, on the reverse strand, counting down.
ATCCATCTCAGACCGAATGTTGCGGATTCCTCTCGTCACCGCTTTCACATGTTCCATTACATTCTCATCTGCCGGGAAGTTCCACGCTTCTCTATACTCCGGCCATCTGGACATCATCAGTGATTCTTCCTCCGGAACAAGTGCACTGTAGATCTCCTCCGTAATAAACGGCATAAACGGATGAAGAAGTTTCAGCGCCTGCCCGAGTACCGTCTTCAGCACCCAGAGTACACAGTCTGCCGCCGCCGGATCCTCTTCTGCATGATAAATGCGGTATTTCGCCAGTTCCACATACCAGTCGCAGAACTCATCCCAGATGAAATCATACACTTTCTGCACCGCGATGCCCAGCTCAAACTTATCCATATTCTCTGTGACATCTTTGGCAAGTGTGTTCACCTCAGACAAGATCCAGCGGTCTACCGGCGTCAGCAGTTTATCATCCGGCTTTGCTATTACGTTTTCCTTCATATTCATAAGAATGAAGCGGGATGCGTTCCACACTTTATTCGCAAAGTTCCGGCTCGCCTCTACTCTCTCATTATAGAAACGCATGTCATTTCCGGGTGCATTGCCGGTCACCAGTGTAAGTCTCAGCGCATCTGCCCCGTATTTATCGATGATCTCCAGCGGATCAATACCGTTGCCAAGAGATTTGCTCATCTTCCGCCCCTGGGAATCCCGCACAAGTCCGTGAATCAGCACGGTATGGAACGGTGATTTTCCGGTATGCTCATATCCGGAAAATACCATACGGATTACCCAGAAGAAAATAATGTCATATCCTGTCACCAGCACGTCTGTCGGATAGAAGTAGTCCAGGTCCTCCGTCTTCTCCGGCCAGCCAAGCGTTGAGAATGGCCACAGCGCGGAAGAGAACCAGGTATCCAGTGTATCCTCATCCTGTGTGAAATGGGTACAGCCGCAGTGCGGGCACTTCTCAGGAGCATGTCTGTCTACAACGAGCTCTCCGCACTCGTCACAGTAATATGCCGGGATCCGGTGGCCCCACCAGATCTGCCGGGAGATACACCAGTCCTTGATATTCTCCAGCCAGTGCAGATAGATCTTATCGAAGCGCTCCGGCACGAACTTCAGCTCTCCCGTCTTCAGCGCATTGATGGCCGGTTTCGCCAGTTCTTCCATCTTCACAAACCACTGCTGCTTGATCAGCGGCTCCACAGTCGTCCCGCAGCGGTCATGAGTCCCAACTGCATGTGTGTGAGGCACAACCTTCACAAGGAAGCCCTGTTCATCCAGTTCTTTCACAATGGCATTCCGCGCCTCATAGCGGTCCATGCCTGCATATTTTCCGCCGTTTTCATTGATGGTGGCATCATCATTCATAATGTTAATCTCCGGCAGACCGTGTCTCTTGCCTACCTCGAAGTCATTCGGGTCATGAGCCGGCGTGATCTTTACTGCTCCTGTACCGAACTCTTTGTCCACATAATCATCTGCCACAATCGGGATCTCCCTCCCTACCAGAGGAAGGATGGCTGTCTTGCCGATGATATCCTGATACCGTTCGTCCTCCGGATGCACCGCGATGGCTGTATCGCCCAGCATGGTCTCCGGACGGGTTGTTGCGATCTCCAGGAACTGATCTGTACCCGCGATGGGATACTTGATGTGCCAGAAATGTCCTTCCTGATCCTCATGCTCCACCTCTGCGTCCGACAGAGAGGTCTTACATTTCGGGCACCAATTAATAATCCGGGAACCTTTATAGATGTATCCCTTCTTATATAAGTTAATGAACACTTCCTCAACTGCTTTCGAGCAGCCCTCATCCATGGTGAAGCGTTCTCTGTCCCAGTCACAGGAAATCCCCAGCTTCTTCAGCTGATTCTCGATCGTCCCCGCATACTCTTCCTTCCACTGCCAGGTTCTCTTCAGGAATCCTTCCCGTCCCAGTTCTTTCTTATCAATGCCCTCTTCCTTCAGCTGATTCGTCACTTTCACTTCCGTAGAGATAGCTGCGTGATCCGTTCCCGGAACCCAAAGCGCATTATAGCCTTCCATCCTCTTATAACGGATCAGAATATCCTGCAGCGTATTGTCAAGGGCATGTCCCATGTGCAGTTTCCCTGTAATGTTCGGAGGCGGCATCACGGTCGTAAAGGGCTTTCTGCTCCGGTCCACCTCTGCGTGGAAATACTTATTCTCACACCATTTTTCATACAGCTTCTCTTCGATCGCTTTCGGATCGTATGTTTTTGCCAGTTCTTTGCTCATCTTGTTCTCTCCTTGCTTCTCCCTCTCAATTGGTTTTCTCTTCATCCTCCGGGCGTTCACGGAATTTTCACAATAAAAAAATGAACGCCCTTTACATCACGTAAAGGGCGAAGATTCCGCGGTACCACCTTATTTCATATACTTCCTCCGGCGCTCCTAACGCTGCAGTGCAGAAATATATCTCTTCAGTCCTGTAACGTGGACCACTCCGGGACAGCTTACCCGCGCTCTGCCGTCAGCAGACTCAGCGCTCTTCAGCCATCCGGTTCAAAAGCTACCTTCCATTATCCTTTCCTGAAACCGCTTTTCAGCCTGGCACACAGCCGCATCGATGGGACTCTATCCGACCGTCTCTCCGAGCAGTTCTCTCTGACAGCAGTAATAATGTACTCCTCTTCCTCGTCACCTTTGTTACAATAGTATTAACTAAAAATTAACTATCAAATACTATAGTCGCAAGATACCGATTTGTCAAGATCTTTAAGTAATCTTAAGAAAAAGCCGCTCTATTCCATCAGATCCTGAATCATCCCTACTATATCATATCCGTAATGATCTCCTGTGGCCCAGCCGAGACCTTCCGGATTCTCCTGCTGGCCCAGCCATTCCACATAAGGCGCCGCACCTTTCTTCACGTACTCATACCGGTCGTCCACGCACTCCTGATTCAGGGCGTCCGCAGTGGCATATGCCTTCAGATGCTGGATCTGTGCCCGGATCCCGGTGCGCACATCCGGATAAGAGTTTCCCGGCACGCCGCCCCCTGTTGTCCCCAGCCCTGCGAAATTAAACTGCTCAATGCTGGCATCTCCTCCATACTGAAGGAATCCCGTCTCCTTCATTGTCTGTGCAAACGCCACCTCGGGCCGCACTCCTTCCGCCGACGCTTCCTCATAGTACATCTGGCAGAATGTCTCGATAGAGTCCGCTCCGCCGGTGCTGAGCACCTCCGCAGGATAGGGTTCACCGGACGCGTTAAAATACTCCACCATATCCTGCACGGTGACCGTGCTTTCTCCCATGATCGGGTACTGCCCATCCGCAGCCGCCGTTTCTGCCTGCCCGCTGTCTGATTGGTCAGCCGTGCCGGCTGCAGGCTCTTCCTGCGCATCCTCAGTCACGCCGGCCTGGCCCACCGTCTCTGCGCCGGCAGACAGGCGCCCCGCCATACCTGCTGTTCCCAGTGTAAGCACAATGAGAACGGCCAGTCCCGCTTCCATATACCATGTGTTTCTTTTCTCTTTCTGCCGGTTCATGCCGCACCTCCGATTCCCCGCTCCATTCTACTGCTATTATATGAGCGGATGAAACAAGATATCAGCACTTCCCGGCCCACATGATATGGCGGCGGCACAGCAGCCGTTCCGCCCGCGCCGTTCACAAAACAATCCGGGTGATCAGCAATTACGCTTCATCAATTGCCTTCCCGATATCATGCCTCATATATTTATTCTCGAACTGTACCCACTCCGTTGCTTCATATGCGTTCTTCCGCGCTTCCTTCAGATCTTTCCCTTTCGCGGTTACTCCCAGCACGCGCCCGCCGTTGGTGACGATCTTACCGTCACTGAACTTCGTCCCCGCATGGAAGCAGGCATAGCCCTCATGCTTCTGAAACTCCTCCAGACCTGTGATCGGAAATCCTTTGTCGTATTTTACCGGATATCCGTCCGAAGCCAGCACCACACACACGGCCGCATTATCTTCGAACTGAAGATCAATCTGATCCAGTGTCCCGTCGATACATGCCTCTGCTACATCAATAATGTCATTCTTCATGCGCGGCAGCACAACCTGTGCCTCCGGGTCGCCGAAACGAGCGTTATATTCCAGCACCTTCGGTCCGTCTGCGGTGAGCATCAGTCCGAAGAAAATCACGCCCTTAAACGGACGGCCTTCTGCCGCCATCGCGTCCACTGTGGGCTGATAGATATATTTCTCACAGAACTCCTCTACCTCTTTCGTGTAGAAAGGACTGGGAGAGAATGTGCCCATGCCGCCTGTGTTCAGCCCGGTATCCCCGTCGCCCGCTCTCTTGTGATCCTGGGCGCTTGTCATGGTCTTGATGGTCTTGCCATCCACGAAGGAGAGCACGGAGACCTCCCGTCCGGTCATGAACTCTTCAATTACCATCTCGTTTCCTGCCGTGCCGAACTTCTTATCCAGCATGATCGTCTTCACGCCTTCTCTGGCTTCCTCTAAGTCCTGACAGATGAGCACGCCTTTTCCCAGCGCCAGTCCGTCTGCCTTTAAGACGATGGGGAATTGTACAGTCTCGAGATAAGCCAGGGCTTTCTCCGGATCTGTGAAGTTCTCATATGCCGCTGTCGGAATATGATATTTCTTCATCAGGTCTTTGGAAAATGCCTTTGAGCCTTCCAGGACTGCCGCATTCTTCCGTGGTCCGAAGGTACGGATTCCCGCTTCCTCCAGCACATCTACAAGGCCGCCCACCAGCGGGTCGTCCATCCCTACAATACACAGATCAATCTCGTGTTCCTTCGCGAATTGAGCCAGCTTGTCGAACTCCATGGCCCCGATATCCACACACTCGGCATATTCTGCGATCCCCGCGTTCCCGGGTGCACAGTAGATCTTATCTGCCCTCGGGCTCTTTGCCACGCTCGCCGCAATGGCATGCTCTCTTCCGCCGCTTCCAACGATCAGTACCTTCATTCTCAAATTACCTCCTTGCCGTAGTCTTTCATCATTTCCTGTATAACCGAAACGGTGCGCCTGTCCCACAGACACACCGCTCTTACGCACTGTCGTGCGCTGTTATTCTTCTATTATGGTTTTGTTCTCCTGAACGGTTACCTTCCCGTTTGCGATCAGGTCAATGGCACGGGGCAGAATCTTCCACTCTGCCTGTTCCATGACCCTCCTCTGAAGGATTTCGGGCGTGTCGCCCTGCTTCACTTCTACTGCTTTCTGCAGGATGATCGGACCGGTATCTGTTCCTTCGTCCACGAAATGAACGGTCGCGCCCACGACTTTCACGCCCCGGGCGAGCGCTGCCTCATGCACTTTCAGCCCGTAGTAGCCTTTCCCGCAGAATGACGGGATCAGTGACGGATGAATATTGATCATCCGGTTCTGGTACGCCCGGATCATTGCCGGCGGGATCACAACCAGGAATCCGGCCAGAACGATCAGGTCTGGTGCATACTCATCCACTGCTTTCAGAAGCTCTTCATTAAAAATCTCTCTGGACGCATAGTCTTTCGGTGAGACACAGCGGAACGGAATCCCGCTTTTTTCCGCACGTTTTAATGCGTATGCATTTTTGTTGTTGCTGATCACGCCCACGATCTTCGTATTCGTGATTGCGCCGCTCTCCACGCCGTCGATGATCGCCTGCAGGTTGGTGCCGCCGCCGGAAACCATCACCACGATCCGGCAGTCCGCTGTTCCCGTTTCTAACATAAGTCCACTCCCTTTTCTCCGGCTTCAATATGGCCGACCACATAGGGTGCCTCGCCTGCCGCGCGGATTGCTTCCATGGTCTTCTCCACATCTGCTTCGTCCACTGCAAGCACCATGCCGAGTCCCATATTAAACGTATTGTACATCATGTGCTCTTCTACGTCGCCGTCCACAGAAAGCATTCCGAAAATCGGAGGAATGGGATAGCTGTCCTTCTTGATCACAGCTCTTGTTCCCTCTTTGAGCATACGCGGAATATTCTCATAGAATCCGCCGCCTGTGATATGGCTGCACGCCTTCACGGTCACGCCGGCGTCTTTGATGCTCTTTAACGCCTTCACGTAGATCTTCGTCGGAGCAAGAAGCGCCTCACCCAGGGTACATCCAAGGCTGTCATAATATGTATCCAGGGCCTCTCTCTTCATATTAAATACTTTTCTCACAAGGGAGAATCCGTTGCTGTGGATCCCGGAGGAAGCCATGCCGATCAGCACGTCCCCGGCCTTTAAGTTCTCACCTGTGATCATCTCTTTCTTATCACACACACCGACTGCGAATCCGGCCAGATCGTATTCTTCCGGATCCATCAGTCCCGGATGTTCCGCCGTCTCACCGCCGATCAGAGCCGCGCCGGACTGAAGGCATCCTTCTGCAACCCCCTTGACGATCTCTGCGATCTTCTCCGGTTCATTCCTGCCGCAGGCAATATAGTCCAGGAAGAACAGCGGCTCGCCGCCGGCACACGCGATATCATTCACGCACATTGCCACCGCGTCAATTCCGATAGTATCATGTTTGTCCAGGACCATGGCCAGCTTGACCTTTGTCCCGCATCCGTCTGTCCCGGAAAGGAGCACCGGCTCCTCCATCTCTTTGATCTTCGCCAGAGAAAACGCCCCCGAGAATCCGCCCAGGCCTCCCAGAACTTCTTCCCGCATGGTCTTCTTCACATGTTCTTTCATCAGTTCCACTGATCTGTAACCAGCTTCGATATCAACGCCCGCCTTCTTATAATCCATAATCTCTTCTCCTTATCCTGCTGACTTCTTACTGATTCAGATATGTCTGGTAACCGATCTCTTTGAGTTTGTCTGCTTTTGCCTGAACGGTTTCCTTCATCTCTGCAGAGTAATCTTTTAACTTCTTTAAGATCTTTTCGTCTGACGTGGCGAGAATCTTCGCTGCCAGGATTGCCGCATTCATTCCGCCGTCAATCGCAACCGTCGCGACCGGAATTCCCGGCGGCATCTGCACGATCGAATAAAGTGCGTCCATTCCCTCCAGATTCTTCCCGGACATTGGGACTCCGATAACCGGCATCGGGAAGAGCGCCGCGCACATGCCCGGCAGATGAGCAGCCATTCCGGCTCCTGCGATAATCACTTTGATTCCTTTTCCTTCAGCGGCTTTCGCCCACTCAAAAAATGTATCCGGCATACGGTGCGCAGAGATAATAGTCATCTCATAATCGATCCCGAATTTCTCCAGCATTGACGCAGCCTTGCTCATCACCTTCAGGTCAGAGTCGCTGCCCATTACAATCCCTACTTTTGGCATTTCATTTCCTCCTTAAGTTCAAGACTCATCGAGTTCTCTGTCCGCCTTTTGCGTCTGTCCGCCCCGATATTCAGAAGCTCATTTATTCCTGCAGTTTATAACTCATCCAGCGGCTCATTCAGGACTTCTGTCCCCGGAAGTACGAATCTTCCGTCTTTTATTAGTATAATGTGTTTCCCTTCTTTTGTCACTACACTTATTTCTTCTAACTCTTCATAAGGTATGGTTATATCTGTATGGCAGTGGAAATAGGCTTTTGACACATCTGTCTTCCGGTTCCGCGATACCGAATTATCTTTTGCTACGATCTCCTTGCCGTTGGGATTGTATACCCGGATCTCTTCACTCCAGGAGTAACAGGTATCACCTACTGCAAAGTGAGGCCCTGTTTTCTCAGCGATCAGGATAGGCATTTTCTCTTCGATCCCATACTTTTTCGCCGTCACATAAGCCGTTGTATTCGTGCCTATGGCGAATTCGCCCAGGGGAAGAGACGCATGATTCTTCAGTACATTGTCATAAATATATCTTCGTCCCTCTTCCTCATCCCCGAAGTTCCCGCACCGGTAATCCGTGATCATGCCGTCCTCAAACTTCAGTTCCAGATCTTGATACTGCAGCCCTTCCAGATACACACGGCTTACGTGAAGCACTCCCTGCGTTCCTTCCAGCACCGGCGAGGTGAACACTTCTCCCACCGGGATATTCACATCTGCCACACAGTTCTCGAACTTCGTCTCCTTCCCTGGATCCGCCAGCGCATGGAGCCGGATCCTGATATCCGTCCGGTTGCCGCCCTTTCCGGTTACATGCACATACTCTCCTTCGTCCAGCGCGTCGATCATCGTCTGCTGCACCTTTTCATAGAGTTTGGCGTCCAGGGTATTGATGCGGATTACCTCATTGAAAATCTCCGGATAGTCCGCCCCGATCTCCGGCACGGGATAGGCTATGATTGTAAAGCTTCGCTCCTCGCCTTTGATATACTCGTTGGTAATCTGTCCGGAACGGCTGTCATACTCGAGCGCCAGCTTCCGCTGTTCTTCGCTGTAGGCCGGGGCTTCTTTGACGGTTTTCGGTGAAAAGGGCTTCTCTCCAAAGGTCTCGATCACAGCCGGCCCTGCGACCTGCGCGGCCAGTGCTTTCTTCTTCTCATACACCGTGCGCATCACTTCCAGCCTGCGCTCAATGTAACGCTTGTTCATGAACAGCGCCTGATCCTGTCTGTGGTCATATTCATACTGCCAGTTCGCGACAGCGCCGCAATATCCGATCTTATGATGCTCTCTCTTGGTGATGACACCTGAGGCCGCCCGGTAAATCACTGGTTTCAGCCCCATCCTGCGGAAGTTCTCGATGGCGATGCGGACCACTTTCTCGAATCCCAGCGTATAACGGATATTGACAACCGATTTCTTCGACAAATCTTTCCCGGTATTCACGAAGCCGATCCGATATCCTTCTGTATACACATCTGCCATCTTCTGCAGCGTTTCTTCCGGAAGTGTCCGCAGATATCTGGCTGTGCCCAGCTCATTTTCTGTAATATACTCCCCGAAGCGATACAGATATTTGTCATCGTCAAGATCTGCATTCTCAATGATATCAGCCGCGAAGGAATACGATGGATCCATCTGCTCCATGATGCGGTCCGCCAGGAACACATCGCAATAGTCACTGGCGTACCAATAGAAAATACTTCTGATTTCTGCGATCCGCGGGCCTCCGTCCCACTGACCGTCCTCGTCTTGATCACTCTGGTCCTCCGCATTTTCAAAGCAATTATAAATTTCTATAAACAGCTCGTACAATATGGTCAGATAGTCCGCCCGGTCTTCAAAAGCGAAGGGAATCCCTGACCGCATTTCTGCATAGAGAAGGCTTAACATACGCCCCATGTCTAATCCGAAATTGGCGCAGGCATATGCCGGGTTTGCATAGCTTGTCCCATACTTTTCTTCTGTCACATCACTGTACAGAATCTGGTTTAAGCTCTGCATCTCCTCCAGACTGAATCGCTCCCACTCCCCGCTCTCGATCATCCTTCTGACATTCTCAAGCTCCAGAAGGAAGATCGAAACATCCTGAAAATAGGGCACATATCTCTCTCCTGCTGTCTCCTCAGCCACAATCCCTTTCAGGCGCTCCACTGCAAGAGCATGCCGCTCCTCGTACTGACGGTTTCTTTCTTTCTGTATTTCTGTGATCTTCATTATCTCAGACCTCCTATATATACGGCAAAAAACAGAATCAGCACCACCGTGTTCACCGGCAGCCCGATCTTGCATGTCAGGTAATTCTTCTCCCGCTCATGAAATCCCCGGATCGCCGCTCTGATCCCAAAGACTGCAAGCACCAGTGAGATAACCGCGACTCCTCCGACAATTCCGGGCGCTTCTCCGCGGGTAATAAATGCGCATAAAACGCCCGCCGCCAGGATCAGAAACGCTCCCGCGGCACACCAGCAGGACAAGATCCCCATGCGCGAGTGCTTATATTTCGCCTGCCCGTATTTCCTTGCTCCCCGCTTTTTCCGCTCCCTTTCTCTCTGCCTTTGCTCAGCGTTTCTCCCGCTTCCGTTCATAATATCTTCTCCTTATCCCATTGCACAATGCAAATATGATATATCCAAGCACTCCTCCTACCGTGTTCAGCAGGATATCATCCACGTCAAAACTCCCCACTCTCGTAAAAAGCTGGACAATCTCCACGCACAGGCTCAAGCCCATGCTGCTGATCAAAGTTTTGAAAAATCCCCTTGACCTGCTGGCCATGGAGATGAAAAATCCATAAGGTACAAAGATCAGAATGTTGCCGCACAGATTGGCAAATACTGCGAATGCGCCAAGCTGCTCTCTGTATACAATGAACCGTTTAATCTCCCGGAACAGTTCCAGATTGTACCGATATTCCTCCGAGACCTCAGTCCTTCCATACCACTCTGCCAGGAAGAGGAAGTAGATCAGGAATACCACATATAATAAGAACAGGACCTTGCCAAAAGCCCTGAGTAGTTTCGTCTTCTTAACGCTCAAAAAATCGCTCCTTCAAAGGATGGCCGGACTTTGGTTCGCCGCCGTCGCAAAAAGGGACTGACCGCCCTTGGTCTGTCCCCTGCTCCGGCCGCAGATGCTGCGTCCGCTTTCTCTGCAACCCCTAAAATGTAATCTCCCGCTTATGCTTTAACAGGCTCGCACCGTTCACAATGGAAAGAATCCCCGCCGTGACTCCCACGACCAGTATGATGATCCCGATCGCAATACTTCCTGCGCCGCTGTTCTTCATTGTAAGATATGCCTTTTCCATATTCAGATGCGCCTCCTTTTATTTCAATTTCGCCCCATATGTTTCATAGTATGCGTCAATCGCTGCCTTTAATGTGTCATCTATGATAACTTTGCCGTTATATTCCTGATTGTACAGACATTCAACCACTTCCGCCATGGTGACAATTGCTGCCGTCTCAAATCCGTAGAGATCTTTGATCTCGTCCAGGGCGCACTTTTCGCCGCCTTTGCCCACTTCCATACGGTCCAGAGATACCATCAGGCCAACGATCGTCACGTCAGCCGCACCTCTTACCTTCGGGACAGTCTCTTCCATTGATTTGCCCGATGTGGTCACATCTTCAATCATAATCACACGATCTCCGTCCTGAAGCCGGCTGCCCAGGAAGCTGCCCTTATCTGCGCCGTGATCTTTCTCCTCCTTGCGGTCTGAACAGTAACGCACTTCTTTCCCGTACAGCTCACTGTATGCAATGGCTGTTACAACCCCCAGCGGAATGCCCTTGTACGCCGGCCCGAACAGCACGTCAAAATCATCCCCATACTTGTCATGAATCGCCCTCGCATAGTACTCGCCCAGCTTCTTCAGCTGACTTCCTGTCACATAAGCACCTGCATTCATAAAAAACGGAGATTTTCTTCCACTCTTCAATGTAAAATCTCCAAATTTCAGCACGTCGCTGTCTACCATAAACTCAATGAATTCTTTCTTATAACTTTCCATATGTGTAATCCTCCTGTATGAATCAATCTGTCTCTGAGCCTGTATCCCGCATGGCTGCCCCGTCGGCCGGGCCGCGGGGGACGGCAGGCTGTTCCGAATTTCACTTTCGAAGTCCCCTCAATTTTAACATAAGTTTCCGGTATTGTGAACTGTAACGTCCAAAAAAGGAGCGTATATTACACCAGTACGTTTCTGTTCATCAGGAATGGAGCGGGCTGATTCTTATGCAAACATAACTCATCCCGCTCCATCCCTGATGACTGAACTGCTGCCGTACATTTTCTGCCGCTCCTTCTCTGCCTGTACGTGATCCCAGTCAGTTCTTCTGCTGATTCTCCATCTTTACTTTACAATTCCAACCATCTCTGCAACAGTCTTGAATCCCTGGGCTTTCATATAGCTTTCGATTCCGTCCACGATCTTCATTGTCACAGCCGGATCGTGGAAATTCGCCGTTCCCACTGACACAGCACTTGCACCTGCCAGAATCATCTCAATGGCATCCTCCGCCGAAGCGATTCCGCCCATTCCGATCACCGGAACGTTCACCGCATTTGCCGCCTCATATACCATACGCACCGCGATCGGATGGATCGCAGGTCCGGACACGCCGCCCGTTCTGTTCGCCAGAACAAAAGACTTCCTGTGAATATCAATCTTCATCCCGGTAATCGTATTGATCAGGGATATGGCGTCCGCGCCGCCCGCTTCGACAGCCTTTGCCATTTCCGCGATGCTGGTTACGTTCGGGCTCAGTTTCATGATCACAGGCTGCCTGGCATAACGCTTCACCGCTTTCGTAATATCCTCAGCTGCCTTCGGATTCTGGCCGAATGCAATCCCGCCTTCTTTAACGTTCGGGCAGGAAATATTGATCTCCAGCATATCCACGTCTTCGCCTGCCAGGCGCTCAACAACCTCGCAGTAGTCTTCCGTAGATTTCCCACATACATTAACAATGATTCTGGTGTCATACTGTCTGAGAAACGGAATATCCCTCTCACAGAACACATCAATTCCCGGATTCTGCAGTCCGACAGCATTCATCATACCGCCGTATGTCTCCGCTACCCTCGGAGTGGGATTCCCCGCCCAGGGAATATTCGCCACGCCTTTCGTAGTCACCGCGCCAAGCCGGTTCAGATCAACGTAATCCGCGAACTCTGCCCCCGAACCAAAGGTGCCGGACGCCACCGTAACCGGATTCTTCCACTCCACACCTGCAATATTGACTCTCATATCCATCAGATCTCCACCTCCGTAGATAAGAATACCGGACCATCCTTGCAGATCCGCTTATTATTCACGTTGCTGTGATGATCTTTCTCCTTCGTCCGGCAGACACAGGCAAGACAGGCACCGATGCCGCAGGCCATCCGCTCTTCCAGGGAAATATAACATTCGATGCCATTTTCCTCCGCATAACTCTTGATCGCGCGGAGCATCGGTGTCGGACCGCAGGCATAAATAACATCCGCCTTCAGACCATGTTCCCGGATCACATCCATCACATTCCCCTTCGTCCCCACACTGCCGTCCTCTGTGGAAATAAACACTTCCCCGTTCTGCTCAAACTCCTCCCGCAGAAACGTCTCACCATCCCTGTATCCAACGACAATCTGCTTCTTCTCACAGTTCATCTGCTTCGCCAGCTCCAGAATCGGCGGAACACCGATGCCGCCGCCCATTAGAAAAACACGTTTCCCTTCCGCTTTCCCGACCGGAAATCCATTTCCAAGCGGACCGATCACCGGAACTGTATCCCCCGCCTTCAGCCGGGAGAACTGCTCCGTGCCCGTGTTGCTTCCCGTCACACGGTACACCACACGCAGACGCCCCTGCTCCCGGTCAATCTCACAGATACTGATCGGTCGGGGAAGAAGCTTACTTCCATCATTCGTATACATCGAAATAAACTGGCCCGGGGCCGCGTCCGCAGCCGCCTCCGTACTCATCCACAAACTATAAATATCCTCAGCAATCCTCTCCTGAGAAAGGACCACCGCATATTCCTTCTTACCAGCCATAAATACTCCTCATACAATATTCTGACAATTTGACTCAAAGGTGACAGGCACCATTCACACATTTTTCACAATCTCAACGATTCTCCAGTGCTCCTCCTATATCTGCGATCATCGCCTCTACAGCCGCCCTCGATGCGTCCCCGAAGTTTTCCGGGCCGAATTCTGCGTATGCTTCCTGTTTATAAGCTGCGATAATTCCACGGGATGAATTCACGATTGCACCCAGGCCGTCTTCGTTAAAGAAATGTACCAGGTCTTTGCCCTGTCCGCCCTGTGCCCCGTATCCCGGAACGAGGATATAGGATTTTGGCATGATCTTTCTGAGGACTTTCCCCATCTCCGGATATGTTGCACCGACAACAGCACCGATATAGCTATACGCATCGCCCATGCAGTCTGCGCCCCATTCAGCAACCTTCTCGCCTACCAGCTCATAGAGCGGACGTCCGTCGATCAGTCTGTCCTGGAATTCTCCGCTGGACGGATTGGATGTTTTCACAAGGATGAATAATCCTTTCTTCTCCTCTTTGCATACTTCCACAAAGGGTTTCACGCCGTCCGAGCCGAGATATGGATTCACTGTTACGAAATCTTCATCAAAAGGCGCGTACGTGTTTCCGCCCACTTTCACTTTGCCAAGATGCCCCACTGCATAAGCAGCTGATGTGGAACCGATATCTCCTCTTTTCACATCTCCGATCACAACCAGATCCTTTGACTTACAGTAATCTACCGTCTTCTTAAACGCCTCCAGCCCCGGGATGCCGAACTGCTCGTACATCGCAATCTGCGGCTTCACAGCCGGGATCAGGTCATATGTCTTGTCCACAATCTCTTTATTAAACTGCCAGACCGCCTCTGCGGCTCCCTCGAGAGTCTCACCGAACTCAGCGAACGCTTTCTCCTGTACATGCTGAGGGATGTAGTTCAGCATAGGGTCAAGTCCTACCACGATAGGGGCTCCTGTCTTTTTGATCTTTTCCACTAATTTGTTAATCATATGAATCTCCTCCATTTGTAATGATCTATTCCGCCTGCCGGAAAAAACGTCATAATATCTGTGCGAATCCTCCCGGGGCCAGCAAAGTAAACGGAAATACCGGAATATTTCTCAGCACACCATAAATCAGCGCAAGCACAAGAACTGCCACAAGAAACCGAATGCTAATCTTATAATCCACATGATCTTCTCCTGTAATCACCCAATCCAGCGTCCTTGCGCCGATATACAGAAGCAGCAGTGGAAGAAAGATCACCATCAGCGGATTATAGCAGAACGCCTCAGCAAATCTTCCATGCAAAAGTGCGTAGCTGGCTCTCCCCGCGCCGCACCCCGGACAGTAGAAGCCTGTCAGCATCAGATAGATGCAGGGCAGCGGGTGACTGTGCGGATCATGAACGTATAAGTATGCGGCGCCTGCCAATGCCGCCCCTGCAGCAACAGCAGCACAGGCAGCTCTCGCGCCCCGGCTTGTATGAAGCCTGAGCAGAAATCTTTTCAAATAGCTTGTTCCTTTATCAATAATAGTACATTTCATCATAAATCTCTTCAAACATCACGGTTCCGAGAATTGCACTCAATATAACAGAAAGCACCAGCGTTACCCCGGCAGCGATCAGCCAGATCAAGGCCATTTTTGCCATTCTGCGTGCTCTTTCTTCGTCGCCCGTCTCTGATGCCTGCTTAATCTGAGCTGAATAAGCGATCGCCACGCCCCCAAACACAAGGCTTAACGGACAGCAGCACACCATGGATCCGACGGTAAATATAATAGAAAGCACCAGATACGGTACCCAGCTGACCGGTTTCTGCGGGTAATCTCCCTGATAATTCTGCTGATAGCTCTGCTGGTAATTCTGCTGGTAGTTCTGTCGGTAATACTGTTGGGATTCCTCCTGGTGATTTCCCTGATATCCTGTCCCGTACTCCGGCGGTGTCTGAGCACTTTGACTGTCTGTTTCCGGACTCCCGCTTCCCGTCTGCCAGGCATCCCCTGGCGCCGGCTGCTTCGCTCCGCAGTGCAGTGCAGACAATAACTCGAACCATCCGGAATTTCCCGATGGCAGTTGATACAAATCATTTTCATCCCTCACTTTCGTAATCATCGTAGCATCGATGACGCTATTATACCACCTCAACCATCATACCAAAAAAAAAGTGAAAAAACCATCCGCGGGACGATTTTTTCACTTTTCTTTCTTCTTTTCTTCTGCAGGCATCACGTAATACATGCCCCGCCCGGCTTGCTGCCTGTTAAGCGGTCTTTACTTTCGTCTGACGAATCATTCCCATCTTCAGCAGAACGGGCCGGAGCGCATTATACAAAACACCTACCAGAACCACAGAGACTACTGCATTGATAAATGTCGTTGCTGTACTCCATTTTGCAAGTACTTCCGCCATCTGCTGCGGCTGTCCTAAAATATACATCTTATAGAAATAGCCCACCAGCGGATCCGCTATGACATTAAACCCGAGTCCGGCCACAGATGCGATCACGCTCCAGCGCAAGATGTATTTCTTATCCGTGCTCTCATTGATCTTCCCAATCCGGTGCGCCACCAGGCCTACAATCAAGCCGATGCACAGCTTCAGTACAAATGTTTTCGGTGCTCCGGTAATATAGATCGGATCCAAAATATCCGCGATCCCCATTCCGATCGCACCTGCCAGACCGCCGTACCAGCCGCCCAGGATCAAAGCACCCAGCACGCAGAAAGCGTTTCCGATATGAATCGAAGTCGCGTCTCCTCCCGGCATCGGTATTTTGATCTGCAGAAATGTAAATGATACGAAACAAAGCGCCGCCATCAGCGCTGTCTGTGCAAGCTTGATTACCGTTTCATTTCTTTTTTCCATATACGTCTCCTCTTTCCTGTTATCATTCAAACCATATCTGCCGAAGCGGATATTCTTCTTGTTTGACCGCGTTGGTGCACTTCAACGCTACAGGTATAGTATCACCGTACTGGTTCTTTTGAAATGTCCAGTTATCGCATTTTTATGCAGGCCAGTTTGCATGTTCTGCCGATCAGACTGTCTTGCCTTCCCTGTCCGCCTTTCCCAGACGCACCTGCTCCATTTCTCTGGCAGTATCCTCCTCCAGATAATCAAACAGATAATTCCGCAGATGTTCGCCCCGGTTCAGATGACCGCTGCGGACCTCCTGAAGCGCAAGCTCCACCTCTTCTCTCAGCCCTGCAGCTGACATCCGGCGTGCTCCCTGTCCCAGGATAATCACCTGCTCCAGCGCATCCGAAGTAGCCACGGTTACTTCATGATTTCTGGATATTTTCCGAACCGTCTTCTCGATATACTGGTCCGCTGTCTCCGCTTCCTTTGTATATACAATATGTATATTGTGGTATTTCACCACTTCTCCGGGATTTCCCTCGACTTTATAAGCATCAAACACAAGGATCAGGGTACATCTCCGATAGCCCTGGTAATTGCAGAGAATATCTGCCAGTTTTCCCCGGGCAGCCGCCAGATCTGCTTCTGCCAGTTCGCGGAGCTCATCCCAGGCAAATATAATGTTATATCCGTCTGCCAGAAGGTACTCTTCGCCAGCCGCCTTCCGCTTTGCTGCCCGCGGACTGTCTGCCATCGCGCCCTCTTCCGCCGGTCTCTGCCTGGTCTTTGGGTTTTTATTCTTTGCAGATACTGTCACCGGACTGTTCTGCGTCCTTCTGCGGATCGGATCCGGCGTCCTCACATAGATTGCATCCAGCTCCTCCGGCGTGAGCTCAATGGTCTGTTTCACCGGCCGCACCGGTGCGGTCATCGTCAGCTTCTCCCCGGATGCAGTCTCTTTCACCTTGCTCTCTACATGCATGTGTTCTTCCACCTCATACCAAGGCACGATATAACCCGCGCCGTGGGCACAGAACACAGAATCCGCCGTATTCTCCACATCTTCATCCGGATTGTATCCGATCCGCTCAATGACCTCTCCCGGATTATGACAGAGGTCATAGCCCTTCAGCGCACAGAACAGCTTGCCAAAGCCTCCTGTATACGCAGCAAACTCTTTCTGATATCCCCGCATCTCCGACACCGGCGCCTGCCCGGTCAGCACCGCCTGCCCGTCTTCTGTCTCCGGTCCCTGGAACTTCCCGCTCATCCGCTGAATATCAGTCATGGCCCGTCCCACAGCATCCAGAGGCAGTTCCATCCGGAACTCATAGTAAGGCTCCAGGAGAACCCCCTCTGCCTTACGGAGCCCCTGCCGTACGGCGCGGTAGGTGGCTTGCCGGAAATCACCTCCCTCGGTATGCTTCTGATGAGCCCGCCCGGTCAGCAGCGTGATCTTCATATCCGTCACAGCCGAACCCGTCAGGGCTCCTCTGTGTTCCTTCTCCTCTAAATGGGTCAGAATCAGCCTCTGCCAGTTCCGGTCAAGGATATCCTCCCCACAGTCAGAGGCAGCCTGGAGCCCGGATCCACGCTCTCCGGGCTCCAGCAGAAGATGAACTTCCGCATAATGGCGCAGAGGCTCAAAATGCCCTACCCCCTCTACCGGGGCTGCAATGGTTTCCTTGTATACAATATTTCCCTCACCAAACTCAACAAGAACTCCAAACCGCTCTTTTACAAGTCTCTGCAGCACCTCTGTCTGCACTTCGCCCATCAGCTGAACATGGATCTCAGAGAGTTTCTCCTCCCAGACCACATGGAGCTCCGGTTCCTCTTCCTCCAGCTGCCGCAGATTCTTAAGCATAACATGGGCGTCGCAGCCCTCCGGCAGCTCCACGCAGTAGGTGAGAACCGGTTCCAATACCGGCAGACCGGAAGCCTTCTCCATGCCGATCCCCTGCCCCGGATAGGTCCCCTCCAGCCCGGTAACCGCACAGACGCGTCCCGCCTCCGCCTGGGATACCATCTCATATTTTTCGCCCGAATAAATCCGGATCTGATTGACCTTTCCTTCTATGCCGGGCAAGGTTTCCTTCACATTCAGCTGACCTCCGGTAACCTTCAGGTAGGTCATCCTGTTTCCCTGCCCGTCCCTTGCAATCTTATAAACCTTCGCGCCAAACTCCGGCGGATAAGCCGGTGCCGCACAGTAGTCTGTCAGCCCGTCCAGAAGTTCTTCTATGCCCTGCGCTTTCAGCGCAGAACCAAACCAGCAGGGGAATACCTTCCGTTCCATCACAGCCTGCCGAATGCTGTCCTTCTGCAGGTCCCCCGTCTCAAGATACTCTTCCAGCATCCGTTCGTCGCAGACCGCCGTCTCTTCCAGGAACTGATCCTTCCCCGCGCCCATGTCCACGCATCCCTCGCTGAGCCTTTCCTTAAGCCCCTTCATAATCCGCGCCTTATCCGCATCTTCCCGGTCCATCTTATTTACGAAAAGAACCGTAGGGATCTCATACCGTTTCAGAAGACGCCACAATGTAACCGTATGACTCTGGATACCGTCAGCCGCACTGATCACAAGGACCGCACAGTCCAGCACCTGTAAAACCCGTTCCATCTCCGCCGAGAAATCCACATGCCCCGGCGTGTCAAGAAGGGTGATCTCAGTGTTCTTCCACGAAAGCACTGCCTGCTTCGAGAAAATCGTAATTCCCCGTTCCCGCTCCAATTCATACGTGTCAAGGAACGCATTTCCGTGATCTACCCGGCCCATGCCGCGGATCCGGCCGCTTAAGTAGAGCATCCCCTCTGACAGCGTCGTTTTTCCCGCATCTACATGGGCAAGAATCCCCAGACAGATGTGCCTGTTCTGTTTATTTGATGACGTATTTTCCATGAAAATACCCCTTTCCATACTTAATAATCCGAAGATTATCATAGCATAGAAAGGGGTATTCGTCGATAAAAGTATTATTTTCTACGATTGACACAGACTGGCCTGTTGCCTACTTCAATCTGTATCTACGACCTTTATTCTTCCCTTCTGCCTTTATTCTTCCTGATTTTACAAGTTCATTTACCAGAATTCTTGCCCTTGACTCTTTCACACCAACAACTTCTGCAAGTTCACGCGTTTTATATTCCTGATCAGGAGCCATATATTCCAGAATATATTGCAACTGTTGCTCTGTCTTTTTTGTCACGTTCTTTTTATCGCCATTTTTTATCGCCATTTTTTTATCACCACTTTTTATCGCCACTTTTTTTGTAAACGATAATTTCAAAATGGTTCTGTCAGGTCCGTATTCTTCTATGATTTCCGGCGGTTTCCATCCCTGCTGTTCCCACACACCATATATATCCGGAACGCCGCTGCCAGCTCTTTCGCCAATACCTATTAAATTAAGCATCTTCATCAACGCTTTATTTCTGGGATCAGAGATACCTCCTTTGAGCATCTGTGCTTTTCCGGTTCGGATGCTTCCAGGATTCTCCATTACAATAGAATCTACATCTTTCCGGATCACAATCCCTCTCGGAAAATAAAAGTCTGTATTTACGATACAATTTGCTAAAGCTTCTCTCAACGCCTTGTGTACAGGCGTATCATCCACCCGGGTTATCCCATCCAGCTTAAAAGGGATTTTCAGATCTTTCACAAGTTTCCCGTAAACTCGGAAGAAAAAATCAAATAGATTCCCCGTCCAGTCGCCCGAACTGGACTGCACCCTGTCCGTCCAGCGAATCGTCGGATCAAGAACTTCCCGATAGTCAAGAAAATACTCTGGAAATTCATACAAAATCTTATATTCTTCCCCAAACATAAGAAGTCCGGCAGCCGTAGGATGTAAAGTATGGTCTCTGGCAGACAGCTTCGCAGCGCCTATTCTCTCCAAATACTCTTCATCGCTCAGCCTTTCCCACACGTGTTCTGTCCGATAGGCCATATGTCTATTGCGATAGGCACGCACGGTCTCTGAATTGAGCACCTCAAGAGGCATGTCCTGCAAGATTTTCATATCTGCGGTTTCTTCCGGCTGATCCCGGAGCATAGCAAGCACCTCGCTGCGGTCACAGTGATAATCTCCTTCCCAGTTTCTGCGGAAGGTGCCGCTAAACATATCTCCATTTATATATACCGGCTTCTGTTCACGCTTTGCCTTTGGTACATGGATAACCATAATGATGCCGTTGTTTTCTTCAAATATCTCCACATCATTGTCTGTCAGCAGATTTATTGAAACCTTATTTTTATTGTTAATTGTATCCCAGAAGTCTTTACGCAGTTTTTCCGCATTGTCCAGTCCGGTCATGTACCATCTGCCAGCTTTATTTTCCTTTACACCAAGGATAATGACTCCGCCATAGCAGTTAGCAAAAGCTGAATAAGATTCCCAAAGGGACAGCGGAAGTCCGCCTTTTGCCTTTTTCACTTCGCGTCGGTTATCCTCTCGGTAAGCATCAAATTGGGATATATCAAAATTCACAGATTTCACCTCTTTCCATATGTCGTTATCTGATCACATCTCTGTCAGTTTTTCCGTCAAATCACGGGTAATGCCAATCCTGTTTTCAAACATCAGATCCCATATATCCAGACATTGCGCCTCATACTCTTTGCCTTTTCCAATATCAGTATTACAGGTTTCGTCATAGAGAGCAATCATCAGTTTAGGCAGATTATGTTCAATAAGATAATCGACGTCCGTTTTTTAGATAATCCATAAATACATACAGTAATTTTCCACCCACATCAGACGACATTTAGTAGGAAGACCTGCCATAGGACAGCAGCCAACAGCTCCTCTGTCTTATTCGGCAGTGTCGTCTGGCCGCTGCAAATCATGATTCGCCGTAAGCCATGCCTCCGCTTTCTCTCTGCACGGCATGGTATTTCCATATTCTGCCGCATATTGCATGTGGTTCCTTGCCGTCTTTTGATTTCCCAGCTTGTCGCAGCACAGCCCCAGGAGATAGGATCTCAGTACGTTGTTATAAAGCACTGAAGTTTTATACTCCTGCAGGACCTCTGCTGCCTGTTCGAAGTTCTGCTCCAGAAGCAGTTTCTCTGCAATGAACAGCGGATTCTTTTGAAATACCTTCCCTGCCTGAAGGAACAGATTATGATATTTCTCTGCATCCGAACACTGATAGGCCTCGACAAGTTCCAGATTCATAGCGGTCTGTTTGTACATACGGGAATTTTTCTTGCCGCTCCACTCTTCATGCAGAGCCTTTCTTGCCGCTTCCAGATTTCCATCTGCTATTTCAGCTTTTATGTATCTTTGCTGAGCCATCTCAAACACCGTCTTCTGCCAGCCTTTGAAACGAAGCTCTCTCCCATAAGACCTGGCATAACTTATAACCGCAAGATAGGATTTTGGATCACATTTCTGCAGCAGTATCTCATCAATTTCTTTATAGCTTTTTACGATATCATAAGTTGTTCCCATGATTCCAATCAGCATCCCCAGAACCGCACACAAGACCAGCAGATCCGGACGCGTACTGATCCATCCATGCTGCCATGTTTCAAAAAGGAGCACCCTCTCCTGATGCGGAAATGGATTGCCAAGAAAACATCTTTAGAACCCGTTCTTTCCTGTCTTTCACAAGCATCTCTTCCGTCATTTATTCGCTCCTTTCTAAACACCAGCAGCATCGGTGGACAAGAGGCAGCCCCCTCAAAGCAGCCGTTAGCCGTAGAATCCCATCCACTCTTCCTCCGTTAATCTCGGGATATACCAGCGTGATTCTGTCTCTTCGTCCCATGAAATAACTCGATTCGATACATACTGAAAATGAGCTTCGTCTATAGGCCGCACGACCAGTTCACTGGCAACTGCACAATCCGTCAAAGTGCTCTCCCACACAGCTTCTACAATCAGCCGGATCGTTCCGTCTTGCTGTTCTTCATATGCTGTCACTTCCGGGTATGGCTCATACGCCTTTCCAGGATCATGCAGCCCTCTCGGTCTATACCGGTAAGTCTGACGATCCGGCTGATACACGGTATTCGCCGCGATCTGCTCCCGTCCGATCTGAAAATAACTCTGGATCACTTCTTCAAATTCTTTTTCCGGTATCTCATACTCCGCGCCTTCATACACCTGATACGGCACATAATCACCGTATTTTACATAATATAATTTTTCATACAGATCATAAAAATCCAATTTCCCGTAATCCTGTTCCTCCCAGTCTGTAATCAGCAAATTATTCCTTTCGTATCCTACGGGATACACGTACCTGCGGTTTAGTTCCCGGCAAGTTTCGTCCAGCGGTTTCACCCGAAATCCAATCTCTCCAGGCGGGCCGTCATAGCCGGGCGGATGATATTCTTCTA
Organism: uncultured Eubacteriales bacterium; assembly: GCA_949283695.1. GTDB lineage: Bacteria > Bacillota > Clostridia > Lachnospirales > Lachnospiraceae > Mediterraneibacter. The sequence continues at coordinate 150,583 of CASDTX010000025.1, read as the reverse complement.
AGAAGAGGTAGCCTTTCTCCGTATACCGCCATGAATGTGCTGTAAACTCCTGATAGTAATATACCAACGGCTCACCGTTCTCCCATTTCAGCGTACTGACAGTCACATCAATCGATCCGCCCTCTGTTTCCATATCATAACGGACAAAACCTCCCTCGTTCATAACCGAGAAGATCGTAACCTCATCGTGCTGTCCTTTCTGTGCATTTTCACAGAAATCTTCCGCCTGCTCATACTGGACCATATTTATCTGATCGTCCCTGTCCACCGCCGCATAGCCTGCGTTCCCGATATGATTTATGATCTCTTCCTGAACTTCCAGCGTATCCAGACACTCCTCCCGCGCTGCCGCCTCATAAATATCCCGATAACCTTCAGCCAGCCTCTCTGATTCCTCTGAGATAGCCTGCTTTCTCTGTTCCCCGGAGGTTTGTATCGGGTCCTCCGCCCCTTCCTGCGCCCTCTGTTCACAGCCGCTGCAGAGCACAAGCAAAGACAGACATATCAATAATCCTCTTTTTTGTTTTCTTCTTCGATTCATAGCCGGCCTCCTTCATGACAGGGTGAGATTCTGCCTCTAATCATTACACTCGTAAGATTTTATGTCAATATGGAATATTAGAAACAATAAAAGGACTGATCACAACAGCCCCAACCTGCAGCCACATTCGCCGCATTCTGTCTGATCAGTCCTCTAATCCGAAGCCCCTGCCCCGGACATTTTATGCTATGACTGCCCCCTTGTATAGCAAGGGCAGCATCACTGTACAATCAGTTCAGCACCGCATGGTGTGAAACAAAACTCTCCCTCGTAATCGGACGGAACTCGTACCCCAGATTCTTATAGTACTCTATAACCTGCGGAAGAGCTTCTGCTGTGTCTGCCTTATTCGGTGCATCATGAAACAAAATCATCGAATGATGATACTGGTCCGTCATGGAACCTGCTTCAATCTGCTCCTTTCCATACCCGGCACCGTCACCGCTGTCCACATTCCAGTCGTAGTACTGGTATCCTCTGCGCTGAACCGCTTCCACCAGCCGTGACATAATCCCCGGGCTGTACTGCGCCGACACCATATTAGAGGATCCCCCGGGGAACCGGATAAAGCACGGTACATATCCGATCTGTTCCTCCGCCACCTTCCCCACTTTTTCCAGATCACGGAAATACGATTCCTCCGACGAATAGACAGACTTATAATCATGCGAGTATGTATGAAGCCCGATCGTATGCCCCTTGTCGTGCGCTTCCTTGATCAGCGGTCTGTACTTTTCATTAGCTCCCGTGATAAAAAAGGTCGCTTTAATCCCATAGCTGTCCAGAATATCCAGCACCTTTCTCGTGATCTCTGATGGTCCGTCATCAAAAGTAAGATAAACCGCCTTCTCATCCATATCAGGTTCAAGAGTCCCCACCGGCACTCCCGGCCGCACGGAATTCGCCTCAATCCGTTCCTTTACTTTCGCTTCTTCCGCGGCTTTCTTTTCCTTCTCCGCCTGCTCCTCTGCCTGAATTCTTGCCTGTATCCTGGCATTCTCCCTGGCATCGGCCACCATACAAAATATCGTCCCGCCAATCGCAAAAAAAACAAGCGCACATAGAATATAACCACTTATATTTCTTGTATGCTTCTTTCGCTTCCCCATTATCTCCCCGGTTTATCCTTTCGTACTTTATATCAACAAAATTGTGTGGCAATACACATACCTTGGTTTATTATACAAAGATGTTTTTAAGAAATTCCTATAAATGTATTAATTATTGTTAACTTTTTGTATTATTTTGCTTCAGATTGGATTCACTTTTTCTGTCGAGCTATGTTTATGCCCTGGAATCTTTGAGGAAATTTTTTTCGGCACATCTTTCGGTACATTTATCTGCAATCCAAACAATATTCGAACAAACCAAAACATAAACAGCAACACAACAATCGGAATCAAACAAGATGTTACCATCATCACAGCAATAGCTTCAATAAATTGATTCAAAAGTGTTTCTCCCCGCTCCAGCAGCCCTGATACTCCATTTTTGATTTTTGACAGAGCTTTTTCAATAATGTTCCCTTCCGAATCCATACTTTCATTTATTTCATCTGTGATATCCTGTGCTTCTTTTACCGTTGTTTCTACAGACAACTCATATGTTTCTTCTATCAATGTGGATACATTCATACTCACTGGAATAATCAGAAACAACACCAATCCAAAGGCGGCCACCTTTGCCGCTAATATTTTAAAAAACGATTTATTCATCCATATACCGATCGCAAGCAGAACACATGCTGCCGGAATCAATATAAAAAATGTCATATATCCCGTCAGCGTTACCAGATACTTTTCTAAAAATACGACCATTAATATAATCAGGAAATACGACGTCAAGTCCGCCAGCTTATTTGCCACGGGAGTTGTTGCATCTCCCGGGATTGCCGCAAGTGCCGTAGCCGACGCGGCTGACGTTGCCGTCAATTTCAAGACATCCGCCTTTTTCTCATCTAAGGCTTCTATTGTTTTCGTATGATTTTCCGGATCACTGGCGATCTTTGATATCACCGTCATAGAAAGAAGCAATATCACAAAAAGCACGGATATTGCCGCTATTTTCTTTACATCAAATTTCAACACTCTTCTCTCTAAGTCCTTTCTATTTTATTTTTCGTTAGCGCCAGTGTACAAGAGAGGGGATCGCCCCCTTGTACACCGCTGCTAACAGTATACAATAAAACAGCACTAAAAGGCACTGAAATAATTTAACAGAAACTTTTCCTCATGCTCCATCCTTTATCATTTTCTCTTTTATTTTTTCTTAGCGTCGGTGGACAAGGAGCTTAAATTTGTCCTTCATCAACCGTATTGCCCCTTGCCCACCGACGCTTCATTTCATCAATGCACATCATATAGGTCTTCCCGCAGTATTCTCCCGGTTTCATAGGGAAACCATTATGCTGCACAAATGAAATAAATTCTAACTTCACTTTCATTGTAATTAATTTGTTATTTAGTTTCTCAATCTGTGTTGTAAAGATTTGCTCCTTTTGATTTGAAGGAAGATTCAACAGATATTTTATTTCATTCAACTTAAAATCCATCTCTTTGTAAATCAATATCTGCCAGATCTGTTCCAACGAATGTTCATCATACACCCTGTGATTATTAGATGTCCTTTTAATTGGCAGAATTCCTTCATCATCATAGTATTGTAATGTTCGTTTACTCACTCCTACAATCTGGCTTACTTCATTAATTTTCTTCATTACGGCCTTTCCTTTCTCCGTATGTTTGAGTATAGGACATCACGCTAACGTGATAGCAATACTTAATTACGGTTTTGCTCATAACTTGTTTCAGAAAAGGCCTTGTAAATTTCGCGAGTTCTGCTGTATCCGTGCTCTTGTAACGGGAAAGCCATACACCGAATTACGGACATATGCAAAAAGAGCAGGCGGCCAAACCTCAACCAGTTTGGCCACTTGCTCTTTCTTTTTCTGTTGTAATTACCATATCCGGCAGCGCTGACTACCCGTTTTGTCAGTTTATGCTGCCCCTCCTCAGTTATTGAATAATGTATAACCACATTGATTGAAGGACTATTTTCCCTTGTTCTTCTTTGCGTCTTTTACCATCCATTTCAGCCATCCCGATACCAGAATTATCATAATAAACAGCAGAGGCGCGGCGGTAACGATAGCGCAGGTCTTTATTGTATCCAGGCTGGCATGGATGAGTATCATTGTCAGCGGGACAAATGCCAGCATAACGCACCAGAACAGACGGAGGAAGGGGTTCGGATCCTCGTCATTTTTCAGCCCGATCGTAGAGGTGGTCGCCATCGTCATGGCAGCGCCGTCCAGAGTGGTGGCTAAAAACAGCAGAGAACTGATGCAGAACATGAGCATAAATATAGAGCCAAACGGAAGAGATTTGAGCATTTCGATGATCGCCTGGGTATCCTGTCCGTTCGCGAGCATGCCCCTCGATGATTGCAGCGTGTCGGCGGATCTGAAGCTGGCCCTGGCGTTCCAGCGCGCGCATCCGGGAGTATTCCTCCTCGGTCAGAAACAGCCGCTTGTACTGGCCCCTGCGCCCCAGAGGGCAGCGGGTTGTCAGAATGAGAAATTCCGCCATGTGCCGGGTATCGTCCTGGAACCGTTCCACAGCCAGCAGGTCATGGCCTTCCAAGGGGAGATGCAGAGGTTTCATGCCTTGCGCCCCCTTTCGTGAATATCCAGGACCGCGCAGCCATACCGGGCGATCAGGAGGGCGTTCACGATCATGCGCAGCGCCCCTTTATCCACTACCTCGGCATCCGCCAGGTCCCGCGCCGTCACGCCGCCTGCGTTGGTGTAAATGCCCCGCGCGGCAATATAGAGCGTATAGTCATGGGGCGAAATCTCATGGAGCCGGGCATAGTCAAACTCCGCGCCGCGCTTGCAGAGACAGTTCCCGGCGCGGCGGTAAATGTCCTCGCCGGAGGTAAACAGGAACATGACCGCATAAAAAGCGGGCGTGTCCCAGATGGATTTTCACACCCTCCATGCGCTGCCGGTGGCGGTCATCCTGCCAGAGCATACCGGGGAAATCCCGGATCAGCGGTTCCAGGCGGGCCATCAGGCGTCTGTCATGGGAAAACATCTGCCGGACCACTTCGGCATAGCCCACAACGCCCGCCTCGATACGCTCGGCAATCCAGGGACAGCCGCAGGCGGTGCAGCCAAATTTCTTGATGTACTCGGTACAAAGTTTGCAGTCTACATCTGCCGGTGTGTATTTGAATGTGTTGATATACATGAAAACCTCCTTGCTGAAAATGAAAAAGCCGGGCAAAAACTGTCCGGCAGGTTGCTTGTATTCGGTTTTACCGCTCCTGGCTGCGCTGGCGTTTTTTCTGCCATGCCTCCAGCAGCTTGATGATGGTGTTCTCCATCTGCAGGGGCGTATAGGATTTGGGGAAATACTTGCGTATCCGGTCCCCGTCAAAGGTCAGGCTGAACTTCTCCGGTTTCTTTTCCTCGGACATGATCGCCAGCATACTGTCCTCATTGAGCCGCCCGGCCTGGCTGAATTTCTTCATCCGCTGGGCCTGGGAGAGCGATGGGGTGGCCTGCTCATAGTCCATTGTGGTGACAAGCATCTGCTGTTCCTCCGGCTTGAGGAAAGATAGCTCATAAGCTGGATTGAAAGCGATTTTCTTGTCATCTACCATCTGTAACAATTCCGGGGATAGCTCATTCAGACGAATGTATCTCTGCACCTGGGATTTGCTTTCCCCCAGCCTGCTCTGCAACTTGCTCAATCGACCATTTTGACTTCTGCCCAACTTGGTCAGAAGTTAAATCATTTCGTGCGCCCTGCCGCTTAATCGCATCCAGCTTCATTTTGTATGCTTTAGCTCTCTCGCTTGGCAGGATGTTCTCGCGCTGAAGGTTGCTGTCTACCATGATAATGGTGGCCGCATCCCGGTCCAGGTTACGGATTATGACGGGCATCGTATCCAGGCCAGCCTGTTCGCAGGCGTACTTGCGCCGGTGTCCGGCTACGATTTCATAGCCGCCTTCTTCGCGGGGGCGGACGATGGCAGGAACAATCACGCCATACTCTTTGACGCTCTTAATCGTTTCCCGCATTTTTTCATCATCCCGCACCTGAAACGGATGGTCTGGAAAGGGATGCAGGTCTGTCAGCGGCAGCCGGTAAACCACTTCTTCCTGGGGCGGCTGCTGAACCGGTGGGGCGACTTTCTTGCGTCCCCTGGCAGGTGACGCAGGCTTATCGCTCAAGATTTCTCACCTCCATAGAGATGCAAAAAGGAGGCCCCGAAAGGAACCTCCCATGCACCCGATTTTGGGCAAAGAAAAACGGACACCAGCAATCATACTAATGTCCGTCTGTTCATCGGCTTTTGAAAGCCGCGATATTCAGTTGTCCGGCATCACACAGAGGAGGCTCCGGCGGAGCCTGGCACACATCACGACAGTTCTCTTTGCCACTAAACTTCATTGTCGTTCCCTGTGTTTTGCCCTTAATTTTTCCCTCACGAGCATCCGTGAGGCCATAAAAATGCGGTAATGTTCGATAACAGCCTATAACGCCTTTGCATGGATAAATTGGCGTATTTTCAAGGGTTTCCGGGGCTTTAACGGCACCCTATAACGCCTCTCGGAAGGTGGTGAAAACTCAAAGGGCTAATTACAATTTGGCAAAAGTTGTTTGCGAAAAAAGGAGGGAATGGTATATTTAGAGTATTAGAAACACGACTATAAGCGGAAAGGAAAAAGATGATGACATATATTAAGAATTTAGACATCAGATCTTTTAGAGGAATTTCTTCATTACAATTAGATAACCTTTCGCAGATAAATATTTTAACAGGAGACAATAACTGCGGTAAGACCAGTGTGCTGGAAGTATTGAAAAGTTATGATCATCCGGAAAATTTAAAAATGTGGGGAGGTTTATTGAGAAGAGACCAGTCGGTATCATCGTATTCATTTTATGAGGGATTTTATGACTTGTTTAATATCAATGCTGAAGATAAGAGGATCGAATATGAGGTAAATGTTCAGAGACAGCCTTTGAGTAATTCTGCTGTAGAAAATATACAGGTTTATGCCAGAATTATGGAAGAGGATCTAACAGAATCAGAATACAGGAAAATACAAGGCTTATCGCTTTTAAATGAGAATGAGTGGGAAGGGCTTGTTCATACCGTTAAGAAGATGGAAATTCATATAGTTATTAATGGTGAAGAAATATCAGTAGGTAATATATACGAAGGACAAAAAGTAACCAGATCGAGCAAAAAACTTTTATTATCTAAACCGAAAGGAAATATAGTTTATATTTCACCATCAAGCCACTCGGAAGCGAATGTATATCTTACAGATATTTTGAAATATCCAGAACTCTATGAAGAGATGCTTGAAATACTGAAAGATTATGATGAGAATATTATCAGTATTAACTATGATAATGATAATAAGTATCCAGGTCGGGGTATTTATAAGATATTGTCAAAATCCTATAAAGAAGCTCTGCCGCTTAATGTATACGGCGATGGCATGAAAAAAGCAATCCTTTTGATGAGCGCTGTTTTGAAGGCGCAGAACGGGATTTTATTATTGGATGGATTTGAGACTGCGATTCATACATCAGCAATGAACCGGACATTCCGATGGATTCTGGAAACATGCCTTAAATTGAACGTGCAGGTGTTCCTGACATCCCATAGTAAAGAGGCGATTGATAAAGTGCTGAAATGTTCTGAGGCAGTAAGAAACAATACGTCTCTTTATACACTGTATAAAGAGGAGGATGAGATCTCAGTCAGGAGGCTGTCAGGAGAAAAAGCAATAGAAGTACAGGATAAAATGGGATTGGAATTGAGATAAGATGAAAAGTATTATAATTTGTGAGGGCTCCACAGATTCTGTTCTTCTTCAATACTTTTTAAGAAAAGCATATAATTGGCAAGATACAAAGAACCGTACACCACTGAGCAGTGAATTCAAAACATTCAGAGAGTTAGAAAAGGATGGACGTATTCTTTGTATAGGTGGCAGTGGCGGAGTCGGGAAGATCAAGGAGAAGCTGGATTATATTTTAGAACTTAACAGCCTTGCGGCAAATGATGAAGAATACGGCAAGATTATTATTTTGACGGATCGGGATGAAGTGGACACAGAAGCGGATTTTTGCACAGAAATTAAGCGTATATTGTCAGAACGGAGTATTCAAACCCAACAAGAAATAAAAAATGACGAATGGGTTTTCTGTAAAATGAAAAATGGTCATGGAAAAGAAATAGCAGTTGAAATCCTGCTGTTGGTGGTTCCTTTTGAACAGACTGGAGCAATGGAAACGTTTCTTTTAAATGCTGTTGAAGGAGAAGATGAATATGATAAAGAGATTATCAACAGAGGAAATGCATTTGTAGACTCGGTTGATCCGGAAAAACGGTATTTAACAAAGCGCAGATATATTACAAAAGCCAAGTTTGATGCCTATTTTTCGATTAGAACAGCAGCGGAACAGTTTGTGGAACGCCAGAATATACTGAAGGATATTCCATGGGATCAGTACTTGTTGGTTCAGGAGACCTTTAAAAAGTTTGCTGATTTATAGAAATTACAGTACAATGCAATTGTTAGCAGGACATGCCACAAAGCATGTCCTTGCTGCATTTTACGGACGATATCACATTATATTCCAACTTTTATTAAGTAATAGGATAAAGGATTGAGCAGTCCGGCTCCGTTTTTGAGGGTGTAAAATTTTCTATGTCTATGAGGAAAATCTTCTGCATCAAAAATAGCGGCATCCGTAACCCCTTTTTTGTGGGCGTTGCCCACGCCCGGCCTCAGGAATAAGTTGGGATTTTTTGGGAATACTATGAATGCCGAAGGGATAAGGTAAAGACAGGAGAGGAATGGTTTTTGTTTCCACTCCTGTTTTTCTTTTACAGGTATGCCGTCAGCCTTTCATCGTATAAAATAATCAGCTGATTTAGCACCTGATCCCAGTTCCGATACCTCTGTGTCCATTTCTTTGTTACTTTTCTGTATTGCCGGTTCAGTCCTTCTATGATGTTCGTTGTATACATAATTCTGCGGATATCTCCGGAAAACTGGAAAAAGGAACTGGCCGGATGAAATTTCACTGGTGATGAAAATCTGACGCGCAGGAAGTAATCTTTCAGTACAGTCAGGACAAAGCGCAGGCTGTAAGAAGAATACGGAATCAGCATTTCGGGGAGGAGGCCATGGGTATGCCCGCAGGAAGTGCACTTTACCCTTGGCACATGGAGAATCGCCACAGCAGCTTTCCCGACCGATAACGTGACTATGTACCGGGAATAGCTGTCATGGGGGATGAGGTTCCCTTTTGATCCGCAGCGGGGACAGGGCCGGTCTGGAAGGCACAGGCTTCTGAGAGCCTGGTCAAACCACTGCTGGTCTGAGATTTTTATTTCGTTCAGCTTGCAAAACAGATTGAAAATGCGTATCATAATATCTGGATACTTCCTTTGGGATGTATTTTTGAAAGAGGGAACCGGTTCTTGCCAGGAAGGGGTTCCTTCTTTTTATTATAATCCGTCTGTAAAGAGAAAAGAGCATGCAGGAAATCACGGCATACTCTCATCTCTCCTCTTATTCATCTATTCTTATTATCTGTTTCTTTTGTTTCATCTCAGCCCATTATAAAATGTTGCTCTACAGTCTAACAGGACAGGAGTAGAAAGTAGGGTGTTGAACAGGATGATTTGTCTTGCTATAATTGTAGGAGACGAAAAGCATGATTCGATTGTGGGGTGACAGCATATGTTATCAAATGATATGAAAGACGAACTGATCCGCGGTCTGACGGAGATATTCAAAGGGAATATCAAAATGATCATTCTTTATGGCTCAGTTGCGAGAAATGAAGCGAAAGATGACAGCGACATTGACATCGCCATTATTATGAAGAACGACATGGATGAAAAGACACAGGAGCAGTTCATCCGATGGTCTGCGGATATGGATATCCGGTTTGATAAAGTGTTTTCTATCATTGACATTCAGGAAGAAAAGCTGGAACAGTGGGGAAATGTTTTGCCCTTTTATAAAAATGTGCAGAAGGAGGGAATTATTCTTTGGAAGGCAGCTTAACAGAATTGGCGTGCTACCGTATGGAACGGGCGAAGGAAATGTACTCAGCGGCAAAAGGAAATTTGGAGATCAATCAGTATAAGACAGCTCTAAACCGCTCCTATTATGCCATTTTCCATGCAATGCGCGCGCTGAATATTTTAAAAGGTATTTGATTCATCAAAGCATTCAGGAGTGATTGCGTTTTTTAATAAGGAATATTTGAAAGCAGAACTTTTGGATAAAGAACTGTCGATAATCATAAAGAACAGTTCTTTTCTGAGAGAAAAATCGGATTATGACGACTTTTTTGTAGCAAGCAGGACGGAGGCAGAACAGCAGCTTAAAGGAGCAGAAAAGTTTTTGAAAGCGGCTGAAGAATATCTGAATACCAAATAAACAGCACATAGGAACAGAGGCAGGAAAAATCCTGTCTCTTTTTATTATTATGGAGGAAAAACAGGAAACGTAACGGAAGAACTGGCGAAGAAAGCCCTGCCGGAAGTAATCACTCCGGAGAGGTTTTCGAGAATGGCGTTAGCGTCGGTGGACAAGGAGCAATACGGTCGATGAAGGACAAATTGAAGCCCCTTTGTCGTTACTTTCACGACCTGCGTAAAAGCTGTATTTCCACTCTTGCGTTAAAGGGATATTCTCTGAAAGAGGTTCAAAAGTGGGTAGGACAGGAAGATCTGGAGACAACTGTGCGGATCTATAACAAAGTACGGCAACAGGATAAGGACAAAACGCTGCATTTTTCACAGCCGAATAGATACCTTTTATGCTCCGTCCAGAAGAAATAAAAAAGACCGCAAAGCCCGTGTTTTCAGACTTTGCGGCATCGCAATAAAAAAATCGGAGTGACAGGATTCGAACCTGCGGCCTCTACGTCCCGAACGTAGCGCTCTACCAAGCTGAGCCACACTCCGATAAAAAAGGGAAAATGCTCTTCGCAAATTCCCAGCTACGGAAAAGGGACTTGAACCCCTACTAACAGAGTCAGAGTCTGCTGTGCTGCCAATTACACCATTCCGCATCATCTGTTGTCTTGCTTCCCGCAAGCAACATGGTTATTATATCAGACTGTCGGAAAAAGTCAACAACTTTTTTAAAAAAATTCCAAAAAAATATTTGCAAAAATTCCTGCAAAAAACGGAGGGGAATGTAACCGCTCAGCCAGCGCCATTCGTAGAACCGCACTAAGATTTTCCTAAGAATTAAACAAGGGAATCTTAAAGCACTTTCAGCTGGTATTCGGTAAAATAACCGAAAGCAAGCTGTTTTTATTAGTAGGAGGGTTCAAAAGATGAAAGATTCGAAAAGGGTTATCAGCATATTCTTCGGCGGCTGCTCAACGGAATATGAAGTCTCTCTGCAGTCTGCATGTTCTGTGATTCAGGGTATTGATCCTGACAGATACAACCTGATTTTGATCGGAATTGACCGCGACTGCGGCAAATGGTTCTGGTACCGCGGAGAAACCGAATGGATCGGAGAAAACTGCTGGATGGAGAAGGGGACTTTGACGCCCGTTTTCCCCCTGTTTGACAGGACGGTTCATGGGATCTGTTACCTGGATCACGGCAGTCTCCGGACAATTTCTATTGACGCCGCGCTGCCGGTCCTGCACGGGAAAAACGGAGAAGACGGAACTGTTCAGGGTGTTTTGGAGTTAATGGGCGTTCCCGTAATCGGATGCAGCTTACTCTCTTCTGCTTTATGCATGGACAAGGTACTCTCCCACCGCATTGTCGAAATGCACGGAATAAAAGCTGCCAAATCCATAACCCTTACAAGAGATTCCTTGGAACAAGAAGTGAAACAGGACGCACGGGAAATCGGATTTCCGCTCTTTGTGAAGCCGGTCCGCTCGGGTTCTTCTTTTGGAATCACAAAAGTGTTCCAGGAGAAAGAGCTGATTCCTGCAGTCAATCTTGCTTTTTCGCATGACAGCACTGTGATCCTTGAAGAAATGATCGAAGGATTTGAAGTAGGGTGCGCGGTGCTTGGGACACAGGATTTAATCATCGGCGAAGTAGACGAGATTGAGCTGTCCGATGGATTTTTCGATTATACAGAGAAATACACTTTAAAAACATCGAACATCCATGTCCCGGCACGCATTTCTCCGGAAAAGGCAGACGAAATCAAAAAAACAGCTCTTGCCATTTATAACATACTGCAATGCTCCTATTTTGCAAGAGTTGATCTGTTTCTGACTCCAGATGGGGAGATCTATTTTAACGAGGTAAACACGATTCCCGGATTTACTTCGCACAGCCGCTATCCAAATATGCTGAAGGCGGCCGGCTTTTCCTTCGAAGAAGTGATTCACCACCTGCTGGAACTGGGGCTGGCGTCAGCAGACAAGGAGAGAATAAAATGAACCAAAGAGGACGTGCATGGATTGAACTGAATCTTGATCACTTGCTTCATAATGTAAAACAAATCCGCAACCTGATCCCTGCAAACTGCGCAGTTATGCCCGCCGTCAAGGCAAATGCCTACGGCCATGGCGCCGTTTTGATCGCCAGGGCATTACAGGAAGCAGGCATAAACGATTTCTGCGTTGCCTGTGCTGACGAGGCCATCGAACTTCGAGAAGCCGGGATAACCGGGCAAATTTTGATCTTGGGCTATACCTCCCCTTATCAGTTCCCGGACCTGGTTTCCTATTCACTTACCCAGACAGCGCTGGATATTTCCTATGCCAGGCTGCTCAATGATTATGGGCAGCCTATCAATGTCCATATAGGGATTGACACCGGTATGCACCGTTTAGGGGAGCGAAGCGACAATATCGAAGCAATCTGTGATATATGGAGATTAACAAACTTAAAAATTACAGGCGTATTTTCTCACTTATGCGTCTCTGACGGCCGCTCAAAGGCAAAAAAGACATTCACGCTGGAACAGATCAAACAATTCAACCAGCTTGTGAAGGCTCTTCACCAAAGAGGACTCGGCGGATTTAAAACCCATATCCAGGGCAGCTATGGGATACTGAATTATCCGTTTTTACGCTATGACTATGTCCGTCCGGGAATCGCTCTCTACGGCGTTTTGAGCAGCGAGGGCGACAAAGTGGCCGCCAATGTGGATTTGCGGCCTGTCCTTTCATTGAAATCCCTCATCACAAGTATCAAGACTCTGTACCCGGGAGAGTCTGCCGGCTACGGTCTCACCTATACTGCCGCAGAAGAAAGGAAGACCGCTGCCGTTTCTATCGGCTACGCAGACGGGATCCCCCGAGAATTGTCCAACCGGGGCTATGCCCTGGTAAACGGTCATGAAGCTCCGATAATCGGCCGCATCTGCATGGATCAACTAATGTTAGATATCTCGAATATTCCCACCGTATCTTCCGGAGATGAGGCTGTGTTCATCGGCTGCAGCGGCAGGAGAGAGATCACTGCCGCTGCATTTGCAGACAGAGCAAATACCATATCCAATGAAGTTTTGAGCCGTCTGGGGAGCCGCCTGAAACGAATCTGTACCGATTAAGAGACCGTCCTGCCCTATCCTTTTACAGACCCTATTGTGATCCCTTTTACGAAATATTTCTGGAAGAACGGATACGCACACAAGATTGGGATGACTGCAATAATGGCCAGCGCCATTCGGATACTAATATTCGGAATCTCTGTCTCAAATCCTGAGAATGCGTTTGTCTGCTGTGACTGAAGGTAAGAGATATTGCTCAGCACCATATTCAGATAATTCTGGATCCCGTAGAGATCTGTTCTGGTCGTCAGGAAATAAACTCCGTTCGTCCAGTTATTCCAATAGGCGATCGCCTCCAGAAGTGCGATGGTGGCTATGATCGGCCGCGACATGGGGATAATAATCTTTACGAGGATCTGGAACTCGCCGGCCCCGTCTATCTTCGCTGACTCTTTCACTTCTTTGGGAATTGTATTCGTAAAATACGTACGCATGATGATTACATGAAATGCGTTCATCAGCAGATAAGGTACAATCATGCCTGCCAGACTGTCTCTGACATTGAGAATCTGCGTATAAATCAGATACGTCGATACAAAACCCCCATTAAACAGCATGGAGAAGAACAGGAAGAACGCGATCACCCGGTTTCCCGGAAGCTCCTTGTGTGACAGAGCATAAGCGAACAGCATTGTAATGATCACGTTGATGCTTGTTCCGACACCGGTAATGATCAGACTCATCAAATAAGCTTTTATGATCGATCCCTTAATACTCCACAGATAAGAGTATGCTGACATGCTCACCTCTTTCGGGAAAAACGAGTAGCCCTCTTTGACCAGGGATGCCTCGGCGGTAAACGAACTTGACAATAAAAGTATAAACGGAAATACACAGGTAAGAACCAGTAAACTAACAAAAACAGCCATGCTGATCCGAAATACTCTGCTCTTATAGATCATCGTTCCACTCTCTCCTTTCGCTTTCAGAACAGCGCACTGTTCTTGTCAATCTTAGAAACAACTTTGTTCGAGATCATCACACAGATAAATCCAAGTACTGACTGCAGAAAACTTGCCGCTGTTGAACGGCCGATATCATTTAATTCCAGCAGTCCCCGGTAGACGTAGGTGTCGATCGTCTGCGTCGTACTGTACAGAAGCCCGCTGTTCATAGGGATCTGGTAGAAAAGACCAAAATCCGATGTACAGATCCGTCCGACCGCCAGGAGCACCAGTGTAATAATCGTAGGCTTCAGCATGGGAAGCGTAATGTATCTTATCTGCGCCCAGATTCCGGCTCCGTCCGCCACCGCTGCTTCATAGTATGTTTTATCGATTCCGATCAAGGTCGAATAGTAGAGGATGGAGCTGTATCCAAAATGCATCCAGAGATAGACCAGGATCAGGATAAACGGCCAATATCCGGCTTCGCTGTACCAGCTGATCGGATCCATGTGCATCAGAGGCAGTATCGTATTATTTACAAATCCATTATTTCCGCTCAGGAACGCGTAGACAACATAGCTGACGATCACGGTTGACAGAAGGAACGGGACCAGTATCACAGTCTGACTGAATTTTTTAAAAATGCTGTTTTTCAGACTGTCCAGTGCAATTGCCACTAAGATTCCTAATAAATTCCCCAGAAAGATAAATGCCAGGTTATACAGAATTGTATTTCTGAAGAATATTGCCGCATCATTGGAACTGAACAAATATGTAAAATTGGAGAAGCCCACCCAGGGACTCTGAAAAATGCCTGCCGAATAATCCACTTCTTTAAACGCAAGAATCAGCCCGGCCATCGGCATGTAATTGTTTATCATCAAGTAGATCAGCCCTGGCAGAAGCATCAAGTAGAATGGAATGTATTTCCTTATGTTTCTCTTCCTCTTTTTTTGATTCATCGGTCAGTCCCCCTTTTTTTGTTCTGTCTTAATAAAATAATTCCCGGCGGTATCTTCAGCTTTATGATACTGCCGGGAACGAAATCGTTTCTATCTGTTTTCTGTTGTTTTCTATCGCTTTTCTAATATAATAGCGTTGATCAGAGGTTCTGATCATCCGGGACTGCCCTGTCCAAGAGAATATCTCGTATCAGATCCGCCATAAACACAGAGAGCTCGCTGTTATGATCCGTCACATATACGACAGAACCGCAGACTGATACATGCAGATCAAACAGCTCCCTGCAGAACCATTCCACGGATACATACAGTTCTCCATTCCGGTATACCGCCTCACAGTACATACTTCTCACGGTTCCTTCCGCTGCGCATCCGATACATCCTCTTGCGAATTGGATCTTTTCTCCTTCTCTCGATACAAGAGTCACACGCAGTCCTCCGTCTTCTGCGATATAATCCATTCCGAAAAAGCGTGCCAGAAATGACAGCGGTACACATAAGAACTCCCCTCTTACTTTTGCCGCTCCGTTGAGGCCGTGGTATTTGATCTTCGTCCACTTCATAACAGGACTTCCAACCGGTTCTACCCCCTCCGCTGTCCAGGCCTTCTCTCCGCCTTCTGTCAAAGCCAGCGCGAATGTATCTTTCTTCCACTCTTTTGCCGGACGGATATGGGTAATCGTGCCGTCCTCATTTCTGCGGATCCCCGAGAAAAGATAATCCCAGATCAGCGCCGCGTCATCGAATGTCTGCCCGTGATCTCGGTTCTTAATATCCCGGTATACCAGATCTGCCTTCTTTCCCCGGTAAACAGCAATATTATTTTCTCCTCGAATGCTGATTTCCGGGATGGGACCACATTCATTGATTTTCATCCAGTACAGGCGGTTATATTGATTCACCCGCAGCTCTCTCTCCATCAGTTCCGGCGGCCTGTTTCTCTCCGGTCTTGACTGCCAAACCGCGAGAGGCGCTCCGCTTTTTATGATCTGTCCGTGCTCGTCGTACAGAAGCGAGAGATACGCTGCCGTCCCGGACCCCGCGGCTCCTGCAAGTATGTGGCCGAAGTTCCTGGCGAAAAAGGAGGTCATAGCATCCCCCATGGACATTCCCTGCATAAATATCCTGCCTTCATCGATGTGATATTTTTTCTTCATAAGTTCGATCAGATTCAGAAGCATCTGAACATCCTGGTTCCCGTCGATAGGATCTTCCGGCACCACAACCCATTCCGGAACAGGTGCCAGTTCTTGTCCTCCCGGCCTGGATGGATCCCACTCATATTTCCCACGCGGCATCTGCCATCCTCGATTGACACTTGCATTCGGAAACACGGCAATGAATCCGTCTCTCTCTGCCAGCAAGGTCCAGGAGGTATATACCGCCTGTCCCCATCCTGTCATAATCCCCCCGTGAAGTGAAATCACAAGTGGGCACTTCCGGGACGGATCATAAGAATCCGGAACATACTCGTACCATACGTTTTCACATCCTTCTGCCAGCGGCGCCCGGTATTCCTTCAAATTATGCGGATACGGCTGCGAATTGTTTCCGCTTTCGTTTACGACAATATCCGTCCCAATCAGTTCCTCCGGAAGATAATCCCGGTTGTCGTCATCCGGCGTTCCGGCCCGCAGCATGATTGCTGAATTGCATCCATTCTTCTCTCTGTCCATACGTCCTCCTTTACAAACTGCAGATTCATCCGTTCTGTTTCTCACAAATCAGCATAACACCTGGCCGAATTTAT
This sequence comes from uncultured Eubacteriales bacterium, assembly GCA_949283695.1. GTDB lineage: Bacteria > Bacillota > Clostridia > Lachnospirales > Lachnospiraceae > Mediterraneibacter. Next base: position 133,851 of record CASDTX010000025.1, on the reverse strand, counting down.
GTCAAACGTTTACATTAACATATTTATTTTATTTATCGTTGACTTATTGAATATATTTCATATAATTATATTAAACGTTTACATTAAAGGAGGGACTTATGAAAGGAATAGAAAACAAGATCATGCTAATCACTTATGCCGACAGTATGGGCGGCAGTCTGCAGAAACTGGATACCATTCTGGATACCTATTTTCACGGCATCTTCGGCGGGCTCCACGTCCTCCCTTTTTATCCGTCTTCCGGCGATCGCGGCTTTGCGGTTATCAACTATGACCAGGTGGATCCCGCTTTTGGATCATGGGAAGATATAGACCGCCTTGGAGAAAAGTATTACCTGATGTCTGATTTCATGCTCAACCATATCTCCGTCCGCTCCCGTGAATTTCAGGATTATATCGAAAAGGGAGAAGAATCTGCGTTTTGCAGCATGTTTATTGACTGGGAACAATTCTGGCCCGGAGGAGAACCGTCGAAAGAAGATCTGGAGAAGCTATACCGAAGGCGTCTCAATGCCCCCTATCTGACGTTCCGACAAAAAGACGGCAAAGAAGTGAAACTGTGGAATACTTTTTTTAACGAGCAGATTGATATCAACCCTTATTCCCCTGCCACGCAGAATTATTATGAACGGAATCTGAGCACGCTCGCAAAGCACGCCGCCCTCATACGATTTGACGCCTTCGCATACACCTCGAAAAAGCCCGGGACCAACTGCTTTTTCGTTGAACCTGATATCTGGGATATCCTGGAAATCGGCACAAAGCCGCTGCACCCAACCGGCACCGAGATGCTTCCGGAAATCCATGCGGATTATCAGATCCAGCAGAAAATGGCTTCCCACGGGTACTGGGTGTATGACTTCGCTCTTCCCATGCTTTTGCTCCATGCTCTTCTCTCCGGACGGACAGACCGGCTCGTTCACTGGCTTAAGATCTGCCCGCGCAAACAATTCACCACACTGGATACCCATGACGGAATCGGCGTAATCGATGTCAGCGGCCTGCTGTCTGACGCTGAGATTGATTTTGTGCGGGAAAGAGTCGACCGCTTTACCGCTGATGCAAAGCCCTATCTTACCGTCCCCGGCGGAATTCTGAAAACCTCTGGGAAAAAAGCCAGACAATATCAGCTGGCTTCAACCTACTATTCAGCTCTCGGCTGCAATGACAAGGCCTATCAGCTGGCAAGAATCGTCCAGCTTTTCGCCCCTGGTATTCCTCAGGTCTATTATGTCGGCCTCCTTGCCGGCAAGAACGATATTGAAGCCTTAAAGCAAGGCGCTGAGGGGCGCAGCATCAACCGGCACAATTACAGCGAGGAAGAGATCCTAAAGGCAGTCCAGTCCCCCATGCTCCAGAAACTGTACAGCATCATGCGTTTCAGAAACAAATATCCCGCTTTCAACGGCACTGTTTCTGTCAGCAGCCATGCAGCGGGAATTCTAAAAATCGATTGGGAAAAAGAGGGCTGGCACACCTCTCTTTATGCAGATTTCTCGGATATGTCCTGGAGTATTACCTGCTCCAATCCGGCATATGGAGACAGTCGTCAGATTTTCTCCTCATAGAGCCTGGGATTGTGAGCCTGATGTACTGGAGCGTTCGATCAGCCTGACCGGCAGGAGGGACCGCTCCGGTACGATCTTCCCTCTAATCTTTCTCACAAGCAGCTCCACCGCATATTCCCCCATCTCAGAAACTGGCTGGGCGATGGTCGTTATATCCAGCAGACGGCTTTCTTCCAGCCCGTCAAAGCCCAGATATGGGATATCGGATAAGAAGCTGCTCTTCTCTGTTTTCAGCCAATGCAGCAGATTAGCTGCCAAAAGATCTCCATTGACAAATACACCGTCGATCTCACCGGTATTCTTCAGGAATCTCCCGAATTCTTCAAATCGATATTCTTTCGGCAGTTCTCCTTCCGATATTTCATAGACCTCACAGGGGATCCCCAGGCTGGCACACTCTGTGCAGAATCCTTCTTTCCGTCCTGACGCTGCCATATAAGAAGGGATATGATTCGACAGAAACAGCGGTTTCCTGCTGCCTGCCTGATACAGCGCAGAAGCCGCCATCTTCCCGCCTGCAACATTATCGCAGGCCACGAAAGGGAGCCCTCTGATCTCCCGGTCAATGCTCACCACAGGCAGTGCTGTCTCCGTATACAGCGAAACATCCCCCACTCTGCTGCAGACCAGAATTCCGTCCACCTTGTTCGCGGCAAGAAGTCTGAGCATCTCCTTCTCTCTCTGCCCGGCATCTCCTGACTTGCAGAGCATCAGCTTATACCCTCTTTCCTGGCACGCCTCTTCCACCGATTCCGCCAAAGCGGCAAAGAAGGGGAAAGAGATCCGGGGGACAATCAGGCCCAGGATGTGGCTCTCTTTCTTCTGGAGGGCCCGAGCCATCTCATTCGGCTGATAGTTCAGATCCTCCATCGCTTTCTGTACTTTTTTCTGTGTGCCGGCGCTGATCGGCCCCCGCTCATTCATCACGCGTGATACTGTTGCAATCGATACCCCGGCTCTCTTCGCAACATCTTTAATCGTAGCCATACTTGTATCATACTCTCTTTTTTTTGTTATTCTTGCATAGCCACTGTCTCCTTGTCAAGCAGAAAGCAGCCGCATTTAAACATGCGTGTGAGCAGGAACTGCAAAATCCAGAGAGCCGTCCGGCATCCTGCGGAACTGACGGATATACTTCCATCCCAGCTGCCCGTCTTCGGGATTGCAGTCATGTCCCTTTCCAAAAGCAACCGTATAGTTATAGTAATTAACCGGGATGGGGTCATTCGAAAAGAACCTGTGCGTAATATATTTTCTTCCGGGATATCTTGGATTGGGACAGTACTCCTCAACCACATCTCCCATCACTCCCGCGCCGCATGTATTTGGATCGCTGATAAACGGTGTCGGCTTGCACGGGATATGGTTATAGGATTTCCAGAAATCATACTGCAGCTGCTGGCCGGATCCCCGTACAGCAGGGAATTCCCTGTCCCGGCTTCCATAGATATACCACACCGGCATTCGATAATCATACTGCAGCTTCTTCTGTCCTGCAACCGCAAACGGCTTGGCGTTCCGGTCCTTAATAAAACCGGTATTGTCCGCGCACACAGCCGCGATCAGTTCCGGATTCGTCATCGCGAAAATCTGCGCCATGGCAGAACCGTTTGAAAAGCCGCCGATGTATATCCTTGTATGATCAATCGGATACTCCGTTTCCAAATATGAAATGAGTGCTTTCAAGTATGCGATATCATCATATTTCTCTTCATCCATGTTCAGATTCCAGGACCATTTCGAAGAACACCAGGGATATACCAGGATGAAATTTTCTTTCTCAGCTGTTTCGTGAAGCTGAATCGTGTTGCAGATATTCCCCGGCGTATCTGCACCCCCGTGATTAAATATCAGCAGCGGGACCTGCTCCGCGGTGCCGTTTTTGACCTGCTCTGGTATGTATTCAAACCATGTGTGCCCGATTCCTCCGTTATCGCCCAGCCTGCAGTCATCGATATGAACTAGAAATGGATAGTGATCCTTTACCATCCGCGGTCCCGGCTCACCGTGAATGCAGGAGTTGTAGCGGCATACTCTGGAAAAGAGATTCTCCCACGCGTATTGAATTTCCGCAGGTCCGATCACCGTGCTTCTTTGGCTTCCCTCCTTTAAAATGACGGTCTGCGCATCATTCACCTGGCTGTAATATCTCCCCCCTTCTCTGCACTCTGCCGCATTCAGCCGGATGAAAAGCTCCCGGACCTGTTCCGGCACATGATCGAGAATCGCCGGTACTGCTGCCCCGGCCGCTCTCTTTAATGCCCGTTCAGACAGCTCTCCGCCGACTGCGAATATTCCGGCAATATTGACCGGCCGGCAGACCGAAAGTGTATACAGCATGGAAGCTCCTGTATCGATACCCGCAAAATACCGGGCGTTATGCATAATATGGTAGACTCCTACATCTTCCATGTCCGGCTGATAATGAAACCGTTCCGTCATTTCGACAATCACTGATAAATCATCCGGACCGTCTTCTTCCAGATTCCAGTTCCAGCTGTTCCCCACCGGATTGGGGAACAGCATAATAAAGCGCTGGCTGTCCGCAAGAGTTCTGAACGCACCGTCTTCAAGAAACGAACGTATATCGCTCTCTGTGTTATTCTCCCGCAGGACTGTTATCAACGTATTTTCGTAGCAGCAGATCCTCTCTCCTTCCGGATAAACAACATACATACTTCTTCCCAGGTCTTCATATTCCACCAGCTCTAATCTCATCTTGTTCCTCCTCTTTCTTATGTTTTTTTCATTTCGTGCTCGAGCACGAAATTTGTTTTATATTTATATATAACATGATATTTTTAATTATGTCAATATTTTTTCAATTCATTTCATCTAAATGCATCTTTTCAATTTCTTAAAACAATGCTATAATTTCTCCATCATATTCAGGAGCTGATATTATGGTAACGATTAATGAAATTGCACAGATCGCAGGCGTCTCCAGGGGCACCGTCGACCGTGTACTCAATAACAGAGGCGGGGTCAGCCCCAAAACAGCGGAAAAGGTCCGCCGGATTGCCAATTCTCTCAACTACTCTCCAAACATCGCAGGACGCTCCCTCGCCGCCAGGAAGAAAGCCCTGAAATTCGGTGTCATACTGTACTCAGACATTGTGTTATTCGATTCGATTGAGAACGGAATTGACCGAAAATCCAAAGAACTCACAGAATATGGCGTAGAGCTGATGAAAGTGCACGTTCCTTTCCATGATATAGACAGTCAAATCAATGCCATGAAGGAGCTGGCTTCCGCCGGTGTCTGCGGTATTGTTATCTCCCCGCCGGATCATCCGGATATGATTGAGATGATTGACAGCTTATACCGCAAAGGGATTATGACCGTCACTTATAATTCCGATGTCGAGAATTCCAAACGTCTGGCCTATGTGGGCAGTAATTACAGAGAGTGCGGGCGGGTAGCCGGCAATATTCTCGGGCTGCTCAGCGGATTCGGCCAGAGCGCCGCCGCGGTGGTCTCAGGTGAGAGGATCGCCCAGTCTCATCCGGAGCGCGCCAAAGCCTGTATTGATAAACTGCTTGCCGACTATCCGGAAATCCGAATTGCAGATACTGCCGTCTGTAAGGAGACAGATACGGATTCCTATCATACGGTTTCCGCTCTGCTTGCCGCCAATCCTGATATCAGACTTCTATTCTTAAACGATCTGGGGGTCAGAGGAGGAGTGAAGGCAGTTCAGGAATCAAACCGGAGAATCCATACGGTTGTATACGATCGGGTGAGCCTGTTCCAGGAAGATTTAAGACAGGGCCGGGTTTCCTTTCTCATTACGCAGCAGCCATGGATTCTGGGCGAACTCCCTCTGGACATCCTGTTCCGGTACTTTGCCCTGGATATCAAACCGACATCCAGCTGTTATCTTACTGATATTGAAATAAAAGTTGCTGAAAATTTAAGGCGTCCCTTTGCCCCTTATCCGAATCTGCTGTAGTACATGGAGGCCGAAATGAAAAAGAAACGATCCTTATACAGAATTTTAGCGTTAAGCTTTGTTATGCTTATCGGCTTCGTAGCCGCTATTCTGGCACTGCTTATATATGCCCTGACATCCTCTTACAGAAACCAGCTGCAAAGTTATAACAAAGGCACCCTGGAATTATATGTATACGATCTGACGTCACAGATGGACAAATTGTCTTCTTTCTGCCAGTCTGTCTACTCTGACGACTATAATTTCCAGCTGCTTTCCTCTCCATCAGCCAGGATTGACCAGCAGCTTTCTGCTCAGTATGAACTGAATCGTATGCTCGCTTCAACGGTCCCGTCCGCCGGAGCATTGTTTATTTTTAATGCTTCTGACTCGCTCTCTTTTTATCAGTTTGGCTCTGCTTTTACGTTTGATAAGAGCTGTCTGAAATTGGCTGATTTCGCCAGAGATTACTGGCGGTCTTCTGAAAACGCCTTCTCCGGCGTGTGGAATATCTGCCAGGACGAAGATTACTCTCTGATCCTGTATCACTACCAGAAGAACGGGCTTGTGATCGGAGCTATGATCGATCTGAATAAAATGATCGTGGGGCAATCCACTTCTTCCACCGACCTGTATCCGGAATATGCTTTTTATACGGATGACGCAGTTCTCACGAACGAGGATTTCTTTCAGAATGCAGGACTTTCTCCCTCTGCATTAACCCGGTCCGGGAATTCATCCGACGACCAGATCTTCCCCGGATATATTACAGCTTCGTCCCCCATTTTAAATCTGCCGCTCTCTCTCTGCAGTATCCTGCAGCCGGCTCCATTTTTGTCCGGCTCCCATCCTGCTGTCATTCCGCTTTTTGCTTTATTTGTGTTATTGATTGCGTTTCTTATCGCACTCTATGTGTTCTATAAGAAAAGCCTTCTCTATCCGCTGAATCAGATTATCCGCGCCACAAGCGGCCTGAGAAGCAGCCACGCCTGTCGCTTTGAGACGACTTCAATCGAAGAACTGGACCAGATCTCCTCTGCCCTGGAAGATCTTGTCGAACAGAAGATCCACCTGGAACTGAGTTCCTTGTATCAGGAGCATGAGAAGGAACATGCCATGCTGCAGTATTATCAGCTTCAGACCCGCTCTCACTTTTTTATCAACTGCCTGAAAAGCCTGTATAATATGTTAGAAAACGGGAAATATGATCAGATGAAATTAATGATCTTCTCCTTTTCCAATCACCTGCGCTTTATTTTCCATGACACATTCTCCCTTGTCCCGCTCAGAGCGGAACTGGACGAGATCACAGATTACTACAGTATTATCTCTCTCGACCTGGAGACGCCTGTGTTTATTGACCGCAATATCGATGAATCTCTGCTGGACTGCCTGGTACCGCCGCTGCTGATACAGACCTTTCTGGAGAATTCCTACAAGCACAGCAGGAACTCAAATAAACTGCTGCACTTTTTCATACGCATTGATTCCCTGATGATCGAAGGACGGCATCAGATGCGCATCATGCTCCGGGATAACGGACGCGGATACGATCCAGAGATTCTGCAAAGTCTCAATGACAAGCCCGACTGCTCTTATACAAGTTTCCAAGTCGGCATCCGAAACTTAAAGCACCGCATGCAGCTGATTTATCATTCGGACTATGAAATCAGCTTTTTCAATCATAGCTCCGGAGGCGCATGTGTTCTCATATATCTTCCCATACAGCACAGCTAGGAGGTAGTCATGACGATTTTAATTGTGGATGATCAACTATCGGTTGTAAACAGTCTTATTTCCTGTATTGATTTCAAGTCTTTGGGCATTGATGCCGTCTTCAGTGCATCCAGCGCCCTGCAGGCGAAGCAGATCATGTCCGAGCATACGGTGGATATCCTCCTGTGTGATATCGAAATGCCGGAAGAAAACGGGCTCGAACTGAATAAATGGGCATTGCGGGAATCTCCGTCTACCTTAAGACTTCTCCTCACATGCCATGCAGACTTCTCTTATGCCCAGCAGAGTGTGAAGCTCGGGTGCTTTGACTATATTGTACAGCCTGCTCCTCTTGATGAAATATACGCCAGCCTCAAGCGTGCGGTCCGCAGGATCAATCAAGATCAACGATCCGCCCTGCTCAGCGATTATGGGAAACTGTACCTGACGAATGAACTGCAGTATTTAGACCGAATCGTGTACAGTCTGTATTCCTCCCACAAAAGGAATGTAGAGGAAGCCATGTCCTATTTAAACAGCATCGGATATTCCCTCCGCACAGACTCCCAGATTCAGCTTGTCATGATCGATCTCTATCCGTTCCGGCAGGCCAATACAGACTGTCCCTCCACCCACGAGATCAAGAAAGTATTTATCGCGGCGCTGGAGCAATCCGGTCTCCCGGAGGGCATACATCCGCTCATCACACTCAACCGGTATAAAACATTTGTAATCCTATTATTTTCAGATACAGATACCCTGTCCCTCTGCGGTCCGGAGCATTATCAGCGCTTTTATGACTATGTGGCCCACGCTGTCTCCCCGCAGATTTCATGCTATGTGGGCCGGATTGCGGAATTTACCAGACTTCGGGAAGAAGTCCTGCATAATCATGCTTTTATCGATGACAATGTCGCCCAGAAACCGGGCCTTTATTTCTGCTCGGAGACCCCGGCAGCTGCCTCTTCTTCTGACGATCTTCCCTATAAGATTGGCCGCTGGGAGAAAATGATCTGCTCCGGTCATAAAAATATCGCTCTGAAGGAAATCATCGATTATCTCGACGCAGCTGAGCATGCCGGGGGAAGTAATTTCCGAAGCCTCTGCACGCTCCATCAAAACCTGACACAGATATTCTTCCGATATCTATACGACAACCAGCTTCAGACTGAAGATCTGTTCTCAGAGGATTATACCTATTCTGAGTATATGGATGCTTTTAAGAGCATTTCCGCTTTAAAAAGGGCAGTTATTTATGTGATTGAATCGATGGGGAACCTGGATCGGGTTACTCTGGATACAGATAATGTGGAACTGGCAAAGACATGGATCATGTCAAATATCTCGAAAAATATCACCGTAAAGGAAGTGGCCGACTACGTCCACCACTCCCCGGAGTACTTTACAAAACTGTTTAAAAAGTCTACCGGAATGAATATTAAAGATTATATTTTACTGAAGAAAATAGAAGTCGCCAAAGATTTGCTGGAGAATTCCAATCTGTCTGTAAGCATGATTGCGCTGGAAGTGGGGTACAGTAACTTCTCCCACTTCACACAGCTGTTTAAGAAATTGACGGATACCACGCCCACATTATACCGGGAGCATCATCAGGCACGAAGATAGCGTCCGTGTACAAGGCAAACGGGCGTAGGATCCTTGCACACGGGCGCTTGGATTGTTCTCTATTCTGCGCGGAACGCTTTCTGTCTCTTCATCATGATGATAAAATAAATCAAGCCGGCTGCCAGAAGGACGCCGCAGCTGTCAAAGAGCAGGCAGTATGCTCTGCCGCCGGACATCATACCAAGCAGCCAGCCGCCGAACATGGGACCTGCCCCATGCGCGATATCGCCGCCCAGATAATATGTCCCCGTTGCCACGCCGCTGCGTTCTCTGCCTGCCCTCCGGATACATCCTGCCTGCAGAGACGGCTGAGCCGCCCCCTGGCCTGCTGCGCGCAGGACACAGGATACAAGAATCAGCAGAACCGTAGAACTTCTCCCCAGAAGAAACATGGAGCATATCGTCAGAATAATCCCCGGGAACACCGTATATGCCAGCCCGTACCTGTCCATAATCTTCCCTGACAATGGCCTGACGAAAACCAGGATCAGCGCATACACTGTAAAATAGATCCCGATATTCTCGATTCCCATTTCTTGTGCATACAGTACCAGGTACGAGGAAATAATCCCGCTGACAAAGGAAAATGTCCCGTAAACTATGGTAAATGGGACAGCCTCTCCCGCAAAAAAATCATGGAAAGAAAGCTTCTTATCAGCTGTTTCCCGGACCGGATCCGCTGTCTTCAGCAGATAGGCGAGCCCGAAAGCTGCTGCCGCCATCAAGGCAGCGGAAAGGAACGACATACGCATGCCGTACCGTTCTCCCAGCCATATCCCGATGGCCGGGGCGACCGCAGATCCCATGACAGTAGCCATCCCAATATATCCGATCCCCTCTCCGATTCTTTCATCCGGAATCCATCTGGCCGCCATGCTGATCTGAACCGTATTGCTGACTGCGAATCCGACCCCGTTGATAATGCGGAACAGGATAAGAAGCGGAACATTCTCTACAAAAGCAAATCCCATCAGGCCTGCTGCCATCAGAATATTACTAAGTTTCAGCAGAAATGTCTGATTCATCCTGTCTGCCACAATCCCACAGATCGGCCTGCAGACCAGCGCTGTGACAGAAAACATCCCCACGATAAATCCCGTCATCGAAAATCCCGTCCCGATATCCAGAAGATGTACGGATAAGATCGTCGAAATCAGGTAAAAAGAAAATGAATCAAGAATACATACCAGAAGCATGAAAATATAGTTCTTATTCCACAGTTTCCCGCCGGCTTCTTTTGCTTTATCTATCATATCTGTCCCGCTCCTTGCCTTAAAAACCTCCTGCCTGTCCGCAGTGCCGTACAAGTCAGGAGGCTTCTTTGATTCATGAATTCCTATTTCGCTGCCAGCCATTCATCCAGCTGGGTCTGCTTTGCTTCTATAATCCGGTCAATCCCGGCGTCCTTCAGCGCCTGCTGGAAAATAGGCAGCGTAGCATCAATATCCACTTCGCCGTAGATCAGCGGCAGATAATACTGCGCCACCACATTGGTGCATGCAGTGATCTCATCCGTCACATCTGACGAGTTAAACTGAAATCCCAGGGCAAGTGATTTTGCCGCGCTTTTGTTCTTCTCGATCATCTTCTCATAAATATCGTTTGACTCGTAATACCATGGTTTACACAGTGTAGAGTTTGGCCAGACTGCATTGCTTCCGATCTGCCATCCCAGGTCCGCCGAAGACTCCACTCCTTCCGGAAGCTCCATCTGCCCCTCATCATTCACCACATAATTGCGGCCCTCGATTCCATTGCCCAGCAGATTCGCCACTTCCGGATCAGAATACATCACAGCCAGCACGCGCATTGCAGCTTCCGGATTCTTGCAGAAAGAACTGATATGCCACATATAGTTGGATACGTCCCCTGTGGTGACCATCGGCTCTGTAACCGGGCTTCCCGTAAGTTCCAGATTTTTCTGCACTTCGATGTAAGCCGTATTAGACGGGCCGTCCCATGACCAGGCTGTTGTTCCGTCTGTAACCCCGTACTGAAGATTTACCAGCGTTGCGTTTGAGTTGCTTAACGGATCCGGGCTGATCAGATCGTTCTCCTTCCATACCTTTACCTGTCCAAGGAAATCCATAAAATACTGGGATTCATAATAATTTTCTACTTTGGTGCTCTCTGTAGGATTCGTCAGCACTCCGAGGAAATTGGTATCACCGAAATAGTCGATATCCTTCGGTATAAAATATGTCTGCGTTGATCCCGGGATGAAGTAACTCTCCGGACTACTTTGCTTCATTTTAATCATCGCATCCGTCAGCGTATCAAGATCATTTACACTGCTCCAGTCAATCCCTGCTTTCTCAGAGACCTCCTCTTTGACCACATAAAAGTCTTCACTGCACCACGCATAGATGCTTGGAATTCCATAGAGAGTTCCGTTTACCTTGCCGCACTCCAGATATTCCTCACTTCCTTCATACATCTCCTTGATCTCCTGACCGCATGTATCCAGCAGTTCATCCAGAGCCATTACCTGGCCGTTTGCCACAAGATTGCTGGTAGACGTGTACCAGAAAGAGGTAAACACATCCAGCGATTCATCGCCTCCGGTAAGCAGAAGATTCATGCTTGTCTGATAGTTGCCGCCCAGGATCGGAATCAGATCTACTTCTGCCTCCGCTTTTTCTCTCATGATCTTATTAATCTCTTCCTCAACCAGCTGTTCATCTGCCATTTCAGCCAGGGTCGAATAATTGATTCTGATCACAGGATAGTCGCCGTCTTCGTCTTTTGCTGTCTCCTGCTCATTTCCCTGCGCGTCCGGATTTTCCTTTTGTGCACATCCGGCAAACATGCCTGCTGCCAATATCGCCGCCATACACAGTGCTGCTGCTCGTCTCTTCATTTTCTTTTTCTCCTTCCGTTTGTTTCGAACTGTCATCTTCTGCCGCCTCCTGACCGTCCGTCCCTGTACCTGGCATTATCATAACAAACGCAGACATTGCCGCTCTATCACATTTCTGTCCTAAGCTGTCAATAATATGACCTCTGACAGAAAGAAAGGGCTGCCGGATCCAGATAATACCTTCCGGATCCGACAGCCCTTGCCCCTTCGGATTCACGCGGTCATTCTCCCTCGTTTCTCTCTCCCCGCGCGATCGTGTTTCTGTATTTGACAGGGGATGTCCCGATTTTTTCCCGAAATGTTTTCGTAAAATAGCTCTGGTTCTGGAATCCGCACAACGTGCATACTTCCAGAACCGGCAGATCTGTCTGCGCGAGCAGGCGTCTTGCCTTCCGGATCCTGAGCTCGATCACATACTGAATGGGGGACGTCCCGATGATCCGCTGAAACGACCGCATACATTCCCGGCGGCTGATGTATGCACTGTCCGCGATCTGCTGCACCTGAATCGGCTCTGTATAATGCAGCTCAATGAAAAGCAGCATCTGCCGGACGCGCTCGATATCCAGATAGCTCTTTCCCCTGGGGCCCGGATTTTCCGGCATATGTCTGCTCAGTTCCAGAAGGATCTCCGACAGCATACTGCGCACAGAGAACTCATATCCAAAATCCTCTGTTCTCAGCAGCTGAAAAGCACTCTCCGCTTTCGCAAGAACGTCCGCCTGCCACGGAATATCCCGCCTGAGCATCCGATGAGAAAACGCCGGGGACAAAACCAGCGGCCTTACATATCTTTCCCAGAAAACACTTTCCTGTGATCCGCAGATCAGAAGAGGGTGGAAAACAATGTCCGGCATGAATGCTTCTCCCTGCCCCGCATATGCATGCAGGGTGCGCGGATTGATAAACAAGCCGTCTCCCGGTTCCAGAAGGATCTGCTGATCGTTGACATAAGCAGTCACGTTCCCTTCTGTAACATATGCGATTTCAAATTCATCGTGCCAATGCCAGGGATAAGAGCGAACCCTGCTGTGATAATGATCCAGATACCATGCGCACGGGAATTCTCCGGCTCCATGGCGCACCCTTTCCCGCTGATCCTCTGATATCGGATGATGGAACAGGATTTGGTCACTGAAATGACTATTTTCCATGCTTTTTCTCCTGATAAAATTCATGATTTGTCACTTTTGTTATATAATAATGCTCTTTTCTGATAGAATCAACCGGTGAAATTCACTATAATAGGCATGCTGCCACTTGTACACTGACGCTGTACGGCGCACGGAAGCAATGTATATAGAGAGAGGAGACGTTTCAAATGGCATCCCTGCTTTTGCTGATCATCTACATATCCTTCATCGGACTGGGCATTCCTGACTCCCTGTTTGGTTCCGCCTGGCCCGCCATTTACACAGACCTGGGACTCCCGGTATCCAGCGCCAGCTTTGTAACTATGACGGTTTCAGGCTGTACCATCATATCCAGTCTGCTCTCGGCAAGACTGATCCACCGCTTCGGGACCTCTGTAATCACTGCTGCGAGCACGCTGCTGACTGCTTTCGCCCTGCTGGGCTTTTCTCTGTCCGCGAATCTTCTGTGTCTCTGTCTGTGCGCGATTCCGCTCGGTCTGGGCGCCGGCTGCGTGGACACTGCACTCAATCATTACGTGGCACTTCACTATAAAGCCTCACACATGAACTTCCTGCACTGCTTCTATGGCATCGGCGTCACTTTAAGCCCTTTTCTGATGTCTCTCGCGCTCTCTGCAGGATCCTGGCGCAGCGGGTATCGAACGGTGTTTTTCTTTCAGCTTTTCATCGGTATTCTGACGACGGTTTCACTCCCGATCTGGAGAAAAGCCGGTCACACTGCCCCCGATGAGGAGGCGCATAACAGCCGCCCTGCCGGCTTTCTGTCCTTGATCCGGATTCCCAAGGTCCGCAGAGTCTGTATGGTTTTCATCGGTTCCTGTGGTCTTGAATATACCTGCGGCGGATGGGGAAGTACGTTCCTCGTCCGGTCCAGGGGATTATCCACTGATACGGCGGCGCTGATCATCACGTTTTATTACGCCGGCATGGCTGCCGGACGATTTCTGTCCGGTATTCTGTCCGCCAGGTTCACACCGGCCCAGCTGGTGAAAGCAGGGCAGCGCGTGACCGCATGTGCTCTGGTGCTCCTGCTTCTCCCCCTGCCTTCTGCGGCCGCAGGTGTCAGTCTGTTTCTGATCGGCCTCGGGAACGGACCGGTATTCCCCAATATGCTGCACCTGACCCCGCAGCATTTCACGAAAGAACTCTCCCAGTCTGTTATGGGGATCCAGATGGCCGCCTCCTATACCGGGATCATGCTGACTCCCGCACTTTTCGGTCCCATCGCGGAAACAGCCGGCACTGCTGTCTTCCCCTTCTACCTGCTGGCCGCATTCACCCTGATGGCAGCGGGCAGTCTTCTCATACAAAGAAAGTCTGCGTAGGCACACAGCCCGCAGACTTTTCTTCGTTTCTTCTGATCCTTTTGTTTGATTCTCTCTTATGATTCCGGCCACTCTCCGTCAAATACGGTTTCCGCGGGCCCGGTCATATACACCCGATTCTTCTCCCGGTCCCAGCGGATCCGCAGATCGCCGCCCAGAAGCTGTACGGTTACTTCGTCTTCTGTGAGCCCGTTCAGCACACACGCCACTGCCACTGCGCAGGCGCCGGTGCCGCAGGCCAGTGTTTCGCCGGATCCACGCTCCCATACCCTCATCTGTGCCGTATGGCGGTCCAGGACTCTGACAAACTCTGTGTTCACCCGGTTGGGGAACCTCTCATGATTCTCGAAGCAGGGCCCCACACTCTCCAAGGGCAGTTCTCTCACATCCCCGTCTACAAAGACCACTGCATGCGGATTGCCCATTGAAACACAGGTCATCCGGTACTCCTTGCCTTCCACAAGGATCGGCTCATCGACCGCCCGGTCTCCGTCAGCCACAACCGGTACCTTCTCCGGTGCCAGCTCAGGCTGACCCATATCCACTTTCACCAGCTTTACTTTGCCGTCTTCTACTGTGAGATCCAGATATTTGATTCCGCCCAATGTTTCAACTGAGATGGATGTCTGATCCGTCAGTCCATAATCATATACATACTTTGCCACACAGCGGATCCCATTTCCGCACATTTCTCCTCTGGATCCGTCCGCATTATACATCTCCATCTCAAAATCCGCCTTCTCTGACGGATTGATCATAATCAGGCCGTCAGACCCCACGCCGAAATGCCGGTCGCTGATCTTCTTCGCCAGCTCCGGCGGGTTCTCGATCTTCTCCTGCAGACAATTCACATACACATAGTCATTTCCAAGTCCCTGCATCTTCGTAAATTTCATATTATCTATGCCATCCTTTCCCTTCTCATGATTCTCCCCGGCCGAAAATGGCAGGCAAAGGACGATCCTCTGCCTGCCCGTCTTACCCTCTCTTCATTTATACCCTGCGGCAGCGCTGCTGTCAATATCCGTTTCCTGCCAAGCCTCCATACCAGTTGTTGCTGTTCACAAAGCGCCATCCGTAAAACCCGCGCTGCGATTCACAGAGCACTGTTCCCAGAGCCGCACTGACGTGCTGACTGCGGCAGCCCCTCCGCCGCTTCTTTCCTCCTATGCATGCGCTCAGCCCATCATCTGCAGGATCATCTGCGCGGTCTCTGCCATGTTCGTCCCGCTTTCCATACTGGTTTTCTGAAGGTATCGGTGCGCCTCCTCTTCTGACATATGATTCCGCTCCATAAGCACTGCCTTGGCGCGGTCGATCTCTTTTCGCTGACCGCTGTCCCGTTCTTTCCTGACCGTATTCTGTCTTTTTCTCCGCCTGCACCGCTCCTGATTCTGAAGGAGCATCTCCACAGTGGACACAAGATCATATCCCCGCACCGGAAGCGGCAGTCCCACCACCTGATCTGGAAGCCCGTCGCCCCACTTATCTGCAGATGCCACCAGAAGCATCTGGAAGCTTTCGGGAAGCAGTTCTGCCAGCTGCATATACTGCATATCCTGCAGACGGTTTCCACAGATCACAATCCCATCACTCCACATCTCGGCGTACTGCAGCACTTTCGCCCCGGTCATGCAGACAGCCGGCACGCTGATCCCGGATCTTGCCAGGATATTCCGTATATTCACCGCATTCTCACGCTTTGAGAATGCAACAATGATATTGCTCAACTCCGTGCCACCTCCCGCTGCCTGCTGTTCCCGGTTTACAACCGATAAAGATAATTGGAGATCTCCCAGTCTGTCACCTGCATACAGTAATCATGATACTCTTTTCTGTGCGCCCGCATGATCTTCTCCGCAAGTTCTTTTCCCAGCACATCCTGTATAAACGAATCCTTCTCCAGCTCTTCCACTGCCTCTTTCAATGTACGGGGCAGTTCTTCTACATGAAGCGCATCTCTCTGCTGCTGGGTCATTTTCTGGATATTCTGATCAATGCACGCCGGCGGCAGAATCTGATTCCGGATGCCGTCCAGCCCGGCCATCAGAAGCACTGCCAGCGCCAGATACGGATTTGCCGTCGCGTCCGGGCTTCTCAGTTCGATCCGGGTATTCTCTCCCCTGCCGGAGGGCACACGGATCAGCGGCCCTCTTGTCTTCGAAGACCAGCCCATATAGACCGGAGCTTCATACCCGGGGACAAACCGTTTGTAAGAATTCACGGTCGGGTTCGTAATACATGTTATGGCCTTCATATGCTTCATCAGTCCCCCGATGAAATAATATCCTTCCCGGCTCAGGCCATTCTCATCCTCCGGATCTGGGAACACATTCCTGCCGTCTCTGTGCAGAGACAGATTGACATGCATTCCGGAACCATAGGTCTCAATCCGCGGCTTTGGCATAAATGTGGCATGCAGTCCGTGCCGTTTGGCGATTGTCTTCACTACCATTTTAAACGTCATCAAATGATCTGCCGTCACCAGTGCCTCATCATACCGGAAGTCGATTTCATGCTGAGCAGGTGCGATCTCGTGATGAGACGACAGGATCTCAAACCCCATCTCTTCCAGAGTCAGCACCATGTCTCTCCTGGCATTCTCCCCCAGATCAAGCGGTCCCACATCAAAGTAACCGCCCTTCTCGTGGGTCACTGTTGTAGGAATCCCGTCTTCATCTGTATGGAAGAGGAAGAATTCGCACTCCGGCCCCGCCTTGAGTACATATCCCATCTCTGCCGCGCAGGCGATCGCCCGTTTCAGCACATGCCTGGGGTCTCCCTCATAGGGGCTGCCGTCTCTGCGGTATACGTCACAGATCAGACGCGCTACTTTCCCCTGCTGCGGACGCCAGGGGAAGATCTCGAACGTACTCAGGTCCGGATACAGATACATATCTGAGTCCTCTTCTCCCGTGATTCCTTCCAGAGATGATGCGTCGAACATGCACCGGTTATCCAGCGCCTTTTCCAGCTGGCTCACCGTCACAGCCATATTCTTCATGGTGCCGAAGATATCGGTAAACTGAAGACGTATGAAGGCTACATCCTCTTCCTCCACGATACGCAGGATGTCCTCCTTCGTATAATTATGCATAACTGAAACCTCCCTTTCATTTCACAGCTAACGATAAAAGGGCGTTCTCCCCCTAATAGGAAACGCCCTTGTTTCATGCAACCATTATAGCCACTAACGGTTCTGTTGTCAAACACTTCTTCGCTTCTTCTTCGTCTTCTTATTCGTACTCATTGGACTTCAGGACGACACGCACCAGACGTGTGATGCAGTCCCGCAGCTCCTTCTCGGCAAGTGTTCCGTCTGCAAGCGCCTGACGGATGTTCTCCTGATCAGAAGGCTGTCCCGGCATTACGAGATCATTGCCGGCCCTCATACAGCCTGCGGCCGTACAGTCGTCTCCCTGCTCTGTCGTCGTCCAGTCCGTCATAATCACACCCTTAAATCCGAATTCGCAGCGCGCCGCCTTGGTGCA
Organism: uncultured Eubacteriales bacterium; assembly: GCA_949283695.1. Lineage (GTDB taxonomy): Bacteria > Bacillota > Clostridia > Lachnospirales > Lachnospiraceae > Mediterraneibacter. Next base: position 116,179 of record CASDTX010000025.1, on the reverse strand, counting down.
GATATCGTAGTTATTCGCAGCGTGTACCCCATTGATCAGGTTGTAGCTTGTCATGATCGACAGGGGCTGGGACTCCTCAATCGCGATCCCGAAGCCGCGCAGATAGATCTCTCTGAGTGTACGTTCGGACAGAACACTGTCAGAGCCCATCCGGTTGTCTTCCTGATTATTGCACGCGAAATGCTTGATCGTCGTGCCGCATCCCGAATGACGCTGCACGCCTTTGGTCATAGCTGCAGCCGTCTTTCCGGCGAGCAGCGGATCTTCCGAATAATATTCGAAATTCCGTCCACAGAGCGGATTCCTGTGAATGTTCATCCCCGGAGCCAGCCAGAGCGTTACATGGAACCGTTCCAGCTCATCCCCGACAGCATCGCCCACTTCCGCGATCAGCGCCTCATCCCAGGTCTGTGCCAGAAGAGTTCCTACCGGGAAGGCTGTACAGTACTGGTAGTAGATCTCCCCTTCCAGTTCCGGTCCGTCATAGAGAAATCCGTTCTCAAATGCCGCCTCAAACGGCAGGGTCCGGATCTGTCCGTCTGCAGCTGCGTAATACCGGTTCAGGCGGAGTCCGGCCGGCCCGTCTGCCAGCACGATATTTGCCACGCCCTGCTCATGAGCGCAGGAACTGGTCTCCCCGGCCGATCCCGGAACAGAGATTCCCGCAGATCCCAGATGGCTTCCCTGTCCTTTCCCCGGGTCACCGATCGCAAGATCCACCAGCTGCGCCTGTGTCAGCCCTGCCGTAATCTCTGCTGCCTCGTCTTCCGCCTCTTCGTAGTGATAATCAAACATCTCTGTCTCTACCCCAGACAGATCCAGCAGAATCTGAGGCACTTCCTCTGCCTGCTTCAGCAGTTCTTCATATCTTGCCTGTCTCTTCTCTGCTGCCAGGGAAAGCTCCTCCAGTTCACACTGCAGCGGGCAAATCCGCTCAGCCTGGGCAAGGATCTTTTCTTCTCCGAGCTTAAGCGTCCCTGCGAGCACGCTTCCTTCCAGAGAATTTCCGACAAATACGCCATAGCAGCCCGGCTCCAGAATCCATGCGGAGCGGCTCTCATCATAGGACGACAGATCTTTCACAGAAAATGTCAGCTCTAACGTCTCCTGCTCTCCCGGCGCGAGCAGTCCGGTCTTCGCGAATGCGCACAGTCTCCGGTACTCCTTCTCTAACTTCCCTTCCGGCAGAGATCCATAGATCTGTACAACTTCTCGTCCGGAATAAGTATCGCCGCTGTTTTTCACTGTCACAGCCGCCTTTATTCTGCCGTCAGGCAGTGCTTCTATTCCGTCCGTTTGAATGTCGAATTCCGTATAGGACAGTCCATATCCGAACCCATATCTTACAGGAACCGCGAAGGAATCAAAATAGCGATACCCCACATAGATCCCTTCCTCATAGTTCTCCTGCTCCACATTTCCGTTATTATGGGAAAACGTGTCTGCATTCGGATAATCCGCATAATGAAACGCCCAGGTATCCGTCAGTTTGCCGCCCGGCGTCACTGCCCCGCTGATGATATCCGCAGCTGCATGTCCGCCTTCCTGGCCGGGCTGTGAGACTGCCAGCACGGACCGGATCTGCGGAAACTCATCCAGGAAAGAGAGATCCACGACTCCTCCGGAATTAACAATTACAAGTACGTTCTCATACATCGTGCAGATTCCCGACAGGATGCGGTACTCTTCTTTGCTCAGCGAATAATCCCCTTCGCCTGCGTTCCGGTCAGCGCCTTCTCCTGCTACTCTTCCCAGCACATAGACAGCGGTATCCGCGTCCGTCTCATATGCGTCCGGTCCTGCCGGAACAACGAACGGGGTAGAAGAATAGGCCGTAAAGAAGTCCATGCCGCTCCCTTCCCCGGATCCGCGGTTCTTCCGGAGGATCTCCGCCTTCCAGTCCAGGCGGGCCTGCTGATAGATCGATTCATACTCCTCGATCCAGCTTTCTGTCGTGATCTCGTATCCGGCAGCTTTCAGCCCCTGGTAGATACTCACGCTCGCCCGCTCATTTACGTCACCTGAACCGGTGCCTCCTTTGATGGTCCTGGATGCCCCTGCTCCGAAGAGTGCAATCCTGCTTCCGGCAGAGATCGGCAGAAGTCCGCCTTCATTCTTCAGAAGTACCATCCCCTCTGCCGCTGCCCGGCGCGAAACAGCTGCGTGAAGCTTCTCGTATTCTGCCGGTTCCGGATTGCTAGTTCCGGTAAATGTTCTTTGTTTGATTTTTCGTTCCATCATCATCACCCCGCTGTAATAATATTTCTCTTTCCCCAGTATAGCATACTCACTTCCAAAGCACGAGACAGGTTCTTCAAAAATTCATAAAAAAAGGAACCCACAAAAAGAAACCGTTCAGCCCTCCGGGACAGGCGGGGATGATCTCTGCCTACATAAGAATCGGCCGGAGAATCCTCTGCGCCCCGTCTGGCGCTTCGGTTTCTCCGGCCGGTTTTCATATCACTGATATTCTTTCATCTCATAGACCTTTTTTATCTCATAGCTCTTCTTTCATGCTACAGCGCTTTCTTCATCCACAGGAATCCCCATCCCGGCAGATCTGCCGTGGTCACTTCCCCTGTGCTGCCGGTCAGAAGATTGGTATACTCTGCCGTCTCCGGCATCCAGATCGTCTTCGGGTAATCGCTGAAGTTAAATACTGCATGAAGTTCTTCATTTCCTGCCCTTCTGACAACCCAGAGAATCGACTGATCACTGTAGTCTTTCGTCCAGACTTCCGCGTCAGCATTGAACACTGCCTCGTTTCTGCGGATCGCCTCAAGATCATCCAGTGCATGGAAGATCCGGCCCTGCACACTCTGTCCATCCTCGATGTTGTCTACCAGTTCCCAGTTAAATTTGCCTCTGTGAATATAACGGGAATCCGGTGCCTTCTCAGGATCCTCTTTGTAGGTATAATCGTTCACCTGTCCGATCTCATCGCCGCTGTACAGCATCGGGATTCCAGACTGGGTAAACATATATGCATGCAGCATAACATCCTTGGTGATCGCCCAATCCATCTTTTCTTCGTTCTGCTCGAATCCGGCACTCTCAACGCCGCACATCGACGCTGTTGTAGCACAGAACCTTGCATCCCCGGTTACCAGATCCTCATTGTAGAGCTCGCCGCGGCTGACGCTTCCTTCTGTCTTGCCCTGGAAGTAATCATTCAGATATTTCTTGTGAGGCACTTCCTCCATGCCCCAGCCTTTCAGCGTGTCATAGTCCAGTCCCCAGCCGATGTCATCATGGCATCTCAGATAATTGAGGAATGTGTACTCCCGCGGAAGTGCGCACACAATATCCATCTGCTTTCTCAATAGCCTGATATCTCTCGTCGCAACCGTGTTCCATGTGGTCGCCATGGTAGTCACATTGTAGAGCATATGGCATTCCGGCTTCTCCACTGTGCCGAAATACGGCGCCACCTTATCCGGCTCCATCACAACTTCCCCGAGCAGTACGATGCCCGGGCAGACGATCTCGCCGATCATGCGCATCATACGGACAATCGTATGTACCTGCGGAAGATTTCTGCAGTTTGTCCCCAGTTCTTTCCAGATATAAGGAACTGCATCAATACGGATAATGTCCATTCCCTGATTGGCAAGATAAAGGAAATTATACATCATCTCATTGAACACGCGCGGATTGGAGTAGTTCAGATCCCACTGATACGGATAAAATGTAGTCATTACATAGTGTCCCATTTCCGGCAGATACGTGAAATTGCCCGGTGCTGTCGTCGGAAATACCTGCGGAACTGTCTTCTCATACGCCTCCGGGATGGTTGGATCCGCATAGAAGAAATAGCGGCTCATATACTCACCGTCTCCCTGGCGTGCCTTTACTGCCCACTCGTGATCCTCAGATGTATGATTCATAACGAAATCCATACACAGGCTGATCCCTTTGTCATGGCACTTTTCCGCCAGTTCTGCAAGATCATCCATGGTGCCCAGATCCGGTTTCACCTTGCGGAAATCAGCGACCGCATAGCCGCCGTCCGAACGTCCCTTGGGGGAATCCAGAAATGGCATCAGATGGACATAATTCACGTTACATTTCTCAAGGTAGGAGAGCTTCTCCTGAACCCCTTTGATATTGCCGGCAAAATTGTCGATATACATCATCATGCCGAGCATCTCTCTCTTGCGGTACCATTCCCCTTCTGCTTCACGCTCTGTATCCAGCTGTTTCAGCTTCTCATTCCGCTCATCATAATAATGCTTCATCTGGTCGCACAGCTCTGCAAACATATCGTCATTGCCGTATAATTCCATGTACAGCCAGCGCAGCTCGTCGTGATGACGGCTTAACCGCTCTGCAAAGATCCGATCCTCTTCCTCTTTCTTCTTCGCAGCTGCCTCGGCTTCAGCCTTCGCCTTTGCCTCTTCTTCCGCCTTCTTCGCGGCTGCCTCGGCTTCAGCCTTCGCCTTTGCCTCTTCTTCCGCCTTCTTCGCGGCTGCCTCGGCTTCGGCCTTTGCTTTCGCTTCTTCTTCCGCCTTCTTCGCGGCTGCCTCAGCTTCAGCCTTTGCTTTCGCTTCTTCTTCCGCTTTCTTCGCAGCAGCCTCGGCCTCTGCTTTTGCCTTTGCTTCTTCCGCTGCTTTTACGTTTCCTGCTGTTTTGGTATTTGCCGCCGCCTGTTTCTTTCTGGCAGCTCTTGATTTCTTTGCCATGTTCTTCTTTCCCCCGTATCTTAATCTTCCTGCATAAAGTGCCACTGATATGCCTGGTATTCGCCGTGCAGCACTGGCTTCGGCACGCCCGCTTCTCTGAGCGCTGTACTATTATACAGCTTGCCTGTAGAGGTCTCGCGGTACATTGTATTTTCTTTCAACCCTTTTACCTTGATATAATCCACTGTCATATTCGCGTGCTTCTTGATACCGACTACCTGCACCAGCGCTTCTCTCTGATCTTCAGAGACGAATTCCCAGGCGCCCTGATTATCCGTCTGCGGATTCGTCAGGCGGTAATAAACTCCGCGCTGTACCAAAGCGGCAAACTTCTTATACTCTGCGATCTGCCGGCGGATTTCCTCCTTCTCCTCATCGCTCAGCACATTCAGGTTCAGCTCATATCCGAAAGTCCCCGCGAGAGCCACTGTCCCCCTCGTCTTCATGGGCGTGATTCTCTCCGTCTGGTGGTTCGGCGACGCTGACACATGTGCGCCCATGCAGGATGCTGGATAGATAAATGATGTTCCATACTGGATCTCCAGCCTGTCGATGGGGTCTGTATTGTCACTGCACCAGATCTGCGGTGTATAGTAGAGCATTCCTGCGTCAAACCGTCCGCCGCCGCCGCTGCATCCCTCGATCAGGATATTCGGATACCGGGTTACCAGCCTCTCGAGGAAATCATAGAGTCCCAGCACATAATCGTGAAGCACACGGCCCTGGCTGTCTGCCGTAGCAGAATATACATCTGCAATACTCCGGTTCATATCCCATTTGATATATTCTACATTTCCCTGGTCCAGTACTGCGCAGATCTGATTGTAGATGTGATCTACGACTTCTTTTCTCGAGAAATCGAGCACAAGCTGATGTCTGGAACGGTTCGGGCGCCGTCCCGGGATCACGAATGCCCAGTCCGGATGCTCCCGGTAGAGATCGCTGTCTTCATTGACCATCTCCGGTTCGATCCAGATCCCGAATTTCAGTCCCATGGCATTGATCTTCTCGATCAGTTCGCCCAGCGTACATCCCAGCTTCTCCTCGTTGACCCTCCAGTCACCCAGGCCCCGCAGTTCGCTGTCGCGTTTTCCGAACCATCCGTCGTCCAGCACAAACATCTCTATTCCAAGTTTCGCCGCTTCTGACGCAAGGTTCAGAAGAGATTCACCCGAGAAATCAAAATAAGATGCCTCCCAGCTGTTTAGCAAGATCGGTCTGACAATTTCTTTATACTTGCCGCGGCACAGATGCGTCCGCATACAGCGGTGCAGATTCTGGGACAGTTTCCCAAGTCCTTCCGAAGAATAACTCATGATCACTTCCGGAGACTGAAACTCTTCCCCGGCATTCAGCGGATACGCGAACTGCTCCTCAGAAAATCCCATCAGCAGTCTTGTCTGATAATACTGATCCTGGCCTGCCTCGCTCTGGAATCCTCCGCTGTATACAAACGCCATCGCGTAACAGCTTCCGGCGTCCTCTGTCGCCTCATGCTCCGCCATAATGACCGCCGGATTGTACTGATGGCTGGAGGATCCTCTCAGGCTGCCGATCTTCTGTACGCCGTGTCCGATGGGCATTCTCTGAAGATTTCTCTCCATTGCATGCCGTCCGTAAAACGTCAGGAAATCATACTGCCCGCCAACCATATCCAGGCAGGCCGGAGCCAGCTTCTTCACAGAAATATGTCCATTGCTGGAATTGATGATCCTTACGCTGCGGGTAATCACATCATACTCCGGGAGTACCCCGTAGAGCAGAACTGCCTGTACACCGGTCACACGATCCTTAAGGACCACCTCCAGCGTCTGTGCTTCTTCGTCATCTGCATACACGGCCGGAAGCTTCTCCAATGCGTATTTGCCTGCTTTTATTGAATGGCTGTCATAGCGGAAATCACTGCTGTACGTATGATCCGTATTCTTAATAATACATGCAGGAGTACGGTAATCGCCGGTTCCCAGTGAGGGGAACTCCTGGGGCAGGGAATCCATGGAATAGGTTTTGTCATTTCCGGCATCATAAGGATTGCCGGAAAATCCCCGGTCATAATATGTCAGCAGATAATCCATACAGCCTTCGGCTGTCTTTCCGTAATAGAGATGCAGCAGGAAGCCGTACTTGTCTACCTGCATCTGATAAGTTGTGTTCTTCGTGTGCAGAGTGATCGTTCTCTGCGCCTCATCATATACTATGCTCATAGTCTGTCTCTCCTGATCTATTATTATTTAACCATAGTGTTTCGCTTACTTCACCGCATGCGGAGTGCTTTTTATATTCGCTCAGAAGACGGAACCGATATAAAAAATGGGCAGGTGAATGTACTTCATTGCACAAACACCCGCCCGTGAAAGACGCGCGGATGCGCATCGGGGCCCACTTATTTCACAGCGCCGTTTACCACTCCGTTGATGATCTGTTTCTGGCAGATCACATAGAAGATGATGATCGGGATCAGAGCCAGCAGGTAAGACGCAAAGGCCAGATTGTAGTTCGTGCCGAACTGTGTCTGGAACGTCAGCTGTGCCAGCGGCAGCGTATTCTGGCCCTTTCCTGACATGATGATCAATGGAGTCATTACGTCATTCCAGACTGCCAGAGCTGTGATAACTGCAACTGTCGCGTGCATAGGCTTCATAATCGGGAAAATAATCTTCCAGAATGTCCGCCATGTGCTTGCTCCGTCCACTCTCGCCGCTTCTTCAAGTGCGATCGGGATATTTACAAGGTATCCTGTATAAAGAAGTAAGTTCATCGGCATATAGAATACCACATAAAGAAGGATAACGCCAGCCCAATTATCAAGATGCATCTCTGCTGTCTGCTTTGCCAGAGGCATCATCAGGATCGCAAACGGAACGAACATACCGCTCACGATGAACAGATAAACCAGGTTATAAACCTTGCTGTGCGCTTTGTTTCTTCCAACTGCATATCCCATCAGGGAGTGCAGGAGCATACACAGGACCACCGTGCTGACTGTCACCAGAAGGCTGTTCCCCAGGGACCGCCAGAAATCTGTCAGTTCCATAGCCTGCGCGAAGTTGCTTAAGCTCCAGGAAGCAGGCAGCGACAGGATACCGGAGATACTGTTTGTCATCTCAGACGGCTGTTTGAACGCAATGACAATCGTCATATACAGCGGGAACGCTACGGTGAGCAGTCCGATAAACAGAAGGATCGTTATTGGCCAGTTTACTCTTGCTTTCATTTTCTCATACATTATAACTGTTCCTCCTTCTTACTTGATATCGTCATCTGTGCTACGGAGATCGCCACGATCACGATGAAGAATACAACCGCGTTCGCGCTCTGATATCCGAAGCTTCCGCCTGACAGACCGTTGTTATAGATCAGGTAGGAGATCGACTCTGTACTCTGTTCCGGACCGCCTTTTGTCATAGCCATGATCTGATCGAATACCATCAGGAAGTTCTTGACGCACAGAACCATGTTGATGGTGAAGAACGGGATGATCAGCGGGAATGTAAGGTATTTAAACTTCTTCCATCCGGTAGCTCCGTCCAGATCGCCCGCCTCATATACATCTTCCGGCACTGTCTGAAGACCGGAGATGTAAATGATTGTGTTCATCGCGATGGACTGCCATGCACACACGATCACAATCGCGATCCATGCTGTGCTCTTGCTGGACAGCATACTTCCGCTCAGCGCGTCGATTCCGAGAGCGTTGCCAAGCCCCGGAAGGATGTAGGTAAACAGGTACTGGAAAATGTATCCGACTACCAGTGCCCCAAGTACGTTCGGCACGAAGTAAGCTGCTCTCAGGAATGTCTTCCCCTTGATCTTGCTGTTTAAGCCGAGCGCCAGAATCAGGCTGATCACGTTCGTCACGATCGTAGAAACGATCGCCAGTTTAATGGTAAACAGATAAGAGCTGCCGATTCTCGGATCTGTGAAAAGATCCAGATAATTGCGGAATCCTACAAAATCATATGTACCAAATCCTTTAAAGTTCGTAAAGCTGTAGATCACACCGCGGATCAGCGGTACTGTGTTGAAGCAGACAAACAGCGCCAGGATCGGTATTGTAATCAGCATATATGTCCGCTTACTGTCATTTATTTTCTTCATAATCTGCCCCGCTCCTTTCCTATTCGGAAATTCCGTGCTCTTCGTTGTATTCCTGAACCGCACGGATGATATCCCTGTTATATCTCTGCCAGCGTGTATCGAAATCACTCAGGAACGCATCCACATCCTTGTTAATGAGGAATGTCTGAATGAGTGCGTCCGCCGCCATCTCTGACGGATAGTAGTGATCCTGATAGTCCGTCATATTGCCGGACTCAATAAACGGCAGCATACCGTCAAGCATGGGCGCAAGTTCAAAGTCGCCCTCCTTGCACGGAACCGCGTTCTGGTCGTCGATATAAGCCTGAATATTCGCATCCTCCAGCAGGAAATCGAGAACTTCATAAGCCGCGTCCTTATTTTCACACTCAGCGGTCACCGCGAACATCAGGTCAACACCTGAGTTTAATGTATTGCCGGACGGGTCGTCATTTCCCGGTGTCACGAATGAATCGATGTTCATATCCGGGTTTACAGACAAGATCTGCGGCACTGCATAGCTTCCGATCGGGTACATCGCAGACTCGCCGTTTGCAAATGCAGTACATGCATCATTGTAACCGTATGCGAACGGATCAGCCGGCCCGTAGCTGACCAGCTCCATACATTTCTCTGCCACTTCTACATACTCCTCCGAAAAGGTCGTCTCGCCTGCATTCACATTCTGGCAGGTATCTGCCGGCGCGAGATCCACCGCCAGGGAGTTCCAGGGCGCCAGACAGGTCCACGTGTCACGGAATCCGAAATAGAACGGCAGGATTCCCTCTGCCTGGATCTCTTCACAGAGTGCTATCAGTTCATCCCATGATTCCGGGATCTCCCATCCATGCTCTTCGAACATGTCTCTGTTATAGAGGATTCCCGCCGCGTTCGCCACATAAGGCACACCGTATGTACCGTCCTTCGGAGTGATCTCAAGGGCCTCAAGGATATCCACATAGGAGTCCTTGATATCAGCCAGCCCCGGATAGTCAGATACGTCTGACAGGATATCCGCATCGACATAATACGAATAGTTGATATCTCCCCCTATGCCGATGATGTCCGGATAGTCCTCACGGACGAACCTGGTCCTCATGATCGTGCTCGCATCGTTCGGAGAACTGATGGTCAGGTGGATGTCATCATGAGTCGCATTGAACTGTTCTTCCACCTGGTCGAAGTACGTTGCCGCCTCCGGCTTGTACTGCAGGATCTCAATCTCCGTTTTGCCGCTGTTCTCATCCGAACCGCATCCCGGAAGAATGACTGCCGCAAGCATGGACGCTGCAAGTACTGCACTGATCGCTTTTTTCCTTCTCATAATAGTTTCAGCTCCTTCCTTTTAGCCTTTTGCTGTTGCTGAGACAATTATAACATTCCATAATGCGTATATAAATACCGCTATATCCCTTATTTTATATCTCTATGCGATTTCTGTTTTTATATTGCCAAGTATAGTCGCATTTTGCTATATTATAGATATACTCAATGTACAATTCACGATTAAGGAGCGTTTTTTATATGAGTGATCTAATATTTTCTGTATTTCCTAATGAAAATTTTGTGGATCTGGGACTCTATCAGTTCGGGAAGGAGCAGTGCAGCCCCGCCCACTCGTTCGGGCCCGCAGCCAGAGATCATTTTCTGTTCCACTATGTCCTCTCTGGCACAGGCCAGCTTTTCGCAGATGATTCGAAAGGGAACACCCATGTCTACCAGATTCGGAGCGGTCAGGGCTTTATGCTCTTTCCCCGTCAGATCAATACCTATGTAGCTGATTCGAACCTTCCCTGGGAATATGCCTGGCTGGAATTCGACGGACTCAGAGCCAAAGAGATTGTAGAAATAGCGGGGCTGTCGATGGATTCCCCGGTCTATCACGCCCACTCCAAAGATCTGCGGGAGAATATGAAAAATGAAATGCTGTATATGGTGGAGCACAGAAATGAGTCTCCCTTCCACCTGATCGGTCATCTTTATCTGTTTATTGATTATCTGTCCCGCTCTTCTGCGTCCATGCGTACTTCTGCCCAGGGGAAGATGCGTGACTTCTATATCAAAGAAGCGCTGGCATTTATTGAACAAAATTTCCAGAACGATATCTCGATCGAAAAGATTGCAGAAGTCTGCGGGCTGAACCGCAGCTACTTCGGAAGGATCTTCAAGGAGACCATCGGCAAGTCGCCTCAGGAGTTCCTCATGAACTACCGAATGGTGAAAGCCGCAGAGCTGCTGAAGCTGACTTCTCTGTCTGTGGGAGATATCGGCAACGCAGTAGGCTACCCGAATCAGCTGCATTTCTCCCGGGCGTTCAAACACATCTACGGGATCTCACCGCGGGAGTGGCGGAACAAGAACCGGATTCGGGCCATAGGGAACAAATAGCCCCCGGCAATCGTATTTCAGAAAAAGGACGGGAGCGCAGCTGACCGCTTCTCCCGTCCTTCTTCTATTTCCGCCGGCGTCGGTGTACAAAGGGGGGCAGCACTGACACCATATTCATTTCTGACCGAATTCCGTCCGTTACTCATACTGACGGATCAGATCCATCACCTCTTCGTGCGCCGGCATGGCCTTGATGGCGCCCTTTTTCGTTGTCACAATGGCTGCCGCCGCATTCGCGAATGTAAGCAGTTCGCCGAGCTGTTCTTCTGTCAGATTATCAAACTCATGTTCCAGAATGTAATTCAGCGAACTTCCGCCAAAGGTATCTCCCGCTCCTGTGGTCTCAATCGTCTTCACAGAGAATCCCGGGCGCTCCACGCGCATCCCCTTATAATAAGCGCGGCTTCCGTCCCTGCCCATTGTCAGCAGAATCAGCGGGATCTGATACTTCTCCTGAAGATATGCAATTCCCTCATCATAGTCTTCTCTGCCGGACACGAACTGGATCTCATTGTCTGATATCTTCAGAATATCACACTTGCTGAATCCATATTCCATCTGCTCCTTCGCCAGCTCCAGCGTACTCCACAGCGGAGGTCTTAAGTTCGGATCAAAGGAAATCAGACATCCCCCCTCCTTCGCTGCTTCTACTGCTTTCTTCGTAGCTGCGCGCACGCCGTCATGGGTCATAGACAGAGTTCCGAAATGGAAGATTCTTGCATCCTTTATAAATTCCGGGTCTACCTCCTCCTCGGCAAGCATCATATCAGCCCCCGGATTGCGGTAGAACGAGAACTCCCGGTCCCCGTCCGGAAATGTATGGACAAACGCCAGTGTAGTGTTCACCTTCTCATCCATCATCAGATGGGAAGCATCAATTCCCGCCTCGGCAATTGTATTTTTCAGAAGTGTCCCGAACTGGTCGCGTCCGACTTTCCCCACGAATGCCGTCTTCTTCCCCATTTTGTTCAGAAGTGCAAGCACATTGCACGGCGCCCCTCCCGGGCAGGCCTCGAACAGGTTGTTTCCCTGCTCGCTCTGGCCGTTCATTGGGAAATCGATCAGGAGCTCTCCCATAGCAATCACGTCATACTTCTTCTCCATAACTGACTACCTCCTTTGTATCATTCACGATTGTATCATTAATTGAAATATACCAGTTCTTCTATCGGCTCTGCGGGCTCCACGTTTTCTGCCTCCAATACAGGGCCTTCTCCCCGGTACACAGACAGATTCGCGAAGCGGACCCTGGCTCTTACCTTCACCCAGTCCCCCGGCTTCAGCTTAGGTGCATAAGGGCTCCTGCATACATACCCGAGAAATGAGGTATCGTCCGCACAGCAAGTCATAGCCATACGTCCGGGCAGAAATACCTTTGACGGAAATGATTTCGGCTTCAGGACCTTGGCTGTAAACTCAACCACTTTCCCTTTATACCGGTCCGGATTCTCCATCATATCCACATACCAGATCCCATAATCCTCCTTGGCGATCTCGATCACCGGAGCCTTCAGGTCATAAGGCACGTCGTCCTCAAAAATATTCTCAATCTCACCGTTCTCATCCTCAAAGATCACTTCCGCCTGAGGGCTGACTACCTTCACGCTCCGGCGGTATCCCGCCAGCGGTTTCATATCCTCGCACCGGTTAAACAGTACCAGCTCCGCATCTCTCACCATCTCCACAAAGAGCGGCTTCAGATTCGCCAGATACATCTGAAACGTACTTGCGTCCACGGTCGTGAGCTTCTGTTCAATGGCCCATCCTTCCGGCAGTTTCATATTCTCAAAGTCACTAACCTTCCACATGCCGTTATACTCGATCACGACACGCTCCGGCTCATGCTTGCGGTCCATCTCTTCCAGCCATTCCTCAGTCAGATCTTCCTGATCCTCCAGCCGCTCAATCACAACCCCATATCTGAGCATCTCCATCGGATCATATTCTTCCTCTCCCTCTTCACAGAGGATCAGAAGCGTCTTCCCATCGATCTGGAAATAATCCTGTTCCAGAGTGAATTTCAGGAACTGGGTTTTCCCGCTGTCAAGGAACCCTGTCATCAGATAGACCATTACATTTGGTTCATTCATCTTCTATCTCTCCTGTTATTCAAACAATTCCCGGCATCCCGACACAGGATCCCGCCGCGATTCTGCTTCGCTTACGCCGCGCCGAACAGCTCCGCCAGCTTCTCTTCGTTGAGTCCGGCGCCGATCACACAGATTCGTCCCGTATAGTCCGGTGCTCCGGTACGGATCTCATGCTCCTGCGGAACCATGTCAAAATAAATCCATTCCCCGTCAGCTCCGGCCACCATGCCTTTCGCGCGAAGCACGTCACCGTAAGAGCTGTCTGATTCAAGCTGCTTTAAGATCTCACTGATCTGCTCCTTTGTGAATGTGCGGATTGTCTCCCGGCCCCAGCTGGTGAACACTTCATCCGCATGATGATGCCCCGCATGATCATGATGGCTGTGGTCATGCCCGCAGCACTCCTCATGGCCGTGATCATGGCCGTGGTGATGGCCGTGCTCCTCATGATCGTGGCCGTGATGATGCTCGTGCTCCTCATGATCGTGGCCGTGATGATGCTCGTGCTCCTCATGATCGTGGCCGTGGTGATGCTCGTGCTCCTCATGATCATGGCCGTGGTGATGCTCGTGCTCCTCATGATCATGGCCGTGCTGATGCTCATGCTCATGGCCGCAGCACTCGCCCTCTGGATGATGATGTCCGCATTCCGGGCAGAGAATCTCCTCCAGCAGCTCTTCTTCCAGTGATTTGCCTGCTTCCATCGTCTCCAGGATCTTCTTTCCGGGAAGCTGTGCAATCGGGGTCGTAATGAACGGGGCCTTATCATTCAGCTCACGCAGAAGTGCCGCCGCCTCTTCGATCTTCTCCGGTTTCGCCTTGTCTGTACGGCTTAAGATCACCGCTCCGGCATACTCGATCTGATTGCTGAAGAACTCTCCGAAGTTCTTCCGATAGATCCGGCACTTCGTCACATCCACTACAGTAGAGAAGCTGTTCAGCTGTGCGTCAATCTCTCCCTGCACGTCCTGTACTGCCTTTATCACGTCTGAAAGCTTGCCCACTCCTGACGGTTCGATCAGGATCCGGTCCGGATGGTAAGTGTCCACCACTTCTCTCAGAGATTTTCCGAAATCACCTACAAGCGAACAGCAGATACATCCGGAGTTCATCTCGCGGATCTCGATGCCCGACTCCTTCAGGAATCCTCCGTCAATTCCGATCTCGCCGAATTCATTTTCAATCAGTACAACCTGCTCTCCGGTGAACGCTTCTGCGAGCAGCTTTTTAATCAGCGTTGTCTTCCCCGCTCCCAGGAAACCAGAGATAATATCAATTTTCGTCATATCAGTTCCATCCTCCTTATTTAAGATCCAGTTCCACCGGACAGTGGTCAGATCCCATAATGTCTGTCAGTATCTTTGCATCCGCAAGCCTGTCCTCCAGGCACCTGGACACACAGAAATAGTCAATGCGCCACCCTGCGTTCTTGGCACGGGCGCTGAACCGGTAGGACCACCAGGAGTAAATCCCTTCCTGATCCGGATAAAAATACCGGAACGTATCAATAAATCCCGCATTGAGAAGTTCTGTGAATTTCTGCCGTTCTTCATCCGTAAAGCCCGCGTTCTTCCGGTTGGTCTTCGGATTCTTCAGATCAATCTCCTCGTGTGCCACGTTCATATCTCCGGTGACAATCACAGGTTTCTTCTCTTCCAGCGTCTTCAGGTACCCGCGGAAATCATCCTCCCACTTCATCCGGTAATCCAGTCTTGCCAGCTCATTCTGAGAATTCGGCGTATAGACCGTCACAAAATAGAAGTCTTCAAACTCACAGGTGATCACACGGCCTTCCTGGTCATGTTCTTCCATCCCGATGCCATATGCCACTGAGAGGGGCTCTTTCTTCGTAAATACCGCAGTGCCGGAATATCCCTTTTTCACCGCGTAATTCCAATATTGATAATAACCCGGAAGGTCCAGTGTCAGCTGTCCTTCCTGCATCTTCGTCTCCTGGACGCAGAAGATATCCGCATCTGCCTCTTGGAAAAAGTCCAGGAATCCTTTCTGAACACAAGCCCTGAGGCCGTTTACATTCCATGATATCAGTTTCATTCATTACCTCCCCGTATAACTAACAAAGGACAGATCCTTCCAGATCTGTCCCGCTTCCTCAGTCATAACGCACTTCCCGCAGGAACAGCCCTTCCGCCGGAGCGAGGAATCCTGCCCGGCTCCGGTCTTTTGTCTTAAGAGCATCCATCACACTCTCAGGAGTGCGCGCAGATGTTCCCACTTCCAGCAGAGTACCTGTCAGGATCCGCACCATATGATAGAGGAATCCTGTTCCTTCATACTGAAGGCATACCCTGCCGCCTTGTCCGCTGACTATTATAGCATAGATCGTCCGATTTGTGGACATGTCTTCCTTTTTATCTGTATATCCCGCAAATTCATGTGTCCCGGTCAGATACCCGGCTGCCTCCCGCATCGCTCCGAGATCCAGTCTGTGCGGGAAATGATAAGAATATCTCCGTGTGAAAACGTCTGGTTTCTCACGGGTATCAATATAATATTCATATGTTTTCCCAACCGCGCTCTTCCTGGCGTGAAATCCGTTTCTCACCAGATTGGCCTCCAGGATGCGGATATCCGGCGGAAGCAGCGCGTTCAGCCGCTCTGTGAAGAACCCTTCCTCCGCTTTCCCGGATAGTACAACGCTGGCGGTCTGGCCTTTCGCGTGAACTCCTGCATCTGTGCGCCCGGAACCGTTCACTTCTACAGAGTATCCGGCCAGTTCCGAGATCGTGCGTTCCAGGATGCCCTGGATGGTACGATCCGTATTTCCCTGCCGCTGCCATCCCTGATAGCGGGTTCCGTCATAGGCGATTGTCAGTTTGTAAGTCCGCATCTGTTCTCACTGCTCCCTGCCTCACTGCAGAAATTTCTTAAGCTCGTCCATAAATGTATTCACATCTTTAAATTCTCTGTACACGGATGCAAAACGTACATACGCAACCGGATCCAGATCTTTCAGTTTCTCCATGACAATCTCGCCGATCACGCTGCTCGGGATCTCTTTTTCCTCGCGGTTGAAAATCTCCAGTTCGATCGCGTCAAGCGTCTGCTGGATCGCCTCCGCCGGAACCGGGCGTTTATAGCATGCGCTTAACACACCTTGTTCGATCTTGGATCGCTGATACTGCTCCCGGTTATTGTCCTTCTTAATTACGATCAGGGGAATCGTCTCCACCTTCTCATACGTCGTAAATCTTCTCCCGCATTCATCACAGGAACGTCTCCTGCGGATCGAGCTTTTGTCCTCCGCCGGTCGGGAATCAATGACTCTTGTGTCCGGGTTTCCGCAATATGGACATTTCATACCTTTTTCCGCCTTTCTCTTCATTTGCATCACTGTACTTGCCTGCTGCGTTCATTATACACAATCACTATATCTTTTGCAAAAACTTTTCTTCCTGAATCTCCACCAGAATAATATCCGGCCCGGTCTTGCAGATACACCGAAAAGGAATGACATATTCACAGTCTGTCCCCAGGAATCCGCAGATCTTCCCCGGCCCCGGCACGATGATTGCCTCCACCTCTCCGCTGCACATATTGATCTCTATGTCAATAATACATCCCAGACGCCTGCCGCTGCATACGTTAATCACTTCCTTTTGCCTCAATTCACACATTCTCACAGATTCCACCCCTTTCTTCATCACAGCCTCACCGCCTTCTCACAGATCTGATGCCGTCCATTCCCGCCTCACACGGCGGCAGCGTCGGTAGTTACCGTTCAAGAATGGCGCTCCTGTGAACGGTAACTGTTCTGTATTTATTATATGTACCGGTCGCGAATCTGCCCTTCCATTTTCTCTGTTTCTGATCTAAAATGAGGACAGCGTCAGTGTACCTTGTACACCGATGCGCCCTTATCAAGAAGATCATCAGAACAGGAGAGGTTATATTATGAAAGAATCTATCTTGCTTTTCAATCCGCCGGACAAAGATCGTCTCTTAAAAATCGAGATGGCGCTGTTCCCGCTCCGGATCCGTCTGAAACGGATTCAGCCGGATGACTACAGCCAGCCGCTGGGAGTCCTCGCCGGCATGAAGGATCTGACTCCCTCAGAAGAGCAGTACGCCGGACCGGAACTTCCGGATACCTTGTTTGTCTTCTGCTTCTTAAGTGACAGCAGGCTCAATCAGGCGCTGGCCGCCCTTCGCAGATGCGGCGCCGGTCCGTTTCCTTATAAGGCGATCCTTACGCCGACCAACAGTACGTGGACTGCACCGGAATGTTTCGAGGAGATCCGCAAAGAGCACGAAGCCATGCATCCGCAATGATGCATGGCTTCGTGCCCTGATCTGCCGCCGTTTCCCGCAGGAATTTCGGTGATTTGAGGCGTGCTGCCCCTTGTACACTGACGCTACATATTCTTTTTATAATAGAGTTCCGTGAGTTTTACAATCACACACAGCCCGATCGTTGTTCCCCATAATGTCCAGAATATCTGCATGCTGAAGAACCCGGATACGATAATCGCTGCCAGCATAAAAAACAGGAAGATCAGAACAGAGGCTGCCGCTGCCTGCTTCGCAATCTCTGAGCTCCTTTCATCGCTCTCCTTGATTCGCTCCCTGTGCAGCAATGCCTCATCCTTCCTCATCTTCTGGATCTTCCGCAGATTTATTCCGCCGACCACGACTGCCACCGACCCGATCCCACAGTACAGACCTGCCAGAAATGCTGTTTTCTCCACCTGAGGCCCTATGATCATCATCAGGATCCCGGACGCAATCCCAAGTACCCCCATCAGAGTTTCCGCCAATAGTATCCGCTGTCTCACATCCAGTTTTTTCCTGAATTCTTCATCCGTCCCAGCACCATTAAAAGCCAGCTTCATCAACATATGTTTTCCTCCTCTTTGTCAAAAATGAAAATATCCTCGATCGCCATCCCAAAATACTGCGCGATCTTATGTGCCAATATGAGCGACGCATTATATTTCCCGTTTTCCAGGGAAATAATCGTCTGCCGGGTCACTTCCACGGCTTCTGCCAGCTCATTTTGTGTAATCCTGCGCTGTCTGCGCAGCTCATGAATCCGATTCTGCACGGCTTCATCTCCTTTTGTATAGTTAACTTTACATTTAGAGTATAGTACACTTTACATATTTTGTCAAGTCAACTTTACATTTGTTTTAGCCTTATTTTAGACTGCTGCACGGTGCTTCGTTGTCTGCTTGCAAATCATATGTGAATAAACTATAATAGACTATTATCGGTTGACAGCGTCAGTGTACAGGCAGAAAGCACTTTGGCCCATAATTTCTATGGAGGAATCCCACATGTGGAAGAGACGAATCTTAAAAAAGAAAGCGCGCGCGTCTATGAAGCAGAGCTACTGGAGAATCATCTCCGTCTGTTTCCTTATTGCTGTGCTTACATCTTCTTACCCCGTATCGACCACATTCTTCAGCCTTCAGGATTCCAACTCCGCCGGATATGAGGATGCGGTTTTTTCGCTTCCTCTTCCTAATTCTGAAGTCATTGAACAGACGATTACTTATTTTCTCGGAGATACAGCCCTTGCCGGACTGTTCCGCGGTGCAGCTGCTCATATCAGCTCTTTCGCTGTTGACCTGTTTTCCACGAATCTGTCCGTATTCTTTACGATCCTGAGGACTGTGAATGCATTTTTTACGAACCGCAGCAGTGTTCCCGCTGTATTTTCCGCACTGGGGATCCTTGTGCTGCTCCTGTACATGATTTTTGTCAATAATATTCTGCAGGTCGGAGAGAAACGCTATTTTCTTGAAAACCGCAACTATCCTCAGACCTCTGTCTCGAAGATTTTTTTTCTGTACAAACTTCGCTGCATTTCCAATCCTGCCTGGGTCATGGTCTGCCGTTCTTTCTTTCAGTTCTTATGGAACCTGACGGTGATCGGCGGCGTGATCAAGCACTACGAATATATTCTCATCCCATATATCCTGGCGGAAAATCCCAAAATCAGCCGCAGAGACGCTTTTTTCTTATCCAAACAGCTCATACGGCATCATAAGCGGAAGTTTTTCCTCCTTGATCTGTCTTTCCTCGGATGGCAGATCCTGTCGCTTTTTACCCTGGGACTTCTGGATCTTATATTTGTCATTCCCTATCAGTCCGGATGCCGGGCAGAACTCTACGCTGTCCTGCGCAGAAATTATGTACTGTCTCGTTCTGCGCGCTATGAGCTCCTGAACGATTCTTACCTGGAACATGTCCCATCCGAAGACGAGCTGCTGATCAACAAAGCACTCTACGATGATTCTCAGGGACCCTATACGCAGATTTCTTACTTCGCGCCGGAACAGTATCCGGTATTCCTCTTCTCCGTGCAGCCTCCATTGAAAGCTGTGCGCAGTATGGTGAAACCTGACCGGAAGTATGATATATTTTCTTATATTTTCCTGTTTTTCTCGTTCTCTGTTTTCGGCTGGCTGCTGGAAACGCTTCTGCAGCTGATGCGAACCGGGACCCTGGAGGACCAGATCGTTCTCTTCGGTCCTTGGATTCCGCTGTACGGCATTTACGGCGTTCTCCTTCTCCTTGGCATGAAGCCGCTGCTGAAACAGCCTGCGGCCGTCTTCTTCAGCTGCTTTCTCCTGTACTCGATCCTGCAGTACCTCAGCAGCTTTGCCTTTGATATGGCCTTTGGATTCATGCCACTGGATTACAGCGCATTCCTCCTGAATATCAATGGACGCGTATACCTCGGAGGTTCCGTCACCTATGCCTTGCTGGGCTGCGCATTCCTCTATTATTTGGCGCCCAGATGGACCGCAAGATTCATGAAGCTCGGGCGTCCCCGGAGGATCATGCTCTCTGTTCTCCTATGCATATTATTTGCAGCGGATATCGGAGTTTCCGTGCTGATTCATGTTGCTTTTTAAGACAAATGATAGTAAACTTTTTATATTAAAAAATGTAATTATGCCGTCTGTCGGACGGCGGAATGGAGATTATTATGAAGAAACGAGTTGTTGTCGCTTTAGGGCACCGCGCGCTTGGAACTACGCTTCCCGAGCAGAAGGCAGCCATTAAACACACCGCGAAATGCATTGCTGACCTGATTGAAGAAGGATATCAGGTAGCTATCACCCACAGCAATGCTCCGCAGGTCGGCATGATCCACACAGCCATGAACGAATTTGCAAAGGCGCACCCAGAATACACGCCGGCTCCTATGTCTGTCTGCTCCGCTATGAGCCAGGGTTATATCGGATACGACCTGCAGAACGGAATCCGGGAAGAGCTTCTGAACCGTGGTATTTACCGGGCCGTGAGCACCGTACTTACCCAGGTCATCGTAGATCCTTACGATGAAGCCTTCTATACACCGACCAAGGTGCTGGGCCGTTATATGAATGCCCAGGAAGCCAACGAAGAGCGAAAAAAAGGGAATTATGTCATCGAAGAAGCCGGCAAAGGATTCCGCCGTGTGGTATCCGCTCCGAATCCAGTGAAGATCGTAGAGCTCGACGCAGTCAACGCCCTTCTGGATGCTGACCAGATCGTCATCGCAGCCGGCGGCGGCGGTATCCCGGTCATGGAACAGGACAACCACTTAAAGGGTGCAAGTGCTGTTATCGAAAAGGACCTTGCTGCCGGTAAGCTGGCAGAAGGGATCAATGCTGATCTGCTGATCATTCTGACTAATGTTGAAAAAGTATGCATCAATCTCGGACAGCCGGATGAACAGCCGCTGGATGAGATCACGGTAGACCAGGCGAAATCTTATATGGAAGAAGGCCACTTCGGCATCTACAACATGCTGCCGAAATTCCGCGCTGCCGTAGAATTTATCGAAGGCCACGAAGGACGCCGCGCTTATATCACCACATTTGATAAAGTAAAGGACGCGCTGAAGGGCAAGACTGGTACTGTTATTCACTGATTGATTAGAATCAAAGAATCCTGCACTGCGGGATTCTTTTCTTTTTTATGGACAGGGTTGTCATAGAGTTCTGCAATCAGGCCTCCTCCCTCCCAACTCACGTTTTGTTCTTATCTACAGAAAATCGGATGATATCAAAGATATTTTGTTTAATTTTTTAGTTGATTTCACAGAATCTTTGATGTAATATATGCATATACTTAATGTAGTTTTTAAAACCACTTGTTATTTTATTTACATCATGGAGGTGTATATATTATGGAAAGGAAACATCACATCAAAGACCCTGGCAGTGCTATCACACATTTTATCGGAATGCTTATGGCAATCTTCGCTGCAATTCCGCTGCTGATCAAAGCTGCAAACGAACCGAGCAAAATATATATCATCTCGCTTACGATTTATGCAGTCAGTCTGATCCTGCTGTACGCGGCAAGCACAACTTATCATACATTTGATATTTCAAAGAAAGTGAATACCATTTTGAAAAAAATTGATCATATGATGATCTCGGTGCTGATCGCCGGCAGTTATACACCGGTATGCCTGATCGTACTGAAAGGAAAGACCGGCATTATCCTTCTTTCCATCGTATGGGGCATTGCAATCGCGGGGATCTTGATCAAAGCGTTCTGGGTATACTGCCCGAAATGGGTCTCCTCTGTTCTTTACATCGGAATGGGATGGACCTGTGTTCTGGCCTTCACTCAGATCCTCAACAATATGTCCCCGGCAGCATTCGGATGGCTTCTGGCCGGCGGCATTATCTATACGTTAGGCGGCATTATCTATGCGCTGAAGCTTCCGATCTTCAACAGCAAGCACAAGAACTTCGGCAGCCATGAGATCTTCCACCTGTTTGTCATGGGCGGAAGTGCCTGCCACTTCGTTGTAATGTACGCCTTCCTCCTGCCGTAGGGAGAGAGACTTTACAATCAGGTTTCTTCAATAAAATAAAATCTTCAATCGAATAAAAAGTTCCGCATACCGGTGAATGGATCATCCTTCCGGTGTGCGGAACTTTTTATTCTGTCTATGACTCTTAGTGTCCGTGTACAAAAGGCAAGAAAACTTTTCTTACGCCAGCAGCCCCAGCGCCCGTCCGATCATGTCGAGTTCATCCATATAAATACAGTGTTTCATCGTGTGATTCTCGACCCGCGCTCTGCACTCCGTATAGTCCATCCAGATCACCTCTGAGACCTCGGACTCCTGAAGGCTGAGCCGGTCCACATCCACCGCTTCCCGGTAGAGATAGATCATACTCAGCTCATTGTCCCGGAAAGGTCTCCCATAGAACTCGGACTCAAACCCGCACCTGCGCAGGCCGACCTCCTGAAGCTGTCCGGGCAGGGCCCGGATCCCCAGCTCCTCCTGCAGTTCCCGAAGGGCGCTTTCCAGATAATCGCAGCCTGCCTCCACGTGCCCTGCCGAGGAAATGTCATAGCATCCCGGATTCGAATCCTTGCAGGCACTCCGCTTCTGGAGAAGCAGGTCAAATCCACTCCTGTCATTGGGCCGCACAATCCAGGTATGCACCGTCGCATGCAGCGCACCTTCCAGGTGGACCACACCTCGCTCTTTCACCCTTCCGGTACAGCTTCCGTCCGAATTCCTCTCGTCGAAAAGCTCCATGGGCACCCCGTCCAGAGCGGCATACTCAAGCACGTCCTTTGTATTATAGACCAGTTTCAGAGAAAAGAACCCGCGCCCTTCATCCAGCAGACGGAAGAAGATCTTATCCCCTTCCCACAGTTCCAGGAACGGGATCTGTGCCTTCCCGACCCACTCCAGTTCCCCCTCATCACATGCGATCGGCTGTCCGACAAATCCATCCGCTGTATAGAGTGACATATATTCTACTACATCTTCCCCATATACAAACGTTACGATCCCCCGATACTGCCAGGAGGTCAACGTGTATCCGGTCTCTTCCTTCACCTCGCGGAGCAGGCACTCTTCCGGGCTTTCCCCATGTTCAAAATGACCGCCCACACCGATCCATTTATCCTTATTGACGTCATTTTTCTTCACGGTGCGGTGCAGCATCAGATACTTTCCGTCTCTCTCAATATAACACAGTGTGCTCTGTTTTATCATAAGTCTCTCCTGTCTACGCGCCTTCCTGCGCTGTCAGCGCGAACTGACTCTCATACAGATACTTATAGAATCCGCCTTTCTTCAGCAGACTCTCGTGATTCCCCTGCTCGATGATCTGACCGTCCTTCATCACGAGAATCACATCCGCCTCCCGGATCGTGGAAAGCCTGTGGGCCACGATAAATGTAGTCCGCCCTTCCATCAGTCTTGCGAAAGCTTCCTGTACTTTGATCTCGGTTCTTGTATCAATCGAAGAGGTCGCCTCGTCCAGAATCAGCATCGGCGGTCTGCTCAGCATGACTCTGGCAATACAGAGCAGCTGCTTCTGCCCCTGGGACAGACCTCCGCCGTCCTCTGTAATCCAAGTGTCATATCCCTTCGGAAGCCGGCGGATAAAGCTGTGTACATGAGACGCCTTGGCCGCCTCGATCATCTCTTCTTCTGTCGCGTCCGGCCTTCCCATCATAATATTATCCCTGAGTGTGCCGGTCTTAAGCCAGGTATCCTGAAGCACCATACCGTATCCGGCACGCAGGCTTCGCCGTGTCATCTTCCGGATGTCAATTCCCTCTACTGAAATACTGCCGGCATCCACATCATAGAATCTCATCAGCAGATTAATCAGAGTCGTCTTTCCACAGCCGGTGGGGCCTACGACAGCGATCTTTTGCCCCGGTTTCACGTCCAGATTAAAATCCCGGATCAGATTCTGCTCCGGCGTATAAGAGAACGATACCTCTTTCACGCTGACATTTCCTGCCACATTCTGAAGTTCCACGGCATCTTCTGGCTCCGGAGTCTGGGGCTCTTCCTCGATCAGGTCAAAGATTCTCTGGGCACAGGCAACTGCATTCTGGAACTCGGTCACCACGCCGGAAATCTCGTTGAACGGTTTCGTATACTGGTTGGCATAGCTCAGAAAGCTGGACAGCTGTCCCACGGAAAGGGAGCCGTTGATCGCAGCGAAAGCTCCGGTAATGCCCACCCCCGTATATACCAGACTGTTTACGAACCTGGTTGCAGGATTCGTAATAGACGAAAAGAATGTTGCTCTTAAAGATGCTTTTCGGAGCCGTTCATTGATCTCGTCGAACTGTTCCGTCACGTCCTCTCCTTTGCCGAATGCCTGGACCACCTTCTGGTTCCCGATCATCTCGTCAATGAGACCGGTCTGCTCGCCCCGGATCTCTGACTGAAGCCGGAACATGGAGAACGTCCGTCTTGCGATGAAATTCGCGACCAGGAAGGATACCGGCGTGATCAGCACCACCACAAATGTGATCGTCACGTTCACGGACAGCATGAAACAAAAGGTACCCACAATCGTCGCCACTCCGGTAAAGAGCTGAGTAAATCCCATCAGAAGTCCGTCGGCAAACTGGTCCACATCAGCAATCACACGGCTGACCACCTCGCCGTAGGGATGTCCGTCAATGTATTTCAGCGGCAGGATCTCAATCTTCCGGAATGCGTCATTTCGGATATCTCTGACGATTTGGTACGTCATTTTATTGTTGCATACGTTCATCAGCCACTGTGCAAGCGCTGTGATCAGCGTACAGATCCCGATCTGGATCATGACTCGGATCACCCCGGGGAAATCCACCGCGCCCTCACCTACAATATAATCCACCGCATACCCTGTCAGCTTGGGAATATACAGGGTAAGCGCAACGGAGACTGTGGCGAGAAGAATCGAAAACACCACAAAGATCCTGTATCTGCCCAGATGGCGGAAGACCTTCTTCAGCGTCGCTGACTGGCTGGTCTTCTGACTGCCTGTCTTCTTTGATGTTTTATCTGCCATTCGAAGCCACCTCCTTCGGGAACTGAGAATAATAAATTTCCTGATATGCAGGGCAGGTCTCAAGCAGTTCACGGTGCGTCCCGATTCCTGCCATCCTGCCGTCATCCAGGACAATAATCTGATCCGCATACTGGATCGACGCTGCTCTCTGGGAAACGATAAACACGGTCGGCTGTTCTTTCATCTCCCGGATCGCCTTCCTGAGCGCGGCATCCGTGGCCAGGTCCAGAGCCGAAGCACTGTCGTCCAGAATCAGGATCTCCGGCTTGCGGACCAGTGCGCGCGCAATGGTAAGCCTCTGCTTCTGCCCGCCGGATAAATTGCGGCCGCCCTGCTCGATCTGAAATTCCAGCCTTCCTGCTTTTGCGTCTACGAATTCTTTTGCCTGGGAGATGGCAAGTGCCTCTTCCAGATCCTCATCTGAGGCGTCCGCCTTGCCCCAGCGCAGGTTCTCCGCGATAGTTCCTTTGAACAGAACCGCCTTCTGAAGGACTACGCCGATATGGGAACGCAGACTGTCCGTATCATACTCCTTAATATTCTTCCCGAATAATTTCACAGTTCCTGCGGTTGCGTCATAAAACCGCGGGATCAGATTGACCAGGCTGGATTTTCCAGATCCTGTTCCGCCGATGATGCCGATGGTCTGTCCTCTCTTCGCGCAGAATGTAATATCCGTAAGCGACTCATCCCCGGCTCCTTTATACGTGAGGGATACATGGTCGAATTCGACTGCCGTTTTCGACGGCCCTTCATCAAAAGCTTCCGCGGACCACCGGTATGTCCCGTTCTCCATACCCGGTTTCGTATTCAGAACACTCTCGATTCGATTTCCACAGGCAATGGCCTTGGTCACACTGACGATCAGGTTCGCCAGCTTCACCAGCTCTACCAGGATCTGGGACATATAGTTAATCAGAGCCACCACTTCTCCCTGCGTCAGATCTCCCATGTTTACCCGCAGGGCACCGGCGTAGATGAGAGCGATAATTCCGCCATTCACAACAATATAGGTCATCGGATTCATAAGCCCGGAAATCCGTCCCACAAACTTCTGCGCATCCGTCAGTTCCTGATTCTCCCTCGCAAACCGTGCCCGCTCATCCTGTTCCTTGTTAAACGCGCGGATGACCCTCACGCCTGCCAGGTTTTCTCTGGTGGTCAGCAGGACCTTATCCAGATCCGCCTGTACCTTCTTATACAAGGGCATGGTAATCAGCATGATCCCGAACACGATCACAGACAGCAGCGGGATCACGATCACAAAGATCACTGCGGCCTTGGCATCCACAGTAAACGCCATAATCATGGCCCCGAACACAATGAACGGAGAACGCAGGAACAGCCGGAGCACCAGGTTGACGCCTGACTGTGCCTGATTGATATCGCTGGTCATCCTGGTGATCAGCGTAGAACTTCCGATCACATCCATCTCTGTGAATGTGAATCCCTGAATATGGGAAAAGAGTGCATGCCGCACCCCGGTCCCAAATCCGGCCGCGGCCTTTGCAGAAAAGTACTGAGCCGTAATGGAACAAACCAGTCCGATCAGTCCAAGGGCAATCAGAACCAGACACATCCGCACAATATACGGCCTGTCGTTCCCGGCGATCCCCACATCGATCACTGCTGCCATCACAAGAGGCACAAAAAGCTCAAAAGAAGCTTCCAGCATCTTAAAAAGCGGGGCCAGAATGGTTTCTTTCTTATAATCCTTTAGATAGATAAGTAGTGATTTCATATTGTCTCCTGCTTTCTCTGAGAATACGGCGCGGCGTCCGCCCGCTCACGGGCCCGCATGGCGGACCGGATATGACCGGCGCGCCGCTTACGTGTACTGACACGCTTTCTATTTTAACACAAAGGCGGCAGGATGAAATCCCCTTTTCAAAATATTGTCATAAGTATCCGTGAAGCCATACCGTATGTGCTGAATGCCCGTTTATGAGTAAAACTGCGGCGGCAGCCCCAGGCTCACCGCGGCAGACTGTCGGCCAGACAAAGTGTTCCATACCCCAGCTTTGCGTTCGGCCATACATCATACCCCGGCAGTTCCCTGGCTCCTCTCCGCAGATATGCCTTCACCTTCTCTCCGTAGAGATAAGGATCGTTTCCCCTTATAATCCCCCACTCCATAAGCAGCGCCGCGCTCCCGGTGACAAACGGCGCCGCGAAAGAAGTCCCGCTGAACTCCCGGTATCCGCCGCCTGCTGCAGGCGCATGTACTCTTACACCGGGAGCCGCGAGATCCGGCTTCGGCACACCGCTCCCCTCATAAACCGCTGCCGGCCCCCGCCCGGAGAAGTCCGCATAAGAGAAGGTCCGCGCGTCATAAGCCGCCACCGTGACCACAAGAGATGCCGTGGAAGGAATCGTAAGGGTAGACGCACTGTTCGGCAGAAGAAAAGCGGTCCCCACGTTCAGTGCCTCCTGGGCCGGGAGCCACATCTGCCAGCGGCCATCCACAATCCGCCGGGGCGCAAGCACAATCTTCCATACACCGCTGGCCACATAGGTCTGACGGGGAATAAATGAAATATAGATCTCCTGCTTCACGCTGTACGGCTTGGGTTCTCCATAATAGAGAAGCAGTTCTGTCTCTTCCAGGACAAATCTCTGAGCTCCCAGTATTTCCTGAATCGGTCCTGCACGCATACCGGACGGACTGATGATGAAGAGATCCATCTGATCCACATAGGACTTCCAGATCTGTACATTTAAGGAAGGCTCCCTCTCCTGCACTGCCAGCTGAACCTCTGTCTCTTCATCATCCGCCACCCGCCCTGCCGCATGGCCAGCGCTGGTCCCTTCATTGCCGCTCCCCACACAGATTACATTCTTCCACGAATCCGCAATATCATTCAAGAACCGCTCCACCAGAGATGTTCCGTCATGTGAACCGTATGTGTTCCCAAAGCTGATATTTACCGCAACCGGCATCCGCAGTTCCAGGGCTTTCCTGATCACATAATCCACGCCCTGCATCAGCTCTGTTGTCCGGGGGAATCCTTCCGGTCTGGGCACTCCCATCTTCACTACCAGCAGTTCTGCTTCCGGCGCCGCTCCCCGGTACTGCCTGCCGGTACTTCCTCTTCCGCTGCCTGCTGCGATCCCGCTGACTGCAGTGCCGTGTCCGCTTGTATCCCGGCTGGGGACGATCTGAAAGCGCCGGGCAGGATCTGTCTCTGCCAGCGCTGCATTGATCTGCTCCCTCGTATATTCCGCTCCCACGGCATATCCTGCCGGCGGAGTTCCGGCAGCGGACTGATCCCACAGCGCCGCGATCCGCGTCGTCCCGTCCTCATATCGAAAATCCGGATTCTCATAATCGATCCCGCTGTCCACAATCCCCACCAGTACGCCTCTGCCGCTTAAGTTATAAGGTGCGTCCTGCACCGTATCAATGCAGGAAACCTGCCGTCCGGTCTCTGCCCCAAAGTAAAGACTCTTAGGCTTCTCGATAAACTCCACCTGGGCAATAGCCGCCAGCTCTTCGATCCGTTCCTCCCGGATCACAACAATCGCGTAGCCATTCATAAGTTCTGTCACCGAAGCTGCAATCTCCCGGACATCCTCTAAAGATCCAGAATACTTGATGATCAGTTCCCACTCCCGCTGGGCCGGATCGTATCCCACTTCCAGCTCGCCGGACCGCTCCCGCTCATCCTGAGTCGCATCCAGGGCCAGGTTCAGAAGATTTTCCGCTTTCTGACTCATCCCATCTCTCCTTTTCATTATGGTAGCTGTATATCTTATGCAGGCTCCTGCCCTTTTATCGCAGCGGTTCACCGCGTCAAAGCCTCGAATTGACAGCGTTTCTCTGATCTTTTATACTGCTTGTCAGTATAACTTCTCCCGCCGGAGAGACCTCTGGCGCACGGAAGCCGGAAGCTGCAGCTGATCGAAAGAAAGGAATGAAAACTATGAAAATTTATGCATTTGAAGTAAGGGAAGATGAAAAAGAATCTTTCAGAGAACTGTCCGTTCTCCCCGGGATTGATCTGGAACTGCGGGAAGAAGGACTTACGGCAGACGGGATCTCTTCTTTTTTGGAGAGCGGAGCAGGCGTCAGCGTCCTCGGCATGTACCGCTACGGGAAACCGGAACTGGATCTCCTGAAAGCGCAGGGCATCGTGGGAATGTCCACACGCACCATCGGCTACAACCACATTGATATCCATTATGCAAAGCAGATCGAATTTCCTGTCTGCAATGCCCGCTACGATCCCCATGGAGTCGCGGACTACACGATCATGATGATCCTTCTCTGCCTGAGGAACTATAAGCAGGCGCTCTGGCGCACCCAGGTCAATGATTTCTCACTGACCGGACTGATCGGCCGGGAGCTCAAAGATCTGACCGTAGGCGTGATCGGTACCGGTCAGATCGGAAGCACAGTGATAAAAGAGCTGTCTGGGTTCGGCTGCCGGATCCTCGCCTGCGACGGACGGGAGAATCCATCTGTAAAAGCACTGGCCGAGTATGTAGATTTGGACCGGCTATACCGGGAATCTGACATCATCACCCTGCACGTTCCTCTTCTGCCGGACACCCGTCATATGATCAATGCAGAGACGCTCGCCAAAACCAAGAAAGGGGTGATCCTCATCAACTGTGCCCGCGGCGCCCTCACGGACATCAAGTGTCTGATTGACGGAATCGAATCCGAGCACATCGGGGCTCTGGGCCTTGACTGTATAGAGTATGAGGAAGACATTGTCCACAGGGATCTCCGGACCCACATCTTCTCCAACCGGGATATGGCTTATCTCCGGCAGTTTAAAAACGTGATCCACACGCAGCACATGGCGTTCTACACAGACAGCGCCGTCCGAAGTATGGTACACTGCGGGGTCCGGGGACTGATCGAGATGGCCGAGGGCCGAGAGTGCCCCACCCGCATCTGCTGATGCGTCCCGCCTAAGAACACATACAGATCCAAAGTCCCGGACAGACGATATGCCTCAGCGCCGGTAGGCGAACAGCGGAAGGCCGTTTTCTGACGGCACCTTCACTTCGCCCTGTATCAGAGGGAGTGCATACTGGATAAACTCATCGCCTATGTCAGATCCACCCTTTGTGATCCATGAAAGCGGAACGGTCTTCTCCTGGTTGCAGATCTGATTCACATCCTCTGTCACATAGTCCAGTCCGTATTCCTCACCCGGACAGCGGCGAAACGCCACCATCCTGCCGGTTTCGCCCGCAAGCGCTGCCCGGACGCCGTATGCTCCCGCCGCAGATGCTTCGTCCAGATCTGCCCCGGAGAGCATCGAAGAGGAACACCGCTGATTCACATTCAGCTCTATGGAACGCACCTTGACTCCCAGACGCTCCTTTACCAGATTCTCCAGATATTTACCGGATCCGGTCAGCATCTTATGCCCAAACGTGTCCACGCCGATGTCACCTGCCGACTCACAGATGAACGTCCCGTTTCCATCGTTGATCCCCTCTGAAATACATACAACCAGATTGGCTGTTTCTTCAAGTGCATCCTTCACATCTGTGAGGAATCTTTCCGGGTCAAAGGCCGTTTCCGGAAGATAGATGAGCACCGGATTGTCCCCTCTATACTTGCGGGCCAGCACACTGGCCGCAGTCAGCCATCCGGCATGACGCCCCATGATTTCTACGATGGTGACCGATTTCTTATTGTCATAGACAGACGCATCAATCCCGATTTCCCGGACCGTTGACGCCACATACTTCGCCGCACTTCCATACCCCGGCGTATGGTCGGTCAGCACCAGATCATTATCGATCGTCTTAGGGATTCCGATAAACCGGACATCACTTCCTGTTTTCTGTGCATATCTGGAAAGCTTGCTCACAGTATCCATAGAGTCATTTCCCCCGATATAGAAGAAATATCCAATCTCATACTCGGCCAGCTTCTCAAACAGCTTGGGATAGAGCGGATCTTCAAGGCTCTCCGGCAGTTTATATCTGCACGATCCCAAATACGATCCCGGAGTCGTCCGGATCAGATTCAGCTCACCGGACGCTTCCAGTGGTTTCATATCCATCATCTGTCCATCCAGAAATCCTTCGATGCCATTGATCATGCCATACACACCGCCAACCATCTCTTCTCTGTCCAATGCCTCCCGCACAACCCCGTACAAGCTGGCATTAATCACAGCTGTCGGACCGCCGGACTGCCCTACGATCACTTTTTTCTTCATCCATTTCCTCCTCAAAGACCTCTTTGGCGCTCAATAACGGCGCTGTATCTTTATTATTCCACAATCACGCCGCTTTCAGACGCATCTCTACTATAACGGAAAAAAATAGATTTTACAATATACAAGAAACGATGGTATAATGAGTGCACACAATCCAGAGATCTTACACGGATCTCTTACAGGAGGAACAACATGAAATATATTTCTTTTGCTATACCATGCTATAATTCGGAAGCTTATATGTCTAAAGCTGTCAATTCCATCTTGGAAGGCGGCGAAGATGTAGAAATCATCATTGTCAACGACGGTTCGAAAGACGGTACCCAGCGGATCGCAGAAGAATTTCAGGCCAAGTATCCGACCATCATCAAGGCAGTCAACAAGGAAAACGGCGGACACGGTGATGCGGTCAACTGCGGCCTGCAGCACGCATCCGGAAAATATTTCAAAGTAGTAGACAGTGACGACTGGGTGGATAAAGACTCCCTTCTTAAGATTCTGGAAGCGGTGAAAGGCTTTGTGGACGCAGACTCCCAGGTCGATATGATTATCGCCAACTATGTTTATGAGAAAGTCGGGATGGAACACAAGAAAGTCATCCGCTATGACAATGTGCTTCCTGAAAACCAGATCTCCCGCTGGGATGACATCGGCCGTTTTCATCTGGATCAGTACATCCTCATGCACTCTGTCATCTACCGTACGGAGATGCTGAAGCTCTGTCAGCTGCGGCTTCCGAAGCATACCTTCTATGTGGATAATATTTATGTATACTATCCTCTGCCGCATGTGCGCACACTGTATTATCTGAACGTGGATTTCTACAGATATTTTATCGGACGCGAGGACCAGTCTGT
The DNA here is from genome assembly GCA_949283695.1 of uncultured Eubacteriales bacterium. GTDB lineage: Bacteria > Bacillota > Clostridia > Lachnospirales > Lachnospiraceae > Mediterraneibacter. The sequence continues at coordinate 84,102 of CASDTX010000025.1, read as the reverse complement.
AAATGAGAAAGTCATGATCAGCCGGATCGATCAGCAGCTTTTCGTCACCAGATCCATGATCGCCATGTATGAGCTGCGAATGATCACCAGCAAGAAACTGCGGAAATATATGATCAACTATCTTGCCATCATGATGACTGTCTCGTCTATTCTCTGCATCCGCTCCAAAAAGCAGGAAAACCTGACGAAGAAGAAGGAGCTGTGGGACTACCTGAAGAGAAAGGATTATAAGACCTACCTGAAGATCCGATACGGAATCCTCGGTCAGACTATGAATCTGCCCGGACGGTCCGGACGGAAAGTGTCATCTCTGGCATACAGCGTAGCGAGACGGCTGATCGGATTTAACTAAACCGGCAGAAAGCTGCAGCCGGCCCATTGATTCGTGAACAGAAACTCTTTGAATCCAGGAATAATCTGCCCGCTCACAGCACATACTATCTCTAAAAAAGGAGTATGTATCATGGCTGTTAATTTTTCTGAAAGCAAGACGAAAGAGAATTTGATGCGGGCTTTTGCCGGTGAGAGCCAGGCCCGGAACCGATATACAATCGCCGCTGAGCGTGCAGATCACGAGGGAATGCATACCATTGCCGATATCTTCCGCTATACAGCAGATCAGGAACGTGCGCATGCAGAACGTTTCTATGAGTTGTTGAAAGAACTGTCCGGAGAGACAGTCCATATAGATGGAACCTATCCGATTGACCAGCAGGACAGCCTCGTGGGACTTCTCCGTGCCGCAGAACACAACGAGCATGAAGAGTTCGCGGATGTCTATCAGAACTTCGGCGACACTGCAAAGGATGAAGGATTCCTGGAGGCAGCCTCTGCCTTCCATCAGATCGCCGAGATCGAGCATACCCATGAAGAGCGTTTCAAGAAGGTAGCGGATATGCTGGAAGGCAATACCTTCTACACTTCCGAAGATGTATCCACATGGATGTGCACCAACTGCGGATATATCCATGAAGGAATCCTGGCCCCGAAAGTATGCCCTGTATGCCGGCATGAACAGGGATATTTCATCCCGTGGAGCATGTCCTGTTATACAGGCTGAATGTTTCCGCCTCCGGCTGAAACTAGCGCCGGCGGACATTAGCGTCGGTAGACAAGGGGCAATATGGTCGATGAAGGACAAATTTAAGTCCCTTGTCCACCGACACTATGATACCACATATGAGAAACATGAGAAAAAGGAACCTGCAGGTTACTGTCCTTGAACCTCAGGTTCCTTTTTGGTGCTGCCCCTTGTACAGTGACGCTGTCCTCTCTTTATAAGAGGCGTGTGTGTCCTTGTAAAGAGAGGGTAGTTTCTGCGCTTACTGCTCTTCGCCTCTCCGGAGCTGTATTCTGATATCTGCAGATGCTGAGCAGAATCCCCAGCAGGATATAGGTGATCATGGTTCCGCTGCCTCCTGACGTCAGGAAGGGACAGAAATTCCCCACATAGAAGATCCCCAGATTGTTGGCGATATAGATGAGCGCCTGGATCAGAAACACGACAGCGCATCCGGTTCCCATCAGCATTCCCAGCTGATTCCTCTGTTTCAGCGATATATGAAGGAATCGGAACAGAAGGAACAGAAGTACGCCGGCTATTGCCAGAGCAGCAAGAATTCCATAATATCCCGCAATACCGGCCAGTGCACTGTCAGCCGGAGAGAGGATGTCCGCTGCATCCGGAAGATGCTCCCCTTCTCCCAGCAGCCGGCTTCCTGCGATCCATTCTCTGGCGAAGTGGACCGGATAATGATACACCTCACTCTCCAGGCCAAACATCGCCCGCAGACGGTCCCAGTGATAGACGCCCCATGCGCCCGCAGCAAAGCAGGCATATATCCCCGCTGCAGGAAGCAAAATCAGCACAGCTCCCGCCGCAGCCAGTGAGCCTCTCTTCGGGACACGGAACCAGCCGCGATATACCGCCACACCGAGCACCACTGTATACGTAACCAGCAGAACCGCGGCCATCCATGCAGTCGAATACTTCATGCTGATCCCGAATCCGGGAATCATCCACAGCACAGCCTTCCCCACTGCTTTCCAGCTCTCGCCCCGGTACTGATAGAGTACCGCGGCATACAGCGGTACTGTCAGCTGAAGAAGCATGGTTGCATCAATGTGAAAAATCCCTGCCCCGATCCAGCGCTGTGCTCCGTTTACAGATACTCCCAGAATACTTGTGCCCAGAATCGTACACAGCGAAAGTCCGATCAGCAGCTCCCTTGCTTTCTTGGAAATCCGCGTATAATCAAAAAAGCACACTCCCACCATCAGGGCAAAACCAATCAGAACAAACAGCAACTGTTTCTGCAGATCCGGGCAGGCATAGACATTCAGCGATGCGCCCGCAGACTGGAATATCTTCTGTTCCAGAAGATATTGCGCCAGATATCCGAAAATACTCAGAACCGCAATCAGACTCAGCATCCCCCAGGGCATCCTGGGACGATGAACTTTATCCAGTTCGTTCCCTGCCTCCACAGGATCCCCCATCTCACGCACTGCCAGAAGCTCTGCCTCTCCGCGCTCCATCCCTTCGCTCATAAACGCCCGCGTCTGATCCTCGATATGTGCCCGGACTTCCTCTGCCACTTCCTCCCGCGCCATCCGGCAGCGGATCTGACCTGTCAGAATTTCCAGATATTCCTCTGTTCTCATACTCCCCCTCCTTCCACTGCAAACATTCCGAGAACATCCGCGACCGCCTGGGAATAAGTTCTCCATTCCCGCTCTTTCTCCGCAAGAATCCTGCTCCCCTGCCTGGTAATGCTGTAGTACTTGCGGACTTTCGCGCCTGCCGGTTTCTCATACACGGTGAGTGCTCCCTTTTCCTCCAGACCGTGCAGCAGGGGATACAGCGTCCCGGCCTTCAGCTCAAACACGTTGTTCGAACGTTCTTTCAGCGCTTCGATCATCTCATAGCCATACATGTCCTTCTCTGAAAGAAGCTTTAAGATCAGCATGGCTGTACTGCCCGAGATCAGGCTTTTCTCTATTGCCATCTACACTCCTCCTCTTTCCGACAGCTGATACCTTTTCCATAAATATATCGGCCATCTATATATAATCTATTTCCATTATATATAGATGGCCGATATATGTCAACTCCCTTATTCACTGATCCGGTAGTGATCGGTAATGTCGTCTCGTTTCTCAAGGATATCTTCTTCATAAGAAGCCTGAAACGGGCTGTTATGATGGATCACGTAAGAGATTCCCTTGTCATTTCTCCGATCTGAAACAATACCGCAGCTGCCATGCCGCGCCCCCGGCAGCTGCCAGCAAAAGCAGCAAAGCAGCCCACAGTATTCGTTTTCTTTTTCTTATCTGCATCTACCTGTGTTCTCCTATGATTTTCTCCATCCAGATCATATGGTACCAGCGGCCGAACTTATACCCGCAGTTCTGGAACTTGCCTGCCGGCTGAAATCCCATATGCCGGTGGAACTGTGCGCTGTTTTTGGTAAGGTACTCATCGTCTGCCTCCGGATAGCCGATACAGGCATACAGATTCAGAATCCCCATTTCTTTCAGTTCCTTCTCCAATGCTTCATAGATCATTCTTCCCAGTCCTCGGTTTCTGACATCATGGGCAATGTATATCGTTGTCTCTGCTGACCAGTCGTAGGCAGCGCGTTCAATAAACGGCCCCGCATAAGCGTATCCCTTGATGACGCCGTCCCGGAGAATGCACAAATATGGGTATCGTTTCAATGTATTCTGAATCCGGTTTTCAAACTCTTCTAAAGACGGCACTTCGTATTCAAAAGAAATCGCCGTTTTCTCCACATAATAAGCGTAGATTTCCAGCAACCGCAGTGCGTCCTCCGCCGCGGCGCGTCGTATCGTAATCCCATCCATTGTTTCCGCCTCCTGTCTGCCGTCTACTCTTTCCTCAGGATTTCCTTCGGCGGTTCGATCTCTTCCGCAATGGAATGCTCGGTCAGTTCAGACAGCATTTTAATCTTCTGATTGAGCAAGGGCCGCATACAGTTCGGCACATGCTCCTGATGCGCCCGATGGATTGCCACACATTCTTTGCAGTTGCCGTGGTAGCGGCATGCTTTCTTGCACGGACAGTGATCCTTGTCTCTGTATTCTTCCCGGAACTGCGCCGCAAACTCTTCCTGCAGTCTGAGTCCCTCCTGCCGGTTGCCTTTATGAAATTCTTTCATCGCATCGAGTTCTTTCTGATTTCCTTCAATGATCATCTTCTGTTCCCCCTTTTTTATCCGAGAATAACGCCGCTTTCATTGTATCAAATATCAACATTCGATACTAGTACATCGTTTCGAAAATAACTGCACGCAGTGCGGTTTTACGAATGGCGCTCCTGTGAACGGTAACGCCTGCCTTCTCGATTGCACAAATCAAAAAGGATCCGTCCAGGCTGCTGTGTCTGCTTTTTTGACTTCCGTGCTCGAAATCGTTCTGCTTCTTGGATAAAGTGTTCTGCAAATCCCGGATTGGAGAGATAGTACAGATGCGGGAACCCCCAGAAATGATTCTTTTCACTGTGCACGCAGCTCCAGCTCCGCCCGGTTACAGGCTTTCGGGCCGTACAGCTTTCACCATAATTCTCACTGTCATAATAGTGAAATTCGTGTCCCCGGATTGTGGATCCGTCCTTTAAGAACAAGGGCGTTCTTTCCGCAAGCTCTATATAGCCAAAATGTACCAACTTCCCTGTGTAGAAGCATTTCCCGGGCAGGATTCCGCACATCCTGTAAAGGGTCCCCTCCGCGTCCGCCAATGACTCATGCAGATACATGAAACCGCCGCACTCCGCGATAGATGGCATTCCCGTTTCCACTGCCGATCGGATCGACGTTTTCATGGTGATGTTTCTTTCCAATTGCTCTGCGTAGAGCTCCGGATAGCCGCCCCCGAGCAGAATGCCATCCAGACTGCACGGTAATTCTTTCTCATGCAGGGGGGAGAAGAAAACGAGCTCTGCTCCCATTTTTTCCAGGAGTTTTAGATTTGCTTCATAATAGAAACAAAATGCTTCGTCCCTGGCGACTCCGATGCGGACTGCGCCCCTCCGCTTCACCGCAGGCGCGCACGGCGGGGCGGAATGATTCTGTATATGCAGCCCGCCTGCCCGCCTGGCTGTCTCAATGATTTTCTCAACATTCACTGTTTCTTCCATCATCTCTGCCGCACGGTGGATCTGCTGTTTTAATCCCTCGATCTCTTCGGGCAGCTTCAGACCCAGATACCTGCTGTCTAATGCAAACACCGGATTCTTCGGGAGGAACCCCAGTACAGGAAGGTGCAGCTCTTCTTCGATTACAGGAGCGATGCTTTGATAGAACTGTTTGGATATCTTGTTCAATATTACGCCTGCGATGCGCTTTTCTTTATCGTATTGAAGGAATCCTGCTAATAACGGAAGAATGGAGCGCCCCATCCCATACACATCCGCAACCAGCAGAATTGGCAGCTGCAAAACAGCTGCCACATGATACGCGCTTCCTTCTTCCCGGATTCCTCCAATTCCGTCATAAAGTCCCATAACGCCTTCCACCACCGAGATCCCTTCCTGGTCCAGGTTTTCCGTATAAATATGGCGCAGCTGCTCCTCCCCCGCAAAAAAACTGTCCAGATTCTGAGAAGGAACGCCCAGTACTTCTCTGTGAAACATCGGATCAATATAGTCCGGCCCGCATTTAAACGCACAGGGTTTCTGTCCTCGTGCGTTCAGTGCTTCCAGAAGGGCACAAGTAACCGTTGTCTTTCCGCTGCCGCTCTTGACTGCGGCAATCATAATCCCTGGTATGTTCTGTTTCATCGTACTTCTACTCTCTTTTCATAAAATCAAAACTGCAGATATAGATCGGATTCTCCGCCTGCATCAGATGGTAAGCACCTGCCTTTCTCCCCCTGCTTACCTGCACCTGAATCAATTCTTCATTTTCTGTCGGGACGCGGTTCAGCATTTCCAGGATTTCTCCGGCTGTTTCCAGGCTGACCGCTGTGATTACGATACGCATTGTAGGATTTTTCTGATACAGCATTTCCAGGATCTCTTTCAGACGGCCTCCGCTTCCGCCGATGAATGCATGGGTCGGCCTTGGCAGTGCTGCCAGGCACTCCGGCGCCCTGCCTTTGATGACCACAACGTTCGGAAGGCGGAATTTCTTCTGATTGCGCGAGATCAGCTCAGCCGCTTCCTCGTTCCGCTCCACTCCATATACTTGAATATGTTCCGACCGCTCCGCAATCTCTGCCGCCACAGATCCCGTGCCGCTCCCAATGTCATAAACGACCGCCTCTTCCGTCAGCTTCAGTTTACATACTGCCAGCTCCCGTATTTCCTCCTTCGTCATGGGAACCTTTCCGCGGATAAACTCCGCGTCCTTCTTCTGCGGCGCAAGATAGCGTTTCTCGCACTCCCGGCGAAAAACAGCCAGAATATACAGTCCTTCTTCCTTCATCTGTTCACATTGATCCAGGGTACACTCTACAACCTTTTCCTCCGGATAAGACAGCTGATAGCCAACCATGACCTGGCAGCCGGCAATCCCGTTTTCCTTGAGCACGGTTCCAACCGCCTGTACATCTCTGACGCCGGAAACAAGGAGAAATACTTTCTTCTCATACCTCACCGCTGCCAGCACTTCTGATTCCCATTCCCTCCGCTGCCCTTTGCCGTGAATGCTGATGATCTTTGCGTCATGCCAGCTTACTCCACAGGCCGCTGCAAAGTAGGAGACGGAGGAGATTCCCGGATAAATCCGAAGGGAAATTTCCTGGCTTTGCTCTTGTTTCCATTGTTTCAGTTTCTGATAAAGCTTCTGGCTGCCGCTGTAAAATCCGCTGTCTCCCGAGAAAAGAATCGCCGCTTCTGTCTGTCCCTCATCCCGCATCTCGTCCAGCAGCGGAAGAATGTCTTCTGCCAGATAATACGGATACCGCTTCTGCCCCTTCTTCCCGATCTTCCACTGATCCATACAGGTGAGCAGACGCTTCGCTCCGAATAAGCAATCCGCTTCTTTCAGTTTCTCTTTTGCCCCTTCTGTCAGGGTGTCCATGCTCCCCATTCCCAGTCCGACCAGCGAGATATGCAGTGTCTTTGCTTCCCGAAGTTTCGTTCCTGTCATAGATTCCAGTGTTTCCCACACTTCTGCAAAGGATAATCCGTCCTGTTTTTCCGGATTTCCGATTACGTAAAGCGCAGTCCCCAGCTTCTCTGCCGCGGACGCTTTTTCCACGAATCCGCCCGTATGCCCCGTTTCCTTTGTTACCAAATGGCGGATCTGATACTGCCGAATCAGGGCCATATTCATCTCCTCTGAGAAAGGTCCCTGCATAGCGATAATCTGCTTCCCCGCCAGTCCCTGCTGCCGGCATAAAGCAATACTCTCCTCGCTCGGAAGCACCCGCACATAGAGCCGTTCTGTCAGTTCCCCTCCGCGGGTGTAGACGGCTAATTCCTTGCTTCCGGTGGTCAGCAGAATATTCCCTTCTGTCTGTAATAACGCGTCCCTGCACTGCTCGTTCGTGGAGAAGCAGAGCCGGTTTGCCCCTGCACCCAGATCCGGCTTCGTATTTCGCTGCAGCCGCAGATAGGGGACTCCCAGAAGGGCTGCACTCTTCCTGATATTTTCCGATACTTCCGCAGCGAATGGGTGGGTTGCATCCACTGCCGCAAGGAATGGCTCTTGTTCCATGAACGCCCGGATTTCCTCCCCGTCCATTCTGCCCTGGTGCAGCGCAATGCCCGGAAGCTCGTCCATCACTTGTTTCCCATATTCTGTCGCCACACATACAACCGCCGGCACCCCGGATTCTGCCAGTCCTTCCGCCAGCTTCCTTCCCTCCGTTGTACCTGAGAAAATCAGAACCCGCTTCATATCCGATATCCTCGTTTCGTCACCAGTTTCCCATTCAATATTACAGACTGGGAATTCCCGATAAAAACGGTTGTGAACATATTGACCGGTTTTTCCCGAAGTTCGATCAAAGAACAGACCTCGGTCTTTGTTCCTTCCCGGCCGATATTTTCCACGTATCCGCAGGCTCTTGACGGTTCTGCCTTTTCCAGCAGTATCTCACATGCCCGCTTCAGATAGTCCGGCCTCTTGCGGCTGGCCGGATTATATAACACAATCGCGAAGTCTCCTTCCACGGCTGCGGTCAGACGCCTTCTGATCTGTTCCCACGGCGTCAGCAGATCGCTCAAACTGATGACGCAGAAATCATGATTGATCGGAGCGCCCAGAAGCGCCGCCCCGCTGCTTGCCGCCGTGATGCCGGGTATGATCTCCAGCTCGCAGTCCGGATACTCCGGTGAAAGTTCGTACATCAAGGACGCCATGCCGTAGATTCCCGCATCCCCGCTGCAGACTAAGGATACGTTCTTCCCCTCCATCGCTTTCTCATAAGCCATTCTGCATCGATCTACTTCCTGCCGCATCATGGTGGAGATCAATTCTTTCTCTGCGAATTGATCTCCTAATAGCTTCAGGTACCCCTGATACCCGGCAATGACATCGCTTTCTTCCAATACTTTAGCCGCCTGTGCGGTCATCATGTTCGCTTCCCCCGGTCCCAGACCGACCACATAGATTTTATGCTTCATCTCTTTGTTCCTTCTTCCATTCTATCTTCCATTTTCTCTTCGCGACCGCCAGTGTGATTCCGTTTTCCGCCTGTTTCTCAAGGATCAGCCCGCCTCCGGATTCACAGGCTGCCAGCGCTGCTCTCTCACAGACATTCCCCACTCCGACTGTCTGTTCTACAAACGCAGACTCCCGGAATATTCCCTGCACGGATCGCAGCTCTTCTTCTGAGAATACACGAAACGGGATCCTGTTTTCCTGTGCCCACCGGCAGATTCCCGGTTCCTCCCGCTTTCGTTCAATAGACGCAATCGCGGCGATCTCTGAAGTACGCAGTCCCAGTTTCGTTAAATTCTTCTGGATCAACGCAGCAATCTCTTCTTTGGACTTCCCTTTTTTACATCCGACGCCGAGAATATATTCCTTTGGCTTCAGACGTAAGACTGCCTGCTCTGAGAGCTCCGGTTCTTCTGCCCCGGATGAAACGAGAATATCCACCTTCTGCCGCGGCGGATAAGGGATCAGTTCTAACTCCTCCGGAATCCGGGACCGGTCCGCATTCACTCGCCGGTCCCCGTCTTCGATTGAGATGGTCGCTCTTTCTCCCCGCAGAATCTTTGCAGAAACTTTCGCGATCCCATCTTTATTCAGGATGCTGCATTGATTGCGTTTCGCAAAGAGATCGACTGCGAATTTTCCATGAATATCTGTAGCCGTGGTAATGACCGCCGCAGCCTTTATCCGGACTGCGATTCGTTCTGCCAGTTCGTTGGCTCCCCCTGCGTGACCGGATAAAATCGGGATCACGTACCGCCCCTGCTCATCCAATACCAACACTGGGCTGTCAGACAGCTTATCCTTTACCCACGGGGCAATGGCACGTACTGCAATCCCGCAGGCACCGATGAAGACAAGCGCCCGGTTCTCCCGAAACTGTTTTTCAGCCCACAGGGCAACGCCTTCCTCCGGTTTGTGGCAGAGGTCTACTTCCCGGTCTGACAGACTGCTTTTTATTCTCTCCGCAAGCAGCCTTCCCTGCCTGGTGAAACTGATAACACTGATCTTCATTCTTCTCCTCCGCCAGGCCGCTTCTTCCGAAATCCTGTCTCATAATCCGGCGCATATAATCTGGAACGTTCGTATCCATGGTGCGCGATGACTTCCCCTACCAGTATGAGTGCGGTTTTCGTAATGTGGTGTTCTCTGGCGGTCCGTGCCAGAGTAGAAACAGTACATATATATGCTTCTTCTTCCGGCCATGTCGCTTTATAGACAATTGCCGCCGGCGTATCTTCCCGGTATCCGCCTGCCAGAAGCCGCCGCTCCAGCTCTTCTGTCATCCCGGCGCTCAGATAGACTGCCATGGATGCCTGATGAGCTGCGAAACTTTCAATGCTCTCTTTGGGCGGGACTTTCGTTTTGCCCTCCATGCGGGTAATAATCAGCGATTGGGAAATCCCCGGCAGCGTATATTCCAGATTCAAAGCAGCCGCCGCGCCGAAACATGCGCTGACTCCGGGACAGCTCTCATAGGGGATTCCCATATCATCCAGAAGGTCCATTTGTTCCCGCACAGCTCCATAAATACTCGGATCCCCTGTATGCAGCCGCACTGTCATTTTCTGCTGCCGCTCTGCTTCCTGCATCACCGCAGCCACTTCCTCTAATGTCATTTCTGCACTGTTGTATATCCGGCATCCTTCTCTGGCATAAGAGAGCAGCTCTTTATTGACCAGAGATCCTGCATAGATAATCACATCTGCCTGCTCCAGATAACGCTTTCCCCGCACAGTGATCAGATCCGCTGCTCCGGTTCCCGCTCCTACAAAATATATCATCTCAGCTCCTGTTCCTTTCTGTCATCACTTCTCTTAACACTTCTTTTGCGCCGGAACTCGACGCCAGTTCTCCATATTCATTCGAATACATCATGCACTCAGCCTGGATCCGCCCGGCGGCACGTTTCTGTAGATAGAAACTGATTTTCTCCATAATTCTGTCCATAACGTCTGTGAACCGGTCTGTCTCTTTCAGGATTGCCAAGGCTTCCTCTGTCACTGCGCAGTTCAGAATCCGGCGGACCTTCTCTGCTTCAACGCCTTCCAGCAGCGCAGAAGCCGCCAGAAGTTCCATCCGGCAGTCTCCTTCTTTGGAATGGGTATTCATGATGCCGCCCGCCAGCTTGATCAGCTTGCCGATATGGCCGGTCAAAAGCAATTTCTCAAATCCGCATTCCGCTGCCAGGTCAATCGTATTTCCGATAAAATTGCTGCATTTTACACTTTGATCCAAATCATATCCGAAGGTCCGTTTCATATAATCCAGGCCGTAGTTCCCCGGAGAAACAGCAATCACACGCTCCCCCAGCGCCCTGCGCTGCCGCAGCTCTGTCAAGATCGTATCCAGCAGCGCCTTTTCACTCATCGGCTCTACGATCCCCGTGGTTCCCAGGATAGAAATCCCTCCGACAATGCCAAGCCGGGGATTAAAGGTCTTCTGTGCCAGCGCCTCGCCTCCCGGAACCGAAATAAGCACAGACAGCGCGCCTTGGAAATCGGTCATCGTGCAGACTTCCCGCACTTCTTTTGTAATCATTTCCCTTGGCACATGGTTGATGGCTGCGTTCCCCACTGCCTGATCCAGCCCGGGCCGGGTCACACGTCCCACACCTGTGCCGCCGTCGATCCAGATCTGCAGCTCCTCCTCTTTCCGCCTTTTTCCTGCAATGGAAACCTTGGCATAGACGAGAGCCCCCGTAGTCACATCTGGATCATCGCCGCCGTCTTTTTCCACGGCGCAGGACACTTCCTGTTCCGCCCGCACAATATCACAGATCTTCGCGTGATACAGAATTCCTTTGGGCGTCTGAATCGTAATCTCTGTCTTTTCCTTTCCGGTCAGCAGCATGTAAGCAGCTGCTTTTGCCGCTGCTGCCGCACAGCTCCCCGTCGTGAAGCCATACCGTAACTTCTTACTCATGACGCGCTCTTCCTAATTCATAAAGAATGGCATTGCAGATCGCTGCCGCCACATTGCTTCCGCCCTTTCTGCCCTGATTCACAATGTACGGGACTTTCTCCCCCAGAATCAGTTCTTTGGCTGCCTCTACGTTGACAAACCCAACCGGAACCCCGATGATAAACGCGGGCAGGAACTCCCGTTTCTGCATCATTTCATATAACTTCATCAATGCCGTCGGTGCATTTCCGATCGCAAATATAACCGGTTTCTGCAGTCTTGCCGCAAATTCCATGCTGACAGCCGCCCTTGTCGTCTGGCGTTCCTCTGCCAGTTTCTTCACTTCGTTCTCCGCCATGTAGCAATGCGCTTCGCCGCCAAAACGTGCCAGCATTGCTTTGTTGATTCCCGCCAGCGCCATATTGGTATCTGTCACGATATCTGCCCCCTGCAGGATCAGATTCTTGGCAGTCTCCACCGCATGCTCTGAAAACCGCAGGGTGTCCGTATACTCAAAGTCCGCCGTCGTATGGATGACCCGCTTTGTGACCATCTCCTGATCCTTCGGAAGTGTGATTCCTCTGTGCCGCAGTTCTTCTTCAATGATGGCGAAGCTCTTTTTCTCAATCTCATTTGGCTTATCATAACTTATCTGCATACAATCTCTCCTATCTCTGCAAGCAGCATCTCATTTTCTTCTCGCTGCTTCACTGCCACACGATAATATCCTTTCGACAGCCCCCGGTAGCTGCTGCAGTCCCGAATCAGGATTCCCCGCTTTAATAATTCCTCATAAAGGGGATATGGGGTATAGAGAAGCAGATAATTTGCCTCTGCAGGATAGACCGTGATCCCCAGATTCTGCAGTCCCCGCATGAGATATTCTCGTTCTGTTCTCACCTGTCCGGCACTTTTTCTGCGGTACTCGGTTTCTTTTGCCGCTGCCGCCCCTGCCTTTTGCGCGAATACAGACAGGTTCCATTCCGGAAGCTGTTCTTCTATTCTCTTCAGCAGCAATGGATTCCCGCACACCAGATAGCCAAGCCGTACCCCCGGGACGGCAAAGATCTTCGTAAACGCACGTATCACGATTAAGTTGGGGAATTCTCCCACTCTCTGCAGATAGGTATGGCGTTCCCAGCGGTCTGTAAACTCGATAAAGCATTCGTCCAGAACGACGAGGATCCTCCTTTGCAGACAATGCCGGAGGATCTGCTCCAACAGTTCCGTCGCGATCCGATTCCCCACGGGATTGCTGGGATTCGCGAGAAACAGCAGGTCGATTTCCTCCGTTAAATGCTCCAAAATCCCCTCTTCCAGACAAAATCCTGTTTCTTTTCGCATTTCATAATAAACTACGTCTGCATGGACGGCCTCTGCCGCTTTCTCATACCCCTGAAAAGACGGAACCGGGATCATGATTTTCTTCGGCTCTGTGGCGTGCACGACTGCCAGGAAAAGTTCCGAAGCCCCATTGCCGCATAAGATCCTGTCTTTCGCCGCCCCCGTCATTGTATGAATTGCCTGCTTTAATTCTTCGTACCGGATATCCGGATAAGACGCACACACTTCCGCTGCCTCAGCCAGCGCCTTCCGCACCCGCTCCGGTATCCCCTGAGGATTCACATTCACAGAAAAATCCACCCGCACCTGATTTCGATAGATATCTCCGCCATGCATTCAGCCACCTCATTTCCTGATTCAAAATTCATTTGCTGATTCGAAACTCATTTCCTGATTCGAAATTCATTCCGTCAAAGGACACACCCTGCGATCCATAAGAGGATCAGACAGGCCCCCTCACAGAGTCCTGCCGTCAGATATAACAGCTGGTTCGCACGCTTAATATCTGCCGGCTGTATCGGTCTGCACTCAGATCCGATATAAGGTTTTCGCACCACTTGCCCAAAATAGCTGGCATCGCCTGCCAGCCGCACTCCCAATGCTCCTGCGCACACGGATTCCGTCTGTGCGGAATTCGGGCTTGCATGCTTCCGGCTGTCTCTGCGGAAGATCCGGTAGGCCCTCCTCCCGTCAAAATCCTTCCCCAAGAGAAAGGCAGACAGAATCATCAGCCATGCGCTGATTCTGGATGGTATGTAGTTCACCGCGTCATCCAGCTTTGCCGCTGTCCGCCCAAAATACCGGTAGCGGTCATTTTTATATCCGATCATCGAATCCATCGTGTTGACTGCTTTATATACAAATCCCAAAATCGGTCCGCCGACCGCCAGATAAATCATGGGGGCAACCACCCCATCCGAAGTATTCTCCGCGACCGTTTCGACTGCTGCTTTTGTCACCCCTGCCTCATCAAGACATGCGGTATCTCTGCCGACAATCATAGAAACCGCTCTTCTGGCTTCTTCCAGCGTCCCATTTACCAGCCTGTCATAAACTTTCATACTCTCTGCTTTCAGACATTTCACAGCCAGGATCTGATAGGTCATGACAGTTTCCGCCACGACTCCCACAATGGGGCTGAGCGCATACGCGCCCAGCAAGACTCCGCCTGATACCGCCCCGGTGCAAATCAAAACCAATCCCGTCAAAATACTGCCCCGAAGCAGGGGGGCGCTGTCACGGTACAGCAGATGTTCTAATTTCGTAATCAGCCATCCGATCAGGCGCACCGGATGGGGAAGCCAGGCCGGATCCCCGAACAGCAGATCCAGAAGAAATCCCGCAAGGAACGCCGTCATATGATACATTAACACAATCGTCTCAACTCCAAAGTTTTTATCGTTTCGTTCACATATAAGAAACGGCACAGAAAGCCTTCCCCGCACTTGATCTGATAATCAAAATAGTCCCCCTCAAACAAGGTGCTGCACAGTGCCATAATCGTTCCGCCGTGAACCACTGCGGCGATTTTTATTTTCGAATCCCTTTGCTCCGGCTTCTGCAGGGAAGACAGCAGCGCGGCAAATCCTTTCCTGACCCGGCGTTTGAACTCCTCCTGCCCTTCTCCCTCCGGGAACGGCAGGGTTCCTCCGCTCTCGATCCAGGCCTGATATGCCTGATTCCCGCTGAGCTCCTGATAGGTCTTCCCCTCGAAAAGCCCAAAATCGATTTCCGTCCATTCCGGGATGCATTGGGATTCCAGGGAGGGGAAAAGGATTGCGGCAGTCTGCCGGCACCGAAGCATGGGGCTGACATATAACCCCTGCGGCGTTCCATACACGCCTTCTTCTTTTCTTCTCTGTAACTGCTCCCGTCCTTCCTCCGCCAACGGCTCGTCTGTGAATCCCAAATATCGGTGTTCCAAGTTTGACTTCGCCGCGCCATGGCGGATCAGCATCAGTTCCACTTCCATGGCGTCCACTGTCTCGGCTGTTATTTGAGCCGCTGTCCGATTCCGCATACTACACGTTCTACCCTTTCTGCTTTTGCTGCCAGCTCGATCTGAATACGCCCCAGTTCCTCTCTGTAGTCTCTCTCCTTCTGTTCCATGGGCACGATTCCATTCCCGACCTCGTCGCTGATAATGATGCAGCTGTCATGCTGCTTTATCAATTGTTCTGTCTGCTGCCTCGGATCTTTGTTCTCTTCCAGCAGTTTCTTGACCCACAGATGGAAATGATGAAAAACAACTTTGTTCCCCGGAGTACCTGCCGGCTCCCCGACGCTGCCTCCATCAATCACCTCCAACGGTTCTCCCTGATGGGTCCGCAGAACATATTCTAATTTTCCTTGGGCGCAGCCGCCGATATACAATTCCATTAACATTTCCCTCCCAATGCCGCGGCAATTACAACAGCCGCCTCGCAGAGCAGCAGAAAATATCCTGCTGTATCTCCTGTAATTCCGCCAAACTCTTTATAACTGCGGCAGCGATAGTACAGGAAGCTGCCTGCCGCGCCCGCCAGTACCAGGATCCCCATACGCCAGGACCATGCCAGCATCCCCGCGCAGCACAGCACAAGCTGCACAATAAGTGCCGCAAGCACGCCCTTCTTCTCCGCACTGTCCGAACAGCTTCTAAGCAGACCATCTTCTTTCGCCGGGCGCAGTGTCACCACTCCGATCCCGCTGAGACATCTTGAAAGAACAAATCCCATCCCAACCATGACCAGTGCCTTTTCACTCTGAATCCCCGAGAACGCTGCCAGATAAATCAGATAATACAGAAGGAGCATAATCACGGAAAATGCGCCAATATGGGAATCTTTCAAGATCTCCAGCTTCCGCTCCCTGCTCTGATAGGAATGTAGGGCATCCATGGTATCCATAAAGCCGTCCACATGAAACCCACCTGTAAGGAGAATCGGCAGTGCTGTCCCGATCAGCACATAAGCAGTGCTGCCAATCTGAAATGTCCGGCAGAGCCAGGCCCAGCCGGCCACGCACAGACCGATGACCGCTCCAATCCACGGAAAGAAGCACAGAACATATTTCATCTCCTCTTTCTTCCACTGAAACTGCGGCATCGGAATTCTCGAATATAGGGAAAAAGCGATTGCACATGATTTCATAAGCCTCATCTTCTGTCGCTCCCCTCTTTGATCACTATGGGAATGCCGACGACTACCTCCACCACCTTCTCAGCTTCCCTAGCAAGTCTTTGGTTGATTTCCCCCAGTGCTTTCAGATATTCCATCGTACTGCTGTCATAGAGAATCCCATCCTCAAAAACATTGTTTGTCACAATGATCAGATCTCTGACCTCTGCCCGAAGCCTGGCAAGATCTGCCAGGATCTTTTCTGCCGTCTCTTCTGCGGAACGCATCTGTTCCCCAAACATTTCGTTGGCTGTCAGGTTCGACATACACTCGAGTAAGACTGCATATTCAGCACCTTCCATCTGCCGTACCGCCTGATCCACATCCCTGGGCTGCTCAATGGTCAGAAAGCCTTTGCCCCGCCGAAGTTTCTTATGACGCTCCACTCTTTTTCTCGCGTCGTCATCCGCAGCCTGCATGGCAGCAAGATAATATTTCGCTTTCGCATCTGAATTCTCATATAACAGTTGTTCGGCATATGCGGATTTTCCGCTGCTGCTTCCGCCAATAATCAACGTCACCATTGCCTGTCCCTCTTATCTCATTCAAATCTTGTATATGGTTCGATCTCCATCTCAGAGAACGACGTGCCGCTCTGATAAAGTGCCATTGCCAGGTCGAGCAGGCCGAACATCATCACCGCGCCGGTTCCTTCCCCCAGCGCAAGCGATGCGTCAATGACGGGCTGCATCCTCAATTCCTTTAACATCAGCTCTGCGGCAGGCTCTTTACTTCTATGAGAGGGAATCAGAAACTCCCGGACTCCCGGCTTCAGCCGCTCTGCCGCCAATGCCGCGACTGTACTGATCACGCCGTCCAGAACCACCGGCAAGTGACAGAGCGCGCCGCCGATGTACAGCCCCGTCATGGCTGCAATGTCAAATCCTCCCACCGTGGATAGGATGCGGAGAGTCTCTTCTTGTTTGAATTGATACTTCTCCAATGCCTCTCTGATCACCTGCTGTTTCCTCTGCAGTCCTGCATCGCTTAATCCGGCCCCGCGCCCGGCAGTCAGTTCCACACTGCACCCTGTCATAGCCGCCGCGACGGCACTGCTTGTAGTAGTATTTCCGATCCCCATTTCTCCGGCAGCAATTAAGTGATACCCTTTCTGCCTGCAGTCTGCCGCCAGCTCGATTCCCGTCTGAATGGCAGCGAGCGTTTCCGCCTCTGTCATGGCCGGTTCCTTTCTGAAATTTTTCGTCCCCGGCGCAATCTTTCTGTCCAACAGACCCGGGATTTTTCCATTATAATGAATGCCCACATCCACCGGGATGATATCAGCAGCAATGCTTCTTGCCATCTTTCCCACAGAGGTTTGATAGTTCCCCATAACACTCGATACTGCGAATGTCACTTCCTGCCCGGACTGGCTGACGCCTTCTTCTACAATTCCATTGTCAGCACACATCACGACGACTGCCTTTTTATGGATATCAAAGTGCACACTGCCGAGGATCGCGCCGATCTGGGCCGTCAGCTCTTCGAATCTTCCCATCCCGTCCAATGGTTTCGCCATATTGTCCCACTCTGATTTTATCTGGCTGAATATCTCCTGCGGCGGTTTTTCTATTTTTAATGCCTCGAATTCTTCTCTTGTCATCTGACCGTTCTGCCTCTTTCCAATTTTTCCTTCTCTGCACTCATCTGTCTGCGTGATTTTCTCTATACAAGGCGGGATTCTCTGAGTATCCCGTAGATAAATTCCATATCCAGATATTCCCGCAGAGTATCTGCTAATTTCTCGTACTGCGTTTCTTTAAACTGTGCGTAGGAGAGCATACCTGCATGATCAAAATGCAGTCCTTTCCGCTCTGCCAGCATATGAATCAAAGCAGGCGCCACTCCCTCCGCATCAAATATTCCGTGAAGATACGTTCCGTACACATTGCCCTCAGAGAGGAGGACCGAGCCGGCCGCCTTCTGTGCCGCCTCCCCGTCTCTCAGAATGTTCGTCTCACCCATATGAATCTCATATCCCCGGACTTCTTTCTCATTCAGGCAGGAAAGGGTTCCCTGTACTTCATGCAGCACGGCTCTTTTCTGAACTCTGACCTTTTCCTGTTTCAAAACTGTTTCAATCGGCAGAAGCTCCATTCCCCGGAGGGTTCCCCCTTCTTCTACCCCCTGCGGATCCGCGATCTTCTTCCCCAGCATCTGATAACCGCCGCAGATGCCAAAGACAATCGTTTCCTGTGACTTCTTCTTAATCGCCGCCTCCAGGCCGCTTTCCCTCAGCCATTTCAAATCCCCCATTGTGTTTTTCGTTCCCGGCAGGATGATCAGATCCGGATCTCCAAGTTCTGCGGCCGATGTCACATATCGGACCGCAAGATTCTCGTCTTGTTCGAACACATAAAAATCTGTAAAATTAGAGATTCTCGGATAACGTATTACTGCTAAATCAATCGTCCCTCTCTCTCGTTTCTCAAACCGCGGGGTCAGGCTGTCTTCATCTTCTAATGAGATCTGCATATAAGGTACAACTCCTGCCACCGGAACCTTCCCCAGTTCTTCTATCATGGCAATTCCCGGATCCAGGATCGTTTTATCTCCCCGAAATTTATTGATAATCAGTCCTTTGACCCGCTCCTTTTCCTTCGGTTCCAGGAGCATCAGTGTACCCAGAAGCTGCGCAAATACACCGCCTCTGTCAATGTCCCCTGCCAAAAGCACCGGAGCGTCCACAAGTTCCGCCAGTCCCATATTTACAATATCATTTTCTTTCAGATTGATTTCCGCCGGACTCCCTGCACCTTCAATCACAATGATATCTGCCAGTGACTGCAGTTTCCGGAAAGCTTTCTCAATCTCCGGAATCAGATTCTTTTTATATTGAAAATAGTCTTTTGCAGACATATTTCCAAGAACTTCGCCGTTTACAATTACCTGGGTTCCCATATCGGTCGTAGGCTTTAACAGAATGGGATTCATGCACACCAGCGGCGTTACTTTTGCGGCTTCTGCCTGCATCACCTGTGCCCGTCCCATCTCCAGCCCTTCCTCCGTAATGTAAGAATTAAGAGCCATGTTCTGAGACTTGAACGGCACCGCCCGATATCCATCCTGGGCAAAAATCCGGCAAAGCCCCGCGCATATCAGACTTTTTCCGGCATTCGACATGGTTCCCTGTACCATAATTACTTTCGGCATCTGAATCTCTCACTCCTTCTCCCAATCTGCAGTCCTGCATAGTTTTCCTTTTTCCTGTGCATATTCCAGCAGTTCCTTGTTTTCCAGATTCCACTCTCCAAAATGTGAAAGCGTACAGATCACGGACCGGCATCGGTCAATTTCCCGTTTCGCTTCTTCCACCTTCTCTGCCTTGATCCTGCAGAAAGCATCTTCCTTTATCACCTTCGCGGCAAGCGCTTCTGCGGCAGAAGTATCCCTGTCGTTTTCCCACAGAATTCCGGCCACAAATGGAATCCCTTCTCTCTGTAATCTGCGGAATACTTTTGCCCCGCTTCCGTTTCCCGCGATCACGAATACCTCTGCCTCTCCTGTCACTGCCGGCAGTTCCAGACTGCCGGAGCGCTCGTCAAACGTACCCGTTCTGATTCCGTACAGCTCGTGAATATATCCCGGTACGAAAACGGTCTCCGGTGTTCCAAACCGTTCGATAAATTCTCCTTTTACACATAGAATTTTATCGGAGATCCGTTCTGCCATATCGATCTCGTGCAGGGACATGATCACTGTCAGTTTCTTCTTTTTCGTCAGTTCCTGAAGCACCGATAAGAATTCCAGCTTATAGCGGATATCTAAATAGGACGTCGGTTCATCCAGCACCAGAATCTCCGGCTCCTGAGCGATCGCCTTTGCGAGCATCACCCGCTGTCTCTGCCCGTCGCTGAGGGTTAAGAACTCTTTCTCTGCCAAATCTGTAATCTGTACCAGCTCCATTGTCTCCCGCACTTTGATACGGTCTTGTTCTGACAGAATTCCCAGCCGTCCTGTGTATGGATATCTGCCCATCTCGACGACGTCCGCACAGGTCATCATGTCCGGATGGATCCGCTCTGTCAGCACAACAGATACTTTCTTCGCCCGTTCTTTCTCTGAGATTCCGTCCAGCCTGCAGTCCTCGACCAGAACTGTGCCGGCAAGCAGAGCCAGCTGTCCCATGATGCTTTTTAGAATGGTTGACTTCCCTGCCCCATTCGGCCCAATCAGCGTCAGAATTTCTCCTTGTTTCAGTTTGATTTCAATCTCTTTAATCAGAGGAACCCCATCATAACCGACGGTCATATTATTGGTGCGAAAAAAGTAATTCTGCATATTAATTCAGGTTCTCCTTTTTCTGATGTATCATTACATAAATTACTACCGGCACCCCGAAAATCGCTGTCACTGTACTGATCGAAAGTTCCGTCGGCGCAAACAGGGTGCGCGCCAGAAGGTCACAGAACAGACACCATGCCGCTCCCCCTAAAAAGCAGGCCGGGATCAGGATCATCGGCTTCATGGTATGGAACATTCTTTTCACAATCTGCGGAACTGCAATCCCCACGAAGGACACCGGACCCGCAAATGCTGTCACACAGGCAGAAAGGACACTGGACAGCAGCACCAGCGCAATGCGGAAAGAACGAATGTTGACCCCCATACTTTCCGCATACACTTCCCCCATCTGATAAGCCGCAATTGGCTTGGACATCAGAAAGACAAGGCCGGAAGTCAGCAATACGACAACCGCCATCACTGCCACATTGTCCCAGGAAATTCCGGAGAAACTGCCCATGGACCAATTATGCAGATTGACGATATCGGAGTCGTCCGCAAACGTCACAACCAAATCAGTAATCGCTGAGCAGATATATCCGATCATAATCCCGCTGACCACAAGCATTGCCGTCTGACGCAGCTTTCTTGAGATCAGCAGTACGAACCCCATCGAAAGCATCGCTCCCGCAAATGCTGCCAAAATCAGCAGAAGAGAACTGATTTCTATGGCGTTTCTAAGTAAAAAAACCATAATCAGAGCTACCGCCAGCTTCGCTCCCGAAGAAATCCCCAGCACAAAGGGACCGGCAATCGGATTATGAAAAAAGGTCTGCAATAAATAGCCGGACAATGCCAGCGCGCCGCCCAGGATCGCCGCTGCCAATGCCCGTGGAAACCGGATCTGCCAGACAATATTGTCAAATGTTAATTCCCTGCTTTTTCCCGTCAGACTTTTCAGAACTTCCGTGAATGGAACGGAGACACTTCCGATGCTGATATTGGAAAATAACAAAACAACTGCCAGCACCGTAAGGCCTGCGAAAAGCAGCGTATATTTCTTTCTCTTATTCCAGCCTGTATAGATAGGTAAACGCTGCATCCGCTTTCTCCTCCGTCATAAGCATTGCGTGGATATCCAGGATGAACTCTCCTGCCTGCATGGACTCCTGATAGAAATTCTGCGTTGTGCAGAACACATTTCCATCTGCCACAGCCTTAAAATCCTTGAGAACAGAGCTTTTCTGCAGCAGTTCTTCCACAGAATAGATCTCGCCCTCAATCGTACTATTATAGATCAAATAGTCCGCATCTTTTGCTCCCGCATAGAATTCTTCCATTGTCATATTTACAGAGGAGGAGGCCGTATCATCCCCCAGATCTGCAAAGATATAGTTTCCGCCGGCTAATTCGATCATCTTCGGTACATAATCCTTTGATTTGCGTACGTTTACAGTTCCATTCGAAGTAATATAAAAAAATGCAACTGTTTTGTCCGTTCCTTCCTCTTCAATCACAGAATCCAATGCAGCCTTTTGAAGGTCGAAAGCAGCCTCTGCTTCCTGTTCTTTCCCCAGCAGTACCCCGTATAATTTCACCCACTCAGTTCGTCCCAGAGGATGATTCTCATAACTGGATCGGTCGACGAGCACCGGGATCCCAAAATCTTCTAACTTTTCTTTCACTTCCGGAGAATGTAAAATCATTGTAGATTCAATGGCAAGGCCGCATCCCGCATTTAAAATCTGCTCATAATCCGGCATATTATATTTCCCTGCATATAGGATCTCTCCTGATGCCATTGCCTCCCTTGCCTCGTCAATATACCATCCATCTTCCTTCGTGCCGGAGAAGCCAATACACTCCAAGGCATCCATGGAGACAAACATG
The DNA here is from genome assembly GCA_949283695.1 of uncultured Eubacteriales bacterium. Classification (GTDB taxonomy): domain Bacteria; phylum Bacillota; class Clostridia; order Lachnospirales; family Lachnospiraceae; genus Mediterraneibacter. The sequence continues at coordinate 61,955 of CASDTX010000025.1, read as the reverse complement.
TCCATCACAGCCGTTGCCGCCAGATAGATCTCATCGACCGGCTGCTGCAGAACCACGATATCCTCTGCAAGCTTCTCCGGCACCTGAGCCTTCTCCGGCACAACCAAAAAGCGGCTGCCGTCTGATATCGTAATCAGAGAATAGCCGCCGTCATAAGAATCTACTGTAAATTCTTCTGCATAATCCAGTTCCATTTCACAGTCATAAGTCAATAACGGACTGATTTCATGTTCTGCCGTCAATTCATCGGTATCCTGTGTCTTTCCACAGGATACCGATAAAACCATAAGCATCAGAATAAAGAAAGGAAAGCTCCATCTTTTCTTTGCCATTCTTTTCATTCCTCTTCTACTGAATCATAATCAAACGTCAATGTGTATTCAATCTCATGCGGCGTTCCCATTGCCACGGTGTCTGCAATAACAGGGATCGCCTCGTCAAATACACTGACCGGAAGTTCAAATACGGAGTTTCCTTCTGTATTTACCGGATCATATGTCGTACTTTCGATCTTCATATAATCATAATTCGAACTGCTCCACTCGATACGGGCATACGCCTTTCCGTCTTTTACAATCAGCACAGCCGGAGAAGATACGGATGCTCTTCCGCTTCCGCCTTCCAAAGCCACATCAATCTGATATTCGCCGTCTTCCAGTTCCACAGAAGCCGGTTCATTGGGATTCTCGGCCTGCCCGCCATTGCTTTCTTCCTTGACCGGATTTGAAACGCTGACCTTATGGTCATACCACTTTCCTTTCGTTCCGATCAGCGCCAGATCAAATTCCTCGTCCAACGCCGGCACAGGGACATCAAACCCATATACTTCTTCTGACAGTCCGTCAGAGTATGTAACCGTATCGATTGTGGGCTGCAGAAGCTCCGCTCCTTCTTTCTCCGCATCTTCTGCCAGCCCTGGGAACAGATTGGTAATATTCTTGGAAGCAAGAGAAATATGAAGCATCATTTCTCCATCTGTAACAGTCAGCGTTCCCTTTCCGTCACAGGCTTCGCTCACATGAAACATACTGCTGTCTGTATCAAAATCCACGGTATATACCCCGTCCTCCAGCGATGACTTTTCTTCTGAACTCTGACTTTCTTCTGCCGAGAGCGTCTCTTCCTTGGACTTTTCATCGTCTGTACTGCTGTTTCCTGTGCCGCATCCGCCAGCCATCATAACTGCTGTCAGTACGGCACATAATAAAACACCAAATTTTTTCTTCATTCTAACTTACAATGCCTTTCTGTTACTCGTTGATCACTGCTGCTGTATGTGCGATATAAAGTTCCTGAATTGCCGGGATGCTTCCGAGTCCTTTTATCTGTGCATCCACACTGTCAAACTTGCCGGACGCGGCAAACATGCTCTTCCAAGAATCTTCTTCCTCTCCGGCCATGTCGTTGTTCGCATGATCGCCGGCTACTACCATCAGAGGCCGAAGTATTACTTTCTGATATCCGGCTTCCGCCACTGCCTCGATCACTGCTTCACAGGAAGTCTCTTCCGGATCTCCTTCTACGGTCCCGATAAATACATTGTCATAGCCAAGCTGTGCCATCTGATTCTGCATCTGTGTGTAGGATACTTTCGCTGTATGGAATGTGCCATGTCCTAAAAATACATATGCCACCCCGTCTTCTTTCGCCGCCTGCAGGCTGTCATATCCCGCGTCATTCACTGCCTCTGCTGTAATCGCCTCGGCAACTGCCTTTTTGTCCTCGTTGATGACCGTCGCATCAGCCCCCACTTCACCAAGCAGCGGCTCTGCAACCTTAACAGTCTCAAACTCATCTCTATATTCGTCTAATGTCTCTATTAATTCGTCGTACTCTGCGCCGTGCATTAAATGAGTGGGCTGTACGATCAGATTTTTCACTCCGTTGTCTACGGCACGTTCTAACGCCTGCTGCATATTGTCAATCTTTTCACCGTCGCGGGCCTGTACATGATTGATGATAATCTGAGCCGTAAACGCTCTTCTCACCGACCAGTCCGGATAGGCCTCCTGCAGGGCGTCTTCTATCCCTTTAATGTCTTCTGTACGGCTGTCATTATAGGAAGTTCCGAAGCTGACGACCAGCAGCTCATTTTCCCCGATCTCATCCTGGTTCCGGGGATCATCCTTTGATGCGTCGCCAGTGTCTAACCCGAAATAATCCGGAGACGCTTCTTCGCCTTCTACCAGTGCTTTCTGCTCATCTGTCAGAGCATCCCAGGCTTCCTTAGCTGCCGTACACTGTGCATCTGTATCCTCTGTTCTCTGCTGCACATAGATCGCGTCGATCAAAGCCGCTACGTTATCTGCCGCTTCCTGATTGATCTCTGCCTCATCTTTCCCGGAGTTCTCTTCTGTTTCTGTCCCTGTTTCCGCATCCGGCGTCTTCTCCCCGCATCCCGCAAGAAGAACAGCCCCCATAAGTATTGCCGTAAATAAAGTTGCTGCGAATTTCTTTCTCATCTCGTTTTCCTCCATTTGATTTTGTATTAAATATGGGGAATCTCCACAACCATTCGCAGCTGCCGCAGCTTAAGGTACTACAAAAAAAGCCATTTACATAAATGTAAATGGACTGCAAAATAAAAGCCAGAGTGTTTCCCTCAGCGCTTCTCTTCTGTACAACCAATTACTCGTGGTCTGGAATCAATTCCCGTACAATGACAGGCAGGTCTCCTGGCTTATAGATCATCGCACCATGCCGCCTTCCCGGTTTCCCAGTGACATATGGCCGTGCTCCCTAAATACAGTGACGAGTTCGTACAGGATTCTCACCTGTTTCCCTTTTCACCAGATCAAGGAATTGCTGTTCCTTATCTGACACCTGTCATTCTATTTAATTAAGTTGTATTATCACACAATTTCTTTTAAAAAGCAATAGGCTTCCGGCCCTCCTTTGCCATAACGTAATTGGTGAGCAGAATCCCTTTTCTCTCTACCTGCTGTTCTCTGACTGTGCGGTATCCTCTCTTCTCGAAAAAAGGCCTTGCCGTGATCGAGGCATGGGTGACAACCTGCTTCCCATCCACGGTCTTCTCCAGCCGGTCGCATAAAGCAGCGGCAATCCCCTGCCTTTGGAAATCTTTGTGTACATACAGCCGGTCCAGATACCCCGTACTGTCCAGATCGGCAAATCCCACGATCATTTCCCCGCGCCCTGTCTCTTCCACCGCCACGCAGGTCCTGTGCTCCCGAAAAGACCGGTCCCAGGCCTGTATATCTACATTTCCGTCCGCCCAGGCATTCAGCTGCTCCTCCGTATAATCCGCCGCATTGACGGCGTGGACTGTATGATAGAAAAGTTCCGCCATCTCCCGGCAGTCTTCTGGTCTGTAGTCTCTGATCCTCATAAATGAACTCCTGTCCCTCTTCATCTCTATGATTGTTCTGCCTTCAGCACTGATCCTGCGCTCTGCACACCGCCGCTGGGCTTCTCCATTATATCACCCTTCTGGTCTCATGTCATGGATTTCCCGTACGGAATAGTTACAGTTCGCATCCGTATCCAGAGACAGGAAAATACCTCTTACATGCAAGTATGACGCTGAATTTTCCTGTCTCTGGATACGGTGTGAACTGTAACACAGAATATACAGTTTATTTTTATTTTTCCATTCCTTTGTCTGACTTATTTAAAACAAGAAATTTGGGGTTTACAAATGAATTTTCTTGTGCTAGAATACTTTTTGTCGAGCGGAAGTGGCGGAATGGCAGACGCGCTAGATTCAGGTTCTAGTGGGAGTTTTATCCTGTGGGAGTTCAAGTCTCCTCTTCCGCATCTATCCCGTAACCGAAGGGTTACGGGATTTTTTCTATCCGCAGGAATTTCAGTGCTTTCCAGTGCAGACGATCCAGACGCACTGCTCCGAACTTCCTGCGCGGTTTTACTTGCACAGATGACCGTCCGAAACAGATGACAGTCCGAAAGTCAAAGGAGGAAATCAATTCTATGGAAGAAAACGAAAAAACACTGTTGTTTGAAAAAACGCCGATTCCTTCTGCCGTAGCCAAACTCTCAATCCCCATGGTATTCAGTTCCCTTGTTATGGTTATCTATAACATGGCCGACACATATTTCGTCGGAATGCTGAACAACCCTGTGGAGAATGCGGCTGTGGCGCTGGCCGCTCCGGTCATGCTCGCTTTCAACGCAATCAACAATCTGTTCGGAGTAGGTACATCCAGTATGATGAGCCGGGCTCTCGGAAGAAAAGATTATGACACTGTATCCGAAAGCTCAGCCTTCGGATTCTGGTGTTCCCTGGTCTGCGGAGTTCTCTTTGGAGTTCTCTGCTCATTGTTCCGCTCCCCGCTGCTCACCCTGATCGGCACAGACCAGACAACCTGGGATGCCACCCAGGGCTATATGTTCTGGACCGTATTCTTAGGTGCGGCACCTGCCATCCTCAACGTCGTCATGGCATACCTGGTCCGCTCAGAAGGAGCCGCCATGCACGCCAGCATCGGCACAATGAGCGGATGTATTCTCAATATGATCCTGGATCCGTTTTTCATCCTCCCCTGGGGGCTTAATATGGGCGCAGCCGGTGCCGGGCTCGCGACGTTTCTGTCGAACTGCACTGCCTGCCTGTATTTCCTCATTCTTCTTTATATTAAGAGAGGAAATACGTTCGTCTGCATCAATCCCCGCCGATTCCGTTTGAAGAAGCGCATCATCATGGAAATCTGCGGTGTGGGCATTCCCGCGTCGATCCAGAATCTGCTGAATGTAACCGGTATGACAATCCTCAACAATTTCACCTCCGCCTACGGAGCTGACGCTGTGGCTGCCATGGGAATCGCTTATAAGATTTACATGGTCCCCATGCAGGTCACACTTGGATTCTCCCAGGGAACCATGCCCCTGATCAGCTATAACTTTGCCTCCGGCAACCGGAAACGGATGAAGGATACCATCCTTTTCGCGCTGAAGATTATGCTCCCTGTGCTGGCCGTGGTAACCATACTGTACTTTACCGGATCGGATCTGCTGATCAGCCTGTTCATGCAGAATGAATCTATCATTGCTTATGGCGGAAGATTCTTGAAAGGATTCTCCGTCGGACTGATGTTTCTGTGCGTGGATTTCCTCGCTGTGGGCGTATTCCAGGCCCTCGGCCTTGGAAAATACGCACTGGTCTTTGCCGTCATGCGTAAGATCGTGCTCGAAATTCCGGCGCTGTTTATCTTAAACTGGCTTTTCCCGCTCTACGGACTCGCCTCCGCCCAGTCCGTGGCAGAATTCGTTCTCGCCACATGCGCTGTATTCATGCTGCGGCATATCTTTCGCAAATATTCAGAATAACCGTTCAGATGCAAGGCAATCATTTTTGCCTTGCATTTTCTGTCAGGAGTGATATAATAATTGGCATGGAAGCATAGCTCAGCTGGGATGAGCGTTCGCCTCACACGCGAGAGGTCATGGGTTCGAGCCCCATTGCTTCCATTTATTTTTTTAGCCGGGGAAGTCTTTTCCCCGGCTATCGTTTTATCAATGGCAGCGTCAGTGTACAAGAGACCGTGCTGCCCCTGCACACTGACGCTATGCTGCTTTATTGAAAGAGGTGGACCTGCTCCTCACCTCTCAGGACCCTGGATACGCCTGCTGCCAGCGCATCCATTTCATTCTCTCCCGGCACAAGAATGACCGGCGCAATGAATTCTACCCTTTTCCGTATCGATTCTGTGACATATTGCGAGTTGGCTATGCTGCCCGTAATTACGATCGCGTCTTTCACACCGTCAAGCGCTACCGCCATTTCTCCGATACATTTCGACACCTGGTAACACATTGCATCATAGACCAGTGCTGCCTCTTGATCGCCTTCCTCAATCCTCCGTTCTACTTCCAGGGCACTGTTCGTATTCAGCCAGGAGGTCAGTCCTCCGCCTCCCCGGAGAATCCTGTCCATTTCCACAATATCCAGTCCGCTCCTGGAATAATATTTCAGGAAGTCCGTAGACGGCATCCGCCCGGCACGTTCCGGCGCCATAGGGCCTTCTGAATCATTCAGTGCGTCTACCATGCGTCCCTTCTGGAAGGCCGCCAATGTGATTCCGCCGCCCAGATGCACGCCTACCATGTTTACATCCTGGATCGCCTTTTGCAGGGATTCTGCCGCCTTCCTTACAGCTGCTCTCATATTTAGTACATGGACAGAGGTTTTCCTGTAAAGTCCTTTTATTCCTGTCAGCTGAGCCACTTCTGTCATCTCATATACAGTCGGCCCGTCATAAATGTACGCTTTTACCCCTGCTCTTCCTGCAAAATAATCCGCCAAAAACGCCCCCAGACTTGAAGCATGGGTACCAACTTTCAGATTTCTCATATAATCGAGCATGCCTTTGTTTACTTCATATGCTCCGCTTTTCAGGGGAGGCAGTGCGCCGCCCCTTCCCGCTACCGCAGAGAAATCTTCCAGGTCAACCCCTTCTTCTGTCAGGAGGTTCTCGATCTCTCTGCACCGCATGGGAAATTGTTCCATGATTCCTTTATATGCAGAAAGCTGTTCGGCTGTATAGTGAAAGGTATGGTTCAGCACTTGTTTCTGATTCTCATACAGCGCAATTTTAGTACTGGTAGACCCTGGATTAATCACAAGAATTTTTTCTTTCTCCCTATTGTTCATATTCTATCCCTCTTTCATCGCAGCAGCACATGCCATCGCGATGGACTGAAGCTTCACTTCCTCATCTGACGACCGTGAGACCATGACGATTGGGATTTTTGCGCCCAATACGATCCCTGCAGATTTTGCCCCCATGGTAAGTCCCAAAGCTTTCGCGAGAAAATTGCCGCTTGTCAGATTGGGCATCACCAGCAGATCCGTGTCTCCTGCGATCTTCGAATCCGTCTGTTTCACGCGCGCCGCTTCGTCCGACCACATGATGTCATAAGAGATCGGACCTTCAATGATCGCGTTTGGGAACTCTCCCTGCCGGTACATTTCCGTCAGTTTTTCTGCGTCCACAGTATCCTGCATCTTTGGATTTACCTTTTCAAAGGCGGTCAAAACTGCTGTCTTCACCGGAGAGATTCCGATTTGATTCATGTAATCCACTGCATTTTTTATAATAGAAATTTTCTCTTCAAACGAAGGCTGAATCGCCAGCGCAATATCCGTAATTCCCATCAATTTGTGATAGCCGGGGATCTCAAAAAGAGCGAAATGTGACATGTATCTTTCCGTCCTCAGTCCGTTTTCCTTTTTCAGGATCGTTTTCATCAGAAGGGGAGTCTCGATCAGCCCTTTCATGACAGCTCCCAGCGTACACTCCTGATTTAATTTCACAAATGCCTCCAGCGCGTCTTCTTTGCTTTCTGCATGGATTATCTGCGGTCTTTGCTCATATCCATGCTGTTCTAAGATTGGTTCAATCTTGTTTCTGTTTCCAATCAGGATGGGTTCAATCAGTCCGCTGGCTGCCCCAAGCATAGCCCCGTCAACACTGTGTACGTCATCTGCGCAGACCACTGCCATCTTTATGGCCTTTCCATGCCTCAGTATCTTTTGATTGAACTCCTGAAAATTTTTGTAATACATTTCACATCCCTCTTTCAGTCAACATAGGAGAAACCGCTCTGAATCGCCTTGATGTTCCATTCCAGCATTTCCGCTTTTTTCGCCAGTTTCTTCTGTACCGCCCCGCTTAACCCTTCCAGGGTGATGACGCCGCTGACCTTTGCCAGCACCCCCAGCATGATCATATTGATCGTTTTCAGTGAGCCCGCCTGAGCTGCCAGCTGTTCCGCCGGCACGGCAATCTGCCGGTACGTCTCCTGTACAGAAGAGACAAAGTCACTGTTTACAATCAGGGTTCCTTCTGGATTTAATGCGTTTTTATATTTTTCAAAAGAAGGTTCATTCATCGCGACAACAATATCAAATTTGTCCACATTTGCCGAGCCTATCGGTTCATCGCTGATAATGACAGTACAGTTCGCCGTGCCGCCGCGCTGTTCTGCTCCATATGTAGGAAGGAAGATTACTTCCTTATCTTCTATACAGGCGGCATGTCCCATTAACTGTCCCATCAGCATGACTCCCTGCCCGCCGAATCCGGCAATCAATATTCTCCGTTCCATAGCTTATCCCTCGATTCTGTTTCTGAATTCCCCGATCGGGAACTCTTTCATCGTCTTTTCCTGCATGAATTTCCATGTATCTGTCGGCGTCATCTTCCAGTTCGTAGGGCAATTTGTCAGAAGCTCGATGAACGCGTAGCCCTTTTGCCCTAACTGCATCTCGAACGCTTTCCGGATCCCTTTCTTCGCCTGATTGATATGCGCTACTGAGTCCAGCGAAAAACGGGCAATATATTTGGGGGCCTGGAGCTGATTCAGTAATTCGCACATTTTGATCGGATATCCCATCGTCGCCGGATCCCGTCCATAGATACAGGTCGTCGCTTTCTGTCCCTCCAGAGTCGTCGGGGACATCTGACCGCCTGTCATTCCATAAATACTGTTGTTGATAAAAATAACCGTAATATTTTCCCCGCGGTTCGCTGCATGTATCGTCTCGGCCATGCCAATGGAACTCAAATCGCCGTCTCCCTGATAGGTAAATACCAGCATCTTCGGCCGGCTCCTCTTAATCCCTGTGGCAACCGCGGCTGCCCGCCCGTGTGCCGCAATAATCCGGTCAGCAGTAAAATAGGTAGCGCTCAGCACTGCGCATCCTACCGGGAACACTCCGACCGCGTTCTCTGTCATCTGCATTTCTTCCAGAACTTCTGCTATGATTTTATTAGCTGTGGAGTGCATACACCCCGGACAATATCCGGAGGGCTTCCTGCTGATTGCGTCAGGATGTTTTACGATCTGTTTCATCCTACAGATGCCTCCTTTCTAAGATTGCTTCCACCCTCTGAAGCATACTGCTGTCCGTCGGAACGATCCCGCTCGCATATCCCAGGAATTCCACAGGAACGCTTCCCTCGGCCGCAATCCGTACATCATCCAGCATCTGTCCGGGATCGGTCATCTCAATATCAATCACCAGCTTCGCCGGACCGCCGGACAGCTTCCGGAAAGATGCTTTCGGGAATGGGCTTACGGTCACCGGCCGTATCATCCCTGCCTTCTTGCCCTTTTCCCGCAGTTTCTTCACCACGGATTTCGCGATTCTGGCAGCTGTACCGTAGCCAGTCAATACAATTTCTGCATCCTGGAGACCGAATTCCTCGACCAATGTATCTTCTTTTTCCCATTTCTCATACATTTTGGTTCTCTCCTGGCTGCGGATCTCTACTTCTTCCATATTTAAAACATATGGTTTCAGGCATCTGCCTTCCCGGCCTCTGCAGCCGGTCAGTTCCCAGCCTTTGTCCCTCTGATCCTCTAACTCCCGCATCTCGGGCAGCACAACAGGTTCCATGATCGCCCCGATGCAGCCGTCAATCAACATAAGAACCGGATTCCTGTCTCTCTGTGATTTCTCGAACGCAACTGGAATCAAATCCACCGTTTCCTGGACCGTTGCGGGAGAGAATACCATACAGTTGAATCCCCCATGTCCCGGAGCTTTCACTGCCTGAAAGTAGTCTGACTGAGCCGCTGAGATCGTGCCGATCCCGGGGCCGCCTCTCTGCACATTCATAATCACTGCCGGTATCCGGGCCGCTGCCAGATAGGAAATTCCTTCTGTCTTCAGACTGATTCCCGGACTGGAGGAGGAAGTCATGGCCAGTGTTCCTGTAGATGCCGCCCCGTAAACCATATTGATTGCAGCCACCTCGCTTTCTGCCTGTACGAAGCTTCCCCCTACCTGCGGAAGCCTCCACGAGAAGTATTCCGGCACTTCATTCTGAGGTGTGATCGGATAGCCTGCGAAAAAGCGGCAGCCGCTTCTGACCGCTGCTTCTGCGATTGCCTCGCATCCTTTCATAAATTCACGCTGTCTCATAGTACTCCTTTCTGCCTGCAAATATTTTTCAAACTGACGTCACATCTCCGGCTGCTTCCACAGCTCGATTGCCGCCTCCGGACAAATCGTCGCGCACGCCTTGCAGGAAATGCATTCCTGGTCGGATGTAACTGTAATGTACCGATATCCCATCTGATTGACCTGTTCGCCTGCTTCCAGGATCCTCTTGGGACATACCGCGATACAGTATCCGCAGCTCTTACATTTTTCTTCGATGATTATTACTTTTCTCATAGCCGTATCCTGTCCCTTCTAGTTCTGCTGAATCTGTCCGTCCGGCTCTTTTGCCAGGCTCTGTTCATCCAGTTCTTTTTGCTTTCTGCGGTATCGGAAGGGTGCAATAAAAATATATGGAATCACTAAAATGAATATATATACGTAATTGTTATATTTAAACGGACCAGAAAAAATCCCATATAATCCCATAGAAGATACCAGGATTCCTGCCACTGAAAACAGGACTGAAGGGATCAGCAGCCGCGTGGACTCTTTCTTCACGCTCTGAGGCACCCATTCCTGTGCTCTTTTTGCCAGACCAAATACTATGGTGACACCGGAGGATATCAGCGCAAGATTCAGGAACACTGCATAAATAATCGTCACGCCGCTTGGGAATGTCTGTCCCAGCGTGTAGACAAAGGGCGAATCCATGCCGAAAACATCCGGAATATATGCCAGCATAGACAGCACAATCAGCGTCATCATGCATCCATTCATCAATGTTCCAAATACAGCCGCCCATCGGGACTCCTTTTCATTGGAAATCGCATCGCTGCATGCCACTACATGATTGGAATGTCCGGAACAAAACGCACAATATAAAATGATAAACATAAAAATCTGTTTTCCATCAATTCCTTCCGGCACATATCGGGAAGATATGTATCCCGCAATCGTATCCCACTGGGAAACAATCGTAACAATACAGGTAATCGACAGTACTGCGAGCAGACAGATAGACAGTCCGCCCGATACTTTTCTCACCAGCTTCTGTCCATAAAGGGCGATCAGGACGCTGGCTACCGCCATTAAAATATTTCCGATCATCTTCGGCCAGCCAAACAGAGAGTTCAAACTCGATCCGCATGCCGCAAATGTAACGCCCAGTCCCAAAAATCCAGTCCAGCAGGTAATAAAATCAATCAACGGGCCCAACACCTTATGAAACGGGTGAAAGATCGCATCTACTACTTTTCTGTACGTAAATGCTTTGTGCGTCCTTGCCATTTCCATCGCAGAATAAAATACGATTCCTTCCAACGCCATCGTGACAATCGGCATCCACAGTGCATTCCATCCGCAGCTTGTAAAATACATGCACAGCATGGCTCCTGTTGCAAAGCCCGGTCCTACATGCGCCCCGAACCAAACAGACGCTAACTCGTACGATAGTTTCAGATTCGGCTTTTGTTTGTTTTTGTTTTCCATGTTCTCCTTCCTTTCGTATGGTTTATTTGCACTGATATTAACAATTATTTACACTAATGTCAATATATTTTACACATAATAATCTTTTTATTTCTCCGTCTAATAAATATGCTGTCATTCCTGATTGACGGTTTTTCCATATTGTAGTATTGTAATTTCTATAATGTGACATGTATATTGGTAATTTCAGGAAGGGAGAAGTGATTATGAAATCGCAAGAAAATATAAATGTGAAAACAATCAATTCTGTAGAACGGGCGCTGGATATTCTGGAACTTCTGTCAAGCTGCAGCCGTCCTCAAACGGTAACTGAGATCAGCAATCAGCTGGAAGTCAACCGTGTTACCACATATAATCTGCTGAATACACTGGCCAAACGAGGCTATATCGCCAAAACAGAAGATTCCAAATACAGCATTACAAGTTATATCTACGAGCTTGGAACTCTTTACCGCAACAGTTTCCCCGTTGTCCATGCACTGGAGCAAAATATTCCAACGCTCAGCAACAAATATCACTGCTCGATTCATCTGGGGATCATCAGCGTCGTCGGGAAAGGAATCCTGCTTGCAGCAAAGTCTGCCAATAATGAACTAATCCCGCTTCCGGAAGGATATCCGATTCCCCTTCACGCAACAGGAATCGGAAAAGTTCTGCTTGCTTTCGCGCCGGAAAGCATAAAAGATTCTGTCTTAAATGCGGATGACCTCCCCAAATACACGGAATCTACGATTGTAAAGCACCAGGATTTACAGAAAGAGCTGCAGAACATTGTCCGTGACGGTTTTTCCGTAGACCGGGGAGAATTCACTGCCAATATGTGGTGTGTAGCTGCCCCGATCTACGACAACAACAGTGAAGTAATCGCGGCTGTCAGCTTCAGTACATCAAAAGAAATTTATCATACCGGAGAAGCGGACTTAATCCGGGAAGTAAAGATTTTCGCACAGCGCTTATCACTATTTATGGGATATCACCCCCTCCCAAAGATATAAGTAATGTAAATATTTTTATATATTATTGTAAATATAATTGACACTCCTATTTTGTTATGCTAATATTCAAATAACTTATTTGGCGCCAAAAAACAGATAGGAGGAGAATTCATGAAAATTACAGATCTAAAATGTACTCTTTTGGAACCTTACGGCCCTCTGACCTGGTGGGAGGGGCCGCCGTTCGCAGCGAACTGCGTACTATTCCGCATTCAGACCGACGAAGGACTTGAAGGGCAGTGTATGGCATGGATGATAGAGAGCATTGGACGATTAGAAGAACGCATGCCCAAAATCAAAAAAATAATTGTCGGACAGGATCCGCACAATGTTGAGCAAATCACATGGACACTTACCAGTAAGTATGAAAAACCCGGCCCCATCTCCAGTGCAATTGATATCGCTCTTTGGGACTTACTTGGCAAGATCCATTCTCTGCCTGTGTACAAACTGCTTGGTGCGACAAGGGACAAGATCTTAGCTTATGCCAGTACGCAGCGCTACGAGACCAATCAGGAATATATCGATCTGGCCAAAGAGTGTCAGGCACAGGGCTTTAAGGCCTATAAAGTACATGGAATCGGAGATTTACAGCGGGATATTGAGATGTGCCGGGCCCTGCGCGAAGCTCTTGGTCCGGACTACACGCTCATGCTGGACGCTATGAACTGGTACAATCGTGCTGACGCGTATAAGCTGGGAAAGGTACTTGAAGAACTGAATTTCGAATGGTACGAAGCCCCGATTCCAGATTCAGACATCCAGGGACTCATTGAACTGAAATCGAAACTGAATATACCGATTACTGCGGTGGAAAGCTATACCGGAGGCATCAGAGGCTGGGTACACTATCTGAAGACACATGCGGTAGACTCAATCCGCACTTTCGGTGATATTACCGGCGGTATTTCCGCCCTCAGACGCATGGCGGTGATCAGCGAAGTATTTGATACAAATCTGGAGTCCCACAGCTATGGCCCGGTTTCCATCCAGGCTGCGCATCTGCATGTAATGCTGGCAAGCCATAACTGCAAATATCTTGAAATTCCGGTCCCCCTTGGCTACCAGTTTGATAAGGGAATGAAAGATCTTATCCGCTGTGACGAAGACGGCTACGTGCACGCTCCGGTAAAACCAGGCCTCGGATATGAACTTGATGAGAACGAAATTGCAGATCTGACGATCCGGGAATTGGGCGGCTGTGACATGACAGGCATCTCTGCCTCACTGATGACGTTCTGATAACAGAAAGTAAACGTATTTGTCTGCCAGCAGCTGCGTTCTGCTGGCAGTTTTCTCTGTTTGTCTCTATTGCCCCATTTCTTGCGCTTTCTCATGTTCTGCCAGAATACCCGACCGCAGAAGCTCCGTGAGCAGCTCCCTTGCTTCTTTCTTGATCTGTTCCAGGGGTATTTTTTCCTTATGTGATTCATTTACAAATCCAAGCATTCCGAAACATACGAATCCGGCAATTTTCTTCGGGGAGTATTTCAGCCTGTGATGCCGCTCCACGTGCAGAGTGTGCATCTCCACGGTGTCAAGGATAATACTGTACAGTCTGGACGCCAGATAGGGATTCTTCTCGGGATTCGTATGCTGAAAGAACTCGAAGCGTTCATAGTAGAGCTGCAGAATACTGTCCAGCATATTCACATAGCCGGCTGCAAGCCGGCCGGCCGGGTTATTCTCTCTCTGTCTTCTGTAGTAATCTTCTGTTCCGATCGCAAGCATATCGTCAAAGATCGCGTCAAGAAGTGCGTATTTATCACTGTAATGAGAATAAAATGTAATTCGGCTCACATCAGCCCTGCGGCATAATTCTGTGATCGAGATATGTTCAAAATCTTCTTTTGCAAGCATTGCGATCATCGCGCCTTTTAGGCTGCGTTTCGTTTTCACAATTCGTTTATCTTCCATTACCTGACACTTTCTCCCTTCTGTATAAATACCTTACAATTCCCGATTATTGTTCATTGTGATTGTGCATGCATTTTGCTATAATTTTAACACTTGTTATAATAACGGTCAATAAATGAACGGAACAGGAGGGATATCATGCCGGGAACCGCCATTATGACAGACAGCAACTGCGGGATTATGCCGTCAGAAGGAAAGAACTATGGAATCCATGTGCTCCCCATGCCTGTCATCATTAACGAAATCACATATTACGAAGGAATCGATATTACACTGGAGGAGTTCTACAGACGCCAGGCAGAAGGTGCTGTGATCTCTACCTCTCAGCCTTCTCCGGGAGATGTCACCTCCATGTGGGACCGTCTGCTTGCGTCTCACGATGAAGTCGTGTTCATCCCGATGTCGTCCGGATTAAGCAATACCTGCCAGACCGCGCTCATTCTGGCGGAGGAAAAGCCATACAAAGGCAGGGTCTTCGTAGTCGACAATCACCGTATTTCCGTTACGCAAGCCGTCTCCGCACTGCAGGCAAAGCAGCTGGCGGACAGCGGAAAGTCTGCCGCTGAAATCAAACAAATCCTCGAAAAGGAAGCGCTGGATGCGACCATCTATATTGCAGTTGATACATTAGAATACTTAAAGAAAGGCGGCCGGATCACTGCAGCCGCAGCTGCTCTGGGCTCGATTCTGAAGCTGAAGCCTGTGCTCACAATTCAGGGAGACAAGCTCGATTCCTATGCAAAAGCCCGGGGGATGAAGTCCGCGTTCCGAACCATGCTGGACGCAGTAAAGGATGATATTGCCACACGCCTTGCGCCGCTGAGGGAGCAGGGAAAACTGAAAGTCGGAATCGCCAATACCACGATGGACCCAGAGAAACTGGAAGCGTTCAAAGCGGAAATGAGAACACATTTCCCAGATATGGAACTGGTCTATTTCCCACTGACAGCCAGCATCGGCACCCATGTCGGTCCGGGCGGTCTTGGCATCGGCGCTGTCCGCAGCGAGTAAACTTTCCCGATGCAGCATAGGGGCATCGAACCGGCAGCAATACAAATATTCACGGATCTGTGTCAGATTCACATAACTCAAAGGGGATGACGCAATTCCCACGAAAAGCGTCATCCCCTTCTGAATGCTCATTCTTCTGTTGCTAAGTCATTCTTCTATTCCTGGATCATCCTTCTATTCCTGCCCCATACGGCTGGCAGTTACCATATGCGCCCACAAGTTCCGATACACATACCGTCCCGCATCGTCTGTCTGAAAGGGCAGTTTTTGTTCCCTCAGCTCAGGAATGTCTTCCAGTTCCCCGCGGGCAAATTCGCCCATCCGCTCTCTCGCCGTCTCGAAACGGGCGCTCACTCCGCCCAGACGGATATCCAGCACTTCGAATCCGAACGGTTTATTCACAGCCATCCACTGCTCATACCATGCCTGGCGCAGATCTCTCAGCACTTCCAGATTCTCTTCTGCCAACGATACCAGTTCTGCAGCTGCCTCCCGGTCATTCTTCCGCACCGCGGGAGCCGCAGCCATACGCCAGCGGCACTTAAGAGCCAGTGCCCGGGCCATACAGGCATATGCCTTCATCTGCAGTCTCACCGGCTCATTCTCTTCTGCAAAAGAGGTGAACCGAACGACCAGCTCTTCAAAATAAGGAACATAGTCTTCATTATGCGGCAGGTCCGCTTCGAATAAAGGCAGCAGCGGATCTTCGTAGAGAAGAACCCGTCCTGAATTAGACATACTGCCCGGCTGAAGGGTCATACCCGGCAGCTGGTTCAGCTCAGACATGGCAAGAAACGCCTGTGCGTCTAAGCCGGAAGACGCCCGGAATCTGCGCGCCGCTTCATCCGCGTCCCAGCGGCCGGTATAATTATACTCTCCATATATTGTGAGTCCATACAGCAGTGCATAGAGACTGCACTCCGCGCCGTCGTCCAGCCATGCTGCAGCAAACACATCTTTGACTCCTGCCTTCACGCACTCTTCAAGGGCGGGCAGTGCAGACGCAAGCGTCTTGCGGTAGTCCGCGGCCGGACCAGACCAGGTCCAGATACCGCCGGCAAATATCGTCTTCGCCCGAAACTGTGAATGCTTCTGCAGCATATTCGCATAAGGAGCCGGCTCCTCATGATAATAATCCCAAAAGATCAGGCCGATGTCTTCCGGCGCGGCATCCAGGATCTCCTGCGTAAGCATACTCTCCGGGTGATAGACACCTTCGTCCCTGGCAGCTGTGAAATGCATATCGCTCCACATGATCGCTTCCAGTCCTTCTTCATCCAGGATCTCCTTCACCAGCTTCAGATGGGTGCGCATAAGCTTTACTTTGGAATCATAGCCGTATTTATTCAGATAGTTTCCCCTTCCCATCCAGTAAGCCTCATCCATACCGATGTGAATGCGGCTGGAACGGAACGGCGCGCTGGCAGCCTGGATACATTCTCTCAGAAATGCATACGTTTCCGGTTCGTTCTCCCCGGTCAGCAGCACATCCGCGGTATCCCGGTATGCCTCCATCACCGGCCACTGAAGCGCCCGCTCCAGATGGGCCAGTGTCTGAATGCATGGAATCATCTCGATCCCAAGCATATCCGCATAGTCATCCATATCCTTCAGTTCTTCGAACGTATAACGGCCCCGCAAGTATCCAAAATACGGACGGTCCGGTACTGCATAGGTATCCTCGGTATAAAGCATCATCCAGTTCATACCTGCCAGCGCCATACGGCGCATCAGGTATTTTACAGACTCCGGCTTCAGAACCGCATTCCGGGAACAGTCTGCCATCAGTCCGCACCGGTCAAATCTGGGCTTTTCCGTAATATCCACGTTCCCTTCACCTGCATAACGGCATAAAAGCGTCAGCCCCCTGAAAAACTCTGATTTCCCTGCACAAGAAAGGGACCAGCCATCTCCATCCCTGCAAAGGGAGACTCCGTCCCCCTGCCTGACACAGACCGTCACACCGTCCTCGCATTCGCAGATCCCAAGTTCACCGCGCAATGCTTCCAGTCCGGGGCGGTACTCGTCAGGCAGACCCTGAAAACGAAATTTCAGCATAAAAATATCCTCCTGTATCCCATACTAAGAAATATCACCAGTATCCGTGTATACGAGACAGCACGCCTCTTGTACACGGACAGCGTCGGCAGACAAGGAAGCACGCTCTTTGCCCGCCGACGCTGCTGTCAGCTCTTTTTAATAAATGTAGCGCCGCACTTCGGACAGCGGATCTCAATCTTCCCTTTGCCCCGGGGAATACGGATCTTCTGTTTACAGGACGGACACGTATAGATATGATAATACCTGCGCTGCTGCCAGATATTCTTCTGCTTCTGGAAAAAGCTGCGGATCCCGTACGTTTTGGTCAGAAACGCCTGGTTCTCTGCGTAGCGCTTCGCCACATTCCGGGAAAAGGTTCTGAAATAACAGTAAATCACCAGCACCCAGCCCAATATGTAGAACAAGACACTGATCAGCCCCTCGCCCACAAGCGCCGATCCAAACACAACGGCCAGGCCTGCGATAAGAAGAACCTTCGAGAGCTGGTCAACACCATACCTACCCTGCATAAAACGCATCAGTTTTTCTTTCATTTTCATCCACCTTTTATCTATCATGCTATGGGGTATATTTTCCTCTGTTTCCTCAGCAAAGTCAATAAAATAAGTATAAAATATTCAGAATATTCACCGCAAAGGTGCCGGAGGCTTTTGAGTTAAGTATTCAGAATATTCTCACAAATCGCAGCCGATATCAGGTATACAATCCTGGAATCATTGATCATTACATATCTGTTTCCATCGCCGTCTTCTCCGCCGATATACAGGGTCAGCACCTGTTCTTCCTCGTCTGTTGTATATGTTGCCTCTACAGTAATCCTGGATGCTTCATCCAGGCCGAATCCGGCCAGGTCTTCCTCTTCCACTGAATAGTCTGCCGCTTCTGACAGCGTCACCGCGCCGAGCCCGCCGGCCACTGCCGCAATCTCTTCTTCCTGGTCGCTGTTCTCGCTGTCGTAGATCGTTGTTTCTCCATTCTGCGTAATGACTTCTCTTAGCAGATTGCCGCTTCCGATGTTCGGATATTCATCCAGCTGTGCCATCTCATCCAGCGTATAATTGAAGGAATCGATTACCGCACTGTCCACGGTATACACGCTTCCTGTATCTCCGACAGTCACGTAATAAGAATCCCCGGTCATATTTCCGAAATATACTTCTGTCTGATTGCCGTCTGCGTCTGTGTATTCTAAGGTATAGGACGGTTCATCCAGCCCGTAGTCCTCCATGGTGTCACCGTCCGTAAGCTCTCTGGCTGCCTCAATATTCCCGGCTGACTCTGCCATATCTTCCGGATAGCTCTGTACCAGCGGAAAATCCCGATCCGGCGTATAATACCAGGCTCCGTCCTCCTTTGTAAATTCCATTTCTCCATTTCCCACATTGAACTTCAGGGAAACGATCTCTCCGGCATCCGTCTCTGTCACATGGATAATATCTGCCTCCGCCTTCTCCTGCTGTTTCTCTTCCTGCTTTTGGTTCCATATCCGGAGTCCTAAATACAGGAGCAGCAGAACTGCAAGAGCACCTGCAAGGAAACAGATCCCTCTGTTCTTCTTCTCTCCGTCTGTCTTCAAATTCTTTTCGTCCATCTCGTCTCTCACGCCTTCCTCCTTCTGAACCATACCACAAAACCTCCGATCAGAATTGCCGCCGGAATGCCGAATATCATCAGGAAACTGAATGCTCCTGCATGCTGCACGGTATTGTATTCCACGCTCAGGCTCTTTGCAGCAATCGACAGATTCTGAACACCGTCAAAGTTGGCAGTCACCGCATTCATAAAGATCTGCGTATTTTCAAGCTGTGTAAACGTATCTGTAATCTGCTGATCGATCAGGCTTCCTGCCGAAATGACGGTCAGCCGGCTTTCCTTTGTCTCATCTTCCGAGGAAGCACTGCCGTCCTCGGAATCCTCTTCAGAGACTGCCTCTTCCGCATCTTCCTCCTCGCTGCTGATTGTCTCTGCAGCCACAGCGCCGAGCACATATGTGCCTGGTACCTGCGTATTCTCGGTCACGGCATAAGCCTGCTCCGAAGAAGACATGAACTGTGTCACAGCAATGGTATCCCGCGCCGGATCTGTCAGATTCAGGCCGCGCGCATAAGTCAGCAGAACCATTCCTGAAGACATACCGTCGGCCAGATCTCCGGATACTGACAGCTCAGGGAAGATGTAGTATGGGTTGTTCTGATAACACCTGGCCGGATCCGCGATATACCCGTCTGCCTGGCTCATTCCATACACTTCCAGAAGTTCTTCCAGATTCGGAAGATCTCCGGCAGACGTATCCCCCAGCAGTACCATCACGCTTCCCCCGCCTGACAGATAATCCGTCAGCATCTGTACTTCGCTCTCAGAAAGGTCTGCCGCCGGCATATACATGAGCAGCAGATCGCAGTCTTCCGGCACAGAGTCTGTCATAAGCAGATTCGTTTCTGAGACTGCGTAGTTATTCTTATCCATCAGATCAGCAACTGTTGCAGACAGGGTGCTTTCCCCGTGGCCTGTGGTCTGGTAGATCTGCTGTCCCGTCTCGTTCGTCACATAGTTGACCGCGCTGGTCAGCTGCCCCTCTCCGTCAAACTCTGTATAAGAAGCAGTTCCATAATAGTAATACGAATACTCATCCATAACCAGAATATCGCCGAACGATATTATGGTTGATTTCCCGGTATCCGGGCAGGATACAACAATCGTGTTTTCCGAAGTATCATATTCTGTCAGTGCCGACGGATGCAGAACCGGATCGATCCACTCCACATGGATTCTGCCGGACAGCGCTTCGTATTTACTGAGAAAGGTCACAATCCGGTCGTCGGTTTCATCTTTCACTGCCAGCACTTTCATCTCCACGTCTTTGTCCAGGCCGTCCAGAAGCTCTGTTGTCGTATCCGAGATCTCGTAGATCTTCGTACTGCTGACGTCCAGATTGCGGTAGGCTTCAGGGATCTGTCCTACGATCAGATTGAATACCACCGCCACTGCGATCACAAGTACTGTCATTCCTACACTGTACGCTCCGTGCCTGGTCCCCGCCGTACGAAACCGATTCTTTATTGTTCCTGTATTCATCGCTAATTTTTTCACACTCCGGCCCTCCTAACTCCAGCGTCTCTTCTGAATGGCCTGTACGGTCAGGAACACGAATACCGCGATCACCGACAGATACAGCGCAATTCCGGTTATGTCTACCACACTGTTGTTTGTAATATCTGTAAATACATTGGCAAGCGCCAGCCGTCCCAGAAGACCGGAAAGCAGGTTCTCATATAGCTCAGACTTTACCAAATATACAATCAGTGCCGCCGCTGCCCCGATTCCCCCGACACCGCCGGCCAGTACGATATTTTCCGTCATATTCCAGATATAGACTGCTGCCAGAATCACGAGGATAAGGATAAGCACAAGACCGCTTACAGCCGTGCTCGGAAGCATGGACATGATCCCGTCCCACAGATACAGCACCAGCAGAATACCAAACGTACTGATAAACGCAATGATCTGGCTCTCTGTAAGTGCCGACAAGAACATTCCGATGGCAGCATATACGCATCCCAGCAGGAAGAAAACGCCGATGGAAATGTAATCCACTGCAAGGTATGCCGTCCCCTGAGATTTAATAATCAGCGGAAATGCGCAGAAAATCACATTCGGTATGGCAATCACCGTGACCATAGCCAGATACTTTCCCAGCACAACCTTCCCCAGACTCACAGGAGCTGTCAAAAGCATCTGGTCCGTCCGGTTCCTCCGTTCTTCTGAGAAACTCCGCATAGTAATCAGCGGAATCCCCACCAGGAATACGATCAAAGAACCGGAAAGCGTATATGAGAAATACGGATATCCTGCGTTCATGTTATATGCCATAAAATAGATTCCGGTAAACGCGATCAAGAACGCCACAAACACACATCCAACCATGGACTGAAAGTACGACCGCAGTTCCCTTTTATAGACTGCCAGCATGCTCTTCTGCCTCCTTCCGTTTCACTGTCTGACGAATCAACGCATCTGGGACACTTTCCTTCTGCGTCAGCTCCATGAAGACATCCTCCAGGCTCGTTCCCGATGTTTTCAGTGTCAGAAGCGGGATGCCCGCAGCCGCGAACGCGCGGAATACCCGCTCCCGGATATCTTCTCCCTGCTTTGTCCGGATATACACTCTGGCCGGATGTTCCCCATCCCGCTGGATCTCAATGGATTCGATTCCCGGCACAGGCTTCAGGATCAGCCTGATGTCCGACGGGGAAGCCTCTGTCTCAATCTCAACTCCTCCGCGGCTGCCCAGCATCAGTTCCAGATTTTCCGGCGTATCGCTGGCCACAAGCCTGCCTTTTGAAATGATCAGGATGTAGTCGCATACTTCCTGTACCTCTGCCAGAATGTGAGAACTCAAGATCACCGTATGGTTCTTCGCCAGCTTCCGGATCAGTTCACGGATTTCAATGATCTGCTTCGGGTCCAGCCCCACGCTCGGCTCATCGAGAATCATAATCTCCGGGAACCCCATCACCGCCTGTGCAAGTCCGACTCTCTGCCTGTATCCCTTAGACAGATTCTTGATCAGACGATGCTCCACATCCCGGATCTTCACCATCTTCTCAATCTCCGTCACTTCATCCTTCCTTTTCTTTGCCGGTATCCCTTTCAGTTCCGCCGCGAACTCCAGATACTCTCTTACTGTCATATCCATATAGAGCGGCGGTATCTCCGGCAGATATCCGATCTGGCGCTTTGCAGCTTCCGGTTCTTTCAGTATATCGTGCCCGTTGATAAGCACTTCGCCCTCTGTGGCGCCCAGATACCCGGTCATTATGTTCATAGTCGTAGATTTCCCGGCTCCGTTAGGGCCCAAAAAACCGTAGATCCGCCCTGCTTCCAACTGGAAGCTCAGGTGGTCTACGGCTATATGGTCCCCGTATTTCTTTACCAGATTCCTCACTTCGATCACGGTCATACCCTCCTGAAATAATTTTGCCTCTGCGGCCGGATTTCCTCCCGGTCCGCGCTTCCTTGCCAATCAAAAAAGCCGGCATATTGGTGAGGGTAACAAAATAGTGTGAACCTTTTGTGTTGGAACTGTGATAATGCTTTGTATTACTTCTCTATACCATGCACTCGTGGAGGCCTTCCTCCCCGATTCCCCGCTCTTTCATCACTGCCTGCAGCGCCTCTCTCTCTTCCAGAGGTGCGCACCAGGCCAGGCCGCATCCGGCGGAAATCGCCCGCGGCACAGGGATCAGCCTGCCGGGGCTGTCCTTCTCCCGGCAGGCTTTCTCCATGGCCATGGCATCAGCAGTCGTATGAAACGTAATCACTAGCTTTAATTCCTTTTTTCTCATTATGACGTAATTCCTTCCCGACAAAAGAACCTACGATTTCATACTGGCTCAATCTCCACAGCGAACCCGTCTTCTGTCTCAACCGAAACATAGGTTCTCCCGCAGTCCTTCACGCATTTCTCGACATTCATTCTCTGGTGCGGCTCTGAAACCAGTACCCGTACCGCTCCTTTTTCCTCTTTCAGCGCTTCTGCCGTCAGCATAACCGGCTCCGGACAGGATAAGCCTCTTGCGTCTACCTCTCTCATTATCAGCTCTGCTCCTTTCTTTCTATCACTATTTTCACTTCTTATTGTTTGTTCTATTTCCCTTCACTTCTCTTATTGCCAAATGCGATGGCAAAACAGATGATGATACAGATAATCACCGCTGCTTTTCCGTTCACGGGCACACTTCCTGCCACAACCTCCTGAGTCTCTGCATTCAGCGCCGTACCGCTGCCTGCCAGCCCGAAATTATGTGACAATGCCGCTCCGACAAACATCCCCAGCACAGTCACTGCCGAATCCGCCGATCCCTGTCCTGCAAGAATCAACTGACGCAGCGGACAGCCGCCCGCCAGAACCGCGGCGAATCCTACTGCATACATGCCCAGTATACTCCAGAGATGATCTGAATGAGCAATGATTCCCGGCGTGTCAAATGCCAGTACGAAATTTCCTGCTGCAATATTATAAATCCTGAATTATTCATGAACAAATAAAAATGCTCATAATCACTAAACCTTGTTCCAGTTCTTCCGAAAGCAACCGAATGATCTGCAAAAATGGGTAAACTATCCCTGCGAAATTCGATTGAGTCATTTTGAACTGTCAAGGTACATCCATAGTTGCTATTCCAACTGTACAGTTAATCCCTGGATGTTCTCCAATGTCTTGTAGAATTCCTTTTTATATGGACAGCTACTGCACAGTTTGAATGTGATATATCTTGCTGAACGGACTGCTCGCGCAGCAATCTTCATCAGCTTTAAACGAATGGTATCAACCTGCTGCTTTCGCATGTTTGGAGGAAGTACCAGCCGTCTGAACCAATTGAATAGGTTGTACGCAAGCATATGAATCCGCATTCGGTTAGCATTTACTACTTTGGAATGGCTGCTGACAGCAGCAAAGTCAAATCCATTTTTGCCTTCCTTGATAAAGTTTTCCATCTTGCCCCGGCCACAGTAAAAACGGATGATCTGATAGGGTTCCATATCCATGTTTGTAACAATAAAGGTGTACATGTGTGTCAACTGCCCGTATGGTTTCTCGATTTTGAAAACCACACGTCTTGGATATTCCCATGAACCAGCCTGATACATGAATTCACCATAAGTGACTGCGTAACGGATCTGGTCCTCTTTGGTTGCTCGGTACAAGTCTTCCTCTTTATCCGAAGCAAGGGCAATGAGTGAAGCATTCTGTTTTAAGCGGATGGCATAGGAACAGCCATTCATCTCACAGGTTTTATAAAGCTTGGGACATGAGAATCCGCTGTCGCCGCGAAGATACGTTTTTATCCCTCTTTCCATGTATTCCTGAAAAAGGGGTTCCATAAATTTATCTGCATCATTGCTGCAATGAAGTGTTCCGTCACGCAGTTCTGCTTTGAGCAGATCTCCGGTCAGTCCGTCATAGCACAGTAACGGGTGATAGCCATGTGCCTGATAATGGAAATTGAAGCCTTCCCCTTCCTGGCTGCCGTAAGTGCCAAACAGTGTACTGTCCAAGTCGAGAAGCACATGCTCCGGATACTTTATAGAATAGATGATATCCCTGAGGCTTTTATCAATGTCATCAAACTGTAGGAGGGTATCTTCATCCATGCGGTTGAAAAATCGAGACAACGTCGGCTGTGATGCCAGACGGTCTTTCTCAAGAATGGCATTGAAAACAGGATCCAGAGTTAATTCATCCGCGCAGTCATCTTCGAAATATGCAGAGATAACCTGATAAATCATCTGCATCAGATTTTCGTCATCTTTGTGGAAGCGGACCGACTTATCATTGGTTTTAAATTTCTTTTTGATCAGTTTTAAAAAGCCGATCTTTGCAGCGAATTCTTGGATCAGAAGAAGTCCTGCATCGGAGGATAAATCGCCTCCGTCAAAATTTATTTTAATTTGTCTATTGCTTTTCAGTGATAAGGTGTTTAAAATATCCATAAAGGGCTCCTTTGTGAGATTATTAAGACGTTGAACACCTTAATTTTACCACAAATGGATGCCCTTTTTCTATTCACTTAACAGATGAATTGCAATAGACAGCTCAATTACAGTAACTATGTGGCTTTAAGCTGCTTTGACCGCAGAGCGGTGAATAATTCAGGTAAATTAACATCACTGCAAAGAAACTTCCGATAATTGTAAGTAAATCAAAATTCTTCATTAAGATGACATCACGTACGCTTCCTGCAAAACACATTCTTGATTTCTGCGCAAACGCACCGAACGCCAGTCCGCCGATTAAAGAAATCACCACTGGTGCATGCATGCTTCCCGGTCCGCTCTGACTGCTCTTCAGCAGGGTTGTCGCCAGTGCCAGGATCAGAATTCCAAGCATCAGGACCGGCAGCACCGTTCCGTTCATTCGGTTTACCGCATGTGCCCGTCCCAGGCTGAATCCTTTCTTAAGTACAATGACTCCCGTACCTACTCCCAGCAGGAATCCAATTAATGCTACCCAGGCATTTAAGTCTCCCGCAGACATACGTATTATCATACGCAGCGGGCATCCGAGAAATACCAGAGATCCGATGGCAAGGATCATTCCAAGTACGAACCGTATCATCGGAGAGGAGCCTGCCATTGCACGGTATTCCTTTGTTATCACTGAGATTATAAATGAACCCAGGACCAGCCCTATGATTTCCGGTCTGGCATACTGGACTGCCTCAGCAGAATGAAGTCCCATCGCTCCCGCAGTATCACGAATAAAGCATGCGATACAAAATGCCATATTCGCCGGATTCCCAAAATAAGCCAGACATGCGGCCACAAGCCCGCACAGAATCCCGGCTAATGCCAGCTTCTTCTTTGAGTCAGATAAATTCATGTGTTTTCCCTCCCATTTCTTTTGTACTGGCTGAATGTCTCATTCCTTATTCACTCGCCAGTTCTTTTACTGCCTTTATGGCAGCGTCCACTTCTTCCAGTGTATTGTAGTGGGAAAAACTAAACCGCACCGCACCCTGTTCCACGGTTCCCAGAGCCTGATGCATCAGCGGCGCACAGTGTGCTCCCGGACGGGTCACAATGCCGTACTTCATATCCAGTTCATCGCTTACATCCGAAGAATCATAGTCCAGAAGATTAAACGAAACAATCGGAGCTCTCTGATCCGTACTGAAATCTCCGTATACCTTCACACCCGGAATCGCGGATATTCCTTCATAAAACCGCCGCATGAAAGCCAGTTCCATCTCCCGGATCTTGTCCAGGCCCGTCGCCTCCAGATAATCCACAGCAGCTCCCAGTCCTGCGATCCCATGTCCATTCAGTGTGCCGGCTTCCAGCGCTGTCGGCATCTGGGACGGATGATGAGGGTTATAGGTATCCACACCACTTCCGCCGCTTAAGAGAGGCCGGATCCGGACGCCCTGCCGCACATACATGCCGCCGGTGCCCTGAGGCCCGAGCAGGCTCTTATGCCCGGTGAAGCAAAGGACATCAATTCCCAGTTTCTGCACGTCAATCGGATACACGCCGGCCGTCTGAGACGCATCTACCACGAAAAGCAGATCATGTTTTCGTGCGATCTGCCCCACTCTCTCCAGATCAATCATATTCCCGGTCAGATTCGAGGCATGTGTGCAGACAATTGCTTTCGTCTCCGCACGGACCGCGTCCTCCATTTCCCTGTAGGAAATATTCCCCCTGGCGTCGCTTCCCAGAATGGTTAGAACAGCTCCTCGCTCCTGACATTCATACAGAGGCCGCAGTACAGAATTATGCTCCAGCACGGTTGTAATCACATGATCCCCCGGCTGAAAAAGTCCTTTCACCGCAATATTCAGACTCTCTGTGGAATTAGCGGTAAATACGATACAGTTCGGACTTTCCGCATAAAAAAAATCAGCCAGCTTTTCCCTGGTTCCATAGACCACACGAGAAGCGGCAAGCGCTGCGTCTGACGCTCCTCTCCCGGCGTTCCCGATGGTTCCCATAGCCATAAGAACCGCCTGTTTCACTTCTTCCGGCTTCTGCAGCGTGGTCGCTGCGTTATCCATATAGATCATGCTGCTTTCCTCCTTGTATTTCCCTATGCATTTTCATATACAGTCTGACGTCCGTCCTTCGGCCCGCCGGTTTCTCTGCAGCGGTCCGTCTATGCCATACTCATGCATCTGCGGTAGATCCCACTGTAAATAAGTATAGTTCGCCCCTGACGTTTCGTCTAATTGAAAACCTCAATAAAAGCTCTCTGTTTATAGATAAATTCCATAACCAGAGAGCCCCTGTTCTTGACTTCGTTCTTGACCTTTGTTCTTGATCCTTATTCCCAATTTCTGTCCGTCATCACTGTTTCCAAGTCCCCGTCAGTACACTTGTTCTGATGGTGCTTTGCCCAGACGGTACATGTCTCTCACTTCTTCGACAAACCGCTCCGCCGCCGGAAGCTGCGGATATCCTGCATCATAGACCAGATGGATGTCCCGCTCTCCGCCGGCCTCACCCAGAGGAAATGTAATGAGATCTCCTCTGTCGGCCTCCTGCGCGGCAGCCAGCCGGGACAGAATCGAAATCCCTATCCCGCATGCCACCGAACGCTTAATCGTCTCCGGATTCTCCATAACTGCCGCGACACAGAGGTCTTCTGCTGCAATTCCTATACGGGCAAGCATTTTTTCCGCTTCTTTCCTCGTTCCGGATCCTTCCTCCCGGAGGATAAATGGTTCTTCCCGGATCCAGGACAGCTCTTTCTGATTTCTCATCTCTTGATACTTTGCCGATGCGGGCGCGATCAGAACCAGTTCATCCCGGTAGAACGGGATATACGTACAGTTTCCTTTATCCAGCACGGTTCCAGTGAATCCGATATCCGCCTTATGAGAAAGAATCAGATCCACCACGCCCGCGCTGTCCGTCTCCAGTACTTTCAGCTTTTCCCCAGGATAACGGACGCGGAACTGCGCCATCATCTCCGGAAGGAGGTACTGAGAAGGTACTGTGGAAGCCGCAATACGCAGCACACACCCCTTCTGTCCGCCCTCCAGCCCGAACCGCAGCCGGATCTGCTGTTCCAGATCCAGCATCTGTTCTGCGTAGGCGTAGAGTTCTTTCCCCGTCTCCGATAACGCAACCCCCTTTGTATTTCTGACCAGAAGGCACGTATTCAGTTCTCTCTCCAGAGCGGCGATATGGGCGCTGACCGTTGGCTGGGTAAGGTAGAGCTGGCGGGCTGCCGCTGAGAAATTCTTCGTCTCCGCCACCCGTACAAAGATCTCAAGCTGTTTTAAATTCATTCTCCTGATTTCCTCTGCTTTCTCGCTCCTTCTATTTCAGACAAATGCGGCCCTGACCTCCGTCGGCCGTTATTCTTCCGACCACAGAGACCTCGGTTCCCAGCTCGGCCCGCACAAGGTCTTTCACAAGGCTGCCCGCCTCCTGCTCCGGAACCGCCAGAAGCAGGCCTCCGGATGTCTGCGGATCACTGACCAGATCCACATAAACTTCCTCCACATCTCCCGCGTCAAGAAGTTCTGCCGCGTGCCGCTGATTCCGGTACGCTCCGCCGGGAATCAGGCCCATCTGCGCGTACTCTTTCGCTCCCCGCATGAAAGCGATATCCTGAACATGGAGCTCGATCACTGCTCCGCTGGCGGATGCCATCTCCGAGCAATGTCCCAGAAGTCCGAAACCAGTCACATCGGTACATGCGTGAATGGTATAATTGGCGGCAATATTCTTTGCCTTTCTGTTCAGTGTGGTCATCACACGCACCGCTTCTCTCTCTGCCTCCGCTGACGCCATCTGCGCTTTCACAGCGGTATTGACGATCCCGCTTCCGATCTGTTTGGTCAGGATCAGAAGATCCCCTTTGCGGCAGCCGAAATTCTTGTAAATCTTGTCCGGATGCACCATGCCGGTTACGGAAAGTCCGTACTTGGGGACATCGTCCTGGATCGAATGCCCGCCCACCAGCACAGCCTCCGCCTCTCTGACTTTCTCTGCTCCGCCTCTCAAGATCTCTCCCAGCACCTCCGGATCCAGATCTTCCGGGAAACACACGATATTCAACGCGATCTTCGGCTCACCGCCCATGGCATATACGTCGCTGAGTGCATTGGCCGCGGCAACCTGTCCGAATGTGTACGGGTCGTCCACCACCGGAGTAAAGAAATCCAGCGTCTGAATCACCGCTGTCTCATCATTGATTCTGTAAACGGCGGCATCATCCGACGTCTCAAATCCAACCAGCAGGTCCGGATCACTGAACTTCGGAAGCTTCCCCAGAACACGGGAAAGCGTGTCCGGCCCGATCTTCGCCGCACAGCCGCCGTGCTTCGCGAACTGCGTCAGGTGTATCTCTGCGCTCACTGCTTTCACCTCCTACGGACGGATCACATTCACCGCACTCTGCAGTGTCTCCACAATACTGTACATGTTGGTCACGCCGCCTACTGCCAGCTTCTCCTTCAGGCCGTAATAGTCAAGGCAGGTACCGCAGGTCATGATCTCCACGCCCTGCTCCTCCAGACTCTTCAGATCCTCCAGGCTCTCGGATCCTTCTACAGTCAGCTTAGCACCGCCGTTATAGAAGAGCATCTTGTCCGGCAGTTCATCAAGCTGGGTCACCGCGAAGAGGAAACTTTTCATCAGGATCCTCCCCAGTTCCTCACTTCCTTCTCCCATCCGGTCTGATCCCACTGCCACAACCGTGCTGACACAGCCCGGGCAGCCGGATCCCGCAGCAGCGGCACTTGTCTCGCCGGAAGCCTGCTCACTGCCGGCGCCGTCCGGATTCATAGCTTTTACCGTCTCTTCTCCCACAGTAATCAATACTCGGTACTGCCGTTCCCCCAGCTGCTCCTGTTCTGTCTGTGCTCCGGTGCTTCTCGCCATCTTCGTGACATTTTTCACTGCGGTCTCATTGTCCACGAGGACTTCGATCTCCCCCGGACCGCTCATACTGCTCAGAGCTTTCTTCGTCTTAACTACAGGAATCGGACAGATATCTCCCATCGCATTTACCGTAATCATTCCACTTCTCTCCCTTCTGTACCTGCTGCTTTTCGTTCAAGCAGACCGCCTGTACACGGTTTACCTCTGCCTAGTCAGTATAGCACACAGGTCCAGATCCGTCCAATGGCATTTATTTTCCCACGCTCCGGACATCTATGCTATAATCAGATGGATAGATCACACGGCTCATATACACCTGGATCTCAGGATGAGCACAGAAAGGATTACACTTATGTGGATTGCAGACAACTGGAAAGATTATGAAGTCATAGACTGTTCCAAGGGAGAGAAGCTGGAACGCTGGGGGGACTATCTCCTCGTCCGTCCGGATCCCCAGGTCATCTGGGATACTCCGAAACACCATCGGGGATGGAAGGAAATGAACGGCCACTACCACCGCAGCAAAAAGGGCGGCGGTGAATGGGAATTCTTCAGCCTGCCCCAGCAGTGGCAGATCCATTACGGATCTCTCACCTTTAATCTGAAGCCGTTCAGCTTCAAACATACCGGCCTGTTCCCGGAGCAGGCAGCGAACTGGGATTGGTTCTCCGAGAAGATCCGAAACGCCGGCCGGCCGGTGAAAGTACTGAATCTGTTCGCCTACACAGGCGGGGCCACGCTGGCCGCTGCGGCAGCCGGGGCGCAGGTGACCCATGTAGATGCCTCCAAGGGCATGGTAAACTGGGCCAAAGAAAACGCAGTCTCCTCCGGTTTAAAGGATGCTCCCATCCGCTGGCTGGTAGATGACTGCCTGAAATTCGTAGAGCGGGAGATCCGCCGCGGCAACACCTACGATGCCATTATCATGGATCCGCCGTCCTACGGCAGAGGCCCCAAAGGGGAAATCTGGAAGATCGAAGATATGATCCATCCGCTCCTTAAGCTCTGTCCAAAGATTCTGTCCAGAGACGCCCTGTTTTTCCTGGTAAACTCGTACACCACAGGACTTGCTCCTGCCGTACTCACTTACATGCTGGCAACAGAGCTCAAACCATGGCACGGACATGTGGAATCACAGGAGATCGGACTTCCGGTGACAGAAACCGGCCTGGTCCTGCCCTGCGGAGCTTCCGGCCGCTGGGAACGGATTCCCGGGTAGTATCCGTATACAAGGGGCAGCATACCTCAGGAAAGCACTCAGGGGATCGAACCGCACTGCAGTTCGATCCCCTGATTCGTTTTCCTTCTGAGATACCGGCTCTAAACCCGGATTTGTCCCAGCACTTCCCCGATGGGCGCACTGATGGAAAGCTCTGCCCGTACGGGTTTCCCCGTCTCCGACTTATTAATCACCACCAGGTGTCTGCCGCGGAAATAATCGATGAATCCTGCCGCCGGATATACTACCAGAGATGTGCCCCCGATGATCAGCGTATCTGCCTGAGAAATGGCATGGACAGCGCCATGGATGGTGCCCTCATCCAGTCCCTCTTCATAGAGGACCACGTCCGGTTTGATCATCCCGCCGCACGTACAGCGGGGAACTCCCTCAGACTTCTTTACGTAGTCTGCATCATAGAACTTCCCGCAGTCCATGCAGTAATTCCTGTGAATGCTTCCGTGGAGTTCATAGACTCGCCGGCTTCCTGCCGCCTGATGCAGCCCGTCAATATTCTGCGTTACCACAGCGGAGAGCTTCCCCGCCTTCTCCAGCTCTGCCAGCTTCAGATGCGCCGGGTTGGGCTTTGCGTCCAGCAGCATCATCTTGTCCTTATAGAATTCATAAAATGCTTCCGGGCAGCGCAGGAAGAAACTGTGGCTTACCACCTGCTCCGGGGAATATTTATATGTCTGGTGATAGATCCCGTCAGCGCTGCGGAAATCCGGTATCCCGCTCTCTGTGGATACTCCGGCACCTCCGAAAAATACGATTCGGCTGCTGCCGTCAATGATCTCCTGCAGTCTTTCTATTTCCTTTTCATACATTCCGGCTCCTCCTCTCTTCTCATGGATCCCTCGTGTCCATGTACACAGGGCTATGATCTGCCCTGCTTTCCCTTCTTAGCCCTTCGGCAGCAGTCCGTTCAATCTGCCTGCAGATTTCCCTTTCGGATGTGCTGATCCATGATCTCCTGCATCTTCTCCCACACGATCTCTGAGGTCTCCGGTATTCGCTCGTTGCGTTTGCATACCTGAGACTTATGCACGCCATGCTCCGCCCAGCTCTTGCCGTCTGAGGCATCGTTCAGAAGGAGCGGCTGGAAGTTATCCAACAGATGGGCAAACTTCGCATCCGCTGTCTCATATTCCTCAAATTCATCCCAAAGACTGCGGAAATATGCGCCCTGGTCCTCCGGGAGCAGACCGAAGATCCGGTCCGCCGCCTTCAGCTCGCGCTCCCGCTTCGTCGCCGCTCCTGCCTCGTCATAGGCATACGTATCTCCCGCATCGATCTCAACCAGATCATGAATCAGCACCATGATCAGTACTTTGGTCAGGTCTGCTTCCTCTTTCATATGCTCTTGCAGAAGCACCGCTGCCAGCGCCAGATGCCAGGAGTGTTCCGCGTCGTTTTCCCTGCGCGCTCCGTCAGCCAGATACGTCTGCCGGAAGATGTTCTTCACTTTATCCGCCTCTACAATAAACCGGATCTGCTGCCTGAGTCTTTCCTTCTGCAGTCCCATCCCTGTTTCCTTCTCTGTCTCTGTTTCGTTCATCAAAGTCATCTCCGTTTCTTCTTCTCTGTTCCTCATTGTAACACGGCTGCAGATAAATTCCCATACTCATGTGGATGTTTCATGCAGAAATCCCCCTTCACCGGTCATGACCGATTCAGGGGGATTCCTCTGTTTTCCTTTTGATCTGCTTATAAATCCACAGAGCCTGTTACGTTGCCATTGACAACATAGTATGCTTTTCTCTCTTCCGGCTTCAAGTAAACTTTTACGTCTTTCATATCGCCGACCTTGTTCTTAAGCACCTTTGTCCAGTTCTCTTTTACCTTCTGCATGATCTCTGTCTCAGAGCACTCGATCTCAGCGTACTGAAGAACGATCTCTGTTTTCAGCTCTGCTTTCTTTGCTGCTGCCGGCTTCTTCGCTGCTGCTTTCTTAGCCGGAGCTTTCTTTACAGTTTCTTTTTTCTCTTCTGCCTTTTCCACTGGTGTATCTACTAAAACTGCCGCTTTTGTCTCAAGCTTCTTTGTTGTATCTTTCTTTGTCTCAATTGCTTTCGCCGTCTCCGGTTTTGCAGCCTTTGCCGGTTCTGCTTTTACAGTTTTTGCTGCTGTCTCTTTCTTAGCAGCTTCTGCTTTTGCGGTTGAATTTGTTTTCTTTACTGCCATACTTGTTCCCTCCTAAAACTAATACACCCAAGTATTTTTCCGCACCACGGATGACCCGTGATACTATTTTGTATTCAACTCATTTATAAAAGTTCCAGCGAGATTATACCTCATTTTTTTTGAAACGTCAAATTTTTCATATATTTTTTTGCAAGGTTCCGGACTGAACCGTTATAACTGCGGGCTCAGCTGTCGCTCTCACCTTTATATCCTCTGAAGAAATCAGACAGTCCGTTCAGTGTTTTTACCAGTACCGGGATCTCGTTTTCATCCAGTTTATTGATCACTGCTTCCGTCATCTGACGGTGGTATTCTCTGTGATGCTCATACGCGCGGATGCCCTTTTCTGTCAGCTGGACAAAGACCACCCTGCGGTCCTGGCTGCTTCTTAAGCGTACTGCGTATTTCTTATTCACAAGTCCGTTGACAGCTGTGGTCAGCGATCCTGCCGTAATCCCCATTTTCTTCGCCACCGCGGACATGGTATTCTTGCCGGACAGACCGATTGCCTCTATGATATGCATATCATTGTTGGTGATATCCTTAAACTCTTCAGTTATGATCGCATCCTCTTCCAGTTTCCATATTTCGTTAAATAGATTGACCAGAATATCATTGATGGTCTCATGTACGTCCATCCGGTTTCTCCTTTCTCTCAGACAAGGTGATACTCATGCAAACAACGCTTCCATTACTTCCCTGACCGTCTCGATCCGCTCTGCGCGGTATGCTTTCGCCCCGCAGAACAGAAGGCCTTTCTCTACGTTTCCTTTCACGGCTTCTATCAATCCATCCGTGATACAATACGGAATCTCTGCCGGACTGCATTTCGCCAGGCATCTGTGACACGGACTGTGGGGAATCTTCTCTCCGCTCATCACGCGCCGCATGAGATCGTTCATGATCGCCCGCCCCGGCATTCCAACCGGGCTTTTCACGATCCGGATATCTTCTTCTGACGCCTGGATATAAGCCTCTTTATAACGGATATCCGCATCGCATTCCACGGTTGTGACAAACCGGGTCGCCACCTGTACCCCATCTGCCCCCAGTTCCATGATACGCTTCACATCCGTGCTGTCATAGATTCCGCCTGCCACAACAACCGGAATCTCTGTCCCATATTTCTCTGCGTAAGATCTTACAGTCGCTATGATCTTACGAATCTCCTCTGCGTACGCTTCCTGCGTATAATCTGCAAGTTCTTCCCTGCGGAAGCCAAGATGTCCTCCGGCTTCCGGGCCCTCGATCACTACCAGGTCTGCTGTCCGCTTATACTTTTTATCCCAGTATTTCAAGATCACCTGCGCCGAACGGTTCGTAGAGACGATGGGGGCGATCTTCGTGCTGCTGCCGCTTACCAGTTCCGGGAGTTCCGTGGGAAGCCCAGCTCCCGAAATGATAATATCTGCCCCTGCTTTTACCGCTGCTTTTACATGTGCGGCATGTTCCTTCAGCGCTGTCATGACATTATACCCGATGATGCCGTCCGGCGAGATCGCTCTCGCCTTCTTCATCTCACTTTCAATTGCCCGCAGATTCGCCGCGGCCGGATCCTGATCGAAATCCGCCTCCCGGTATCCGATCTGCGCGGTAGAGATAATCCCAACACCGCCCTCTAAAGCTACACTTCCGGCCAGCCTTCCAAGGCTGACCCCAACGCCCATTCCGCCCTGTATCAGCGGAAGTTTGGTGAGCTTGTCACCGATTTTCAGATTTTTCATATTCTTCCTCGTCTATATTCTGCGGAACCGCTGGTATCTCTTCTCTGTAAGTTCCTCCGGCGCAAGCTTTGTATATGCGCCAAGGAATCTGCTGATCTTCTCCTCCAGCTGTCCGCACACGGACTCCATGTGCTCTTCATCGAACACTTCCGGTTCCGCGATCACCTGCTCGATCATCCCCAGGCTCTTCAGATCCTGCGCAGTCAGTTTCATGACTTCCGCAGCCTCACTGGCCCGCTTGCTGTCCTTCCAGAGAATACTTGCGAATCCTTCCGGAGACAGTACCGAGTAGACTGAGTTCTCCAGCATCCATACTTCGTCGGCCACTGCCATTGCCAGAGCGCCGCCGCTGCCGCCCTCGCCGATCACTACAGACAGCACCGGAACCTTTAGCGCAGACAGCTCAAAGAGATTTCTGGCGATCGCCTCACCCTGACCCCGTTCTTCTGCCTCCAGACCGCAGAACGCTCCCGGAGTATCCACGAAGCAAATCACCGGTCTTCCGAACTTCTCTGCCTGCTTCATCAGACGCAGTGCCTTGCGGTATCCGTCCGGAGACGGCATGGAGAAGTTGCGGTCCAGATTTTCCTTGGTCGTCTTCCCTTTCGCCTGGGCAATCACAGTTACCGGCATGCCGTTAAAGTATGCGATTCCGCCCACAATGGCATGGTCGTCTTTAAAATATCTGTCCCCGTGAAATTCCATGAAGTCTGTAAACAGGGTACGAATATAATCCGTTCCCACCGGACGGTCTTTCTTTCTGGAGATCTGGACACGCTCCCAGGCCGACAGCTCTTCCTGCTGAACTCCAGTCTCTGCCTCAGCTTCTGTCTCCTGCTTCAGATCCACGGTTCCTTTCTTTCTGTGCATCTGAAGAATCTGCGCCAGAACCTCTTTCATCTCCTCGCGTTCCACGATCCGGTCAACAAAGCCGTGATCCAGAAGGAATTCGGATCTCTGGAAGCCCTTCGGCAGCTTCTGCCCGATGGTCTGCTCGATGACACGCGGTCCCGCGAATCCGACCAGCGCTTTCGGTTCAGCCAGAATGATATCACCCAGCATAGCGAAACTTGCCGTCACGCCGCCGGTCGTAGGATCTGTCAGGACAGAGATATAGAGCTGTCCCGCGTCACTGTGCCGCTTCAGCGCAGCCGAAGTCTTGGCCATCTGCATCAGAGAGACGATCCCCTCCTGCATCCTGGCCCCGCCGGAGCAGGTGAAGATGATCACCGGCAGTTTCTCCTGCGTGGCGCGCTCCACTGCCCTGGCAATCTTTTCTCCCACGATATGCCCCATGCTTGCCATCATGAATCTTCCGTCACAAACACCGATTACCGCAGGATTTCCATCGATTGAAATCTTACCCGTCACGACCGCTTCGTTCAGATGCGTGCGCTCTTTCAGACCGGACACCTTCTCCTCATAGCCTTTGAAATCCAGAGGATTGACAAATTCCATCTCTCTATCCCATTCTTCGAAGGAACCCTCATCCGCCAGCATCTCAACACGCCTGTAAGCGTGAACTCTGAAATAGCCGTGACATTTCGGACAGATATAATATCCCTTTTTCACATCCTCTGCTATAATGGCGGCACCACATTTATTACATTTTCTTAGGAGCCCTTCCGGGACCTCCGGCCGTGTACTCTTCAGCGAGATATAATGCGGCCGGCCGTTCGTTTTCTTGAACATATCTTTTAAATTCATCTAAGTTACCTCCTGGATCGTGACAGGTGTTTTTTTTGTGTCCGGTGCCGGAGAGTTCTGCAGAACTCTCCGGCACTTTTGAGCAAAATTATCAGAAAATTCACATTTTTTCAATAAATTCAATATCAATATCGCCTTTTATAAAATCCGGATGATTCAGTATTTCATACTGATAATCCACATTCGTATCGATTCCCTCGATAATGACCTCGCCCAGCGCGCTTTGCATCTTACGGATTGCTTCGTTTCGATTCTTGGCATGAACAATCAGCTTCGCCAGCATGGAATCGTAGTACGGCGGCACTGTATAGCCGCTGTAGATAGCCGCGTCGATCCGCACGCCCTTGCCTCCCGGAAGATACATATCTGTGATCGTTCCCGGCGACGGCCGGAAGTTTTTCTCCGGGTTCTCTGCATTGATTCTGCACTCAATGGCATGGCCTGTGATGTGTACATCTTCCTGCTTATAACTCAGCGGACGCCCGTCTGCAATACGGATCTGTTCCTTGATCAGGTCAATTCCGGTTACCCATTCTGTTACCGGATGTTCTACCTGGATCCGGGTATTCATCTCCATAAAGTAAAAGTTCCCGTTCTTCTCCAGCAGGAATTCGATGGTTCCGGCATTGGTATAGTGGGCTGCTTTCGCCGCTTTTACAGCGGCTTCCCCCATCTTCTCACGAAGTTCCGGCGTCAGAGCGATTGACGGGGATTCTTCGATCATTTTCTGGTGATTTCTCTGAATCGAACAGTCACGCTCTCCCAGGTGGATCACGCTGCCGTGCTCATCTGCCAGTATCTGGAATTCGATGTGCCGCGGATGCTGCACGAAATGCTCGATATACATGGTATTGTCCCCGAAGGCCATCTGCGCCTCTTTCTGCGCTGTCTGGAAGCTGTTCGCGAACTCTTCCGGTGTCTCAGCCACACGCATTCCCTTTCCGCCGCCGCCGAGAGCTGCCTTCACAATCACCGGATACCCGATTTCATCTGCCACCCTGGCGCCTTCTTCTGCATCATAAATCGGCTCCTTGCTCCCCGGAATCACCGGAACGCCCGCGTTGATCATCGTATTTCTCGCCTCGGATTTATTTCCCAGACTCTGGATCACACTGGACTTCGGCCCGATAAATGTGATATTGCACTGCTCGCACAGTTCCGCGAACCGGCTGTTCTCTGAGAGAAAACCGAATCCCGGGTGGATGGCATCCGCCCCTGACACAAGCGTTGCGCTGATAATATTCTGCATATTCAGATAACTTTCAGAGGATGGGGCAGGCCCGATACAGACTGCCTCATCGGCAAGCTGTGTGTGCAGCGCCTCCCGGTCTGCCTCAGAATAAACCGCCACCGTCTCAATTCCCATTTCACGGCAGGCCCGGATGATGCGCACGGCAATCTCTCCGCGGTTTGCGATCAATACTTTTCCAATCATCTTCCCTTTACTCCCCTACCATGAATGTCAGTTCCGCGCTGACAACTACCTTTCCGTCAACATATGCTGTCGCCTGTCCGACCCCGACCGGTCCTTTGCTCTTGATAATCTTCGTCTCAAGCTTCAGCGTATCTCCCGGAAGCACCATTCCTTTGAAACGGCACTTCTGCACTCCTCCGAAGAACGCGATCTTCCCCTGATTCTCCGGCATGCTCAGGATTGCCACCGCTCCGGTCTGAGCAAGCGCCTCAAGGATCAACACGCCCGGCATCACTGCCTTCTGCGGGAAATGTCCGCGGAAGAAGTCTTCCCGATATGTTACTGCTTTATATCCGACTGCATACTGTCCCGGTTCATAATCCTCGATTCTGTCGAGAAGGAGGAAGGGATGTCTGTGAGGGATGATTTCCTGAATCTGTTCCACATTCAAACTATTCATAATTCCATGCACCTTTCTTGATAATCTGCGTTCCGCACAACACGCGGGCCTCTGCTCTGCTCCATGCTGCCTTTACAGAGTATCCCGCGTGTCAGATAGGAAGATTAACCGATCACAAAGAGCGGCTGTCCATACTCTACTGCCTGTCCGTTCTCCACAAGGATCTCTTTCACAGTTCCTGTGAAGTCACTCTCAATTTCATTCATCAGCTTCATGGCTTCAACAATCGCCAGAACCTGTCCTTCTTTTACACTGTCGCCTACTTTGACAAATGGCTCTGCGTCCTCAGCCGGAGCCGCGTAAAATGTCCCTACAAGAGGAGACTTCACGAGATTTCCTGCCGGAGCCTCAGCGGCACTTCCGGCGCTCTCTGCCGGTGCTGCTTCCTGTGCCGCAGCCGGAGCTGCCGGAGCTGCCGCAGCGGGCGCGACCGGAGCCATCGGCACTGCTCCCTGCATCACCGGCGGCATCATCGGAGCCGCGGGAGCCTGCACCTGCACGATCTTATCACTGGTCTTCTTAAGGGAAAGCTTCACGCCATCTTCTTCATATTTAAATTCTGTGAGTTCTGAATCAGATACAGCTTTGATCAGTTCTAATACCTGCTCTACTTTCATCTCGCACACCTCTTACCCTTCATACTTCTTCAACAGCAGCGTCGCGTTATGTCCGCCGAACCCAAGAGAATTCGTGAGCACATAGTTGATCTCTTTCTCTACCGGTGATCCGACCGCATAGTTCAGATCACACTCCGGATCTACATTCTCTGTTCCGACTGTCTGATGGATGAATCCATCCTCAATACTCTTCACGCAGACAACGAATTCCACACCGCCTGCTGCGCCGAGCAGATGCCCGATCATGGATTTGGTAGAGTTTACAACAACATCCTTTGCCGCATCTCCGAGAGCGAACTTGATCGCCTTCGTCTCGAACAGGTCATTGTGGTGCGTGCTTGTTCCATGCGCATTGATATAGTCGATCTGTTCCGGAGCGACACCAGCTTCCTGCATTGCAAGCTTCATCGCCATTCCGGCTCCCTTGCCATCCTCAGCAGGGGAGGTAATATGGTACGCGTCTCCCGTAGCGCCATAACCCACAAGTTCCGCATAGATCTTCGCGCCTCTTGCCTTCGCGTGCTCCAGCTCTTCCAGAACAACGATTCCGGCTCCCTCGCCGAGAACGAATCCGTCTCTGTCCTTATCGAACGGCCGGGAAGCATGCTCCGGGTCATTCGTCGTAGACAGTGCAGTCAGCGCTGTAAATCCTGCGATGCCGGTGGGGCATACAGAAGCCTCTGTACCGCCTGCCACCATCACGTCTGCGTCGCCATATTCGATGGCACGGAATGCGTCGCCGATACAGTGTGTACCAGAAGCGCAGGCCGTCACTACGTTTGTACATTTTCCTTTCAGTCCCAGCTGAATTGAAATATTCCCTGCTGCCATGTTGGAGATCATCAGCGGAACCATCAGCGGATTCACCTTGTTCGGTCCCTTTGTAAGGATTTTCTCATAATTTGTCTCCACGCACTGCAGACTTCCGATGCCAGATCCTACGATCACGCCGCATCTGTAGGGATCTTCTTTCGCCAGATCCAGCCCTGCATCCTCGAACGCTTCCTTCGCCGCAGCCACTGCGTACTGGGAGAAAAGCTCCATTCTCTTCGCCGCTTTGAAATCCATGCGCTCTTTCGCCACGAATCCTTTCACTTCCGCTGCGATCTGCACCTTAAACTCTGATGCGTCAAACTTCGTGATCGGACCGATGCCGACCTTCCCTTCTTTAATGCCTGCCCAGAACTCTTCCACCGTATTTCCGATCGGTGTCACAGCTCCAAGGCCTGTAACTACAACTCTTCTCTTCATATCATTAACCTTTCTGATATCGAATCCGACCTGCCTGGTTCGATTCCGCTTTTCTTTCTCAGGATGCAGGTCTCACTTAACTCACATTGCCATTCCGCCGTCTACGTTGAGCACCTGGCCGGTAATGTACCGCGCCCCCTCAGATGCCAGGAACGCCACTGCATTCGCAATATCTTCTGTTTCCCCGAATCTGCCCAGCGGAATCTGTGCCACTGCGCCTTCTTTCACTTTATCCGAGAGCACTTCCGTCATCTCTGTATTGATGAATCCCGGCGCGATCGCGTTTACCGTGATGCCGCGGCTGGCAAGCTCTCTTGCCGCTGACTTCGTCAGTCCGATCACACCTGCCTTGGATGCAGAATAGTTTGCCTGCCCTGCGTTTCCAAGGACACCGGATACTGATGACATATTGATGATGCGTCCGCCTCTCTGCTTGATCATCTGCCTTGCCACAAAGCGGATGCAGTTGAAGGTTCCCTTCAGGTTGGTGTCAAGAACTGCATCGTAGTCTTCTTCCGACATCTTCATCAGAAGCCCGTCTTTCGTGATGCCTGCGTTATTTACAAGGATATCCACGCTTCCGAGTTCTGCGACGATTTCTCTGAACATCTCCTCACAGGCACTGTAATCTGATACATTGCACTGCTTGATCTCTGCCTTGCCGCCTGCCGCTTCAATCTCAGCCTTTACCGCCTCTGCGCGCTCTTTCGAACCATTATAGTTGATCACGACTGTCGCGCCTTCCCCTGCCAGTTTGACAGCTACCGCTCTTCCAATCCCTCTGGAAGCGCCTGTCACTACTGCGACTTTTCCATTTAACATAATTCACTTACCACCTTGTCTACATCTTCCCATGTGCCTACATTGTAAACCTTCACGTCACGGCTGATCTTGCGCATAAAGCCAGCCAGAGTCTTGCCCGGTCCGATCTCTACGAAAGTATCCACGCCGTCTGCGATCATGTTCTCCACACTCTGCTGCCATCTTACGGAAGATGCCACCTGTTTCGCGAGAAGTGCCTTTGTCTCTGTAATATCTGTCACATACTCTGCCGTCACATTTGTCACATACGGGATCGTAAGCGGAGATAACGCTACATTTTCCAGAACTCTGCCAAGCTCTTCTCCGGCTTCTGTCAGCATCGGAGAGTGGAAGGGTCCGCTTACATTCAGCGGAAGTACTCTCTTTGCTCCGGCCTCTTTCAGTACCTCAGAAGCTTTCTCCACACTTTCTTTCCATCCTGTGATAACAATCTGTCCCGGGCAGTTGTAGTTGGCAATGCTTACGCCGTCAATTCCTTCGATTGCTTTCTCAATCACATCGCCTGCCAGTCCCAGAACGGCCGCCATGGAGCCCTTGCCTCCCGGCACTGCGTTCTGCATGAGGATGCCGCGCTTTCTCACCGTCGTGATCGCGTCCTCCGTGCTCATGCCGCCCGCGGAAGCGATGGCGCAGTATTCACCAAGGCTTAAACCAGCAGCAACATCTGCCTTCAGTCCGCGTTCTCTTAACACATGCTCCATTGCCATACATACTGTCACAAGAGCTGCCTGTGTATACTCGGTCTGATCCAGACGGTCGTTTTCCTCAAAACACAGCTCTTTCATATCTATATCCAGCAGCTCAGATGCCTTGTCGATCACCTGTCTTGCTGTTTCACTCTGCTCATAAAAATCTTTGCCCATTCCGGCTTTCTGCGCTCCCTGTCCCGGAAACATAAATGCGATCTTACTCATAGAATCCATTTCCTCCGATCAGGTCGTCCGTCTCTTTCACCAGTTTCTGGATCAGGTCATGACATGACATTTTCTCCTTAACCATACCTGCGATCTGTCCTGCCATCACGCTTCCTGTCTTCACATCTCCGTCCACGACAGCTCTTCTTAATCCGCCCAGCGTCAGCAGCTCCAGTTCTTCGAAAGAAGCGCCTGCCTGCTCCTTGTCCAGATACTCTTTTGTCATCTGGTTTCTCAAAGCTCTGACCGGATGTCCTGTCGTACGCCCTGTTACTCTTGAGTCAATATCCCTAGCCTTGATAATCATATCTTTATAATTTTCATGAACCTGAGATTCATTCGTAACCACAAAGTGAGTTCCCATCTGCACGCCCTGTGCGCCCAGCATGAATGCCGCCGCGATTCCTCTTCCGTCGGCAATACCGCCTGCCGCAATCACCGGAACACTCACCGCATCCACAACCTGCGGTACAAGTACCATGGTTGTATTCTCACCGATATGTCCGCCGGCCTCTGTTCCCTCAGCCACCAGTGCATCTGCTCCGCATCTCTCCATACGTTTCGCAAGTGCCACGGATGCGACTACCGGGATTACCTTTACTCCGGCTTCTTTCCACATCTTCATATATTTCTCCGGAGACCCGGCGCCTGTGGTAACAACCTTCACGCCTTCCTCCACGATCACCTTTGCCACATCGTCCGCATACGGACTCATAAGCATGATGTTTACTCCAAACGGTTTGTCCGTCAGCTTCTTCGCTTCCCGGATCTGATCACGCACCCAGTCAGCCGGCGCACTCGCTGCACCGATCAGCCCGAGGCCGCCGGCTTCGGATACGGCGGCTGCGAGATGATACTCAGCAACCCATGCCATTCCTCCCTGAATGATCGGATATTCAATTCCTAATAATTCGGTTACCTTTGTTTTCATACTCTACAACCTTTCTTTCTAAAAATATTTTCAAGCCTGTTCCACGCTGTCAAATGCGAAATCCGTGGATGCAGGCTGTTTTTATCGTGTATTCTTATTTATGTGCTTCCAGATATTTTACAACATCGCCGATCGTTGCAATCTGCTCCAGATCTTCTGACGGGATCTCAACTTCGAACTCTTCCTCGAATGCCATTACCATCTCAAACAGGTCCAGAGAATCAGCGCCAAGATCATCTTTGAAAGATGTCTCCTCTGTCAGTTCTGCTGCGTCAGCGTTTAATGATTCTGCTACGATTTCTTTGATCTTCTCTAACATGGTCTTCTTTTTCCTTTCTTTGTTAAAAAATTTATCTGTAATCCGGCTTTCGCCGGGAATTACCTGAATCAGCTCCGGGCTGTGCCCTTTTCCTGCTCTACCACTGGAACAGGCTTGCCGCCCACGTGAGGCCTGCGCCGAAACCGGAAAGCATGATTTTCTGTCCTTTCCGGAACATCCCCTTTCGATTCATCTCATCCAGAAGGATAGGGACTGTGGCTGCAGATGTATTGGCGTATTCCTCCAGATTCATCGGGAATTTGGAAATATCTGTCTTAAGCCGCTTGGCAACAGCCTCGATAATCCTGCGGTTTGCCTGATGGAGGACGAAATAGTCGATCTCATCCAGGCTCATATCTGCCTTGGCAAGCACTTCCTCGATGATCTCCGGAACCTTGCGCACCGCGAACTTAAATACTCCCTGGCCGTCCATGTGGATGTAAGACTCTTTATCTTCCTGCGCCCCGGTCCAGCCCTTGCGGTGTCTGCTTAATCCTGTGAGCGCGGCACCCTTCGCGCCGTCTGAGTGAGCTTCCATATATACCGGTTCGCCTTCCTCAGCCCGCAGCAGAACTGCTCCTGCGCCGTCTCCGAAGAGAATGCAAGTGCCTCTGTCTGTCCAGTCTACCAGATTGCTCATGCTGTCGGCCCCGATCACAAGCGCCGTACGGCAAAATCCGGCACTTATGTATGCCTGCGCCGTATTGAACGCCAGAACGAATCCCGTACATGCCGCATTCATATCATATCCCGCCGCATTCACAGCGCCGATCGCCTTCTGCACTTCGCACGCCGCGCACGGAAACACTGTCTCAGAAGAAGATGTGGCAAGCAGAATCAGATCAATCTCTGCCGGATCGATCCCGCTCATCTCTACAGCTTTCATCGCCGCCTGTCCCGCCATATAGGAAGTCGTCTCTTCTTCAATGATATGTCTTCTTCCTATTCCGGTTCTCTCCCGTATCCATTCGTCATTCGTGTCTACGATCTTCGCAAGATCGTCATTGTCCATCACACGAGGCGGCACGTAAGAACCGGTTCCGTATATCTTTCCTACCATTTCTGTTCTCCAAATCTGTCAAAATTACTTTGAGCCTTAAATACTTTGACTTTCAAAGTATATCATACTATTCTTTTTTGTCAATATATTTTCTTAATAATCTTGTTAGCTTCGATACTTACGTTTTACCTATAAA
Source organism: uncultured Eubacteriales bacterium (assembly GCA_949283695.1). Classification (GTDB taxonomy): domain Bacteria; phylum Bacillota; class Clostridia; order Lachnospirales; family Lachnospiraceae; genus Mediterraneibacter. The sequence goes on along the minus strand of CASDTX010000025.1, from coordinate 17,464 downwards.
AAGATGTCCAGTATATTGTAAATACAATTGAATGATAGTATACTAAAAGTAAGATAAAAGCAATTAATGAACGGAACATGCAAAACAATAATAACATTTAAATGAAAATTTAAATGTCATGAAAGGAGGGAGTAAGATGAAGAAAGCAAAGAAATTCGTGGCATGGCTGTTGGGAACAGTAATGATACTGGGGACGAGTACAACAGCATTTGCAGCACAGGCAGTAATTGAGAAACAGCCGCAGGATGCTGTTTCTGCAGAGAACGCTATGGCAGTATTCGAAGTAGCGGTACAGCCTTCGGAAGGCGTTTCCTACCAGTGGCAGCAAGGTGTTCCACAGATGCAGGAGGCAGAGGCCGTCCAATATATCTGGACAGATATATTGGGCGCTGACGGTCCGGCATATGAACACACGGTTACCGCAGAAGACTTGACAGGAATTGTTTACCGCTGTGCAGTCAGGATCGGAGAGGAAATCATTTACACCGATTGTGTGAAAATTTCCGATGCAAGAATTCCGAAAATAACAGGGACAACCGAAAATGGAATTCAGTTCGAAAGGCTTGAAACAAATGAGTTCGTGCTTGAATGTTCCGTTCAGGGCCAGGAGAACTGGACTTCATCCGGAAACATGGAAGGGCTTGAGCCCGGACAAAGCTACATGGTAATCGGAAGACTCAGATTTGGTGACGGCGCCGTCACCGCCCCCGGGCCGGCTGTAGAAGCCGCAACACTTGGTGAGACAATCACAGAGCCGGAAGAACCGGTGGAACCTGAAGAGCCTGTAACTGATCCGGAAGAACCGGTGGAGCCCGAAGAGCCTGTGACCGATCCGGAAGAGCCGGCAGAGCCCGAAGAGCCTGTAACTGATCCGGAAGAACCGGCAGAGCCTGCGAAACCGCTGATTCCTGAACTAATTGCCGCAGACAGCACCAGTATTACTGTAAAGGCGGTTGAGGGACAGGAATATGCGATCTATACAGGAGATGCGCTTCCCGAAGATGCGGAGTGGAAACAGGGTACCGAAACAATTACTTTTGAGAATTTGACGCCAGAGACCGCGTACACCATTGTTTCCAGAATTGCCGCAACGGAAACCGAACCGGCGGGAGAGCCCGGCGAGGTTCTCACCGTAGTAACCGAGCCCGAAGCTCAGATCCCACCGGCTGCGCCGGATGCACCGGAGCTGAAAGCCAGAACTACAGACACGATCGAAGTTTACACCAAAGAAGGTCAGGAATATGCACTCTGCGAGGGAACACCTGCTGAAGATCAGGCTTGGAACTGGCAGGCAGAAGGTGTATTCACCGGCCTGAAGCCCGGAACAGAATACACGATCGTCACACGGATCGCCGGAACGGACGAGACACTGCCAGGAGAGATCAGTGATCCGCTGACAGTCTCTACGGAAAAGCCGGCGGCAAAGGCGCCGGAAGCACCGAAGCTCAAATGGAGAAGCCAGACGGTACTGGAAGTTGAGACAATCAAAGGGCAGGAGTATTCCATTGACGGCGGAACCACATGGAAGACAGACGGGAAATTCCTGGATCTGAAAGCCGGCACAGAATATGAGATCGTAACCAGAGTGGCGGAGACCGAGACAACCGGGGCAAGCGAGATAAGCCCGCCGCTGAAAGTCAGCACCCTGCGTGAGATCATAAAGACCAGCGCAGACGAGAACCAGATCAAGGGCATCAAAGCCGGACAGATCATAAAAGTCGGAAAAGAGATTACATTCACTGCCGCAGGCGGCGGCATGAACATCACAGATCCGCTGGAAGGTGACGTACGGTATGTCCCGATCAAATGGAGAGGCTTAGGCGAAGGCGTATGGGAGAAAGCTCCCTACACTGCAGCCGTGAAAGCCGAGAAGGCCGGAAACTACATCCTTGAAGTCGTCTTTGAACGGCAGGTATACAAGGATGGCAAATGGGCAGCTGACGGTACGGTCGATGTGAAATCTGTTAAGTTCAAAGCTACGGTTACCGGAACGGATGAATCGGTTCCGAAGACCGGAGATGAAACTGCACCTTACCTGTATCTGATTCTTCTGGCAGCTGCAGCAGCCGCAGGAATCGGTGCCGGGGCAGTGAGAAGACACAGAAGATAACGAACTGGCTGATGAGCATCAGAAACAGACTTGGGCAGAAAGAGGGGCAGGCGCTGCGGCACCTGCCCCTTCTCTTTGTCCATATCTTCGTCCATGTTCGTCTGGCAGCGAAAACACGCGATACAAGCATGTTCGCCTGGCTCACTGCCTGCGGGAATAAACTGCGGGCAAAAGCTGCCGTCTTAGGATAATCCGCCGATGAATGCCAGCAGTTCTTCCATAGATCCGGCAAATTCAGATGTAACCGGCAGATTCTTCTTATTCTCCATGGTATCTGTCACAAGATAAGTTTTCACTCCCAGAGTTCGGATCGCCAGGTCCTCCTCGACATCATTTCCCACCATCAGACACTCCTCCGGATCCAGGGAGAATGCTTCCAGAATTCCCTCAAAATATTTCGGATTGGGCTTACAGAACCTGCAGTCTTCATAGGTCGTAATGATCCGGAAATCCTCCGCGTCCAGGCCGGCCCATCGGATGCGGTTCCTTGTCGCGCAGCGCGGAAATACCGGATTCGTAGCCAGATACGTCTCCATCCCTCTCTCCTTCGCCTTCTTCACGACCTGATCTGCCAGCGGATTCGGCCAGGTCACACATATCGCCTGATTAAAGTCTCCATTATAAAAATCAAGGGCAATCCGCTCCGACTCGCTCGCCCCAATCGGCAGCTGTTCGTCAATACAGCTCCAGAAAGCCTCCCGGTTCGTCCTGCTTCCGTCGTTTTTTACCATTGCTTTATACCCTGTCCACACAGAAGCGATAAAGTCTTTCGGATCAATCTGTACCCCTTCTGCCAGATAGGCCTTAGCCAGAAGCGGCATATAGAACTTCACAAACTCATCCTGCACCATGGGGAGCAGTGTCCCATCTAAGTCAAATAAAATATGTCTGATACTCATTTTCCTTCTCCTCTCAAATACGCAGAAATTGTACACCTTTTTCTTCCGCGCGTAAAGAGGGCAGCGTAATCTGTGGCAGCATAATCTGAACAGTATATATATTTTCTTCCATAAACGTATAGACTTCTCCGCGGTGCAGGGAAGTCATCTTCCTCACACTCGCAAGTCCGATCTGACTGCTCTCGATCTCCTCTTTCTCCTTCCTCACTTCGTTGTTGATTGTGATTCGGAACCGGCCTTTGTCTGCCTCTTCCCTGACCATAACCGGCCGTTTCTTATCCCCGTATTTCAGAATATTGGAGAACAGGTTGCTGAAGATCCGCTTAATCATCATCTCATCTCCGAAGAGCTCACCCTCCTTCACGGAAAACTCTGTCTCAACCGGGAAGCCGGCCAGACGAAGGAAGTCACAATTCTCCTCCAGACAGTCTCTAATTACAGATGCAGGGAGCATCCTGAATTCCGGAGTCTCTGTCTCCTCATACACAAGGGCATACTCGAACATCCGATCCGTGAGCGCTTTAATATCTGCTGTCTTGCAAAGACATCTCTCGATAAATTCTTTTTCCGCCTCCTTGGGTATGCGGTGAAGTTTCAGCACTTCAAGATAACCGTTCAATACAGTCAGCGGCGTGCGAAGATCGTGAGATAACGCAGTAATCAAGTCCTGATTTGCCTGTCTGCTTTCATTTTCCCTGCGGATATTCTCATCCAGAGTCCTGCGCAGGATGTCCAGCTCTCCTGCCACAATCCCTACTTCATCTTCCCCGCAGGGCGGAACCGGATGACTCAGATCCCCCTGGGCCATCTGTATGATCGAATCCTCTACCCGGGAGATCCGTATGATGATGCGGCTGATGAAGATCAGTATCGCGCTGAGGAATAATGCAACGCAGAAGATTGCCGATACAGCCACATAGGGATAGACAAACAGCATTCTGTGCATGGATAAATACATCACATCATATTCCCCATTCACAAACTCCGCATTGATATGGCCAAACCTTTCCACGCCCCGGTCCATCCTGCCGATCCATTCAAACGTAAAACGGCTGTACACTTCTGCAGGCTTTCCGCAGCGATACAGCCCGTCATCCCAGCCATAGATATAAATGCCCATATAAGTATCTGCAAACTGCTCCAAAAAGGGCTGGATCGCCTTCTGTCCGGCCTCGTCCTCTTCTGATTCCGGCACGGTATAATATCTGGCGGCTTCTATCACATCTGAGCAGAACTGTTCTTCATCATACCATGTCACCAGGCCGGTGTTCTCCAGGAAATCCACCGCCGTCTCCTGATGATCCCATAAGAACCAGTACAGACTCAGACTTAAGACTCCCATCACAAGAATCAGCACCGTCAGCTTCGTCCGTATTTTCCATCTGGAAATCTTAATCACACCGGTACCCCCTCCCCCACAGTGTCTTGATCATTGTCGGATTCTTCGGATCCGGTTCAATCTTTCTCCGGAGATTCCTGATATGGACCATGACCGTGTTATTCGCGCCATAATAATACGGCTCTCCCCACACTGCTTCATAGATCCGCTGGGCTGAGAATATCTGTCTCCGGTTCTTAATCAGCAGATGCAGAAGCGCGTACTCTGTATCCGTAAGATCTATGACTTCCCCCTCTTTCAAGACCAGCTCTTCCTGTTCATGAATCTCCAGTCCATGATATCTGAGCAGATCCGCTTCTGCTTCCCGGCCCGCATGATCGGCATCACGCTCTGATTTTTCCTCTGCCCGCGGTTCTTCCTTCCCTTTATATACTTGATAGCGGCGAATCAGTGCTTTTGCGCGGCTGACCAGCTCATTATAGGAGAATGGTTTGGCCAGGTAGTCATCTCCGCCGCTCGAGAAACCGAGCATCTTATCCCCCTCTTTCGTTCGGGCACTTAAGAATAATATGGGCGCATTGCTGTTCTTGCGGATCTCTCTGCATGTCTGATAACCATTCATGCCAGGCATCATAATATCTAATATAATGAGGTCCAGCTCGTCCTTCTCCGTCTTCGCAACCGCCTCTGAACCGTTCTTCGCCTCATCTATATCATACCCCTCCCCGCCCAGCAGAATCCCCAGTATTTCCCGGATCTCGGGATTATCATCTACGACAAGGATACGGGCTGATGCCGCTTGCTTCCTCTCTTCTGCTCCTGCCATAGGACCCTCGTTCATAAAGCCTTCCCCTTCCTTCTTATTACAGAATGCCTGTCATGCTGCGTTTGCGTGTGGATTTCTTCCATTATACATAATTTAAAAAAATATACTCTTCTTCTTAAGAAATCTTTAGATTCTTTTCGGGCAATACTTAAGAACGATCCCTTACACTGATCACTGTCAATCGACTGCAGCAAAATGTAGGAGGCGTTTTTCCTGATGAAGAAATTATTATACCCACTCTCACTTATATTCCTGTTTCTCATACTGATTTTTGTCATGGTCCCTTCAGGCTCTGTATTCGGCTCACATACAGACTGGTTAAGCCAGCATGTCACTCTGGCGGAAACGATCCGTGATGCCTGCCTGGAACAGCGCACGCTCCTCCCTTCGTGGATCCGGCTCGGCGGAGGAAGCAGCGGGTATCAGTTCGCCTATTACGGCTTCCTTCGCCCGGATATCCTGATCGGCTGTCTGCTGCCTCAGGTCCCGATGCTCAAGATCCTCATCTGCTATATGCTTGCCGTATATCTCACATCGGCCCTGCTCTGCTACGTTTGGCTCCGCAGCGAACATTTCAGCTCTTTTGCCGCATTGGTCGGAAGCGTGTTGTTCATGACCGCCGGCTGTCTCTTTCATATGCACCGCCAGGTCATGTTCGTCAATTACCTGCCTTTCCTTCTGCTGGCACTCTTATGTGTGCGAAAAAGGCGATTCCGGCTTCTTCCCGCCTGCTTAAGTCTCATCTGCCTGAGCAGTTTCTACTTCTCGATCTCCGCTTTCGCGGCTGTCGGATGGTACTGGTACCGCAGAGAAGGCCGTTGTTTCTGGAAAGGCTCTTTCCTTAAGAAATATATTCCTTCCGCGGCTTTGGCCGCAGGGATCAGCGCAGCCCTCCTGCTCCCGACAGCCCTCGTATTGCTGGAGCATGGAAGAACCGGCGGCAGCTTTACGATCTGGAAACTTGTGGAGCTGTTCGCCCCAAATCCGGTGCTGAACAACCTGCTCTTTCACGAATACGGCGTAGGACTTACCTTTCTCTGTCTGTATGCCATACTGGGCGGGCTGATGCGAAAGGAGTTCCGGCAGGACAGCATCCTCTTCCTGCTCTTCGGATTGTTCGGATGCTTCTCCTGGTTATTGAACGGCACCCTCTACGCCCGGCCGAAGATCCTGATCCCCTTCCTCCCGCTGATTGTCCTCCACTGCGTCCGCTGCTTCAAAGAAACACAGGGCAGGCTCCCCCTCTGGCCCTTCGCCGCAATCTTTCCGGTCGCCCTGCTCTGGTTCCGTCAGCCGCAGTTCTTCTGGATCATCGCAGATGCATGTATTCTCTTCCTGTATGTGCTGGCACGGCGGCACTCTCATCCGGCGCCGTGTCTGCCGCTTGCGCTGCTGATCGCTCCCATCGGACTCTGCCTTACAACCGCAGGAACCGAGAACTGGGTCAGCCAGTCTGAGACAGCTGCCGGATTTACTTCTGAAGAACTGGATGCCGTACACATGGAGCCGCTCTATCATTTCGACAGTATGCTGGAGCCGCTTAACAGCGGAAACGAACTGCCAAAAAACGGTGTCACGCGAAGCACCATGTACTCCTCCGTAACCAATCAGAACTATTCTGATCTTTATTACAGCACACTTAAGACACCAATTCGGATTAACAACCGCATTGCCCTGCTCTCCTCGGAAAATCCGTTCCTGCAGACCCTCCTTGGCGTTCGGTATCTGGAGACCAGTGAAGACGCCGTGCCCGCGGGCTACGAAGTCATCTTTCAGTCCGGGGATACAGTCCTCGCAGAGAATAAGAACGTTCTTCCCATGGCGTATTTTACTGGCGATACCGTCCCTGAGACTCAGTTCCAGAAGCTGGATTCTTATGAAAAGCTGGATCTCATCACGAGAAAAACCATCGTCCACGATACAGACAGCGCCTCTGTTACGAACCGGGCACCCACAGAGGAAGCCACTGATACGCTCTCCACACTCATGCGTACTTATACTCCCGAACTTTCTTCCGGCCCGCTCCCTGACGGACTGCAGATCGAGAAGGCCGGCAGCACCTGGGAGATCACGGCGGACAAGACCTGTACTCTGGATCTTATGATTCATAACCCAAGCCCGGGGGATATCGTACTGCTTTCCTTTCAGATCAAGAGCCTGACGCACAGCGCCGCAGTCATTGATATGAACGGGATCCGGAACAAGTTATCCGGTACGTTTGCTCCTTATCCCAATGAAAACAGCCGCTTTGAATATGCGTTCTCTTCCAGGGAGGAAGAAGGCGTGTCCAAGATCTCGGTCACCTTCTCCAAAGGGCATTATCAAATCTCAGATCCCCAGTGGCATCGATACAGCCGGAGTCTGCTGACCTCAAAGAACGCTACGCCGCTGACGCAGACACCAAAGAACGATACGCCGCTGGAACAGACACCAAAGAACGATACACCGCTGACGCAGACACCGTCAGAATCGGTCCTGTCCGGCACAGTAACGGCGGAAAACGACGGCTATCTGGCCACTTCCATCCCACTCCAGAATGGACTTGAGATCCTCGTGGATGGGGAACCGTCCAGGCTCGTAACCGTGAATGAAGCGTTCGCCGGAACACCGCTGACCAAAGGGACGCACCAGATTGAGATCCGCTTTTCCCCGCCCGGGAAAGAAGCCGGCTGCATCATCAGCATCATCTCCGCAGCCGGATATGTGCTCTATCTCATTCTGGCCCTCAGGGGAAGAATCGATCACGGAAGGAAAGAATTCATCACATACCTGATTACAGGCGGACTGACAACCGCCGTCAATTATGTATTATTCGGAGGATTCCTCTTCCTGCACGTTCCCTATCTGGCCGCCAACAGTTTCGCCTGGATCGGAGCGGTACTGACCGCCTACACACTGAACCGCAGATGGGTCTTTCATTCAGACAAACACGTTAAGACTGAATTCCTTTCTTTCGCCAGCCTGCGCTTCCTCACTCTGCTGGCAGAAAATATCCTGCTGTGGCTTCTCATAAGCAAGGTCCGGATCCTCCCGCTCCCGGCAAAGCTTCTGGTCAGTGCAGTCACTGTGACAGGCAATTATATTCTCTGTAAATATGGTGTTTTTAAAAAGGAGGTTTGACATGAAGCAAGATCTGATCAGTATTATCGTTCCCTGTTACAACGAAGAGCAAGCGCTGCCCGCATTTTACCGGGCGGTATCAGACGCGGTGGAAGAAATCACAGAAGCGGACTGTGAATTCCTGTTCATAGACGACGGAAGCCAGGACCACACTCCGGATCTTCTGCAGCGTTTTGCCTATATGGACAGCCGGTGCCGGTACATCTCTTTCTCACGGAATTTCGGAAAGGAAGCCGCCATGTACGCCGGCCTGCAGAATGCTTCCGGCGACTACTGCGTCTTCATGGATGCGGACCTTCAGCACCCGCCGGAGCTTCTAAAAGAGATGTACCGCGTAGTAAAGACCGAAGGCTATGACTGCTGCGCCGGACTCCGGGAAGACCGGACCGGGGAGAACCGGCTGCGCACCTTTCTCTCCCGTTCCTTCTATCACCTGATCGGCAGAATCTGCCGCCTCGATATGGGCGACGGGAAAGGGGATTTCCGCATGATAAACCGGGCCATGGCAGACTCCATCCTGGAACTGAAAGAATATAACCGGTACATGAAAGGGATTTTCTCTTTCGTCGGATTTGACACGAAATGGATTCCCTACCACAATGCCGCGCGTACTGCCGGTGAGACGAAATGGAGTCTGCGCGCTCTGTTCCGCTATGCCTGCGACGGCATCCTGTCATTTTCCTCAGCCCCCGTCACACTGGCCGGAACCACTGCCTTGATCCTGATCCTTGCCGCCGTATTCACCGGGATTGCCGCCCTGACTGCCGGGCACCGGTCTTCCGCTGTTCTGCTGCTTGTCTGCCTGATCCTGGCGCTCAACGGAATCCAGATGCTGTTTCTCTCAATCCTGGGGCAGTACATGTCGAAAGATTATATGGAGAGTAAGAGGCGCCCCATCTATATCGTCAAGAAAAAAGGAGGCTTCCCTTCCCCCTCATAGAAATAAGAAAGGAACCGATTTGAAATCAAGTCATCTCAAATCGGTTCCTTTCTTATTTCCGGCGGGCTGCTATGCGCAGGCACACTTACAATCTGTGCCCTTCTCCACGTTCTGCCCGCTTATGATAATCTCCCCTTTCGCCTGTTCATCATCCCGGATGATCTCGCCCACCGCGGGGACCACAATCTGTCCGGCATAAGGATTCTTGATGCTGATGACCGGTGTAAGGATTGCAGCCTGCACTCCGCTCTTTTCGAAGGCGAAATCCGCTCCTTCCATTTCGCAGTCAATGAGTTTTAAGTTTTTGCAGTAGCAAAGCGGCTGCGTTCCTATGATCTTGCAGCGTTCAAAGGTAACATTCTCACAATACCATGCCAGGTACTCTCCCTTGACTACACTGTCCCGCACTACAATATTTTTCGCATGCCAGAATGCATCTTTGGTATCAAACATACAATTCTCAAAGACAGAATCCTCAATGTACTGGAACGAATATTTCCCTTTCATCTGAACATTTCTGAAATGCAGATGGTCCGAACGCATCATAAAATACTCACTCTGCACCGTGCTGTCTTCCATATCAAGACCGTGCACGGACCATCCGAATTCCGGAGAAATGACCTCGCAGCGCTGCATGTTCACTCTGCTGCACTCCCGCAGTGCTTTGGTTCCATGCAGCTTGGTATCCGTTATCGTGATGTCTTCGGAGTACCACAGTGCCGCCCGGCACAATTCCGTCATCTCCGAATCAGAGATCCGCAGGTTCTTATCATGCCAGAACGGATACCGCAGGTTAAAAAAGCAGTGATCCGCCTGCACATCTGTACTTTCCTTCAATGCGCTCTCTCCATCCGCCGGGCCGTCAAACCGGCACTCCCTTACTGTTACTGCGCGGCTCCCGTAAAGAGCACGTTCCATATCAAATGTCTGACCTTGAATGATCTTCATTGAACTTCCTCCATTTCTTCCTCTAATCTTTCCAACCTTCAGCTCCGCGATCTGTATAGCCGCACTCCGTGCTGACCGCAGCTTCTGCCTCATCTCTTCATTTGATAAACAAGATAATCCAGACAGTCAATCCGTTTCTCTTCTTTATGGACCCGATCCAGAAGTTCTGTCCTCTGCTTTTCAAGCAGTTTGAGCTGCTCTTCTTTCTTTCCGCTTTTAGCAAAGAACTCTGTTATCATTTCCGGACCGCATCCGGCATCTTTTAAATTCTGAGTGATTGCCTGAACAGAAAAATTCTTGATCACTGTCGTTTCCTCGCTTTCCTCAGTTCTCCATCGCCATCAGTCCTGATCATCGTTCTTTATCTACAGTATAGCCGTACCTTTATCGAATAGCAAATATTTATATTTTATACAATTCCATAGTTGAAACCTATCTTCGTGCATGATACACTGACTACACTGACACTACCGATAATCACAGCATGATAAGGAGGAATTCAGAATGGAACTTCGAGTTCTGCAGTATTTTTTAGCAGTGGCAAGGGAACAGAGCATTTCCGGAGCAGCAGAGTCTCTGCACCTCTCTCAGCCCACACTGTCCACTCAGCTCAAAGCCATGGAAGAAGAACTGGGCAAGCAGCTTTTCATTCGCGGAACGAAAGGCTCCCGCAAGCTGACATTAACCGAAGAAGGGATGATTCTGCGCAAACGGGCAGAGGAGATCCTCTCACTTGTCAAGAAAACCGAACAGGAAATCGTACATTCTGACGAAACAATCGTAGGCGATATCTATATCGGAACAGGGGAGACGGATATTGTCCGTCTCATGGCAAAAGCAGCCAAAAAAATTCAAGAACGCTATCCCGAGATCCATTACCACATCTCAAGCGGCAATGCAGAATATGTTCTTGAATATCTGGATAAAGGACTGATCGATTTCGGGCTTATATACAGCAGCGTTGATCCTCTAAAATACGAGTCCATCCCCATCCCGATCAAAGACAAATGGGGGGTTCTGATGCGCCGGGACTGCCCTCTGGCTCAGAAGGCGTCTGTCCGGCCCGAAGATCTGTGGGACAAACCGCTGATCGTATCTCATCAAAAATCAGATAATCCGTATATTTTGAATTGGATGCACAGGGAACTCTCTAAATTAAATATTGTGGCCACTTACAATCTTGTTTTTAATGCTTCCCTGCTTGTAGACGAAGGCCTGGGATATGCGCTTACCTTAGATAAATTAATCCACACCGAAGGGAGCAGTCTCTGCTTCCGCCCTCTGTCTCCTACATTAAATGCGCCTGCTTTCATCGTCTGGAAACGATATCAGATATTTTCTAAGGCTGCGGAAAAGTTTTTGCAGCAGCTGCAGGAAATATTTGCAGAGCTTTCGCTCGATATGAAATCCTGACCCGATCATTAAGATATGCCGGAAACATCCCCTCATTCTTATGTACTGAAATCTTTGCATAGCCAGTATATGATGCCCCACAGCAGCAGAGCCGCGGCGGTAATCACAGCTTTGTTCCACAGCCAGATTCCGTTTTGATCTCCGGCATACCGGATGAACAGATAAATGTATTCCACGCCCGGGACCCTCAACAGGCTGCGGATTAGAAGAAAAATGAGCCAAACACTGCCGCAGATCAGGGTTGCAGTATGCTCCTGCCTGCATTTTATTCCTGCCAGTGCGCACAGCGACGACAGGAAAAATGCGGGCGGAACATAGATTGCCAGCAGTTCCCAGAGCGGAAGCTCATACCGTACAATCGAGGCCCCCGCCATACAAAGTACGGCAAAACCGCCGGCCAGAGCAAAGCCTGTTATATAACGCAGCAGGACCCAGCGGAACAGACATCTGCTTTGCGACGCAATGATGTCAAAATTACGGTCGGCTCGCGTCTTTCCCCATTCGCCCACAACCACCGCCGTGAAAAATGGGAACAGAACTTCATAGCAGAGCGGATCAAAAACAAGAAGTTCTCCTGCAGCAGCAATTCCAACCGCGGCAAACGTGACCGCCGAAGATACGAGGAAGAAGTTCCTCCCCATGAGTTTCATCTCGTTTCTCATACGCCCGATCATTCTCCCCTCCAAAACTTGCGCTTAAGCAGCAGCATCACTCCGAAAATCAGGCTGCATCCCACAAGAAAGCCCCCATTTGCCAGAACACTTGTCAGATCAACAAACGGCCAGTTCGGATGCATCCAGATCAGACGGACAAGGTCACCCGATGTCATTAAATAAAACGGCATCGTATCTGCCGATCCTACATACGCCGCATTCAATCCAAAGACCATCGCTGCAAGGATATAGAACAGCCGCAGATCCATTACTGCCGGCAAAGCAACAGAACCGAAGCTGACAAACAGACTGCTCGGCAGGCCGGAAATAATAACGGCCTTTATCAGCGGGATCATACATTCCAGAAACGACAGTTCAAACGGAGCTGCCAGGAAATAAATCATCGTGTTCAGGGCAAGAAAGATTCCGACCATTGACAATGTACAGAGAAATCCCGCCGTCAGTTTCCCTGACACATACTGCCCTTTCCGCAAGGCAGACACGATCAGCAGAGAGCTCATACCTGTTTTCCTATCCAGCGGGAAGCGTCCTGCCAGCAGGAACATGAGTCCAAACAGCAAAATCAAACAGTCCAGGCTCATCACCCGGTAAACAAAATACGCCGGATCCTTAAGAAATTCCAAACGAGACAGGTTCCCGGCTGAGGGAAAATTGTCCAGCATAGAAAGTACTGTCGCAGCAAGAACCATCCCCCAGACTGCCGGCCGCCGAAGCTGCATTTTATACTCATAGTGAATGACTGCAAGTACTTTATCCAAGAGCTTTCCCTCCCATACAATACACATATGCGTCTTCCAAGGTTGCTGCGGCTGTCTCTGCCCCTTGGAAGTTCCGGTTCTCATCCATAATCCGCACCGTCAGCCCGCAGCTTTCGTAAGTAGTGGATAAGACCACGGATTTCCTCTGAATATCCGCCAGCTGGTTTTCATGTTCCAGGCGGAGTATTTTTACTTTCCCGCGTACCTTTTCCAGCAGATCGTCAGAAGTCCCCGCATAAAACAGCCGTCCCTTCCGCAGTACAGCCAGCTCCCTGCAGATCTGGTGAACATCTTCCACAATATGAGTAGAGAGCAAAACCGTCCGTCCATTTCTTGCATACTGTGACAACAGACTGCGAAACCGTACCCGTTCCTCCGGATCCAGCCCTGCTGTAGGCTCATCGACCACAAGAATCTGCGGACTGCCGATCAGCGCCTGGGCGATGCCGACTCTCCGTTTCATGCCGCCGGAAAGCTGTCCTATCTTTCGCCCGGAATAATCCAGCATTTTCACCTGCTCCAACACTACTCTGACCGCACGTCTGTCATGGATCCCTTTTAGTTCAGCCATATAATTCACAAAGTCAAATACCGAAAGTGAAGGATACATTACAAGCTCCTGGGGCAGATATCCGATCCGCGCCCGGACCTCCGCCCCCTGACTGACCGTATCAAAGCCGCATACACGGACAGATCCTGATGATGGAGCCAATATAGTGACAAGGGCCTTCATAAGCGTGGTTTTCCCGGCACCGTTATGTCCCAATAATCCGAAGACACCGTTTCCGACAGTAAAGCTCACATCCTTTAGTGCGAAAATGCCTCCCTTATACTCCTTCGTGAGATGGCTGATTTCAATATTTGCCTGCATAAGCGCCTCCTTTTAACTACATTTGTAGATATAAAACTTTTAATAATACGGGTTACGTACTGTAACCCGCACTGTACTCGGTTCCTGTTTGATAAGCCGGATAGGGATAAAAATACCCTCTGCTGAACTGTATCGATATTCCAAGTGTAATCACACAAAGGATCGCCAGCAGCACTCCTGTTATCCGTTCCTTTCGCTTTGAGCTTCCCGCTGTAATCCTTTGAATTCTCCGCTTTGTCTGCAGAAAGCTGAGTGCACCCATCCCTTTCCTGGATCCCGCTGCCGAAAACGCAGATAACTCCATCAGCCGGATCACAGCAGATGCATAGTCTGCTGCTGTGATCTTTCCGCGAGAAAGTCTTAAGACATGATAGTCACAATCCGTCTCAAAATGCAGCGAACACTCTCCTCTCGCAATCCACACAAAAGGATTCATCCAGTTCAGGATACAAACATAAGTATAGATCCGCTGCAGGAGAAAATGTTTCCGCTTAATATGGGTCAGTTCATGGCACAATACTGCAGATACTTCGGACTCTGATAACTGCGCCAGAATCTCTTCATTCATAATAATTGCCGGACGCACGATTCCGGTAACGCAGATCGGATGGTTCAATGTTCCCCAATACAGTTCCGGCATCTTCTTTAACCCGATGTCCTCTCCTGACTGCCGGCACAGATTATGGATTCGTTCCTCTTTACAGATCCGGTAGTTTTTCACCGCCCTCTTCGCCAGGACAAGCCGTATCAGATCAGAAACAAGCAAAAAACCGCACCCACAGCTCCAAATCCGGCAGACCGTGTAAAATCCGTCCAGCCATTCCTGCTTTTCCGGAGACACGAGAACAACCTGCCAAGACAGAACCGGAACGCAAAAAAGGAGCATCCCGCATACACAGAACCACAGCGGAAGCATACAGCGAAGGATATGATTCGCAAAAAGAGAAAGAACACAGTATATGCTTCCAACGGCGGACACAAATATCATTGCATAAAAGAGATTACCGAGGATCTGCATCTGTTGTCTCCTGTTCGGAAATCAAATTTTTCAGTTCGTGAAGCTCCTCCGCTGAAAGATTCCCGCTCTTAACAAATCCCATGACCATCTTAGAAAGGGAACCGTCATACACCCTGCTTAAAAAATGGCGGCTCTCTGCGAGCTGACAGTCACTCTCCGACACCGTCGGATAATATAAATACCCTTTCCCCTGACGCTTCGTAACTAACGCCCCCTTTTTCACCAGGCGCGCAAGATACGTCTGGATGGTAGTCTTGCTCCACTGCGTGTCCCTCAGCCCTTCCAGTATTTCTGGAAGCGTCTGCGGTGCATTGTTCCAAATAATTTTCATAACTCGCCATTCTGATTCTGAAATAGACATCTGCTGATTCATATTTTATTCCTTTTTGATTGATGCTATGTAGTTTTATATATTGTATCAATAAAACTACATAATGTCAATCATATTTCACAAGGGTCATATTTCACAGGAGCACTCCCCAGGACATTCCTCAAATTAAGTAAAGAAGCGCATCTCCATCACTTTCAACCAAATAATCTATTTCATCTGTAATATCGTAATAATTATTCTCATCATCCACTACAGCAATCCAGTAATTCCCGCTTTCATCAAGCCTGATCTGATTTTACTTCCTGCTGATCAGCCTGGGTTACTGTATTACAGTCCTGAGCATCTGAAGTTTGCTCATTTAAACCGACACTTCACACCCGCAAAATAGAACTGCCGTAAGGGCTGCAATCGCTATGATAAACTTCCGCTTCATAATCTACGACCTCCTTTTTATAAAATGAAACTACATACCCATCCGCAAGTCAGCCTATTATTTACAGAATATCTATTCTATATGCCTTGAATATGTTTCATTTCTTTCTTCTGTTTCTCCCGGTCTTTATAAAGTTTCAAAACCAGACTGCGGACTCTGCCGAAAGATTCCAGTTCACTTTTCAACAAAACGTATACCATTTCTGAAAGGTCTTTTCTTTTGTCATATCTTCTGAATGCTTCTCTGTATTTTCCAGTCGGCTGGATCGAGATAGGCAGTAAGCCGTTATTGATCAGCTGCTGATTAATGATCATCCTCCCGGTTCTGCCATTCCCATCTGAAAAAGGATGAATCCGCTCAAACCAGACATGATTAGCTGCAATTTTTTCAAAAATCTCTTTCACATTCACCGCTTCTATATTTGTTCCCCTCAGCCAGTTTTTCATAAGCTCCGGAACATCCTGCGGATCGGGGGGATAATATACAGCTTCCGACAGATTCCCAATATAGACCATAGTATCTCTATACTCTCCCTGCATATGTCTGATATAGCCATTCGCCTTTTTAATCCACGCTTCATCAATGACTGTCTTCGCAAACGGAAGCAGCATTTTCTTAATTGCATAGTAGGCGTTTTTCGCATCTGTATATTCTGAATAGGTATGATTTGACCTTACTTCATCATAATCGATCAATGCAATTGTTTCTTCCAGGGAAAGCGTATTCCCTTCGATTGCGTTCGTGCTCCACGCAAACCTCTTGGCAAAATCTTCGGTAAACGGCTGACTGATCAGCGGATTTTCCAGATGCTTAAAAATTTCCTCTTTTTCTGTTTGGATCTGTAAGATTCTATTTTCGTTGTCAAATAATGGCATGCATCCGCCTCCCAACATATAATAAAATGAACGTTCTCTACTTTCTTGGAATTCTTATACCTGCAAAAGAGACACTCTTCGTCCTCATGTATTTTTTGATTCTTTTCGTACATAGTATATCATAGAACCCTTGCCATATCTATCTGAATATCAGCACACCGCAATCCCTGCGATCCGCGCACCGGCCTACTCATCCGGCACCTCCTCTTCGCTGTTCAATACCTGATTAGTCTTCACATTTATAAATGTACGCATCTTCCAGTGTCGGCCCCGCAGGAACACAGTCTATATTTGGCATTTTTTCACTAATCAGTCTCATCTGAACACCATGTTCAGACAGCTGTTTGGACGAGATATGATACTTTTTTTCCACTTCCCGTACCTGCATTTCATCCTGGAGACAACAGATCCAGACATGGCCTTTTGCCTGCCGGACCAATTCTTTCATGCTCCCGGCATATAAGAAATTCCCTTTTTTCATAATGGCAAGCTGATTGCAGACTGCCGCTAAATCCTCTGCAAAAACCAAAGTGAAACTGGAGATTCTTTTGCTGTGTATGGGCTATAATCTCAATAAGCTTCACGCAAAAATCCAGACAGAATCTTCAAGCCGGAAGATTCTGTCTGGATTTTTTCACAGCATGAAGCGAGGGCACCGCTCCATCATCTCATCAGATAATTTTGCGACACCCTCTTTTCAATATGCCGGTGGCCGGACTCGAACCGGCACGGAAATCACTCTCCGAAGGATTTTAAGTCCTTTGCGTCTGCCAATTCCGCCACACCGGCAAATGCCAAATTGTTATCTCACATCTTCTGATGTGAGAAACGACCCAGAAGAGACTCGAACTCTCGACCTCCGCCGTGACAGGGCGGCGCTCTAACCAACTGAGCCACTGGGCCAATTCT
>CASDTX010000024.1 GCA_949283695.1 uncultured Eubacteriales bacterium | reverse complement strand
TCTCCTCCGGTCGTTCCGCCTCCGCGTCTCCGGTCGGTCAGCTCCTGGTTTTTCTTTCCTCATCAGCGACAGGTGCTATCTTATCACTGCCGGCAGCAATTGTCAATGTTTTTTCTGTTTTTTATTTATTTCAGACAATTCATGCAATTCAGAGTTTTCTGTCTTTTTCTATTTGTATGTTCTTTCCCTTTTTCCGCATTGTCAGCACATATACCGCCAGTTCTAACGGGGCCGTAAGCAGCAGAACCGGATAGAACAGCCGGATATTCAGATGTCCATACAGGAATCCTCCTATGATCGGTCCTAATGTCATGCCCAGATCCAGCCCGATATAATATGTGCTGTTTGCCAGTCCGCGGTGTTCTTTTCCCGCCAGAAGAATCGCTGTGGACTGGCAAACAGAACTCATGATTCCATACCCGCCGGCCAGGAATGCAGCCGCAAAGAACATTCCCATATTACTCTTCATAATTCCAAGCAGAAAAATCCCGATAAAAGAGCTCACCGCACTTCCGATCAAAAATATCCGGAAAGGGAGCCGGTCAAACAGGCCCTTCATACGGAACCGGAGCACAAGCAGCACCGCAGCGTACAGAGGGAAGAACAGGCTGACAGAAACCCGGATTCCCCTCACCTCTGTATAGGTCACTATGAAAGACTGGGTTGCGCAGTAAGGAATCGCAAACAGCATAATAATTGCTGCGATCGGAAGTACTTTTTTATCCACAAGCCGGAGCCGTGTTTTTCCTGCGTTTGTTCGTGCTTTTACAGGCTCTCCCCGGTCGCTGACGAACTGAATCACAACTCCTGTAAACACAGCAAACAGCAAAGCGATCAGGAATGCAGGCCGGTAACCAAATGTCTGGTACACACTTACGCCAATCCCGGGAGCGACTGCCATCCCCAGAGCGTTCATCATGCCATAAACGCCCATGCCAGACCCCACTTTCTCCTTCGGAAGCATATTGGACATCCAGGTAGACATGCAGACCGAACAGCAGGCAAATCCTACGCCGTTGATGATCCGGGCTGCCACAATCATGGCCGGCGATACTGCCAGGATATATCCAAGACAGGCCAGCGCCATAAGCCCTGCCCCCAGGAAAGACACTTTATATTTGCTGATCTTGTCCGCCAGATTCCCCACAAAAGGACGGCAGCACAAGGAGCAGAGATTCATCATGCCGCCGATCATTCCCATCAGCGCCGCAGATGCTCCGATCTCTTCTGAGAATCCCGCAATCAGCGGCGTCGCCAGCATCGGGCATGAAAAGTATCCCAGGCTGGCTGCCAGAATCAGGATTACATCTTTTGTATACATGGTTTCTCTCTTCGTTTTGCCCATTCGATCTCTGATCCCCTTTTGCCACATTGTTTCCCCGGCATCTATAAACAAGCTGGTTCTGTTTATTATATGCTGCCTGCTGCGTCAGGGTCCGAGGCCGCCTGCGCTGCTGTAATTATTTCCAATTCTGAACCATCCGATTCAAAAGATCGAACATCCTCATGGTTGAGGTCGCAGAGTCGGAAAGAGATAAACTTTGTGCCCTGCAAGGCACTTGAATGAAGCGTACCGAATGGTACGCTGATTGAAAGCAACGCAGCAGGACGTAAAATTTACTCTTTATCGACCGTGTGTGCTCTTATAAAGAGAGGGTACCCTCCCGACATTGCATCTGCCGTTCCTGTACCCCTGTTTCGTTTCTCTCTGTCTCGTTTCTTCTGTGTTTTATTTCTTATATTTTATCTCATATAGCAGCATCGGCTTGCTATTGTTCCCCGTTTTCACGGATCCCAACTGTTGTACGGACACGCCGCCGCATTTATTTCTCTTCCACAGCCACTTCCAGCCCCAGTTCTTCCAGCTGCTTCGAATCTGCCGGAGTCGGTGCCTCTGTCATCAGACAGGAAGCATCCTTAATCTTCGGGAATGCGATCACATCACGGATGCTGTCCTGTTTTGCCATCAGCATGACAAGACGGTCCAGTCCATAAGCCAGTCCTGCGTGAGGCGGCACTCCATACTTAAACGCGTCCAGAAGGAATCCAAACTGGCTGTATGCCTGCTCCTTCGTAAATCCAAGTACCTCAAACATCTTCTCCTGGATCTCATCCTGATGGATTCTGACGCTTCCTCCGCCGATCTCATTTCCGTTGAGCACGATATCATAGGCTTTCGCGCGGACTCTGCCTGGATCGCTGTCAATGAACTGCAGATCTTCTTCCATAGGCATCGTAAACGGATGATGCATGGCCACAAAGCGGTTCTGTTCCTCGCTCCACTCCAGAAGCGGGAACTCTGTAATCCACACAAAGCGATACTCATTCTTATCCAGAAGTTCCAGCTGTTTCGCCAGTTCCACACGAAGTGCGCCGAGTGAATCCCATACCACTTTATTCTTATCAGCCGCGAACAGGAGCAGATCTCCCGGTGCTCCATCCATAGCGCTGATCAGACTGCTCATTTCATCCTCGCTCATGAATTTCGAGAAAGAAGATTTCACGCTTCCGTCTTCCTGCAGCGCGATATATGCCAGTCCCTTCGCGCCATAATCTTTCACAAACGCTGTCAGCTTGTCGATTTTCTTTCTCGGCATCGCGCCCTGTCCCTTCGCATTGATTCCGCGCACACTGCCGCCGTTCTCGATGGCGCCTGTGAACACACCGAAACCGCAGTTTCTTACCAGGTCCGTTACGTCTGTCAGCTCCATGCCGAAACGCAGGTCCGGCTTGTCTGATCCGAAGCGATCCATCGCCTCCTGCCAGGTCATCCTCTGAATCGGAAGCTCAACAGTCACTCCCAGCACCTCTTTGAAAATCTTCGCAAGATACCGTTCATTCACATCTATAACATCATCCACGTCCACAAAGGACAGCTCCATATCGATCTGCGTGAATTCCGGCTGTCTGTCCGCACGAAGATCCTCATCCCGGAAACATCTCGCGATCTGGATATAGCGGTCAAAGCCAGAGCACATCAGCAGCTGCTTATAAAGCTGCGGCGACTGCGGAAGTCCATAGAAACACCCCGGGTGCACACGGCTCGGCACAAGATAATCTCTTGCCCCCTCCGGAGTCGTCTTGCCCAGCATAGGCGTCTCAATCTCAAGGAATCCCTCCTCGGAGAAAAACTGACGGGTCAGAGTCATCACGCGGCTCTTCATCATCAGATTTCTCTGAAGATCCGGTCTTCTAAGATCCAGGTAACGGTATTTCAGACGCACTTCTTCCTTCGTCTTCGAATTCTCTTCCACCTGGAACGGCGGAGTCAGCGCCTCAGAAAGAATCCGCAGCTCAGAGGGGAGCACCTCAATCTCCCCCGTCGCAATCTTATCATTTACTGCGCCGGAGCGCTTTGCCACCTTTCCGGTGACCGCGACCACATATTCTGCGCGCAGAGAAGCTGCCTTTGCAAGGAGTTCTGCATCTGTCGTTCCCTCCTCACATACAACCTGAATGATGCCGGAACGATCGCGGACATCCACAAATACAAGTCCGCCTTTATTCCTGTTTTTCTGCACCCAGCCCATGATCGTTACTGTTTCTCCTACGTTTGCCGCAGAGAGCTCACCGCAGCGGTGGGTTCTCTTTAAGCCTTGCATTGACTCAGCCATTGTACACCTCCGTTATCTCTGTATATCCCTGCTCTGCAAGCTGTTCCTTCTGGAACTTCTTGTTCTTCTTCATGTTGGCAATCATCACCTGATATCCGTCCCGGCGTGCCTCTCTGGCCTCCCCCAGCACTGCGAGAAGCCGTTCCTGCGACAGCTTCTTGTCCAGAAGGAATGCCTTCTTCGGCCTGCTCGTCGGCACCTGGTATCCCCGTTCCAAAAGCAGCATCACAATCCGCTCGAAGCCGATCGAGAAGCCTACTGCCGGCGTGTCCTGACCGGTGAATTTCCCGATCATCTTATCATAACGTCCGCCGCCGCCGACGGATCCGCCGAACTCATCCATAGAGATCTCAAAAATAGTGCCTGTATAATAAGACATGCCGCGCACCAGCGTCGGGTCAAAGCTGATCTTAAACTCTGCTTCCTTCTGCTGCTCCACACTTGTGATAATCATTTCCAGCGAATCTGCCGCTTCAGGCGCGAGAAAGCCTTCCAGTTTCTCCTTGCACAGGCGCACGCCCGCCACATCGTCCGTAATTTCTTTAAAAAGCTGTAAATACGTTTCCACTGCTTCTTCCGCATAGCCATTCTCCTTCAGCTCTGCTTCCACTCCGTCCAGACCGATCTTGTCCATCTTATCCAGAGTGATAAAGATACTGTCATAATCTTCCTCGCCGAACCCGCTGTAGGCTGCCATCGCCTTCAAAAACCTGCGGTCATTGATGCGGATGGTGAAGTTCTTAAAATCCAGCTTCCCGAGAAGCGCTGTCGTCGCAAGGATCAGTTCGATTTCCGCCAGATTCGACGGTTCGCCCAGAATATCAATATCACACTGCATAAACTGACGGAAGCGCCCTCTCTGGGGACGGTCCGCGCGCCATACATTGCCCATCTGAAGCGCCTTGAAAGGAGACGGCAGCTCATTGGCATGGTTCGAATAGTACCGGCAAAGCGGCACCGTCAGGTCGTATCTGAGTCCTCCGTCCACAAGATCCGCCTCCTCCTTCGCCTCGCTGATCTTCAGCTTCTCTCCCCGCTTCAGAATCTTAAAGATCAGTTTCTCATTATCCCCGCCCTGCTTGCTGCACAGATTCTCAAGGTGCTCTACGCAGGGAGTCTCCATGGAGGAAAATCCGAAACTTTTATAGGTGTCTTTGATGAGGCTGATGACATAATCCCTGATCTCCATCTCTGCAGGCATCATATCCTTCATGCCGGTCACCGGTTTTTTCTTTAACGCCATAACCATTCTCCTTTTCGCTCTATCATCTCATCGATCCTGCTGATGTATTCGCTGATACTTTTCACATTCTCAGCCCGGACCAGATTGATCTCTTTTCCGCCTTCCTTCCGGATCGGATCCTTTAACAGGATCTTCGTGGAAGCCCCTGCTCCCGCCGCAAGGATGGTCTGCTTTTCTTCCATAATCAGTATATTGTATATTCCGGCTTTGTCAAGTTCTGCATACCCCACATTCTCAAAATTGCCGGCAATATTCTTCTGCCGGTACAGATAATAAGGCGCAAGCCCCATCCTGCGCGCACATGCGTATGCTTCTTCCACCATCCGGGTAATCTCCGCGTGAAGATCAGCTGTCCGCCCTTCCTGCCCCAGCCGGGCCGCACGCTTGATCGCAAGCGCGTGTACCGTCAGGCTGTCCGGGTGCAGTGCCTCGATCTGGGCCAGTGTATCCTTCATATCCTCCACAGTCTCCCCCGGAAGCCCCGCGATCAGATCCATATTAATATTGTCAAATCCCATCCGCCGCGCCAGCCTGAACGCCTCTGCAGTCTGCGCTGCGGTATGGCGCCGTCCGACCAGATCCAGCGTTTTCTGCTGCATGGTCTGTGGATTCACAGAAATCCTGGTCACCGGATAGCTGCGGATCACGTCCAGCTTTTCCTCTGTGATGCTGTCCGGACGCCCTGCCTCAACCGTGAATTCCAGAAGGTTCGTCAGATCAAAGCATTCTTCTACCGCATCAAACAGCCGGCGCAGCTGTCCCGCCTCCAGCGTGGTTGGCGTGCCGCCGCCGATATAGACCGTGTCCGGCCGTCTCCCTTCTGTACGGGAACCGAGATAACGGATCTCCTTTATCAGAGCTTCCAGATAATCGTCCGTCCGGTCACGCCACTGTCCGATCGGCGAAGAGCTGAACGAACAGTAAGAACATACACTGGGACAGAAGGGGATTCCGACATAAAGGCTGAACCCGTTCTCACAGTCCAGACGGGAGAGCAGCGCTTTCTCCCGGGCTGCCACTTCACTGGCCAGCTTCGCCTTCTCCCGGCTCACATAATAGTTCTGGTGCATAAGTGCCGCCGCTTCCTCCTCAGAAGCCCCCAGTTCCAGCTGCTCCATGGGGATCTTCGTGGGCCGCACACCGGTGAGCGTCCCCCATGCCAGTTCCCGTCCCGTTTCTTCACACAAATACAGGTAGAGTCTTCGGGTTACTTCCTTCTTCTCTGCCTGTTCCCGCGCTTCCTCAGCCGGGAACTCCCTGCCTTTCAGCGCCTGTTCCATCTCCTCCGCTGCAAGGGAAAAGCAAGACCCTCCCGGCAGCTGCACTGCCATGAGAGGTTCCTGCTTTTCATCTACTTTCTGTATGATCTCCTCGCCCGGGAAAAATGATTTCACAATATGATATGCATTATATGTGTATTTATTTTTCTTGCTTGCTATCCTGATCATCGTCTGTTCTCTCATAAAAATGGATTATATTTCTTCTCGTATGCAATCGTCGTCTCACCCATATGCCCCGGGCAGACTTTCGTTTCCTCCGGAAGTACGAAAAGCTTCTCACGGATCGATCGGACCAGCTGTCCCATACTTCCTGTGGGAAGATCCGTCCTTCCAACAGACGCCTGAAACAGCGTATCCCCGCTGAACAGAACGCCTTCATCCGGAAGATAGTAACAGCACCCGCCGATAGTATGCCCCGGCGTGTAGATCGTCCGGATCCTGATCCCCGCGATCTCCTTCTCCTCACCGTCTTTCAGGTATTCCGCCCGGGAGAAAGTATACCCCCGGCCGTACATGGAGGCAGAGGAGTTCAGCTGTGCGCTCTCAAGCAGCCCCTTCTCCTCTTCATGCGCATACACCGGGACCGGAAACGCTTCTGTAAAATCATCCAGCCCCATAATATGGTCAAAATGTCCATGTGTCAAAAGCACTGCCTTCACCGTCAGCCCCGCGTTCTTAATATGGCTTACAAGATCCGGCGGACATGCCGCCAGATCTACAAGAAAGCACTCTCCGCGCTCTTCATTTCGCACGATATAACAGTTCGTTCCCACCGGACCGAGCACAAATCTTTCAATCTTCATCCTCTTTCACTCCTGTTCCCGCCCTGCTGTCCCTGCCGGTCAGCCGGTCGTCCGCTCAATATCGATGACACCCTCAACCTGCCGCAGCTTCTCGATCACAGCGTTCAGCTCCTCGCGCCCCTGCACGATGAACCCAGTGTCAATTGTGGCGGTTCCTTTCTTGCTGGTGCGGATATTCATAGACTTCACATCGATCTTCGCCTCTGTAAATACTCTGGAAATATCCATGAGCATTCCCTGACGGTCATTGCCGTACATCTTCAGCTCTGCCAGATACTGCCCGCCGCCCTCGCTGTCCGAGGTATCTTCCCACTCTGCGTCGATGATCCGTTCTCTCTCTGCTTCCGAGAGGTTCAGCATATTCACACAGTCCGTCCGATGGATTGACATCCCCCGGCCCCTGGTTACGAATCCCACAATCTCATCTCCCGGCACCGGGTTGCAGCACTTGGAGAACCGTACCGCCATATCATTGATCCCCTTGACCACGATGCCGCTCTTAGACTTGGCGATGTGCACCTTCTTGCTGTTGGCCTCAGAGATCCGCTCCAGGATCGTCTCGTCCGTGATCTCTTTCCTGTGTTCCTTTTCATACTCTTCATAAAGGCGGTTCACCACCTGGCCTTCCTTCAGGCCGCCGTGTCCGATCGCCGCCAGCACGGCATCCCAGTCCCGGAACCCGTACTTCTTTTGAACAATCTGCATATATTTGGGCTTTAGGATATCCATCAGATTGATGGACTTGCTCCTGCAGTAAGAGACAATCAGCTCCTTGCCCCTGACAATGTTGTCTTCTTTAAATTCTTTCTTAAACCATTGATTGATTTTATTCTTTGCCTGAGTACTCTTAACAATATTCAGCCAGTCTCTGCTCGGTCCTTTGGAATTCTGGGATGTCAGGATCTCAATCCGGTCCCCGTTCTGGATCTTATAATCAATATTGACCAGCTTGCCGTTTACTCTGGCGCCTACCATCTTATTTCCTACCGCACTGTGAATCGCATAGGCGAAATCTACAGGCGTAGAGCCGTTTGGCAGGTTCTTCACATCTCCGTTGGGAGTAAAGCAGTACACATCTTCTGCGAATAAGTCCAGGTCTCCTTTCAGAAGACTTAAGAACTCCCGGTTATCTGACATGTCCCGCTGCCACTCCAGGATCTGACGCAGCCAGTTCAGTTTCGCCTCCTGAGACTCCATGCTCTTCGCCGCGTCTGTGCCTTCTTTATATTTCCAGTGAGCTGCAATACCGTACTCCGCTGTCTTGTGCATTTCCTCCGTTCTGATCTGAATCTCGAACGGCTGACCCGAAGGTCCGATCAGCGTCGTGTGAAGCGACTGATACATATTCGGCTTCGGCATTGCGATATAGTCCTTGAATCTTCCCGGGATCGGCGTGTACATCTCGTGTATCACGCCCAGTGCTGCGTAGCAGTCTTTCACAGAATCTACAATGATCCGGACCGCGAACAGATCGTAGACCTGATCCAGCGTCTTATTCTGATTCACCATCTTCTTATAAATACTGAAGAAGTGCTTCACGCGCCCGTAAACCTTGACCCGGATATGGGCATTGGCCATATGCTTGGAAACCTCTGCCACAATCTGTTGGACGAATTCCTCCCGCTCGGTCTTCCGAGCGTTCAGGTCCTTGACCAGCTGGTAGTAAACATCTGGTTTCCAGTACTTCAGCGAGAGATCGTCCAGCTCGGTCTTGATCTTGGAAATACCGAGCCGCTGTGCAATGGGTGCGTAGATATCCATCGTCTCCCGGGCTTTCTCCTGCTGCTTGGCCGGCGTCATAAATTCCAGCGTCCGCATGTTATGGAGACGGTCCGCCAGCTTGATGATAATCACCCGGATATCCTTGGCCATGGCCAGGAACATCTTCCTTAGATTCTCCGCCTGCACCTCCAGCTTATCCTGCGAGTAGTTCAGCTGTCCCAGCTTCGTCACCCCGTCTACCAGAAGCGCTACCTCCTCGCCAAACTCCCGGGTAATATCTTCCAGCGTCATATCCGTGTCTTCCACCGCATCATGGAGCATGCCGGCCACAATGGTTTCTTTGTCCATCTCCAGATCCGCCAGAATGATCCCTACCCACAGCGGGTGGATAATATAGGGTTCCCCTGACTTCCTCACCTGCCCGTTATGGGCCTCCTTCCCGATCTGGTACGCCTTCTCGATCATAGAAATATCGGTTGAGGGATGGTACTTTCTCACTCGGCTGATCAGCGCCTGGTAGAGTTGTTCAGGGTCCTGATAATCTTCGGGTGCTTTTACGGCATGGCCGTCCACCATCTCAAGATTCTTATTGAGCTGTTCATATTCCGGTGTTCCTGCCACATCAGATTCCCCCTTTTCCTAAATATTAACTGTCCCTGCCCGGTACAGCCCGCCTCATTCTGCAATCCGCGTGCTTATCTGCGTGCAAATATTTCCGTTCCTACGTGAAAGGGATGCCGCCTGCATCAGTTGGCATCCCGATGTTCATAAGTATATCATTATTTTCGCAATTTTCAAATATTTTTCTCTGTCAATTTTACAAAATGTGCAGAAATTAAGCGAAAATGTGGTATACTTAGCGTCAGTGCACAGGGGGCAGCACACCCCTTAAATACTGATGTCAAGTCTGATTTTTACATGGAGGTGCTTTATGAAGATCGTATTCTTAGATGCCAAAACACTTGGAGACGACATTGATTACTCACAGTTTGAACAGTTTGGTACCGTTGTGAGATATCCTTTCACAGCCCCTGAAGAGGTTCCGGAGCGTGCAGCTGACGCTGACGTGCTCGTCTTAAACAAGGTCCTCGTCAACGAATCCACCATTGCCGGCGCCAGGAATCTGAAACTGGTCTGCGTCACTGCCACCGGTACAAATAACCTGGACAAAGACTATCTGGAGCAGCGCAAAATCCAGTGGCGCAACGTAGCCGGTTATTCCACAGAGTCCGTAGCGCAGCACACCTTTGCCATGCTGTTTTATCTCCTGGAACACCTTCGGTATTATGATGATTATACCCGGGAAGGGCGGTATATCAATGACCGGATCTTCACCCATTTCGCCAGAACCTTCCACGAGCTTAAGGGCATGACCTGGGGAATCCTGGGACTGGGAGCCATCGGCCGCAGAGTTGCCGATATTGCTTCCATGTTCGGCGCGCGCGTCATCTACTGTTCTGCATCCGGCGCCCCGGCCCAGGATGGCTACTGCCAGACAGACTTTGACACCCTGCTGCGCGAATCCGATATTCTCTCCATCCATGCACCCCTCAGTTCACATACAGAAGGCATCATGAATGCTGACGCCTTCCGGAAAATGAAACCAGAGGCAATCCTCCTCAACCTGGGCAGAGGCCCGATCATCCGCGAAGCCGACCTGGCGGAAGCGCTGAATACCGGAGAGATCCAGGCCGCCGGATTAGACGTTCTGGATAAGGAGCCCATGGCAGATGACAGTCCGCTTCTTGGCGTAAAAGATCCGGACCGGCTGCTCATCACGCCTCATATCGCCTGGGCTGCCGTCGAGTCAAGGCAGCGCCTGATGAAGATCATAGCAGGACAGATCGAAGACTTCCTCCACAATTCTTAGTGACAGAGACATCCCCTCTCTTTCCAAGGTGTATGCCCTTGCAAAGAGAGGGGATGTTTTTCATTTGTTCTAATTCTCTGATTCGTTAGTTTCTTCTTCGCTTTCTGGCCGCTGCAAGAGCAAGAATCCCGGCGCCCGCGGCACAGAGCGCGGCCAGCCATCCATAAATCTCGTATGTATCTCCGGTCTGAACCGCACCTGACGGTTTGGAACTTCCGGCCGGTTTATTCGTACCGGAATCTCCGGGCCGGCCGGCACCCGGATTCTGGTCCCCGGGTTCATCTGTTCCCGGCTGATCTGATCCTGGTTTGTCTGTTCCCGGCTCGTCTGTCCCCGGCTCATCCATTCCCGGCTCGTCTGTCCCCGGCTCATCCATTCCCGGCTCGTCCGTTCCCGGCTGCTCCGCTGACAGCGGCTCTTCTGTAATGATCAGGCCGTTCTCATCGACCCCTGCCGCCTGTTCCTCTGTAATCGTCACTGCCCGGATTCCGTCCAGGTAGATCGTTGAATCCACATACCACTCACCTTCATGGCCTTCCGGTACAATGGAATTGCACCAGACGGCAAACTTTGTGACATTCGCCGGATCAAAGGTTCCCCCGTTTTTCCCTTTCAGGGATGAGAACGGGATCGTTACATATCTTGCCTCTGTTCCTTTGACGAAATCTGTCAGATACGCCTCAAAGTCTTCCCCATTACTGTTCAGCTGTATCACCAGCTTCTGTCCGTTGCCGTCAGGCTTCACCCACAGCTCAATTGCGTTATATGCGGTAAAATCATTTGTTCCTATGGACGACTTCACCTGCCCGGTCCACACTTCACTTCCCGAAGTAGACAGCACATAGTGGAATGCTCCGCCATATTCTCCATTGCTTTTGTATTCTGTGTTCAAAGTAAACTGTGAACTGCATCCTGCTGCCGAATTTCCTGTATACGCTGATGCCAGCAGGCCGTCGCTTCCGGAATAATAATCAAAATCTTCAAATACATTCAGCGGAGCCTGATCTTTGTTTTTGCCAAAGCTCATATTCTCCAGAACAGCCAGTTCCCGGCCGTCCGCCATGAGAATCAGCACACCGACGTCCGTCTTCCCTACTTCTTCCAGAAGTTCTTCTGTCAGCCAGGCTCCATAGAACCCGTCTTCCCGCAGCTCTGCCGTCACCTCAACGCCCGCACTCTCCGCGCTGTTCTTCAGGACGAAGGTTACCTCCTCTGCATTCGTCACAGACGCCAGCATCTCTGCAGGCTCCGTGATCTCATCCATCGCGAACGGAGCAATCATATATCCATAGGGTTCCTGATAGGTCTCCGTTCCGGTCTGGGCCAGCATCTGAATATGATCATAGAATGCGGTCTGGCTGCCAAAAACAGAAGAACTGTCATTATAATAATCAATAAATTCATTGATCATCTCATGTCCGTACTGATCATTATATTTGTACGGAACATAGAAGTTTGTATCACTGAAATTCGCCCATACAAGGAAATAAGGCATATCATTGTTTTTCGCAATATCGCTGACGGTCTGATACCAGTTCGTACCCGCCGCTTCTTCGCGTACCGGATTCCCCTGTACAAGCAGCCCTTCATTATCTGATCCATCCCGCTTCATCACACGCACGCCGCTCTCGGATATGGAGGCAATTTTCCCTCTCTCCTCTGCCAGCGCAGAGAGCACCCGGCAGGTCTCATCAAGATGGGTAAAGAATGATCCGTCCGATACTGCAGGGTACGTATTATAATCGTCGTAATAGTCAAAGGACAGAATATCTACATACTCATCCCCCGGATAAGTCGACAAGAACTGTTCTGCAGTCGTAAAGGGGCCGTTGGGCGAATACACATACAGCATGTTATGCACGCCTTTGCTTTCCAGATACTCTCTTAAATATCTGTAGAGACTCTTATAGGTTTCCGCGCTGTTCATGGATCCCCACCAGAACCACGCCCCACTGTTCTCATGGAACGGCCGGAAGATCACCGGTATATTCTGTTCCTGCATTGCCAGAGCATATTCCGCGATGATATCCAGATACGCGCGGAACACTTCATTGTATTCCCCGCCCGGAAGTATTTTTTTCGCCGAATCATTGCTCAGATCCTTCGACTCGTTAAAGTCGCATGAGAAGAAATTATAGGTTCCGTCTTCATTTTTGACGATTTTAGAGTTCGTGAAGTTCGGCATATGTGTGGAAAGCGTTATAATCGCGCCGTTTTCAGCCGCTCTTGTGCTGTACATGATGGAATTAGCCATCGCACTTTCCGGATCCGTTCCTCCGGCCTCACTCCCTGTAAGCGCCAGAGAATCCAACCCGAAAATACCGCTGACAGATCCAGTCACATCCTCTACGTCCCCAAGCTCCGCAGATGCGCTTACAGAACGGCTCACATCATTCTGATGGCCGAAGAGGACTTTATCCTGAGCCTTCAGCATATACAGATAGGAATAAAGCGCCTTCGCACTGTCATGAGCTTCCGGATCTGTCATCTGTACCGCGTCCGGAAGAACAGACGGATCAACGCTTACCGCCGCTTTGTTCTCGTCCGGAACAGAAGTAATCTCCACAAACCCTTCCGCCGCGCTGCGCTCTGATACTTTCAGGTCGTCCAGATAAACATTCCCCCGGAAATCTGTCGAGCTTCCGATGATGCCAAGCGTCAGCGACTCCAGCGGAACATCCGCAGGGGAGAACTGTACCGTTGCCTCTGCTTTCCGATAACCGTCCCCGGCATCTTCCGCAAGCGTATCGTCAACCGCAGTATCCTTCTCCAGCACTCCTGACGCCGCGAACTTCAGCTTCAGATGTCCGGCCAGTTCCGACGGATACCAAATTGTAACGCTCATTTCATTGTAGCCGGATACATCAACCGCTGTCTCCGGCGTGTAGACAACCTTCGCTTCACTCCAGGTAGAAGACGCATTTGCAGAGTAATCCACATACACCTGCATCCTTTCGTTCGCTGCATCATAACTGATCTCCGGCACTGCATTCGCGGTTCCTCCGTGATAGTAATCCCAGCCTTCCACGGTTCCCCACCGGCTGAACTCTTCCTCTTCCGAGAGATCTGACAGAATCAGCGGAGCTTTCACCCCTGTCTCTGTGTCGTCCGCTGCTTCCGTGCCAGTCTCCGGCTGCGCCGCTCTGACCACCGCTGCGCCATCCGGGCCGGATATCGCCGGGATCTGCACCGCCATCAGGGCTGCCAGCGTCAGTCCAATAAACTTTTTGAGTTTTCCTCTTTTCATTCCGTTCCTCCTTTAATTAAAATTTTGTTAAATATTAATATATTTTAATTTATTTAGTCAATATATAACACTTTTTTAATTTATATTTCTCCATATTCTCCAAAGTAGGACACAAAAATTTAACAGTTATGTCAATTGATTTCCGGTCTGAGGGCCAATATTTTTAACTTAATTATTATTTTTGTTTAATTTACTTTAAATATTATTTAATCTGTTTCTGTGGAGCGCCATTTGCAAAGTCACACTTACGTGCTATACTTATTTTTAGATGCCAGGGTCAAAAGGTCTAAACCCACATGAGCTTGCTCATAAGTGGGTGAAAGACCTTGGGAGCCGCCCCGATATGAGCATAAAAGTGGGATGTATATCCCACGATATGCGAATATTGGGCAGGATTGTGGGAGCGCGCAGCACGGAACAATCCGCAGGCATCATAGTTGGGGGCTTTTGACCCCAACATCATTTTTAAAATACCGGGGCAAACAGGCGAAACCACATAAGACTGCTCACAGGAGGATAAAAAGCCTTACGACCTGCCCTGATACAGGCAGATAAGAAATGGAGGTCAATTATGAATACGAAACCAGTGTTTCATGGAAGTGATATTGAGAAAATCTGTGAATATTATCATTTGAAAAAGGAGGATATCACCAATTTCGGTGCAAACGTCAATCCTCTGGGATTATCTTCCTCTGTGAAGGAGACGCTGGCCGCCCATCTTGACGTACTCTCCTCATATCCGGACCGCGAATACACAGCGCTTAGGACTGTTCTTTCTGATTACTGCCAGATTCCGGCTGATTTCATCCTTCCGGGATCCGGTTCCAGCGAACTGATCGCGATTCTGATCGGCGCCCGCGCGCCCAGACGCACGCTCATTCTCGGCCCTACCTATTCCGAATATTCCCGAGAACTGTCCTTCTCCGGAAGCACGCAGGAATATTACCACCTGCAGGAAGAGCGTGATTTCACACTGGATATCAGCGATCTGTGTTCCGCTCTCGAGAAAGGCAGATATGATTTCCTCATTCTCTGCAACCCGAATAATCCCACCTCGTCCGCAATTCTCCGCAGCGATATGGAACAGCTGCTGACGTTCTGTTCGGAGAAAGACATCTTCGTCATGATCGATGAAACCTATGTAGAATTTGCCCCGGATGTATCCGAAGTCACCGCGGTTCCCTTCACAGAGAAGTTCTCCAACTTCTGCGTGCTGCGCGGCGTGTCCAAGTTCTTCGCCGCACCGGGTATGCGGCTGGGATACGCGGTCACAGGAAACCGCGATTTCCTGAAAACAATGAAAGAGAAGCAGATCCCCTGGTCGCTGAACAGTCTGGCCGCACTCGCCGGAGAGCTCCTGTTCCGGGATCAAGATTACATCCGCCGTACAAGAGAACTGATCCTTTCCGAACGCAGCAGACTGTATGACGCGCTCTCACAGTGCCCGGCGTATAAGGTCTATCCGCCTTATGCCAACTTCCTGCTCCTGAAGATTCAGGCACATGAAAAGACCGCTTTCGATGTGTTCGAAACATGCATCAAAAACGGTCTCATGATCCGCGACTGTTCTTCCTTCCAATGTCTGGAAGGAGAATTCGTACGGTTCTGTATTATGCTGCCTGAGGCAAACTCACGGCTTCTTCACGTACTGAAAGACTAGCGTATCTCTGCTCCGGCGGGCATCTCTTTCTCCGGTACCATCAGAGACAAATTCCCTTCTGCGTCTTCCGCGCAGAGCAGCATGCCCTCCGAGAGCACACCCGCCAGCTTCGCCGGCTTCAGATTGACAAGCACCATGACCTTCTTGCCCACCATCTCTTCCGGTGTATAGTGCGCCTTGATACCTGACACGATCTGTTTCACCTGGCTCCCGATCTTTACCTGGGAGCACAGAAGCTTCTTAGACTTTTTCACTGCTTCACATGCGATGATCTCGCCCACCTGGAACTGCATTGCCCCGAACTGATCGAAGGTAATCTCATCCTTCGGTTCCAGATCAATCACCTGCTCTGCGCCGCTGTCCTGTTCTCCGCTGTCTCCATCGTTCTCGTTCACAGCCGGGTGGAGTGCTTCTACCTTCTTCATCACTTCTTCCACATCCAGTCTCTGGAACAGAATCTCCGGCTTCTCCGTTACATGTCCGTCTCCAAGCTGCTCCAGGATCTTCCTGCTGGTGGACGGCATAAATGGTTCCAGCAGACGCGCTCCGGCGGAGATTCCCTGGATCAGATTCCACAGAACCGTCTCCAAACGGTCTTTCTTCGCCTCGTCCTTTGCCAGTACCCACGGCATCGTCTCATCAATATATTTATTGCAGCGCTTAAACAGATTGAAAATCTCGGTAATGGCATCCGCTACCCTCAGGTCGTTCATCTTCACATCCACTGCCTTCGGCGTGTTTGCGATCACACTCTTCAGGTCATCATCCATTTCTTCGGAAACACCTCTGTCTGACACTGTGCCTGCGAAATATTTGTTGGTCATAGACACTGTACGGTTCACCAGATTGCCCAGGGTGTTCGCCAGGTCAGAATTCAGGCGCTCCACCATCAGCTCCCAGGTGATCACCCCGTCATTCTCAAACGGCATCTCATGGAGCACAAAATAACGCACAGCATCCACGCCGAAGAAATCAACCAGCTCATCTGCATAAAGCACGTTCCCTTTCGACTTGCTCATCTTGCCGTCGCCCTGCAGCAGCCATGGATGACCGAATACCTGCTTCGGCAGCGGAAGTCCCAGCGCCATCAGGAAAATCGGCCAGTAGATCGTATGGAAACGAATGATATCCTTGCCGATCAGATGCAGATCTGCCGGCCACAGTTTGTTGAACTGGTCCGTGCTGTTTCCGTCCGTGTCATACCCGATTCCGGTGATGTAGTTGGTCAGGGCATCCAGCCAGACATAGATTACATGCTTGTCGTCAAAATCAACCGGAATCCCCCACTTAAAAGAGGTTCTGGATACGCAGAGATCCTGCAGGCCCGGAAGCAGGAAGTTGTTCATCATCTCATTCTTCCTGGACACCGGCTGAATGAACTCCGGGTGCGTGTTAATATGCTCGATCAGACGATCCGCGTACTTGCTCATCTTGAAGAAATACGCCTCTTCCCGGGCCGGCTGGACTTCCCGTCCGCAGTCCGGACATTTGCCGTCAACCAGCTGCGACTCTGTGAAGAAAGACTCACACGGAGTACAGTACATTCCCTCATAATACCCTTTATAAATATCGCCCTGATCATAGAGCTTCTTGAAGATCTTCTGCACCTGTTTCTCGTGGTCTTCATCTGTGGTGCGGATAAACTTGTCATAGGATGTATCCATCAGGTCCCAGATGGTCTTGATCTGAGTGGACACCTGATCCACGAACTCTTTCGGCGTAATCCCTGCTTCTCCTGCCTTCAGCTCGATCTTCTGCCCATGCTCATCTGTCCCTGTCTGGAAGAATACATCGTATCCCTGACTTCTCTTATAACGCGCAATCGCATCCGCAAGCACGATCTCATACGTATTGCCAATATGCGGTTTCCCCGATGTGTAGGCAATCGCAGTTGTAATATAATACTTCGGTTTTTCTGACATATTTTTTCCTCTCTTTCCCACCAGAAACCAATGGCGATTCACACTTTGCGCGCCGTCGCAATACCGCTAGGCGGTAATTGCTGTGGCGTATACACCTATATCATAGGCCAGTCCAAAAGACCTCCTAATGATATAAGAAAAGCCCGTCTTCTTATTGCCTAAGAAGACGGGCATACTGCCGTGTTACCACTTCTCTTCATCTCCCCCTCACAGGCGGAGATCTCAGTGAGTGCCTGATCTGCACCCCTCCGCTGTAAAGGGCGGACCCTTCGCAGTCTCACTGCCGACGCCCGGCATACCGCCAGGACATCTTCACAGTTCGGTGCGCTGCTCAGAAGCCATGTTCATCTGCGTTCCATCAGTCCCTCTCAGCGTTCGGGCCCTCTCTGTAAGATCTCCGGCAGACTACTCTCTTCGTCATTGCGTTTCCAATTTCATCTTTAATTCATAGAATCTGTAGAAAAGGTTAGCACATGGGGCAGCGAATGTCAAGGAGTTTCAAAATCTCCCGCACTTTCCAAAGACACTTCTATCATCCTTCTTATTGATAATTCACGATTGTCAGCTGCACGGTTCTCCTCCCCATATATTCGTTGACAGACGGATAATAGGTAAAGGACATGATGCGTTTCTCTTCCATGGTCTTCAGACAGGCTTCCACATCTCCGAAATACACTGCTTCCATCTGATTGTCCTGTGGATCTTCCAGCCTGCATTTCAGGACGTTCCGGTTCTTACCGAAGATCCTGGGGCTGATCACCCGCAGATTCCGCTCTGCGAACAAAGGCTTCGGGTTGCCCTTGCCGAAGGGTTCCAGCAGCTCCAGTTCATGGACCAGATCTTCTGTGATATAAGGGAACGGCAGCCGCATATCAATGGACACTTTCTCCTGAAGATCCTCGTCGCTCAGATCGCAGAGGGCGTTGATTGTTTCCCGGAAGCGCTGCACATTTCTTTCTTCCAGGGAGAGTCCGGCCGCCAGCTTATGACCGCCGAATTTCGTAAACAGGGCCCGGCATTTACACATCTGAGCAAACATATCGTAGGCCTCTATGGAACGCCCGGATCCCTTAACTCCGTCCTCCGCCCGCGTCAGTACAAATACCGGCCGGTAGTACCGCTCACGGATCCTGCCGGCAATGATCCCCGCGATGCTTTCATGACAGTCCGGAAGATAGACAACCAGAACTCTGTCATCTTTGAGCGACGTGGTTTCGATCAGATTCACCGCCTCGGCCACACCGCGCTCTGTCATTTCCTTCCTGCTGTCGTTCAGTGCCTTCAGATCCTCCGCGAGCATCACCGCCTCCCGCCTGGACCGGACATTCAGCAGCTCCAGGGCACGCTTCGCCGTATCCAGTCTCCCGCTGGCATTGATGCACGGCCCGATCACGAACCCGATATGGTATGCACTCAGACGGTTCGGATCAATCCCGGTACACTCGATCAGCGCTTTCAGTCCCGGATTCTGGGTTCGCTTCAGCATCTCCAGTCCCTGTTTCACGAAGATCCTGTTCTCGCCGTTGAGATCCATCACATCGCCCACTGTTGCCACTGCTACATTCTCCATCAAGTAGTCCATATCTTCCGGATCCCGCTGCATTACGTCATACAAGGCTTCGATCAGTTTGTAGGCCACTGCTGCCCCGCACAGTCCTTTGAATGGATACCCGCAGTCCGCGCGATGGGGATCCACCACCGCGTCTGCCTGCGGCAGAAGGTACTCCCGTTCCCCGTTCATCTCGATATACGGAACTTCGTGATGGTCTGTCACGATAATGGTCAGCCCATTCTTCTTCCCATATGCGATCTCATCCATGGCAGCGATCCCATTGTCGCAGGTGACAATCGTGTCGATTCCGTCGTCGATCGCCCGGTCGATCAGCATCTTGTTCAGCCCGTAGCCATCCTTGATCCGGTCAGGAATATCCGTATCCACTTCAGCGCCCAGCCCGGACAGCCCTTCCTGCAGGATATAAGTCGCGTTGACTCCGTCGATATCATAATCTCCGATCACACGGATTCGCTTCTCCTCCCGGATCTTTTCCGCAAGGATCTCCACCGCCCGGTCCATATCCTGCATCAGCATCCCATCATAAAGATCTGCGATCGTCCCGTTTAAGTAGAAATCCACAGCCTCATCTCCGATGATATCCCGGTTGCGGATCAGCCGTGCCAAGATCGGAGAAATGTGATATTTCTCTCCGATCGCATTAAAATCAGCCTTCTTCATCGTAATAAACCAGCGTTCCATTCCATTTCCTCGTTTCTTCATCCGTATCGTCAGCGTCGGTGCAGAGGGCGCAGTACCGCAACACTGCTTGTCTAATGAATTATAACATATCCTGCACCATATTTATATCCGATTCTTCTCAGCAAGATCCAAAACAAGATTCGCATGCTGCTGTCCGCAGGAGCACCATTCACAAAAACAGCCGCGGTGCTCTGCAGCAAGATTTTCTGCAGGGCACCGCGGCCATTTTATATTGTTGTCGATTGTTTGCTATTTTCTTTTTTTCTTCTTTTTCGATTTCGAAGATTTCTTCCCAGAATTCTGAGTGCCGCCTGCCGGCTGAGTCTTGTCAGCCTGTGTATCCGAACCGGCGTTCCATTCTGCTGCGCTTCCATCGGAACCTTTGTCTTCTACCGCTTTGCCAACGGCCGGCTTTGCCGCTCCCCATGTTTTCATCGTGTACCAGAGAGCTCCGGTTATACATACGGAAGAATATGCGCCGCATACAACACCTACCATCAGCGGCAGCGCAAACTCTTTGATCGAGCTTACTCCCATCACATAGAGAACTGCGATGGTAATAAATGTGGTCAGGGAAGTATAGATACTTCTTGTAAGCGTCTGGGTAATACACCGATTCACCAGCTCTTTCAAATCTGCCTTGCCGGAAATCTTCAGCTCCTCCCGGATACGGTCGAAGATTACGATCGTTGCATTGATCGAGTAACCGACGATCGTCAGCATACATGCGATAAATGTATTTCCTACGGATACTCTTGCGATCACATAGAATCCAAACACCACCAGTACATCATGTGCCAGTGCGATTACTGCACTGGTTGCGAAACGGATATCTTTGAACCGGAACCAGATGTAAAGCAGCATGCAGACTGTAGCGATAATGACGGCCACCACTGCGTCCGTTCTCATTTCTGAACTTACGGTAGAGCTGATATTCTCTGTGGTGATCTCTTCTGTCACCCCGAACTCATCCTGCATGTATGTCTCAAACGCTTCCCGCGTATCAAGATCCAGTGTCTGTGTCTTAAATACGACCTGATTCGTTCCTTTTACGGTCTGCACCTGGATATTATTGTCCCCGGTGATATCCTCCAGTTCCGGAATCATCTGACTGTCAATCTCATCCAGTGTATACTCCCGGTCAAAGGTTACCGTAGACGCTGTTCCGCCGGCGAAGTCCAGGCTGTAATTCATGGTGCCGATGCCCCGTGCCTGATTGATTCCCATGCCCACAAATCCGCTCAGACACAGCACGATGGAAATGACAAAGAACACCTTTCTCTTCCCAAGGAAATCAATGGGCTTTCTCTCTGCTTTCACGCGTCCGTACAGAGCCTTCTTCCGAATGCCGACTGCATAGAACGCGAAGATAATGACTCTTGTAATTACCAGCGCTGTGAACATGGATACTACGATACCCAGCGCCAAAGTCTGTGCGAAGCCCTTCACCGGGCCGCTGCCGCGCAGCCAGAGTACGCCTGCTGCGATCAGGGTGGTAATATTTCCGTCCAGGATCGCAGACATTGCTTTTCGGAATCCCGCCTTTAACGATGCCAGTACAGAAGCCCCGGAAGAGAGTTCCTCCCTCACACGGGCGAAGATAATGACATTCGCATCCACCGCCATACCGATGCCAAGGATAATACCCGCAATACCCGGAAGGGTCAGGGTGATATCAAAGGCATTCAGAAGAACCAGTGTCAGCCCTGTATAGAACACCAGCGCAATACTGGACGCAAGCCCCGGGAGCAGATATACAATGATCATGAACACGCACACGAGCGCAAGTCCGATTGCGCCTGCCATAAGGCTGGTACTGATTGCTTCCTCGCCAAGCTGTGCGCCTACGACTTTCGAACTGATTTCCTCCAGTTCCAGATTCAGGCCTCCGATACGGATCGTAGAAGCGATGGAATCTGCCTCCTCATACGTCATCGTGGGACTGGAAATCTGTGCCTGACCGTTCTTAATCGCCTCATCTACCTGCGGAACACTGATCAGCTCTCCGTCATAATAGATCGCAATTGTGTCATTGCCATTATTAACCGCTTCTTCTGTCGCTTCCGCGAACGCTTCTGTTCCTTCTTTGTTCAGTGTCAGCTCCACCGCATACTGGGTAGCTCCTGTCGTACTGCTCTGATAGGATCCGGCCGACGCGTTCTCCACTTCCGAGCCGGTCAGCACGATGGAACCGCTCTCCTCCATCTCTTCGATGGTTTTGTTCAGCACATACCCGTCCGTACCGGCTGTATAGTTCGCATTTCCATCTGCGTCATAATGCTTGATAAAATACAGAGAACCCGGCTGTCCCAGTTCCTCGAGGATTGTGTTCGCATCCTCTACACCGGGGATCTCGATGCTGATCCGGTTGTCTCCTTCCTGATAAGCCTGCGCCTCTGTGCTGTACTGCTCCACACGGCGCTGCATCTTATACGCCGTATCATTCATATCCTCTTTGGACGGAGTCTCGCCTTTCACCTGATAGGTAATGCTCACACCGCCTTCCAGGTCAAGACCAAGCTTGATGTTCCTCGCAGAACCCATCCCGTCTGCATCCAGTCCACGGATCGTGGTCACGCCCAGCAGCACCATAACTGCCGCCACAAGGATCAGGCTGATTATGCCTTTGCTTCTTTTCATGACTGTAATTCCTTTCCGCGCGCCTGCAGCCTTTCCCGCAGCCGCCCTGTAATTTCCTTTTGCCCTTACTTGTCAGGATTCCTCCTGTCCGTCCGCAAGGGCCGCTTTTATCATGATCGCGCACTCTACACGCTTGCGCTCCATCTCACAGCTCACCTCATAGGTATCGTTGATCGTATGATGGAATTTATACGAGTTGGCCATGCAGCCGCCGCTGCAGTAGAATCTGGCGAAGCATTTCTTACAGCTGTCTTTGGAATAAACGCTGCAGCCGCGGAACGCGTCCGCGATCTCGGGCTTCGTAATGCCTTCTTCCACATTTCCCATCAGGAACTCTTCCTGTCCTACAAACTGGTGGCAGGGATACAGGTCTCCCCATGGAGTCACCGCCAGATATTCTGTCCCTGAGCCGCAGCCCGACAGCCGCTTCGACACACACGGGCCGCCCTCCAGATCGATCATGAAATGGAAGAAGGTAAAGCCATTTCCGCTCTTCTCCCGCTCCACCATGATCTTCGCCAGCTTATCATATTCCCCGAAGATCTGCGGCAGGTCCTCTTTCTGGATCGCATATGGATCCGTATCTTCTCCCACCACGGGCTCGATGGAGATCTGCTCAAATCCAAGTTCAGCGAAGTGCAGCACATCATTGGCAAAATCCAGGTTGTTTCTCGTGAATGTCCCGCGTATGTAATACTTCTGCTGATTTCGGCTCTCCGCCAGCTTCTGGAATTTCGGCACGATCAGATCATAGCTTCCTTTCCCGTTCCGGAAAGGACGCATCCGGTCGTTGACCTCCTTGCGTCCGTCAAGACTTAAAACAACATTATCCATCTCCCGGTTGACAAACTCCTGCACTTCATCATTTAAGAGTACGCCGTTTGTAGTCAGTGTGAAACGGAAATGCTTATCGTGAAGCTTCTCCTGCTCTCTTCCGTAAGCCACCAGGTCTTTCACTACCTGCCAGTTCATCAGCGGTTCTCCCCCGAAGAAATCCACTTCCAGGTTCCTTCTCTTCCCGGAGTTCGCGATCAGGAAATCCAGCGCTTTCTTTCCCACTTCGTAGGACATCAGAGCCCGGCGGCCGTGGTACTCCCCTTCCTCGGCGAAACAATACTTACAAGCCAGGTTGCAGTCGTGCGCAATGTGGAGACACAGTGCTTTCACCACGGTTTTCCGCTGCTTCACCTCATCAATATAGTCCTCATAAACATCTTTCGTGAACAGTCTTCCCTGTTCCGTCAGTTCTTTCACCGCTTCCAGGATCTCTCTGAGGTCCTCTTCTGCATAAGAAGCTCCGAACTCTTCCTTGACATACGCCCATGTCTCAGGCGTACTCAGTGTCTGAACTGTATGATCTTCATTCTGTCTTTCCAGAGCCCCGATGACGTCATACGCCGCCTTGTCCACCACATGGACAGCTCCGCTGTTTACATCCAGAACGATATTATATCCGTTATTCTGATACAGATGTATCACAAAAGTACCTCTCTTTCAATTTTCTAGCTCAGTTCCGGCCTGCCGGATGTGGTTCGCGTCAAATGCCCCGCTGCAAGCAACGAGGCATTCCGTGTGAAACGCACATAAGGCAGCGGCTTGATTGCCGCTGCCTTTTTCCCGTGTTCTTTTGTCACTGCAGTCCGATTATTTTCTGTTCTCGCAGGTCTGATTTCCTACAGTGCAGGATGTCTTGCATGCTGACTGACATGATGTCTGGCACTCACCGCATCCGCCCTTTTTCACTGTATGATTTAATGTCTGTGTATTCAATGTTTTAATGTGTTTCATGTCCTGTCCTCCTAATATAACTCAGCTTTGCGCAACTATTATACCACAGGATCCCGGGATTTGAAAGCACTTTTTCGTCGGCCGCCCCGCTACTGTTACGCCACCATCCCGCCAAGCATTCCCCCGCCCGCACACAGCAGGAAAGCGGTCATAAGCCCGCCGGCTTCTCCCTGCAGGGAGTGATATAATCCAAGAGAGATCAGAAGCAGAAGTCCATAATACACAGCGCCTGCGAGCAGTCCCCACAGGAACTTTCTGGTGCCGGCCAGTTTTCCCATCACAAAGCCGCCCGAGAACGTGGATATTACATAGGTCAATATAATGCCGGCATTGATATTTTCCTCGCTCAGCCCCAGTTTATACAGCAGAAGTGTCAGTATAAGGAGCAGAATTCCGGTCACAATATAAGCACAGAGAAGTGCCTTGACCATGTGGAATGCCATCTGCCCGATCCCCTGCCTGCTGCCTGTCTTCTTTTCCATCTCATTTCCCTCCCAGATCGTGAACATACGTAGCGTGATGCCGGCGTCCGTGTATTGCTCCTTGTACACTGACGCTGCCCACATTTGATATATATGTCCCGCCGGCAGGTTTTATGACAAGATCGCGCTGCGCGCTCACCCCATCTGACGTCCGAGGAAGTCTGCGGCACTGCAGGCCACACGCTGTTCTACCTCTCCGAACTTCTTCTTTTCTTCTTTGTTCAGCATGACAACCGCTCCGATTACATCCCCTTCACAGATAATCGGGCAGATCACCTCATCCTGATATTCCTGCATATCTGCGGTAATCCTGATATAAGCTTTCTCTCCGGACCGCGCCAGGATCTGCTCCCGTTCTTTCAGGACCCGTTCCAGCTCCTTCCCGATATACTGATCCTGCAGGTCTTTCTTACCGTTTCCGGCGGCTGCCACAACCTGATCTGTATCCGTGATGCACACCGTACAGCCCATTGTCTGAGAAAGACTCTCCGCATACAGTTTCGCCATGTTCCCCAGCTCTCCGACCGGAGAATATTTCTTCAATATAATTTCTCCCTCCCGGTCTGTAAAGATCTCCAGCGGGTCTCCTTCCCGGATCCGGAGCGTCCTTCTGATCTCCTTCGGAATCACGACACGCCCCAGGTCGTCAATCCGCCGCACTATTCCAGTCGCTTTCATAATAAAAAACCTCCGTTTTACAAATACCTGCATTCATTACTGTCTTCTGTCAGTAAATGTAGTATCTGTAAAACAGAGGATTTTATTCAAAGCCGCATATTTCGATGCCAGCCTGTTTCGCTGTTTATTTCTTATTTCATTTCTCTGTACTGCTGTGCAATATTTAAAGTATGGTCTCCCATTCTTTCAAAATCTGTCAGAACTTCTGAAAATACAATTCCCGACTGCGGCTTACATTTTCCTTTTTTCAGACGCTGTATCTGCTTTTTGAAATATTTATCACGCATATCGTCTGTCTTCTGTTCCATAACGACCGCACGGCTCAGCACCCGCTCTGCATTCTCAGAGTTGACTTCGCGGATATTTTCCAGCGCCTCAATGCTCTGTTTTTTCATTTCCGCAAGCTCTTCCTTCACACTGTCTGAGAATTCCAGCTCCCATTTTCTCATATCGTCCGCGTACTCCGCAAGGTTTGTCGCGTGGTCGCCAATCCGTTCCAGATTGCTGACAATGGCGTAGTATCCATTGATCTTTCTGGAATCTGCCGCGTTCAGTTCCCCGCTCATCAAAGAGACAATGTACTCCGAGATTCCTTTATTGAGATAATCAATGTACTCTTCTCTTTCCGTTACCTTGATGCGGGATTTCTCATCATAAGTGATCAAAGTATCAAATGCGTCTTCAATATTTTTCATGACCATATTCTGCATCCGGCCGACCTCGTCGCGCACCTGGGAAACTGCCACCGCGCTGTGGCCGATCGCATAAGACGTCTCAAACGGACGGATATATTTCAGACGCAGATCCTCGTCATCCGCCTTCTTGCTGTCCGGAAGGATATGTACTGCCGCTTTCGCCAGATACGTTCCAAACGGCAGCAGAAGCAGTGTCGTAACGATATTAAACACGGTATGCGCATTTGCGATCTGGGCAACCGGATCCCCCGGCGTCATGGATTCAATCAGCTCCACATAAGGTGTCACCAGGCAGATCACCGTAAACAGCACGGTACCGATGACATTAAACATCAAATGGATGATCGTGGTTCTCTTGGCATTGACCTTTGTCCCGATGGATGCAAGCACGGC
The DNA here is from genome assembly GCA_949283695.1 of uncultured Eubacteriales bacterium. Lineage (GTDB taxonomy): Bacteria > Bacillota > Clostridia > Lachnospirales > Lachnospiraceae > Mediterraneibacter. The sequence continues at coordinate 27,958 of CASDTX010000024.1, read as the reverse complement.
TGTGATACAAGTTCCGATATTCTGCCCGAACAGTACATACACCGCGCTGGACAGCGGGATCATGCCCGTAGCAGCCAGCGCCTGCAGGATTCCGACCGACGCAGAAGACGACTGGATGACCGCGGTAAATACCGCACCCACAAGAATCCCGATCAGCGGATTGCTGAACTGTGTCATCAGACTGATAAATGCTTCTGACTCCCGAAGCGGTTCCATCGCCGCTCCCATCATATCCATACCCATGAACAGGATTCCAAGTCCTGCCACGATGCTGCTGATATGATGCACCTTCTCACTTTTGACGAACATGATTGCCCCGACACCGCCGATGGCAAAGAGCGGAGCGATCGCGCCGATATCCAGAGCGATCAGCTGTCCTGTGATCGTCGTACCAATGTTCGCTCCCATAATGACCCAGACAGCCTGCTGCAGTGTCATCAGTCCCGAGTTTACAAATCCCACGACCATAACTGTCGTCGCAGAAGACGACTGGATAACCGCGGTAATGCCGGCTCCGACCAGCACACCTTTGATCCGGTTTGACGTCAGTTTCTCAAGAATCGATTTCATCTTGTTTCCGGCGGCAGCTTCCAGACCTGTGCTCATCATCTGCATACCATACAGAAAGAGCGCAAGACCGCCGAACAAAGAAAGCACGTCTGTTATCCCCATTACTTTTTCTCCTTTGCAAATTTGTCTTATTTCTCAATATGTAATTTTCGCAGGTTCAAGTGCCTCCAGCGCACTGTTTCTAAAGTAACATGCGGTCTCACAGCATGTCAATTAGATTTTACATATCCTTCACATTTTCTTAACGCTGCAATCGGCAAATCTTCTGTCAAAAAGGATCTTTATATCGCCAAATCTTCTATTGAAATGGGTGCTTTATTCTGCTAAAATTTCAGGTATGGCAGCCGCACACGAAAGAATCTGCGTTTTCGCTGCCGCCAAGGAGTGAATCAGATCATGAGTTTGACAATACCAATTGAAACCTCTGCCCGCCATATTCATATCACCCAGGAAGATTTTGAGACTTTATTCGGGCCGGGGACGAAACCTACATTTGCCAAGGAGTTAAGCCAGCCCGGACAGTACGCGTGCAAAGAACGTCTGACCGTGGCCGGTCCAAAGGGAAGATTTGAGAAAGTCGTGATTCTCGGGCCCTGCAGGAAGGAGACACAGGTAGAGATCTCCGTGACCGACGCGCGGCGCCTGGGCATCAAAAGTGTGATCCGCCAGTCCGGCGACCTGGAAGGGACCCCCGGCTGTACACTGATCGGTCCCCAGGGGAAGATCGAACTGTCCAGAGGAGTCATTGTCGCGAAACGGCACATCCATATGACCCCGGTAGACGCCCTGCGCGCCCGTGTTAAGGACAATGACATCGTATTCGTGATCACCACCAGCTATGAGAGATCTCTGATCTTCTCCGATGTGGTGGTGCGCGTCAGTCCGTCCTTTTCCCTTGCCATGCATGTCGATACGGATGAGGCGAACGCGTTTGCCAACGAGGAGAATCCCACAGGGGTCATCCTGAAACTGTTTAACGGGCATACTTACAGTCTGCAGAACTGGGCGGAGGAGCTGCAGTCCGGAATCTACCGGTAGCATCCCGCTGCAAAGCATTCCTCCCTGATACCGGGATATTGGGGCATCAAACCAGCAGCGATACAGGCATGTCCGCTTGGCTCGCTGCTCTAGGAAATGAAAGGAGAAGAGAAATGAGCAAAATTGATCAAGTAAGAAGTGATATGATGGCAGCCATGAAGGCCGGCGACAAGGAGCGGAAAGCGGCCCTTTCCTTCCTGTTGTCCTCGCTTAAGAATAAAGCCATCGACAAACGGGCTGATCTGACTGAGGAGGAAGAAAATCAGGTCGTCTTAAAGGAGATCAAGCAGTTAAAAGAAACGCTTGACCTTACCCCCGCAGACCGGACGGATATTATTGAAGAGTGCGAGGGCCGTCTCGCCGTACTGAACGACTACGCGCCAAAGATGATGGATGAGGAAGCGATCCGCGCGGTTGTTGCCCAGGTCCTCGGGAGTCTGGGAATTGAGAAGCCGGTTCCGAAGGACAAAGGCCGCATCATGAAAGAACTGATGCCGAAAGTAAAAGGAAAGGCTGACGGCAAACTTGTGAACGATATTGTCGCTTCCTATATGGAATAGCCGGGAAAGGACAGCCTCCCTATGTTTGTACTAATTTTTGAGCAGCTGATGAAGATGTTCTTCATCATGCTGCTCGCATTCATCTGTTACAAAATCAAGCTGGTCACCCAGGAGGGCAATCAGTCACTGTCCAATCTTCTGCTTCTGGTGGTCAACCCCTGTGTGATCCTGACTGTCTATCAGACTGACTACAATCCCAGCCTGATTCATGGCCTGCTGCTGGCCTTTGCGGCAGCCGCAGTGGTGCACATCCTGGGAATCGTCGTCTCCACCCTTCTGATCCGTCCGGCCAGCGGACCGGATTATGGAATTGAACGGTATAACGCCATCTATTCCAACTGCGGATTTATCGGCATTCCTCTGATCGGCAGTGTGCTGGGTGATACCGGTGTTTTCTATCTGACCGCCTATATGGTGGTCTTTAATCTGTTCACCTGGACCCACGGCGTGATCCTCATGGAGAAGAAATTCTCGTTCAAGAACCTGAAAGAGGGATTTCTCTCCCCCATGTTTATCGCCAGCATCGCTGCGCTTATCCTGTATTTCGCCCAGTTCAAGATCCCGCCGGTTCTGCTTGACTCTATGAACTATGTAGCGGACATGAACACGCCTCTGGCCATGATGATCGCCGGCTTCTCCGTAGCCCAGGCCGATCTGAAGAAAATGCTCTGCAAGGTGCGTGTCTATTTTGTCTCAGCGGTGAAACTGCTCCTGCTGCCTCTGATCACAATCCCGGTTCTTATGATCATGCCTCTTCCGGAGATTGTTTCCATAACCACACTGATCGCAGCGGCCTGTCCGTCCGCGACAACAGGCACTATGCTGGCCATCCGCTACAGACAGAATTATACCTATTCGTCTGAGATTTTCGCTCTGTCCACGGTTCTGTCTGCAGTTACCATCCCGGTCGTAGTCATGATTGCGGAATATCTGCTTTGAACGTTCATCTGACAAGAAAACCCGTCAGGACCTGATGATCACACTCATCTCCTGACGGGTTTTTCAATTGTTCTTTTCCTTTTGCGGAATGTGCACTTCGGATGCGCCTTCCGGTCTGCCGCTTCTGTTCTGACTCTTCTGGCCTGCCTCTCTATTCTACACTTTTCAGCGATTCTACCATATCAATCTTCTTCAGCTTGAAGTACATCGCAGCATTCACAGTCAGAGAAAACAGGGCCGTCAGCAGAAAGCTGAATACAAAGCTGCTGACATTGATGATCCTTCCGAACATGACAGATTCTATTTCCACAGTCACGATGATAAATCGGTGCAGGATCCATCCCAGAATCATGCCGAAAACCGAACCCAGCAGGGTCAGTACGATATTCTCCCGGTATACATAGGCCGTAACTTCATTATTGTAGAATCCCAGCACCTTCAGAGTCGCAAGCTCTCTCTTCCGCTCCGTTATAGCGATGTTGTTCAGATTATACAGAACCACGAAAGCCAGCATGCCGGCGGATATAATGAGCACAACGATGACCAGATCCAGCGCTCCCAGCATATGATCCACCTGTTCTTTCAGATCTGTCGTATAGCTGACGCTCAGAGTGCCCGAAAGCTTCAGTGCTTCTTCTCCGACCCGCTCCGCCTCTTCCGTGATCCGGTCCTCCGTTCTGTAGAAGACGGTGTTATATTCCGGTTCTGCGCCATATACTTTCTCGTAAAACGCGGGGGTCATATAGATGTAATGGCCCATGTAGTTCTCGCACACTTGACTGATCTTCACTTCAAGATCTCCCAGATCGTCGTCACGGATGGTCACCGTATCCCCGGCTTCTACGCCGATCTCTTTGGCCATCTTCTCTGTGAGAAACGCCCCTTCGTCATCCAGAAAATACTCCTCTTTTGTCACACGGTTCTGAAGTACATTGAATTCCGGAAAGCGCTCCACATCTTTGGGGATATCCAGATAGACATCATGCCATTCCTCTCCGTTCCCGACCGTAACCTGCGTCAGCAGTCCTTCCCCCGCTCCGGTAACATACTTATCTTCATTCAGCTGTGCAAGTACCTCCTGCGTCTCCTCCTCGGACGCGTCTTCCTGCATGATCACAGTTCCGTCATACAGCTGGATCTCTCCATACTGGATATCCACGATCGCAAAGATAGAATCCTTCAGTCCGAATCCTACCAACATCAGTCCCATGCATCCGCCAATTCCGAAGATGGTCATAAAGAATCGCTTCTTATACCGGACCAGATTTCTCACGCTGGCCTTCCAGGAGAAATTCAGCCGCTTCCAGATCAGCGGGATCCGCTCCAGAAGAACCCTCTGCCCCTGCTTCGGTGTGGGCGGTCTCATCAGCTCCGCCGCCTGCTCCTTCAATGCATTAAAACATGCCAGGAATGTGGCAATCAGCGTACTGACGAGAGCTGCTGCCGATGCCCCGAGTCCATACTGCACATTATATGGAAGTTCGATTTCATGCATGTGCTGATACATAATGCCGTATGCGTTAATGATGATCCACGGGAAAATCTTCTCTCCAATCAGGATCCCAAGTACACTGCCGGACACAGTTGCCAGAACCGCGTACCCGAGATATTTTCCGGCGATAGAGTGCCGTTCGTACCCCAGAGCTTTCAGCGTTCCGATCTGTGTTCTCTGTTCTTCCACCATACGGGTCATGGTCGTCAGACTGATGAGCGCGGCCACCAGAAAGAAAATCACAGGAAATACTTCCCCAATTGCTCGCATCCGGTCTGCATTCTCTCCATATCCTGTATAATCCGGAAGATTGCTCCGGTCATACACATACCATACCGGCTTCTCTAAATCCTTCAGTTCTTCTTCCGCGTCGGCCAGCTCCTGCTTGGCATCCGCGATCTGCTGCTCACCGTCGGCAATCTCTTCTTCCGCCTCTGCCTGGCCTTCATAATATTCTTCCCAGCCGTCAGCGATTTCCTGTTCGCCGTCCCGAATCTCAGCTTGTGCATCCGCGATCTGCTGCTCTGCGGATGCAATCTGATCCCATCCGCTGTTGATCTGCTCCTGGCCAGACACCAGTTCCGCTTTCGCCGCTTCGATCTGTGCCTGAGCCTGAGCGATGGCCGACTCGCCTTTCTGAATCTCAGCGTACATGGCCCGCAGCGCAGCCATTGTCACATCATCCGTCTGCCCGCTGGCTGACAGTGTGTTATACTGTTCCTTCACAGCATTCAGCTGATCGATCTGTTCATTGAGTGTCTGAATATTTGTGTTCAGTTCTTCCTGGCCCTGATCCACCTCTGCCTGACTGTCAATCAACTGCTGCCTGGACGCGGACAGCTGGGATTTGGAGTCTTCCAGTTCCTGCTTCCCGCTGGCCAGCTCTGCCTCTGCATCCGTCAGCTGCTTTCTGGCATCTTCCAGCTCTGCCTCCGCTTCTGCTTTCCCGTCTTCCAGTTCTGCCTCCGCGTCAGCCAACTCTTTCCTGGCGTCATCAAGCTCTGTCTGCGCTTCTTCCATGATCCCGGTGTACCGTGCTTCTTCGCGCTCCTCTTTGATCGCTTCTACACGGTCCATCACTTCCGCCACACGGTCGTCATACGGGTCTGTAAACGCCGTCAGTTCTTCCGCGCCTTCTGCCCGGATATCGATCTCTGTGTAAACATCCAGCACAAAGCTCTCCCGGGGCACGCACACGAACGCGTCCACGCTTCCGGTTCCGATATTGGTGCTGCCGCGCTGAAAGGCAATATAGTTCGGGCTGCTTACCGCTCCTGTGATCGTAAAGGTGTCCGTCGATAGTGTATCCGTCACCGGATCCTCTGTCCCGCTGGAAAACGTCACCTGATCGCCGATTTCCAGAGAGCTCTCTGCGAGGAAATCTACATCAAGCGCACATTCGTCCGCGGCCTCCGGCAGGCGTCCTTCTTCCAGCTGCATCTGATTCATAGAATCCATCAGCCCCATCACATGGACGACAACCTGATTGTCGCCCTCCGAGCAGAGCGCGTCTACGGAATATCCGCCCTCTGCGCCTGCAACCCCGTCCACAGCCTCAATCGCAGCGATATCATCATCTGTCAGTCCCAGGGTACTGATGACCTGAAGATCCATCAGCTTCTGTTTATCAAAATACGCGTCCCCTGAATAGCGCATATCCGGCTCCGTGGCGCGGATTCCCGAGAAGAACGCACACCCGATGGCAACGATAAAGAAGATCGACAGAAACCTGCCCAGGCTGCGGCGGATCTCCATATAAAAATCTTTTCTCAATGCTTTTTTCTTCATCCGCCATCCCTACCATTCTATGTCGTCTATGGACATCGGATTCGCATTCATCTCCATCTGTGAAACCCGTCCGTTCTTAATATGTATCAGACGGTCCGCCATCGGAGCAATGGCCTGGTTGTGGGTGATCACGATCACGGTCATCCCTCTCTCCCGGCACATATTCTGCAGCAGCTTCAGGATCGCCTTTCCTGTATTATAATCCAGTGCTCCTGTCGGCTCATCGCAGAGCAGCAGTTTGGGATTCTTCGCCAGCGCCCTGGCAATCGACACCCTCTGCTGTTCTCCTCCGGAGAGCTGCGCGGGGAAATTGTCAAGCCGCTCTCCCAGGCCGACTTCCTCAAGCACTTCCTTCGCGTCCAGCGGATCCCGGCAGATCTGAAGCGCCAGTTCCACATTCTCCAGCGCAGTCAGATTGGGCACCAGATTATAGAACTGGAACACAAAGCCAATATCCTCTCTCCTGTATCCGGTCAGCTGTTTGGCATTGTAAGCAGTGATTTCATTTCCGTCTACCAATAATGTTCCGCTTGTAGCTGTATCCATCCCGCCCAGAATATTAAGTACCGTAGTCTTCCCCGCACCGCTGGGGCCCACGATCACGACGAACTCGCCCTTGCTGATTGAGAAATTGATGTTGTCCGCGGCCCTGATTTCAACTTCTCCCATCTTATAAATCTTCGTGATGTCTTGTAGTTTCACAAATTCATCCATACTGTATTCTCCTGTGCAATAAAAGGGGGACGGATATCAGCATCCGTCCCGCCTGATTTCCTGTTTTTTATTATAACATGAGAAACTCCACAATTGACAAATTTCAGATTTATTTCATATTTTTTTCGCCGCAGTTCAGCTTTGCCGAGAATCGGAATAGGATCAGCCCGATCAGGAACATCACAGAAAGTGCACTGACACCGATATTAATGCTGCCCGTCACCTGACTTAAAAACGATACCAGCGCGGTTCCGATCACAGAAGCGCCTTTGCCGCAGATATCATAGATTCCGAAATATTCCCCGGATTTCTCCGCAGGGATAATCTTCGCAAAATACGATCTGGACAGAGCCTGGATCGTCCCCTGGAACATCCCGACCAGCACAGCCAGAATCCAGAAGTCCAGCTGCGTATCCAGCCAGTACGCGTATACTGCGATGCAGAAATACGCCGCGATACAGATGGTAATAATTTTCTCCGGCGTCACCTTCTTCACGATCCGGCTGAAAATCAGCACAGACGGGAACGCCACAATCTGCGTCACCAGAAGCGCCAGCAGCAGACCGGTACTGTCCAGCCCGAGCGCCTGCCCGTATGCCGTAGCCATATCGATCACCGTATATACGCCGTCAATATAGAAGAAAAAGGCCAGCAGGAAGACGAAAATATGTTTCTGCTTCGTCAGCTCGGCGAACGTCCGCCCAAGTCTCCGGAAGCTGTTTCTCACCACATGCTCTCCTGCCTCCGAGAAATACTTCTGGCGGTAAGCCTTCAGAAGCGGCAGAGAAGAACACAGCCACCACAGAGCAGTAATGAGAAAGGCCAGAATCATCGACGTCTGCATACTGATTCCCAGACTGCCTGCTCCAAGCGCAATTCCCAGACAGGCTACGAAGGGAATGCAGCTTCCGATATACCCCCATGCATAGCCATGAGAGGATACCGAATCCATCCGTTCTGGTTCCGTCACATCCGTCAGCATGGCATCATAGAAGATCAGGCTGGCCGAATATCCGGTTTTCGCCAAAACAAATACCCCCAGGAACCAGATCCAGGATGAAAGGAATCCAAGCAGAACACATCCGAACACCCCGATGCCCATGGCCGCTGTAAATATAATTTTCTTGAAATTCTTCGTATCCGCCACCGCACCCAATGTAGGTCCCAGCAGCGCTACCAGCAGGGTACAGATCGAAGTGGCATATCCCCAGTATGCCAGGTAGTCCACATCCGAGATTCCTGCGTTGCCTGCAAGGTAGTTAAAATAAATCGGGAAAATGGTAGATACCATCATCGTAAATGCGGAATTCCCCACATCATAGAGAACCCACTTCTTTTCCAGAGGAGTCAGTTTAAACTTCATCGTCTCTTCTCCCTTCCTCATCATTCTACAGCCTGAGGCTTTCCCATTGATCGCCTGCGCCGAATGTCCTGCCGAACCGCTCCGGCAGATCCGCGCCTTCGAAAAGCGCCTTCTGATATCGGATCATCAGACTTGCAGCGATGGGGACAGCGCCTGCATAGAGTCTCTTTAATATCTGGCAGTAATCCCGGCACTGCGGATTCGGCTCCAGACTCATCACCATGCCATGCATGCCTTCATAATTTCCGGTCAGCTTCATCCCGGCAAACAACAGTTTCCGCTTCGCCGTCCCGGGAGCCAGAAGCATTTTGTGATAAAAGATCATCCCCTTGAGTGCTTTCACAATCTGCTCCGCTGTCAGTTCCTCATAAAACGGGGCAATCACCGCTCCGTTCTCCTCTGTGGGCCGTATATGCTTTGTCCCCAGATAGCGAACCGGATTGATATAGTCCTCTTTCAGCAGCAGACGGTCGAACTCCATCTCGATCTCTGAGTGGGTAAGCCCGCTGGTCTGAATCATCTTCTCAATATACGGATGACATTCACTGTCCAAGGCAAAATGGCAGATCACGCCATAAATATACGCCCTTGCACCGGCCGGGTCTCCCGCTGCCCCGATCACCTCCGCCGCATGCTGGAAAAAGGCATCCGCCCGCTTCTCATGCAGCTCATACCCCTGGCTGTTCACGGCATTCTTTTTAAGCGGACTGTAGTAAAAAAGAATATCAGGTCCGTGTACTCCGATATCGAACAGTTCTCTGTTATTCTCGATCGAACTCTGAAGCGGACGCGGAAGCGCGCTTATGACCTCTTTCCCGAACTTATAGTGTGCATATGTTGTAGGCATTTGTATTCCTCTTTTCTCTTGCTTTATTCCCGCGAGGATCGAATCAGATGCTTGCGTCGCTGCCCGTTTGATGTCATATACGCCTGCGTCAGGGCAGCAGACTGCGGCAGAGCGAACAGACAGGGCTTTCCGCCCGCCTCTGCATAATGTCAGTGTACAAGGGACCAACACGTCTTGTACACTGACGCGATCCTCTCTCAGGTACTTATTATCACATATATACTGCAAAAAATCCAGATATCTGCCAATTTTGATTTTGTTAAATTTTCTTTACAATTCAGCCATTTGGTTCATAAACTTTCTCTCGCAATTTTAGCCCTGTTTTCTAGAGTGACCAAGACAGAAGTTATTAAAAAACTGCGGTAAAATTTCATCTCAATCACACATCCAGCACTTGACTTTTCCTCCGCTCAGTTCTATATTATATATTGTGCAGTTGTTCGCACACCTTTATTCGTACAGATCATAGTGTACTGACAGCCAGGGGTTGTACTGGTTTCGACAGGGATCTCGAAGATGGAGAAGCTATCCGCAGGCGATGCGTCAAATCGCAAACCTAAAATTAAACGCTAACGATAATTACGAATTAGCTGCAGCCTAATCGCTGCATGTCGGCCCCGGGGCACTCACACTCCGGGATTCCGGCATCAAACATGTGAGAAACGATGACGGCAAAGCTTTGAGCCGTCAGGCGTATCATGAAGCTACTGAAACCGTAAGGATGTCAGCTTTCCGTGCGGCAGAGGGAATGTCAAAGAACTGACTATGATAGTAGAAGTACATGGGACAGGTTTTTGGACGCGGGTTCGATTCCCGCCAGCTCCATTTGCAGTATTCTGCTTCCGGAGATTCGTCCGGCGTGAAACTGCTGCTTTGGATTTCATATTGATCAGTTGGAAACATAGCTCAGCTGGGAGAGCGCTCGCCTGACTAGCGGGAGGTCATGGGTTCGAGCCCCGTTGTTTCCATTTATGGGGTATTAGCGCAGCTGGGAGCGCGCCACATTCGCATTGTGGAGGCCACGGGTTCGAATCCCGTATACTCCAGTTTCACAAGCGGAACTCTTGTCAAAACCAGAGTTCCGCTTTTTCATTTTAAAAACAGTGGCGGCAGTCACACGAAAGGGAAACTACTATGAAATACAAGAATATTGTTTTTGACTTTGGCAATGTAATCGGGAAGTTTAACGGGAGATATATCCTGCAGCAGTTTTTCCCCGCGGATGCGGATTTTGATTTTCTTTTATCCGTGTTCTTCCGCGGCTGGGACGAACTGGACGCAGGCACCGTTGATTATGATGAATATGCCCGTGAGACCGCCCTGCTTCTCCCGGAAGAAGCTGCCGGCGCCGCAGACGCTTTCTTCCGCGAATGGCCCAGGCATCTCACACTTCTCCAGGACACCCTGGACTTTGTCGATGAACTGAAAGCGAGGAACGTCCCGGTCTTTCTGCTCTCGAACGCTCCTACGTATTTCGCGGACTGGGCTCTGGAACGTCATTCCTTCCTGAATAAATTCGACGGGATCGTGTTCTCCGCGCCCCTGAAAATGTCAAAACCCTCTCCGGAGATCTACCAGTATCTTTTCAGCACTTACCACCTGAAGCCCGAGGAGTGTTTCTTCATTGATGATCTGGAAAGAAATATTAACGCCGCCCGTGCGCTCGGAATGGACGGGCTCTTGTTTACCGGCGATATAGACAAAGTGAAAGCTGCCATCGATTTCTGACGGCAGCTTTCTTCTATTTCTCCTTTTTCTCACTTCTGACGCTGGCAGACTAAAGGTCATCTTTGATTGCTGCTTCCGCCTTTCCGCGCTGTTTTCTGCTGCCCGGACTGAGGAGAACTGCCAGCGACAGGATCAGGGTTCCCGCCGCAATCAGGAAATCTCCCAGGTTGTACGTAAGATCTGTAAGCTTCTTATTTCCGGACCGAACTCCAATATAGTCCACAACATATCCCCGCGCGAATCTGTCAAAGGTATTGCTCCAGGCTCCGGCAGTCAGCAGCGCCAGGCCCATATTCGTCCACAGTCCCCGCTTTCGCAGCAGAGCGGCCGCCTGCAGTACCGTCACGCATCCAGCTGCGCCGGCCGACAGCCCTTTTACGAGCTCTGGTTTCTCCGACAGGAGGTTCAGGCACAGTCCTCTGTTCTCCACCCTGCGGAAGACGATCCGATCTGTCAGCGGCCTTTCTTCCCCTTTCTCCAAATTCTGTTCAGCAGAATACTTCAGGAGCTGATCTGCCGCGGTCAGAACTGCTGTTGCTGTCCAAAACCATCGTTTCTTCATCTTCTCTTCCTATTCTTAATCTCTTCCGTTGATCTTGTCTGCTGCCTTCTGTGCGGCCTCGCCGATCTTCTCCGCAGCTCTGTCTGCCAGATCGCCGACCTTATCCGCTGCCTTGTCTGCAGCCTCACCAGCTTTTCCTGCCATCTCCTCGGCTTTCTCTGCCGCTTTGTCCGCCATCTCCCCGGCCTTCTCCACAGCCTTGCCTGCGGTCTCTTCTGCACGGTCTGCTGCGTGTTCAACTGCCTCAGAAACTTTCTCCTTCATCTGGTCAACCGTGTCCACAGCGCTGCCTTCCGCTGTCACATCCTCTGCCGGATCTCCCTCCTCCTCTTCCGCCTCAGACGCCGGGGCTGCAGTCTTTGCACCGCAGTACGGGCAGTAAGTCATGTCTTTTGCCACCATTTTCCCGCAGGATGCGCACTCGGATGCGCCCCGGATCTTGGAGATCTTTTTCTCATATCCGCTCATGCTCTCTTCCCGGTTCTGAATTGCGTCACACAGGGCTTTCTCGGACTCGCTCACTTCTTCTCCCGCTTTATATCGGTCGTAGATCGTCTTCCCGAGCTCCATCAGATCAACTGCGTTTCCACGAGCCAGCTCACGGATCTGTGCCTTCAGTCTCTGGATCTCAATCACATCGCCTGCCCTGTTGGTCATCGTCTCTGCCGTTTCTCCGATCCGTTTCCCAAGATCACCAAAAAAATCTCTCATACTGTCACTCATATTACCGTTCTCCCTTCTTCTTTCGTCCATTTCGGACAGATGAAACATCGGAAATATTCTTAAAATATCCGCTGTGAAATTCACCTTTATTATACCCTATTCTCTTCCAACTGCAACACGCCTTCCGCTGAATTTATAGTTTTTTAAGCATCGTTTGCCAAACTGCACTGACGTGCCGCCTCGGTATAATTTCCCCTTGCTGTTCATACAATTAGCCGAATAACCTTCTGGAGGGATACCATGCCAGACCTAAACACCTGCCGAGAACAGATCTTATCGGAGGACTACCGGGATTTCATCGGCAATCATGTACGCACACCGGTTTTTGACAGCATCATCACAGACGGCGTCTGCCGGCAGGACGCAGGCTTCGGATACAACTGTTTCTATCTGCCGGCTGAAGCGGCGGATCCGATAACACTTCCGAAGTATTCTTACAACTCCATCCCGAAATGCTACGCTCCTATCAGTATGTCCACACTGAATCAGGCGGGCATCCTGCCGGTCCAGAACTACCCCACACTCCAGCTGAAGGGGAATGGGGTTCTCATCGGTTTCATGGACAGCGGCATTGATTATACCAGCAGTCTCTTCCGCCGGCTGGACGGCTCAACGCGTATTGTTTCTATCTGGGATCAGACCATTCAGAGTGGAGATCCTCCCGCTGATTTCGCCTACGGTACGGAATATACGCAGGAACAAATCAATGCCGCACTCGCCTCAGACTCTCCTCTGGAGCTTGTTCCTTCCACAGACGCCACCGGGCACGGGACCTATGCAGCCAGCCTCGCAGCCGGAAGCGCAGATCCCGGGGAACAGTTCCTCGGCGCCGCCCCTGAGTCTTCGATCGCGGTTGTGAAGCTCAAACAGGCAAAAAAATATCTCCGGGACTATTATTTCATTCCCGAAGATTCTGTCTGTTATCAAGAGACAGACCTTATGCTTGGCCTGCGCTATTTAAATGATCTGGCCGATGCCCTCGGTCTGCCTCTGGTCCTCTGTATCACGATCGGATCCAGCATGGGCGGGCATATCGGCACACTGCCTCTTTCGTATCTGATCGAAGGCTACAGCAGCCGCGCCAACCATATCACGGTCATCGGGGTTGGCAACGAGGCTGACAAGCGCCACCACTATTACAATGTCCTGCAGAACGAAGAAGACACCAAAACAGTGGAGCTGCGGGTCGGAGAAAACGTTCCCGGATTTTCTCTGGAACTCTGGACAGAGATCCCCAACATTCTCTCCATTTCCATCATTTCCCCGTCCGGGGAAAACACATCCCGGATCCCGTTCCGGGCAGGTGCCAGCGCTGAGATCGACTTTCTCTTTGAGCGGACGAAAGTGTCCGTGGACTACCGGCTGATCGTGGAGAAAAGCAATTCAGAGCTTGTCTTCTTCCGCTTTGATGCCCCTGCCCCCGGCATATGGAAGATTGTTGTGGAGCCTCTCACCGTCATCGACGGCCAATTCCACATGTGGCTTCCTCTGACAGAATTCCTGAGCGGGGAAGTGTATTTCCTGGAATCAAATCCGTACTATACGCTGACCAATCCGGCCAACACTGACAGTCCTGTGGTCGTCTCCTATTATAACGGAAACACGGACGGACTGGCCCAGTCCTCCGGCAGGGGATACACACGCACCCAACGTATCAAACCGGATATCACAGCCCCGGGAATCAATGTCACCGGCGCCCTGCCGGGCGGGCGCTTCGCCAGCCTCTCCGGTGCCTGTGTATCGGCAGCCGTCACAGCCGGGGCTGTAGCGCTGATGCTGGAATGGCTTCTTTACATCAGAGAAGTGCCGGGCATCGACTCCTTCCAGATCAGAAGTCTCCTGATCCTGGGAGCCATACGGCCCGGCACAATGGAATACCCCAACCGCGAATGGGGATACGGTCAGTTAAATCTGTATAATACGTTTGAGACCATGCGGCGGCTCTGATCTGTCAGCCTTCAGGCCGGCTTTGATCACGCCCCAGGCCGGCAGCTCTAGTCAAGCAGTCTTAGTCCGGCAGCCCTAATCCAGCAGCGGGATCTCCTGCCCGCGGAGCCGGATAATCGGTCCGCCTGTCCCTTCAATGTACGCCCTTGTAATGTCCACCTCTCCGATACTGTCATCCTTCGGGATCTCATACATGATATCCAGCATGAACTCTTCGATGATGGCGCGCAGTGCCCTGGCTCCGGTATCTTTCTCCATCGCCTTCTCCGCAATGGCCTCCAGCGCGCTGTCATCGAACTCCAGCCTTACTTCATCCAGAGCCAGAAGCTTCTGATACTGCTTCAGGATCGCGTTCTTGGGCTCTTTCAAGATCTTGACCAGCATTTCCTTATCCAGACCTTTCAGCGTCAGGATAATCGGCAGCCTCCCCAGGAACTCCGGTATCATGCCGAATTTGCGCAGGTCCTCCACTGTCACCTTGGACAGCAGATCTTTATCATGGTCATACTTGTCTTTCAGTTCCGCGTTAAATCCCATGGAAGTTTTCTTCTGAAGACGTTCTTTAATAATCTCTTCCAGATCCGGGAACGCCCCTCCGCAGATAAACAGGATATTCTTTGTATTTACTGTGGTCAGCGGCACCATGGCATTCTTGCTGTTGGCACCCACCGGCACCTCCACTTCGCTGCCCTCGAGAAGCTTCAGCATCCCCTGCTGAACCGACTCGCCGCTTACATCTCTCTGATTGGAATTCCGCTTCTTGGCAATCTTATCGATCTCATCAATAAAAATGATGCCCTGCTCTGCCTTCTCTACGTCGTTGTCCGCCGCAGCCAGCAGCTTAGAAACCACGCTCTCAATGTCGTCTCCTATGTAGCCGGCTTCTGTCAGAGACGTAGCATCTGTGATAGCCAGCGGAACGTCCAGCAGCCTGGCAAGTGTCTTCACCAGATAGGTCTTGCCGCTCCCGGTAGGCCCGATCATAAGCATGTTGGATTTCTCAATTTCAATCTCGTCTGCGGTATCTGCCGCCACTCTCTTATAATGATTGTAAACAGCCACAGCCATGGCCTTCTTTGCATGCTCCTGGCCCACCACATACTCATCCAGCTTGGCCTTGATCTTATGGGGCGCCGGCAGTTTACGGATATCGAGCTGCTGAAACTCTTTGGGCTTCGTCTTTTTCTTCTTGATCTTCTGTGTTCTCGGCTGAAGGTTCTCCAGATCAGACATATTCAGGAACTGGACGCCCGGCATGTTCATCAGACGATTCAGATCAATATTCCCGCTTGTCATAGCGTCAAAACTTCTCTGCATACAATCCGGACACACCGTAATATTGTTCGGAAGATCAATCATCTTGCCAGTCACGCTTTCCGGTCGGTGACACATGAAGCAGATCTTCTCGTAGCGTTCCTCTTTCTTGTCTTTTCTGCTGCTCGTCACTGACACAGCCTCTTTCTTCTCTTTTCCGTCCGCCGGCGTCTCTGAGACGCCGTTTTCTTTCTCGTTCTCATCCTGATTGATTATGATAAAATCGTTTTCTGACATAGATTCTTCCCTTCTTCCGACGGATCTGTCCTTTTGAAACAGCTATAGCAGATCCTGTATCGTTACAGTGCTACTCCAATATTATAGTACAGCTGTCCATGTTATACAAATGAACTTTCTATTAATCCAGCATCTCCAGGAACTGTTCCTCTGAGAGAATCGGAATGCCCAGCTCCCTTGCCTTCCGGTTCTTGGAAGATGTGGAATTCAAATCATTGTTGATCAGATAGTTCGTCTTCGATGTCACACTTCCCGTCACCTTTCCTCCGCGGCGCTCGATCTCTTCTTTCACCTCTCCGCGGTTGGCGAAATGTTCTACGCTTCCGGTGATCACAAAGTTCACCCCGGCGAATTTCTGACTGTCCTCTGTCAGTTCCTCCTGCTCGATCTCGACTTCATCCAGAAGCCGGCTGAATACCTCCCTGTGTTCCTCGTCTGAAAAGTAATTCACATAAGCCTGGGCGATCACCGCTCCGACTCCCGGTATCTCATCCAGTTCCTCCGCAGCTGCATGAAGCACCCGGTCCGGCTCATTTCCCAGGGCCCGGCAGATCACTTTCGCATTGGCGATCCCGATATTGGGGATACCCAGACTATATACCAGCCGGGGCAGCGTCGTCTTCCTCGCCCGCTCCACACTGTTGATCAGGTTCACGTAAGACTTCTCCCCGAATCCCTCCATGCTCTTAATCTCTTCTTCATATCGCTCCAGGTGAAAGAGATCCGTAAAGTCTTTCACATAGCCGTTCATGATAAATTTCTCCAGCGTAGCCTCAGAAAGTCCTTCAATATTCATGGCGTCCCGGCTTACAAACAGCGTAAAAGATTTCACATGTTTCGCCTGGCATCTGGGGTTGGTGCAGCAGAGTGTCTTCGTCTCATTCTCCATCGAGATCTTCGTAGCTCCGCCGCATACGGGACAGGCGGCAGGAATGTCTTTCACTCCGCTCCTGGTCAGATTCTCCGCGATCTGGGGGATGATCATATTCGCCTTATAGACCGTAATCCGGTCCCCCACGCCCAGTTCCAGCTCTTCCATGATGCTGACATTATGAACACTTGCCCGGCTTACCGTGGTGCCTTCCAGCTCCACCGGCTCGAAGATCGCTACCGGGTTGATCAGTCCGGTCCTGGACGGACTCCACTCGATCTCAAGAAGGGTGGTCTCCCGGATCTCATCCGCCCATTTGAAGGCGAAAGAATCCCGGGGGAACTTCGCGGTTGTCCCGAGAGACTGGCCATACGCGATGTCGTCATAGACAAGCACAAGTCCGTCTGAAGGGACTTCATTCTTCTCGATCTGATGCGCGAACCACTCGATCTCCCGATCCACCGTCTCTCTTGTAACAGGATGGTTCTCCACCACATCAAATCCCTGTTCTTTCAGCCACTGCATCTGGTACAGCCGCGAATTGTGGAAATCCACGTCCTCCGCCTGTACAAGACTGAAGGCATAGAACCTGACACTGCGTTTGGCTGTGATCTCGTTGTTGAGCTGGCGTACAGAACCGCTGCAGAGATTCCGGGGGTTCTTATATTTGGCATCCGCATCGCCGATTTCTTCATTGATCCGCTCGAAATCCTTGTACGAGATCACCGCTTCTCCCCGCAGAACCAGCTCTCCCTGGTAGGGAATCTGAAGGGGGATGTTCTGAAATACGCGCGCATTGTTGGTAATTACCTCTCCTACTTCTCCATTTCCCCGGGTAACCGCCTTCACAAGCCCGCCTTCCCGGTAAGTCAGGACAATCGTCAGTCCGTCCAGTTTCCAGGATATCATAGCCTTCTGGCTGCCCAGGAACTCTTTCAGCCGTTCCGGCTCTTTCGTTTTATCCAGAGAGAGCATGGGGCGTTCATGCCGTTCTTTCGGAAGCTCCCCCAGCACCTCATACCCCACATTCACTGTAGGGCTCGACGCGAGCGTAGTATTCAGCTCCTGTTCAAGGCCCAGCAGTTCGTCATACAGCCGGTCATACTCATAATTGCTCATGATCTCTGTGTCTTCCTGCTCGTAAGTCCGCCGCGCCCGGTTCAGAAGTTCTACCAGTTCTTTCATCCGTTGCATCTTATCTGCCATCATGTCTGTCATTGTGTCCTCCTGAATCTTTGATCATCTCATACAGCTCTTCCAGCTCTGCATCTGTCACTTTCCGATACTGCCCTTCTTTCAAATTCCCGAGCCGGATATTCATCACCCGCACCCGCACCAGATCCTTGACCGTATACCCGAGCGCCTCGCACATCCGCCGGATCTGCCGGTTCAGTCCCTGTGTAAGAATGATGGAGAACGTATATTTCCCCAGCTTCTCCACTTTACACGGCCTTGTCACGGTATCCAGGATGGCGACCCCTTCTGACATCTTCCGCAGGAACGAATCCGTGATCTCCTGATCCACGGTTACCCTGTACTCTTTCTCATGGCAGTTGGCTGCGCGCATCATCCGGTTAATAATATCCCCGTTGTTTGTCATAAGAAGCAGGCCTCTTGAATCTTTATCCAATCTTCCAACATAGGTTACCCTGATCGGATAGTCCAGGAATCTGACGATACTGTCCCGCTCTCTTCTGTCCTCCGTGCAGACGATGCCCCGGGGCTTATTCACCGCCAGCACCACCATCTCATCCTGCCGGGATATCAGCCGGCGTCCGATGCGTACCTCCTGGCCGGGGGTAATCTTCATCCCAGTCTGCGCCGGACGCCCGTCCACAGTCACTTTTCCCGTCTCAATGAGGCGGTCCGCCTCCCTTCTGGAACAAACGCCCGCCTCACTCAAATACTTATTCAGCCTCACAGGCTCCCGCTTCTGCAAAAACTCTTCTCTGATCCGATTACTCACCTGTAAACACTCCGCTTATATTATTGTCTGTAAAAAATGTATTCCCACTATACAGAATCAGCGTGTCTGTAATCCTGTACGTATTCATAATCTCTGCCAGCGTGCCGCTGTAATACCGCGGATCCACCACCACGATCTCTCTGAAATAAGGAGTCAGAAACGGAATAAAACAATCCGCAAAAGAATCCTTTACGATCAGAAGCCGATCCTTGCTCGTAGAGACAGTCTTGATATCAATGACGGACGTATTCCCGCCCAGGAATACTCCGTATTTGTCTCTTGTCTCCAGTTTCGAAGAGTCATACAGTGACGTCCGCTTCTTCGCCTCATCCACATAAGTTACGATCACATCGTCGTCGCCGGTGGCCGGTACATAGATGTCGATCTTTTCCTTTTCATCCAGATTCACGCCGCTTTTGGATGCCAGAACCCCGTTGAAGCTGTCTGTCACAGTATAGGATACAAAATCATCGGACACATCTTCCTCTATTCCGAATGCCGGCGCAGCTTCCTGAAAAACATAAAATGCGGCCTGTGTGGTCCAGTGATGGTCTGTTTTATAGTATAACTTCTTCGATTTCTGTTTATTCAGAATGGAAACCGTATCAATCCATGAAACGCTATCTCCCAGCTGCCGCTCAACCATGCTGAACATCTGTCTCTGATCCTCCACCGTGGCGAACGCCGGAAGACTGTCATTTAAAATGCACGCTGCATCCGGAACCAGCATCACGGTAACCGGAACGTCCTCATACGTCTCGGCAAAGGATTTCACCGCTCCCACATTTTCAGAAAACTGTTCATCCTCCGGAACGGAAATGTCTTCCAGCAGCTGTCCGTCCTTCCCGATGAAGACTCCGTTCTCCATCTTGCTTCCGCCGAAGCGGCTTAAAGCCACTTTCACGCTGCGCCACAGATTCCTGCCTGCGAACTGGTCGCTCATATAGCTCTCCCACTGCTCCATAAAGCCGCCGTTCATAACAGAACCCATGGTCAGATCCGGCCGCTGTTCCAGCACACGGTTCTCTTCCTCCGACGTTTCTTTGCTCGGCACCAGCATGTTAATAATCAGTATCAGAAACAGGCTCAGTATGAATATTTTGCCGATCAGACTTTCGATATAACCTCTTTTTTTCCTGTTGTTCATAATCCCACCTAAAATCTGAAATATAAAAACGGATTAAATGTATCTGTCACAAGGAAGGCGACAGATATGAGGAAAATCCCCATGTAAATCACCGCCGCGGCCGCTGCTTTCGTCCTGTTCCTGCGGAAGATGCGGATCACTCTGCCGATCAGACGCATTCCCAGCGGAGCGGAGCCCACCGCTGCGATAAGATACAGCAGCCAGTGTGTGAACAGAAGGAAGGCGCCCTCTGCATCCACGATGCCGGTTCCTCCGCCGACCATAGCTCCCAGATACCGCAGCGCATACCCCAGACTGGGACTGAAGAAGAACACCCAGCCCACAAGGACAATGATTCCCGTGTAAATATGCTGTACCGCATTCGGCATTCCCTCCAGTGAAGCGCCCCACACATATTTCTCCAGTACAAGGATCACACCATAGTACACGCCCCACGCGATGAAATTCCACGCGGCCCCGTGCCACATACCGGTGAGCGCCCATACAATCATCAGGTTCATGATATTCCTCGACACGGAACACCGGTTGCCGCCCAGCGGTATATATACATACTCTCTGAACCAGGTGCTCAGCGAGATATGCCATCTGCGCCAGAATTCTGTAACACTCTTGGATATGTAAGGATAGTCAAAGTTCTTGCGGAACTCAAACCCGAACATCTTCCCAAGTCCCAGCGCCATATCTGAGTATCCGCTGAAATCAAAATAAATCTGAAATGCATAGGAAAACACGCCGATCCATGCGGTGAGCACGGACAGGCTGCTGGCCGGCACCGCCGAAATCTGTTCGAAAACAGCTCCCGTCGAATTGGCAATGATGACCTTCTTGGCCAGTCCGATAATAAAAAGCATGGAGCCCTGTCCGATTCTGCGGATATTAATGCGCCTGCTTCTCAGCTGTTCCTCAATATCTGCATACCGCACAATCGGGCCCGCAATCAGCTGCGGGAACATCGTAATATACAAAGCAAAATACAGAATATTCTTCTGAGGCTGCGCGTCCTTCCGATATACATCCAGGATATAAGAAATCGCCTGGAATGTATAGAACGATATGCCTACAGGCAGAGGCAGCTCCCGGTAAGGGATCTCGATCGGAAGCACGGCGTTCACTGTCTCCAGAAGGAATCCATAATATTTAAAGAATCCCAGGATCAGCAGATTCGCAGCCACTGCAAAAGCCACACTGCGCTTCGCTCTCTGCGGATCGTCCTCATGATCTTTCACATCCTGCCCGCAGAAATAATTCAGGAGAATGGACAGGATCATAAGTATAACATAGACCGGTTCTCCCCATGCGTAAAAGAACAGGCTTGCCAGAAGCAGGACAATGTTCTTCGCTTTCATAGGAACGAGATAATAGACTCCCAGCACTGCCGGCAGGAATAAAAACAAAAAAGTAATACTGCTGAATAACATCCCCTATTTTTCCTCTCTATAGGCTGCCGCCAAAAACTTCCAGATATTTCTCAGCGTCCGGGGACACCGCATAAAAGATGTATCTGCCCCTGACACTCTGTACGGCACCTTCCAGAAGCTTCGCTTCTTCCGGCGCATACCCCTCAAAATCATTCTTACGTGAAGCGATCCTTGCCTCAATCGCATCTGTGACCGCCTGCACCTGATCGTCGCTTTTCACCCGGATCAGAAGCACTTCATCGGCTGACATACTGGCTCCCGTCGTATAATACATAACCCCGGAATAATCGGCCGCATTCAGTCCGAAATTCCGCTTGAACATGGAGTCTTCCTGGCGTGTCAGTTCCTCTGTATTCAGAGAAGCTTCCACCTGACTCTCCACTTCCTCAAAAGGCTTGTTGCTTCCGCTCATAAAGATCATGAGCAGCACCACAAACACGATAATCAATCCAAATGTCACATATTTCATAATGTAGGCGATCTTCGGCTTTTCTGTATTCATAATGCTGCCACCTCCGCCATGTGCTCTGCCCAGATCGGATAAAACTCTGCCTTAAAATGGGTTCCGTCCTGTTCATAATACTCCTGCTGTACCAGCTCTGTACTGTCGATAAATCCGACTCTCAGCTTGTCGCAGAGCTCTTTGAGCACTTCATTATAGTCCGGAATCTTCGCCAGAATCGGCTTCTGTTCTATCACCGTATCCTGTACCGGGAAAATAGCGTTCACGAACACGTGTGCGTCCGGAAGTTCTTCCTTAATCTTATCGATAACAGCTGTGTACTGCGTGGAGAATTCCTCGGTATCTCCGTTCGTAGCCTCTACATCGTTCATTCCAAGAGAAAGAAAGATAATCCCAGGCCCCAGATTCTTCACCTGGGCGATCAGGTCGTCCGTCTCATACAAATGAACCCCGATCTGAGCGGCCACGCTGGACGCGTTCAGAATATCATACTCTGTAAACCCTGCTGTAATGGAATCCCCCACAACAACAGCTCCCGTAAACTTCTCCTTCAGACTCCTGGTGTCTTCTTCATTGTTGTCATGTTTCTCCAGAAGACTGATCTTCTCTTCAATGGCAGCAATATTTCCTGCTTCTTCATTCTGAATATATTCTACGCCGGCTGTGGTATCTGTTCTGCCTCCGAACAGCCCGCTGATTCCCCGCACAATGAGCACTGCGGCAAGAATCGCCAAAGCGCCGGTTGCACCGAAAAGGATTTTTTTCATTGTTTTTCGTTTTATCTTTTTCATCTGTCTTTTCAACACTTTTTCTTCTGAATTTCTCTTGATTTTATCTATATAATAATACTTTTTTTGCGCTTAAAAGTCAATGACGACGCGCCCGTTTTATGGTACAATACGAGATAGATGACACTTCCTGAAATCAATGTAAAAGGAGCAGATTATGATCGCATTTTCACTCATCAACAGCAAGAAATTCATGTCACAGCTTCTTCTCTCAGATACCTTCGACAGTTTCTCATTTATCGAAGGAGAAATCGTGACGTTCAACACCTTCCGCATCGACGGCTTTATTCAGAAGAACTTCTTTGACACAGGTGCAGAACTTCCGGAGTACTCTCCCTGGAAGAATCTGCGGGGCTACTGCCTGTCTCTCATCAAAGGGAAGCTCACGCCGCTAAGTTTCCGGTTCGTATTCAGCCTCTCGCGGAAAAACATCACGCGCCTGGTCAGCCAGAGCACCCCCGCACTGGATCCTGACGCTGTTCAGGGCCTTTATCTGAATCTCTCTTTTGACGGTTCCCGGCTGTCCTGCGTCACCGGCACCTCTTTCAAAACTTTTACCATGGATAAAACGCTGGAACACGCCTGGGATGAAACAGCAGAACGATTTCTGAAACAGAAGGGCATCGAATTCGAAAAGAGCTAAAAGAGGACTTTCCGCCTCTGAGATTGTCTCAGAGCGAAAGTCCTCTTTCTCTTTTATCTTATTTTAGTTCAAAACAGTTTCAGCAGCAGCCGGCATTTATTTCGTCAGCAGCATCATAATCTCGTTGCTTCTCTGTACAAATGCTGTCATTTCTTCCGGGTTCAGCGGCTTATGCGCCAGCATCGCCAGATCATAGAGCTGCCTGCAGATAATCGGCACATTCTTGCTGCGCTTATGCTCCACAAGGAACTGTACCAGCGGATGATTCGCATTGAGTACCAGCGCGGCCTGACTTCCAAACATGGACGGATCCATACCTCCCATGCCGTACATCTTCATCATCTCAGCCATCCGCCGTTCCTGCTCAGACAGCACCGCCATGGAAGCCACTTTATCGTCTTTGAGCTTCTCAACCTTTACATTCAGTTTGTCATTGTTCAGCTCTTTGCGGAAGATCTCAACCAGGCTGTCCGCAGTCTTCTGGAAGGACTCTTTCTCATCCTCTGCGACCTCATCCTTCAGAGACTCATGCACGTCCGCGTCGATCCGCAGGAACTGCACATCCTCGTGTTTCTGCTCGAGATAGGTCACGAACGCGGAGTCAATATTGTGAGTCAGGATGATGGCATCCTGTCCCTGAGCCTTGAACATATTGATGTACTGGCTCTGCTGGATCTCGTCAGTTACATAGTAGACACTGATCTTTTCTTCCTCTTTCTTGTCTTCCTCATTCTCTGCATCTGATGTCTCTGATGCGTTCTGAGCGGTCTCTGTATCCTGACTGTCCGCCTCTTTTCCGTCTGTATCTGCCGCCGCGTCTGCGTTTTCCTCAGCATCTCCGGCCTTGCTCTCTTTGATAATATCTTCCAGGGTCAGATATTTGTGCTCCAGATTCTTATAGATCATGGAGTCTTTCATCTTCTCGCCGAATTTCTCATCTTTCAGGCAGCCGAACTTGATAAACGGACTGATATCATCCCAGTACTTCTCATAGTTCTCACGGTCTGTCTTAAACATTCCCGTCAGCTTGTCAGCTACCTTCTTGGAGATATAATCCGCCACCTTATTTACGAAGCCGTCGTTCTGCAGCGCACTTCTGGACACGTTCAGCGGCAGATCCGGACAGTCAATCACGCCCTTTAATACCATCAGGAATTCCGGGATAACTTCCTTAATATTGTCTGCGATAAATACCTGATTGTTGTACAGCTTGATCGTTCCTTCGATGGACTCGTACTCCATATTGATCTTCGGGAAGTACAGGATCCCCTTCAAATTGAACGGATAATCCATGTTCAGATGGATCCAGAACAGAGGCTCCTTATAATCCATAAATACCTTGCGGTAGAACTCAATATATTCTTCCTTCGTACACTCGCTCGGGTTCTTGCCCCAGAGCGGATGGGGATCATTGATCGGGACCGGACGTTTGAGGATTTTCACCTTTTTCTTCGGCTCAGCCTTCTCTCCGTCTTTGTCCTCTTCTTTAGCCGGCTCTTCTTCGATCTGTTCGATCACAGTGTCTGTATCGAGCAGATCTTCCTCGTTGATCGTCTCATATACCGGCTCCGCATTGGCTTTGGACAGGTAGATCTCAACCGGCATGAAAGAACAGTACTTCTCCAGCACTTCTCTCGCACGGTACTCATTTGCAAAAGCAAGGCTGTCCTCATTTAAGAACAGGGTAATCTCAGTTCCTACCGTCGTCTTGTTTCCGTCCTGCATCTCGTACTCTGTGCCGCCCTGACTTGCCCAGTGAACCGGCACCGCGCCTTCTCTATAAGAAAGGGTATCGATCTGCACTTCGTCCGCTACCATAAATGCCGAATAAAATCCGAGACCGAAGTGGCCGATCATATCATCCTCTGTTGTTTTATCCTTATATTTCTCCAGGAACTGCGTTGCTCCGGAAAATGCAATCTGTGTGATATACTCCTCTACCTCGTCCGCCGTCATTCCAAGGCCGTTGTCAATAAATTTCATGGTCTTATCTTCCGGGCTGACGATCACTTCTATCTTCGGCTTATAGCCTTCCGGGAGCTCATACTCTCCCATCATATCCAGCTTCTTCAGCTTGGTGATCGCATCGCATCCGTTGGATACCATCTCACGGACGAAAATATCGTGATCAGAATATACCCATTTCTTTATAATCGGAAATATATTCTCACTGTCAATCGATAAATTGCCTTTTTTCACTGCCATATGAAACACTCCTTTTCTAATCATTTCCACCGGTCCGTTCCTGCCGCGGATCGGAGCTGGTCTGGTTCATTTCCAAGACCAGCGCGAGATTGTTTTTCACATCTAAGGGACATTCTAGTACAGGAATTTTTAAAAGTCAATAGAAAATCAGCACTCTATTCGGTTGAGTGCTAATAATTTATAAATTCTTTAGAGATTTCCGCCCGGGGGACGTCCGCACGGCTGAAAATGTGCTATACTTAGTCTGGCGCGGCAGAGCAGCGTATCACCCTGCCGCTCACAGACCCGGAGAAGCAGGCCGCCTGATCCATCATGAACAGACAATCCGGCCGTTTCTCCGTCAACATTATCAGGAGGTTATCACAATGAACAGCACTTTCAGCGCAAAAAAGGCAGTGACAGATGAGCAGATCCGTCAGGTCGCCGATCTGGCCGAAATCATATGGAACGAACACTTTACTCCCATTATCGGTAAGAAACAGGTTGATTATATGGTAGAGAAATTCCAGTCCTATCCTGCGTTAAAGGAACAGATCGCAGACGGCTACGAATACTACCAGTTCTTCGACAACGGCGAATTCTGCGGATACACAGGCATCCACCCCGGCGAAGACAACCGCCTGTTCTTAAGCAAGCTTTACTTAAGGAAAGACTTCCGCGGCCGCGGACTGGCATCACGAGGGTTCGATTTTCTGAAAGAGCTCTGCAGAGACCGCGGATATTCCGCCGTATGGCTGACCTGCAACAAGCACAATGACCACTCCCTCGACGTCTACCGCCACCTGGGCTTTGAAACGATCGATACCCAGGAAGCAGATATCGGCGGAGGATTTATCATGGATGACTACATTATGGAATATAAGATTTCATAGCGTCGGTGAAAACCGCCCCGGGCAGTCCGGTACCTTCTCACTGACAAGACAAGGGCAGCGCCGCTTCGTGCCATATGCACATGAAAGCGGGACGCTGCCCTTGCTGCGTTCTAACGCTGCCGGCGGTCGTGGACTAAACCGTCTCCGGCTCGCCGTACTCTTCTCCGAAGAGTTCCACGGTCACTTTCTTCATTACCTGAGGAGTGAGCGGACGGTCTCTGTAATCCGTATCTGTCTCAGCAATCCGATTGACCACATCCATACCTTCTGTGATCTTGCCGAAAGCCGCATATGCCCCGTCCAGATGGGGTGCCTTCTCATGCATGATGAAGAACTGGCTGCCCGCAGAGTCCGGATGCATCGCGCGGGCCATGGAGAGCACGCCCGGGTCATGCTTCAGGTTGTTTGCGAACCCATTCTGCGCGAACTCTCCTTTCACAGAGTACCCGGGACCGCCCATGCCGGTTCCGTCCGGGCATCCGCCCTGGATCATAAAGCCTCTGATCACACGGTGGAAGATCAGTCCGTCATAGAATCCCTTATTGATCAGGGAGATAAAGTTCTTCACCGTATTGGGAGCGATCTCCGGATAAAGCTCTGCTTTCATGATATCGCCGTTTTCCATTTCAAATGTAACAATTGGATTTGCCATAGTCTTGTCCTCTTTTCCTGTTTGATCATACCAGTGCTATTGTAGCTGATTTGCCGCCGTACGTCAAACATCCAATCCGGGCTCTGGTTGAAATGTACATTTTTTTCTTCCTTTTTTGGTCACTCGTGACATTGTCCATTTTCCCATTCCGGATTATACTAATTTCAGGTTCAAACAAAACGTATTTTTTAAGGAGGCTATTCAAAATGGCAAGTTTATCACTTCAGGGTATTCAGAAAATTTATCCGAACGGATTTCACGCAGTTAAAGACTTCAATCTTGAAATTCAGGATAAAGAGTTTATCATCTTCGTAGGACCTTCAGGATGTGGAAAGTCCACAACTCTTCGTATGGTTGCTGGTCTGGAAGACATCTCCGGCGGTACACTTAAGATCGACGGCAAGGTAATGAACGATGTAGAGCCGAAGGACCGTGATATCGCAATGGTATTCCAGAACTACGCTCTGTATCCGCATATGACAGTTTATGATAACATGGCATTCGGTCTGAAACTTCGTAAAGTTCCGAAGGCTGAGATCGACAAGAAGGTAAAAGAGGCTGCAAGAATTCTTGACCTTGAGAAACTCCTCGACAGAAAGCCGAAGGCTCTTTCCGGTGGACAGAGACAGCGTGTTGCTATGGGACGTGCAATCGTTCGTAACCCGAAGGTATTCCTTATGGACGAGCCTCTCTCCAACCTGGATGCAAAACTGAGAGTTCAGATGCGTATTGAGATCTCCAAGCTTCATGAGAACCTGGGTGCTACAATCATCTACGTAACACATGACCAGACAGAGGCTATGACACTTGGTACAAGAATCGTAGTTATGAACGCTGGTGTTGTACAGCAGGTAGATACACCGCAGACACTGTACGATTATCCTTGCAATATGTTCGTTGCCGGATTCATCGGATCTCCGCAGATGAACTTCCTTGATGCAAAATGTGAAGTATCCGGAGATAAAGTATTACTTAACGTTGGACCAGCTAAGATCGAACTTCCTCCGGCAAAAGCAAAGAAACTCATCGAGGGAGGATACGCTGGAAAGACAGTTGTACTTGGTATTCGTCCGGAAGACGTACATGATGAACCGATGTTCATCACAGCTTC
>CASDTX010000023.1 GCA_949283695.1 uncultured Eubacteriales bacterium | reverse complement strand
TCCACAAACAGAAAAAATTCGGCCACCAGGTTTTGGCAAGTGGATAAGTCAGAAAGAAAAATAAGAAATGTGGATAACTTATTTTTTCAAGGAATTTTGAGATTTGTGGCAGGCAGAAGTATTTTTACCATTCAAAACTGGGCTGAAGGGGTTCTAATTGAAGTCACAGAAAGGCTTTGCTATAATCAAGTCAAAATAAAATGAAAAGGCTTCCCAAAAGCGGAATTATGGTGGAAGGTATGAAAGAAGAATGTCTGATCTGTAAAGCACCTCTGGAATATCTGGAAGAGGATATCGAGATGGAGTGCGAGTTATGTCACAAAAAGGAAAAAAGTAAAACCAGGTGTATGAACAATCATTATGTATGTAATGATTGTCATATGCAGGGGCTTGACAGTATGGTTGGCCTCTGTATGAGTGAAACTTCTAAAAATCCGGCTGTAATACTCAACAAAATGATGTCAATGCCGTTTTGTCATATGCACGGACCGGAGCATCATAGTATGGTGGGAATGGCACTCTTAACAGCTTATAAAAATTCAGGCGGAGAAATTGATTTGAAGAAATCACTGGTTGAAATGAACAGCAGAGGCCGGTCAGTGCCGGGAGGGGCGTGCGGTTTTTGGGGCGCCTGCGGAGCAGGCATTAGTACGGGGATGTTTATTTCGATTGTTACTGGTTCGACACCTTTGGGAAAAGAGAATTTTGGCCTTTCGCATAAAATGACTGCCAGTGCATTGGAAGCCATCGGAGAAATCGGTGGTCCCCGGTGCTGTAAACGCGATTCCTATCTTTCGATTCTTAAGGCAGTCGACTTTGTTAAGAAAAATCTGGGAGTCAGTATGGAGCAGCCCACGATCAGATGTTCTTACACAAGCCAAAATAATCAGTGCATTGGTAAACAATGTCCTTTTTGCAAAGGGAAAACAAAAATTGCGTTTATCTGTGTCCATAATTCGTGCAGGAGCCAGATTGCGGAAGCATTAGGGAAAAGGGATCTGTCGGATTTTTGTGACTGCTATTCCGCGGGAACGGAAGTGAAACCAAAGATGAATCAGGATGCGGTGCGGCTGATGAAGCAGGAATATGGAATTGATATGGAAAAGGACCAATATTCAAAGCTGATTCAGGACATACCGGAAGCGGATATTTATGTGTCGATGGGGTGCAATGTGGTGTGCCCACATATTCCCGGGAAAGAGGTGCTGAATTGGGGATTGGATGATCCGACAGGACAAGATGACGGAACCTTTATGAGTGTGATGAAAGAGATTGAGGAGAAAATAAAGGAGTTGAGAGTGGGTCTGGGGTTGGTGGAGTAAGTTCAGAACGAAGCCGCACAGCCGAGGGCGTCAGGATATAGGAGGGAAGAACGTCAGCGCCGGCAAACAGGCCTTTTAACCGGCGCTATTTAAGCGGAATCTCTTTCCGTTTCAGAACAAAATGGTTTTTGTGATAGTCGAGGAGCCCGTCCTTTTTCATCCGGGAGAGTTCCAGCGACAGTCCGCTCCGCTCTACAGATAGATAGTCTGCCATCTGCTGGCGGGAAAACGGAATATCGAATTCGTAACTATTGTTTTTCTGCGCTGCGGCAGAGAGATAGGAGAGGAGTTTTGCGCGTGTGGTCCGCTGTGCCATATGCGCTATTTTTTCATTATAGGCAAGATTTTTGGCGGCCAGATCGGAGAGAAGATTGCGGATGATCCGGCTGTGGTGGGAGCAGGCTGCAGAGCAGACATTCAGGATTCGCTTGACATCGAGTAAGAGAATGTCACAGTTGGACTCCGCAATTACGCTGACTGTCATCACGGTTCCGGGTGCGCAGGCAAAGGTTTCTGCAAAAGTTTGTCCCGGAGTGACTGTGGAGAGGATGTTGCGGTTTCCCCAGAAATCATCCTGAAGGATGAAGGCAGTTCCGTTCAGGAGAAGTCCGATTGCGTCCGTGGTATCGCCTGTGCGGAAGATAAAATCGCCTTTTCGAAAAGATTTCCGTTTTGCGTCAAGACAGATCAGCATTTCTTTGATTTCGTTTTCTGAAATACCGGAGAAAAGCTGACAATTTCGTATGATCCATAAAAAATCTTCCATAATCGCTCCTTTTGTTGAAAATTCAACCGACAGATTGATTTTTATTATAGTACAATACCTATGTAAATACAAGAAAAGAGGGTGAACTGCTTGAAGAGAAGAATTGTACAGATTGATGAAGAAAAATGTAACGGGTGTGGAGTCTGTGCGGATGCCTGCCATGAGGGTGCAATCGAAATGCAGAACGGAAAGGCACGGCTGATCCGGGATGATTATTGCGACGGGTTAGGGGACTGCCTGCCCGCTTGTCCGGCCGGCGCGATCTCAATTATTGAACGGGAAGCAGCGGCCTATGATGAACAGTTGGTTCAGGCGAGAAAGCAGGCGGGGACGGGCAGCTGTCCGGGTTCCCGGCCCAGAGCGATCTTGCATGAAGAGGCTGAGAATAGCGGCTGCGCCGGAACTGTGCCGGATATGCCGAGCCGGCTGTCTCAGTGGCCGGTGCAGATCAAGCTGGCTCCGGTAAACGCACCATACTTTGCCGGCGCAGAATTGCTGGTGGCAGCAGACTGTACTGCCTATGCGTATGCATCTTTCCATGAGTCTTTTATGAAAGGCCGCATTACTTTAGTTGGCTGTCCCAAGCTGGATGCAGTGGACTATTCGGAGAAACTTACGGAGATCTTTCGCCAGAATAAGATTGCAGGCGTGCTGGTCGTCCGCATGGTAGTCCCTTGCTGCGGCGGGCTGGAATATGCGGTGAAAACCGCTTTACAGAACAGCGGCAAGAGGATTCCCTGTCAGGTTGTGACTATTTCAACAGACGGGAAAATATTAGAGGAAAGGAATGCCTTGTTTTCAGTGTAACCAGAAATACAGGCGGAGGACTTGCTTTTTTGCCGCATATTTGCTACCATGTCGTTGACAATTATATAATGAGAGAGCTGGTATGTAAGGAGAGGTTTTATGTTTAACAGAAAGAAACTATGCATGCTGCTTCTGGCAGTGTCCCTCACTGTTGTACTTGGCGGATGCCAGGACGGCAAGGCGAAGGGAGAAGGATCTCAGGAAAATGGCAGTTCTCAGGAAACAGAAGCGGAACCAACCATGGGAGGTTCCATTGTAGTAGGAATTCCTCAGGATTTAGAGGATAGTCTTGACCCACACGAAGCGGTTGCGGCAGGAACGAAAGAAGTCCTATTTAATATTTACGAAGGTCTGGTGAAGCCAGATTCAGAGGGAAATTATACGGACGCGGTAGCGGAAAGCCACAGTATTTCAGATGATGGGAAAGTCTATACTTTTAAGCTCAGAGAGCATGTGAAATTCCACGATGGAACGGAAGTTACCGTAGACGATGTAAAATATTCGATTGAACGATGCGCCGGTATTAATGGAAATGGGACTCCATTAATAGCGGCGTTTTCTAATGTGGAGAAGGTGGAGACGCCGGACGCGTCCACAGTGGAGATCAGTTTAAAAGAAGCGGACACGGAATTTCTTGCCTATCTGACGGTTGCTGTTGTGCCTGAGCACTGTACGGACTTAGACAAGAATCCGGTGGGAACAGGACCGTTTTCCTATGTGTCTCGGTCGCCCCAGGAGAATATCGTGATCCGGAAGTTTGAGGACTACTGGAATACGGAAGAACAGGCATATCTGGATGAAGTGACCTTTAAGGTGGTGGGAGACAGCAATGCCATTGTCACAGGATTAAAGGCAGGTTCCCTTGATATGTACCCCAGGATCAATGCGACCCAGTCCGCGCAGATCGAGGATGACGAGGATCTGCGGATCTATGAAGGCGGGATGAATCTGATCCAGGCGCTGTACTTAAACAATGCCCAGGAGCCCTTTGACGATGTAAGGGTAAGGCAGGCGCTCTGCTACGCGGTGAACCGGCAGGAAGTCCTGGATATGACTGCGGACGGTAAGGGAACGATCATCGGAAGCAGTATGTTCCCAGCGTTTGAGAAATATTATATGCCGGAGCTGGCGGACAAGTATCCCCAGGATATTGAGAAGGCGAAGGAACTGCTGAAGGAAGCAGGATACCCGGATGGGTTTGAGATGACCATCACAGTGCCCAATAATTATCAGCAGCATATTGATGCGGCCCAGGTGCTGGTGGAGCAGTTAAAGCAGGTGGGGATTGACGCGGAGATCCAGCTGGTGGAATGGGACAGCTGGCTCAGCGATACTTATGCGGACAGACAGTTCCAGTCAACCGTGGTAGGGCTTGATGCTTCCTACTTAAGTGCAAGAGCGCTGCTGGAGCGGTTCGCTTCGGATTCCGAGAAGAACTTTATCAACTACAGCAATCCGGAATATGACGCATTATATGAACAGGTGAAAAAGAGCACGGACGATGCGGAGCAGGTCAGCCTTTACAAAGAGATGGAGACACTGCTTGCCGATGACGCGGCAAATGTGTACATCCAGGATATGGCTTCCGAGGTCGTGCTGAGAAAGAACTACGGCGGATATGAATTCTATCCTCTGTATGTCCTGGATATGGCGAAGATTTATCAGACAGCGGAATAGGAAAAGTCTGGAAGGCGGAGGAAAGAGAATGAAGTATTTGTTGAAGAAAACAGGAACTCTCATTATAACCTTGTTAATTGTCTCATTTCTGACCTTTCTCGCCTTTGACGTGATCCCGGGAGACGCCGCCAGATCGAAGCTGGGGACGGAAGCGACCCAGGAGCAGGTGGAAGCGCTGCAGGAAGAGATGGGCCTGAACGATCCGGTTCCGGTACAGTACGGAAGGTGGCTGAAGGGGCTTGTCACCGGGGATCTGGGAGAGTCCTACAGCTATTCCATGCCGGTGTGGGAGCTCCTGCGGGACAAGCTCCCCATCACAGCGGCGCTGACCGTGATGTCCTTCCTGATGATCCTGCTGCTGTCTGTCCCTCTGGGGATCTTTACGGCGCAGAGGGAAGGAACATGGGCGGACAGGATCCTTATGGTGCTGGATCAGGTTGCCATGTCGGTTCCCGGATTTTTCTGGGGGATTCTGATCACGCTTTTGTTCGGGCTGATTCTGAAATGGTTCACGCCCGGAGCGTATGTGCCGATCACAGAGAGCTTTGGAGGATTCTTAGGCTATCTGATCGCGCCCAGTGTGGCGATCGCCCTGCCCAGGTGTGCCATGGGCGTGAAAATGCTGCGCAGCTCTGTGCTGACACAGTTGGAGAAAGACTATGTGCGGACTGCTTACGCAAGGGGAAACGGACGCAGGCGGATCATGTACCGCCATGTGCTGAAGAACGCCCTGCTCCCGGTGCTTACCTTCTGGGGCATGACCATCGCGGATATTGTGGCGAACAGCATTATCATTGAACAGGTATTTACCATCCCGGGGATGGGAAGCCTGCTGATCACCTCCATCTCCAACCGGGATTACCCGGTGGCGCTGGGGATCATTGTACTGATCGCGTTCTTTGTGATCGTGGTGAATTTTCTTGTAGATATTTTGTACGGCAGGATCGACCCCAGGATCCGGGTCGGGCAGTGAGAGGGCGGAACGGATGAAAAAAGAGAAGAATTACAATTTGATGATTGGAGCCGGTCTTGCCCTCTTCCTGTTCCTCTTCCTGCTGGCGGGGTGCTTCTTTACCCCCTATGACCCGGACGCCATGGACGGCGGGGCGAAGATGGCGGCGCCCTCCCTTGTGCATCTGTTCGGGTGCGACCACTTTGGTCGGGATGTATTCAGCCGGGTGATGAAGGGTACGGGAACGACCTTTTTCGTGGCAGCGGCAACTGTGGTTTTAGGCGGAGGCGCGGGGATCCTGATCGGCGCTTTTACCGGATATTTCGGAGGCTGGGCGGACGAGGTGCTGATGCGCTTTAACGACGCGGCGGCATCCTTTCCCAACATCCTGCTGGCCCTGGTGTTTATCGCCATCCTGGGACCGGGCAAATATAATGTGATCTTCGCGCTGGCGATCGTATTTATCCCCAGTTTTGCCAGGATCACGCGAAGTGAGTTCTTAAGCCAGAGGGAGATGGACTATGTGAAAAGCGCACGGCTCATGGGAGCTTCTCACCTGCGGATCATGTTTGTACACATTTTCCCGAACGCGCTGCCGTCCGTGCTTTCTATGGCTGCCATCGGATTTAACAACGCGGTTCTGGCAGAGGCGGGCATGAGCTATCTGGGCATCGGCGTTCAGCCGCCGGATGCTTCTTTGGGAAGAATGTTGTCCGAATCCCAGACCTATCTTCTGAGCGCCCCGTGGTGTGCGATCTTTCCCGGACTTGCGGTGATCCTGCTGGCTCTGGCATTTTCCCTGCTCAGTGACGGGATATTGAAGAAAGGCGGGAGGTAGGATGCGGGACCGGATGAGGATAAAAGAAAGACAGGATGCAGATAGAGATAGATGTGAAAGGGCATGAGGGACAGGATGAAGGCGAATGGGAAGCTTCTGGAAGTAAAAGATTTGAAGATTGAGTTTTATGATACCGAGCCGCCTCAGGAGGCGGTAAAGGGTGTGTCCTTTTCTATGGAGAGAGGAGAGATCCTGGGCATTGTGGGGGAATCCGGTTCCGGGAAGACCCAGACCGCGCTCTCCATCCTGCGGCTGCTGAAAAGCAATTCCGGGATCTGCGGCGGGCAGATCCTTTTCAAAGGACAGGATCTGGCGCTCTGTACGGAACAGGAGCTGGAGCAGGTGCGGGGCGGAGAGATCGCCATGATCTTTCAGGAGCCGATGACGTCCCTGAATCCGGTCCTCACGGTGGGCCGCCAGATCGAGGAAGGGCTGAAGCTGCATACCAGGCTGACCCCGGAGGAGCGAAAGAGGCGCGCCATCCTCGCCATGGAAGAGGCGGGGCTTCCGGGAGCGGAAGAACTGTACCAGAAGTATCCCCACCAGCTTTCGGGCGGGATGCGGCAGAGGGTGATGATCGCGGCGGCTCTTGTGACGGAGCCGGATCTGCTCATCGCGGATGAACCGACCACCGCTCTGGATGTGACCATACAGGCGCAGATTCTCGAGCTGCTGAAGGAGATCAACAGGAAGCACGGCACGGGCATCCTCTTTATCTCCCATGATCTTGCTGTGATCCGCAGGCTCTGCGGGCGGGTGCTGGTGATGAATGAAGGCAGAGTGGAAGAAGCGGGAGAAGTGGAGCAGGTCTTTCAGCATCCGCAAAAGGAGTACACAAGGAAGCTGCTGGCCGCAATCCCAAACCGCCGGGAGTCCTTAAGGAGAAGGAGGCGTGGATGAGATGGGACCTGTGTTAGAGGTAAAGAATGTAAGCGCCGCCTATCAGGAAGGCAGAGCGGAAAAGACTGTATTGAAAGAGATCAGCTTCGAAGTCCGGGAAAATGAGATCCTGGGGCTGGTGGGTGAGAGCGGGTGCGGGAAGTCCACCCTGTCCAAGGTGATCCTGGGATTTGTGAAAGCGTCAGAAGGGGAAGTGGTGCATCATACGGATATGCCCCAGATGATCTTCCAGGATCCCTATTCATCCTTAAATCCGAAAAAGAAGATCGGCTGGATCCTGGAAGAACCGCTGCGGATCCGGAAGGTTCCTGCTCAGGAGCGAAAGAAACGGGTGCGCGAGATGGCGGAAAAGACCGGGCTGGGAGAAGAACTGCTTACCCGCCGCCCGGGTGAATTAAGCGGCGGGCAGAGGCAGCGGGTGAGCATCGCTGCGGCGTTATTGCAGGGCTCCCGTTTCCTGATCGCGGACGAACCGGTTTCCGCACTGGATGTAACCATCCAGAGACAGATCATGGAGCTGCTGGTGGGTCTTCAGGAGGAGACAGGGATCTCCATCCTCTTCATTTCCCATGACCTGAACGTCATCTATCAGATGTGCGACCGGGTGCTGGTGATGAAAGACGGGGAAATCGTAGAAGAAGGAGAGACAGAAGAAATCTTCGCGAATCCGAAGTCCGATTATATGAAAAGACTGCTAGAAACCGTGCCTTAAGGCAAGGTTTGGAAGATGCTGACGGTGCAGGATTTGACGGATGCTCACAGTTATTTGAGTTTTCCTGGGAATTGCTGTAAGAGGACTTTATTCATTTGAACAAAAGAGAAAATCAAAACTTACAGAGAAAGCAAATTATAGAATATTTCATTCGAAAGATTAAATGAAAATAGCGGTCTCCGCCGAAGAGCGGCAGCCGCTATTTTTTTCATCATTTTGTCTTAAAGTAAACCACTATAGGGACACAATAATGTGTACCTGCATGTCTTCTTTATCTGTTTCATTATACTATAAAGGGAAATGATGTCAATTGATTTTTACAAAATCAGGTAATTCAGGGGCAGTTTTCAATGTATTATGGCTGGGTTTTAGACTTTTTCGGGGTCAAAAATCTGGTCATTGTTATGTCAGACGGCGGAAAGGATGATGTGGTATGGGAAAACATGGTGAAAATATCAGAAAGCGAAAAGACGGGAGATGGGAGGCAAGGATCATTGCGGAGTACGACTTGAATGGACAGGCAAAATACCGTTCATTTTACGGGAAGACGTACCAGGAAGCAAAAGAAAAACGGAACAACTATCTGAAAAATACAGCCCGGGAACCAGTTTGTAAAAGGACAGACATATCCGGCAGGCGAAAGGTCACAGTCAGTGTGCTGATGCAGGAATGGATGGAATTCAAGAGAGATGAAGTGAAAGAATCTACTTTTGTCCATTATCGAAATCTTATTGAAAAGCATATTCTTCCCGCACTTGGCCCGGTTCCTCTGTCTGCGCTTACTTCAGAGATGATAAATAATTTTCTGAAGAAGGAACTTCATTCCGGAAGAACAGACGGCAGGGGAGGGCTTTCGCCAAAGACAGTATCAGATCTGCGCTCTGTTCTTCTGCTGGGGCTAAAATATGCCGACCGGCAGCAGTATCTGTGTGCCGTGAGAAAAGATATATTCGCGCCAAGGGCATACAAATCGCCTAAGATAATCTTGACCCGCCAGGAGCAGTCCAAACTTGAGAAATTTTTATGTCAGCATCCGGATACTGTGTCGCTGGGGATTCTGATCGCATTATACAGTGGACTGCGAATCGGGGAGCTGTGCGCGCTGCAGTGGGGTGACATCTATTTTGAAAGCGGGATCCTACAGATCAGTAAAACAGTAATCCGGATTCAGAATGCGGACCGTGATCAGCAAGACGAGAAAAAAACGAGGGTAATGATCAGTTATCCGAAGACAGAATGTTCAAAACGTTTGATTCCGCTGCCGGCATTTATTCTGAATTTTCTGAAAGAATACCGAAGGGAGACACAGATTTTTCTTATTACAAATACGATATATTATATGGAACCCCGGTTATATCTGCGAAAATATAAGCAAGTATTGCAAAAAGCGGGGCTTCCTTCCTATACATTTCACACATTAAGGCATACCTTTGCGACTCGCTGCGTAGAGAGCGGATTCGATACGAAATCTCTGAGCGAGATCCTGGGACATGCCAATGTCAGTACAACGATGCAGAATTATGTGCACCCTTCTCTCACGCTCAAGAAAGAGCAGATGGACCGGCTGCAGACAGTCTCAGTATGGGGTCAGAATGAGGGTCAGTTAGATGAGAAAATATCCTGTATCAGGCCGTTTTCCGAAGAAAAATCCTATAGTGGTTTACTTTAAGACTTCATTTAGTTTGAACAGTAGTATATAAGGCAGTTAACTTATATTATATCCGGAAATGAGGTGGGATATGTTGAAAAAAAAGTGGATAGAGCCGATGATGACAGTTCAGAAGATCGAATTGGCTAAATTGGGAGATGTAAGCAGCTTGTCCGATGCTGAACTGAAGATCCGGCTGGAAGATGCAGGGTATCGGTTTTCAGAAAAAGCACCTGTGTATTTTTCAAGTCCGAATTACATGGTGCGGAAGATTGCCGGTGAGGCTGTGCTTGTGTCCGTGGGAGCTGGAGTTGTTGATTTTTGCGGAATCATCAATCTGAATGAAACTGCGGAGGCTTTGTGGGAAAAACTTCAGCAGGGAGCTACAAAAGAGGAGCTTGTGCAGAGATTGACGGAGAAGTTTGCTGTTTCCGAGGCAAAAGCACGGGAAGATGTGGAGGACTCCATTAAGGTTCTGCTGGAGAGGGGAATGATATCTTGTGAGTAATGAACTCAGGAGGTTTCCGCTGAATGGGACGTTTGAATTGACGGGACGCTGCAACCTGTCCTGCAAGATGTGTCTGGTCCGGGTGGATCAGAAGCGGATCCGGGAACTGGGAATGCGAGAGAGAACCGCAGATGAATGGATCCGGCTGGCGGAACAGGCAGCCGGGGCAGGTACTTTGAATCTTCTTCTGACCGGAGGAGAGGTGATGGTTCGCCCGGATTTCTGCGAGATTTATGAAGCGATCGCGAAGATGGGATTTCTGCTGACTGTTTATACCAACGCCACATTAGTGACGGATAAGGTGATGGAGCTGTTTCGCAGATATCCGCCGCATAAGATCGGCGTTACCATGTACGGCACTTCCAATGAAACTTACAGGCGGTTAAGCGGCTGTGGGGACGGTTATGAGCGCTTCCTGCAAGGTACGGAGCTGCTTCGTAAGCTGCCGTCGCTGTTTGAACTGCGGACCACGATTGTAAAGGAGAATGTCGAAGATCTTCCGGCGATGAAGGCATATGCAGCACAGAAGTTCGGGGATGAGAAAGCTCTGCATATCAGCCGTTTTGTCAGCAAAGCTGTCCGTGGCGGAATCTGCCGTCCGGAAGAAGTCAGGCTTTCACCGGAGGAGAGCGTTCGCTGTACAGAGTCTTATCTGTTGGAGCTGCAGGAAGAGATCGCCCGGTCAGAAGCAAAAAGAATTGCGTTTTCCCAGGAACTTTTTACCAGAAGAGAGGCAAAAGACGGGGAAGAAGGCAGATGTATGTTTCTTGCCTGCAGGGCGGGACTTGATCAATACGCGGTGGACTGGGCCGGACGTATGTATGCCTGCGGGCTGATGACGCAGGGGTATACAGACCCGTTCGAGGATGGTTTCGCGTACGCCTGGGAACATCTTATGGAGCAGTACCCGCTGTCAAAAGTGATTCCCGAATGCAGAGACTGTAAATATGCGGGAATATGCGAGACATGTCCGGCGAACCGGCTGGCGGAGACCGGGGATTGGTTCGGAGTACCGGAATATGCATGCCGGGAGGCGGAGTATAAATATCAGTTATTGAAAAATATAGGTGTTATTCATGAAAGAGGAGAAAACAATGAAGAGAGAATATGAGAGTCCGAAGTTTGATTTTGAGGAACTGAAGTTATTTGAGCGGGTGGCAGATGTATGCTGGGGAACAGCGCAAATATGGCTGGATACCAATGGAGACGGTGCGATTTCAGGTGTTGACATTAATCTCACGACAGGCGGTGGGTGTCAGGGAAACTGGTCAGCGGGTGCGCTGACAGACGCAATTGACCAGTTTAACAGCCTGGCAAACCAGTACAATAGTACTGGGAATCCTGATGTGTTTGCTGCGTCAAATCCGGAACTTGCACAGTATCTGAGAGAGAATCCCGGGGTATTGAAGCTGATTGAGGCAGAACCACAAAGTAACTGGGCAAATACGAAGCAGATATCAGGCGGCGGAATTATTATTGATAAGAGCTGATTCCATGGCAGGGTTTCGAATCGGAGAGTTTACGGTGGAAATCTCAGCAGATCTTCTTGGAAAGAGCGGAGATCTGGCCGCAGGTGCAAAGCTGTTTTCTGTTTCCGGGTCTGATCTTTTCGAACAGCCGGATTTTAGCTTTGCGGTTTCTGTGAAGGAGAAGGGCAGCAGTCGGAATCTTCTGTTTCAAGAGGACGAATGTTCTTACCCCACCAGGATGTATCAGTTGTCCTGTGGGGAGTATGAGTGTACCTTCCAGAACCCGGCGGACGGAGGTGCTCAGACGTATCGGATTGCACGAGATGGGAAGAGGATTCTTTTAACAGAAGATACGGTGGAGGACGGGGGCTATATGCTGTTTCACAGGATGGGCTCCCTGTTTCATATTATCCTCTTGTCCCGGGAGGCCTGCGTCTTTCACGGGGTGGTCATGGAGTATCGGGGAATGGGAATCCTTGTGATGGCTTCCGCCGGAACAGGGAAAACCACGCATACAGATATGTGGGAGAGGCGGGAAGGGGCGCGGATCATTAACGGAGACCGGTGTCTTTGCCGGCGGCTGGATGGGACCTGGTATGCATACGGAATGCCCTGGGCGGGATCGTCAGGAAAGATCCAGAACAGGAAAGTGCGCGTCTGCGCGGTGGTCATGCTGGAAAGGGGTCAGCATAATCATGTGGAGAGGCTGTCAGGGTTTGAAGCAGAGCTTTATCTGCTTCAGCGTATTTTTGCTCCTGTATCCAGAGGAACTCTTCAGGAAAACGCGTTTCAATATGCACAGGATATTGCGGAAAAGATCCCGGTCTTCAAGCTGATGTGCCGGCCGGATGAAGAGGCTGTGGAGGTCCTGAAAGGTGCAGTGGAGAATCTGAACAAGATGTGAATCGTCTGAAGAGATTCGAGGGCAGATCGTTTGAGTCTGGTTCTGTGTTCGAAAATGGATCAGCTCAAGAAATTTATTTTAATAAGCAGACGTAAAGGAGACGCGGATTCGTAAGATTCCCGTTCAGGCGCGGATGAAGCGGTCAGATCTTCCAGATGGAGGGTCTGGCCGCTTTGTCGTCCGCCGATGCTGTTTGGCGGAATATAGAATTTTTACACTAAACATAGAAATTGGAAAATTGTTCTGTTGAGAAGCTTTCGCTACAATAGAGACAGACGAAGATGTTCGGTATGGAGGAATGACTTATGTTTTTAACAGAGAGAAAGCTTGACAGAAGGATCACTGAGATCAGAGAATACAGTTACAGGGAAGTCATCGCGCTGGAAGAATTCGCCGCGCGGGAGGATGAGCAGGGGGTTGTGAACCCGCAGGTCCCCACAGAGTTTGAAGGATGGGAGAAGATCTGCACCGGGGACAGGTGGAGCGGCCGGGACCGCTATCTGTGGCTCCACAGGGAGATCACGATCCCGGAGTCTTGGAAAGGAAAACGGGCAGTCGGGATTTTCGATTTCGGGAAAACCGGCGCAGGAAATAATTCCGGCTTCGAGGCGATGTGCTATATCAATGAGAAGCCGTATCAGGGGGTGGATGCGAACCACAAGGAAGTCTTCTTCCCGGAAGAACTGTACGGGAAGACGTTCCGTCTTACCTTCCGCCTCTGGTCCGGACTGGAGGGCGGCGGTGTGCCCACCGTACAGGAGCACAGGATCAACCGGGCGGATCTGGCATATCTGGATGAGAAAGTGGATGATTTCTATTATCTGGGCCTGCTCATGCTGGATACCGTGCAGAATCTTGCGGATACGGATCCGGTTAAGTTCGAACTGAGGAATGCGCTGGATCAGGCCTGCCTTCTGATTGATTGGTCTTACCCGGGAAGTGAAAGCTTTTATGATTCCGTTCACCGGGCGGATGATCTGCTGAACGAGAAGATCGACGGCATGAAGAAAGATCCTCTCGTAAAAGTGAAATGTGTGGGACATACTCATATCGACATGGCGTGGCTGTGGAGGCTGAAGCACACCCATGAAAAAGCATCCCGCTCATTTTCCACTGTGCTGCGGATGATGGACATGTTCCCGGAATACATTTTCCTGCAGACACAGCCGCAGTTATATGAATATATCAAAGAAGATTTCCCGGAGATCTATGAAGAGATTAAGAAGAGAGTGAAAGAGGGCCGCTGGGAAGTGGACGGCGGCATGTGGGTGGAGGCAGACTGCAACCTGACAAGCGGCGAGTCCCTCACCCGTCAGATCCTGATCGGGAGCAAGTTCATCAAAGATGAATTCGGGAAGGATGTGGAATACCTCTGGCTCCCGGATGTATTCGGCTATTCCTGGGCGCTGCCGCAGATCCTGAAGAAATCTGGCATCGATATGTTCATGACAACGAAGATCAGCTGGAACCAGTACAACCGCATGCCCCATGATACATTCAAGTGGAAAGGCATTGACGGAAGTGAAGTGCTGACCCACTTTATCACCACTCCGGAACCGTGGAACGAACCGGGCTCCTGGTTCTATACATACAACGGGCTTCTCACTGCAAAAACCGTGAAAGGCGT
Organism: uncultured Eubacteriales bacterium; assembly: GCA_949283695.1. Classification (GTDB taxonomy): domain Bacteria; phylum Bacillota; class Clostridia; order Lachnospirales; family Lachnospiraceae; genus Mediterraneibacter. Next base: position 14,646 of record CASDTX010000023.1, on the reverse strand, counting down.
CTGGGATGCCTACAGTGAAAAGGAGATGAATCAGGAACTGCTGATCGCTTACGGGTATGGGGACGGAGGCGGCGGTGTCAACCGCGACCTGCTGGAGAGAAGACGCAGGATTGATAAGATCCCGGGACTTCCGTCTCTTGAGACGTCTGCGGCGGGCGAGTTCTTCCGCGATCTGAAGGAGACGGTGAAGCAGACGAACCGTTATGTACATACATGGGACGGAGAACTCTATCTGGAGTATCACCGCGGCACTTATACAAGTCAGGGCTACAATAAGCGGATGAACCGGAAGATGGAGCTCCTCTACCGTCAGGCGGAATGGCTGACTGCCATGGGCGCGGTGCGCGCGGGAACGCTTGCCCAGGCGGAGCAGGAGAAGCTGACAGAAGGGTGGAAGCTGATCCTTACGAACCAGTTCCATGATATCATCCCGGGCTCTTCGATCCATGAGGTTTATGAAGATTCCAGACGGGATTACGCGAAGATCGAGGAGATCGCAAGAGATGTGATCCGGGACTATCTTGCGGACAGCCTGCGGGAGGAAGGAACTGTGTGGACCGTATACAATGCTTCCGGCTGGACGATGGATGAAATCGCGGCGGTTCCTACCGTGGAAGCCGGAGTGTTCACGGATGCGGAGGGCAGAGTGCTGAAGGCCCAGCGGGAAGAGGGAGTGACATATGTCCATGTCAAAGACGTCCCCGCTATGGGACACCGGACTGTCTTCTTCCGGGCGGCAAAGGACGTATGCGGCCGGGCGGACGGAAATGTACCGGAGACTTCCCCGTTCCGGGTGGACGGACGAACGATCGATACGCCGTTTTATTCCATGGTGATCAATGAGCAGGGACAGATCGAGATGCTCTATGACAAAGACCACGACCGCAGTGTGCTTGCTCCGGGAGAGCGGGGCAATGTGCTGCAGATGTTTGAGGATAAGCCTCTGGACAACGACGCCTGGGATATCGATATCTATTACCAGCAGAAGATGAGAGAGGTGACAGATCTTACAAGATTTGAGATAAAAGAGCAGGGTGCGTTAAGGCTGGTCATCGGCCTTGCATGGAACTATATGAACACGGTCATTGAGCAGGATCTGATCCTGTATGCGGAAGACCGGAGGATTGATTTCTGTACGAAAGTGGATTTCCGGGAGAGACAGCAGCTCTTAAAGACAGCATTCCCGGTGGATATCCGTACCACATATGCGACGTATGATATTCAGTATGGAAATGTCCGCAGACCGAACCACTGGAATACAAGCTGGGATCAGGCGAGATTTGAGTCAGTGGGACACCGATTTGCCGATCTGTCTGAGAGAAATTACGGGGTTGCGCTGATGAATGACTGCAAATACGGTTACGACGTGAAAGGAAATGTGCTTCGGCTCTCTCTTCTTCGTTCGGGCAGGCAGCCGGATCATATCCAGGATGTAGGTGAGCATGTATTCACGTATTCTCTGCTGCCGCACAGCGGCGATATTGTCAGCGGAGACGTGGTCCGTGAAGCCCACGCCCTGAATCATCCGATGCTTGTCAGCGCGGGAAGGGAAGAGAACGCGGACGGCTCCTTCTTCACTGTGGATCATCCGCAGGTAGAGATCGACGCGGTGAAGAAATCAGAAGACGGAAACTGCCTGGTCGTAAGATTCCACGAGTATGCAGGATCCGGCCAGAAGGTGACGATCCGGCCTTCCTTCCGTTTCCACTCATGGGCAGAAGGAGACTTAAGGGAGCGAAAAACCGGAGCGGACCATACAGAAGAAGCAGTCACGATGAAGCTGCATCCGTTTGAGATCAAAACCGTACTTTTTGAGTTGTAAGAATCTGTAAGGAGAGATATGATGTTAAGTGAACTGTTCCATCTGGATAAGATACTGGATGTCTGCGATAAGATCTTGTATTTTCTGAAGGTTAACCTCTTGTTTCTGATCTTCAATCTTCCGGTGCTTTTGTTTTTCCTGTTTGTGGGGATCAGCAATGTGAGGGAGTATCTTCCGTTCTTCCTGCTGTGTCTCCTCCCGGCAGGGCCGGCGTTCTCCGCGGTTCTCTTTGCCATGAACCGGATGCTTCACGGGACCCAGACAGGGGCGTGGAAAGATTATCGGGAAGGCTATACGGATGAACTCCCGAAGAAGATCCTGCTGACCGCGATTCAGGTGGTGCTGCTGTGGATATTCTGGACAAACGTAGAGTTCTTCAGCCTGCAGATGCCGTGTCTTCCGCTGCTGATCCTTTTCTTTGTCCTTTTCGCGGGGACCGTGCTTATGACCCCGAATCTGTATCTGCTGGCGTCCAGATACCAGATGGCTGTCAAAGACTATCTGAGAGGGGCTGTGCTCCTTACAGTTACGAAACCGGCGCTGACATTCGGCAATCTGGCTGCGGCGGTGTTTCTTCTGATGCTGCTGGAGATCAAGGCCGGGACGGTGGTGCTGTTTATGGCAAGTATTTATGCCTTTCTCATCGTATTCATGAACCGGAAGGTAGTCAGGATGCTGGATGAACAGGCAGGTGCCGGAGTGAATTAGAGAGCTTTCATGCTCTCTTTTTCTGCTGTTGGTATGGCAGCGTCGGTAGACAAGGGGAAATACGCCCACCGACGCTTGGGATGAGAGGGAGAAGTTATGAGAACGAAGAAGCCGAGACAATTATATTTTAAACTGTTCTGGACGTATATTGCCATCGCGCTGTTTATTGTGTGTTCGCTGATTGTGTATTTCGTCAGCGCCATGGTCGGGAATACGCTGCGGAACAGGCAGGAGACCGCGCAGAGAATCGCGGGAGAAGCGGCGGCGCTGGCAGAAAGTGATGAGGAGGCGGTGGACTATCTGTTCGGCGAGCTGTACCGGGATGAACAGGAACTGAGAGATGTGATCGCCTTTCTGAATCTGGAACCGGCGGAATACCAGGAATATTCGCTGGATCGGTATTCCGAATCCAACAGTCTGCAGTACAGGGGGATCCGGCTGTTTGTGACGAAGGCCTTCGAGGCGTATCCGGGGCTGGAACGGATCGAGCTGTTAAGCCTGGGAGAACAGAAACTTACCACATTTCTGCCGGAAAACAAGGTATATCCTTATCAGGACGGAAGTGCGGTATTGGAGCAGATCCAGGATCCGGGGTCTGCGGAGGCCGGGAAGCTGCAGTTTGTCAGGAATATTCTGGATCCGGATACCATGACGCAGGAGGGCGTGTTTATTTTCACATTTTCCTGTGCGCGTAATGTGGCGAATCTGGTGGACGGCCTGGACTATGTAGATCTCGTGATTACGAAAAATGACGAGAGCCTTGTGTGTATGTCCAGAGAATCCAGGAAATGGGAGAATCTGCTTAACAGCGATGCGCCGGACAGGCAGATCCCTGGCTGCGATCTCTATAAAGAACAGACCGATGTCTACCAGATCTACGCAGTTCTGGACCGGAAGGCGGCAGCCATGATTCCGGTGTCAGCTTTTCTGGCAATCATCGGGGTAGGACTGGCAATTTTCGCCTGCGGGGTATTCTCGATCAATATTTATATCCGGCACCTGACCAACCGGGTGGATGTGATCCTTTCCGGGATGCACCAGGTAACGACGGGAGATCTGCAGATCCGGCTTGCCGTCAGGGAAAACGGGGATGAGCTGGACATGATTTCCGGAAAGTTTAATGAAATGTGCCTGGAACTGGATGAGTATATCCAGAAGAGCTATCTGGCGGAGATTGAGAAGAAAAATGCGCAGCTCCAGGCCCTGCAGAGCCAGATCAATCCGCATTTCCTGTACAATACGCTGGAAGCGATCCGGATGAAGGCAATCTGCAACGGGGACAGAGACGTGGGGAAGATGCTCTACAGTATGTCTGTGCTGTTCCGCAGCCAGCTCAAAGATGCTGACTGGATCACCATCGGTCAGGAGCTGGATTACTGCCGGCAGTATCTGGAACTGTTTGAGTACAGGTACAACGGGATCTTTACTTACGAGATAGACTGCCCGGCTGAGCTGCTGGAGAAGAAAGTGATCAAGTTTATCCTGCAGCCGATCATAGAGAACTATTTCGTGCACGGCATCCGCAGGCAGGATAAGGACAACCGGATCAGCCTAAGCGTCCGGCAGGAAGCGGGCAGGGAAGGCGTGGTATTCCGGGTCAATGATAACGGCATGGGCATGGAAGCTGCCCTGATGGAACAGAAAAACAGAGAGCTGACGGAGAATGAATACAGGCAGACACAGTCTGTCGGGATTGAAAATGTAAACAGAAGAATCAAAGCAGTTTACGGAAACGGATATGGGATTACACTGGATAGCATTGACGGCGGCCTTTCCGTAATCATATGGGTGGGAACGGAGAAAAGTGAATGATGAAAAGGGTAATGCTTGTAGAGGATGAGGAATTTATTCTTCAGGGGATATTGTGTATTGTTGACTGGGCGTCCATTGATATGGAAGTGGCGTATACGGCACACAACGGAGAGGAGGCGCTGGAGAAGTTCAGGCAAGATCCGGTGGATATCATCGTTACGGATGTGGAGATGCCGCTGCTGGACGGGCTGGGACTGATCCGGGAGATCCGGAAGGACAACGCCCGGGTCAGATGCCTGATCCTTTCCGGATATGACGAATTTGAGTATGCCAGAACAGCTCTCAGCCTGGATGTGGAGGAATATATCCTGAAGCCCATCAATGACGAGATGCTTAGGGAAGCACTGCTCAAAGCAGCGGCCCGGCTGGATGATATGGATCGGAAACAGGCGGCAAATATGGAGGAAAAGATCGGGTGGGCACAGTTCCTGAAAGGCGCGCTCAAAGAAGAAGAGCAGAAGGGATTTATCCAGCTGCTTCCCGGGATCAAAGACGCTTCGGGAATCTTTCCCGCGCTGATGAAGATCGACCTTGAATCTGTAGGGGAACAGGAGGGGATCACCCCCATCCTGATCGAATTCCAGAACCGGGAGGAACGGATCCGGCCCATTTATCTGAAGACGGATATCCTGCTGATTCTGCTCTACGGAAATGCAGATACACAGAACCAGGACGCAGAGCGGATATTCGGGGAGATCCAGAACCGCATTGAGAGCGGCAGCGGAATCCTGACATTTCTGGCGGCGGGGAACCGCATCGGAGCCTATGAAGAGCTTCCGGAGAGCTACCAGCGCATGAATCATCTTCTCAGGTATCGTATTACGGCCGGATGGGGCAGATGTGTCAGCGAGAGCAGTATTGCGGAAAAGAGGCCGGGCGGAGTCAGCATTGATCTGGCATACCTGCGTAAGAAGATACTGGAAAAGGATCAGGACGGCGCACGGAATTATCTGGAGGAGCTGTTTATGGGGATCGCCGAGAGCGGGGCAGATATTGATGAAGTATATCAGAATGCGCTGAAAGTCGTGCTTCTCCTGCAGGATATTAAGTCAGAATATAAGATCGGCAGCTCGAAAACCGTGAGAAGCCTGACGGAGATCTTCGACCATATCTACCGTGCAGAGGACATTGCCGGTATGAGAACGGTGCTGGTGCTGGAGATATCGGCCGTGATTATGGCTCTCCATACAGAAGATTCCCATTACACACCGGTGATCCGGGAGATCCTCAGCTGCCTTCAGGAGAATTACCGGGAGGATCTGAGCCTGAAGGTTCTTTCCTATAAGTATCATATGAACGCGTCCTATCTGGGGCAGATATTCCAGAAAGAGGTGGGATGTCCGTTTAACCAGTATCTGAGCAATATAAAAAATGAGAAAGCAAAAGACATGATCCTGAATACGAATATGAAGATTCAGGATATTGCCAGAGAAGTAGGCTATTTGGATACGAGCTATTTCTACCGGAAGTTCAAACAGTGCTACGGCGTTTCTCCGGCTTCTCTGCGGGGAATGAAGAAGTATTAAATGGTAAGTGCGAAAAGTGGACAAATTCTTGTTTTGTGAAAAAAACAGAGCAAGAATTTGTTCACTTTTTTTGCAGCTGTACATGGAATATGTACAGTGAATCCAGAAGTTTTCGACTGGGAGGGATTCCCTGTTTCCATTATAATAATCTATGTAAGAAACGCAGGGACAACGGCCGGCAGTTGTCAGTGCGGAAAAGGAGGTTACAAAGTGAAAGAGAAGAAAAAGGGGAAGCCTGAAAAAAAGGAAAAACAGAAATTTCTGTCAAAGCTGAAAATGAACAAAGAGCTTCTGCTGCTCAGTGCTCCGGGCGCTGTCTGGTTCCTGCTTTTTGCCTACCTGCCGCTGTTTGGTATCCTTGTGGCATTCAAACAGTACCGGCTGTCCGGCAACTTTTTTGAAAGTTTGATCAGCAGCAAGTTTGTTGGTTTTGATAATTTTAAATTCCTGTTCAGCAGCGGTGACGCATGGATCATTCTGAGAAATACGGTCCTTTATAACGCCGCGTTTATTATCCTGGGAGTTGTGCTTCCGGTAATTGTGGCGCTGCTGCTCAATGAGCTGAGAAACAAAGGCATGACAAAAGTGTACCAGAGTTCCATGTTCCTGCCGTATTTCCTTTCGTGGGTTGTTGTCAGCTACTGTGTTTATGCATTCCTGAACCCGGAAAAAGGATACTTCAATTCCATCATCCAGCAGTTCGGCGGCGAAGGGATTTCCTGGTATACAGAGAAAGGTCTCTGGCCGTTCATCATTATTATCATGAGCCAGTGGAAAGGAATCGGCTACAATACAGTCGTATACCTTGCGTCAATCTGTGGAATCAACAAGACCTATTATGAGGCGGCCGTGATCGACGGCGCGACGAAGTGGCAGCAGATAAAATACATCACCATGCCGCTTCTGAAACCGGTCATTACGATCCTGCTGATCATGGCCGTGGGCGGAATTTTCAAATCAGATTTCGGACTGTTCTATCAGCTGCCGAGAGATTCGGGACCGCTCTACCCGGTAACAAACGTGCTGGATACCTACATCTTCCGTGCGCTGCAGACAAATGGTGAGATCGGAATGAGCTCGGCCGCGGCGCTGTTCCAGTCAGTCGTCGGATTCGTTATGATCATGGGCGCGAACAAGCTGGTGTCCAAGATCGATGAAGAGAATGCGTTATTCTAGGAAGGAGGAAGATCATGGCCAAGAGTAAGAGAGAAGAACGGGCGGAAGAGAAGCGGATCAAAAAGATCGAGGCCAAAGAGTGTGAATACAATCTGATTAAAAAGCCGACCAATGTACTCTTTAACATCATACTGACGATCCTGTCGCTTTTGAGTCTGCTCCCGTTTGTATTTGTAATTATCATATCATTGACAGACGAGGAATCCCTGGCAATGAACGGCTACCGGTTCATACCGGAGAAATGGAGCCTGCACGCGTATCAGTATATTGTCGAGGCGGGCGAGAACATCATCCGCAGCTACGGAGTAACGATCTTCGTTACGGTAGTAGGGACACTGCTGGGTCTGTTCCTGGTCGGAACATACGCTTACGCGCTGTCCAGAAAGACATTTGCATACAAATCGTTCTTTACGAAGGTTATCACGATCCCCATGCTGTTTTCCGGCGGTATGATCGCCAACTACCTGATCATCACAAAGGTGCTGATGCTCAAAAACAGTGTATGGGCGCTGATCCTGCCGCTGGCGATGAACTCGTTCAATATCATCGTTATGAGGACCTTCTTTAAGACAAGTATCCCGGATTCGGTCGTGGAATCTGCCAAGATCGATGGCGCGTCCGAGTGGAGACTGTTCTTCCAGATCGTCATCCCCATGGCGCTGCCCGGACTTGCAACAATCGGCCTGTTCCTGACACTGGGCTACTGGAACGACTGGTTTAATGCTATGATGTATATAGACAATCAGGACTGGATTCCGCTGCAGTATCTTCTGATTAAGATTGAGAGTTCCATTGATTTCCTTGCCAATAATAAGTCCATGATGGGAGTGGAAGGAATTCAGGCGGCGGCAAATATGCCGAAAGAGACGATCAAGATGGCCATCGTTGTGATCTCCACCCTGCCGATTATATTTGCATATCCGTTCTTCCAGAGATATTTCGTAAACGGACTGACCATCGGCGCGGTGAAAGAATAAATCTGTCTGTATGAAAAGACAGGGTGAAGTTCAAAAAAGTGAAAAATAAGGAGACAATGATCATGAAATATGGAAAAGTAAAGCGTGTGCTGGCTGCCGGCTGCGCGGCATTGATGACAGCAGGGCTGCTTGCAGGCTGCGGAAGCAAAGCAGAGAAAAATGCAAACGGTGAGGAAATCGTGGAGCTGACCTGGTATCAGGTCGGCGATAATCAGAAAGACGATGAGGCCGTGTTTGAGGAAGTGAACAAGTATACCGAGGAGAAGATCGGCGTAAAACTGAATGTGGTAAAGGTCGGCTGGGGCGACTACAACCAGAAGATGCAGGTTGTGATCAACACGGGAGATACCTGGGATTTGTGCTTCACTTGTTCCTGGACGAACGACTATCTTCAGAATGCCCAGAAGGGCGCGTTCCTGGCACTGGACGACCTCCTTCAGGAAGAAGGCAAAGAGATGTATGAACAGATTGATTCCAGATTCTGGGAGGCGGCGAAAGTAGGAGGAGCGACCTACGGAGTGCCCAGCGAAAAAGAAATCGGAAGCATGCCGATGTGGGTATTTACCAAAGAATATGTAGACAAATATAACATCCCATATGAGGAGATCCATTCCCTGGAAGATCTGGAACCGTGGCTGAAATTAATCAAAGAGAACGAGCCGGATGTGGTGCCGATGTACCTGACAAGCGGATATTCCGCACCCACATACATGGATAAGATCCAGGATCCGGTGGGGATCGAGTACGGCGATGAAAGCCTGAAAGTGAAGAATGTATTTGAAACGGAGAAAATGCAGTCTACTCTGGATACAATGCGCAAATACTACGAAGCCGGATACATCAACAAAGACGCTGCTACTGCCTCGGATGACAAATCCGTGAAACGTCTGGTAACAAAGGGCGACGGGCAGCCGTTTGCAGAGCTTGTATGGGCCAATGACCTCGGCTATGACGTCGTGGCTTCCCCGATCATGGACACTCAGGTGACCAATGCATCCGCCCGCGGCGCTCTGACAGCCATCAATGCAAACTCCGACCATCCGGAGAAGGCGATGGAGTTCCTGAACCTTGTAAATACAGACCAGTACCTGAGAAACCTGCTGAACTACGGAATCGAAGGCGTACACTGGGAGAAGGTGGAAGTTCCGCAGGAGGAACTGGACGCAGCAGAAGGCAAACCGTATATCTATGACTGTAAAGTAAAACTTGACCCGCAGAAATCAAAAGATTACTCGGTTCCGTATTATGTACAGGGCGGCCTGTTCAATACATATGTACTGGAAAATGAGCCGATCGATAAATGGGCTACGTTCAAAGAGTTCAACGATGCAGCTCAGGAGGCTCCGTCCTTCGGATTCGACTTTGATCTTACGAATGTAAGTACAGAAGTGGCGGGATTCCGGAATGTTCTTGATGAATTCGGCAAATCGCTGTACACAGGAAGCGTAGATCCAGAGGAGTATCTCCCGCAGCTTGCGAAGAAGCTGGAGGCAACCGGCATTGATAAGGTGATGGAAGAGATGCAGAAACAGATCGACGAGTGGGCGGCAGAAAAATAAAGGCGCGCAATAACGGCCGGGCGGACAAAAAGTCTGCCCGGCCAGACTTTTTTTGATCTTCGTCTGCAGGCGGATCAGGACAGTGCGCGGCTCAGGATCCAGGAAATACGTGCGAGAGTTGTTTCCGAAAGAGATTTTTTCATTTCATTTATTTTCCATATTTGGTAGAATAGCAGTAATTACACGAAACAAGCTTTTGGGAGGAATGTTGATACGGAATATGATATGGAGAGAGGACTTTGTCAGACTCAATGAGTGTATTGCAGAAGGCGGGCAGGAAGAAGCAAGGAGATTTCTGCTGAATCTTCTGATCATACGTAAAATGAATATTGATTTTTCCGCCAGGTATGAGAACCTGAAAAGGATGACAGCCGGCGCGGAGGAGGATCCGGTGTATTACAGTATGTATCAGATTCCGTTCCTTTCCAGAGAACTTCGATGGGACAGGCTGCGCGATTCGGACGGCATATCGGAGAAGCGGCTGCGCATGGCGCTCAGAGAAATCTGTGAGCAGAGCAGGGGCTGTCAGGGAATTCTGGATCTGAGTGAAGCGTGGACGAATGTCAGCAGAAAGCTGCGGGAAACCGCCTTTGAGGTGTTCGGGAAGCTGCAGATAGATGAGGAACATGACCGGGAGGTTTCTGAGATGTTCGAGTTCGTTCTGTCCCGCACGATGATTGTTTCAAGAGGCCAGGGAGAATTTTATACGCCTGCCGGGATCGGACAGATCATGGCTGAGCTGCTCCAACCAGAATCCGGCACGGTCTATGACCCGTGCTGCGGATCTGGAAGCCTTCTTGCGAAAGCAGCGGCCTATGGGCAGCAGAAGAGCAGGGAGAAGAGACCGAACATGAAACTGTATGGGCAGGAAGCGTCCAGAGAAGCGTGGTCTCTGGCCAAGATGAATCTGCTGCTGAAGGGAATGGATGTGGATTTGGGCGACCGCGCGGAAAATGTGTTTGCGTTTGACCTGCATGAAGATCTGAGAGCGGATTATATTATGAGCAATCCTCCGTTTCATGCGCTGGATCCGAGCCGGCCGCTTTGGGCCGGGGATCCGAGATGGATGTATGGTCTGCCGCCCAGGAGAAAGAGCGGTTTTGCCTGGATCCAGCACATGCTGTATCACTTGAATGCCAATGGGAAAATGGCGTGTGTGCTGAGCGCGAGTACGCTGGAAGGCGGCACGAAAGCGGAACAGATGATCCGAACCCGGATGATAGAGGATGATGTGATCTCGGCAGTGATTCTTCTTCCGCCGGGATTGTTCTATGCCACGAAGATTACAACTGCGCTGTGGATCATAGAGAAGAATAAGAATTCCATGTGCCGAAACCGCATTCTCTTTATAAATGGAAAGAAAATGGGGAGAACAGAAAGAGGTCATACCCGTCTGCCCGAGACGGAGACTGCGCGGATCTGCTCAGTCTGGAAGGCTTACCAGACGGGGGACGGCAGCATTCTGCCGGATATCGCCGCTGTGGGAGACCGGGAAGAGATTCGGGCGAAAGAATTCTCTCTGTCGCCGGACAGATATATCAGGAAAAAGGCGGAGCAGCTGCCGGCGTACAGCGAACTTGAACAAGAAGAGCACAGAAACCTGGAAAAGCTGCGGATGCTTGCCTGTAAGAACAGAGAAACGCTGGATGAGATTGAGAAAGGATTCAGGAGTATTTTAGAATGAAAGCAGTTGACAGAAGACAGATCAGACTGGCAGCGGAAGCCATGGTCGGGGCGATGAGAATGTCCGATCCGAAAAGTTTTCTGATCGATTTTTCAGCCTGCCTGTACGCTGTATGTGCCGGCGGCCCGGCAGAGGCTCTTCGCCAGGTTATGATGGAGGATCCGCAGCAGGGACTGGAACACATTTATTGGAGATATCCGCAGCTTCCGCAGCGGGAGTACCGAAGGGAACAGGGGATTTGTTCAGCGTCTCAGGAGTGCCGGGGATACGTGGGAGAGATTATGAGACTGATTGACGCGGAGGCAGATTCCCGGTTCGAACAAACGGCCCGGGTCTATCATGCGGTATTCGATTCGATGATACAGGAGAGACTGATTGAAGATTTCATCACTCCGGAAAGTCTCTGTGATCTGATGGTTCAAATGACAAACCCGATGCCCGGGGAGCAGGTGGCTGATCCGGCATGCGGAAGCGGCAGATTCCTGGCAGCGGTTCACCGGCAGTGCCCGGACTGCATTCTGACTGGGATGGATGTTCAGCCAGAGTTCAGAGAACTGGCTTTCTTCAACTTGTTTTTCAGCGGGAGAACAGAGGCGGAGATCTGGATGGATGATTTCCTGTCTGGCGGAGAGAAGCTGCCGAAGGCGGATCTGATTCTGTCGAATCCGCCGTATACGGATAAGAGTGAGCTGACGGTCCGGTTCACAGACCGGATCCTGCATCAGCTAAAAGACGGAGGAAGGTGCGGGCTTCTCGTTCCGCAGGGATTTCTTACGAATAGTTCCAGCCATCTCGTGAGGGATGAGAGAAGGTTCATCCTGGATCAATGCAGGCTGGAAGCAGTGATCTCACTGCCAAGGAAGATCTACCGGCCGTATATGGAGAGTTATTCTTCTCTCATCTTGATCAGAAAGTCCAGAACTTATGGGGACAATTATCCCGTGTTTATCAGCATTCTGCCAGAGTGTGAAGAAACAGATCCCAGGCTTGCCGATCAGATCTACAGGGCGGGGATGAAGCGGATCCTCTCTCAATGGAAGCGCTATCAGGAAGGCGGGACGCCGGATGAGGAGATTGCGAGAGTGGTTTCATCGGAGGATATGCGCAGTCATGATCTGATGCTTGCCGCAGAGACTTACTGGACGGAAGGATATGTTCCGGCAGGGAATGAGATCGATGAGCTGCTGAGAGTCATGGAGAAAGCACGGAACAGACTGGATGAACTGCTGGAGGAGCTGCTGCGGTGAGGAGCGGCTGCGATGAGGGGTGGCTGTGATGAAGAAAGACTGAGGTGAGGAGATGCTTTTAGGGGCACAGGATTCGCAGATACCACAGATAAGGACAGAGGTTTAAATGAAAGTACAGTTATTCGCACTTGAGAAGGTAGCAAAGATCTATACGGGCGTCAGCGCGAAGAAGGAAGAGGCATCCGAAACGTTTGACGGCTGCCCCTGGGTCCGGGTAGAAGATTTGAGAAACGGGAAGATTGTGCAGACGTCCCGAAGGCTCAGTGAGGCAGGAATGAAACGGGCCAGAATCTCTCCGCCGGGGACGGTGTTTTTCTCGCGGACCGGTACCATCGGCAAGACCGGGATCTGTGAGGAGTATATGGCTCCCAGCAATAATATTCTTGCGGCGGAGTTTGATGAGCAGCTGGTGGACCCGCTCTACGGCATGTACTGTCTGCTGGCTTTCCGGCCGGAGTTCCTCGCGGAATCAAGAGGCGCGGTCTATGATTCTTTGAGTATTTCAGCGTTCCGCAGGTTCGTGATCCCGGTGCCGGATCTGGCGGCCCAGCGGCAGATTGCAGGACGGCTGGATCTTGTGGCCAGAGCGCAGGAACAGGAAGAGAAACTGATAGAAATGGTGAAGGGTTCTGTCCATGCATTGTTTGACAGCTGTTTCGGTGAAGAGACCTTCCTTCTGGAGAGGAACCGGACCCGGGTCAATCTGGAGCACCTGGCAGAGGTGACCCTGAGCACCGCGGGGAAAAGTCAGGATGACCAGGGACAGGAGGTATCGTATATTGCTACCGGACAGCTGAACGACTGGGAGATCCGCTGTGAGGGGACAGAGCCGGTATCAGTCAGTCCGGCGCTGGCAGAAAAGTGCGGACTGACTGCGGGAGATCTGGTCATGAACCGGATCAATCAGATCGACCGACTGGGCCGCTGCGGCATCGTGCCGGAACTGAGAAGACCGGCAGTGTTCGGGCTGAATACGGTGCGGATCCGGGCAGACAGAGAACAGACGGAACCGCTGTTTCTTGCGGTCTGGCTCACGCACCCCTATGTGAAGCACTATATCAGAGAGCACGCGAAGAACTCCACGTCATTTCAGAGCTCGCTGAGCAAGCAGGTGATCATGGAACTGCCGGTTCCGAAGGCCGGGGCGGAGAAGCAGAAGAGATTCGCGGCGGAAATAGAGAAGTGCTTCCGGTATGTGAGAGATGCGGAGGAAACCTGCAGGACTCTGGAGGAGATCCGGCAGATCAATTATAAGAAAATGAAAGCCCTCTATGAGTATGCCCAGCGGGAAGACACAGAGATCCGGTATGAGAAGAACAAGTACTGGATCGCGCCGTCAGGACAGGAGTGCTTTTATGATCGGTACCTGGAATGTATCCAGGTCCCGTTCCGGGAATGGAACATGCTTCCGGTATCGGCTCTTCCGGAAGGTGTGGAACTGCAGTTTCTGGACCGTCTTCATACCATATCAGATCCTTTTTATGGAATGCCGGGGCATATTCGGCTGCGGCGGGTGTCAGGACAGCGGATTCAGGTGATCCGCATGGAGGCGGCTGCCAGCCGGGAAAGCGGCGGGGATGAGGAGAAACAGCGGCAGCTGGAAGAAGGCCTGCTCAGTGAGCAGCAGGATTTTGGCTATATCCGGCATATAGAGGAGCGGGAGGTTCCTTCTGGCATACGGGTGAAAGACATTCTCATCCGGGCAGCAGCGGGGCAGGAGAAGGAGTATTCCAGATTCCACAGGCTTCCCGAAGCGGCAAAGGGATTCCTGAGGAATCTTTCCCGGTTTCAGCAGGCAGTATATGAAGAGTTCCTTCTGGCAATGCAGCCTCTGGCCAGCCATATGGCACACCGGCAGATGCTGCTGCGCGCGGATAAGGAAGAGATCTTTCAGGGGCATGGAGTCCAGGACGTGACAGCTACGGTGCATCTTCTGGAAAATGCGGGGCTTCTGGAACGGCGCCAGGGGTTTTATCTGAATTATTATAAAGAATCTAAGACTTCCCATATCTAAAATGGGCTTCGCACCTTGAAAATTCAATATTTCAGCTAACAAATTAGCGATTTATGCCTCACTTCGTCCATAATAAAGTGCATTTTGGAGATACTTCGGCAGCCTGGATTCAAAATCAGCT
>CASDTX010000022.1 GCA_949283695.1 uncultured Eubacteriales bacterium | reverse complement strand
GGCCTCCTAATGTGTTTTTATTTACGTAACTGGCAGGTCACGTTTTTATTATACACATTAGGAGTTTTTATATCTGAATACATCGCTAAAGCTTCTATTGAACCACGCGACTATCGCGTGGTTTTCCTTGTACAAAAAGGACTGCCGCTTTCGCTGCGGCAGTCCTCACGGACGATCTGTTTCCGGATTGTCCTCTTAGACTTGAAATCTTAGAAATCAACTTCTGTTCCGTAGTATGTACATGTGAAAAGTTTCTCCATCGCAGCCGGATCAATTGCACGCGGATTGGATCCTGTACAAGCATCACCTACAGCCAGTTCTGCGATCTTCGCGATCTTCTCTTTGAACTCATCTTCGTTGATGCCGAAGTCTTTCAGTGTCTTCGGGATATTGAGTTTCACATTGAACTCATTGATCTTCTCAACCAGACTGTTAATGAGCGCTTTCTCTGATGTTCCGGCAAGACCCATTCTGCGGGCGATCTCTGCATAGCGTTTTGCAGCTACCGGATCTTTTGCATTATACTGGATCACGTACGGAAGATAGATTGCATTCGCGCAGCCGTGCGGAATATGTCCTGTAGAGAATGCAGCTCCTGTCTTATGTGCCATGGAGTGAACGATTCCAAGCAGCGCATTGGAGAATGCCATACCTGCAAGGCACTGTGCATAGTGCATCTGCTCTCTTGCTTCCATATTGCAGTTGTAAGATGCCGGCAGATAGTCAAGAACCATCTCGATCGCCTGAAGTGCAAGGGGATCCGTGAATGGACCATTCAGGGTAGATACATATGCTTCGATGGCATGTGTCAGCGCATCCATTCCGGTATATGCAACCTGTTTTACTGGAAGTCCCATAACGAGATCCGGATCAACGATTGCGACATCCGGTGTAATATTGAAATCAGCCAGCGGATACTTCACGCCTGTCTGATAATTTGTAATAACCGAGAATGCAGTAACCTCTGTTGCTGTTCCGGATGTAGACGGAATTGCAGCAAATTTTGCTTTTGTCCTCAGTTCCGGGAAGTTGAACGGTGTGCATAAATCTTCGAAAGTTGTATCCGGGTACTCATAGAATGCCCACATTGCCTTAGCAGCATCAATCGGTGAACCTCCGCCCATAGATACAATCCAGTCCGGCTCGAACTCCCGCATTGCCTCTGCGCCTTTCATTACAGTCTCAACTGACGGATCCGGCTCAACTCCTTCGAATAATTGAACTTCCATTCCTGCTTCTTTCAGATAGTTCACAGCGCGGTCGAGGAATCCCTGACGCTTCATTGAGCCACCGCCAACGACGAGGATTGCCTTTTTTCCTTTAAGGTTTTTCAACTCTTCAAGGCTTCCTTTTCCATGGTAAATGTCTCTTGGTAAACAAAATCTGCTCATTTCCACTGTCTCCTTTTTCTTGTTTTGTTATTTTTTTAACGGTGTTATTATACCTCTCTGCACAGCCAAAAACAACCCTTTTTTACAAAAAAATGGAACTGCAGCCACGTTAATATCCGTGTACAGTTCCATTCATAATTAGCCTGTCGTAATATAGCTTCGTGTTGTTACTTCCGTCGTCTTTCCGTTCTCATCATTCACCAGGATTGCCTGAAATGTTGTCTGTGCGTTTTCCGGCATGGTCACAGGGCCTGTATACTTCTGCGTGGTAGATGAAGACGGATCCGGTACAGTGCCGTCAATTGTATAATACGCCGTGTATCCTTCAGGAACCGTAATCGTGATCTGCTCGGGCTCTGTGTACTGTCCGGTAGACGGGGTAACTGCCGGAGCATCTGCAATCGGGAATTCGATCGTATACTTCTTGGAGACATCCACGCTGGGGATCCCCTTACTGTTTACCGCCACAGCACGGATCTCTGTCTCTCCCTCTGTCTGCAGAAGAATCGGCTCCGTATATTTCGTGCCTGTCTGAGCCGTAGGCTCTGTCCCGTCCGTTGTATAATAGATCTCTCCGCCTGTATCGGAACTGAGCGCGACCTCCTGTACCTCGCTGTATGTGCCCTCTTTCAGGCTGAACTCTGGCTCAGCGGAAATATAATCTGAAACAGCACTCAGCACCCCGCTGTCTTCACAATCCTGCAGAAGAACCGCGATCTTCTCCGGCTGCTCTGTATCCATGTAGAAATCAATCACTGCCTGGTAGATTCTCGCATTGGTAGGCTGCGTTTCGATCGCAGTCAGAAATACATCTTCCGCACTTTCCAGATCATCCTGATCAAGATATACTTCCGCGTAACCTGTATATGCTTCAGGCCGGGACTTGTCTTTGACAATCGCACGCTCAAAATACCGCTCAGCCGCAGTATAATCCCGGGACTGAACCGCTCGATACCCTTTGTTCAGCATTCCTGTGTAAGAATTCTGATACGCAGTGTAAACTCCCGCACCGATCAGAACGAGTATAAAGAACAGCGTAATCAGAAGATTTCGGCGTTTTCTCTTCGCAGCCTCCAGCCGTTTCTGCTGACGGATGCGGCGCAGCTGAGCCGTGTCCTGGCGCTGGTCCCGCATAGGCCCTGTACTCTGGCGCCGCCGTATCTCGCCTGTACTCTCCCTCTGATACTGGGCCTCATCTGTGCTCCGCCGCTGACCTCTCAGTTCATCCGTATTTCTCCTGGCTCCGCTTCCTTCTGCGCTCTCATTCCTCAAACTTCCCGTCTGACTTCTGTACTGCGGCTGCCCTCTGTACTGCTGCTGGCTCCGGTACTGCGGCTGTCCTCTGTACTGCTGCCGGATCCGATCCAGTTCTGACTGTTCAAGGACCCTGGTAGAATTCACATTTCCGGACTGGCTGTCACTTCTGTATCTTCGGATATTGTCGGTTTGTATCTGCCGCGTAGCGCCCTCTACAGAACCTTTCACTTCCCTGGCAAGCACATCATCCAGGGGATTATAATCCGGCACCATCTGGACTTCCGTGCCGCATCTCGGGCAGATCAGCTGATCATCGGGAATCAATGCTCCGCAATGCCTGCATCTCATGATCTATCCTCCCGGGTTCGTATGGTTTCTACACAATTGTTCATCAACATAGCGATCGTCATCGGACCGACTCCTCCGGGAACCGGGGTAATCGCGGATGCTACTGACTCTACATCCGCATAATCCACATCCCCGCAGAGATGATTCTGTGCGTCTCTGTGCATTCCCACATCAATCACTGCCGCACCTTCTCCGACATACTCTCTCGTAATAAATTTCTCCTTCCCGACAGCGACAATGAGAATTTCGGCCTGCCGGGTAATTTCTTTCAGATTCTTTGTCCTGGAATGAGCGATGGTTACAGTTCCGTTCTCCCTCAGCAGCAGCGCTGCCATAGGTTTCCCCACGATATTGCTCCTTCCTACGACCACGCAGCGTTTCCCTTCTACGGAAATCCCGGACCGTTTCAGAAGCTGAATAATCCCCGCCGGGGTACAGGACAGGAAGCCCTTCTCCCCGATCCAGAGTCTTCCTACACTGACCGGATGGAAGCCGTCCACATCCTTATCCGGAGAGATCGTCCGTATAATCCGGTCTTCATCGATATGGGCCGGAAGCGGCAGCTGAACAAGGATTCCGTTCACTTCCGGATCCTGATTCAGCCGCTCAACCAGCGAAACCAGCTCCTCTTCCGCCGTCTCTTCCGGAAGTTCGAAAGACCTGGATTCAATGCCGATATAGGCGCAGGCCTTTTTCTTATTATTTACATAAACCGTAGAGGCCGGATCGGTTCCGACCTGTACAACCGCAAGACACGCGCGTCTCCCCTCAGCCGCCAGTTCCTGCACTTCTGCTTTTAACTCATCTTTAATCTGCTGTGAAATCTTCTTCCCGTCAATTATCTGTGGCATTTGTTTCTCCCCTTATCTGCTGCGGGCTGTCTGCTTAAAACAGTCCCGTGATCTTACCATCTTCTGTGACATCAATTCCATTCGCAGCCGGAACTTTCGGCAGGCCCGGCATCGTCATAATCGCACCGGTCAACGCGACCACGAATCCGGCTCCGGCGCTGACATACACCTCACGGATGTGAATGTCGAATCCCTCCGGACGTCCCAATTTCTTGGCGTCATCGGACAGAGAATATTGATTCTTCGCCATACATACCGGGAAGGAAGAGAATCCGAGAGACTCAATCTTTGCGATCTGTTTCTCAGCCGCCGGCTCGTAAACCACACCCCGAGCACCGTAAATCTCTTTGGCAATCGTCTCGATTTTCTCCTTAATTGTCCGTTCATCCTCATAGATCGGATGGAAATCAGACTTCTTATTCTCCAGTGTAGCAAGAACTTTCTCCGCAAGAGCAATACCGCCTTCTCCGCCTTTCTCCCATACTTCAGATAAAGCGAATTCACATCCCCGCTCCTCGCAGAACTTCCTGATAAACTCATTCTCAGCTTCCGTATCTGTGACGAAAGAGTTCAGAGTCACAATCACGGGAACCCCGTATTTCTGTATATTTTCGATATGTTTCTCAAGATTTACAATTCCTTTTGCAAGGGCATCCAGATTCTCCTGCGCGAGATCTGCCTTTGCAACGCCTCCATTATACTTCAATGCCCGCACGGTTGCAACCAGAACCACAGCATCTGGTTTCAGCCCTGCCATACGGCATTTGATGTCAAAGAACTTCTCTGCTCCAAGATCCGCTCCGAAGCCTGCTTCGGTGATCGTGATATCGCTGAGTTTGAGCGCCATCTTTGTAGCGCGTACGCTGTTGCAGCCATGTGCAATATTGGCAAAAGGTCCGCCGTGTACAAGTGCCGGCGTATGCTCCAGTGTCTGGATGATATTGGGTTTCATCGCGTCTTTCAGCAGTGCGGTCATAGCGCCTGTGGCCTTCAGGTCGTCTGCCGTCACCGGCTCTCCGTCGAAATTGTAGGCTACAACAATCTTCCCGAGCCTTCTCTTTAAATCACTCAGATCATCCGCAAGGCAAAGGATCGCCATAATCTCTGACGCCACTGTAATCACGAAATGGTCCTCGCGAACCATCCCGTCCATCTTGTTTCCCAGACCTACAACAATATTTCTCAGCACACGGTCATTCATGTCAAGGCAGCGTTTCCACACAACCTGTCTCGGGTCGATCCTCAGTGTATTTCCCTGCTGGATATGGTTGTCCAGCATCGCCGCCAGCAGATTGTTGGCGGAAGTAATTGCATGGAAATCTCCTGTAAAATGAAGGTTCAGATCCTCCATCGGCACGACCTGCGCATAACCGCCTCCGGCCGCTCCGCCTTTGATTCCGAAACACGGTCCCAGGGAGGGTTCACGCAGTGCGATCAGCGCTTTCTTGTTCAGTTTGGCCATCGCCTCTCCAAGTCCGACTGTAGTTGTCGTCTTCCCCTCTCCGGCAGGAGTGGGATTAATGGCTGTCACGAGAACAAGCTTTCCGTCTTCCTGATCTTTGATCCGCTCCCAGAGCTCATCCGAGAGCTTCGCCTTATACTTTCCGTAAAACTCCAGTTCATCTTCTGTGATTCCGATCCGGGCCGCTACATCCCGAATGTGCTCCAGTTTGGCCTCCTGCGCGATTTCAATGTCTGTTTTCATTCTTTTTACCTCCTCCGCTGCACTTTTATGAATTTTCACTTAAATACGCTTCAAATTCTTCTTTCGTCATCTGCACTTTCCGGGGTTTGGTGCCTTCTTCCGGTCCGACTACCCCTGCTTCTGCCAGCTGATCCATAATTCTTGCGGCGCGGTTAAACCCGATCTTAAACATTCTCTGCAGCATGCCGATGGAAGCTTTCTCTTTGTCAATGATCAGCCTTCCAGCCTCTGCGAAATATGTATCCCGGTCTCCGCCGCTCTCCGCCGGTGAGCCTCCTGCCGCCGGCAGTTCAGCGTTCATATGCTGTTCCAGTTCGTTATCATAGACCGTGCCTGCACTGTTGCGGATCAGATAGTCCACCACATCCTGCACTTCTTTATCAGAGACAAATGATCCCTGAACCCGCACCGGTTTCGGATAACCCGACGGGTAAAACAGCATATCGCCCTTTCCGAGCAGCTTCTCCGCCCCGTTCATATCAATAATGGTCCGCGAATCCACACCCGATGATACAGAGAACGCGATCCTGGACGGCATATTCGCCTTGATCAGTCCGGTGATGACATTGACAGACGGACGCTGCGTCGCAAGGATAAGATGAAGCCCGGCCGCCCGTGCAAGCTGCGCCAGACGGCAGATCGCATTCTCCACTTCTCCCGGCGCCACCATCATCAAGTCTGCCAGCTCATCGATAATAATCACAATCTGGGGAAGCTTCTTCTTGATCTCTTCCCCGGTCTCTCCCTTCTCCACTTTCGCGTTGAAGCCTTTAAGATCTCTTACGTTATATTCTGCAAACAGTTTGTAGCGTTTCTCCATCTCCACTACGGCCCAGTTCAGAGCCCCTGCCGCCTTCTTCGGATCTGTCACAACCGGGATCATAAGGTGCGGAATCCCGTTATAAACACTCAGCTCTACCACTTTCGGGTCTACGAGAATCAGTTTCACCGCATCCGGATCTGCCTTATAAATGATACTCATGATCAGAGTATTGATGCACACAGACTTCCCGGATCCGGTAGCGCCTGCCACCAGAAGATGGGGCATTTTCGCAATATCTGCTACCACTGTTTTGCCTGCGATATCCTTGCCGACGGCAAATGTAATCGGTGAATCGCTGTGCTGGAATTCTCCGGACTCGAGAAGATCGCGAAGCATAACTGCCGTGTTCTCGCTGTTCGGCACTTCGATTCCCACCGCTGCCTTCCCCGGGATCGGCGCTTCGATCCGCAGATCCGCCACTGCCAGATTCAGCTTAATGTCATCTGCCAGTCCTACGATCCTGCTCACCTTCACTCCCTGTTCCGGCTGCAGTTCGTACCTGGTAACAGACGGTCCGCAGCTGGCATTCGTCACATGGACGCCGACGCCGAAATTCTGAAGCGTCTGTTCCAGTTTCAGGGCAGTCGCTCTCAGATGTGCGTCAGAATCTCCTCCTGTCTTCCTTCCCCTTTTCAGCAGGGACATAGGAGGTGTATGGTACACGGGCGGTTCCTTCTTCTGTTCCTCCAGTACGGCGGCCGCCACCTGCTCCGTCTCTGCTGCAACCGCAGCCGCGTCCTGAGCAGATTTTCTGCGGGAACGCTTTGCTTTCTGCGTTCCAGTATCTGCCCCTTCGTCTGCCGGTTCATCTGCTGTGTGAATCCGCTGATCCGATGTCCTCCCAGCCGGTGCTTCAGCAGAAGCACTGCTGTCTGCCGCAGATACAGAAGGGATCTCCTGTCCGTCGAAATCTGCAGGCTGGTCCGCCGGCCGGCTGATGACGAAATGATCGGACAGGCCGGACGATTCTGCCTCCGCCGCCTCCATAAAATCCGGAGTAATCTCATGGACATCCGGTGACTTTCTCTTTCTTCCCCGCCGTTTCTTTCCGGTCTCCGGCTCAGACTGAGGGTCTGCAGAAAGCGTGGTCGCGAACGAGACACCTGATACCTTCCGATCTTCCCGCCTGGTTCCCGCGCTGTCCTTCTCTTTCGCTTCAGAAGCCTGTCGAGCCTGTGTTTCTCTGCGCTTTGCCCGGATCACAGCCGTCTCCTGACGCTTCTTCTGCACTCCTTCGTATGCTTTCTTTCCCTTTCTTCCCAGCGGAGCAAGCAGTGATTTCTCCGTGATCAGAATCATGCAGATAAATGAAAGCGCAATCAGAACAACATAGGTTCCGATCTCGCCGATCAGCGGGCAGAGAAGCATCACCATGCATCCTCCCGTCAGTCCTCCTGCATTCTTGTGTGCTGCCGCTTCCTTGTAGAAGGAAAGCAGGGCGGTTCCAGGTTGATAGGAATGAAAAATCAATTCAAGTATCGCTGTAATGAACAGCAAGAGAAAAATCACTGCCGCAATCTTAACATAGGCGTGAACATTTCCCCGGTTTGAAATCAGAAACGCCGCTATGCCAAACAATAAAAACGGCACCAGATATGCCATATAACCAAAAAGTCCGAAAAATACAGATGAAACCGCCTCCCCTGCGATTCCTCCAAGTCCGAAATTACTTAAAACAAGCAGGATACATACCGCCAGGGCGGCGAGTATGGTGATCTCTGCTGTCAGCTCCGTGTTCTGTTGTCCCCTCTTTTGTTTATTCTTTGTACTTTTTCTGCGCTTTGTCGTTTTCGCAGCCATAGAATGCCCCCTTAGTAATTAAACATACTGTTATAAGTATAACATTATTTGGGAAGCATGTCATTATTTTTTTACACAGTATGCCGCCAGGTGCAGCCGCTCACTGCTGTTCGCAGGAGCTTCATTCACGAAACCGCACAGCGCACTTAGGCCATCTGCCTTCTTCGTTCTTCGATCATCTCGTGGAGCTTACGGAACGCCTGACTGATCCCGCCGACTTCATCGATCAGTCCTTCTCTCACTGCTTCTGCGCCTTCCAGCATCGTTCCCACATCCTTCACAAGCTGGGTAGAATCCAGCATCAGTTCCAGCAGGCGTTCCTGTGAAATGCGTGAATGCTCTGAGATAAAACGGGCGATCCGGTCCTGTGTCTTCTCCATATTCCGGTAGCTCTGGATCACTCCGATGAACATTCCAGTAGAGCGGACCGGGTGTACGATCATCGTCCCTGTCGGCACGATGAAAGAATAGTCCGCAGACACTGCCAAAGGACCGCCGATGGAATGGCTCCCGCCCAGAACCAGAGACACGGTCGGCTTGCTCAGAGAGGCGATCATCTCCGCGATCGCAAGCCCTGCTTCCACGTCGCCGCCCAGCGTATTCAGCAGAATCAGTACCCCCTCTGTCTGCTGATCCTCTTCGATCTCCGCAAGCCTTGGCAGAAGATGTTCATATTTTGTAGCTTTCGTACTCCCGGAAACCGCCTCATGTCCTTCGATCTCCCCAATGATTGTGAGAAGTTCAATTCCGTTTTTCGCAGGACCATTTTCCAGTTTCAGAGTGCCCATCTCTCTGATCTGCGCGTTCTCCTCACTCCGCTCTTTCTGTCTGGATTCTTCTGACTGTCCGTCTCCCATTTGAGGCACCTCCTTTTGATTCCTGTCATAAATAGTATTGAAAAAGAGGACCGGTTTTATTCAGATTCCCAGAAAAGAAAACGGAGCTCCGGGATCGCAATCCCAAAGCTCCTGTCTGATGTAATACGAAATTATGATCCGAGGATCATTCCTGATCGGATATCTCTGCGCACGGATCAAGCCTATCGAAGTGCCTGCTCAACGTCCGCGATAATATCTTCTACGTTCTCGATTCCCACGCTGAACCGGATCAGATCCGGCTGTACGCCTGCTTCCTTTAACTCCTGCTCGTTCATCTGGCGATGCGTATGGCTGGCCGGATGAAGCACACAGCTTCTTGCATCTGCAACGTGTGTGACAATCGCAACCAGTTTCAGCTTATCCATCATCTCAACAGCTGCCTCTCTTCCGCCCTTCAGTCCGAACGTCAGAACTCCGCAGGTTCCGTTTGGCATATATTTCTGTGCCAGCTCGTAGTACTTGTCTCCCGGAAGTGACGGGCAGCTCACCCATGCCACTTTTTCATGATTTTTGAGATATTCTGCCACTTTCAGCGCGTTCTCGCAATGTCTCGGCATCCGCAGATGAAGCGTTTCCAGGCCGATGTTGAGAAGGAACGCATTCTGAGGAGACTGGATTGACCCGAGATCTCTCATAAGCTGGGCTGTCGCCTTGGTGATATAAGCACCTTTTCCGAACTTCTGTGTATATACGATTCCATGATACGTCTCGTCCGGTGTGGTAAGCCCCGGGAACTTATCCGCATAAGCTTCCCAGTCAAAGTTTCCACTGTCTACGATGGCTCCTCCCACACACGCTGCATGGCCGTCCATATATTTCGTCGTAGAATGCGTTACAATATCCGCACCCCACTCGAAAGGCCGGCAGTTGATCGGAGTTGCAAAAGTATTGTCCACAATAAACGGAACCCCATGGCTGTGCGCTGCCTTCGCAAACTTCTCGAAATCCAGAACTACTAAGGCCGGGTTGGCGATGGACTCGCCGAATACCGCCTTTGTGTTATCCTGAAATGCTGCTTCCAGCTCTTCCTCGCTGCAGTCCGGATCCACAAATGTAGCTTCCACTCCCATTTTGCGGATAGTGTGTGCGAAGAGATTGTACGTGCCGCCGTAAAGCGCGGACGCGCACACAATATGATCTCCCGCCTGCGCGATATTCATAATGGCATAGAAGTTCGCCGCCTGTCCGGAAGAAGTAAGCATACCTGCCACGCCTCCCTCCAGGTCACAGATCTTTGCCGCTACTGCGTCGTTGGTCGGATTCTGAAGACGGGTATAAAAATATCCCGCTTCTTCCAGATCAAAGAGTCTTCCCATCTGTTCGCTGCTTGTATAGCGGAACGTCGTACTCTGATAGATCGGAAGAACTCTCGCCTCACCGTTCCCCGGCTCGTATCCTGACTGTATACATTTTGTTTCAATCCTATAATCACTCATCTGTCTTTCTCCTTCTGTAAATCCTGCAGCAGCCGTTTGGTTCGGCTATCTGCGGGCATTGTGACTGTCGTGTCATTTTCCGCTGATCCGACTCTGTTCCATGCAAGGCTTCAGATACAGATACTCTGCCTCCAGTCCCCGCACCATTTCCGTATACTTCTCCCTGCACGCCGCATTCTCTCCCTGTTCTGCCAGGAAGATGCAGGGACTTAAATACTCGTTCCAGATCCTGTAATAAATCGCATCCGCGTCTTGCCTGCGATTGATCCGTTTCACAATGGTGGGAGCGATATTATAATATTCGCTGACAATCCTTCTGCCTTCCTCATCTGCCATCAGAAAGCTGTCCCGGTACTTTCTCAGTACCGTCAGCTCATGGCAGTCATCCGGTTTCCCAAGGCTTCTGCATACCGCTGTCGTAATATAACAGGAGACATCTCTTTGAAACCCGCTGCGGATATTTGTGTAAGTGGGGCACCCGATCTTTTCCTCCGGCATCCTTAGATTCCAGTTCTCTGCAGTCATTCCCGCCAGTTCTCCTGCATACACGGATGGGATCTCACCCAAAAGCGGAAGGAACCAGGAAACCAGGTTCATCTTGTGATCCAGCAGCCGGATCTTCCGCCTGCGCTTGGAAGTCACTTTCCCAAGATCTTCCATAGCTTCCTCCGGAATGCAGGCAGCGATTTTCGCTCTGTTGTCAGACGATCTGTCACAGAGACGGGCAGTTTCTTCCAGGAGCCCGGCATACTCCTCCTTCAGAGCCTCCATCTTCTTCTCATAAGTGGCCTTGTGGAATTCATATGTCAGCGTCACACGGTACAGCTTCTTCAGCTCATTCTGCAGCGCTGTTATCTCCATTTCGATTTCCCCGCTTTGCTTCAGTTTTCAGACTGCATTTCTTATTCATTCCAGTTGTGGTATACATCCTGGACGTCATCGTCCTCATCAAGAAGATCCAGTGTTTTCTGAATGTTCCGGATATCCTCCTCGTTCGTCAGCTCTACATACGTCTGAGGAATCATGGTCACTTCGGCCTCCGCCATAACGATTCCGGCTTCTTCCAGCTTCAGACGGACATCACTGAACGTCTCCGGCGCTGTCAGAATCTCAAAGCTCTCCTCATCTTCCACAAAGTCCTCCGCGCCTGCGTCAAGGGCAAACATCATCAGCTCATCCGCATCCATAGAGCAGTCTTCTTTTGCCACGAAGATCTGACCCTTTTCATCGAACATAAAGGACACGCATCCTGGCGTACCTACATTTCCGCTTCCTTTCGTGAACGCGTTTCTCACGTTTGAAGCCGTACGGTTCTTGTTGTCCGTCAGCGTCTTGACAATAATCGCTGTTCCGTTGGGACCGTACCCTTCATATGTAATATGCTCGTAATTATCTCCCGAGCCTTCTCCTGCAGCCTTTTTAATATTTCTCTCGATCGTATCATTGGGCATATTGTTGGACTTCGCCTTAGCGATCACGTCGCGCAGACGGCTGTTGTTCGCCGGATCCGGTCCGCCGCCTTCCTTCACGGCAACCGCCAGCTCACGGCCGATCTTAGTGAAGATCTTGCCCTTTGCAGCGTCATTCTTCTCTTTTTTATGCTTGATATTCGCAAATTTTGAATGTCCTGACATCTTTCAATTTCTCCTTTTTCTATTTCGTGCTTCTCAATTTTATCATTCTTTTCCGTTTCTGTAAAGAATTCCATGACTTATGTAGAAAGCTCCAGGCTGACCCGAATCGCCTGATTCACTTTCCGCATCATAGTTCCGTCAATGTGACATACATATTCTTTGAGTCTCTGCTTGTCAATCGTACGGATCTGCTCCAGCAAGATCACGGAATTCTTCACAATCCGATAATCCTTGGTACTGATTTCAATGTGCGTAGGGAGTTTTGCTTTATTCATCTTCGATGTAATCGCCGCGCAGATCACTGTCGGGCTGTGCCTGTTCCCCACATTATTCTGTATAATCAGAACCGGACGTACTCCGCCTTGTTCTGACCCGATCACGGGACTTAAATCTGCATAAAATATATCGCCTCGTCTGATCACCAATCTGTCCACTCTCCGATTCTCATACTAATCATCCGGCGCAGGGTATCAAATACCGCTGCACTGCATACTTTAGTATTCCCTGATTCATCGGATGTATTCAGAAGATGACGGCGCCGCAGATACCGGAATCTCAGAACTTCAAAGCGCTGTCTCTTCCAGAAGCTTCCCCTCTCGTCTGTAGACCCGCGGAATCCGTTTGCCCAGGCAGCACACGAATTCATAGTTGAATCTGCCGCTCAGCCGGGAGAGTTCTTCCACCGTGATCTGATCCTCCCCGTCTTTCCCCACCAGGATGACCGGATCCATAAATGCAGTTTCCGGGATATGGGTCACATCCACCATAAACTGGTCCATGCATACCCGGCCCAGGATTCTCGCGCGCTTTCCGTGAATGAGAACCTCGCCCTGATTGGACAGAGATCTGGGGTACCCGTCCCCGTACCCAACGGGAATCGTCGCCACACGCATCTTCTCCGGCGCCACAAACGTTCCGCCGTAACTGATCGGTGTTCCCGGCTCCACATCTTTAACATAGGTCACATGGCTGATTAAAGACAGGGCCGGCCGCAGCGAAATCGCTTCTTTCTTCACTTCGTCAGACGGATACATGCCGTAAGTCGAGATTCCCGCACGGGCGAGATCGTGCTTCATATCCGGGAAATCAATGATCCCCGCACTGTTGTCACAGTCAAAGTAACGAATCGGGATCTTCCGCTTCTCCATCTGATCCTTCATCCAAAGAAACCGTTCATGCTGGATCTGTGTATACGTCTTATCCTTCTCGTCTGCTTTGGCAAAATGGGTGAACATCCCTTCCAGACATACATGTGGGAGTCTGCTGATCCGCTCCACCGCAGACACGCTCTCTTCCTTCACCGGGAATCCGATTCTCCCCATCCCGGTGTCGATCTTGATATGAAAATAGACTGTTCGGTTCTGCCGGACAGCTTCCTGAGACATCCCTTCTGCCATCTCTTCTGTGTAGACCGCCGGCCGGACCTCCCGGCGCACCATCTCTTCATACTGATCCGGGAACACACAGCCCAGAACAAGAATCGGTTTCCGGATGCCGCTGTCCCGCAGCGCGGCCGCTTCTTCCAGGCAGGCCACCGCGTATCCCCACACATACGGAACCTGCTCAAACATGCGGGCAATCGGGACTGCCCCATGACCGTATCCGTCGGTCTTCACTACTGCGATCAGGCGGGCGCCTGCTCCGATTCTGTTCTTCATCTGTTCCATATTATATGAGATGGCATCGAGATCAATCTCCGCGCATACTCTGTTATGCTGATTCATTTTCCTGCTTCTCCTCTGCTTTCTTGTACTGTCATTCTGCCGCCTTACACTGCCGCAGATGTTCTCCCACAGCGCTCTGCCTGTGCCATGCACTCCTCCACGCCGGCGATCAGATCCCTGGCCAGAACACTGTAGCTTCCTTTTCTTCTCCAGGCTTCGTCTCCCCCGCAGGCATGAAGATATACCCCCAGAGCCGCGCTGTCAAAGGGATCCATTCCCTGGGCGGCAAGCCCGGTGATCACACCTGCCAGCACATCTCCGGATCCGGCCTTGGCCATCGCACTGTTTCCTGCCAGATTCACGAACGTGGGGTGCTCCTTCTGAGCCGCCATGGTCCTGCTGTCCTTCAGCACACACACGGCCGGATACCGGCTGACAAATTCATCCAGAACCTCCTGTCGGTTCTCTGCGATCCATTCCACGCTCTTTCCTGTCAGTCTTGACATCTCTTTCATATGCGGCGTCAGAATCACCGGTACCTCTCTGTCGTCCAGAGCTTCCAGCTGCTCCATCTGTGTGCTCAGAAGATTCAGCCCGTCTGCATCAATAATACAAGGTTTCTCGTTGGTTTCAAGATATTTCAAGGTCTGGATCAGCAGCTGTTCTGACACACGGCTCTTCCCCAGTCCGCATCCGATGCAGATCACATCTGCCCAAGCGAGAAGTTCTGCATGGATTTCTCTATCATAATCTTCATAACAGGTCACGATCGCTTCCGGAAGCGCCTCCTGCAGAATCTGCCTGTTATCCTGCGCTGTATAGATCTGAATCAGTCCTGCGCCCGTGCCATATGCGGCCCAGCCAGCCAGGCAGGCCGCTCCTGCCATGCCGCTGCTTCCTGTGATCATCAGCACTCTGCCGTAAGTTCCCTTATGAGAGTCTGCTCTGCGCGGAGGCAGCAGCAGCGGAAGATCTTCCCGGTCATACGTAAAGCATACCCGCCGGTCCCCCTGGAAATACGCCGGACTGATGCCGATCTGCACTGCCGCGGTTTCTCCTGCGGCGGATTTCCCGGGATACAGCTCGCACCCCAGCTTCACGCACGCCATGGCCACTGTAAGTTCTGCCTGAAATGCCGTTCCCAGGATCCGGCCTGTGCGGGCGCACACACCGGACGGAATATCAATGGCTGCTTTCCTCCCCGGCTGCGCATTCATCCATTCAATCACTTCCAGGTATCTCCCGGATATCTCCCTGCTCAATCCCACTCCGAATACGGCGTCGATGATAACAGTATATTCCTGTTCCGGCAATTCAGTGAATACCGGAATTCCCAGTTTCTCCACAATTCTTTTCTGAACAGCGCACTCTTCGCTCAGGGAAGACTCCCTTCCCGCGAACAATACCTCCGGAGTGAGGCCCTTTTCTGACAGAAGCCGTGCAGCGGCAAACCCGTCTCCGCCATTGTTCCCGCTGCCGCATACAATCAACGCCCGTGTCAGATCCATTCCCCGCTCTTCCATCACCTGCACCACACCAAGAGCCGCACGCTCCATCAGTACAAGCGAGGGGATCCCAAGCTCCTGGATGGTATAAGTATCTGCTGCTTTCATCTGTGTTCCATCCGGCAGATATCTCATCTGTTTCACCAGCCTTTCTCTGATCGCAAGATACCCCGCAGCAGGCTGCGGGGTGATCCTCGTATCATGTTGAATTTGTGTTTTTATTTTCTGCGTCCTTCTTCACGCTGATTCACATTATAGGACAGTTTCATCAGACTATCGGAGAGATGTACACTCTCTATAATCACATCCTTCGGAAGATTCAAGTCTGTATGAGCGAAATTCCAGATTGCCTTGATCCCGTTTTCCACAAGGATATCTGCCACTTCCACTGCCTTCGAACGCGGAATCGTCAGTGCGGCAATTTCGATGTCATTGTTCTGGAGAAAGTCTACAAGCTCATCCATCATTCGAACCTGGATGCCTCGGATAGACATCCCTTCCAGACGGGGATTTACATCAAACAGGCTTTTGAGCACGAAGCCGCTTCTCTCAAAGGAAGCGTAATTGGCAAGTGCCTGTCCCAGATTGCCGGCTCCGATGATAATGAAATTATGCGTCTTGTCAAGTCCTAAGATCTTACCGATCTCTGTATAGAGGTATTTCACATTGTAACCATATCCCTGCTGCCCGAATCCTCCGAAATTATTCAGGTCCTGGCGGATCTGAGACGCTGTGACATGCATCTTTTTGCTCAAGTCATTTGAGGAAATCCTTTCCACTCCTGCTTCCAGAAGATCACCGAGATATCTGTAGTATCTTGGAAGCCTTGAGATTACCGCCCGGGATATTTTTCTATGTTCCATCTGATCACCATCCATTATACTCATTCTGTTCCTTCATATTTCTGCCTTTTTTATTATATAAAATAGTTAATATTATGTCAATTTTTACTTTTTATTTATGTTTCATTCCGCTATAATATGTTACAGTTCACACGTATGCTTAAGGCCGGCTGCTTTATGCGGCTGCCTGATGCTTGCATAAGGAGCAGACAGCTGCTTGACGCCGGCATTTTGTGGACAGAACTATCATAGCTGATTACCGAGAGGAGGACTGGCATGATACTTGCATGTCATAATATTGATAAATCATTCGGCGAACGTGTCATCGTGCGGGGCGGCTCTTTCCATATCGAAGAGCGTGAAAAGGCCGCGCTGGTCGGTGTCAACGGAGCCGGAAAATCTACCATACTGAAAATGATCATGAACGAGGAGCCCCTGGACGGAGGAACCATCACTCTGGCCAAGGGAAAAACGATCGGATATCTGGCCCAGCATCAGCATCTCCTTCCCGGAGGGACAATCTACGAAGAACTGAAAAGTGCGAAAGCGGAGATCTTCGAGATGGAGAATCGGATCCGGTCCATCGAGCTGGAGATCCGATCTCTGTCCGGAAGTGAACTGGAAAGCCGTCTGGAAACATACAACCGGCTTCAGTCTGAGTTCGAGGCACGGAACGGATACGCCTGTGAAAGTGAGATCGCAGGTGTGCTCAAAGGGCTTGGTTTCTCGGAAGAAGATTTCGGCAAGAAGACGGACACGCTCTCCGGCGGCCAGAAAACACGGGTTGCTCTGGGCAAACTTCTGCTCACCTGTCCGGACATCCTTCTGCTGGACGAGCCCACCAACCATCTGGATCTGAATTCGATTGCATGGCTGGAGACTTATCTGATCAATTATACCGGAGCGGTTTTCATCGTCTCCCATGATCGTTATTTTCTTAACCGCGTGGTAACGAAGGTTGTGGAGATCGAAAACGGAGAACTCCGCATGTATATGGGAAACTATAAAGCCTATTCCGAGAAGAAACAGCAGCTGCGCGACGCAAGACTCAAAGAATACTTTAACCAGCAGCGTGAGATCCGCCATCAGCAGGCTGTGATCGAGAAGCTGCGCTCGTTTAACCGTGAGAAATCCATCCGCCGCGCCGAGAGCCGTGAGAAGATGCTGGAAAAGATGACCCCCATTGAAAAACCGGCCGAGGCGGCCCGGGAGATGCACTTTTCTCTGGAGCCATCCCGCATCAGCGGAAATGATGTTCTGACGGTTGAAGGACTGTCGAAACAGTTCGACGGCCAGGTTCTGTTCCGTGATGTAGCTTTTGAGATCAAGCGTGGAGAGCATGTGGCTGTCATCGGCGATAACGGCACCGGCAAGACGACGCTTCTTAAGATTCTCAACCAGGTCCAGACCGCTGATACCGGTTCCTTTACCCTGGGGGCCAATGTACAGATCGGATACTATGACCAGGAACATCATGTTCTCCATGATGAGAAGACGATCTTTGAGGAGATCTCAGACGCATATCCGTTGCTTACGAACACGGAGATCCGCAATACGCTTGCTGCATTTCAGTTCACAGGCGACGAAGTGTTCCAGGAGATCCGCTCCTTAAGCGGCGGTGAGAAAGGCCGGGTTTCCCTTGCGAAGCTGATGCTCTCCGAGGCGAACTTCCTCATCCTCGATGAGCCTACCAACCATCTGGACATCGCCTCCAAAGAGATTCTCGAGGAGGCACTGAACAACTACAGCGGGACAGTGCTTTATGTCTCCCATGACCGTTATTTTATTAACAGTACTGCCTCGAGGATCCTGGAACTGGTGAATCAGACATTCGTGAACTACATCGGAAACTATGATTACTATCTGGAGAAGAAGGAAGAACTCACCCGGGCTTATACCAACGGCCGCGCAGGATCCGCGAGCCCCTCTTCCGGTTCCGGAGGCGCCCTGTCATCGGGAAGAGACGAGGCCGGCTCTCCTGTACAGGAAGCTGCTTCTGTCTCCAAGCTCAGCTGGCAGGAACAGAAAGAACAGCAGGCAAGGGAACGCAAGCGCAGAAACGATCTGAAAAAGACCGAAGAAGAAATCAGCAGACTGGAAGAGCGCAACGCTGCCATCGATCAGGAAATGACTCTGGAAGAAGTTTACTCCAACTCTGTCCGCTGCCAGGAACTCGCTTCCGAGCGAACGGCCAATGAAGCACGGTTGGAAACACTGTATGAGATCTGGGAATCCCTGGCCGAATGAGATCTTGTTTTTCTCAGCGTTCATCCCCTCTCTTTACGAGAGCACACACGGTCGATAAAGAGAGGGTATCGTTCATATACAAAAGAGAATCCTGACAAGCGGGATTCTCTTTTTCACTGCTGTTCTCTTTATTTTTTCTATCGTTCATTCCCCATACAGAACACAGCGACTACTCCCGGGCCTGTATGGCTTCCGATAACCGTTCCGATATTATGGATCAGAATATTGTCGATTCCCATCTTCTCTCTGACCAGTTTTTCCACATATTCTGCGTCCTCAATACAGTCCCCATGGGTGATCATGATGATGTCATTGTCCCAGCCTTTTGCCTGTTCAGCCGCCATGTCCACGATCTTATTGAGGGATTTCTTCCTTCCCCGTTCTTTCCCGATTACCTGGAGTTTCCCATTGTTATCCATATGTATAATCGGTTTGATCTGGACAAGTGTACCAAGCACGGCTGTTGTCTTAGAGACCCGGCCGCCTCTGTGAAGGTGATTCAGATCGTCCACCGTCACATCATGACAGATGTGAAGCTTGTTGTCTTCCACCCACTGCGCCACTTCCTCAATCGTCTTTCCCTTTCCTTTTTCCTGAAGGGCTTTGTGCAGCAGAAGGCCTTCGCCCAGGCATGCGCACAGCGTATCGATCACGATCACCTTCGCCTCCGGATACTTCTCTTCCAGCATCTCGCCGGCGATTTTCATACTGTTGAGTGTACCGCTTAATCCGGACGAGAATCCCAGATGGAGCACATCCTTTCCTTCTTTCACGTAGGGTTCCAGCAGTTCGGCCGCTTCTTCCGGATTGACCTGGGATGTGACGGACATCTTCCCTTCTCTGAGTTTGGCAAAAAACTCTTTGGCGGACAGCCCCTCCATATCTGTATAGGTCTCTCCGTCTATCGTATATTTCAGCGGAACTACCGGCACGTGGCGTTCCTCAAGCCACTCTTTCGGCAGATCCACCGTACTGTTCACTGTGATCACATAGTCTCTCATTTTCAAATCCTCCTGCATTCATATTGCCTGATTTTTCTGATCTACCGTCTTATCATACCACCTTTTTGTACATTAAGCAAAAAAATTTACAGATTTATACATCTGTATAAATATCTTAGTTTATAGTTTACCTATATGCCTAAGGCCGGCTGATCTGTGCCGGCCTTAGGAGCAGACATCCTTAATTCAGCTTCACATTCATATAATTCCTGCCGGAAAGTGTTTTATTAAAAATCAGGAAGCACAGCACCAGAATGCAGCCGATGATAAATCCATACAGATTCAGTACCGCCGTCAGAACAAGGAGCATCAGACGCATAAACTTCAGCGCATATCCAAGTTCAAAGTTCGGCTGTGTATAGTTAGCCACAGCTACAAATGCCATATAAAGCATTACTTCTGAGTTAAACCATCCCGACTGTACCGAGAATTCTCCCATCACAATTCCGGCAATAACACTCAATGGCGTACTCAGCATCGTAGGCGTGTTCATAGCAGCCAGCCGCAGACCGTCAATGGACAGTTCCAGAAGGAGGAACTGAAAGATCAGCGGAATATTCACGGTATCACGCACAGCGACGAACTCGAACACTTCCGGAAGCCATTGCTGATTCTGCATGAACAGCAGGTAAAGCGGTGTGAAAAATACCGTGGCAATCGTAATCAGTGTCCGCGTTGTTTTCAGATAGATCCCGGTCAGGGTAGGGAAATAGTAATCATTGGCCTCTTCGATCATATCCAGAATCGACGTGGGCAGAATCATGGCAGCGGGCGAATTATCCACCAGGATCACGACCTTCCCCTCCAGCAGGCAGGCTGCTGCCGTATCTGGCCGTTCTGTATATTTAAACTTGGGGAACGGGTTGAACCATTTCCGCTTAAAGAGAGCTTCCGCAAGGCTCTGCTGGTTCATCCGCAGGTCTCCGAGCTTCAGACTCTCGATCCGCTCTTTCAGATTCTTCAGAAGCTCCTGATCCACCCGATCGCTCATATAACAGATCGCGATATCTGTCCTGGAAGCCTGCCCTGCTTCTGTCATCTCCATAATCAGGTGAGGATCGCGGATCCTGCGGCGCATCAGTGCTGTATTAAATACAATCGTCTCCACGAAACCATCTCTGGATCCACGCAGGGATTTGTCCTTATCCGGCTCATCTACACTTCTCGCCGGATAGGTCCGGCAGTCGATATTAATACATTCTTTGTATCCGTCAATGAACAGACAGGCCGCACCTGAGAGAACATTACGGACTGCCTGATCGAAGTCTTCCAGCAGGTCCACCTCTACATAAGGCACATTTTTCTGAAGAAATCCTTCCGCATCCTGCGGCATATCTTCCTCCGCAACAGAAAGGAAGGAATCCATAAGCTTCAGCATTGCTTCGTCTTTAATGAACCCGTCAATGTAGTAGAATACGGACGCCTTCCCGCCAATGATCATCTCCCGCCGTATGATATCAAAGCTCTCTTTCACCGGCAGGATCTCATTCATAGTTCTGATATTTTCTTCAAATGAAGCGCTGAGCTTCTTCGTGTTCTTCTCTACCATAGAGCAACTCCTCTTTTATGGAACTGCCGGTTCAGCTCTCACGCTGCCGCGAAACGCCGCGCCGGTGTGCCGTGATATAAATGATAATGCACTATGATTAGAGTGCCCTTTTCTCCCCGCATTATGCGCGGATTCAGAGATTCCTCTGCTGTTTTTTAATTTTCTGTTTGCAGATATCCTGCCTTCTTCATTTTCTCAATCACCTGTGCCTGACGCTCTCTGGCCAGTTCCGGGCTTGCCACCGGATTATAGTTCGTAGGGGCGTTGGGGATCCCCGCCAGCAAGGTACACTCATCGAAATTCATCTCTGACGGCGGCTTCCCGAAATATCCCCAGGAAGCATCCGCCACACAGTAATATCCGTTCCCGAAGAAAATAGAATTTACATACAATTCCAAAATCTTATCCTTATCCAAAACCGATTCCATCTTGAAAGCCATAAACATCTCCGCTGCTTTCCTTACAACTTTCTTCTCCTGGGTGAAGTACTGATTCTTCGCAAGCTGCTGAGTAATGGTACTTCCACCTTCCACATATGCTCCGGCCCGGATATCATTCACCAGCGCTCTCCCGATGGCAATGGGATCAATGCCCGGGTGACGGTAAAACCGCTTATCCTCCACAGACAGCACCGCGTCAATATATGTCTGAGGCAGTTCATCCAGCGTCGTGTAATGATCGATGGATTCAATCTCTGCTGCCATCTCTTCCACGCTCTTTGTCTCCAGCGCCTCCCGATAATCCTGATATCCCAGGACTGCCAGAGTACCTCCTGCAATCACTGCGCATAAAAAAATGAAAGAACACAATCGTTTGATCCATTTCATACTGCCATTTCCCGCCTTTCGTACTGCTGCCGCTTTTTGGCCGCTTTCTCTTCTGCTACATGCACAGTATAACGGATCCTTCTGTGTTCTTCCATCATATTTTCTTACGTTTTCTGTCATGCACTTACATTTTTGTAAGCTGTATCCAGGCATGCCTATTCGGCCTGCTGTGTGGTACTTCCGAAACCTCCGTTGCGGATCTCCGTCGCCTCATCGTCCAGTGTAATCCCGTACTCCACGAAGATCCCCTGCATGAATCCCTCTCCGCCGCGAATCTCTACTGTTTTCCCTTCGTTGCTGTCATTGGTGATTCTGGAGAAAATATGCCCTTCATTATCGGAATCATAATAATCACTGTCAATGATTCCCACCGTATTGTTCAGCTGCAGCCGGTACTTAAATCCCAGGCCGCTTCTGGGATAACATTTCAATACCCAGCCCGGTTCCATCCACGCCCGGATGCCTGTAGGAATCTTGATCGTCTCTCCCGGATTCAGTGTGAAAGACACCGGAGCGAAAAAGTCGTATCCCGCGCTGCCGGCGGTTGCGCGCCGGGGCAGCCGGATCTTCTGATAGATTTCCTCCACAGTCCCTTCTTCTGCCGGGCCGAATGTATCAGTCCAGGCCTCCCGTAACTGTTCCAGGCTTACTTTCTCAAACTTTGCAACTCTCTTCATCTGCCATCCTCCATGATGTTTCATTCCATATCATATCACGGCTGATCTCACGGACCGAATATGCACCGCACATTTTCATCGTATCCTTGAGTTCTGCCCCGATCTTATTCACATATCCGACGACCCCTTCCTCCTGGCCGCCGTACACTGCTGTCACAAACGGTCTTGCGATCAGCACAGCGTCAGCTCCCAGGGCCAGCGCTTTGAACACATCAATGCCTGTCCGGATGCCGCCGTCCACAAATACACGGATCTGTCCGTCCACTGCCTTCACGATCGACGGAAGGACCTCTGCCGTTGCCGGACACTGGTCCAGAACACGTCCGCCGTGGTTCGACACAACAATCCCCTGCACACCGGCTTCCATGGCTTTCAGTGCCGCCTTCGGCGTCATAATTCCCTTCAGAATAAACGGAATCTCTGCGATCTTCACGATCTCCTTTAACTCTTCTACAGACTTACTTCCTGCCGGCGGATTTAAGTTCTGAAGGAACGGCAGCCCTGCCGCGTCGATATCCATGGCTACCGCAAATGCGCCTGACTTCTTCACCAGTTCCATCTTCTCCCGGATCGTTCCCAGATCCCAGGGCTTCACTGTGGGAATTCCCTGCCCTCCGAGCTTTTCAATCGCAGATGTAGCTTCAATCATTACGCGATAGTCCGTTCCGTCTCCTGTAAAAGCCGCGATATTGCTCTGGGCACATCCCTTCAGCAGAATCTCATTATATTCCTGATCGGAATAGCGGTCGCCATAATGCAGCTTCACAGCGCCCACCGGGCCTGCAAAGAACGGATAGTCAAAGGTCTTGCCGAACAGTTCTGTCTTCGTATCCAGAGTCTTCTGCCCGCAGATCGTATCCATGTTGATACGGATCTCCTGCCATTTCTGGTAATTGCGCACAGCAAGATCCCCGCTTCCCTTTGCCCCTGGTCCGGGCATTGTATTCTTACATGCTGCCCCGTTGCATACCGGACATGCTTTACAGAACGGTCCGATATTTCCTCTCGCATTTTGAATCGCTTCCTGATACTCCATCTCTCATTACCTCCTCTTGCTGTTTTGCGGATTATCTGCGGAATATGCCGGACTCATCCAGCACACGAATTACCTCGCGGATGGTCGGTTCATCCACCACAAGGGCCATTCTCACATAACCTTCCCCATTGCTTCCGAACGCACTTCCCGGCGTTACGATCACTCCGGTCTTCTCCATAAGCTTCATACAGAAATCTGCCGATGACTCGAATCCGTCCGGAATCTTTGCCCACACGAACATCGTCCCCTGACTGTCAGGGACATTCCAGCCGATGCTTCTCAGTCCTCCGCACAGTGCATGACAGCGGGCTGTATACTGCTGTCTCTGCTCTTCAATAAAGTCATCCGGTCCCGTGAGTGCCGCAATCGCCGCATACTGTACCGGATAGAACAGACCATAATCGATCTGCGAGCGGAGCAGGCGGAACTTGCTGATAATGTCTTTGTTGCCGACTACAAATGATATTCTCGCTCCGGTCAGATTATAAGACTTGGACAGGGAATAGAACTCCACGCCCACATCTTTCGCTCCTTCAAATGACAGGAATGACCTTCCCGGCTTCTCCGTAAATGTAATATCGGAATAAGCATTGTCGTGCACAATGATGATATCATGCTTCTTCGCGAACTCGATCAGTCTCGGATAAAACTCATCCGGCGCACAGACGCAGACCGGATTCAGAGGATAGGACACCATCATATATTTCGTCCGTTTCAGAACATTCTCCGGAATCTCGTCCAGGTCCGGAAGGTATCCGTTCTCCTCTTTGATCGTATAGTATGCCACATTCGCCCTTGCCATGATCCCGCTCATTTCGAACATCGGGTATCCCGGATTGGGCACCAGGACTACATCTCCCGGATCGCAGAACACCAGGCCGATATGAGCCATTGCTTCCTGAGAGCCATAGACAGACATGATCTCATCCGTCTCTACATGCACTCCAAATCGTTTCTCATAGCGGTACTGCACCGCTTCCAGAAGTTCCGGCAGATCTGCCAGGGAATATTTATAGTTCTCTGCCTTCCCGCAGGCATCCTGCATTGCTTTCATTACGTGAGGCGCGGGTTTAAAATCCGGCGTTCCCACGGACAGATTGTATACGGTTCTTCCTTCTCTTAATAATTCTTCCTTCTTCTCATTCAGCGCCCCGAAGATTCCCTGCTGAAAGTCGTTAATCAAACTTGAAAAATGACTGCTGTTCAATGAAAATTCCTCCTCTTTCGTCATCCTTCCCGCGCAAAACCGCGCGGCCGGCGCAGCAGTGCCGCATTCCTGCAGACAGACTCCGTCCGCTTCTGCGCTTCTGCTGCCAGCGTGAAGATTATATCACATATTTCGAAAAATGGGGCAAAAAACAGTCCGGATTCTGCTTTTCAAAGAATTTTCTGAACCTCCCGGTCATAAGTCCAGATGCCGTTGACCTCCTCCTCAATATCCGACCACTGTGTATAAATGCTGGCGCAAAGGCCTTCGGGGATCAAGTCTTCGATTCTCTTCGTCAGCTCCCCAAACGCCAGCTGCAGAGATTCCCTGTCCTTATAATCCCTGTATCCATAGGACTTATCGCAGGCGGAATGCCCCTTCTCACAGAACGTATATCCTCCGATCTCTGACAAGACAACCGCGCGTTCCGGATCCGGCTGCACTTCCAGTTTGAAAAAGTAGTTATGGATACTTCTGAAATCCCCTCCGCCCTGGTCGAACCATCCGCTGGCTCCATCGATGAGCCGGTCCGGATCCAGGTTTCTCGCGATGTCTATCATATCTTTGGTCT
This sequence comes from uncultured Eubacteriales bacterium, assembly GCA_949283695.1. Classification (GTDB taxonomy): domain Bacteria; phylum Bacillota; class Clostridia; order Lachnospirales; family Lachnospiraceae; genus Mediterraneibacter. The sequence goes on along the minus strand of CASDTX010000022.1, from coordinate 27,712 downwards.
GAAACTGTCCCCAGCCCTCGTTGAAAATCACCCACACAGCAATGGACGGATGTCCTTTGAGCGATCGAATCGTATCTTTCACCTCTTTTGCAAACTCCAGTTTCCCCGCTTTTTCCTTCCGTGCCAGGAGTCCTGTATACCGATCTTTGATATGTATCTTTCTCCAGGACAGGATGGTGGCCAGATAAGTGACAAGCCAGTACTGATACACACCGCCTCCATTTACCATGTCCTGCCAGACGACAATCCCCAGCCGGTCACAGTGATAGTACCACCTCTGAGGCTCGATCTTCACATGCTTGCGCACCATGTTGAACCCCATCTCTTTCATGCCCTGTATATCGAAGATCAGCGCTTCATCGGACGGAGCCGTGTAAAATCCGTCCGGCCAGTAGCCCTGGTCGAGCACCCCTTTCTGGAACTGTACCTTTCCATTCAGACAGATCCGGGGAATTCCATCGGCATCCGCCTCCACGGAGAACTTCCGCATAGCGAAATAACTTACCGCCAGATCATCGCCCATCTGTACTGTAAAATAATAAAGATAAGGAGCTTCACAAGTCCACGGACTGATCTGCGGAAGTAAAACTTCGATCTCCTGGTTGGTTCTTCCCGATACCTCCGCGATTGCTTCGCCGGTCTGGGACATCTCCTCCGGCATCCGCATAGGTTCCGGATAGATCTTCGGCCTGCGGATCCGGATGTTCACCTCCATATCCTGCTCCGACTCCACTGTGATCCTCACAGACCCATTTCCAAGATCCGGAGCCGTCTCGATTCGACGGATATATTCTCCGGGAACCTCTTCCATCCATACCGTCTGCCAGATCCCACTCTGGGCAGTATAGAACATCCCGCCCCGTTTCAGCCGCTGCTTGCCCCTTGCATGGTAGGAAGTATCCGTCAAATCCTTAACCGCCACTGTCAGTTCATTCTCCCCCTCATGCACAAAATCCGTCATCTCCGCCTCAAAGGGAAGGTAGCCGCCGGTGTGGGCTGCAATCCGCTTTCCATTCACCAATATAACACAGGACTGATCTACCGCGCCAAAATGCAGAAGCAGCCTGCGCCCCTTCTTCCTCCTCTCTGTCCAGCCATCCAGCACGAAACACCTTCGGTACCATAAATATTCATCCGGCATCAGCTGCCTCTCCACGCCAGAAAGGACACACTCCGGCGAAAACGGAACCACAATCTCCCCCTCATAACATTCCGGGGTCCGATACGACTTCGTAAAAGCATATTCCCACACACCATTCAGATTCGTATAATCAGTTCTCACCAAAAGCGGCCGCGGATACTCCGGAAGAACATGATGCTTGTCAAGAACCCTGCCCCATCTTGTAAATAACTGTTTCATAAGCGCCCTCCTTTTTCAGAATATTCTGGATTTTCTCCGCAAAGGTGCCTGTCCCCTTTGCAAAAGTGACAGGCACCTTTTATACGATATCCAGCCACGTTGGATGATCTGGTGCAGGGAAGGCCTGATTGAGTCTTTCTCTGTCTTCTTCGTCCAGTTCCACCTCCAGCGCTGCCGCATTTTCCAGTGTGTGCTCCCGGCTGCTGCTCTTCGGAATGGGAATTACGTTGTCTTTGAGCAGATCGAATGCGAGCAGTACTTGTAATGGGGTGATGTTATGTTTTTCTGCAATTTTTTTCACTGTTTCTGACTGGATCAGGCCTCTGCGCAGGGAACCCGCCTGGGCCAGCGGGCAGTATGCCATGCACGCCACGTTATGTGCCTCCATCCATGGAAGAAGATCGTATTCGATACCTCTTGATCCCAGGTGGTAAAGCACCTGGTTGACCAGACAGTTTTCTCCGCCGGGCACGCGGAATAGTTCTTCCATATCATTTTTATCCAGATTGGACACTCCCCATCCTCTGATTTTCCCCCGGGCTGTAAGTTCTTCCATGCATTCTACTGTTTCTCGAAGCGGCACGCTGCCTCGCCAGTGCAGAAGATACAGGTCCAGATAATCGGTGCCAAGCCGCGCAAGTGTATGTTCCAGGCTGGTGAAGATGTTCCGCCTCCCTGCATTGTTTGGCAGTACTTTGGACACAAGGAACAGTTCCTCTCTTGTACAGCCCTTTATCGCTTTCCCGACCAGGCGCTCGGACCGTCCGCTTCCATACATTTCTGCGGTATCGATCAGGGTAACGCCTGCATTGATCCCGGCACGGACGGCGTCCGCCTCCGCCGCTTCTTTCCCCGGGTCATCGCCCATATACCAGGTTCCCATGCCGAGTCCCGGCATCTTCCTTCCATCTTTCAATTGTATGAATCTTTTCATTTCTTCTCTGTCTCCTCTCCGCGCGTTGGTACGCAAAATGCAGCTCACCCACCGCTTTTTCTGTTCATCGTCTTTTTTTGGCGGTTTCCCCCTGTACAGTGTTCTGTTTTTCGTGATACGATAATCATAGCATCTGAAAAACAGAAAGGAAATGTAATTTTATGACGATATTGAAAAAACACATCTATAAATATCCCATCATAATTGTGCTGTTTCTCAGTCTTTTCTCCCTGGCAGGATGCAGTGCGCAGGCAGAAAATGAAGCTGTTTCAGCCTGGACGATCTCCATCCGCAATCATACGGGACTTCCTTTATCCGATGTTTCTCTGCAGTGCGGGAAACAGAAGTACAGTCTGGATTCTATCGCCAAAGGCGACACTGCTTCCATCTCTGTCTCCGAAGAGGATCTTGACACTGCTCTGACCTCGGTCAGCTTCTCCTGCGTCCTTCCGTCCGGGAATACGGAATCCGGATATTTCGACGGACTGATCCCGGAAAACACGGTAATCAATGTGTCGCTGGCTGAGGACGGAGGCCTGGACTACACCACGAATATTCAGGAATAAGTAGGAAAAGGGAGCCTGCCGCACCGCTGATATATCTAGCAGAATATCAACGGCGCGGCAGGCTCCCGATTTAGATTTGATCTGGTTTCTGTCTGATCGGTTCTATATTTGGCATCCCAGCCTTATACCAGGCCCATGTCTTCCAGAACTTGATGCAGCTTCTCTTTTTCTTCTGGTTTCAGCTCTGCGATCGGAGCCAGACATTTGCCTACCGGGATGCCTTCCTGCACCAGTCCTTCCTTGATCACAGCCGGGAAGGTTCCCATATTGCATGCGATCCGCAGAGGTGCCAGCGTGAACTGTGCCTCCAGCGCACCGGCCAGATCGCCGGCCATATATTTGTCGTAAATATCCGCCGCAATCCTTGGCGCTACATTGGCGCAGGATGCGATGGCTCCGCTCGCCCCGTAGCAGAGCGCTGCATAAATCAGCGTATCTCTTCCCATAAGGACATGGAAATTATCACAATTCCTTGTGAGTCGGATATACTCAGCCGCATTCGTCATATCTCCCGTGCTGTCTTTGACAGCCACAATATTGTCAATCTGAGCCAGTTTTGCCACAGTAGCAGGCTCAATCGTTACATTTGTCTTGGGCTTGTTATTATAGAGGATGATCGGAAGCGAGGTACTTGCCGCGATCTCTGCAAAATAGGCATACAGCTCATCCTGTGTCTGGGATACAAACATCGGGGTCAGAACAGACACCGCGTCTACGCCCACTTCTTCGCAGATCTTCACCAGCCGGATCACGCCCCTTGTGGTAATATGGTTTGCGCCTCCGTATACCGGAACACGTCCTTTAGTCTCGTCGACAACGGTTTCCAGGATCTTCCGATATGTATCATCGTCAAATGCATAAAACTCCCCTGTGGTGCCCAGAGGGAACAGCCCGTGGACCCCCTGCTCAATCAGATGATTCACCATCTGTCTTAACACATCATAATTCACTTCTCCGTCATCCGTCAGAGGCGTAATGATCGGAGGAATCACTCCTCTTGGTACAAATGCCATTTTTCTCTCTCCTTTTCTCGCAGATTTTGCAGCAGTTCAGGCCGTACCATTCGCCAACCTGCACACAGTACCGCTGAACTGCTGCCAGATTATAATATGAACTGTGCAATCATCAGTTCTACAATCCCAACGCCGGCCATGATCATGGATACCGCTGTCTTGCAGCGAACCTGGTCTTTCAGCTCTGTCAGACCGAACATCCCGTTGAATACCCAGAAACCGCTGTCATTAAAGTAGGAGAATGAAATTGCTCCAATACAGCAGGACTGCGCAAGCAGAATCGGGCTGACGCCGATGGCTGCCATCAGAGGCGCTGTCAGAGACGCCGCGGTTGTGATCGCAACAGTCGCGGATCCCAGAGCGATTCTCATCAGTGCCGCGATGATAAACGGGATGAGGATCGCCGGAATCGGCCAGTTAATGACAGCTTCTCCCAGGACATCGCCGATCCCGCTGACTTTGATCACATTTCCGAGGCTCCCGCCGGCTCCTGTGATCAGCATGATGATTCCTGTATCTTTAATCGCGCCGTCCATCATTCCGATAACGGTTTTATTCTCTTCTTTCTTTACAAGGCCGTAGATTGCCAGTACCGTACCGATCCCAAGTGCGATCACTGGTTCGCCGAACAGCGAGATCAGCGTATAAATGATCCCATCTTCCATTCCCACGAAATCAGCAACCGTCTTGAGAAGAATCATAATCAGAGGCACTACGATCGGAGCCATAGATGCCCACAGGGGCGGAAGTTTCTTCTCGCCCATCAGACGTTCCAGTTCTTCCATGGACTTGATATATTCTTTCTTATACGGTTTTCTCTCAAATGTTCCGTCACTTAACGGGATCTGATAGATCTGTTTTCCAATCCATTTATCATAAAATACAACCACACACAGCATTGGGATAGACAGCACTGCACCTGCAATAATCATCTGTCCTACATCTACACTAAGCATTCCGGCTGCGGTCAGCGGGCCCGGAGTCGGCGGCACCATACAATGTGTCAGCTGAAGGCCGCAGGCAAGTGCCAGTGCGAGTCCGATCACCGACTTTCCTGTCACCTTTGAAATCGCTTTGCAGAGAGGTGCAAAGATGACAATCGCAGAATCCGCGAATACCGGAATGGAGATGAACCATCCTGTGATTGCCAGTGCCCACTCTTCTTTCTTCTTTCCAACCGCCCGGATAAAACTGTAGGCCAGCTTCTCTGCAGCTCCGGATTTCTCCAGGATACCGCCCATCATAACCCCCAAACCGATGATAATACCTGTGCTTTTCAGCGTATTTCCGAACCCGTCCTCAATCGCAGTGAGCAGTCCTACCTGAGTCGTTCCGTCTGCAAGTGTGACATCTGCCGGTGACATTCCCCCGATCAGACCAGTTACGACTGCTGCCAGCAGCAGGGCGATAAATGTATGGATCTTTGTCTTCATTACAAGGATGATCATCAGTATAATACCGATGGCAAGCCCCAGAAGCATTCTCGTTGATTCGCTCATAGTTTCTCTCCTTATCCTTTTTTCTCTGTTCTGCTTCTGCCTGCACAGCCGTCCCCCTCACGGCCCGGGCAGGCAGAAGAAACTCTCAGTCTGCCGCTTATCTTACAAGGCAGGGCTTCTTGGGATCGAATTTCCATCCGGGAATGAGATACTGCATTCCAATGGAATCATCTCTTGCCCCGAGACAATTCTCTTTGTACAGCTCATGGGCTTTTAATACCTGCTCCCGGTCTACCTCAACGCCAAGTCCCGGCTTCTTCGGAATCTCGATGTATCCGTCTGCGATCTGCATCGGTTCTTTGGTCAGACGCTCTGCGCCCTCCTGCCAGATCCAGTGCGTATCAATCGCATTGACATTCCCCGGTACTGCCGCTGCTGTCTGCGCCACCATCGCCAGCGAGATATCGAAGTGATTGTTCGAATGTGCGCCCCAGGTCAGGCCGAACTCACTGCACATCTGTCCCACTCTGACGGAGCCGGCCATAGTCCAGAAGTGCGGATCCGCAAGGGGAATATCTACTGACTGCAGAGTAACCGAATGCCACATCTGTCTCCAGTCTGTCGCGATCATGTTCGTTGCTGTGGGAAGTCCGGTCGCGTGACGGAACTCAGCCATGATTTCACGTCCTGAGAACGCGCCCTCCGCTCCGCAGGGATCCTCACAGTATGTAAGAATACCATGCATATTTTTGCACAATTCTACCGCATCCTTTAAGAGCCAGCCGCCGTTCGGATCCAGGGTGATCCTCGCCTCCGGAAATGCCTCCTTCAGAGCACGGATGGCCTTGATCTCTTCCTTTCCTTCCAGAACGCCGCCCTTTAATTTAAAATCATTAAATCCATATTTCTCCTTCGCTGCCTTCGCCAGCGCCACAACCGCCTCCGGAGTGAGCGCTTCTTCGTGACGCAGTCGGTACCAGGCGCAGTCAGAATCCGGCTCTGACGCATATGGAAGATCTGTCTTATTGCGGTCACCGATGAAGAACAGGTAGCCGAGAACGAGCACCTTATCTCTGATCTGTCCGTCTCCCAGGAGCGTACATGCCGGAACGCCCAGATATTTTCCAAGAAGATCCAGAAGCGGCGCTTCCACTGCCGTAACTACATGAACGCCAGTTCTCAGGTCAAAGGTCTGCTGCCCTCTTACATCAGACTCATCCGCCAGTGCATTCTTCACTTTCAGCAGTGTATTCTTATATTCACCGAGGCTTGTTCCTTCTACAAGATGTTTGACCTCTTCCAGGCCTTTCGTGATCTTCTGTCCTCCCGGAACTTCTCCGACTCCGGTATTTCCTTCACTGTCTGTCAGAATCACGATATTTCTTGTAAAGTAAGGTGCATGTGCCCCACTCAGATTGAGAAGCATACTGTCTTTCCCGGCCACAGGAAAAACTTCCATTTTTTCAATTGTTGGTGTCATATTTTATCCCTCCTGATGATCGTTTCCGCGCGGATCATTTGATCTGTCTCTATCTTATACTTACAGATAAAAATAAACAATTCGCATAGTAGATAAGATATTAGGGAGAATTTCTTGCACAATTGCATTCCTTTCATTTCCCGAAACAGGTCCTTTCAAGTTGTTGCAGAATCCATGCAGAACACGCAAAAAACAGGTGTCCGGCGAGCATCATCGGTCCTGCCTGAGCACCTGTTTTTTGTATTTTTATTTCACGTCTTCTGTTCTGTCATATCTCCTCAGGATCTCCTGTATTTTCTAGGTGATCGGCGCCGGATTGAATATGCACAGATCGTTGTGAAGGCCGTATTTCTCTGCAAAGCATTGTTCTTTTCCACTTGCCACAGCGATGATTTTATGGAACAGCTCCGTTCCGATGTCCTGAATTGTAGCATCTCCGGTGGTAATCGGGCCGGCATTCACATCGATCAGATCCTGCCACTGCTCCTTCATCTCATTCCGGGAGCACACCTTGATCACAGGCGCAGCGGCCAGTCCGTACGGCGTCCCTCTGCCGGTCATGAATACCTGCAGCGTGATGCCGGATGCCAGCTGGCAGGGTCCGCAGACGATATCGCTGGCCGGTGTGGCAGCATAGATCATCCCGTGCTTCGTCGGACGCTCCGCCGGGGAGAGCACTTCCACAATAGGGGAGGTTCCGGATTTTGCGATCGAGCCCATGGCCTTCTCCACGATATTACACAGCCCGCCCTTCTTGTTGCCTGGCGTCGGATTGGCGCTTCGGTCTACCTCACCTTCTGCCAGGTAGTGATCATACCACTGCATCTCGCCGGAAAGCTTCTGACAGACCTCCTCGCTGACACACCGCTCTGCGATGAAATGAACGCCGTCGCGCACTTCTGTCACTTCGGAAAACATCACCGTAGCGCCGCCCTTTACCAGCATGTCTGCCGCGTATCCTGCAGACGGGTTAGCCGACACGCCGGAAAACGCGTCGCTGCCGCCGCACTGCATGCCGATGCACAGGTCTGAAAGAGGCAGCACCTCTCGTTTCCGCTCATTTAGAATCTGCAGTTTCTTCTCCGCCATAGCCATAAGAGCATCGATCATGGCATCAAAGCCTTTCTGCTCCTGAAGAATGATCACATTCTCCGGGCTGATATCCGCCTCGTCAAGAAGCATTTCCACTGTCAGCTTCTCGCATCCCAGGCCCACAACCATCAGCTGGCCCCCGAAATTCGGATGTTTGGCCAGATTGCGCAGCGTGCGGATCGGAATCACCGCTTCCGGTGCATGGATGGCTACCCCGCAGCCATAAGCGTGGTTAATCGGCACGATTGCATCCACGTTGGGATATTTCGGCAGAAGCTCTTCCCGCATTTTCTTCACAGCCACATTGAGCACGCCGGTCACACACTGCACAGTCGTACTGATCCCCAGAATATTCCTGGTTCCTGCATACCCGCCATCGGGATTCCTGTATCCTTCGAAGGTCGTGCAGGGCGGTTCCGGCAGGTCGGTCACAATGTTTTTCCCCCACTCCATATGCTCTACCGAGGGCGGGTTTGGCAGATCCAGCATGAACTCATTGATCCAGTCCCCTTTCCGGATCGGCTCTTTGGCAAATCCCAGGATCACTCCATAGCGGATGACCGGCTCTCCCGCACCAATATCTGTCAGAGCGATTTTGTGTGCCTGGGGAATCTGGTGATTTGCAGCAAGCCCTTCCCTTACCTCTGTCCCCGCGGGAATCTCTTTCACTGCAATTGCCACGTTATCCTTATCGCTGATCTGGACGACGAGGGGCTTTTTCTTTGCTTCCATAAGCAAGTACCTCCTTTGTTTTTCTGACTTTATTATAATTCCATTGTATTCTTAAGTAAAATTCGATATATTTATCTTATCCTTAATTAAATTAAGATTAATACAGGAGGAACCTCATGAATTTAAAACAATTGGAATATATCATAGCAATCGCAGAGGAAAAGAATATTACGAAAGCCGCTGACAAGCTCTTTCTCACGCAGTCCGCCCTGAATCAGCAGCTTCTGAAACTGGAAAAGGAACTGGAGACTCCGCTCTTCTACCGCACGCGTACGGAGTGCATTCCTACTCAGGCAGGAGAAATCTATCTTACAGCTGCCCGGAAGATGCTGCAAATGAAAGAGGATGCTTACCGTCAGATCCGTGACATCGCGGACTTGAAGACGGGCCAGCTGTCTGTAGGCTTCACCCCCAACCGGGGCAGCCGCATGTTCTCTGCTCTCTATCCCAGCTTTCACCAGGCTTTCCCAAATGTTCACCTGACCCCTCTGGAACTCAGCGTCCATGCCCAGGAGAAACAGATCGCCTCCGGCATCCTGGACATCGGATTTGTTACGGTATTTCCGGAGCAGAAGAAGTCTTTTCTCTCTTACACTGCACTCTGCGAGGAGGAGATCTTTCTGGCAGTTCCGAACGGGGCTGTCCTGAACGGGAAACCAGCGGGAGAGTGGGCGGATTTTGCATCTGTGCCCCTTGGTTTGCTAAAAGATCTTCCCTTTGTTTTGATTTATCAGCAGTCCACTGTGCGCAGACTTGTAGACCATCTGTTTGAAGAGGCAGGTTTTCAGCCGAACGTGCTCTTCGAAACCTCCAGCACGAACACCATCATCACCATGATCCAGGCGGGAATCTGCTGCGGATTCGTCCCCGCTTCCTATGCAGATCCTTCTCTGGAAGGAATTCGGTTCTTCTGTCTCTCCTCCCATCCGAAGTGGGAAGTGTGTGCCTGCTTTCTCAGCAGGCGGTACTTAAGCAGAGCGGCCAGGGAACTGATCTCCCTGGCCGCAGAGTACTGGTCCGGCTCTTCTTTCCGCCGCGCCCCTGCTGATCCTGTCAGCCGGTGACACCGAGTTTCTTCATTCGCCTCCACAGAGTGGTGGTACTGATTCCGAGCTCCTGGGCAGCCCGGGAACGGCTTCCGTGATATTTCTCCAGAAGCTCTGCAAGCCGCATGGCTTCCGGATCCCTGTATATCACTTCCTGGCCGTTCTCGTCCCGCAGCTTCCTGGGGTAGAGTTCCTCCAGCAGAGACCGTACGTATGCCTCTCCCACTGTCTTCTTCGGAGAAGTCAGGAACAGCCGTTCCAGAAATGCGTCCAGCTGAATCTCATTGCCCGGCCACTCATAGGTCCGCAGCACCTCCATCGTATCTTCCGGGATCCGCAGGAAGCGGGAATATTTCTCTGCGAATCTCTTCCGGGCCCGGTTGACAATCCTCTCGATATCTTTTTTCCGTTCCCGAAGAGGCGGGATCTCGATGACCAGACTGTTCAGCAGATAATAGAGATCCTCCCGGAAAAGCCCGTCTTCCACCCGTTCCGCAAGATTCCCCAGGGACGTAGCGATGATCCGGTTGTTGAGCGTCTGGCTGCGTTCCAGATCGTTCTGGATCAGGGATTTATACCGCAGTGCCCGGTACAGACGATACTGCGCCACCGGTGTTAAGTTCTCGACCTCAGAGATCAGAAGGGTTCCCATATCACTGATGGAAAGTGCCCCTTTCTTCAGCGTCTCGTCCTCTGCCCGCGGGTTTCCGAACAGACGCTCCATCTGCATCTCTTCTGTCATGCCTCCCAGATTCACATTTACAAAGGGTCCGCCTTTATACGCACTGTTGTTGTGGATGCACTGGGCGAAGATCTCCTTCCCTGTGCCGGACTCTCCATAGATGAGGATCGGATTGGAAGACAGGGCGAAGATCCGGCCCTGCTCCACACACTGCCGCATCTGAGGGCCGCTCATCTCCGGATCTGTGAAATGTGCTCCGGCCCGGTATCCTCTCAGATACATAAGCCTGGACTGATCCGCATCAATCTTCGGAGTACCGGACAGTCTCTGGCAGGAAAGGATAGCTCCGGTAATCTCCTCCTCCGCCCGAATCGGGCCTGCTGTAATCATGACCGGCGTCTCGCCCAGACGGACGGTTGTACTCGCCGTGTCGCGCCTGCCGCTTAAGACAGAATCCAGCAGGCTTTCGCTTAATTCAGGCACCACCTCGCAGATATTCCTGCCTTCCAGGATATCTGCATCCTTTTCCAACAGCATCTCTGCCGGACGGTTTACAATCGTAATCTCCTTATCACTGCTGATCTTGATGATTCCATTATAGGACGTGTCAAGCAATGTCTGGAACTGGGCGATATGGCTGCGCTCGGTCTCCGCTGTATAACTCATCCTCTGCGCAACTTTCAGCGCGTTGCGGATAGAATCTTCCGTGGACTCCAGAAACAGTGCGGGGATCCCTTTCTGTCTGGCCAGTTCGTTGACAACGTCTCCTCCGATGATCAGTTCCGTCCCTTCGGATATGGCCCGTCCCACTGCCTCCTCCGCCTCCTCGATAGCATCGAAGAAATACGGTTTCAGCGTAATATCAAATATCTCATCAAAATAGGACATGTCACTATACATATTCCGGTAGCCGATGACAGCAATCGAGGGGTGCTCTTTTCCAAGCGCCTGTTTCGCCCGCTTTACCAGCAGGCCCAGCTCCTGTCCGCTGATCTCAATCTCTGCAATCGGGATGTCTGTGTATGTCTTGATATAAGAAGCCTGCACGCCTCTTGCCACAATGATTCCGGCCCCGTTCTCCACAGCATTTCTCGCCTCATACACGGAGTCTGCTGTCTTAATCACTTTCAGGATCGGAATATCCATCTTCTCTTCTTCGATTACCTTCCTGGCCTGCTCCAGCATGGACTCTCTGGGAAGAAGAACCGCGATTTTCGCCATAGCATCTTTCCTCTTTCGTTTCGTTTTATTTCTTGATTGCTAAAAATCCCCCGCACAGGCTCATGGCTGCCTGCATAGGGGGATTCTTGTATCAATTTCTGGGGAAATGTCTTATTTTGTTCCTCTCTCAACCGTTACGTTGGAGATCTTCTCATAGAACTTCACGATGCTGCTGTGGTCTTCCTTCTCGCAGCCGTCAGCCTTTAAGGACTGCATGATCTCCATCACCTCGGATGTAAGCGGAAGAGATGCATTTACTGCATGAGAAGCATTCAGCGCATTATTCAGATCCTTAATGTGAAGCTCAATGCGGAATCCCGGCTTGAAGTTCCGGTCCATCATCATCGGAGCCTTGGCGTCCAGAACCGTAGATCCGGCAAGTCCGCCGCGGATCGCCTGATAGACAAGCTCCGGATCCGCTCCTGCTTTCTTCGCCAGCGTCAGCGCCTCGGACACTGCCGCAATATTCAGGGCAACGATGATCTGGTTGGCAAGCTTTGCGATATTCCCGGAACCAATCTCTCCCACATAGACAACCGATCCTGCCATTGCCATCAGCAGTTCATAATACTGATCAAAGATCTCTTTCTTGCCGCCGACCATAACAGAGATCGTTCCGTCAATGGCCTTCGGCTCCCCGCCTGATACCGGAGCGTCCAGCATATCCACGCCTTTCTCTGCCAGCTCTGCAGCGATCGCCTTGCTCTCCGTGGGATCGATGGAGCTCATATCGATAAGCACGGTTCCCTTTTTCGCGCCCTCCAGGATCCCGCCTTTGCCAAGGGCAACGGTCCTTACATGGGGAGAATTCGGAAGCATGGTGATGATCACGCCGCACTGCTGCGCCACCTCAGCTCCGCAGGATGCGGAAGAAGCTCCAAGGTCTGTCAGTTCTTTCACAGAATCCTTGTTGAAATCGCATACCACAAGCTCATGACCTGCTTTGATCAAGTTCTTGCTCATCGGTTTCCCCATAATTCCCAGTCCAATAAATCCTACTTTCATATTCGATTACCTCCTGTGGTTTTTTCTTACTGCAGTCATTGTAGTCCAATCCACAATGGATTTCTATTGCCAAAACCCTCAAAAAACAATCGATTTTTTAAGCAAAAACATATTTATTTCATTTTATGAAATAACAAATTTCAGATCATTTCACTTTTTTCATAAACTGTCGGTTTCCCCGGCACGACAGCTGCTGTTTCCGTCCTCTTTCCGATCAGCACGGACTCCCATACAGGTCGTACGGAGTCGCCTGATAAACATAATAATTTACCCAGTTGGTATACAAGTTGTTGGCATGAGACCGCCATGTCAGCACGGGCTTGTTATCCGGATCATCGTCCGGGTAATAGTTCTCCGGGATCTGAGGATTCAGTCCCTTGCCCATATCTCGTTTATACTCGGAGTCCAGCGTCATCCGGTCATACTCCGGATGTCCCATGACAAAGATCTGCCTGCCTTCCTCCGCCATACACAGGAACACGCCTGCCTGCCTGGAATCTGCCAGAATGGTGATCCTCTCATCCGCCTCCAGAAGATCCTGGGGCACCTCCGTATGCCTGGAATGCGGAGCCATAAACACATCGTCAAACCCTCTTACCAGCGGGATCTTCCGGTTCCTGACACGATGGCGGTATACGCCCGAAAGTTTCTTCGGCAGATCGGTCTTATTGATTCCATAATGATAATAGATCCCCGCCTGGGCTCCCCAGCACAGATGGAGGGTGGACGTCACATTGGTCTTGGTCCACTCCATGATCTTCACCAGTTCCTCCCAGTAATCCACTTCCTCGAAAGGCATCTGTTCCACAGGGGCTCCGGTGATGATGAACCCGTCGAACTTCTTACTCCGGATACTTTCAAACGGCTCATAAAACTTATAAATATGGCTGGTAGATGTATTCTTTGATACATGACTGGTCATACGAACAAACGTCACGTCCACCTGGATCGGCGTGTTGGACAGAGACCGCAGAATCTGCAGCTCTGTATCCTCCTTAAGCGGCATCAGATTCAGCAGCCCGATGCTCAGCGGCCGGATATCCTGATGGGCGGCCCTGTATTCATCCATCACAAATATATTTTCCTGTTCCAGTATTTCTTTTACCGGAAGATCATTCTGTACTCGAATCGGCATATTTTTTCTTCCCTTCTTCTTTTAATATATTTTTCTCCGCGTGAATAAAGGTTCCGTCCTCCTCAACATAACTGTATTCGTCGTAGGAATCCGTATCCGTCGGAAGCTTTTTCTTCTCCAGTCTATGGTCAATTATCATATCAACGATATAGTAAATCACTGCAAATGTAGGCACGCCGAGGATCATTCCCGGCACCCCGAACAGTCCGCCGCCGATGAGGATAGAAAACACCACCCAGAATGCAGACAGTCCGGTCGTATCCCCCAGGATCTTGGGGCCCAGCACATTTCCGTCAAACTGCTGCAGGGCAATGATGAAGATAATGAAATAGATCCCCATCCTTGGATCGGTCAGCAGGATCAGCAGCGCACTGGGAATCGCGCCGATATAGGGTCCGAAGAACGGGATCACATTTGTAACACCCACCACAACACTGACCAGCATAGTGTACGGCATATCCAGAATCGTCAGCCCGATGAAGCAGAGCACGCCGATGATGACGGAATCTATGATTTTGCCGATAATAAACCCTCCGAACATGTCGTTGCTCTTAATCGTAAGATGCAGGACCATATTTGCATTCGATGGTCTGAACAAAGCGTAAATAATCTTCTTGCACTGCCGGGAGAACTTCTCTTTGCTGAACAGCACATAGACGGACACAATCAGCCCGATCAACACATTCATAATCTCTTTCAGCACGTTGATTACGCCCACTGTCAGCCCGGACATCAGGTCATTGACTCTTGGCATCAGATCCGTGCGCATCCAGTTCTGAAGGAAATCCGTCGCCTGTGTCATCACCTCTTCCAGCAGGTTGCCCAGGGTAGAATTGCTTCTGTTCATCTCCCGGAAAGCCTCGACGAACCGGTTCAGCTGACTTGGCACATTCATAATCATATCCCGGATACTCCGGTAAAGTTCCGGAATCATCATATTCAGAAGCGCCACCACTACAGCCAGGAGCAGTACAAGGGACAGAAAGATCCCAATGCTCCTGCACAGCTGCTGTTTCTTTTTAAACTTTGGAAATTTCTCTTCCAAAAGAGGAAGCAGCTTACTGTCTATGCTTTTTACGATCGGGTTCAGCAGATAGGCAATCACCAGGCCATAGGTAATCGGTTTCGACACGGAAAAAAACTTTGCCACAACTCCTGATACCTGATCAACTCGCAGAAGCAGAAAATAAAAGATAATGCATGCCGCAACCGCAAGTACCATGGCAATGCTTTTCCCGAACTGCTGCTTCAGCCAGGATGTGCGGCTTTTGCCCAGCACAGGCTGATTGACATAATATCCCCTCTGCCGTTCCGGAGATTCTCCTCTCTTCCCCGCAGTCTCTTTTTTCTCTGTGATTTTATGTTCCTTGCTCTCTTTCATTCTGTCTCCACCTGTTCTGCCTCTGTTTCCTCTTCTCTTCAGAGTATACGCATCTTCCAGCTCCATTTCAACAAACGTGTTTTAATCATATCACATTTTAGAGCGGGATGAAATCAGATTCATCACTTTTTACAAAAATCTAAACTGATTTTTAACGCTTTTGGCCTGTTCGTCATAACTGGCTAATGGATCATTTTATGTTGGATTTTTATCAGAAAGATCAATGAAAGGACGAAGCGAAAAGAAAGTGGGGAGAGCTGCGGATCGAATTTGCAGCTTTCCCCACTTCTTTTCTTTCGTCACCGTATCAGGAGACCGTCTCCTTCTCAGCCGCAGTGGCACTGGAATGTGGCACATTCCGTTCCGCCCGCGTCTCTGGCATTTCCGCCTTCCACACTGATCTTGCCTGCATGGCATGCACAGTTCTCATTGTACATACATTTGGTTGCCTTGCAGTCCACGCTGGAACAGTCAGATGCTTTGCCCGCAGCCATGGAGTTCGACATCGAGTTCGCGTAGCTTCCTTCCTTTCTCTCCTGGAAGCTGTCACAGCATGTCTCCTGCGGGTTTTTCGCATTGTCTCCTCCTACCTGGATCTTGTCCAGATCGCAGAGGAACTGCTGATTGTGCACACAAGTCTGTACTGTACATTTTAATTCCGGCATAATGATACCTCCTGAAAATAAAATTTCACCGAGTGTTCCGTATCCTCGGACTCTGCTCTGTAAAGCAGTGTTCGCGCACGCCCTCTCGATTCGTACTCATTATGCCCCATACTGCCGGAATCTATACCAGAAGAGTCCAGGCAGCAATAAATTCAAAGAATCTTCACCCGCGGCCGATCCGGATGTTCCCCGGACCATCCGGCCTGCGGCATCGTCGCGAGCTGCCAGAGATCCTCCTCTTCCATCTCGAACGAAAACAGGTCCATATTCTCCCGCATCCGCCCGGCAGACGAGGCTTTCGGGAGCGGCACGATTCCTCGCTGCACCGCGAACTTCAGACAGATCTTCGCCGGTGTAACTCCGTACTTTTCTGCCAGTTCGTTCACCAAAGGCTCTTCCATCACCCTCTGCCTTCCAAGCGGGCTCCATGCCTGGACAAGAATGTTTCTGTCCTGACAGTAACGGACTGCCGCCTCCTGGCTGTAGCCCGGATGGTATTCAATCTGATCAGCCATGGGCCTGATCCTGCAGGTTTTCAGAAGATTTTCAATGTGATGGGGCAGGAAATTGCTCAGTCCGATGGACCGCACCTTTCCTTCCTCATACAGTTCCTCCATCGCCCGCCAGGTCCCGGCGTCCAGTTCCCTCCACTCGCGGTAATCCGGATCCGGCTTCGGCCAATGGATCAGGTACATATCCAGATAAGCCGTCTGAAGATTCTCCAGGGACCGCTCGAACGCTGCGCGGACATTCTCATACCCCATCTCTGTCTTCCAGAGCTTGCTGGTGATAAAGAATTCCTCCCGCGGGATCCCGCTCTGACGGATCGCCTCTCCAAGATAGCTTTCTGTCCCGTAGAAAGACGCTGTGTCGAAATACCGGTATCCGGTTTCAATGGCCGTCCGTATCACGTCCGCGCTCTTCCCGTCCGCCGCCTTATAAGTCCCGAATGCGACGGCAGGGATCTTCACTCCGTTTTCAAGAATATAGAATTCCTTCCTTCTCGTCTCGTTCATCTCTTTCTTCCTCCTGTTATCCATACCTGCACCACTCCGAAGAACTCCCGCACCAGGTAATTCAGCTGAAATACCGGGTTGGAGTCAGCCGGAATCATGAAAATCTTCCGGTATCCTTCCTGCCGTGCGATCACAGATGAGCGGTAAATATGAAAATCATTCGTCACGATCCCGATCCGTTCCTTCTGCACATCCACATAGCTGCGGCTGAACCGGAGATTCTCTCTGGTGGACGTAGACTGATCCTCACGGAACACCCGATCCTCAGAAATCCCCTGTTCGATCAGATACTGGGCCATGGCGTCCGCCTCTGAGATCTCTTCTCCCGGCCCCTGACCTCCGGAAACGACAACTTTCGTCTCCGGGAACTGATGCAGATATCTCAGCGCCCGGTCAAGCCGTCTTCGCAGTGAATTGGTGATATATCTTCCCCGCACCTGAGCCCCGAGCACGATCAGCCAGTCCGTCTCTTCGTCTCTTCGCGGGCGCATCCACCAGATGATCCGGATCTCCACCGCCAGAAACACTGCCCAGCTGACAGCGGCCGCCCATCCCAGCACACAATATGCGGATACAGGGAGCGGCGCACATCCGAGTACCAGATGTACGCCGCCGCTCATCAGCCAGAAGACTGCAAAAGTTGATTTCAGCCTGCGTGAATAGATAGCAAGCACAAGATAATACAGAAGATTCAGACTTCCTAGCATCAACAGATAATATCTCATTTATGCGTTTCTTCCACAGCACTTCTTATATTTCTTGCCGCTTCCGCAAGGGCAGGGATCATTTCTTCCGATCTTCTTCGGCTTGCGGATCGTTCCAGAAGCCTTCTGCTCACGATAGAGACGCTTCCTGGTCTCCTCGTCGAAGATCTTCTCCCACTGCGGCAGTTCATACAGCCACTCTGCCTTGGCATCCACCATATTCATATACAGTTTCTCCTTGTCGAACGCAAGGCTCACTTCCGTATCCTCAGTCATCGTCTCGATCGGATTCGGAACCTTCAGACTGTCATTGATACCGTCAAGGAATCCTACCATCGTCATAACTTCCTGCCCGTACTTATCGGCCAGCTCTTTCACAGTCCCTTTTACCTCTGTGTCCGGATCTTCCAGGAGCTGCTCGTAGATTCCCCGCTCAATTGAAAAATATACACTCCAGAATTTCTCCAGCTGATCCTTGGACAGGCTCCTGTCATAGGCCTGGTCACGCCACTGGTCTAATAAACATTTCTCGCTCATTGTATATTACTCCTTTTATCTTATTCTTCTTCTGAAATCCACCGCCCATTATTATAAACCAATTTGGGATTGCAGTAAACCACTATTTTCAGTATACTGACAATATGACTTATCATTCAGGAAAGGAAGAAACTCCTTATGAAAAAAACAAGACGAATTCTCGCCCTCGCCGGCGCAGCATTGCTTCTCTGTATGTATGCCTGTACCCTGATTTTTGCTCTTATAGATTCACCGGCAGCCTTCGGGCTGTTTCAGGCATCCATAGCCGCGACGATCCTCATCCCCGTCCTCTTATACGGGTATCTTCTGATCGCCCGTCTCCTCCGCGAACGCAGCGGCGATTCAGATTCTGCCGTCAGATCTGCGTCTGCGGATGATCTGCAGAACCCGGACACTTCTTCGGAACACACGCACTGACCGGCGCATGGCCTGCCCCTCCTTCCCGGCAGCGCCGAATCGTCGGTGTCAGTACGCCAACAGCAGCTCTGCCAGTTTCAGAGCCGAAGGCGCTTCCTGTCTGTCTGCCGCGTTCTGAGCCTCCTCGCTCCGGCGGATCGCTTGTCTCTTTTTCAGGTATTCTTCCATCGTTATCATATTCCCTGCCGTTTTCCCGCTGTCCTGACGCATAAAATACCCCCTTTCACTATCACAGCATTATATTCTATGCGCCAGGCATCTCAGATATTCCACCTTTTTCTAACTCACAGGAAAAAAACTGGAAATGTCAGTTTATGCAGGCATGGCTGCCGCTTGCCGGGCATATCGCACAAAAACGGGGAACGCCTGCAGATCCACTCCACAGACATTCCCCGCTGTTTCTACTCATGAACCTCAACGGTTGCGGTAGATGATATCATCTCTTCCCGGCCCATTACTGATCATTGTGATCGGATATCCGATCTCTTTCTCAATAAATTCAATATAGTTTCTGCAGTTTTCCGGAAGCTCTTCATATTTTCTGATGCCCCGGATATCGCATTTCCATCCCGGAAGCTTCTTGATCACCGGCTTCGCCTTCTCAAGCAGGTGTGTCACCGGGAAGTCTGTCGTCACTTCTCCGTTGATCTCATAGCCCACACATACCGGCACCTCGTCCAGATACCCCAGAACGTCAAGCACTGTAAACGCCACGTCCGTTGTGCCCTGCATCCGGCAGCCGTACTTCGAAGCCACACAGTCGAACCAGCCTACACGCCGCGGACGTCCAGTCGTCGCACCGTACTCGCCGCCGTCTCCTCCGCGCCGTCTCAGCTCCTCCGCCTCATCGCCGAAGATCTCGCTGACGAATGCGCCGGCTCCCACTGCACTGGAGTATGCTTTGCATACCGTGATGATCTGTTTGATCTCGTACGGCGGAATTCCTGCGCCGATGGCGCCGTAAGCCGCCAGTGTAGAAGACGATGTTACCATCGGATAGATGCCGTGATCCGGATCCTTCAATGATCCGAGCTGGCCTTCCAGAAGGATGTTCTTTCCTTCTTTCAGTGCGTTATGGAGATAAAGAGACACATCACAGACATACGGTGCCACCATCTCCCTGTACCGTACAAGTTCATTATATAACTCTTCAGGATCGATCAATGGTTTGTGATAAAGGTGCTCCAGCAGAACGTTCTTCTGCTCAGCAACACGCGCTGCTTTCTCCTTCAGCAGATCATCGTCAAACAGTTCGCTTACCTGGAAGCCGATCTTAGAATACTTGTCCGAATAGAAAGGAGCGATTCCTGACTTCGTCGAACCGAAAGACTTGCCCCCAAGCCGCTCCTCCTCATAAGCGTCAAAGTTCTTGTGGTAGGACATCACCATCTGCGCCCGGTCAGACACGAGGATCTTCGGCATCGGGACTCCGCGGTCCACAATCGACTGAATCTCATTGAACAGCTTCTCCACATCAAGCGCTACTCCGTTTCCGATAATGCTTGTCGTATGCCCGTAAAATACACCGGACGGCAGTGTATGCAGCGCAAATTTGCCATAATCATTTACAATCGTATGGCCTGCGTTCGCTCCGCCCTGAAAGCGGACGATGATATCGGACTCTTTCCCGAGCATATCTGTAATCTTGCCCTTTCCCTCATCGCCCCAGTTTGCACCAACTACTGCTTTAACCATTTTCATTCCTCCTGTGTATCGTGCTTGTAAATATTCATGAGCGGTACTTATTATTGGCCGCCGTTAGAATTATACTATACTTTTCCCTATCTGTAAAATGTTATTTCACAAGACTTCGAAAGGACTTTGAAAGCGAGGTCGCAGAGTCGAAAAGAGATAAATTTTGTGCCCTGCAAGGCACTTGAATGAAGCGTACCGGGTGGTACGCTGATTGAAAGTAATGCAGCAGGACGCAAAATTTATCTCTTTATCGACCGTGTGTGCTCTTGTAAAGAGAGGGTATTGTAATTGCAGGAAAAAAGTATTAAAATAAAGAACATATTCTGGATGTCCTCTCTGCTGTATGCAGAGTACATCTTCTCAGGGAAAGGAGAACTTAGCATTGAAAAAACTGGTCAAATGGTTCAGTATCTTCGCTGTCATCGGAACAGCGGCCGGGCTTGCCGCTGCGTATTTCTTCAAGAAAAAGACTGACAACGCAGCGGAAAACGAAACAGACTTTACTGAGGATGAGGATTTCGACCTGGACGCGGATCTTAAGCCTGCAGGAAGAGAATACGTTTCTCTCACGAAAGAGAAGGAAGAGGCAGCTCAGGCATCTGATCAGGAGCCGGAGACAGACGCAAAGCCGGAGACCGCTGAGGAACCGGAGTCAGCGCAAGCCCCCTCAGAAGATACGCAAAGTGAAACAGATCGCGAACATGACTAAAAAGAAACTGCCCGGAGATCTTTCTGGATCCGCCGCGGCAGTTCTTTTTTTCTGTCCTGCTCTCGATACAGGAGCAGCATGTGCAGTGTATATCAGAGGCGTACAGCCATCTGTGCACCCGCGCTCCCACTGTCACGTTCTCTATACGATCGCGTAGATCACCATCATCATGGCAATCCCAATCAGAATACTGATGGAATTGATCTGAGCCGCTTTGGCCCCGTCTCCGCCTGCGTTCACTGTCAGAAGCGGCGCCACGCTTGCCACCGGCGCCATTAAGAGCACACAGACCGCCTGGCGGATATCCTGCGGGAACGGGATAAACAGAATCACTCCTGCGGCGATGATCAGCACCGTCAGGTACCGCAGCGAGAAAAACTTCACAATCATTTTTAAATTCTTCTTATCCAGGTTCCACTCGAACAGAATCCCGATGCTCAGCATCGCCAGAAACGCATTGGCGTTCCCCGCGACCTCGGCCAGTCTCAGAATCGGTGCAGGCAGACGGATACTCAGCGCCGCAAGCACAATCATAATCAGATAGGCATCGGTGATCGGCGAACAGAACAGTTTCTTAAGGAGCAGTTTCAGCGAGAATCCGCCGCCTTCTCCCTTCCTGCTCTCCGCGATGCTGTAATCTACGCCATACAGGAAGATCGCCACAGCAATATCAAACAGACACAGCGCAGCAAATCCGTTCGCCGAAATCAATCCCGTGAGAAATGGAATCGCGAAGTTTCCTACGTTGAAACTGTTAAAGCTGAACAGATAGAGCAGCTTCCCTGATGCATCTGCCTTCCGGGACGCAGCCATCCCCACTGCCATCAGAACCACACAGGTGACAAATCCTGTCAGGAAACACCAGAGGAACGATGTCTGAAGTTCCAGATCTTTCAGCCCGTTGACTGCCGCTGCCGGCATCGTGATATATAAAATCACGGATTTCAGAAAGTCGGAATCCTTTACTTTGAAGATCCCCGCCTTTTTAAAGCCGAATCCAAGAAACAGAAGCAGAAGATATACGATCGTCTGTGTCAGTACATTATTCATCCTTCTCAATCCCCTTTCTAACAGTTTGCCCAGGCTTCCCCCAGCAGTTTGACTGCTTCTTTGATCTTCTCTTCATTCATATTCGCATAGCCAAGCAGGATCACGGTCTCATCTGTATCTGCCTGCTCTTTCCCGTCTACATAATACTCAGAAAGCCCGTACACTTTCACGCCCTTTTCCAGAGCTTTCCGGATCAGCTCCTCCTCACTTCTTCCGTCCCGGAAATGAAGCAGAAGATGAACGCCCGCATTTTCCCCTGAAATATCCGGCTCCGGGACCGTCTCCCGAAGCGCCGACAGCAGGGTGTCATGCCGGCTCCGATAGAGCGCCCGCATTTTATTCAAATGTCTCTCATAATACCCCTCTTCGATAAACTTCTGAAGAATAAGCTGATCCACTTTCGATACCGTGGAACTGATAAAGCCGCATCGTTCCCGGTATCTTCTGTACAGGGGCTGCGGCAGAACCAGATAGCTCATACGGATTGCCGGGGCAATTGATTTTGAAAATGTTCCGATATAGATCACTTTCCCGCTGCCGTCATATCCCTGAAGCGCCGGGATCGGCTTCCCTTTATACCGGAACTCACTGTCATAATCATCCTCGATAATGAACCGTCCTTCTGTCTTCTCCGCCCAGGCAAGAAGCTCCATCCGCCTGCGGATCGGCATCACCGTACCCAGCGGATAGTGGTGCGACGGCATGACAAAGGCGATGTCCGCCCCGGACTCCATCAGCTTATCCGCCCGCATTCCTTTCCCGTCCATGTCCACGGTACACACTTCATAAGAGAGATTCTCAAATAAGCGGTAAGCCTGTCTGTAGGTTGGATTTTCCAGCGCGACTCTGTGGCTGCTTCCGAGTATGGCGCACAGAAGCATCAGCAGATAGTCATTGCCTGCACCCACAATGATCTGATCCGGTGTGCAGTTCACGCCTCTCGCCTGGTGAAGGTAACTGCTGATCGCGCTGCGCAGGCCGGATTCGCCCTGAGGATTTCCCAGCCGGAACAGTTCCGCGCGGTCGTCCAGCAGGCATTCTCTGGACAGCTTTCTCCAGACATTGTAGGGGAAACTCTTCAGATCCACCCCGTTCGGCGTGAAATCATACCGATACGTTCTCTCCGCTTTCTGTTCTCTCTTCTCCTGGGTCTGTCCGCTGCCGCTGAACTGATAGAGCCCCTCGATCTGTGCGGCAAAATATCCCCGGTACGGCTGTGCCTCAATGTAGCCTTCTGACAGCAGCTGCTCATATGCCAGCTCGACTGTGCTCCGGCTCACTTCCAGGTGGCGGCTCAGTGCGCGGGTGGAGGGAAGCTTCTCCCCGCTCTGGATCGCACCCCTGCGGATTTCTTTCCGGATATATTCATAGATCTGTTCATACAGGGGAATCTGTTTCCCCGGTTTCAGACTGATCGTCAATTCATTCATAACCAGCTCTCCTTCCGCGTCAGGATCCGGCAGGATGCAGGAGCAGCGCATCACAGAACACCTTCTTCGCCGGGCTCCTGCAGAACCCTTCACAGGGAAAAACTGCTGTACGCTTCCGGCACAGCAGTCTCTTCTTTCTGACGTTCTATTTTGGCAGCTTAAATGAGCTCTTCAGGGACACAATCCGGTTAAATACCAGATGATCCGGGCGGGAATCATGAGCGTCAATACAGAAATATCCGTTTCTCACGAACTGGAAGCTGTCATACGCTCCCGCTCCGTCAAAGCTTGGCTCCACATAAGCCTCAGGGATCACTTTCAGCGAGTCCGGATTCAGATTCAGGGATCCGTCCTCCTTATTGTAGACCCCTTTCTCTTCATCGATCAGGTTCTCATACAGCCGGACCTCTGCCTTCTGCGCAAAGGCGGCCGGCACCCAGTGGATAGTACCTTTTACCTTCCGTCCGGTGAATCCGCTTCCGGCTTTTGTCTCCGGGTCGTAGGTACAGTGAACCTCTGTTACATTGCCGTTCTCATCCTTCACGAAGCTTACGCATTTCACAAAATAAGCGTGCATCAGACGTACTTCATTGCCCGGGAACAGCCGGAAATATTTCTTCGGAGGCTCTTCCATAAAGTCCTCCCTCTCAATATAAAGCTCCCGTCCAAACGGCACCTTCCTGCTGCCAAGCGCCTCATTCTCCAGATTGTTGGCCACGTCCAGATATTCCACCTGTCCCTCCGGATAGTTATCGATCACCAGCTTGATGGGATCCAGCACGGCCATCATGCGCGGCTTCTTCATCTTCAGATCTTCCCGGATACAGTATTCCAGCATGGCGTAATCAACCGAACTCTGAGCCTTGGACACGCCGCACAGCTCAATAAACATCTTGATAGACTCGGGCGTAAATCCCCGTCTCCGAAGCGCAGCGATCGACACAAGACGCGGATCATCCCATCCGTCCACAATACCGTCTTCCACCAGCTTCTTGATGTAGCGCTTGCCTGTGACCACATTGGTAAGATACAGCTTCGCAAACTCGATCTGGCGCGGCGGATTCTCAAACTCACACTCCCGAACTACCCAGTCATAGAGCGGCCTGTGGTCCTCAAACTCTAAAGTACAGATGGAATGCGTAATGCCCTCAATGGCATCTTCAATCGGGTGGGCAAAATCATACATGGGATAGATACACCACTTGTCCCCTGTATTGTGATGGGACATATGCGCTACCCGGTAGATAATCGGATCCCGCATATTGATATTCGGCGATGCCATATCAATCTTCGCGCGGAGCACTTTCTCCCCGTCTTTGTATTTCCCTTCCCGCATCTCTTCGAAGAGTCTCAGGTTCTCCTCAACAGAACGATTCCGGTAAGGGCTGTCCTTGCCCGGTTCTTTCAGAGTTCCCCGGTATTCCCTCATCTGCTCCGGTGTCAGGTCGCACACGAAGGCCTTGCCCTTCTTGATCAGCTTCACCGCACACTCATACATCTGATCAAAATAGTCGGAGGCAAAATACAGGTGCTCTCCCCAGTCTGCCCCCAGCCACTGAATATCTTCCTTGATAGAATCTACGAATTCCATCTTCTCTTTGGTCGGGTTTGTATCATCAAATCGCATATGGAACGTCCCGCCGTACTCCTGCGCCAGCCCATAATTTAAAAGAATAGACTTTGCATGTCCGATGTGGAGATATCCGTTCGGTTCAGGCGGAAATCGGGTGCAGACATGATCATAGACGCCCTCAGCCAGGTCCTTGTCAATCTCCTGCTCGATAAAGTTCTTTGAAACAGCTTCGTTTTCCATTGTCTCCTCCTCTAATAACGCAAAACTTCATGAAGAATATCTTACCATAAAAAGCAGTCGACCACAAGAGTCGTGTTTTCGCCCTGTTGTAAAATTATATCAGTTCAGCTTTCTTTTCCCGGTTCATTGTGATATACTTGCTAATGCCGCGGCAGCGCTTTACAGCAGTAAATCACGAAGTGTTCTGCCGCAGATCGTTTATCCAAGAAATAAGTTGCAGAAAGGAATCGTTATTATGAAACGAGAGAAATTCGGATCCCGTCTGGGATTCATTCTTGTGTCCGCGGGATGCGCCATCGGTCTCGGCAATGTGTGGAAGTTCCCGTACATGGCCGGTCAGTATGGGGGCGCGGCTTTTATCCTGATCTATCTTCTGTTTCTGGTCATCCTGGGAATGCCCATCATTATCTGTGAATTCAGTGTGGGACGGGCCAGCCAGAAGAGTATCGCTACCTCTTATAATGTCCTGGAACCGGAAGGCAGCCGCTGGCACTATACCAGATGGTTTGCCATCGCCGGCAATTACCTTCTGGTTATGTTTTACTCCATGGTCGGCGGGTGGATGCTTTATTACTGTTTCCGCATGGCAAAGGGAGAATTCACCGGAGTTTCTACGGAGGCCGTTGCAGAAAAATATAACTCCATGCTTCTTTCCCCTGGCACTCTGGCTTTCTGGACCGTGGCGGTTATCCTTCTGGCCTTCTGGATCTGCAGCATCGGCCTGCAGAAAGGTGTGGAGAAAATCATGAAAGGTACCATGCTCTGTCTGCTGGCGATTATGGTTGTGCTTGCGGTCCGCTCCGTCACCCTCACAGGTTCCGCGGAGGGCCTGAAGTTCTATCTGGTTCCCGATTTTGACCGGATCCGGGAAGCCGGACTGGGCAATGTCGTCTTCGGGGCCATGAGCCAGTCCTTCTTCACTCTCAGTATCGGGATGGGCGGAATGGCGATCTTCGGAAGCTACCTGGACAAATCCCGCTCCCTTACCGGAGAATCCTTAAGCATCGTACTGCTTGATACCTTCGTGGCGCTGACAGCCGGACTGATTGTATTCCCGGCCTGCTTCGCTTTCGATGTGGAACCGGGCGCAGGCCCCGGCCTGGTGTTTATCACCCTTCCGAACATCTTCACCAAGATGCCCGGCGGCCGGTTCTGGGGCGCACTGTTCTTCCTGTTCCTGTTCTTCGCCGCTCTTTCTACCATTGTCGGTGTATTCGAGAACATCGTCTCCTTCGGCATGGATCTGTTCGGGCTCAGCCGGAAACGTTCTGTGGGGATCAACATCATCCTGATCATTGTGCTCAGTATCCCCTGCATCCTCGGATTCAATGTTCTCTCCGGGCTGACGCCTCTCGGAAGCGGCTCAACCATCATGGATCTGGAAGATTTTCTGGTATCCAATAACATCCTGCCTCTGGGCTCTGTGATCTATCTGCTGTTCTGCACCCACAAGAATGGATGGGGGTGGGGCAATTTCATCCGCGAAGCCAACGCAGGGAACGGCCTGAAATTCCCGCAGTTTATCCGCGGATATATGACCTACGTACTGCCGTGGATCGTGGTCATCATCTACCTGAAGGGATATTATGATAAATTCAGCACTCAAAGTACAGCTATATTTGCTGTGTGGATGGTGATCGGTCTGGCCTTCCTGCTCATGGTCTTCCTGGTGACCCGGAAAACCAAGAACCGCAGGAACCTTTAGTCATCCAAAGCTTATCGCACGAAAGCCTGCCGGATCTTAACGGTCCGCGCAGGCTTTCGTACTGCCGGAGAATTCAGAACTAGAAATTCACAAACTCTGCCCTGCCTCTCTCGAAATATTTCCCCACGTCTGCCAGAAGCCGTGCAAACTGCAGGCATATGACAGGATCCAGGTCCGGGTGATCTCTTCGCAGATCATAGTCCTGCACCCCGATGAACATCGTATGGGACGCCTTCCAGTCACGTTCCAGAACAGGGAAGAAATCCGCAATATCTTCACAACCGGTATAGAAGAAAATATCAATGTTCGTCTTCATTGTATCAAAATACCGGTAAAAATACGGCATTTCGCCCATTTCCATACCGCGGATAAATTCCGTCAGTCTCTCCAGATCCTCCTTCAAATCATACAGTTCCTCTTTCCCTATTTTCATCAACTTTTCCCTCCTGCCTGTCCAGAAACCACCACACTGTATGTCTGTTCAGTATAACATACCGGAGAGGTCTGAAAACAAAATGACAGGAATCATTGCTTTTTCGCGTCACATACGAAAAAAAGCCCCTGTTCTCAAGGGCTTTTCAAAAGCTGTCTAGGGGACTTGAACCCCCGACCTCCGCCTTACCAAGGCGACGCGCTACCGACTGCGCCAAGACAGCTTGCTGCATTCTGTTTCATGCGCAAGCAATACTATACACCAGTTACCGTACAATTGTCAAGAGTTTTTTGCAACTCTTCCCAATTCACGGTATCAGTTCAGCCATCTGCGTCAGAAGACGGATTTATGCTTGCATAAGAATCCGGCGGCTGACAGGCAGATGTGCTGAGCGCCAGTTCATGAGCAAAGGAGCGGCGCAGCCGCAATTAGCACGTCAGTGCGGCTTTGCG
>CASDTX010000021.1 GCA_949283695.1 uncultured Eubacteriales bacterium | reverse complement strand
TCGCAAAGCCGCACTGACGTGCTCATTGCGGCTGCGCCGCTTCTTTGCTCATGAACTGGCGCTCAGCACATCTGCCTGTCAGCCGCCGGATTCTTATGCAAGCATAAATCCGTCTTCTGACGCAGATGGCTGAACTGATACACACAATATAACTTTCATATAGAAAAACATTATGATTTCATAAGATTAACGTCACAACTTTGTCACATTTTCGTAATAGACTGTTTGTCGACAGAAAGGGAGTATGATAAGAAATGACAAATGAACAATATTATTCACTGATCCAGCCTTATACAGACGCTATGAACCTGATTCTGACGCGCCTGGATGTCCTCAACCACCAGGCCGGCGACCGGGATCAGGCCCATCCGATCCACAGTATCACAAACCGGATCAAAGAAAAGAACAGTATCGAAAATAAATTAAAGAAAAAGCACACTGACAGCAGTGTCCACAATGCCCGGACACTGCTCAAAGACATTGCGGGGATCCGCGTGATCTGTTTCTTCGAGCGGGATATCCGCCTTCTGGCCGGATGCCTGAAGAAACAGTCTGACCTGATTGTGATCCGTGAGAAGGACTACATCACCTGTCCCAAACCCAATGGATACCGCAGCTATCACCTGGTCGTGGGCGTCCCCATCTATCATCTGGACGGGATGGAATACTACCCCGTAGAAATCCAGTTCCGCACCATTTCCATGGACTTCTGGGCCGCCATGGAGCACCGGATCTGTTACAAAAGTCAGCCCTTCAATGAGATGGAGATGCGGAGCGCATTCCTGCAGTATTCTGATATCCTGGAGAAAATGGAGAAATCCTTTGAAGTGTACAGTGAGAATACCCTTCATCTGCCCGGATAAGCCGATCTGTCCGCCGGCCGGCACGGCTGCCGGCCGCTCCTGTCTTTGATCCTATCTTCGGCGCATCTTTCCCTCAGGTGCCCTGCCTTCGCGCGCTCTTAAGCTTCGCAGACAATCAGATGTTCCCCTGCTTCGTATCCGTCCGCAGTTTTCTCCGTGAGAATCACACCGCTTCCGAAGGGTGCGAATGTCACCGCACTGATATTGCCGAACTTCGTACTGTCCGCCAGAATGTAGCCCGTCCTGCACTGATGCATCGCTGTCCGCTTCACCTGCGCCTCCCCTGCGTCCGGGGTGGTGAATCCCGCAGTTTTACTGATCCCGTTTGTGCCGAAGAAGCCCTTTGTAAAATGGTATTTCTGGAGCGTCTCCATGGCCTGAGCGCCAATCACTGCCTCCGTCGTGCTCTTCAGTTCCCCGCCTACAAGAAACACTTTGTTGCCCTGCGCGGCCAGCCGCTGGGCATGGGCCACTGCATTGGTGACAAAGGTGGTTTTCTTCTGGGCAAGGAATTCCACCATATATCCGGTCGTGGTTCCCGCATCCAGATATACAAAGTCCGTATCCTCAATCAGATCCGCCGCGAACCTGGCGATCCGGAGCTTCTCCTCCTTCTGAATCTCTACCTTCTGAGCCACCGTAGGCTCCTGCATCACATAGGAGCTGTCTTTCGCGACGGCTCCGCCAAATACTTTCGTCAGTTTCCCGCTCCGGTCCAGAGCAGTGATATCCCGGCGTGCAGTAGATTCGGAAATACCGAGAAATGCAGTAAGTTCTGCCACTGTGATACTCCGTTTCTCTTCGAGCAGCGCCAAAATCTTTTCAAACCGCTGTTCTGTCAGCATATCCTACCTCTTTCTTCTCATCAGCTGCGGCCGTACATATCCTGTACGGCCGCATTCTGTATTTCTTCTATTGTACGCCAGATTTTCGGATCAATCCACCTTTTTCTTCAGAATTCCCAGCAGAACTGTAGAAATGATCGTTCCTGCCGCAAGGGCGATCAGATAGTAGACCGGATTCCCCATCACAGGAATCACGAACACACCTCCGTGGGGAGCCATCAAGGTACAGCCAAAGGCCATGGAGAGCGCTCCTGCCACTGCAGATCCCGCGATGCAGGAAGGAAGCACACGCAGCGGATCTGACGCTGCGAACGGGATGGCACCTTCTGTGATAAATGCCAGGCCCATAATGAAGTTGGTCGGCCCGGATTCTCTCTGCTCTTTCGTAAATTTGTTTTTAAACAGCAGTGTGGCCAGCGCGATGGCACACGGAGGGGTCATACCGCCGATCATAACTGCTGCCATGATGTCATAGTTTCCTGCCGCGATGGACGCTGTACCGAATACATAGGCTGCCTTGTTGAACGGGCCGCCCATATCTACCGCCATCATTCCGCCCAGGATCAGGCCAAGAACAATCTTACTGGTGCCGCCCATATTCGACAGACCTGTATTTAAGGCGGTGTTAAGTCCGCCCATGATCGGCTCTACCACAAAGTTCATCAGAAGGCCCATTATCAGGATACCGAACACCGGATAGAGAAGTACCGGGGCAATCTTCTCAATTGCCTGGGGAAGTTTCGCACATACTTTGCGGAGGAGCACGATGATATAACCTGCTGCGAAGCCTGCCACAAGCGCGCCGAGGAACCCGGACTTCCCGCCGGACGCGAGCATACCGCCCACGAATCCTACTGCAAGTGCCGGACGATCCCCGATCGCCATGGCGATAAAGCCCGCCAGTACCGGAAGCATGAACCCGAACGCCGTATCCCCGATCCCTTTAAACAGTGCCGCAGCCGGAGTGATCGTTCCAAACAGGGACCGTTCGTCCGCCGGAAGAGCATTCAGATCCACGCTCAGTCCGTCGATCAGGAATGCCAGCGCGATCAGGATACCGCCTCCGACTACGAAGGGCAGCATATGTGACACACCGTTCATCAGCTGCGTGTACACCTTATGCCCCAGACCGCCGGAGCCGGCCGCTCCTGACGCCGCTGAAGAGGAGGCCTCCCCGGATCCGTGGTATACCGGGACATTCCCGCTCATCGCCTGTTCAACGAGCTGCGGAGCCTTGCTGATTCCGTCGGACACCTGGCAGATGATCACCTTCTTGCCGTCAAAACGGTCCATCGGAACCTGCGCGTCCGCTGCAACGATAATGCAGTCTGCATTCCGGATCTCTTCTTCTGTCAGCACGTTCTTCGCGCCGCCGGATCCTCTTGTCTCAATCTTCACGAAGCAGTCCTTGGCCTTCGCCGCCTTCTCAATGCCTTCTGCAGCCATATAAGTATGAGCGATTCCGGTAGGGCAGGACGTAACGGCAAGAATCTTAAATCCATCTGCTGCCTCCACATTGGTATCGGCCAGCCGCTCATCAATATCTCCCTGCTCCTCATCCGCCCTGTCAATCACCGCCAGGAATTCATCCACATCTTTGGCATTTCTCAGTGCGTCCGCAAACGTTTCATCCATCATCAGCACAGACAGTTTGCTGAGCACGTCCAGATGGATATTATCTTTCGTATTCGGCGCAGCGATCAGAAACATCAATGTAACCGGCGCTCCGTCCAGCGCGTCGAAGTCTACCCCGTCCTTGATTACCATTGCTGCAAGCCCCGGCCTGGAAACGGCGCTGCACTTTCCGTGGGGAATCGCAATTCCTTCTCCGATCCCGGTTGTACTCTCTTCCTCCCGGGCGTATACCTGCGCACGGTACGCTTCTCTGTCATTGATCTTCCCGCTCTTCACCATCAGATCTACGATCTGATCCAGTGCCTCGCTCTTTGTCTTCGGAGTCCCTGTCAGGGAGATACTCCTCTTATCAAGCAGATCTGTAATCCTCATCTTTGATACCCTCTCTTTCTCCATTCAATCTCTGATCATCTTATCCGCTGATCCGCCCATACAGTTCCAGGATCTCGTCCTTTGTGGCAAGATATTCGGAAAATGCGCTGGCACTTCCGGATGCCACGCCCATATAAAAGGCATGTCTGTAATCCTGTTTCTCCATCCAGCCTGCCAGGAACCCTGCTACCATAGAGTCCCCGGCGCCTACTGCGTTGATCAGCTTCCCTTCTGGTGCAGGAGCTGTGTGAACGCTTCCGTCCTCCGCCACAAGCACCGCACCCTGTCCGGCCATAGATACCAGCACGTTGGCTGCTCCCATCTTCTGAAGTTCCTTCGCATACGGCACTGCTTCCTCCCGTTCCCGGATCTCCGTTCCAAATAACTCCCCTAATTCATGATTATTCGGCTTAATCAAGAACGGATGAAACTTCAGAACATTCTTAAGCAGATCTCCGGTGGCATCCACAAAGAACAGGACACCCCGTCCGCTGAGCCGCTCCATGATCCGGCTGTACATATCATCCGGCATCGATACCGGGATACTTCCTGCCAGGACCAGAACATCCCCCTCGCCAAGGACATCCAGCTTAGCCATCAGTTCCTCTACTTTATCCGGACTGATCTCCGGTCCCATCCCGTTAATCTCCGTCCCGTCAATACTCTTAAGCTTCACATTGATCCGGGAGATTCCCCCGGGAATCGTAATAAAGTCTGACGAGATTCCCAGCGCTTCCACTTCCCTCGCGATCTCTCTGCCGGTAAATCCTGCCACAAATCCCAGCGCCGTACTTCCGATTCCCAGGTTATTCAAAATAGTAGATACATTGATCCCCTTTCCCCCTGGCAGAATCAGTTCAGAACTGGTCCGGTTCGTCATCCCGAGTTTAAAATCATGGACATCAGCAATATAGTCCAGCGATGGATTGAATGTAACGGTGTAAATCATCTCTCTCCCTCCCTATTCTTATTATACTGATATTATACAATCATATTCGGTCATATTCAATCATAATAATTCACATATTTAGTGGCTTATTTTGGTTTATTTTGCACAAAATTGATTTTATTCTTAGATTCAATCATTTTCAGTCATTTTCAAATTCAGAAAACGCATGCGATTCATTTCAGAACCAAAATCCAGCTGAAATTGTCTGAAAATTTACGGAAAAGGTGCCTGTCACTTTTGCAAAAGTGACAGGCACCTTTCATATTTTTTATTCATTCTTCTGACAGAAGAAGCGGAACACTGCTTCTGTATCTTTATTGAAGTTATCCACTGCCGTGATCCCGGCTGTCGCACCGGTGTATGCCCAGCCGGCAGCGTGTTCATCACTCAGGATCCCGGTATCCAGGACCGGTCCGATCCTGTGATATGGGCCGTCGTCCAATGCATAAGAAAATCGAAGCTCCTCCTGGCTTATTTCTGCTTTCAGGCGGATGTGCTCTACCTGATCTTCCACCGGCACTGCCTCGTCCTCCGGAAGCGCCCAGAAGTCCAGATTGTCATTCTTCAGGATGCTGATCACCCGCTTCTCATTCTTCTCATCATATCCCACATTCAGATAGTAGAATACCTTTGTATTGTAATAACAAGTCAGTCCTGCGGTCTGAAGATAGTGGTACGGCCGGAACGCAACCTCCGTCTCCGCGGTGAATGCAAATGATGTCCATCGTCTCGCCAGAAGCGACTGATCGAAGAGAGAGGTCAGCGAGTCACCGCCCCGCAAGTGGAGCCCCCGGTCTGAAAATCGAAGCCTCCCTTCCATACCGCCCCGCAGCGCCAGCCATTCCTGACGGTAGAGCCACTCCGCGGAAAGAGCATCCCCTGCTTTTCCGAAGCAGATCTGGTAGTCTGTGCCGGCATTCCTGCCTTTCTCTCCCGCCGTTTTACCGGCCTGATCTTCTGAATCATCTATTGTATGATCTTTCGTATCATCTGCCGTGTAATCTGCTCTTGCACTGTCTGGTACTTCCACTGTATCCGCCGGGGTATCATCGCCCTGCACCATCCGAGGCCAGTCCTCGATCCACCGGATCTCCTGAAGCGCGGTCTCGCGTCCCAGCGGACACACATCTGCCCGTTCCAGATATCTGCCGCACAGATGCACCAGATACCATCTGCCGTCCGGCGCCTCCACGAAGTTCCCGTGTCCGGACTTCTTCAGCTTCGTTTCTTTTTCCCATGCCGTGATCAGGGGATCATAGGGCGATACTTCATACGGCCCCCACAGATCCCTGGAACGTGCCACAGTGATCGAATGATGCCTGCCGGTTCCTCCCACTGCCGTCAGCAGATAGTACCAGCCGTCCTTCTTCAGGAGATGGGGACCCTCACATCCGCCTCTGGGGCTTCCCGGGAAGATCACCTTGGATGGTCCGATCATTCCCTTCCTGAAATCAAATTCCTGCAGGATCAGCCCGTTGAATTTCCTATGTCCGTCCAGCGGCCGCGGATCCCACATAGGATTGACCACATAATGCCTGCCGTCCTCGTGATACATGGCTGGATCAAACCCGGACGCATTCACGAAAACCGGCTCGCTCCAGGGCCCTTCGATCTCCTCTGCGGTGATCACATAATTTTCCACGTCTTTGAAACAACCGTCAATCTGTTTGGCAATCGTGTACATCAGACAGAACCGGTTCCCGTCATACGTCAGCGCAGGCGCCCAGACACCGGCAGAGTCCGGGATTCCCCGCAGATTGAGATCATGAAGGATGCCGCCTTTGGACTGCCAGTGGATCAGATCTTCCGACTCATACAGCGCAATGCCCGGGTACCACTCGAACGTGGATGTGATCAGATAGTACCTTCCTTTTGCCCTGCAGATACACGGATCCGGATGGAATCCGGTTAATATTGGATTTGTTGCTTTTGTCATTCTTAGTCCCTCTCTCCTACGATTTCTTCTCTCCCGCTCTTGTACCACATCGGTCTTTCCGGTATGAAATGATAGATTGCCGCAGCTGCTCCGTCCTCGTCATTGGTACCGGTTACATAGCATGCTGCTTTTTTGACGCAGGCTTCCGCATTCCCCATAGCGACGCCGATCCCTGCTGCCGCCACCATATCTTCGTCATTCTCATTGTCTCCGATGCACATCACATCACGCATGGGGATCCCCAGATATTCTGCTGTAACCCTCACACCTGTTCCCTTCGTACAGCCGATGGGAT
Organism: uncultured Eubacteriales bacterium; assembly: GCA_949283695.1. GTDB lineage: Bacteria > Bacillota > Clostridia > Lachnospirales > Lachnospiraceae > Mediterraneibacter. The sequence continues at coordinate 24,798 of CASDTX010000021.1, read as the reverse complement.
TGATATCGATGAAATGCGTGTCTGACTTCACAATGTGGAAGAGACCAAAGGCTTCCAGATCTGTGCGCATCTTCTGGTAATTTTCCTCTCCTGCTTCCTTTACCGCCGCCTTCAGGATCTGGTTTTCCAGCTTCTTCACCTCCCGGCGGAACTCCAGCGGATCCGTGCGGATGATATAGTCTCCCCGAAGGCTTCCCTTCTGGACCTCTTCTTTCAAGTGGCCCTCCAGCGGCTGATTGGTCAGGTTGAAGTCCGGGCCGGAGAAAAACACCTGACTCTTGTATTTCTCGGCAGTGTACATGATTTTCTCCAAGTGAAACGGCTCCAGGCCGTTCCTGCAGATCTCTTTCCCGTCCGCACAGATCAGCGCTCCATTCATACAGATACAGTTCTGCGCCAGACACAGCCGCTGCAGAAGTTCCCGAAGTCCCGGCAGGGACCGCCCTGAGGCGAGAAATACGTGCACACCCATTTTCTGTGCGTATATCACTGCCTGTCTCGTCCTCTCTGTGAGTTCTTTCCTGCTGTTTAGTATGGTTCCGTCAATATCCAGACAGAGAAGTTTTATCCCCATTCCTATGCTTCCTTTCTTCTTCGTATTCTGTCAGGCGCTTTCCTATGCGCCTTCTCATTTCTGTATGTCTGTCACCAGCGTCGGCGTACAAAGAGCAGCACATCCCATTGTACACCGACACTACCAGATCAGGAAATCTTGATCCAGCAGCCTGAGTACTGCCTCGATCAGGAAGTAATCCCCGTATATAATCGGCACATGTCTGTCTTTCTCACTGTGGTATGCCCCGGATCCCATCTGCACGATGGAATCATACTCCGGATCCCAGTTGGCAAACCGCTCGTCCGTGGCTTTTAAGATCTTCATGGCAGACTCCAGATAGAACTCCTGTTCCAGTTCAGGTACGTGTTTGGCGATCTCCAGCATCCCGCATGCAGCGCACACACCGGCAGTAGAATCCCAGTACACCGGCTCTTTCGGCGCCCGGAAATCAATCAGCGCCACATGCCCCGTCCGATCAGTCTGGGCGATAAAATAGTCGGCCACTCTCTTGGCGGTATCCAGGTAGGATGTTTTGCCTGTATGGGCATAGCTGAGCGCGAACCCGTAGATTGCCCAGGCCTGTCCTCTCGACCAGGAAGACCCGGAGCCATAGCCCTGGCCGCCGGGGGTATCGAGCAGTTCTCCGTTCTCCGGATCCAGGACGATGACATGATTGCAGGATCCGTCCCCGCGGACCGTATATTTCATCACTGTATCCGCATGGTCCATGGCGATATATTCAAACCGCGGATCCCCCAGCTCGTCTCCCGCCCAGTACAGAAGGGGAATATTCATCATACTGTCCACGATCACCCAGCCCGAACGGTCCCGGTTCCACGAGCGGATGAATTTCCCTCTGGGATTATATCTGCCGGCCAGAAGATGGGCCGCGTGCAGTGCCCTTGCTTTTGAGCGTTCATCCCCTGTCAGGCGGTAATCTGCCGCTGCAGAATGAAGCCACATGAATCCCACATCATGGTGAAGTCCGGTATAGATCTCCAATGCCCGGTCCAGCTTCTCCTCCACGCCGCGGGCTGCTGCCCGGTATTTCTCGTCCCCCTCGGCATGGTACATCTGCCAGAGCATCCCCGGCCAGAAACCGTTGGTCCACCACACGATATCTGTCTCCGCCTTATCTTCCCGGTATACGCCGTTCTCTGCGATATAGGGGATCCGGCTCCCGATCCGGTCGCACTGCGCGGACATTTTGATCCGAATCTTATCATACGTCTCACGGACCCATTTTTTATCTGATTCTTTTAATACTTCTAACATGCCTTTCTCCTTTTCTATTTCCGCATTTCTTCTGACCGCCCCAGTCCCCACGGCCGGAACTGTCCGGTCAGGGTCTCACAATACCTGGACCGCCTCGTCCAGCTTCCCAGCCGGCACGCGGTACTCTGCCGCTGCTTCCCGCAGAAGTGTCAGGCATTCTTTCTCCCTGCCTTCATTGCGGTATGACCTTGCAAGAAGATACTGGAGATATCCCTTCATCCGGTTCTGGTGAAGCGGAACCTCTTTCTCCAGTTCTGTGATATATGCAGCCGATTTTCCGTACAGGATCTCATAGTGTCTGCGGTACTTTGCCGCAAGCTCTTCATTCAGTACTTCTTCCATCTTCTCCAGGATCGTACGTACCTTCCCGGCATCCTTCCCGGCTGCATAGTACTGGAATCCCCGGATCAGCAGATCCCCTTTCTGGGCGTCACTGATCTTATACTTCATCATTCTGTTAAATGTCTCCGTGACCTTCTGCGTATCTCTCTGCTCCATATACGCAGTTAGCTTCAGGCTGTCACGCACAGATTCTGAAAACACGGATCTCATGCCTTTCCCGTCCACTTCCCGGAAGAATACAGGATAATCCCGGGCTGTCAGCGCCCGGTAGGCACGGCCGAACACCCGGTTCCTGACCCAGGCGTTCACAAGGGCAGAAATCAGAACGGTCAAAAGTATCAGCACAATGATAAGGATCGGATGGATCATCATAAAACCTCCCTGCAGTCATAAATAAACGGAGAAGGCAGGACACCGGCAGCGCCCGTCCTCTCCGCCCAGTACAGAATCTTATCCGCAGATGCCCAGAATCGTAAGCACCACAGAAATCACAAACATAAATACCAGCACACGCATCGGTTTATTCTGTTTCCGCAGATAAGCGAACGCTCCAAGCGTCAGTGCCAGCGGGAGCAGCCCCGGAAGGATCTGGTCCAGAACACTCTGCAGATTGAAGGTGGTTCCGCCTAAGTCTGCGACAAGTGTTGTCTTAAAGCTTACATACTGTGCTGTCATCGCACCGATCATGGTCAGGCCGAGCACAGAGAATCCTTTGGTAAATGCTTTGATCGTACCGGATTCCAGCATCTTCGCGATGTATGTACTTCCCAGTTTCAGTCCGTAGGTTGCACAGAAGTAACGGATCAGGACGTTCGGCACATTATAGACAACTGCGAAGAGAATCGGACCGAGCCAGGATCCTGCCTGAGAGAATCCGAGCGCCACACCTGTGGCCACGATACGCAGAACTCCGGAATATACGGAATCGCCGATTCCCGCAAAGGGTCCCATCAGAGCAACTTTGATGGACTCGATCGTCCCGGCGTCAAACGGCTTTCCTGCATCCATACAAGCCTTTCGCTCTTCTTCCATGGCGATCACCAGAGAGAAGATAAAGGGCGACACGCCCGGTGTGGTGTTGAAGAATCCCTGATGTCTCGCCATCGCGCTGTAGAATTCGTCCGTTTCTTTTCCATAGATTTTCTCCAGGTAGGGGATCAGTACCCAGCTGAATGTGATCCCCTGCTGTTTGGTATATGAGGTACAGAACATCAGCCACATGGTCCTCCAGAATATGGACCACACAAGTTTTCTCTGCTCACGGTTTAATTTCGTCTTCATGCCGCCAGCCGCAGGAGCTGCCGCTGTATTTACATCAGTCATTGAAAAAATCCTCACTTTCGTCCATCGTTTTTGCTGCTGCCATCATGGTTTCTTTCTCCTTGATCTTCCTGAGCTCACTGAAGATCACAAGGGCTGCGATAATCGCCCCAAGGAACGCGATCTGTGTCAGAGACAGGATCTTCGTCGAAGATGTGGTAAGCTGGATCGCCGCGTCTTTCGCAGCTTCTGTGATGGTTCCCCCTGTCGTCGCGTTATAGAGCAGGAACGCGCCCAGCCCGAATCCAAGGAAATAGTAGGGACACACTTCTTTGCTCCACAGAGATTTCATCAGCAGGGCCATTCCCAGTGCCGGAAGCATCGTAGAAGCAACGGTCATGGATGCCTGTACCCATTCCGGAATGACTGCCACAAATGCCTGGATGGCGTCCGTTCCCAGAAGTACGCACAGGAAGCCCAGAAGGAAGTAGCAGATGTGGAACATTGCGAACTGCGCGATCCACAGCGCCTTAAACGAGCCGATCTTCTGATCTCTGATCAGCTGTTCGAACTTCGGGACCAGTGTGGTAACGACCACTTTCATCGCGGAGTAGAGCAGGGTTCCAAGTGCAGCCAGCGGGACAGCCAGCATCACCGCTGTCGCCAGATCTTCTCCGAGGAGCATGGCGAACGCGCCGCCGAAGATCGCGCCCATTGTAAAGTCTGTTGGCATCACGCCGCCCAGGCTGACATTTCCCAGGAATACAAGTTCCAGCTGTGCGCCCAGGATAATTCCTTCTGTCGGATGTCCCAGCAGTGCCCCCAGCATAGCAACAATAAAGAGCGGTCTGGAGAGCATTGTATTGCCCCACCAGTCAATAAATTTCGCAAACGCAAGCACAAAGCCTACGATCAAAGCATTCATCAGCATTTTATTTTCCCTCCATCAGTTTCATGAAATCTTCTCTCGGATCACTCGGGAGCGGCTGATAGATAATCTCTATCCCCATATCGTGGATCTCCCGGACCGTCTCCACATCTTCCGGTGTCAGATACACCGTCTCTGTCACCTTCTTCTTGTCTGCCAGGTTTCCCCCGATCCGCCCGTAATTAGCGATATTCAGGACCGGCTTTTCGCCGATGCCATTTAACACGTCCCTTAAATCCCGTGGATTGTTGGAGATCACCAGGATCTTCATGCTCTCTGAGCGCGGGTCATTGAGGATGCCCCGGGCCTTCGTGATGGGAAGGATCGCCGCCTTTACCCCTGCCGGAGCCGCCATCTTAAGAGCTCCTGCCTGCAGTTCATTGGCTGCGATGGCGTCATTTGCCACAATGATCCTTGATACAGCAAGCTGTTTGGACCACATTACCGCTACCTGACCATGTATCAGCCGGTCGTCAACACGCAACATTGAAATCATCGTTCATTTCCTCTCTTTCCATTTTCTTTTTATCTGAATCAGGCGGCTTCGCCGCATAATCCCCGCTGTCTGTTCTTCGAACTCCTCGGCGCTGTCTGCACCCGCAGTCTAGAAGAAGTCTTCCTCGTTCTCCGCAGCCGTTTCCACCGGCTGCACCTGCATCAGCGCTTCTCTGGACTCACGGATTATTTCTGCGAGTGTCTGATCATCCAGAGCCCCCGGAGTGAGCAGAACATTGATCACAAGTCCCATATTCATCCCCGCCAGCAGCCTGACATTGGGATAGCCTGCCAGCATGGTCATGCCGTTGCACACGCTTCCTCCGAACAGGTCGGTAATGATGATGTACTGTGTATCCGGGTTCTCTTTCACCTGACGCTCAACCTCATCCACCATGGGCTGGTAGTGCTCCCCCGGCATCATCCCCATACAGCTCAGATCTTCATTCTTTCCCGCGATCATCTGCACGGAATGCATCATACCCTCGGACAGTTTCCCGTGCGATGCCAGGATCACTTTTTTCTCTGTCATAACCTTCTCTCCTTCCTCGTCTCTTTACCGCTTTTCTCTTTGTTTCTTGCTTCGTCCTGCCTTTGCAGCTTCAGAAACAGAACGCAGAAAGCGGAAGTTCTGTAAGATCACGCCGCTGTTTTCTTTCAGCATGGTCATCTTACAAAACTTCCGCTTTTCCTTCCATAACCACAGCGGGTTCTCTAAAAACTCCACCATGATCTGTTAAATTATCTCCTGTTTTCAGTGCTGAACCGGATAATGTATGGTCACAGCCGTCCCGATCCCCGGCTCACTTTCTATCTCAATCCCATACCGGGCCCCAAATCCTTTGCGCAGGCGTTCTGCCGTGTTGCGGACGCCGAGGTGGGTTCCGCCGTCTGTGTACTCTGCTTTCTCATCCGAGACGATATGCCTGCGGAGTTCTTCCAGCTTCTGCCGCTCGATTCCCACGCCGTCATCCATCACCGTGATGTCCAGACGTTCTTCCTCCAGCGCGGCGCTGATCTGTATCCGTCCTCCGCCGCCTGCCGGCAGCAGGCCGTGCTTCACCGCATTCTCTACCACGGGCTGCAGGCTGAGCTTGATGATATAGAGGCTCTTCAGCTCCTCCGGCACACAGATCTCCAGATCGAAACGCTTCTCATAGCGAATCCTGAGCAGCTTGAAATACTCCTGGATATTATCCAGCTCTTCCCCCACCATTACCATATCCCCGGTCTTTCCGATCAAATACCTGAGCTGTTTGGACAGACTCTCAACCATCTCCGCAGTCTCCGGGTCGTCGTTCGACACCGCCTGCATGCGGATCACTTCCAAGGTATTATACAGATAATGGGGTCGAATCTGGGTCTTCAGCATGTCCAGCTCTGTCTCCCGCTGCTTCAGTTCACTGACATACACTCTCTGGATATACTCGTCCAGTTCTTCGGTCATCCGGTTCAGTCCTTCCGCCAGACTTCCGATCTCATCTCTCCGCTCTGGCTTCACCCGGGTCTGCAGATTTCCTCCCTGAATAGCGTTCATTCCTTCAATGAGCCTGCTCATGGGCCTGCGGATTCCTTTCAGATAATAGCGGTAGATCAGAAGAAGGGCACACATACTCACAAGAAGGAAACTGATCACATAGATCCGCACCGCCTTGATATTTCTCAGAACGGCCACCTCATCCACCTGTACTTCTGCCGTCCACTGGGTCCCCGGAATCTTGAAATAAAGATAATAATTCCCGTGAGACTTCACATATTTCTGGTACTCTGTACCAGTGAATTCCGGATCCGGAATCTGTGTCAGCCTCCTCCCTGTCTCCTCTGCATCATAGCTGTAAATGCAGACTCTCTCTGCATCCATAATGCGGAAAATCCCTTCTTCATTCATCCGGATATCTGAGGCAAGTTCCGGGATCATAGAGAAATCAATATCCAGATACAGCTGCCCCAGAGACGTCTTTGCCGTAGAATAAGAAGTGATATCATTAAACTCACAGATAAATGTCATCACCCGGTTCTCCGACCCCGGGAAATAACTGTCCTCATGAGCAACCGCCACCTGGATGCCTTCTTTCAGGCAGCGCGGCTCTTCCATCATGGAACGCCAGCTTTCCTCGTCCAGGACCTTCTGTGTGTTCTTCGTAGCATAACTGATATTGCCGCCGGTATCCAGGAAGGATACGGTGCGGATCTTACTGTCACTGTCCAGAATATTCTGCATCACCATATTCAGCGTCAGCTTCCGGTCATACTCGTCCGCCTCCGGGTCCTTCAGAAACTCTGCCAGCATAACACCCTCTTCCACATCCTGATAGTAGATTTCCCTGGTCAGGCCGCTGTAGGAGTCAAAAACCAGTGAAATGTTATCCCCCGCATACTGGATGAGATTCGAGAAATCCCGGAGCATAATCTCTTCCGTGTTCCTGGTGAAAGCCGCGTAGAGGACTCCTGTCGCCGCCAGAATCGGGATAAGTCCCAGACAGAGAAAGGCCAGTGTCAGACGGAAAAAAATACTGTCTCTTCTCCTCATTTCTCTCCCTCCCACTGGGTGGTCAGTTCCGCTGCAAGCTCCTCCACAGGCCGGTCTCCCCACAGCGCCTCCTTCAGAATTCGGTTAAAGGTATTGCGGAATCCTCCCGGTGTGTCCTGGCTGCTGACCATCTGATCTGTCACAATCACTTCCTCCCGATCCGCACGTTCCACCAGTTCTGTTATCTCGGACTCGATCCGCTCCGGCTCCTGTGCCGTAACCGGCTCCGCGCTCATAGTATCCAGCACATCTCCATACACGTCTTCCGAGTAGAAAAACGTCAGGAAGTCAGCCGCTGCCCGGTATTTCTCCTCATCTTCCGCACAGCTTTGAGAGATTCCCCAGCAGTTGCTGATATCCCGGACCGCATAACAGCGTCCCTGCGGGCCTGCCAGATAGAAAAATCCCAGATCCAGATCCGGGTTCATCCCCCGGATCTGCGGGAGCATCCAGGCCCCGGTCTGAAGCATTACAGCATTGCCCGCCGCGATCTCCTGCACGGTCTGATTGTCAGACAGGTCCTGGTATTCCTCCGCCACATACCCCGCCTCATAGAGGTGCCGGAAATCAGACAGCATCTGTTCCGCCCGTTCTTCTGTCCATACAACCTGCTGTTCCTCATCCAGCATATAGTTCTCAAAGAGGAAGTTCCCCCAGAACTCCATATGCCACAGGTCCTCCCCGCCCACAGTCAAAGGCCGGTACCCTGCATCCAGAAGCGTCTGACAGCAGTCCAGAAAGGCATCATACGATACCGGTTCCTCCAGTCCAAGCCTGCGGAACACATCCCGGTTGTAGATGATTCCCCGGTTCATCTGATAGATGGGCACATATTTCCCGCCGCCTGCCTGTACAAATGACTCTGCAATCCGTTCTTCCACGCTCTCCGGAATATCCGCCAGTATTCCTGCCCCAGCCGCTTTGCCCGGTTCCCTGAGTTCCAGCACGTCATAGAACTCATCCTCTGCATACAGCACTTTCAGCTGATCAGAATACAGTCTGTTCTCCCGGTTCCCCGGTGTATACAGTTCCACCGAAATATCCGGGTACTCCTCCATAAACAATTCTGCCACATATTCCAGACATGCTTTCCAGTTGGCGTCTCCACTGGCATATACCACTCTCAGTTCGGTCTGCTCCTGACTCGCCAGCTCGGTCTCCCCCGCCGCGCAGCCCGTTCCCGCAAGCACCGCTGCCATGCAGACCGCGCCTGCATATCCCACTGCATTTCTAATTTTTCTCATCATTCTTCCTGTACTCGCTGGGGCTCATCCCACTGTACGCTCTGAAATTCTCATTGAACTGACGCACATTCTTATAGCCTACTTCCATGGCGATCTGGTAGGCCTTCCTGTCTGTGGTCTTCAGAAGAATCTCTGCGTGTTTCATCCGCAGTTCCGTCAGATATGTCTTGAAATTCTGCCCCATATTCTTCTTAAAATAACTGCTGAAATAGTAAGGATTCATGCCGAATACTCCGGCCATGGATTCCAGCGATATGTTTTCATTATAGTGTTCTTCCAGATATTTTCGAATCCTGAGAATCTCTCTTCCCAGTTCATTTCCGCTCTCTTCCCTGACAGCCCGGGCCGCCCGGTCAAAATACTCCGTGACACAGGCGCACGCCAGTCTGTAGAGTCCCTTCTTACGGATCTCTACTTCGGTTTCTTCTTCCAGCTTCTCGAAGGAATCGTCCAGAAGTCCCAGCGCTCTTAGTTCCCTTGTCATATCATGGACGAGCAGCACACAGCGGTTGGCGGCTGCGAACCGGCTTCCAAAGTGGAGGTTCCGTATCACAGAAAGGATGCTGCCGGTCTCCGCACGGTAGTCTCCCCGCCGCTCCGAGAAGCAGGCCAGAAGCCGCTTAAAACAGTTCTCGTAGTCTTCCAGGGAATCCGTGAACTCTCTGTCAATCCGATCATACCAGATGATATCTTCTTCTGTAAAATAATAAAGTTCCAGTGCAAAACGGGCGGTATCGTACTCCAGGGCCAGCTTCTCGATCTCGCTGACGCGGGCGCCGACACCGGCTTTCACCGCATACTGCCCGTAGTTCTGGATCAGCCGCAGTACCGTGCCGACCTTGCGTTCCACGTCTTCCGCCGTCTCCTCCTTCTCCATCAGAAGCGTGAAATAGCAGGTATTCATCTCCTTCTTCACGATGAATCCCCAATCTCGTTCCCGGAGTTCATTGTGGATCCGGTTAAAGACCGAGAAGATCTTCAGTTCATTCAGCTTGCTGCTCTGGGCAGAGCCCTTCTGGAAAATCAGGCGCATGCCCACAGTGACCAGATCCTTCCCCCGAAGATCCACATTGAGCTTTCGGAACTCTTCGTAGAAGTATTCCGCATCCTTTCTTCCCCGCAGGCTCTTCACAAGCCTGCTGTACTCCTCCCCGGTCTCCACGGTGTCGAAGATCTCCAGCTTCCGCTCCTCGCCGATACTGTTCACGGCTTTCCTCACCGCCCGTTCCAGTTTCTCTTTCTCCACGGGCTTCAGGATATAATCCACCGCCCCATAAGTCACGGCATCCTTTGCGTAAGAGAATTCCTGATAGCCGCTGATAAAGATCACCTTAACCGGCAGCCCCTTCTCCACTGTCATCCGCAGCATATCCAGGCCTGTCAGCTCCGGCATACAAATGTCCGATATAATAAGATCCGGCTTTTCACAGTCAATCAGGCGCATCAGCTCTTCTCCGGTATGCGCCTCCCCGATGATTTCAACATTCAGCTGATTCCAGTCGATCAGTTTCCTCAATCCTCTTATGATCAGGAGTTCATCGTCAGCCAGAATGGCTCTGCACTTTCTCTGAGACATAAGTTCCTCCCTCTTTTCTCTCAGTCCGCCTCCGCCGGATCTGACCGTTTCTCACTCTCTGTTCCATAGACCTCGATCTGAGTCAGCGCCGGGAACGGCGACGGGTCGTCCGCCTTGATCAGATCACAGAGTTTCAGCCACGTAACCGCCCTTCTCTTAATATCCAGCACGTGAGGTTCCCTGCTTTTCTCGAGCCGGACCGTCTCCCGGGTGCCGTCAGAGAACCGAAACGTTACCTGGGTCCACCAGTTATCATGGGGAAAATCTGCTCTCGTATAAAGCACGATTCTGTCAAAATCTACTGCCCGCCCGAACTCCAGGGTCATCTCCGCCTGGTCATTGCGGTTGATTCCCCAGGATTCATACGGCCAGGAGCCGTGAGAATCGTTGGCCAGCACCCCGTCGATGGCATTGCGCGCCGCAAATACTGCTTCTCCTCTGGTCTCTACATTCGCCGACGCATGGGGATAACATCCTCTGTCCCCGTGCTGATCCATCACATTCTTCGCCAGGTTCCGGTATCCCTCCACCTCATAAGTCTCTGCTTCCTTAAGCGTCAGGTAATGCCGCTCGCCGGCAAAAGACTTGCTGCTGTAGGATTTCTTCTTCTCGCCGAACGGAAGATCATACACCACAGATCTGCGTGTAAGAAATACAAGTGCCTCATCCATCGTATCATCTACCCGGATCTTATAAAACCGGTTCTCCTCCGGGACGCGGAAGACGATCCTGTCTCCCTCCTCATATGTCCCCTGAAAAGCCAGTACAGCCTGTCTTCTGCCGCGTACCTCCGCCTTCCTGCGTCCGGTCCGGTCTTCGACCATGATTTCATATCCTGGAAATGATTCTGAAAATAAACACTCTGACATCTGCTCTCCTCCCTTGCATCAAACATTACTGTTCACAGGAGCGCCTTTCGTAAAACCGCACTGTGTGAACTGTGCCCCTAAAACAAATCAGGTAAAAAATGAGCGCCGGCAGAATACCGGCGCCTCTGATTCTATTCATACCCGTCTGCAGTTCTGATTGCAAGGAACGAACGAACATTCCTTAAAAAACACACATAAATTCTTAAAAATCCTCCCACTGCCGCAGATCACGTCGCAGTTGTTCTCCACTCCGTCGTTGACGGCCCCGGTCCGAAGTTCCGATCAATCAGCCGGCAGTATTCCTGGTAGGCTTCCACGCCTTCAAATCGTTCTTTTAACACGTCCCGGATCCCCTTGTAATACCACGCGATCGCAGCTTTACTCTGCATGCGGAACCGGGTCCACAGCCGTTCCCCCAGCACCGGATAATCCCGGTCGATATCGCGCATATTGGACAGCTTGTCCGCCAGACCGATCATCTGCACTTCCACCGGTGCGTCCTTCAGCCGTCTGATCGTCGCCCCTTTGCGCTCTTCCCAGGTCTTGGTCTTGTCCTCGCTCTCCTGGGCGACCAGGTCGGCAACTCTCGGTCCAAACCTCAGTTTCAGTACATCCTGTGTGATTCCTCTGCAGTCTTCAATGGTGTCATGGAGCACCGCCGCACAGATCACTTCCTCATCCTTCGTCATCGTCGACACGATATCAGCCACCTCGATCGGGTGGACGATATAGGGCCTTCTGGTTCCTTTCCGAAACTGTCCCTCATGCGCCTTAGCCGCGAATTCAATTGCGTCGTCTAACATTCCAAACCCTCCGTAACTGCCGAGATCAATCCAGAGCCGCCCGTTTCCCGGTTCGGAGGGATCTCACCAACGCTACCACCTAAATATTATCACAGGCCGAAAACAAGTACAATGAAAAACGGAAAAATCGCAGCAGTTCAGCCCGCTCCGCTGTACAAATTCCGTTCCATGCAGTATACTTCATTGCGGAAAACATCATGAATTTATGAAATCACAGCGAGGTAATGAAACAGATGAAGAGAAAACATGTCCTTATAACCGGCTCTTCCCGGGGGATCGGGCGCGCCTGTGCTCTTGCCTTCGCCCAGGCCGGGTATCACGTATTTATCAACTGCAGATCCTCCCTGGACAGACTGGACGAGACAGAAGCAGAGATCCTCTCCCTCGGCGGAACCTGTACGAAGCTTCCGGGAGATGTGGGAGACGCAGACAGCGTCCGCTCCATGTTCCGCACCATCTCCGCACAGTGCGAAGGGCTGGATGTGCTGGTCAACAATGCAGGCCTCGCTTACTTCGGCCTTCTGACGGATATGACGGATGAGGACTGGGACGCGATCCTCCGCACCAATCTTTCCTCCGCCTTCTACTGCTGCCGCGAGGCAGTCCCCTATATGGTCTCCCGGAAGCAGGGCCGGATCATCAATATCTCCTCCATGTGGGGCACTGCCGGCGCTTCCTGCGAGGCGGCCTACTCTGCCGCGAAGTCCGGGCTGAACGGTCTGACGAAAGCGCTGGCCAAAGAACTGGCCCCCAGCAATGTCCAGGTGAACGCCGTCGCCTGCGGGGCCATTGACACAGAAATGAACGCCCGCCTCGACGCGGAAGAGAGACAGGCGCTGGAAGAAGAGATTCCTGCCGGACGCTTTGGGACCGTCCAGGAAGCAGCCCGGCTTGTTCTGGCTCTCGCGGAAGGGCCCTCCTACCTCACCGGGCAGATCATCGGCATGGACGGAGGGATGATTTAGAGCCGCGGACGTACCGCCTCGCGGTCTCACGCCCGCACAGGCCGGAATGCCAGAGGTCCGTCCCCGGGTTCACACCCGCCCGTAGATCTCCTTGGGCACATAAGCGGTCACTGCGATTCCTTCCGGCACATATTCCTCCGAGATCAGCTGTCCCTTGCTGCGGATGAGCTGGATCTTCCCCGCCTCCGAGAAGCCGTACAGCCGTTCAATATAGATCTGTTCCCGGCGGATGATCTCCAGAAGCGCACGCTTCAGTTCATCCAGCCCCTGCCCGGTCTTGGCGGAGACTGGGATCGCGTACTCTGCCTGAAAGTCCCGGACACTCACTTCCTGTTCCAGCCGGTCTTGTTTGTTGAACAGCGTGATCACCGGCTTGCCTTCGGCGCCGAGCTGGCGCAGCGTATCGTAGACCACATGCATCTGTTCATCCATCTGTGGATTGGACGCGTCCACCACGTGGATGATGATGTCCGCATATCTGGCCTCTTCCAGCGTGCTCTTGAAGGCTTCTACCAGATGATGGGGCAGCTTGCGGATAAATCCGACCGTGTCTGTCACCAGGATCTCCTGGGTACTGTCGAGCCTTAGCGAGCGGGTCGTAGTATCCAGAGTGGAGAACAGCATCGCATCTTCCAGAATCCCTGCGTCTGTCAGCGCATTCTCAATGCTGCTCTTTCCCGCCGACGTATATCCCACCAGGGCCGCCACCTTCAGTCCGGACTGCTTTCTCTGCGCCCGGATCAGTTCCCGGTGCTTCTCTACGTCTCTCAGCTCCCGCTTCAGTCGGCTGATCCGTTCCCGGATCAGCCGCCGGTCCATCTCCAGTTTCTTCTCGCCGGGTCCTCTTGTTCCGATCCCGCCTCCCAGCCTGGACAGGGATCTCCCCAGGCCGGCCAGGCGGGAAGCCCGGTACCGCAGCTGAGCCAGTTCGACCTGGATCTTGCCCTCCCCGGTCACTGCTCTCGCAGCGAAGATATCCAGAATCAGCAGAGTCCGGTCTATCACCTTGCAGGACAGTTCTTCCTCCAGATTCCCCAGCTGAGCACTGGTCAGTTCATCATCGCAGATAATCCCCGTGGCATCGGTCTCCCACAGGAGTTCCTTCAGTTCCAGGAGTTTCCCCTTCCCGATATAGGTCCCGGGATGGGCGTTTTCCCTCGCCTGAATCAGCCGCCCGGCCACTGCTGCGCCGGCGGTCCTGGCCAGAGCTGCCAGTTCATCCAGAGACCGCTCCGCTGCTTCCGGGCTCTGGGTATCCACTCCTACGAGGATGACCTTCTCCTCAATCTGATCCATCTCATACATCACTGTCTTTCTCCTTCATCCATTTCTCCTGATTCCTTGCTGCTCCACATACACCACCAGCGTCGATGTACCAGGGGCAGCACCCCTTATCCATCTAGGTCAGCCGAATGACAAACACCGGTTCCGGCGGATCGTTCTTCCGGTTATAGTACCGGCACGAAATAACCAGCCATTTCGCCGGATCCAGATCCTTCAGAAACCCAAGCAATGCCTGTTTCTCGTCGTACCCGGTATCCCCGCCGCTGTAGATGCACAGGCTCATCACACCGCCCGGTTTCAGCAGTCCCAGTCCCTGGCGGACTGCTTCCACACTGGTCTCTGCCTGTGTGGCTACCGTGTGGTCTCCTCCCGGAAGATACCCGAAGTTAAACATGATCGCCGCAGCCTCCTGATGTATATACTCCGCCATCTTCTCATGGCCGGTACAGTACAGCACCGCGCGCTCCCTGTATCCTGCCTGTTCCAGACGATCGCCGGTCTTTCGCACTGCCTCCTCCTGGATATCAAAGGCGTATACCCGCCCGCGCTCTCCTGCCATTCTGCAGAGGAATTCGGTGTCGCCGCCATTGCCGCAGGTCGCGTCAATGCAGCAGCTCCCCTCCTCTATATAGTCTGCCACGAATCGATGACAGAATTCCGTGATCTGATAGCTTCTTTTCCCTTCCATTTCTCTCCTGCCTCTGCTGCCTGTATCTGTGGTTTTCGTTTGCTGTTTTCGTTTGTGGTTTCCGCTTGTCTGAAAGGAGCCTGATTCCTCCGCCGGAGGGTCAGGCTCCTTCTAGTTTCGTAAATAAGCAAAGACGCGCCGCTGCCGCAGTAAGCCGGTCCCTTCGGCTTCGCGAATCGCGCGGTCTGCTATCTGGTCTCCAGAAACTGGGCTTCCTTCTGCATCGCTTCATCGTCCGGATATTCCTCCAGATATTCTGCTGCCTTCTGGCGGGCGGTCTCCCAGTCAGAGAGCTTCTCACAGCAGATGATCTGATTGTATTTCATCTCCCGCAGCAGCTCCGGATCTGCAGCAGAATCCTCTCCGTCCTCGGTGGCTGCCAGGGCCAGCCCGGCCCCGATATACTCCTGCGCCGCCCCGTAATCTTCCGTCTGCATGGCGCAGATTCCCATCAGGTTATAGAGGGTAACCGTCTGCTCTGTCCCCATGTCCAGCGCTTTCTGAAATGCTTCCAGCGCTTTCGCACAGTCGCCGGTCTCGTAATAAGTCATCCCCAGCCCCCGGTATCCTGCCGCGGACTTCTCCCGGTCATCACTTTCCGCAATCTCTTGAAACTGCGCTTCCGCTTCTGTATAATCTCCTGCTTCCAGCGCCTTGGTGCCTTCCTTCTGTGGATTGGCACAGCCGCTGAGAGCTCCCGATGCCAGCAGCCCTGCCAGGACTGCAGATAGAATTCTCTTCTTCATATTCTCCGTCTCCGTCAATTACTCTCCGTGTCCCGGATACTGCGTCATCCAGAACGAATTCAGAATATTGATCACCATCACCGCCATATCTGCGATGATTGCATTCTGCATGGTTACATAGCCAAAGAAGGCCAGCACGACAAGAATCACCTTCATGCCGATGGCAAAAATCATGTTCTGCTTCACAGACCGCAGCGTCGCTTTCGCGATCTGCACTGCATTGATGATTTTCGACGGTTCATCCTCCATCAGGATCACATCCGCCGCTTCCAGGGCCGCGTCTGCTCCCAGACCGCCCATGGCAATTCCGATATCCGCCAGTGTCAGCACCGGCGCGTCATTGATGCCGTCGCCCACGAACGCCAGCTTCTCCGTCTCCATCTGGTTGTCCCGGAACTCTTTGACCAGTTCCACCTTATCTTCCGGCATCAGCTCCGCGTACACGCTCTCGATCTTCAGCTTTCTGGCTACTTCTTCCGCGACCAGTTCATTGTCCCCGGTCAGCATCACCGTAGACATATGACGCTTGCGCAGCCATTTCAACAGTTTCCCCGCATCTTTCCTGATTACGTCCGCGATCAGGATATATCCCGCGTACTTGCCGTCAACCGCTACATGCACCGCCGTACCGCCGCCCGGCGCCCTCTGGTAGAAGAACTTCTCCCGAAGCATCAGCCTGGTATTGCCCGCATAGACTTCTCTGCCGTCCACCATGGCCCGCACGCCATATCCCGGCTGTTCGTCCACGTCTTTGATTCTGTCTCCGTCAATCTCACGGCCGTACGCCTCCATCAGAGACACCGCCACCGGATGGTGGGAGTAGGACTCTGCCAGCGCAGCCAGTTCCAGGAGCTCTTCCTTCTCCATGCCCACCGAAACGATATCCACAACGTGGAATACCCCCTCGGTCAGTGTGCCGGTCTTATCAAAGACGAACGTATCTACCCGGGTCAGTTCCTCCAGGAAGGAACTCCCCTTGATCAGCACGCCCTGCTTCGAGGCCGCTCCGATCCCGCCCAGGAACGCCAGCGGAATCGAAACCATGAGCCCGCACGGGCAGGCTGCCACCAGGATAATCAGTCCTCTGTAGATCCACTCATTCTTATCCTGCACGAACATCATCGGCGGCAGGATCACTGTGAGCAGCGCGATGAGAATCACCAGCGGCGTATAGTATTTCGTAAATTTGTCAGCGAAGTGCACACTGTCGGATTTCTTTTCATTGGCATTCTCCACCAGGCGCATCACTTTGGCTGCCGTAGAATCACTGTAAACCTTCTTCACCTTGGCTTCCAGCACGCCGTTAAGGTTGATGCCGCCGCTGTACACCCGGTCCCCCGGCCTTACCGCCCGGGGTTCTGACTCCCCGGTCAGCACTTTCATGTCAACCGATCCGCTCCCTGATATCACAAGTGCGTCCACCGGGATCTTCTCGCCCGGCTTCAGCACGATGATCTGCCCCGGAACCAGTTCCTGAGGAGGCACGATCCGCTCTGTGCTGCCTTCTTTTAAATTCGCGTACTCCGGCCGGATATCAATGAACTTTGCTATGGACTTCTTCGTGTTGCTTAAGGAGATCTCTTCCACGAATTTCCCGATCTGATAGAACAGCATTGCGGCCACTGCTTCACGGTGCCTCCCGACAAAGAACGCCCCTGCGGTAGCAATCATCATCAGCAGATTCTCATCCAGGAATTTCAGCTTTGCAATCTTCTTGATCTGTTCCCAGTATGTAGTCGCGGCGAGCGCAGCGTATGCGAGCAGAAACAATATCGTCTCGGCCTTCTCCGAAACGTGCCCATACACTGTCACAAGCATCGCCACAGCGCAGAACAACAGTCCGGCACAGATCTCCATCCCCTTCTTCTTCGCTTCTCTTGTCATTTTCCTATCCCTTTTAGCCTGTTGCGGCCTTTCCTTAAACTTTTCCCATATTTCCCGGTGCGGCCGGGCCCCTACAGATATACAGTATAGCGAAAAGAGGCAAAAGCATCAATATCTTTTGCCTCTAAACTTTCTGATCCGGTATCAGTTCAGCCATCTGCGTCACAAGACGGATTTATGCTTGCATAAGAATCCGGCGGCTGACAGGCAGATGTGCGGAGCGCCAGTTCATGAGCAAAAAAGCGGCGCAGCCGCAATGAGCACGTCAGTGCGGCTTTGCGAATGGCGCGTGCTGAACTGTTACCTGATCCGGAACAGACGGGCCATGAATGCCTTCTCCGTGCGCACGGCCAGGGCGTGCCGTTCCGGCCGGTACGCATACTCTGTCTCTGCTTCTGCCGGATAGATACATTCCGCATGCACTGCGCCTTTCCCGTCCGGACAAAGCCCGCGGGGAAGCGGGAATTCCTGCTCCGCTGTGCCGCCGGCGCCGTCTTCCGCCCCCGGAACGTTCCGCTTCCAGACCGCCAGATAGGCGCCGTCTTCGGTCTTAAGTCCCAGCGCTGCCCACGGATCCTTGTAGCCGGCCAGTCCGATGGGCCAGAACGGCACCGCCTGAGGGATGTCCTGACGGATGGATTGATAGACACGGATTCCTTCCTTTACCAGCTCTTTTCTCCGGCTGTCCAGCCGCGCCAGATGGCCGCTCTGATGAATGCGGAGCAGCAGGGCGCTGACCATGTTAAAACTGGTTTCCTCCAGAAGTTCTTCTTCCGTCATGCCTGCCCCGGCGTGTTCCATCGGATAGGACCACACGGCCGCCTGCTCCGGCGCGGCGCCTGTAGGCGCATTTGCCGCGATCACCGCATAGTTCATATAATCTTCGATATCACTGGTGGACTGGATACTGAGCCTTGACAGCAGGGCATAATCCATGCGCAGACCGCCGCTTGAACAGTTCTCGATCACCAGATCCGGATAGCGCTCAAACAGGCCGTCCAGCCACCCAAGATACGCCCGCTCATGTCCCAGCATGCCGTCTCCCACGCTGTCTGCATACAGCTCGGTGCCGATCCCCGGCTCGATATTATAGTCGGTTTTGATATACCCGATCCCATATTCTGTCACCAGCCGGTCAATCACCGAATCCATATACCCCCGCACCTGAGGGTTCCGATAGTCCAGCTGATATCTGCTCCTGTCATAGACCGGCTTCCCATGGCGGACGAAAAACCAGTCTTTCGGCGCCTGCTCCGCGAGCGGGCAGTGAATCCCCATCACTTCCGGTTCCAGCCATACGCCGGGGATCATTCCTTTGGCCCTGATATAGTCCGTCACCTGTTTGAGTCCGCCGGGAAACCGCTTCCTGCTCTCCTGCCATTCTCCCACACTGTCCCACCAGTCTGCGTCTGAGTACCAGCCTGCGTCGATGCAGAAATACTCGCATCCCGCCTCTGCGGCGGCGTCAATCAGCGGGTACTCTTCCTCTGCCGTAGGTTTCCCCCAGAGGCAGTTCATATAGTCATTGAAGATCACCGGAAGCCTCTGATTGTCCGCATTGGGTCTGCGTATGATCCTCCGGTACCGGGTCAGCGTCCCCATGGCGTCATCGAAGCCCTCTGCCGTCACTCCCACGGCAGCCGGAACCGTCGTGAAAGAATCCCCCGGGTTCAGCTGCTTCGACCAGTGAGAATAGAGCTCATTCGGCCCGCCCAGCGCCAGGTAGAGGTGTCCGTTCTGATCCCCGATCTCCCAGTGCCAGGAGCCGTTGTGCTCAATCTGCCAGAACAGTCCGCTCCCGGTCTCCCGGTTCTCCAGATAGCCCATGGGCAGATACTCTTTCGCGGACCAGTTCCCCGTATTGGTCACCCGGAGAATGGCCGAAGAATGCTGGTTGTCCGCGGGCTGCACCAGATCCATTCCCAGCTCGGGGAGTGCGTACTGCCTCCAGTTCAGCTCTCTCTGCCAGCTGCTGTGAGGAATCCAGACCCGCATCTTCTCATCCTGTTCCGCGGCTCCCTCTTTCTCGATCCCTTCCAGATGAAAATTCGATACATACTCCACGGTCTGCGCTTCTTCTCCCTGATTCTCGACGCGGCTCCAGCACCGGACAACCGGAAGCCCCTGATAAAACTGCAGATAAGAGTCCACCTGCACCCCGGTCTGATCATCCTCTGTATGAAACACAAGCCGGCGGCCGAGCGCATTTCTCGTATCTTCGTGAGCGACATATTTCATCCGATATCCGGGCGCCGTGACAATGAACTTATTGCCGTGCCGCTCATACGGCCGGTCAAATCCAGACAGGGAAAGTCCCACAAAGGGAAAGCCCGCTTCCACTCCTGCCTCTACGATATCTTCTTCCCGAAACGGAAGTGCCGAGAAATGCAGGAACCGCAGGATCCCGTCATCCAGGATCCGGAAGACCATGTGAATCCCGTTTTCTTCGAATCGCAGTTCTCTCACTTCGCACCTCCGCAGCGGCTCATATACCTGGCCCATGCCGCCAGCCCGGCTCCGTGCATGAACGCGCCGTCTGCCACAAGGTTCTGGAAGTCCTTCACATCCATCTCCGCCATCTCGATCACTTCACCCGGTTCCTTCGCGGACTCTCCGGCTTCCCCGCATTTCGCATAGAACAGATGGATCTTCTCGTTAGTGGATCCGAAGGATGGATAGAACGCCCCCAGAGACACCAGTTCTTCCGCATCGTATCCGGTCTCCTCCTTTAATTCCCGGGCCGCCGCCTGTTCCGGCGTCTCCCCTGCGTCGATGAATCCGCCCGGCAGTTCCCACTGCCAGGATCTCACGGGATACCGGTACTGCCGCTGAAGGAGCACCTTCCCTGCCCGGATCGGCAGAATACTGACTCCCTCCCGGATCTCCAGATAGTCATAGGGCTGCTCGTGGCCGTTTACCCGCACCCGGTCCTGGACGATGGTAAACCGCCCCTCTCTCTTCTTTTCTGAACGCAATGTCTCAAAAGGGTTCTCTCTGTTCATATCCTAATCCTTCCTTTCTTTCCCCCGGTATCATTCAAAAATGCACAGACAAAAACTGCCGGAGAATTCCAGTAGATCGTAATCTCGTTGAGCGAATAACACTCCCACAGATCCAGATAGCATTTCATCGGCGGTGTTCCCGGCACGATCAGCCATTCTGCCTTCTCATCCGCCGGGACAGCACACGGTCCTCCCACGACGAACCCGGGGATCGTCTCCTCGATGCCGTCCGCCTCCGTCACACGGTTATGGGGATGCCCGGCTGCATGTTCTCCTATCCCGGTTATATAGCTGAATCCTGTGGCATTGACGCCGAGGATATAGTCCATCTGTTTCCCGGCGCACTCCAGATACCGCTGATCTGAGGTCAGCAGGTACGCGGTGCCCAGCACCATAGCCCGGTTCAGTACGACCATATTGCTGCCCCATCCGTAATCCACGGTCTCCATGGCCGCCCCATATCCGCTCTTCCCGCACAGATCTACGATACGTTCTGCTTCTGCTGTGAAAGCCTGTCTGTACGCTTCCGCCAGTTCTCCGTTCTCCCGGAGCAGACACCAGCCCGCGAATCCGGACACATCGCCCCAGCCCATAGAAACCATCGTTTCCGCTTCGGAAGAGAGCGCTGCGTATAACCTTTCCGCTGCTTTCAGATATTCCGGATCTCCGGTGCAGAGGTACAGCTCGGCAGCTGCCCACAGCCGTTCGTCCCGGTCGTCTGTATCCCCATAATCTCCCGTATTGCACCCCGGCGGGTTCTCAAACCCAAGGAACTCCGGGTGGCTCTTCAGCCAGTTCCACGCCTTCTCTGCCGCCGCCAGCGCGTCCTGTGCGAATTCACTGTCATACGCCGCATAGACCCTTGACGCCAGCGCCATCACAGCCGCGAAGTCCCCGGTGGCCATCGCAGAGGGCCGGAATAAAATGAACTGCCGGTCATCCTGCTCCGGCATCACGAAATTAGCATGCCGCATGGAGGTCAGCTTATGGCAGACACTTCCGTCCTCCATCTGCATCTTCCGCAGCCATCTCAGTTCATAAAGACATTCATTTAAAATATCCGGAATCCCGTTGCCGCTCTCCGGAAGATTCAATTCCCCGCAGAAGCTCTCCGGGAAAAACCGGTATGCATACAGAAGGTGAGCCAGCGCGGCTGCCGCGGCCGTCGTATATCTCCCATAATCCCCCGCGTCATGCCAGCCTCCCCGAACCTCATACAGGGGAACCGTCCCGCCGCTCATCAACTTCTCATAATCCTCAAGCCGGACCGCCTTTCCTGTATGGCAGCACTCCCGCCGGAACACGCCTGCACAGCGCTCTTCCAGTGCCGTGCCGCATCTCTGATAGTACAGCGCTTTTAAGAGTACCTGACCCGTCTTCTCGTAGAGATCCTCCGAGATCCGGAACAGGCAGCTGCGCTCTCCTGCCGGACTTTCTGCCAGATATTCCCCCGGCTCGCTGACAGCCGAAACGTCTGCATGCCACACATGATCTCCCGCATCTTTGTCATATCCCCAGTATAGCGCATCTGTCTCCAGAATGCACTTCCCGTTTTCATCCATGATCCTGATTTTCTTCGTTTCTTCTCCGTCTGTCTCTGTCTGTGCCAGAATCACTGTTTTCTTGCCGCCTGGCAGATAGCCGGCCTGATTCACATAGATCTTCATCATTTCCCTCCTCCGATCTTCTCTCTGCAGTCCTGTTTCCTTCTTCGGCCCGGCATCCGGTGCCTCTTAATTTCGGCCCGGCCGGTATACGATCCTCCTTGGCTCCGGTCTGCAAAGAAACAGACACCCAGGGACTGCATCGCAGCACGTTCCCTGCGTGCCTGTTTTCTGACTGTTCTGCACTCTTCTATTCTTTCCGTTCTCTTCTGGCCCGGAAGAACGCTCTTACCCGTGCTTCCGCCGGCTTGCCATAGATCTCATAGAATCTTCCGCCCTTTGCCTCCGCCTCAGAGCTTAAGGACGCGTCCCAGGACCAGAGGGCGATTCCCCTGACCCAGGGTCTGTTCCCGATGGCTTCGAATGCGCTCTTGTACCACATGTCCTGCTCGGTCAGATTCCATGTTCCTTCCAGTTCCCAGTCATTGGGCCTCCCGGAAGAACCTGACGTAGACATGCACCCGGTCTCCGCGAAGAAGAAGGGCTTCCCGAATGCGGTCACCACGGCCTCAATGCGGTCCAGCTGGTTCTCCCAGTCATCCGCCGGATAATACCCGCTGGAAGAGATGACATCCACACAGTCCCACCACTTCACATTGTGTTCCTGGTACTTGTCCGTATTATAACTCACCGGCCCCTGATAGACCTGCCGGATCTCTTGAATCAGCCGGCGCCATTCTGCCTCCCGGTGCTCTGTCATCACCATTTCGCAGCCGGCGATAAACATCTCACACCCGGTCTCTTCCGCGATCCGCGCATAGTGGACCTGGAAGTCCGTGTAAGCCGCAAACCAGTCCTTCCACTTGGGCTCGCAGGGCACATCCTCATCAAAAAAGCGGATATACGCTCTCCACGTGCCGTCCGCGCAGTTCACGGTAGGCTTTAAGAACACCCGCATCCCCAGCGCTCTGGCAAAGCGGATGAAGCTTCGCAGCTCTTCATCCGACATGGTGCGCCCGGAACCATAATCAATCTCTGTGGCATGGGCATTCTTCTGCAGTCCGCCCGGCGCCAGCACTACCGTGTCCGCGCCGGTTCTCTCCTGCATCTTCCGCAGACTCTCCCGGCTCTCCTCCCGGGACAGGACACCTCGCCCGGCAAAAGGTGCAAATGTAATTCCCCTGATGTAATCCATATGATGCATTCTCCGTCTTGTCGTTTATAATTGTTTCCCGTTGCTCCTGATCACCTCACGGTACCAGTGCGCAGAGTCTTTCAGGATCCTCTCCTGTGTATCGAAGTCCACATAGACCATGCCGAACCGCTCGGCATATCCTTTCTCCCACTCGAAGTTATCCATCAGGGACCACTGAAAATACCCTCTCAGGTCGATCTCCCCTGCTGCCCGCTTCAGCGCTTTCAGATACCGGGCCAGGAAATCAATCCGGTTCGGGTCATGCACCTTCCCGTCCAGCGATACGGTATCGTGGCAGGCCATGCCGTTCTCAGTGATATAGATCGGTTTCTGATATCTCTCATACAGGAACTTCGGTCCCCAGTACAGACACTCCGGCGTCACCGGCCAGTTTACTGCCGTCTTGGCATACCCGGGCGCCCGGTCCGCTTCCTCCGGCGTTCCGTCCGCACCCATGCGGAAGGCTCTTCCGTTATAAATATTCTGCCCGTATACATCAATGGGCTCAGAGATCAGACGCATGTCTTCGTCCGTAATCTTAGGAAGAAACTTCTCGTAGCGCTTCCGTCCTTCTTCCGGATACCGGCCCAGAATCACCGGATCTGACCACCACGCCACATTCCACGTCCAGTCGGCGTCGTCATCAGGCATGGCAAAATACTTCTGCCGCGCCGCCTCGATATCCTCCGGGCGCTCGGACGCCGGATAGATGATGCCGCTGGTTGGAGCATAGCCGATGATCAGCGGCTGCTTCCCATACTGACGCAGCATCTGTACCGCGCGGCCGTGGGCTCTCAGTGCATTGTGCGCCATCTCAAAGGTATCCCTGAGGGGGCACTTAAGCCCCGGCGCATGGACCCCGGTCAGGAAGCCCAGCCCCACGAAACACTGGGGCTCATTCAAGGTGAAGAAATGCTTCACCCGGTCGCTGAAGCGCTCCGCGATCAGGCGGGCGTAGGCTCCGAACCACTCCGCGCTCTCCCGGTTCATCCACCCGCCCTTTTTGTATAATTCATAGGGCAGTTCCCAGTGATACAGGGTGATATAAGGCTCGATCTGATTTTCCAGAAGGGCGTCGATCAGGTCACTGTAGAAACGGATCCCTTCCTCATTCACCCGTCCGGTCCCCTCCGGAAGCACGCGCGACCAGTCGATGGAGAACCGGTAAGCCTTCAGCCCGATCTCTTTCATGATCTGTACATCCTCCCGGAAACGGTGGTAGTGGTCGCATGCCACGTCCCCGGTATGTCCTCCGTATACTCTGCCCGGCTCCTTCGTGTACACATCCCAGATGTGCATCCCTTTCCCGGTACCCCGGACTCCGCCTTCGATCTGGTAAGAACTGGTGGCTGCGCCCCAGACAAAATCTTCTGCAAATCCCATCGTCATCTCCTCCGTCAGTCCTCCTTACTCTGCCAGTGCCTCTACTGCCTTTGTCAGATCTGCCAGCTGCTCTGCCGCGTCTTCCTCGGAGGTGCCTTTCACTCCGATGTAGAACTTGATCTTCGGCTCTGTCCCGGACGGACGGATGCAGCACCATGCCCCGCCTTCC
>CASDTX010000020.1 GCA_949283695.1 uncultured Eubacteriales bacterium | reverse complement strand
TCTCCTCCGGTCGTTCCGCCTCCGCGTCTCCGGTCGGTCAGCTCCTGGTTTTTCTTTCCTCATCAGCGACAGGTGCTATCTTATCACTGCCGGCAGCAATTGTCAATGTTTTTTCTGTTTTTTATTTATTTCAGACAATTCGTGCAATTCAGAGTTTTCTGTCTTTTTCTATTTGTATGTTCTTTCCCTTTTTCCGCTATCTTTGATGACGTCGCTGTACAAACGGTGAATCGATTCTCCACTATGCTCCATACCGGTACTCTTGTCCTTCAGAGCCTTCAGATCCGACATTCTGGCATCCTTGACTTCATTTCTGCTTTTCAATATAATGGTAGAATAAATTTGGGAGAGCTTCTATGCGAGTATTCCTTTGATCCAATCACGTGGATATCGGATACTGCAAATAAGGGTTTTACTATGATACCAGCAATTGAATTAAACGCAAATCGTTCGGAAAGGGTCTGCTATGATAACCCGGATTATCCAGTTTATATTCGTCGTGCCCTTCTTTCGCACTATCCGGACTTTCAGGCACCCGATCACTGGCATGATGATATTGAGCTGATTTATGTATTCTCCGGTCAGATGAAGTATAATATAAATGGAGAGATTGTGTCTTTAAAACCTGGCGGCGGCATTTTCGTCAACTCCGGTCAGATGCACTACGGATTCTCGGACACCAGAGAGGAGTGTGACTTCTTATGCGTTATTTTCCATCCACTGTTTCTCTGTCCGTCTTACCCATATGAGAAAAACTTCATGGAACCGGTCATTCAGAACACTCAGATGCCTTTTCTGCTTTTGGGAACCGACCTCTCGTGGCACCAGGATATCTGCGCCCATCTTGTTCAGCTGTGGAAGGATCGGGATCTTCCTGCCGCACCGCTTCGGGCACTGTCCTCCTTTGCCTGGATCCTGTCTCTTCTCTATGAACATATGCAGTCTGACACCAGAAAGGATACACGGTCAAGCTGCAATCTCCAGATTATAAAGAAGATGGTGCAATTTATTCAGGAGAATTATACTGAGAAAATTACACTTTCTCAAATTGCCTCGGCCGGCGGAGTCGGACAAAGCAAGTGCTGCAAACTGTTCACAAAGTATTTTTCACAGACGCCGAATGAATACCTGAATCATTACCGTCTCAGCAAAAGTGTTGTTCTGCTGCGCAGCACAGATATGTCCGTCACAGAAATCGCATTATCTGTCGGGTTCGGAAGCGCCAGCTACTATGCAGAAACCTTCCGCAAATGGCTGAATAAGAGTCCAACGGATCTGCGCCGGGAGACCCGGACCCATTCCCGGCCCCCTGACCAGAAGGTCTCCTGCAGAAATAATGAAAAGAAAGGATCGATCACATGAATTTCACACACAGAGAAAATGAAATCGTACTCATTGACGAAAAAGGAAAACGCCTGGCAGAGGTGACATTTCCATACATCAACGAAAACAAAGACTGCGTTGACGTCAACCATACATTTGTAGACTCTTCTCTCAGAGGGCAGGGGATTGCCGGGAAACTCATGGATGAGCTTGCGGCAGACCTGGAGGAACGCGGCCTGAAGGCAGTACCCACCTGTTCTTACGCCAAAGGATGGTTTGAGAAACACCCGGAATACAGCCGTCTTGTTAAATAAGCTCTGCTCAAAACCGGAATCCCTGATCCATCAGAACGTATGCATTGCCGAGATGAAAGCGTTCTGTATGTCAGAGATTCCGGTTTTCTTCTTTCCTTTCAGCTCTGTTATCACGTAGAAATGCCGAAGCGTAATTTTCTGCCGCTTTTTCTAAAAATGCGAGCAGACGATCCAACTGAAACACCTTCAATTCTTCCACAGCATTCGCAGGAACTTTTCTGTATTCTTCCAGCTGCCTCAAAATCCCTTCTATCTCCTGATAATCCGCTTCCTCAATCTCAGGATCGCTTCCGGCACGCAGGTGCTCCGGCAGTTCGAATCGTTCCCACAGCCAGGTATTCATCTTTGTATAGTCGCCGTAATAGTACTCTTCCGAAAGATACTGCGGCAGGGAAATCCGCTCGCCGCTTTTTTGAATCAGAATTTCTCTGACTTCACGCCGCAGTTCTGTCACGCGCCCGTGCTCATCATAAAATACCACTGCCTGAGGAATGTAGTCCTTAAAAAAACATTTATCAATATATAGATGGAAGTGATACCCCTGATACACTGCCTCGTTCATTCTTTCCCGATACTTTCTGAGAAATTTCTCCGGCTGCGGCCACTCCATCATCCGCTCGCGGTATTTTGGATCCCGGAAATGTGATTCTGATTTCTCCCGGACAGTATCCGGCAGAAGGTTCCCGATATAGAACTCGTTCTGACAGCCAGCGTCCCAGAAGCGCATCTGCTTCTTCGCCAACAAATTAAGATACATTTTTGCGGCTGTTAAGTGCAGGATATATCCTGGCATTCCAACATCCTCCTCTCATCTCCGACTAACGTCTTCGCTCCAATTCTACCACCCGCCTGATGAAAACTCAACGCTCCTGTCGCCCTTGTACATTGACGCTGGTCCCGCCCAGGAACTATAATAAAAACGAACTGGAACCCTCTTTGGATGCGGACATACACCAGACGATGGAGATGTGCCGCAGCTTGTCCACTGACGCCGACCAGCATACTGCCTGTTCACATGCAAAACATACAAATCTATTCCCAGGAGGCATTCTTATGAACATGATAGAAACTCATGCGCTCACGAAATACTATGGCAAAGCCCGCGGGATTGCGGATCTCAATCTCTCCGTAAAGCAGGGCGAATTCTTCGGGTTCATCGGCCCAAACGGTGCCGGAAAGAGCACAACCATCCGCCTTCTGATGGGCCTGATTCATCCCAGCAGCGGAAACATCCGGATTTTCGGGAAAGACATATCGCAAAACGCCGCGCACTCTCGCAAGGAAATTCTTGCAAATATTGGATATATTCCATCGGAAGCTATGTTTTACAGCGGTACGACCGTCCGCGAAATTCTGACGCTGTCGGCAAGACTGCGAAAGAAAGACTGCACCGCTGAAGCCCGCATTCTCTGCGAACGCCTGAAGCTCGATCCGGGCAGGAAAACAGAGGATCTCTCCTTGGGGAACCGGAAGAAGACGGCGATTGTCTGTGCACTCCAGCACCGGCCGGACCTCTGTATATTTGATGAGCCCACCAGCGGCCTTGATCCTCTGATCCAGAAAGAATTCTTCCAGATCTTAAGGGAACGCAGCCGGGAAGGCACAACCATCTTCCTCTCTTCTCATATCCTGTCTGAGGTACAGGAACACTGCACCCGTGCAGCGATTATCCGCGAGGGAAGTCTGGCTGCCTGCGGCCCCATCTCCAAACTTGCAGGAACAGCCGCACGCCGCATCTGTCTGCGCGGAACCAGCTGCGAACAATTGCGGAATATCATTCCTGATTCCGCTGCCGGCCGGATTCAGGACATCCAGGAGAATGAGACGCTGCTTTCCTTCCTCTACCAGGGAAATATAAAAGAGCTCGCAGACTGTCTGGTGAATCTAAGTTATACAGACCTCACCATCACAGAGCCGGACCTGAGTGAGATATTTATGCACTACTATAAAGGAGGGGATTCTCATGACACTGCTGTGCTTTGAATTGAAAAGAAGCCGTACCGCACTTGCAGTCTGGACCGGAGCCATTTCTCTGCTGCTGCTGATCTGCCTGATCATCTTTCCGGATATGAAAGGGCAGGTTGATGAACTGAACGCCGCGTTTTCCTCTATGGGAAGCTTTACCGAAGCTTTCGGGATGGACACACTTAACATGGGAGAGCTGATGGGCTTCTACGGCCTGGAGTGCGGCAATATCCTGGGGATCGGCGGCTCATTCTTCGCCGCGTATATCGGAGTCTGCGGCCTTGCAGAGGAAGAGAAGAACCGCACTGCAGAATATCTGCTCACCCATCCCGTAAGCCGCTGCCAGGTTGTACTGCAGAAGCTGCTGGGCATTCTGATTCGGATCCTGATTCTGAACCTGGTCAGCATCAGCATTGCTCTCATTACAATCCGAATCATCGGAGAGTCTGTACAGACGCACGAATTTGTGCTTCTTCATGCAGCATACCTGCTCCTTCAGATGGAAATCGCGTGTCTTTGCTTCTGGATCTCTGCTTTCATAAGAAAGAGCGGAGCCGGTATCGGACTCGGCCTGGCCGCCATCCTCTATTTTCTTAATATCATTGCCAATATCACCGAGGACGCGCAATGGCTGAAATACTTCACTCCATTTGCATATGCAGACGCGGCAGACATTCTCGGGGACGCCTCCCTTGATCCGGTCCTGTGCGGGATCGGATGCGCAGTTACTGCTGCCGCCGCTGCGGGCGCGTTTCTGATTTATATCCGCAAAGATATTCATGCCTCCTAATCGGCTGCAGCGGCGGTGGACAAGGAGCAATACGATCAATGAAAAACAAATTTAAGCCCTGCCCCTCCAGACAGAAACTCCGGAGAGACAGGGCAATACAACTAATAACGGTTATCAAAGATTCTTGTGGACTTCTTCTCACTTCTTGGCAGATCTCCAATCAATACCGGCTTCACATGGACAAGTATGCCGATCTTATCTTTGAAGGCTTTCTGAATCACTGTCTCTGCCTGCTTCTTATCCACGCCTTTATTGATCTCCACAAAGAGCGTACATTCATCCTTGCCGAACAGATGATCCAGCATGAACTGATACTCACTGGATGCCTCCGGAATATTTTTGAGCATTTCCTCTATCTGGCTGGGGAAGATGTTGACCCCTTTTACTTTCACCATATCATCGGTTCTTCCGATCAGTGTGTCAATCCGCGGGAACTTCGATCCACATTTACAAGTGCCCGGGATAAATCTGGTCAGATCATGGGTACGATAGCGGATCAGGGGCGCGCCCTGCTTCCTCAGAGTCGTGATCACCAGCTCTCCCACTTCGCCGTCCGGCACATTCTCACCGGTCTTAGGAT
The DNA here is from genome assembly GCA_949283695.1 of uncultured Eubacteriales bacterium. Classification (GTDB taxonomy): domain Bacteria; phylum Bacillota; class Clostridia; order Lachnospirales; family Lachnospiraceae; genus Mediterraneibacter. Next base: position 5,863 of record CASDTX010000020.1, on the reverse strand, counting down.
CCACAATCTCGAAATACAGATAGTCGTCCCAGTAATGCATTCCGCACTCGTATTCACAGCTCATCGCAATCCCCGGTCCATACACTTCGGTCAGTCCGTAAATGTCATAGAGCTGCACGCCCAGCTCCGCGGCAATACGTGCCCGCATCTTTGAACCCCATCGTTCAGAGCCGATCACGCCTTTTCTCAGATAGATCTTATCCGTCATGTTCCGTCTGCCGATCTCTTCCGCCAGCAGAAGTGCATAGGAGGAGGTCGCGCAGAGTACTGTGGACTTCATATCCTGCATCATACGCAGCTGCTTCTCCGTGTTGCCCGGCCCCATGGGAATCGTCATGGCGCCCAAATACTCCGCGCCGGCCTGGAACCCGATCCCGGCAGTCCACAGTCCATATCCCGGCGTGATCTGGATCCGGTCCAATGCCGTTATGCCTGCCATCTCGTAGCAGCGCGCAAACATTTTCGCCCAGTCCTCCACATCCTTCTTCGTGTAGGGAATAATCACCGGAAGCCCTGTGGTTCCCGAGGAGGAATGGATACGGACGACCTCTTCATCCGGCACTGCCTGAAGCCCGAGAGGATACGCTTCCCTGAGATCCCCCTTCCAGGTAAACGGCAGCTTCTCGAAATCCTCCTGGGTTTTCATAGCCTCGATATCAATCCCTTTTAGTTTTTCTTTATAGAAACATTCTTTTGATGTGAGCTGACGAAGATTTTCCTTGATCATCTCAAACTGCAGTTCTGTCATCTTCATGATTGTTCTCCTCCTGCCACGCATGCCGCGTCCGCCCCCAGCTTCAGGGCATGCTCATTCAGTGCAATATATGATTTCTTAACGTTTCTCTTCACTGCCTCCAGCATCTCTTCCGGTGTGATGCCAAGCACGCCGCTCTGTGCCGCCGCTCCGAGCAGCGCCACGTTCAGAACCTTCGAAGCCCCGGCCTTCCGGCAGATCTCTTCCCCGTCGATCACGATCAGGCGGCTCACCTTCTCCCGCAGATACGCCGTCATTTCCTCTCCACTGTAACTTCCGCCGCCCAGACTGGATGTCACCGGCTGCACACTTCTACTGTTCGTAATCACGGTCCCGCCGGCTTTCAAGTAGGGCAGACATCTCACAGCCTCTCCCGGCTCAAAGGCCAGAATCACGTCTGCACACCCCACGGGAATCAAGGGCGAATGAATCTCTTCTCCCGCGCGTACGTGGCTGACGACCGCTCCGCCTCGCTGGGCCATGCCGATGGTTTCTGTCGTTCGGACGAAATCGCCCTGCTCCATGGCCGCATACGCAATGAGCCTGGATGCCAGCACAACGCCCTGACCACCGACACCGCACAGTAAACAATTCCTGCTCATCACGACTCACCTCCATTGCCTTCTTTGATACAAGATCCCTGACTATCTTTATCAGCTTTCACCTGTTCGATTGCGTCAAACGGACATACTTCCGCACAGATGCCGCAGCCATAACAGAGAGAGGAATCAATCGATACACAGTCTCCGTCTGTGACAACCGCAGGGCATCCCAGCTCCCGGATACAGACTTTACATTTCCGGCACACATCCTGACGGACCGTATATCCCGGACGGGGCTTGGCCGCTGCAATGCATGGAGACTGGAACAGAATGGCACGGACTCCGGTATCTTCCGCCGCCTTTTTCACAGTTTCTATGGCTTCGCCAAGCTTCAGCGGATCCGCCTCATAGATGTGCTCCACTCCGATTCCTTCCAGAATCTTTCGGATGCTGACTTTGGCTGCCACATCCCCCATGATGTTTCTTCCGGTGCCCGGATGCGGCTGGTGCCCGGTCATGGCTGTGGTGGAGTTATCGAGCACTGCAAGGACGATATCATTTCCATTATACACCGCATTTACAACGCCGGTGATGCCTGAAGCGAAGAAGGTCGAGTCGCCGATAAAGGCGAAATTCACTGCATCCGGCTCGATCACATGAAGTCCCTGGGCAATCGTCACGCCCGCTCCCATACACAGGCAGGTATCTACCATGTCAAGAGGTTTGGCATTGCCCAGTGTATAGCATCCGATGTCTCCGCTGAATACTGCTTTCTTCCCCTTCATCGCCTTTTTCACCGCATAGAAGGACGCTCTGTGGGGGCAGCCCGCGCAGAGAACCGGCGGACGTACCGGAAGTTCCGGCTGTTCCATTCCCCCAGCTTCCTCCTGTCCGTTCCCTGGCTGAAGTGATTCTTCCCGGGATGCAGGCTCCTGATTTTTCCGCAGGAAATGTTCCAGATCCGCCGCAATGCTCTCTGTACTGTTCTCTCCCGCATTTTTCGTATCCCCGGTCAGCTTGCCCCGGATCTTCACCGGAAGATGATATTTGCCGGCGACTCGCAGAAGTTCCCGCTCCACCATGGGGTCCAGCTCTTCCAGGACCAGCACCTCATCCAGTGTTTCCAGATATTCTTTTGCCAGGCCTTCCGGAAATGGAAACGGCGTCGATATCTTCAGGACCGGTACCGCTCCCTTTAATACCTCTCTGGTATAAGCGTAGCTCACCCCGGAAGCCACAATTCCTTTTCTGATCCCTGCTTCCCCTTCGGGAACCGGCTTGTTTTCTCCTGTTTCCCCCAGATCCGAAGCACGATAAACAAAATTGCCGTGATACCGGGAGAGAATTCCTGCAAGTTCTTCATTTCTCTTCTCGATTTTCACATGATTCAGATACGAAGTCCGGGGGAAGATCACCCAGCGCATTGTATCCTTGATAAATCCCTCCGGCTCCGGGATCTCCGGATCCGGCAGAACCGTGACTGCCGCACAGGAATGACAGACCCTTGTTGTAGGCCGGAACAAAACCGGCGTATTGTATTTTTCTGAGAATTCGAACGCCTCCCCGATCATCTCATATGCTTCCTCCGGTGAGGAAGGATCAAAGACCGGGAGCTTAGAAAACTGTGCGAAAGTACGGGTGTCCTGCTCAGTCTGTGAAGAGATCGGCCCCGGATCATCCGCAGACACGATCACCATACCGCCTTTCACGCCCATGTAGGCCAGACTCATAAGGGGATCTGATGCCACATTCAGTCCCACCTGCTTCATAGTGACCAGGGTGCGTGCTCCTGCATATGCCGCGCCTGCTCCCACTTCCATCGCTGCTTTCTCATTGACAGACCATTCTACGTGGATCCGGCCGTCATTCTGCTTTGCAATCGTTTCTAATATCTCTGTAGACGGAGTCCCGGGATACCCTGCTGCCATCCGCACACCCGCGCGAATCGCTCCCAGGGCAATGGCCTCGTTCCCCATCACCAGAATCTTCTTATTATCCATATATGTATGCACTCCTTCTGTGAAATATCACGCTGCCTGCAGCAGCTGTGAACGCATTACTTTTGTATTTTATCACAGTAAAGCAAGAAAAGGAACCAAAAACATCCGGTTCCTTTTCCATAGCGTCGCTTTTCGCTGCAGTTCACACCTAACCACCGCCCGCATGCGCACTCGTCGCGCTAACGCACTCCAGTCCCGCACTACATGCTAAGACTGCTTATGAGGGCGGCGGTTACGAGTTTCACTTAGAATTCTTTCTTTTTCATAATTCGGCAGCTGCACAGATAAGAAATTCCAGCCGCAGCTGCCGTGATAACAGCAGATATCAGAAGAAGTGATCCATTTCCCAGTCCTGCAAAAAAGGAGATCCCTCTCTCCAAAATCTGCTTCGGCATATACTCCAGAACTTTCGTTCCCACAAAGACAATGAAACATCCGGCTCCGATCATAATCAGATTTACGTATCTGGCCTTCTCCCCTTCAAACTTCAATTTTATAGGAATCATAATGCTTAAGAAGACCCAGGCCACCATTACACAAACGGTACCTCCGCCGATCCATTCTGCCGTGTCAATCTTCTCAGAGCCGACAGCCAGGATAACCGTACCTACTGCCATCGCCACAAGCCATGCTCCAATCGTCGTCAGAAATCCATACAGATATTTCTCATCCACGTATTTCTTTCTCGTAACCGGAAGCGTCATCAGAAACAGGTAGCAGTTATCGTATTCATCATAACTGATCGTGCTCGCCGTGAAGAAAGAAAACACAATCGTAATGTAAGACACCACAAATGACGGATTGGCCGCTCCTGCAATGTACAGAAACGCCGCGACAGCAACAAGCATCAGGATCAAAACTTTCCCCTGATTCATCAGCAGTCTCAGATCTTTGATTAATAATCCTTTCATAACTTCGCTCCTCCGCTTATCATCGTGATCACTTCATCCAGAGTCCCTTTCTCTACTACGACCTCCGGATAGTTCTCTATATAATACTGTCTCTGATCTGTCAGGCACGCATATCCGTAACTTTCCCTGCGCACCCGCAGGATATGCGCCTGATCCAGAAGCGGGAACTGCTTCTCATCCGCCTTAATCAGGCCGTATTCATTCAGCAGGCTGTCTGTCTCCTCATGAAGCACGATCTCTCCCTCATGAATGATATAAATATCATCACAAAGCCGCTCCAGGTCTGAAGAGATATGGGAACTGATCAGAATACTCCTTGTCTCATCCTCCTCCATGTATTCCCGCAGAAGATCCAGCACCTCGTTCCTGGTCATCACATCAATGCCTGTCGTCGGCTCATCCAGCAGAAGAAAGGATGCGCCGTGAGTGACTGCAACCAGAATCTTAAGCTTCGCCTTCATGCCTGTAGAGAATTCTTTGATCATCTTATCCTGAGGGATCTTCAGCTTCCGGCACAGCTCCTGAAACCGGGATCGCTGGAATCCGGGATACATAGCCGCCAGTACAGGAATGATGTCTTTCACTCTCAGGTATCCGCTGAATCCTGATTCCGCCAGAGCGGCCCCGATCTTCTCCTTCTCTGCCGGCGACAGTTGTGCGGGGCTCTTGCCAAACAGGGAAATACTCCCGCTCTCGTAGCTAATCAGTCCCAGCACCGCCTTAAAGAGTGTCGTCTTTCCCGCTCCGTTTTCTCCTACGATTCCCGTGATCCGGCCCGGCTCGACCTTCATTGTGCAGTTCAGCTTGAAATCTCCATATTGTTTTACCAGGCTGTTTACTTTCAGCATCTTCTAATCCTCCATGATCAATTCAAATAACTCCCGGATATCCTCATCCGAAAGGCCGCATCTGCGCCCTTTCTCCACTGCTTTTTCCAGATCGGCCTCCACTTCCCGGCGCTGTTCCTCCAACACCCTTGCCGGGTCTGCGGCTGCCACATAAGTTCCTTTTCCATGGACAGCGACCGTGTAGCCTTCCTGTTCCAGATTATCATAGGCCTTCTTGACCGTCAGCGCGCTGATACGCAGTTCCTTCGCAAGAGTACGGACAGAGGGGAGTATGTCATTTTCCTTCAGTTCTCCGGCCGTGATCTGCGCCTTGATCTGATCCATTAGCTGTTCATAGATTGGTACCATCGATGAACTGTTGATTATAATCTTCATATGTGTCCTCCTCTTGATAAACAGTATATAACAGTATATAACTGTTGTCAACTGTTATATACTGTTTATTTAAACACCCCGCTCTATAACATGTTTTTATCCTCAAATCAAAAAAGTGATCGTGTTAATATACAAAGAGACAACACGCCTCAAACCGCACAATTTCTTGCAGTTTGAGGCGTGCTGCCTCTTGTACCCTGATGTCAAAAAATTTTTATAAGAAATATACACATAAAGTAACCACTATCTTAAAGATCTTTAAGTAGATAGACAGCACTACTATCAATAATGACTGTTGCTGATTTCATGAGTTGTCACGAGGCTGCTCTCATGAGTTGTCTTTAAACTGCTAAGTTTGCTGTCACCGTAATGGCCGGTGTATGGGCCGTCCGCAATCCGGACGGCACCTTTCTATCCAGTTACAGTTCCAAGC
>CASDTX010000019.1 GCA_949283695.1 uncultured Eubacteriales bacterium | reverse complement strand
TCTTGGTCCCGATTTCAGGCTGTCATTCAAGCAGTTTAGCTTCCATCCTCATACGTGGATTTTCATTCCGTCACGCCGGCGCTTCTGAGGTTCCAGCGCCCCGTGTCCTCCGTCATGCTATGGTCGCCCTCCGGTTTCCCTGTTGGGGTAAGACGGGGAATGATAGGTTGCGGCACAATGCCGCTTGATACTTTTACCTACTACTTGCTCAAGGTAGGATTTATACCGCCCTTACGGGCGCACTTGGCTTCACGAAAAATCTTGTCTTGCCGCTGCCGGAACCGCCGATTACCAGCACGTTTTTGTTCCGGGCCGTCTTGGGGTCTTTGGGCCGATTGTTCATGGTGAGGCGTTCCGTCTGCGTCAAGAGAATGTTGTTATCGAAAACCGGGTCAATGTACGGGGCTATATCTTTGGGGCCGCCCCACCGGGCGCTGCCGTATTCCTCCCCCTTGCGGTATTTCTTGGCGTTCTTGCCTTTGGTCTTTCGTCTGGTGCAGACGGTTTCCAGTATCAGGTCTACGATCTCGTCCAGACGGTCGCCGTCATGGGGCAGGTCGGATTTGAGAATGTCATAGCTGATATTGTCCTTGATGATTTCCTCATACACCTGGTATGCTTCACCCGCTTCCTTTCGCTTCCGTTCCGGCGGCTGTGCCGCCCTGTTCTCCCCGCAGGGAAAAAGAACGCCGCTCGTGCGGTGTCATATTTTATTTTGTTCTGATGTGCTTGCCTGGTGGGCGCTTCACGGTGGGGTAGTAAGCGTGTCCGGCTTAATCCAAAAGTAGTAATTTGGTAGTAAATTCGGTTCCCCTATCCCGCGATTTGCCCGGTTTTACGGGCTTTTTTGAGATAATCGGAGTTGTTAGTCTAAAAGTAAAGTAAGCCAAACGGACCGATGAGGAAAGCGATCAGCAGCAGAATGAGACCGTTTTGCGGGGAATAGGTAATCAGCACCGCCACCGACGCTGCTCTCATGATAAATAACCGTTGAGAATGTAAAAAAGTTTATCATAATTTGTATAAAATTTGTGGTATGATTGTTGACAGTGAATGATCTGGGAGAGGAACCATGAGTGAATATTATGACTTTTATAAACGGGCGGCCATTGTGTGCCGTGCAGTTCCGTACGGGAAGGCCGCCACATACGGGCAGATCGCCCTTCTCTGCGGGAAGCCGCGCAATGCCCGCCAGGTGGGGTATGCGCTGAACCGGGGAAGGCTGGGCAGCGGGATCCCGGCTCACCGGATTGTGAATTCCAGAGGGATTCTGAGCGGCGCCGCAGCATTTGAGACAGATGACATGCAGAGACGGCTGCTGGAATCTGAGGGCATAACCGTGGAATACACAGAGGACGGATGGCGGGTAGATCTGAAACGGGACGGGTGGCATAATACAATGGATGAAGCACTGCGTTTCCGTGAAATCTTTGAAGAACAGAAGATATAGCGCCGTCCCTGTACATGAAAATGAAAGGATTCAAGTAGAAAATGATGAAGATCATAATCTCACCGGCGAAAAAAATGAATGTGGATATGGATACCCTGGCCCCGGCCGGGCAGCCGGTGTTTCTCAAGGAAGCGGAAGAGCTTCTTCAATGGCTGCGACGCCTGTCCCTGGCGGAGGCGAAGGCAGTATGGAACTGCAGTGACAGAATCGCGGAGCAGAATTACCGGAGGATTGAGGAGATGGATCTGAAGAGGAACCTGACCCCTGCGGTTATTGCATATGAAGGAATTCAGTATCAGTATATGGCCCCGGCCGTGTTCGGCGGCAGGGAGCTGGATTATATCCAGGAACATCTCAGAATTCTGTCCGGGTTCTACGGTGTCCTGAAGCCTCTGGACGGCGTTGTGCCTTACCGTCTGGAAATGCAGGCCAAGGCGTCTGACGCGGGAGACCTGTACCGCTTCTGGGGCGGGAAGCTGTACCGGGAGGTGACGCGCGGGAAGGATCAGAGCCAGGAGAAGGCAGAACAGGGAAGGGAAGGTCAGAAGAAAGGCACCCTGATTCTGAATCTTGCGTCAAAAGAGTACTCCCGCAGTATCGAGAAATATCTCCAGCCGGAAGACAGGCTCCTGAACTGCGTCTTCGGCGAGCTGGAAGGAGGCAGGGTCAGGCAGAAAGGAACCCTGGCCAAGATGGCGCGGGGCGAGATGGTGAGATATCTGGCAGAGCACAGAGTGGAAGAGCCGGAGGAGATCCAGGGATTCTGCCGGCTGGGATATCGGTTTGAAGAAAAGCTGTCAGGCGAGAACGAATATATTTTCTTAAAATCGAGTTCTGGGGATGGATCCAGGAAAGAGTGGAAATAATTGGTTCATAAGTCAATATCGCCTTAAAAGAAGTCAAAAAAGCACCTGTTTTCCCGGTTGTTTCTGCGCTAGTATATGGGTGTAGCAAGAAAACAGACAACAAAAAAGGAGATCTAAATTATGAACACAATTACAGAAAAAATTAAAAACTATTTTGCAGAGAATGGACAGATGATTACAGCAGGACTTCTTCTTCTGAACGGCAGCGTTGATGCATACGGACTGTACCGCTCCATGAGATAATGCGCAGAGGTACTGCAGAAGATGAAGAAAGAGAATCATGAATTAAAGACAAAGAACCGGAAAATGTTCCAATAAGACGAAACATTTTCCGGTTTTTTCTTTTTCGGAAACCTGCGGCTGGAATTGACATCATCCGGGATTGGAGTTAATATTTTTATGAAATGATTTCTGTCCGGACAGTTCGGACGGAAATGGCAAAGAACTGCTGAAGAGGACTGGCAGCTATGAATAAAAGAACCATATCAATTATCTATGAATTAAGCGATCCGCAGAAAGAGATCACCCTTCAGAGTCTGGCAGAGCAGTTCCAGGTGTCTCAGCGGAGTATCCGAAATGATCTGAACGAAGTCAATGACCTTCTCAGGGAAAATCATCTTCCCCAGCTGCAGCTGAAGAAAGGCGGCCTGGTCATCCGGGAGAACGAGTTCAGCGAGATCCTGTCGCTGCTCTCCGGGGAGGACTACTATTCTTATAAATTATCAAAAGAAGAGAGAAAATATATCGCGGCGGCACTCCTCGTCAGTTCGCAGGGGTATATTACGCTGTCTTCTATCGCGGATACTCTGTTCGTCAGCAGGGCGACAGTGATCAATGATCTGGATGAGATCAAAGCGTATATTAATGATTCGAATCTGGAAGTTATCTCCCATGCGAACAAAGGACTCCGGGTGGAGGGCCTTGAAAGTGACAAGCGCCTGTTCCTGCTGAAGAACAGCGCGGCGCAGAGCCGGGAGAGCAGAGAGCGGGATGCGGGGCATCTGCCGGCGGACACGGCCGGGGAGTATGTGACCGTACAGGCGGGCAACCGGATCGTGATCCAGAAGATCCTATATGAGCAGGAGCATGTGTACCAGAGCTTTCTGACAGACGACTCTTTTCAGAAGATCCTGACGTACCTGGGGATCATGGTGAACCGGAATCTGCAGGGCGAATATATGGAAGTGCGCAGAAAGAACGACAACAGCCGGTATCCCATGGCGCAGGATATCCTGAAATATATTTCCCAATACTGCCATATCAACACGACAGAGGACGAGATGCAGTTCCTAAGTGAGCTGCTCTGCCTGGCACGGTATATGAAGGGGAAGACCCGCAAGAACAACTCGGTGAAAGTACAGATGATTACCCGGCAGTTTATCGGGCGCATTTCGGAAGAGCTGGGGATAAACCTGAACCGGGATTATGATTTCTTTGAAAATCTCTCCAATCACCTGGAGTCCGTATTTTCCGGCGCTCCGGCAGCTTATCCGGAAAACCCGGTGATCGCGGAGGTCATCGAAGAGAATCCGGAGATCATGGAAGCGGTGGAGAAAGAGATCCATATTATCCGCCAGTATGCGGGAAGAGAGATCACTGCGGATGAGCAGGCATATGTGGCGGTCCATGTGTGCGCGGCCATGGAGCGGATGAAGAATAAAGAAGTCGCTTTCCATGTGATTGTGGCCTGCCATGCGGGGATCGGTACCTCCCAGCTTCTGCTGGAAAAACTGAAAACACATTTCAACTTTCAGATCGTGGATATTATCTCTGCACACGAAGCGAGAAATCTGGATCAGGGGCAGGCAGACTTCATTATCTCTACGGTACCTCTGAAAGGGTGCAAGATGGATTATGTGGTAGTCTCTCCCCTGCTGAGCGACGAGGACTACATCCGTGTGGGGAATAAGATCGACGCACTGCGGGACAGCAGGCATCTGCCTTCCCGGATCGGGGAAGAGAAACTGACGGCAAAGGGGCTTCTGGAACGGATTGCTCCGATCGTATACGAGAAAGTGCCGGAGGAGGCAGAGGAGCTTCTGCGGGCACTGCGCAGGGAGATCCGAACGTATTTCAATCAGTCTGCGGAGGCTGACGCAGAGATTTTCGCACCGTACCTGCACCACCTGCTTACAGAGACCCATATTCAGCTTGACGTGGAATGTACGGACTGGAAAGATGCCGTACGCAAATCAGCGGAGAAGCTTCTTGAACTGGGATATATTGAAGAACGCTACATTGACGCCATGATCAAGAACATTGAAGAGAATGGGCCTTATATCGTGCTCTCGGAAGGATTTGCCGTGCCTCACGAAGGTGTGGATCAGGGCAGTGTCAAAGTAGGGATGAATCTGATCCGGCTGAAAGAGCCTGTTCCCTTCGGGGCAGAAGAATATGACCCGGTCAGGTTCGTCTGCTGTCTGAGCGCGGTGGATCATAAGACCCATTTAAAAGCCTTTTTCAATTTGGTGAACATGCTCAGAGACGGGGAATTCAAGAGACGGCTGGAAGCCTGCACTGCACCCCGGGAAGCGGCGGAAGTTATCGAAAAATACGAATACAGTTTATCATGACAAACAGGGTGGTCAAATCCTTTCACACAATTTGGAAACGGATTCGACCATCCTATTTTTCTGCAAAAAAACAGGAAAGACCTTTGACTGTTTTTTTCTGCATGATCATGATAACCTTTAATCAGAAACAAGATCGGCCGGCAAAAACGATCGAAAGCAGCAAGGAGGAAATGAAATGATTTGGGAAGAATTGGACAGATCCCTGATTGTGACAGGAATGAAAGCAGAGTCTTCGGACGATGTGATGAAAGGCCTTGGCGGCCTGCTCGTCCGTCACGGATATACAAAGGAGACGTATCCGGAGGCCCTGATCACAAGGGAGAAGGATTTCCCGACAGGTCTCGATGTAGACGGAGTCGGTGTGGCAATCCCCCACACGGATGTAAGCCATGTGAATAAGGTGGGAACTGCGATCGCAGTTCTGGACCACCCGGTTACATTCGTACAGATGGGGACAGACGATGAGACGGTGGGCGTGAGCCTGGTGTTCATGCTGGCTGTGGTCAATCCCACAGCACATATTGATCAGCTTCAGAGGATCGTTGAGATCATTCAGGACAAAGAAGTTTTAAAGCAGCTCATGGAAGCAAAAGAAGCAGAGAAAATCATTGAAATCATTAAAGAGAAGGAGAATTCATTATGAAAAAGAAAGTAATCGTAGCATGCGGCGGAGCAGTGGCAACATCAACAATAGCAGCAAACAAAGTGGTTGAATTGTGCAAAAAGAACGGAATCGACGTAGAGATCTGTCAGGTAAGAATCTCCGAGATCGCGTCGAATCTGTCCGGAACAGACCTGATCGTAACGACTTCAAAGGTGAAGAGAGACTACGGTATCCCGCTGATCACAGGCATGCCGTTCATCTCAGGCGTAGGCGTAGATAAGACAGAGGCGGCGATCCTGAAAGTACTTCAGGGATAATCCTTGATTCATCGAGCAGCCTTTAGAGAGAGACAGGGAGGTATAAGAATGTTACAGGCAATATCGGATGGGATTCAGTATATTATCGATATGGGAGCTTCCGTTATGCTCCCAATCGTAATCGCCATCATCAGTATCTGTGTTGGAGTGAAAGTAGGAAAGGCGATCCGGTCCGGACTTATGGTCGGCGTTGGATTTGTAGGACTTGACCTGATCGTAAATATGATGAACAGCCAGCTGGGGCCTGCGGCGCAGGCAATGTCAGAGCGATTCGGACTGTCATTAAGCGTTGTGGATATCGGCTGGCCGGGAGCGTCGCCGATGACATGGGCATCGAACATTGCGACAGTGGCGATACCGGTTGCAATACTTGTCAATATCGTGATGCTTCTTCTGAAGCTGACGAAGACCGTCAACATCGATATCTGGAATATCTGGCATATGACATTTACAGGAGCGATCGCTTATACCGTGACAGGCAGCTTCTGGATCGGAATTCTCGGAATCGTGGTACACGCGGCGATCTCCTATAAACTGGGTGATCTGTGGGCGCCTCTGATGGAAGACTACTTTGAGCTGGACGGCCTGACCGTTCCTCACGGGACAGCGGCGTACATGGGACCTGTGGCATGTGTGATTGATGCAGTCATCGATAAGATCCCGGGCGTGCGCAAGATTGATATCAGCGCGGATTCCCTTCAGGAGAAGGTGGGCGTGCTGGCAGAACCGATCGTAATCGGCGGTATTCTTGGAACAGTTGTCGGATTCCTGGCAGGCTATGGGCCGCAGGAAGCGCTGCCGTTGGGCGTGAAGATGTCAGCAGTTATGGTTCTCATGCCGAAGATTGTAAAATGTATTATGGACGGACTTCTTCCGCTTTCCGAGCGGGCAAAAGAACTCCTGACCAATAAGTTCGGAAGCTCAGAGTTCTATATCGGACTTGACCCGGCGATCCTTCTGGGAGATTCCCAGGTTGTGACAGCAGGTCTGATCTTTATCCCGCTGACCCTTCTGATCGCAGTGATCGTACCGGGCAACCGGATCCTTCCGTTCGGCGATCTGGCGACGATCAGCTTCTTCATCGCAATCGCTGTGGCAGTACATAAAGGAAATCTCTTCCGTACACTGTTCTCCGGCAGCGCCATCATGTTCATGACGATCTGGATCGCGAACCAGACGATCCCGTGGCTGACAGCTCTGGGACAGGCGACCGGTTCTACAGACGGCACCAGCGCGATGGCAGCTCTGGATCAGGGCGGATGTCCGATCACCTACGTGTTCACACAGCTGTTTACGAGAGAGAACCTGGCGGGCGCAGCAGTAATCGCGGCGATCTATATCGTCTGCATCCTGTTCGCATTGCGGTGCTCCAAGAAGAGAGCAGCGGCGCTTGCGGCAGAAGAGGATGAGTAAGAATCGTAAGAAGAATCAGAAGAAAACAGGCAGGACGCCGCGTGACGGCGGCAGATTGGAGGATATATGAAAGCAGGAGTTGTGCATGCAAGAGAGGATATCCGCTATGAGGATATCGAGAAACCGATCCCGGGAAAGGGACAGGTACTGATCAAAGTGAAATATACAGGGATCTGCGGCTCAGATGTGCCGAGAGTGAACGGAGATGCCTGCCATTACTTCCCCAATGTCCTGGGACATGAGTTCTCAGGCGTTGTGGAAGAGACAGGAGAAGGCGTGACCTTAGTGAAACCCGGCGATCGGGTATCCGGAGTCCCCCTTGTCCCCTGTATGGAGTGTGAGGATTGTCAGAAAGGGAACTATTCCCTGTGCAGGCATTACAGCTTCATCGGATCCAGAGAGTTCGGAAGCTTTGCGGAGTATGTGGTGGTACCGGAGAGAAACGCGGTGCCGTTCGCTGAGGAGGTCTCCTTCGAGCAGGGTGCATTCTTCGAGCCGGCGACTGTGGCGCTCCACGGTCTGAAACGAGTGCCTTATGAAGGCGGGAAAACGGTCGCCGTCTTAGGCGGAGGAACCATCGGTATGTTTGTCATGCAGTGGGCAAGGATTTTCGGAGCGGCGAAGACCGTGGTATTCGATATCGCAGATGAGCGTCTGGAACTTGGAAAGCGGCTGGGAGCGACCGCCGGGGTCAATACCCTGGAGGAAGGCTTCATGGACCGGGCGCTGGAGCTGACAGAGGGACGAGGATTTGACTATGTATTCGAGACGGCAGGAAATACAGTGACCATGAAGATGGCATTCGAGCTCGCTGCCAATAAAGCACATGTCTGCTTCGTAGGCACACCGACGAAAGAACTCTCCTTCACCGTGAAGGAGTGGGAGAATATGAACCGCAAGGAATTCACCCTGACCGGTTCCTGGATGTCCTATAGCGCGCCGTTCCCGGGCGAGGAATGGAAACTGACTGCGTATTATTTCCAGACCGGAGAGCTGAAGTTTGATTCTTCGTTCATTTTCAAGAAGATGCCATTGAGCAAGATTGCAGATGCATTTGCGATGTATCAGACGCCCGGCGCGGTCAAAGGAAAGATCCTGATCGACAGCGAGGCGTGAGAAGGAGATGGTAAGATGATTACGACAGTGACATTAAATACATCGATTGACAAAGCATATCACATGGACCGGGAGATCAAGAACGGCACAGTGATGCGTGTGGCACAGTGCAGGAACAGTGCCGGGGGCAAAGGTCTCAACGTTGCCCGCATTGTAAAGCTGTGCGGGGAAGAAGTTCAGGCAACCGGGTTCGCGGGAGGCTTTAACGGAGCCTATCTGGAATCCCTGCTGGATCAGGATGAGATCCCCCACCGGTTCGTAAGGATGCAGGGAGAGACGAGAAGCTGCATTAATATACTGGATCCCGGATACGGTTCTACAGAATATCTGGAGCCGGGAAGCCAGGTCGCACAGGAGGAAGAGGATGCGTTTCTGGCAGCCTTCGGCGATATTATCGAGGACAGCAGTGTGATCACGATCTCCGGAAGCGTTCCCCGGGGAGTGTCTCCGGAGATCTATCAGAAGCTGATCCGACAGGCAAAGAGTATGGGCAAGAAAGTGATCCTGGATACAAGCGGCTCCCTCCTGAAAAACGGGCTGGAAGCACAGCCGACGATGGTAAAGCCGAACCGGGACGAGATCGAGATGCTCTTTGACACAAAGATTGAATCAGAGGCGGATGTGATCAACTGTGCGAAGAAGATCGCGGAGATGCAGATTCCATATGTGGTCATCTCTCTGGGGAAGGACGGCGCGCTCCTGATCTGTGAAGAAGGGGCTTATCATGCAAGACCGCCGAAAACAGAGGCAGTGAATACAGTGGGATGCGGAGATTCTATGGTAGGTGCGTTTGCGGCCGCGCTGAGCAGAGATGCGGCTCCG
Source organism: uncultured Eubacteriales bacterium (assembly GCA_949283695.1). Classification (GTDB taxonomy): domain Bacteria; phylum Bacillota; class Clostridia; order Lachnospirales; family Lachnospiraceae; genus Mediterraneibacter. The sequence goes on along the minus strand of CASDTX010000019.1, from coordinate 25,554 downwards.
AAGGAAGCACTGAAGTATGCGGTAGCGACTGCGACTGCGGCGGCTATGTCCCCGAATACAGGAGACTTCGACCCGGCGCTGCAGAAAGAGATCATGGGGAAGGTAACGATTGAGGAGGTATCAGTATGCCATTAGTTACAACAAAACAGTTATTATTGGATGCTCAGGCGGGCGGATATGCGGTAGGCGCATTCAATGTAGAGAATATGGAGATGGTGCAGGCGGTCGTCGCCGCGGCAGAAGAACTGAAGTCGCCGGTGATCATGCAGACAACGCCGTCCACAGTAAAATACGCAGGACTGGAATATTTCTATGCCAATGTAAAAGCAGCCGCGGAGAAGGCCAGCGTTCCGGTGGTGATGCACCTGGATCATGGCAGCAGCTTTGAGCTGGCGATGCAGGCACTCCGGGCAGGATATACGTCGATCATGATCGACGGCTCTCACGGAACATTCGAAGAAAATGTGGCAGTCAGCCGTGCGGTTGCGCAGGCATGCCATCCGTCAAACGTTCCGGTAGAGGCGGAGCTGGGCAAAGTAGGGGGCAAAGAAGATGACCTGGACGGAGGAGACGGGAACCCGTACACAGATCCGGAGCAGGCGAAGCTCTTCGTGGAAGAGACCGGCGTGGACTCCCTGGCAGTGGCCATCGGGACAGCACACGGTGTTTATAAAGGAACCCCGAAGCTGGATGTGGAGCGCTTAAGCGAGATCCGCAAGGTCGTATCCATCCCCCTCGTGCTCCACGGAACTTCTGGCGTGCCGGACGACGCAGTCAGAGAGTGTATCCGAAGAGGAATCTGCAAGGTAAACTATGCCACAGACTTGCGGATTGCGTTCTCCAAAGGGGTGAAAGGATTCCTGGGTGAGAATCCAGAGGCTTTTGATCCGAAGAAGTACAATGGCCGGGGACGCGAAGAAGTGAAGCAGTACGTGATGGATAAGATCCGCGTCTGCGGCAGCCAGGGCCGGGCCTGAGAACAGGAGGGAAAGGAATGGAGTACAAACTGGAAAATCATGTCCTGTCAGTTACATTTCAGACGCTGGGCGGCGCACTTCATTCGATACAGACCAGGGAAGACGGGCTGGAATATCTCTGGCAGGGAGAGAAGCAGTACTGGAGCGGGCAGGCTCCGGTGCTCTTCCCCATCTGCGGGAGTATCCGGGATGACCGGGCCCGGACTGCCGGCGGGAAAGAACTGCATATGCCCCGGCACGGGATCGTGAGAAAGCGTGAGTTCGAATGCAGAGAACAGACAGAGGACAGCATCCTGTTTACGATCGAGAGCGATGAAGAAACTTATCAAATGTTCCCATACCATTTCCGCCTGGGAATCTTATACAGGCTGGAAGAAAACCGGATCGTGACAGAGTATCTTGTAGAAAATACAGGAGAGGAAGAGATGCCTTATTTCATCGGCGGGCATCCGGGATTCAACTGTCCCCTCTTCCAGGACGAAGAGTACCAGGATTACCGGATTGAGTTCGAACAGGAGGAAACGTGCACTGTGCCCCGGCCGGTTACAGAGACCGGACTGATCGACATGGAGCACAGGACCGAGTTCTTAAGCGGGCAGCGCAGCCTTCCGCTGAGCCATACCCTCTTCGAGAAAGACGCAGTGATCCTGGACAGCCTGAAGTCACGCAGGGTGCGGCTGTGCAGCGGCAGACATGACCGGGGAGTAGAGCTTACATTCGACGGATTCCCATATCTGATCCTATGGTCCAGCGCAAACAGCGGACCGTTCGTGGCATTGGAACCCTGGACAGGGCTGTCCACATGCAGCGATGAAGGCGATGTATTCGAAGAAAAAAGAAACGTACAGTCCGCAGGGGCCGGCGAAATCAGAAAATACGCCTATACGATTACCGTATATTAGGAAGAAAGATTCAGAAAAACAAGCGAGCTGCATGGAGAATTCTGTGTGGCTCGCTTGTCAAATTATGGACACGGAGGATGGTATCGCTTCGGCGGTGCCTTTATTCGTTGAGGTGAAAGCGGCAGAAAGAATCATCTTCCCGCCTGATCTGCACAGCCGTTATCATGCTGGTTATCACCAGTGCAGCCGCCGCTGACACGGGAAAGGAGTACCAGATCCCTTCCAGACCATAAGCACTCCCCAAAATCAAAATAGAGGGAATAAAGCAGAATAATTGCCCGCAGAGCACGATCAGGAGTGAAATTGCTTTCCTTCCGGCTGCCTGAAAATAGGTCCCCTGTATATTCTGGATTCCGTGAAACAGCAAAGATGCATTCACGATCACCAGGATATGGCTTCCCATCTCTGCGGCCGGCATATCTGAAGTAAACAGCTGTACCAGCTTCTCAGCAAGCACGAGCGAGAGCAGGTATCCCGTACCACCATAGACGCCTGCGGCACAAGAAGCGATGCGAAGCGCCTTTTTTGTCCGTTCTTTATTCCCGATCCCTTTGTTATATCCGATCACCGGCTGAAGTCCCTGGCAGAGTCCCTGGATAGGAAATAAGAAGAACACAACGATCTTATTGACGATTCCATAGGAACTGATGGCCAGATCCCCGCCATATTTTCGCAGAAACTGGTTGACGATGATCAGAGAAATGGTCTGTCCGGATAATTGCAGGAAGGATGGAAGCCCGATTCCGATCACTTCTCTCAAGAGCCGGAACTGAGGCATAAAATGACGCAGCTTAATAGAAAGTACACTCTTTCCGGACAAGTAGAAATAATAGATACTCATCCCCATAGAGACTGTCTGAGCGGCAACGGTTCCTGCAGCAGCGCCCAGTACCCCCATATCTAACAGGAAAATCAAAATGCAGTCGAGCACAATATTTGTGCACATCGGAATCACCCAGATATACATGGCGTATCTGCTGTTTCCTTCTGCGCGGATCAGGTTCGAGAATCCTGTGCTTGTCACTGCGCCCAGAAGTATGATTTGTGTGTATGTTTTTGCATAGGGGAATAAGGCCTCCGTCACTCCCATCAGGAGTAAAAGTTCGTCCAGAAACAGAAGCCCGAGAACCGTGATCAATCCGGCGGCTGAATAGAATGCCAGAAATGTGTTTGCCGCTGTTTGGGCCGCTTTCTCCCGGTCTCCCTCCCCAAGGGCCCTCGAAATCACGGAGGCGGCCCCGCTGCCAAGTGTTGAGGAGACAGCCGACAGGAAAATAAACAACGGAAACGATACAGCAACACCGCCCACCGCATTTGTTCCTGCTCCCTGAGCGATGAATACGGTATCAAAAACATGATATAGATTATATGCCATCACCCCGATGACCGATGGCCCTGACATCTTCCAGAGAAGCTTTCCCACCGGTGTTTCTTCCATCATCCGGCGCTGATCTTTCCTGTTCCCTTTCTCTCCCGGCCCTCTGTTCATGCCCTCAGCCTCCAAGCCTGCGCAGGCATTTCCGGATTCCCCATTTTGCCCACGTTCCCTGCAATTTCCCATACAGCCAGCCGTAGCGGAATGTCTCTGCCGCCATAATCGTCAGAATATACATCCGATACAACTGGTATTTCACATGATCCGCCTCTGTATCTTCCTTTTTCCCCGAGATTTCTAAATATGCTTTGAGGAAGGCTTTTTCTTTCCTGATATCATCCGTAAACACAAATGCGGCCGGGAAATCAGCGATGGGATCTCCCCAGAACGCCCGCTCAAAATCAAGAATTCCTTCTATGGTATAACCGCTGTCCGTTTTCTTCACAAAGATATTTCCCTCGTGACAGTCGTATTCCACCAGCGAGGGCTCTGTGACATCTTCCAGATATCCGGAATATTTCTGCAATACCGCACATATCCTGTCATATGGAAGTTTCACTTTATGCGCCCTGCTGTCCGTCAAAATCTGACGGAACATCTGCAGAAACGCCTCCTTCCAGGCAGAATACTGCCGGCTCTTATCCTCCGTGAAATATCCGAAATACGGGCCTCTTATGCCGTGGATCTGATAGAGATATCCGGCAAGTTCTTCCTTGATTTGATCTGTCTGTTCCCGGTTCATTTTCTTTTTTGCTGCTGAAAACTGCTGGCCTTCCAGGGCTGTCATAAAGAAATAGTTGCTCTTGATATGCTTTTTCGTAAAATCACAGGCCAACACTTCAGGAACCGGAACTGTTGTCTGTTCGCGGATCATATGGAAACACGCCACCTCAACCGGCATAATATCCTGCTCGTATGTCAGCAGTGTGGTTCCCGGAACCACACCGACTTTCAGCACAACGGCATCCTTTTCTTTCTTCCGCTCAATCCGGTAAATCGCGTTAAACTGACCGCCTTTTAATTCTGTGATCGCGCCTGTCTCACAGTCTTCTCCAAAATGGATCTTCACAAGTTCTCTTATCTTTTCCTCTGAGAGTCTGTTTTTCGTCCTGCTTTTCATTGGATCTCTTCCCCGCCTTTTCCCTCTGTAAATCTGCTGCATACTGACAGTATCATAGTTTCGCGTTTCTTTTCAATTTCCGGAGAGGACAAGATGTTTTCCCTGCAGGACATCTGTTACGGTTCACGGGCAGCTTCGCCCAGTCATCCCCCTGCGGACTGCGGCTATTCTGCTTCTCTGCGGCACAGCTTTCGATACGCTCCGGGGGACATGCCATAGACTGCCTGGAATCTTTTATATAGACCGGAAACGCTGTGGTAGCCTGCCTGACAAGCGATCGCTTCTACCGACAGATCTGTCCCGGACAATAAATCCGCTGCTCTTTGTATGCGGATATGCGTCAGAAGTTCTGAAAAGCTGCCCCCTGTTACCTCCAATATTCTTCTTGCACAATGCCTGCTGCTGTATCCAAGCCGCGCGGCAAGAGCCGTCAGTTCAGCCGTATGCACGTGATTCTGCATATAGTCTATTACCTCATCCAGAAATCCTCTGTCTGTATGTTCCAAATTCCCCTGAGCCAATTCGATCAGAAGAAGATCCAGCAGACTTCTGACAGCGATACTCTTGGGATTCCGGCCTTGATATACTTGCAGCATCAGGGATTCCAGCAGCCGCTTGACGGAACATCCATAGGCAGAGGCAGTATGAAATACATACAGTTGATTCCGCGTTTCCGCCATGTCCGCCCACTCTCTGAGATCATCCTCCATCCTGAACCGTGCCAGAATTTCTTTCATAAGCGATTTGGGAAGAATCATTTTCAGGATCATATCCTGATCTCCCGCCGGCATCATCGCATGGATCTTCCCGGGCGTCAGAAGGCATACATCCCCTGCCGTCATGGAAAGGATCTCCTGGCTGCCTGCCAGATACTGCCCGCAGTTCCCCTGATACACATAGATCAGCTCATAAAAATCATGGGTATGATAATAAGGGATCTGACACAGTGTATGCTTCCTGATGCTGAGTTCGGATGCCACCCGTACAGGAACGTTTTTTAACGACAGCTTTAAAAGTTCTGCCGGCTGATTCAGACCGCCCCGCAGGATACGGATATAATGCTCCGGTCTGTCCAGTTCTTCCCGGATCGCGGTTTCAAGGCGTATGGTCATACGCTCCAGATCCTCTTTTTCCTGATATTCAAATTCTTGATAAATCCTGCCGATCATCCCTGCCTCCTGTTCATTTCCCACGTGCGGATCGTGACTGTAACTCTGTTTTATTCATAGCGTCGGTGGACAAGGGGCAATACGGCCGATGTACGAAATACATGATCTGCAGCGAATAGCTTCCTGATTTTCCGCGTATAATGTTTCAAAAAGAAAAGGTTGAGATCCGTGAATCGATTAAAAACATACACCCTGACCGGAATCGTTTTCGTCGCCGTCGTCGGAAGCCTGGCACATTTTGTCTACGGCTGGTCCGGACAGAATCCGCTTGCCGCCCCTTTCTTCCCGGTCAATGAATCCACCTGGGAACATATGAAACTTGTATTCTTCCCCGCCCTTGCCTACGGACTGATCATGCAGTCCAGACTGAAAAATGAATACCCCTGTATTTCATCAGCCGTCCCTGCCGGTATTCTGGCCGGAACCTTCAGTATTCCTGTCCTGTTCTACACTTATACCGGAATTCTTGGCTTTCACACGCTGATCCTGGATATTGCGGTCTTCATTCTCAGCGTATTGATTACGTTTGCGGTAATTGATACGCTCACACAATCCTGCCGGATCCACAGAGGTACCGGACTGTATCTTGCAGTCCTGCTCACAGCTGCCGCATTTGTACTATTCTCATACAATCCTCCGTCAATGGGACTGTTTGCCGAGCCAGTAAATCTTTCAAAAAAAATATCGGAAGCTTTCTATCCTCAAAGCTTCCGATAATTTCTGGAACAGGGGATGAGAGAATCGAACTCCCACCAAAGGTTTTGGAGACCCCTATCATACCATTTGACCAATCCCCTGTATTGTGAACATTGCTCCCGCAAAGCACTCATTTAGTATACTGTTTATTCTGCCATTTGTCAAGAAAAAATTGTTGAAAAATTGCTAAATGGAAAGGAGGACTCTTTCTGATAGATAAGCAGGAAAATCTGTGGTATACTAAGGGCGTGTGAAGGAAACAATTCAAGCAAGTCTGTTTGAGAGGATGTGAGCAAGATGATCAACAACGAGATTAATGCGATCACAGACAGAATCCGCCTGACGGTAATGCCGAAACGGATTTACCTGTTCGGTTCTTTTGCAAAAGATACACAGCGACTATGATTTTTATGTAGTAGTCCCGGATGATGCCGGGAATCAGATTGAACTGTCCCAGAAAGCATATAAGTCCCTCCGTGGGATCCGAAAGCGCCCGGTTGACATCGTGGTGGGGTACGAATCGTCTTTTGATGAGAGGGCAAAAGAAAATACTCTTGAGAAAATCGTGAAACAGGAGGGTGTGCAGCTTTTTCAGGCTCCTGATCAGCCGCGGTGCTTCTTCCTGTATTCACCGGGGGACATACCGCAGCTCTCCGTGAATTTCCGGACAAAGTAAGACTCATAGTTATAGCCGCAGCACAGGGAGATCTCGGAGAGTTTCAGGTTGGTATGCCGGAGCGCTTCCTTTGCCATCTTGATCCGGTAATGGCTTAAGTACTGCATAAGCGTCATCCCCGTCTCCTGCCGGCACATATTGTTGAGGGTCGTGCGGTTCGTGCCTGTATAGCGGCTGATGCCCTCCAATGTAAGCCCCAGATGGTAATTGCTGTGGATGTATTCCAGCGCATAATCAATAGGACGTTTCTGGAGGCTTTTGTTTTCAAAGCAGAGCAGGAATTCGTCTTCCAGAAGATAGAGGATCTGCAGGAGGTACCTGCGGATCCGGCATGTCCACCGCCCGTCGCTCTGGGACAGGCACTCGGCGCCGATCACAGACAGCCAGGAATTGACCTGCATCATGGACGGCGTATCAAGCTTCAGAAGTCCTCTGTAATATTCATTCCGTTTCATAAAGATATCGATCAGGTTGCGGTCGTGCATATCCTCCGTATTCTCGAAAGTATTGCTGATGACCGCACCGGGGGTCAGACGGCTGTTGATAAACGTGGGCCGGAAGCAGAACGTCTTGGCGGCATAATTTCCCGTGCGGCGGATCTTCAGCTCGTCCGACGCATTCAGGCATAAGAGAAAAGGCTCCGGCATGGTATATTCTTTCCCGTTCAGGGTAAATTCCCATTCCCCGTCTGTGGCAAGCGTAAGCGTCAGGGAATCCTTTGCCGGATAATTCTGAAATGTCTCCTTCGCATAAAAATCAATATGTATGATATTCCCGGTATACCGTCTGTCCTTGATCATTTCCGGTTTCCTTTCCTGCGTTTTTTCACTCAGCACCATTTCAGCCATCAGAAGTGGCGCAGGCTGAAATGCCGCTTCATTCATTATATAAAAAATCCTTTTTCTTTACAACACGGTTGCAAAATGTATAGGAGATTCCTGCGCCAAGTTTAATGATTCGCCCGCCGGCGGAATCTATAATAATCGTATGGTGTGAGGGCTTTTTGCTCCGGCATCACTGGAGCAGTCCGGCGTATATGCTGCAGGCGGAAAAGTTCTAAAAAGGAGGCAGTTTCATTGAAGGGGAAAAGAATGGAGCGGTTTTATTACAAGGTTTTGATTCAGGGGGTGCGGTTCTTCTGGCTTTTTCTTCTTGCAGGGATCATCCTGGGGACAGCACTGCTTTTAGGTACGAAGGTTGACGGAGTGTCGCTGCTTACAAAGATCTGGCAGGGATAGCGCGGTGTACAACGGCTAATGGGGCATTTAGGTACAAGAGTGGTACAGCTGGTTCCTTGTTCACCAACGCCAGAGGGAGGTAGGATGGACAAATTTACAATCCGGGACAGTATCCGGTTTCTGGGGAAATACATACGGCCTTACGGGAAGCATTTCGCGGCATTCTATGGAGGCTGGCTTTTTGAGACGATTCTTTCGGTGCTTTTGCCGAAGCTTTTGGGGGTCATGCTGGACCAGATCGTCTATGGCGGGGATCTGAAGGAATTTATGCTGGTCAGCGGTGCGGCGGCTATATTTTCTATGTATTCCTGCGTCCTGTATTATTGGCTGTACGCGCAGCACCACTATCTGATGATTATGTTTACCTTTCAGATCAAGCTTGCTGTCTTCGAGAAGCTTATGACCATGCAGCCGGTGAAGCTAAAGACCTTCACTACCGGGGAAATCACAGCGGTGATCCAGGATTATCCGGCAGAATGTATGCATTTTTTCATCCGGGGTGTGATCCATCAGATCAATAACTTTGTCATCATCGCCGCGGTGCTTCTCTTTACCTTCCGGATCAGTCCGGCGGCAGGCGTGACAATGGCTGTGCTGTCGGCCCTCTGCGGGGGCACGGCAGTTTTCTTCGGGAACCAGACCGGCAGAGCCTCCGTACGGCTCCGGGAAGAATATGGGAAATACATCGGCTGGCTCTGTGAGATACTGGAGAATTCCACCGCTGTAAGGCTTTTAAATGCCGCGCAGAAGACGGAAGAGAAGTTCCGCGCCTATTCAAAGAACATGTTCCGGGAAAAGAACCGGATGGAACATACGAAGGTTCTTTCAGAGCAGCTAAATAATGCCGTATTCCTGCTCTCCAGATTGTGTATCTTCGGGCTGGCTGTGTACCTGACCGGGACAGGAATGCTCACGATCGGTACTTTTACGGTGATTATCGCCTATTTCGGCAGGCTTACGGATACCCTGGCAGATATCAACGCGAAGTGGAACGATGCCCAGACACGGGCCGGGTCTATCCGGAAAATCCGCGACTTTCTGGATTGTCCGGACGAGGAGGATCAGGGGAAGGCTGTGCCGGAAAACTGCCGGGGAGATATCTGCACGGAGAATCTGTCATTTTCTTATGGGGAGCATGTGATCTGCCGGCAGTTCAATCTGCACATCCGCCCGGGAGAGAAAGCAGCGGTTGTGGGGCCCAGCGGGATTGGAAAATCCACTCTGGCAGAGCTTCTTGCAGGGCTCCTGCCCCCGGATCAGGGATGCGTGAAACTCGACGGGATCCCGATCACAGAGTATACGAAGAAATCTCTGCGCCGGAAGCTCGGGATCTTATTTCAGGAGCCGCTGGCAGTTGAGGAGAGCCTGCGGGGGAACCTCCTTCTCGCGAAACGGGGCGCATCAGAAGAAGAAATGTGGAAGGCCCTAAGAGACGCAGGCCTTCAGGAATTCGCTTCCGCTCTTGCGGGCGGGCTCGATGCCAGGATCCGCGATACCCTGTCCGGCGGGCAGAGACAGCGCCTTGGGATCGCGCAGCTTTGCCTGAGGGATCCGGACATCGTGATTCTGGATGAACCGACTTCTGCTCTTGATGAAGAGACAGAGCAGGAGATTCTCGCCCGGTGGGAGGAAACCTTCCGGGAGAAGACGATGGTCATTATCACCCACAGGAAGGGGCCGCTGGCGATCTGCGGCAGAGTGATCCGTATGGAAGAACTTATTGGAAAACCTATGGAAAAACCGATCGAAGAACAGGGAGGGAGTCCGCGATGAAAGAGCTGCTTCAGTTCAGGAAACGGGTATACGGCAGCCTGTTCAAGGTGCTGCATAAGGGGAAGAAGCTGGTTCCTGCCTATGTTTCCCTGCTGCTTGTGACAGCGGCCGCAAAGCTGGCTGTGCCCCGGGCATACAGCCTGTTTGTAGATGAGGTACTGATCGGCGGAGATCTGCCGCTCTTTCCATACCTGGTTCTGGCTTATGGATTCCTGTATGCGGTATCGGCCGGGGCAGCCGCGGGACAGCTCGGGATCAGGAACCGCATGTGCAATACGCTGGAATACAGCCTGCGCTTACAGGCGCTTGAGCAGGTGATCCGCCCGGGAACAGGAAAGAAGGACCACGAAAGTTTAGGCGAGATGAAAATGAAGATTGACCATGATATCAGCAGCCTGGCAGACTTCTTCCGGGAACAGTTCGGACGCTTTGAGATGGAGCTGCTGCTCACGGCAGGCTCCGGGGTCTGCCTGCTCTTTCTGAATCCTCCCCTTGCCCTGTTCGGTATTCTGGCGGTTCCGCTGACCTTGTATCTGGACGGGCAGATCAGCCGGCGGGAGAGTGTATTAAATGAAGAGAACCGGCAGAATGACAGCCGCATGGCGGCATGGCTCTATCAGGTCATCCGGGGCTGGCGCCAGATCCGCATGTTCGGGCAGGAGAAGGCGCAGGAAAGACGCTATGTCAGATTCCAGCACAAGTATGCGCTCTATAACGCCAAATGGATCAATTACTGGGTGACAAGGGCACTGATTATCCCTAAGATAAAGAATGAATTCCTCATGGAGTTCGGCGTCTATTTTATCGGAGGACTTCTGATTCTGGCAGGAAGGATGACAGCCGGCGAACTGCTGGTCTTTATCGTGTATTACAGACAGATGACAGACTCTATGACCGCATTCTCCGCTTATCAGGCCTCGCTCAAGTCTGGTATGCCCGTATACCATCGGGCAATGTCCGTCTCCGGGGACAGCAGCCGGGAAGAAAAATACCGGGTTGGATCGATGGAATCGATTGGACCGATCGGGCAGATTGAACTTAGGAACGTTTCTTTTCAGTATACGAAAGCTTCAGCCGCGCTGTTTTCCAATCTGAACGGCCGGTACAAAGCCGGGGACTGCGTGGGGATCAAAGGGCCAAGCGGGTGCGGCAAGAGTACTCTGATAAAGCTGCTGCTTGGGATGGAAGAGCCTTGCGGGGGAAGGATACAGATCAATGGAGAGTCCGGCGCAGACTTAAGCCAGATTGAACCGGCATCCTATTACAGCCGGATCTCTGTCTGCATGCAGGGCGCGTACCTTTTTAACCTGTCCATCCGGGAGAATCTTCGCTACGCCTCGGAGAACGTATCGGAAGAAGCAATGATACGCGCATGTAAGAAAGCCCAGATCTGGGATGAGATCCGAAGGATGCCCAAAGGCCTGGATACGCCTGTAGGAGAGAGGGGATGCCTGCTCTCGGGCGGGCAGTGCCAGCGCATCCTTCTGGCGAGAGCCTTCTTAAAAGAGGCGGATGTCTATTATTTCGACGAAGTGACGAGCGCTCTGGATGAGGAGAAGGCAGCTGCTATATACCGGGAAATCGGGGAGCTGGCGCAAGAGAAGCTGGTGTTTCTGGTATCCCATGACAAAAGAGCAGACGCAGTCTGCAGCAAATTCATCGATTTCTCTTTTTCGTAAAAAGCAAAAACGTGCAGCCTTCACGCAACCGGGATTGCGCGAAAGCTACACGTTGTATTTCCATCATAATGGAAATATGCCTCACAGTCAGTCATGTTTTTAAAGGACATCATAGCCATGGCATCCACCTTCTGACCGGCCTCCTGGTACAGGGGATCGTTCTTGTCGTGTGGGCCGATATTTAAAAGCAGGGCATAGCGGGTGACATATTTCTTTGTGTCAGTCTGATCCCGGACAAAATCAGCATGGTCCCAAAGCAGTTTCTGCTGGAACTCTTCTCTGGTTCCGCCCTTTCTCTGATAGAATTTCACCATCACAATGGGGTCGGGCACTTCGTTTCCCGGAATAATAATGTACTGGGCGGAGGCGAACACAAGGGCCACTCTCAGGAATACAGCTTCATCCGGAATGATCTTGTTCTTATACTTATCTGTGACAAAAAATTTGGTCACCTCAGAAAGGCTGGGATAGCAGATGTGTGCCATGCCATCCCACTTCGGCCTTCTGTATTTCGGAACCATCTGGGACGGATGCTCCGACAGTTTCCCGTCCTCTCCCAGCATGGGAGCGTAGGGCGGCGGAAACAGGGAAGAAGGGCCGGATGTCAGGCGGTGCACCTGATTGTAGAGCATGACGTAATCCGTGCTGGGATCGTTCTCATCATCTTTGTGAATGAATTTCGGCCCATGGATTTTGCGCCAGTATTCATCCCAGTGCTCGTACATCAGGTTGGGATTCTGTTCCAGAGCCAGGCGCCCGGGCTCCAGATCGGGATCGGAGACCGGTTTTCCGTCGGTGCCGATGCTGTTCGTCGGGAACATATCCCGATCGGCCCTGGGGGTATTGTCCACCCTGGTCAGAGGGAAGGGGAGACATACTAACGGGTATTCGCCTGTGCATTTCTGCATTTCAGTATTCATAAGGAATCTCCTTTCTAAATTCTGGTGCCTCGAATTTTTGGCACTTCGGTGCTTTTTCATTCATATCCTATCCAATATTACAGCTCCCGTCCCAGCAGATACCCCTGGGTAATGGCGGCGCCGGCCAGGCCCACTTTTGCGGCATCGCCGATCACCCGCACGTCGTAGCCGCATTCCTTCAGCTCGTCCGCCAGCCTGGTTTCCGGTCTGGAGCCCACGGAGAGAACTACTGTATCTGCGGGCACTTCCTCGTTTACCGCGCCGGAGAGCACCACGGAACCGTCTTTGATCTCTGTAACGGTGGTTTTCGTGCAGATGCGCACCTTGTTCTTTTCCAGATCAGCCAGAAGTCCCCATCTGGGCACCACCAGCTCATCGGTGGCAATGTCGTCCATCATTTCCACAAGGGTGACATTCTTCAAATAGGAGGCCAGGTGGTTGGCAGTCTCTGCCCCCACACAGCCGCCGCCGATGACCACGATCCGGGTTCCGGTGTTGGCGGCTCCGGAGAGGACGTCGTGGGAGGTTACCACGTTGGGGCCGTCTGCTCCCGGAATCTTCGGGATCACAGGGACAGCTCCGGTGGCGGCGATCACCACGTCGGGCTTTTCCAGATCCACCAGTTCTTTGGTCACTTCCGTTTCCAGGATCACCGGAACGCCCAGTTTCTCCAGCTGGTGAAGCTGCCAGGTGATGAAAGTGGTAATCTCTCCCTTTCCGGCAGGTACGGCTCCCAGGCGGAACTGACCGCCGGCCCAGCGGCCTTTTTCATAAACTTTCACGCGATGTCCGGCTTCTGCCGCAGAGATGGCGGCCTGAAGTCCTCCGGGACCTGCGCCGATGACCATGACTTTTTTTACCTCCTCGGCGTGAACCGGCGGGAACTCGCTTTCATGGCCGAGGGTGGGATTTAAAATACATTCTCCGGGAACATTTGCCAGGAGTTTGCCGATGCAGCCGTGGTGGCAGCCGATGCAGGTGCGGATGTCGCCGAAACGGCCTTCCTTCGCCTTGTTGGGGGTCTCCGGGTCTGCCAGGGACTGACGGCCGAAGGAAACGAGATCAGCTTTTCCGCTGGCCAGCACGGTTTCTCCCAGCCGCACGTCGTTGTAGCGGCCGACGGTGATCACCGGCAGAGAAGTGATCTGCTTGACCTCCGCAGCCATGTCAGCGATCCAGGCGTGTCCGCAGTACATGGACGGGATCACGGCGTCAAAGGTGCGGTATACGCCGGCAGTTACGTGCACGTAGCTGATGCCTGCCTGCTCCAGATAGGGAACGATGGTTTTGGTGTCCTCAATGTTGCGTCCGCCAGTGACGTGTTCGTCGGAGGAAATCCGGTAACCCACGATGAAGTCGTCGCCGCATTTCTGGCGGATGTCGCGGATGATCTCCAGGGCGAAACGGATCCGGTTCTGAAGGGGACCGCCGTAGGCGTCTGTCCTCTTATTGGAATATGGAGACATAAACTGGGCGATCAGGTATCCGTGAGCGCCGTGGATTTCTATGCCGTCAAAGCCCGCCTCCTTGGCCCTTCTGGCGCAGTCGCCGTAGCGGGAGACGGTGGTGTGGATCTCCTCCAGAGTCATTTCGTGAGGCATATCCGGACTGAAGGGGCAGGGAATGGCAGAGGGAGCCCAGGGCGCCTGGCCGATGACAGCGCGGCTGGTCTGTCTGCCGGCATGGTAAATCTGGGCAATCAGAACAGTGCCGTGCTGATGGATGCGCCGGGTAAACTCACGGAAACCGTCGATCTGGCCGTCATTCCACAGGCCGGGCAGGTATTTAAAGCCTTTGCCCTCCGGGGACACGGCAAAATCCTCGGTGATGATCATGCCAAAGCCGCCTTTGGCCTTTGCCTCATGATAGGCGATGAATTTTTCCGTACAGGTGCCGTCCTCATTGCAGTAGTTCATAACCATGGCGGGGACGACGCAGCGATTTTTCAGGGTTTTCCCATTGATGGAAAATGGGCTGAACAAGTGATCTAACATAATAGCAACCTCCTGAGATGAATGTGCAGCCGGCTGTGAAATTCGAATTCGTTGTTATTATGTTAACATAGATTGACCTATGAGTCAATAGTGACTTATAGGTCAATAATGGCCCGAAAGTCAATCATTATGCCGCTATTTCAAAAGTATCAGCTCCGACCGCGCCATTCGAAAAACCGCACTGCGTGCTTCTTGTGGCTGCCGCCACTGTTTTACTCATAAAAAGGCGCTCCCTACGTCTGCTATAAGGCCGCCTGCCCCTTATGCAAGCATAAAGCAGCCGGCCTTAAGCATACGTGTGAACTGTAACTGAACAGATACTTATCAAAATCCATAGAACCAGGAAACAATTTACTTTTCCAGGAAGATATATTATAATGTGTGTCACGGATATCATGGACAAAAATGGAGGTAGGATATATGGCGATATCAGAAGAGAAGAGCAGACAGATCCAGGATGAGAGGCGCCGCCAGATTCTGGATGCCGCTCTTCGGCTTTTTGACGAGCAGGGATATTCCAATACGAAGATCAGCGATATTTCGGAGATGGCGGGGATCAGCAAGGGCCTGGTGTACCGGTATTTCCGGTCGAAGGAGGAGATCTTTTTCGCTCTTCGGGATAAGCTGGACGACTGCATTGACGAGTGTTTCTCCGTGCCCTCCGCGCTGGAGGCCATCCGTCTGTTCAGCCTGCGGCTGCTGTCCTATCCTTATTACAATGAATACGTGCCGCCCCTGCGGGTGTATTTCAGCGTTCTGGTGAGAGGGGAGATCCGCCTGGATACGGAGGAAAATCCAATTCGGGAGAACTTTGGAAGAGAGTATTTCGGCGCGCTGTTTCAACGGGGACAGGAGCAGGGCGTATTTAAAGACGGGGACAGCCGGCTGTTTGGGGATATGTACTGGAAATATCTGCTGGGCTGCCTGGCAACGATCTGTCAGCCGGGGAGAAAGATGGAATACCGGCCGGATGTGGATGAGGTGCTGGAGCTGTTTCGGAAATGACGCAGAAAAAGAGGCGTTTTCAGAAAGACATCAGCAAACGGGAAACCATCTTTTCGAGATCCGGGGAACCGCATAAATGAAGAAGTAACGAGAAGCTTTATTAGATATATCAAAAATCCAGCCAGGATCCCATAATGGGACGACTGAGGCTGGATTTATGTGTGTACAATAACAGTGTTGAAGTCAGTCTATCGGGCCTATTTGGAACTTTCAGAAGATTCAGTGAAATGTAGAAATCTTATGAGAAGGCATGGAGTAAAGCTGCCTATCTTACGGAGCGTGTAGAGGAAACATTTAGATTGCTTTTGGGGTTCGGTTCTTGTGGATCATAAGTCGATTATGCAGTAAAATCAAAGAACAAAGATAAAAACGCAACGATTTGCTTCATGCATATTAACAAAATCAATAAAAATCATAGAAAAGTAGCCAGTTCAATCTATCAGCCGAGGAGTTGGGGGTGCTTAATCATCAGCCCAGATGATTAAGCACCCCCAATAAAATTCCGTGTCTTACAGAATTCCGAACTCTTTCATTGTCTTCGCAAGCAGTTCTTTGTGGGCCGGTTCGATCTCTGTCAGAGGAGCTCTTAAAGGACCTACTTCTTTGCCCATCAGGTTCAGTGCAGCTTTGACCGGGATCGGATTTACCTCGCAGAAGAGCGCGTCGCACATGGGAAGCGCGTCAAGCTGCATCTGGCAGCTTCCGGCAGTATCTCCGGAAAGATACTTGGTTACCATCTCGTGGACATATGTCGGAGCTACGTTGGAAAGAACGGAGATCACACCGATGCCGCCCAGGGACAGAAGCGGTACGACCTGGTCGTCGTTTCCGGAATACAGATCAATATTTCCGTCACAGAGGTGCATGATCTGAGCGACAGCGCCGATATTTCCGGACGCCTCTTTCACGCCTACGATGTTGTCTACATCTTTCACCAGCTTTGCCAGGGTGGCCGGCAGGATATTGCATCCGGTGCGGCTCGGCACATTATAGAGGATCGCCGGGATCTTTACTTCATTGCAGATCTGTGTGAAATGAGCGATGAGTCCGTTCTGGGTTGCTTTATTATAATAAGGAGTAACCAGAAGAAGCCCGTCAGCCCCGTCTTTCTCTGCCTCTTTCGAGAGCTCGATGGCGGTTCTTGTGCAGTTGGAGCCGGTTCCGGCGATGACCGGGATCCGGTGGTTTACACGCTCGATCGTGAAACGGATCGCTTCGCTGTGTTCTGCCTCAGTCATGGTAGCAGACTCTCCGGTGGTACCGCAGATGATGATGGCATCTGTTCCTCCGGCGATCTGCTCTTCCAGCATTTCATCTAATTTATCGTAATTAATCTCCAGATTCTCT
Source organism: uncultured Eubacteriales bacterium (assembly GCA_949283695.1). Classification (GTDB taxonomy): domain Bacteria; phylum Bacillota; class Clostridia; order Lachnospirales; family Lachnospiraceae; genus Mediterraneibacter. The sequence continues at coordinate 8,683 of CASDTX010000019.1, read as the reverse complement.
TTCATCGGAGTAACAATTGCTACACCTGCTCCCTTAAAAATTGCCATTCTTTCTTCCTCCTCTTAATTATGAATATGGTGAACAGTAAAAGAAACGGCAAGATGCGCCGTCTCCAAATATACATTTTTGTATATCAGATAGCTCTCCATCCTGCGATGACAGTCATGACGCTGTTAACGCCATGCCCAGAAATGAACCTTCAGGCGGCCCATCCCTTCGGCATCTTCCCCTTTCTGATGAGTTCTTCTGTGCCTGACACATCCGCCACCCTACTTATGAAAAATGCGACCTCTATCTTACGTTTCTGTATTTACGAAAATGATAACACCGGCGGGGAATACTGTCAACTGTTTTGAAAGATCTCCCGCAGCTCTTTCTGGATGCGGAGAAACTCGCTGTCTTCAGGGGATGCCTGCAGGACATAGGCGACCTTTCCGGCAAACCGGTGCAGATAACCGGCGGCATGGGACTGCGGGGCGGCACTCTCCGGCAGCAGGCCGCGGCGGGACAGATGCTCTTCCGGTCCGTATTTCCTGATATAGTACCACTCCTGACGCAGCTGCCGGCGGTATTCTTTGGGCACCTGCACCTGGTCGTTGACGGTAAGTCCGGTTACTTCCTGACGGGAAGAACGGGTGCAGACCTTTGTCTTCTCCCGGTTCACCTGGAATCCCATGCGCGTCAGGAACGCCGATACTTTGCGGATGAGACTGCCGGCATCAAAACTGCCGGAGAAGGTCAGATCATCACAGTACCGGGTGTAAGAGATGCCGCGGGGACGGCACCAGGATTCCATAGAGTCGTCAAAGGGCTTCATCACCAGGTTGGAGATATAAGGTGATGTGGGAGCACCCTGGGGAAGTATGCTGTCATAACAGCACAGAGATGTCAGGAGTGTCCGCACAGGAGGGGGAAACAATGTTCCGGGAAATACGTGCTGATAGATACTGATATAGGTAATATTTTCGAAAAAGTCCTCGATATCCAGCTTCAGAAGCTTCTCTTTCCCCACGTGGGGCCGGGCGTTCTCGGTAAGCCGGATGCCCTTGCGGTAGGCGCATGCACAGTCCGAAACCGGGAACTGTTCCAGAACATGGCGCAGGATCTGCTTCTGTACATATTTAAGGGAAAAATCCGGTTCATAGATGGTGCGGGATCCGCCGTTTCGTTTCGGAATCTTCCGGAGCGTATAGTGTTCTTCTGCGTGATTCGACAGGCCATAGAGCAGGGCCAGGCGCTTCTCATCGGTATGGCAGAGTTCACCTGTCAGATTCAGAGAGAGAAGAAACTGTCTGCACTGTTCTTTGGTACAGTATTTCCAGAGATCATGAGCCATAACATTCGTCCTTCCTGAGAAATGACCGGGAACACTGGGATGATGATACCGGAACCTGCGGACGTGTACGGGTGCCCGCAGGGGCACATAAAGCACACCCGGGTGTGCGGCTGTACACGGCAAGCACGGTGCAGGGACGGCAGAGCCGTCCCACTGAGGAAAAGAATAACAGGGGAGCGACTCGCTCTCCTTCATGAAAAAAATTCATGAAACGCTGTTCCCGGTCTATCATAAATATAGCACAGGCTGTCTGGAATGAAAAGCACAATTCCAGCAGCCTGAATTCCAGCAGCTGCGGCCGCGGAAAGCTTCCCGGAAATGCGCGGTAACCTTTGACAACCCGATGCTTCTGTGATAAAATAAAACCGCTGAAAGTGTGAATGACGGAAATTTCATTTACACTTTTTTTACGCGGTTTTGCGTGTCGGAATCTGTATAGTACATCATCAGGAGGAGATGCCGGGCGGAAGCAGGAGGATCGCCGGCAGAAGTGAGAAAGGAGAGCCGTTGTGCTTACGATCAGTAATTATGTAAAGGCGAAGACGCTGGAGGAAGCGTACGAGCTGAATCAGGCCCGCAGCAGCAGGGTTATGGGCGGCATGATGTGGATGCGCCTGGGGAATGCGAAAGTGAAGACAATCATTGACCTGTCTGGTCTGGGACTCGACCAGATCGAAGAGTCGGATAATGTGATCAAGATCGGCGCTATGTGTACGCTGCGCCAGATTGAAGAGTGCGAGGCACTCAAGGAAATGTACGGGGACGGAATCGCAGAGGCTGTACGCCATATCGTGGGAGTGCAGTTCCGGAATCAGGCCACTGTGGGAGGAAGCATTTACGGGAGATATGGCTTTTCGGATGTGCTGACTGCCTTTCTGGCTCTGGATACCTTTGTGGAGCTGTATGACGGAGGAACGATCAAGCTGTCTGAGTTCGTGAAGCGCAGGCCGGATAAAGATCTTCTTCTTTCCATTATCGTCAGAAAGAGTAAGAGGAAGTTCCGTTATGCATCGATCCGCCAGACGAAGACCGATTTCCCAGTGATCGCGTGTGCTGTTGTGACGGGGCTGGTGCACGGACAGGAGACCTGGTTTTTCTCTGTGGGGGCAAGACCCATGAAGGCGGAGCTGATCGACAAGCAGTGGGAGATCCCGCGGGATGCGACGGAGGAACAGATCGCGGAGTATGCGGGCAAAGTGGCGGCTGAATTCAGCTATGGGACGAATATGAGAGGAAGTGCGGAATACAGGCATCATCTGGCAGAAGTGCTGATCCGCAGAGAAATAAGTTCGATCTTAGCGGAGGAAAGATAGATGGAAATACAGTTCATTTTAAATAAGAAGCAGGTAACCGCCGAGGCCGGTGCAGATACGGTACTGTTAGAACTGCTGCGGGATCTCGGCTGCAAGAGCGTGAAATGCGGATGCGAGACGACAAACTGCGGGCTGTGTACCGTATGGATTGACGGGAAATCCCGCCTGTCCTGTTCTGTGCTGGCCGCTGCTGTGGACGGGCATGAAGTGACCACCATGGAGGGGGTTGAGAAAGAAGCGGAAGAGTTTGGCGAGTTCCTGGCCAGGGAAGGAGCGGAGCAGTGCGGGTTCTGCTCCCCGGGATTCATTATGAATGTCCTGGCCATGTTCCGGGAGCTGAAGAATCCGGGACTGGAAGAGATTAAAGAATACCTGTCCGGCAACCTGTGCCGGTGCACGGGCTATATGGGACAGCTCCGGGCGATCCGAAACTATATGGCTGCGAAGGGATATGCGGCAGAAGATCAGGAGGTGGAAGCATGACAGCAGGAAACAGCAGCGCAGCTGCAGACAGGACGGCTGAGGAGAGGAACGAAACTCTGCGCGTGGTGAACCAGGCTGTGCTCAAGGTAGACTCTCAGGCGCTGGTGACAGGCAAGGCTGTCTACACCAACGATCTTGCTCCGGCGGACTGTCTGATTGTGAAGATCGTCAGAAGTCCCCATGCACATGCCTTAATCAAGGATATCAATACCGCGCGGGCCGAGGCAGTTCCGGGGATCGTATGTATTTTGACTTACAAAGACTGCCCGGATAAACGATTTACGATGGCCGGACAGACGTATCCGGAGCCCAGCCCGTACGATCGTCTGATTCTTGACCAGAGAATGCGCTTCGTGGGCGACGCCGCGGCGATTGTGGCCGGGACGTCGGAAGAAGCTGTGAAGAAAGCGATGAAGCTGATCAAGATCAAATATGAAGTGCTGGAACCGGTGCTTGATTTCCGGAAGGCGAAGGACAATCCGATCCTGGTACATCCGGAGGAGAACTGGAAGAGTCTCTGTCCGGTAGGGGCAGACAATCAAAGGAATCTCTGCGCCCATGATGTAAGTGAGAGCGGGGATATCGAGGCAGTGCTGGCGTCCTGTGACTATGTCATTGACCGGGTATATCACACGAAGGCGAATCAGCAGGCCATGATGGAGACATTCCGTACGTATACGTATCTGGATGCATACGGCAGACTGAATGTGGTGTCCTCCACGCAGGTGCCGTTCCATATCCGCAGAATCCTGGCCAACGCGCTGGATATTCCGAAGAGCAAAGTCCGCGTGATCAAGCCGCGGATCGGCGGAGGCTTCGGGGCGAAGCAGACATCGGTATCAGAAGTATACCCGGCGCTTGTGACCTGGAAGACAGGAAAACCGGCGAAAATCATCTATACCAGGGAGGAGTCGCTGATCGCGTCCTCTCCGCGTCACGAGATGGAGATGCATGTCCGGCTCGGCGCTGACAAGGAAGGAAATATCCGGGGAATCGATCTCTATACCCTGTCCAATACAGGTGCATTCGGCGAACACGGCCCTACAACTGTGGGGCTGTCGGGCCACAAGTCCATCCCTCTGTACGGGAAAGCGGAGGCGTTCCGGTTTACGTATGATGTAGTGTATACGAATGTGATGTCCGCCGGGGCGTACCGCGGCTACGGGGCGACCCAGGGAATCTATGCGGTGGAGTCTGCCGTAAATGAACTGGCTCAGGTGCTGGGCATGGATCCCACCGTGCTCCGGGAGAAGAATATGGTGCGGGAAGGCCAGGTCATGCCGGCATACTATGGAGAAACTGCGAAAAGCTGTGCGCTGGACCGGTGCCTGAAGCGGGCCAAGGATATGATCGGCTGGGATGAGAAATATCCGCGCAGAGATATGGGCAACGGAAAGGTCCGGGGAGTCGGCGTGGCAATGGCAATGCAGGGATCCGGAATCTCTGGCGTGGACACCGGCTCTGTCGCGATCAAAGTCAATGACGACGGGTTCTACAGTCTGATGATCGGCGCTACGGATATGGGAACCGGGTGTGATACGATCCTCTCTCAGATGGCGGCAGAATGTCTGGACTGCGAGATGGAAGATATCATTGTGTACGGTGTGGATACAGACACCTCGCCCTATGACTGCGGCTCCTATGCTTCCAGTACAACCTATGTAACCGGAATGGCGGTTGTTAAGACCTGTGAGACACTGCGCGCGAAGATCTGCCAGCGGGGCGCCCAGTATCTGGGGTGCGATGTGGAGGATGTAGAATTCGACGGGCAGCAGGTGACGAACTTAAAGACCGGAGCGTCCATCTCCCGGAAGGAGATCGGGAACCGGGTGATGTGCTTCAGCAACGAACCGCTTTCCGCGTCAGAAGCATTCTCATCGCCCACATCACCTCCGCCGTTTATGGCAGGGATCGCTGAGGTGGAGATCGATCTGGAGACGGGCGTTGTAGAGATGGTAGATTACGCGGCAGTGGTGGACTGCGGAACGGTTGTCAATCCGGCGCTTGCGCGTGTGCAGACCGAGGGCGGGATCGCCCAGGGGATCGGCATGGCGCTCTATGAAGATATTGTGTACAATGACAGGGGGAAGAATTACAGCAACTCCTTCATGCAGTATAAGATTCCCAGCCGTCTGGATGTAGGAACGATCCGGGTGGAGTTTGAGAGCAGTTATGAGCCGACCGGTCCTTTCGGAGCGAAGTCTATCGGCGAGATTGTGATCAATACCCCTTCACCGGCGATCTCGAATGCGATCCAGAACGCGGTGGGAGTCATTCTAAGAGAACTGCCGATGACGGCGGAAAACGTATATCGGGGGATGCAGGAGAAACCGGAACTGCCATAACCCGGCCTGACAGGAAGGCAGCGTCGGTGTACAAGGGACAGCACGCCTCAAACGAAACCGAAGGAGGACTGAACACAACCACAGAAAGTGTGGGAAGGTTCGGCCCTCCTTTTTTGACGGTATGGCGTTGATGCAGGTTCCGGCGTTCCTGTGAACGCTGGCGTCGGCGGACAAGAGTGTTTTGTTATAGAATTGGAAGAGATTTTGATAGAAAACGGCTTTTGCATGAAGTATAATGATGGCAGTCCGGGAAGGCACGGGGACGGATCCGGTGCAGCAGTTCTCGGGCAGTATTGAAAGGATTTATTCAGATATTGAAAGGAAACGAAAGCTATGAACATGAAAGAACGAAGAGATGCCGGTCTGGCATATATTTCGGATGAGGCTGTTTTTGAAGAGCAGGCGGCGGCAAGAAGAATTCTGCAGAAACTGAACTTTATGGATCGGTCAGACTTCGATGGGATCGCTGAAGTGGTGAAGGAACTTCTGGGCAAATCTGAGGGCGCTATGATCAACCCTCCGTTCTACTGTGATTACGGAACCCACATCGAGGTGGGAAAGAACTTCTTCGCAAACTATAACTGTACGATCCTGGATGTGGCGAAGGTGAAGATCGGAGACAACTGCCTGTTCGCGCCGAATGTATCGATTTACACGGCAGGGCATCCGGTCCATCCTGTGGCCAGAAATTCTGCCTACGAATTCGGAAAAGAAGTTACCATCGGGGATAACTGCTGGATCGGCGGAAATTCTGTGATCTGCCCGGGCGTACACATCGGAAATAATGTGGTGATCGGGGCCGGGAGCGTGGTGACGAAGGATATCCCGGACTGGAGTATCGCGGCAGGCAATCCGTGCAGAGTCCTGCGCCAGATCACGGAAGCGGACAGAAGAGTCCTCTTCCGCCAGGAGGAGATCGACGAGGAAGCGTGGGCGGATATTACGGCACGTATGCAGTTTACCGAGGGCGAATAGTCCATAGTTGACGGAGAAGGAGAACGCCCCTCAGAGGCGAAGCAGGATCAGCCTTCAGAGGTGAAGCGGGATCAGCCCGCAGGGGCGGAGCGGGATCAGCCGGTAAGAATGTCGGTGATCCGCTTCATGTCCATCTGGTCAAGTACATAGTCTGCCGCAGGCGGCGCTTCCTTCGGAGAAATGTCGGTATGAACGTAGAGGGTGTGAAGGCCTGCCCGGGCCGCGCCCTGGATGTCGCAGACTCCGTCATTTCCGATCATAATCGCTTCGTCCCGGCAGATCTGGTATTCTGCGAGCAGTTTCTCGAAGAAAAGGGCGTCCGGTTTCTTGCACCCGTGCTCAGAAGAGAGATAGATCCCGTCAAAATACTGGGTGATTCCGAGGGCGCGCATCTCGTACTGGGTGAAGATTTTCTGCGCGTTGGACAGCAGATAGATCTTACTTCCGGCAGCCTTTACGGCTGAGAGCATCTCTTCTGTGCCGTCGTAGAGCCGGAGGTGCCGGGTGGACAGGACGCGGAAGAACTGTCCGGTATGTCGGATCAGAGGTTCCTCTGCTGTGATATTTTTCTGAGTGTACAGCGCCTGAAATACATCCTCAATCCGGATCTCCGGGAAGGCTTCATGGCTGTCACGGCGCAGGCCGCTGCGGCCGGAGGTCATGGTCTGGGTTACGGTTTCATATGCGTTCTTCAGCTCGGCAGGCTGCCAGTGCGCGCCGTAGTAGGAGAAGAAGAGCGCCAGCTTTTCCCACAGGTCTGTCCGGTTTTCATCGGTGCGGATATCCACCAGAGTGCCGTACAGATCGAAAATACAGGTTTGATACATGGTTTTGATTCCTTTCTGCATGAGTGGAGCCATCCCCGTGGCACAGTGAAATCTGCGGTACATCGGGTGAAGTTGAGGGGATGCTTCCGGTGTCATTATATGCCGGAATCAGAAGAGATACAAGGAAAACACGAAGGAAAAACGAAAGGGAGGAAGAGGAATGTTTGCTGATTATCATGTGCATACAGAATTTAGTGATGATTCCGTTTATCTCATGGAAGACGTAATCCGGGACGCTGTCAGTATGGGGATGGACGAGATCTGCATCACCGATCATGTGGACTATGGAGTGAAGGACGACTGGGATTCGGGAAAGGAGATCCGCTACCGCGGCGGGGAACCCCTGGCAAATGTCGATTATCCTGCGTACATGGAGAAGATCCGCCGCCTGAAAGAACAGTATGAAGGGAAGATAGTGATTAAGACCGGAATGGAATTCGGCATGCAGATGCATACGATTCCACAGTATGAGGCGCTTTTCGCGAGATGGCCCTTTGACTTCATCATTCTGTCTGTCCATCAGGTTGAGGATCAGGAGTTCTGGACCCAGGATTTCCAGAGAGGGAGAACGCAGAAAGAGTACCAGGAGCGCTATTACCGGGAAATGCTTTCCCTTGTGAAAAGCTATAAAAACTATTCCGTGCTCGGGCATCTGGATCTGATCAAGCGCTATGATGAGGCAGGAGATTATCCATTTGACAGGGTGCGGCCCCTGGTCGAGGAGATCCTGCGCGTCGTGATCGCAGATGGAAAGGGCATAGAAGTAAATACGTCCGCTCACCGATACGGGCTGAGCGGCACGATGCCTTCGGAAGAAATCTTGAAACTGTACCGGGAACTGGGCGGGGAGATCCTTACGATCGGCAGCGACAGTCATAAACCGGAGCATCTGGGGTCCTATATCGAAGAGACAAAAGCACTGCTTAAAGATCTGGGATTTGAGCGGTTCTGTACGTATGAGAAGATGCGGCCGGTTTTCCACAGGTTATAAGCTCCGGCCGATATTTTAGTCTTAAAAAGGGATGAGCATAACCAGGTTGTCAATCTTAGAGCATTGGAGTATACTACGGATAATGGAAGCCGGCGCATGTCAGGGGCAGCAAGAAGCTGCCGCGGCGTACGCCGGCTTTTTTAGGAGTGGAAAGGAGAGAGATTATGTCAGAAAAAAGGATAGCGTCAGTGGACAAGGGGCAATACGGTCGATGAAGGGCAAATTTAAGCCCCTTTGTCGTTACTTTCACTCCGCGTACGTTTCTGTACGCGTCGTTCAAGTGCCTAAAAGGGGCTTAAATTTGCCTCTTCACGACTCGCAGACCTCAACCGCAGGAATTTCGGCGATTTTCAAGGCAGACGATTGAGGCGTACTGGACGTACGCCGATTGAGGATAACGCTGAAAATCACCG
>CASDTX010000018.1 GCA_949283695.1 uncultured Eubacteriales bacterium | reverse complement strand
GTATCTTGTACCAGGCAGGTCCTTAACTCTTCCTCCACGGATCATAACAACGCTATGCTCCTGAAGGTTGTGTCCCTCGCCCGGGATGTAGCTTGTTACTTCGATTCCGTTAGAAAGACGAACTCTGGCGATCTTTCTCAGCGCTGAGTTAGGCTTCTTCGGAGTTGCAGTCTTAACAGCTGTGCACACACCTCTCTTCTGCGGTGCAGATGCGTTGATGGAACGCTTCTTCAGTGAGTTCCACCCTTTCTGAAGTGCCGGTGCTGTAGACTTTTTCTCAGAAGTCTGACGTCCTTTTCTAACTAACTGGTTAAATGTTGGCATTCCTTTTCACCTCCTATGAATTATTCGTTTCCTCGCGGTTTCCTCCGCAAGGGGCTGCGGATAATCTGCTCATTATCCTTTTCCGCGCACAAAAAGAACGATGCCTTTTCATGCACGCTAAATCAGTTTATTACGTTTATATTGGAAAGTCAAGGGATTTTTTGATTTTTGCAGAGAAATCATAACCGTTCAGCCCGCGCCATCGGCAAAGCCGAACTTCCGGAAGCCGGGACTGTCTGCCCGTTCTCCCGGAAGTTTTTGGTCTGATTTTAAGTTTCATCGAACAGCGGCGTTGAGAAATAACGTTCTGCGGTGTCCGGAAGTACTGTTACCACAGTCTTCCCCTCCCCGAGCTTTCTTGCCAGCTTCATCGCTGCCGCCACATTTGTGCCCGAGGATATGCCGCACATGATTCCTTCCTTCGACGCCAGTTCCTGCGATGTACGGATCGCTTCCTCATCCGTCACAATGCAGATCTCATTATAGATTTCTGTATTCAGGATCTCCGGTATCACGCCGTCTCCGATTCCCATCTGAAGATGAGTTCCGATGGATCCACCCGAGAGAATCGCCGCATGCTCCGGTTCGACTGCCCAGATCTCCATATCCGGGTTCTTCTCCCGGAGCACTTCACCGATCCCGGTAATCGTGCCGCCTGTTCCGATTCCGGAACAAAACCCGTCGATGGGACAGTCCGCCTGCTCCAGAATCTCGAGCGCGGTCCTCGATCTGTGCACTGCAGGATTGGCCGGGTTCTCAAACTGCTGAGGCACGAAGACTCTCGGGTCTTCTTCCGCCATCCTCAGCGCGGTATTCAGACATTCTTCAATACATGCACCGATATTTCCCGCATCATGGATCAGAATCACTTCCGCGCCATAATGCCGCACCAGCTTTCTGCGCTCCTCGCTGACTGAATCAGGCATAATGATCTTCGTCTGATAGCCCCGCACCGCGCCCACAAGCGCCAGTCCGATGCCCTGATTGCCGCTGGTCGGCTCGACGATAATCGTGTCCTCCTGAATCAGCCCTTTCTCTTCCGCGTCGCGGATCATATTATACGCGGTCCTGGTCTTTATCGATCCGCCCACGTTCAGTCCTTCAAACTTCACAAGAATCTGCGCACTCCCCGGCTCTGCCATACGGCTGAGCCGGATCAGAGGCGTGTTGCCCATTGCTTCAAGAATATTATTATAGATCACTGCTGTTTCCATACCTTTCCGAAAATCATCCAATTACATTATTATATTACGCCCGGCAGATGACCTCAACTGATTTTCAGAAAAATCCAGGTCAAAATGTAACCGTTCAGCCCGCGCCGTCCGTAAAACCGCGCTGCGGCGTCTTGCTTTCTTAATATGCTCTTCCCCAGTAAACCATGTGTTTCGCCGGTTTCCCGCAGCATACACATACATCAGAAAGGTGTTCCTCTTCCAGCGGGATGCATCTGGATGTTACGCCGCCCGCCTGTGCCTTGATCTCATCCTCGCAGGACTCTTCGCCGCACCACATTGCTTTCACGAAGCCTTTCTTATTCTGTACAGCTTCTTTCATCTCCTCCATGTTCACAGCCGTGCTGATATGATCGTCCAGGAATGCTTTGGCCTTTGCATAAAGGTCTTTCTGGATCGTCTCCAGAATCTCGTCCAGCTTCGTCGTGATCTCATCAATCGCCACAACAATCTTCTCTCTTGTGTCACGGCGAACCACAACAACCTGTCCGTTCTCAATGTCTTTGGGTCCGATCTCGATACGTGTCGGGATTCCAAGCATCTCCTGTTCACTGAATTTCCATCCCGGGCTCTTCTCAGAATCATCGATCTTCGCACGATAGCCCGCTGCCTTCAGAGCTTCGAGCAGTTCATTGGCCTTATCCAGAACGCCCTCTTTGTGCTGTGCGATGGGGATCACTCTCACCTGTACCGGCGCAATTCTCGGAGGCAGTACTAAGCCGCTGTCATCCCCGTGTACCATGATGATCGCTCCGATGATTCTCGTGGACAGTCCCCAGGAGGTCTCGTATACACTGTGAAGTTCATTGTTCTTATCTGCATATTTAATATTGAATGCATCCGGAAATGCATTTCCAAAGAAGTGGCTGGTACCGGACTGAAGAGCCTGGCCGTCGTGCATCAGCGCCTCGATGGTGTAGGTATCCTGTGCGCCCGCGAACTTCTCGCTCTCCGTCTTGCGGCCTGCCACAACCGGAATCGCCAGATCTTCCTCTACGAAATCCTGATATACCTTCCACATCATCTTCGTGCGCTCTTCCGCCTCTTCATAGGTCGCATGGATCGTGTGCCCTTCCTGCCACAGGAATTCTCTGGAGCGCAGGAATGGTCTTGTCGTCTTCTCCCAGCGCAGAACAGAGCACCACTGATTCCACACTTTCGGAAGATCACGGTAAGACTGCACCGTCTTGCTCCACACATCACAGAACAGGGTCTCTGACGTCGGACGGATACAGAACCGTTCCTGAAGCGGCTCCATTCCTCCATGTGTCACCCATGCCACTTCCGGCGCAAACCCTTCGATATGATCCTTCTCCTTCTGAAGGAGATTCTCCGGGATCAGAACCGGAAGATAGACATTCTCCACTCCCGTTGCTTTAAACCGCGCGTCCAGATCCGCCTGGATATTCTCCCAGATCGCGTAACCGTTCGGCAGGTAATTCAGACATCCTTTTACCCCTGAGTAATCACACAGCTTCGCCTCGCGGACAACGTCCGTGTACCACTGTGCGAAGTCTTCGTCTCTTGAAGTAATTGACTGTACCAGTTTCTTCTCTTTCGCCATCGTCTCATTCTCCTTTATATCATAAATATAGCCGGGACATCCGTCCCTGTAAAACAAGGGACCGGATATCCCGGCGGTACCACCCTAATTAACACCACTGCTGCCATCTCCGGGGTTCTGTCCGAATACACCCGGGAATGTCTTGCGTGCTGTTCACTTTTACACCTTTAACGCAGGTTCTGCGCTGCACTTTCATGCAGATGCTCCCGGGCCGGTTCTATATGCTCCTGCGAAGGCTTTCACCAGCCGCCTTCTCTCTGTGGCATTCCTACATATATACTATTCCCGTTCAACGCTGGTCACAAGTGAAATATTACACGAAAATATCACCCCTGTCAACCAGAGTTCACAGCTGTTTCTTCTCCTGCCTACCCTCTGATCTGCAGCAGTTTCTGCTTGAGCTCCTGCTCCATATTCCGAAGCTCCGCCTCCGCAGCCTGACGTTTCTCTCTTCCTTCCCGCTGGATATTCATCACTTCATCCAGCGTAGAAATCAGTGATTCATTCGTGGACTTCAGCGTCTCGATATCCACGATTCCACGTTCTGATGCTTTCGCAGTCTCCACAGAGGCCATTTTCAGCTTCTCCGCATTCTTCTTCAGAAGTGCGTTCGTCACATCCGTCACCTGACGCTGGGCCTCCGCTGCCTGTGCAGAATGTTCGACGCCGAGCGCCAGTACCATCTGACTCTTCCACAGCGGAATGGTATTCACAATCGTGGACTGAATCTTCTCCACCATCTGAGTATCGTTATTCTGCACCAGGCGAATCTGCGGCGCTGTCTGGATCGAGATCATTCTCGTCAGCTCCAGGTCATGAATCTTCTTTTCAAACCGGTTGCACATCGCGTCAAGATCCCGTGCCGCCTGCGCATCCTCCGGCAGTCCTGAGGCCTGTGCCTTCCTTGTCAGCTCCGCGAGCTGCGTGCTTTTCACCTCGGCCAGCTTCTTCTTTCCGGCCAGAATATACATTGACAGCTCTTTAAAATAAGTAAGGTTCAGCTCATACATCTTGTCCAGCAGCGCAGAATCCTTCATCAGCTGCACCTGATGCTTCTCCAGAACCTTCACGATCTCATTAACGTTCGTTTCCGCCTTGGCATATTTCGCTTTCATGGACTCGATCTTATTCGATGCCTTCTTGAAGATCCCGAAGAATCCTTTCTCCTCTTCCTCATCGAAGTCCTTCAGCTCCTTCACAACACCGCTGAGCAGTTCTCCCACTTCGCCCAGGTCTTTTGACCGCACATTTTCAAGAGCAGACTCTGAGAAGTCTGCCATCTTCTTCTGGGTACCCGCGCCGTACTGAAGTACCAGAGAAGAGTTCGTCAGATCAATCTGCTGCGCGAACGCATCCACAATCCTGCGCTCTTCTTCCGACAGAATGCTTTCGTCCATCACCGGCTTTTCCGGCTCCGGAACCAATGGTTCCTTCTCTTCCTGGCCCTGAAACGGATCCAGTGTCAGCGTTGGTGTTGTATCGAAATTCTGAAATTCGTTGCTCATGTACTTATCCTCCCTTATTTTCTGTCTGCCCGCAGTCCGTCTTCGGTCAGCCCCTCCTGGGCCAGCATCGCGTGAAGCACCGAGATATCTGAGGAGACATCCCAGGCGGTATCCTGGAACAGATCATCCAGCAGTTTCTCAAACGCTGTATTCAAGGTATCCAGCGTCTTCTCGATCTCCTTCTTGGAAGAGATAATATTCTCCCCCTGCACCGGCTGTGCATCCAGATCTTCATAAGCATCCAGCAGTTTGATCGTCATCGGAAGATAGTATTCCATCAGTCTGCGTATATCATCAACCGACTCCGGGTTCTGCTCCACCCGGTCAAAAATCCGGTCAACCAGCGTCTCCATCCTGGAGATCTTCGCCGAGATCTCCTCTCCGGGGATCGCGTCATTGGCTTCCCGGATTTTCTTCACGTACTCGTCGCCCGTCTTCACAATCTTCTGAATCTCGGGCGACAGCTTAGAGTACTCATTCCGCTGTCTTTCTGCCTCTGCTTCTTTCTCCGCCTTCTCTCTGCGCATCCGGTCCATCAGCCCGGTGTATTGCTGATATGCCTGATCGCTGACCATCAGACAGGCCTCCTGTTCATCCAGGTGCCCCTGGCAGAACCAGCCTTTCGCGATCATCTTCTTAAGATCTTTCACAACGCTTTTGGCCGAACGTCCGGTCCGCTGTGCCAGTTCTTTAATATCACAGTATTCTCTGGATTCCAGGATCTTAACATACTTCCGGAAACGCCCCACACTGCACACCATAGAAGTTCCGGCCCATGCCATGGCCGCAAACGCAGCAGCGCCCACGCCGAACAGCCCTGCCGCCACCTTAAGTACCAGATCCCATCCTGACGCCATTGCCCCCAGACACAGCAGCAGAACAAAGATCAATGATCCTGCTCCAAACACATATCCCGTAACTGCCAGAAATACCCCTCCGGCTTTCGCAGATGTTCCTTTTAAATACAGCGGCCTTTTCCGCAGCTCTGTCTCAGTCCGTTTGGCTGTCTGTCCGGTATCCATTCCCTTCTGTCCGGCCCGTTCTGCCGTCTGTCCGGTATCCATTCCCTTCTGTCCGGTCCAGTCTTGTCCCATCGGATCCCGGTACCAGCCGCCGTTTTTCAGTCCGCGCGACACTTGATCCATAGCCTGTCCGATGGTATCCGTCACCGTCTGGTTCAGCCTGCTGAAATTCCTGGAGTCCACTGCATTTTGAATCGTTCTGCGCAGCTCGTCTCCGAACCTTTCCCAGTCATTATTTATCATCAAAATCCTCCTCGAAAGCTTGACCTCAAAATTCATTTATATGATAATCAGTTTAGCCGCAACCTATAGAAAAGTCAAGAATTGCGGTCTGTAAAAAGGAGAGAGAACAATGACAACAGAAAACACGGCTCTTATCATATATGAAGACAACCATCTCATCGTCTGCCATAAACCCGCAGGCATCCCCACCCAGACCAGCCGCATCGGCACCCGGGACATGGTAAGCATCCTGAAAAACCACCTGGCACAAAGTCCTGTGTCAGGGAACAGCACTCGCGCCAAGGGGCAGCACAAAGAACCTTACATCGCCGTGATCCACCGTCTGGATCAGCCTGTGGAAGGTCTGCTTGTATTCGCCAAGACACCTGCCGCAGCCAGAGAGCTGAACCGGCAGCTCACTTCTTCCGGCTTCGGGAAATACTACATGGCTGTTGCAGAAGGAGCGCCAGAGCCCCTGGAAGGACTTCTGGAAGATTATATGATCAAAGACAGCCGCACGAACACCTCACGGGTATGCAGCAAAGATACCCCCGGAGCCAAACTGGCACGGCTTCACTACAGCGTCGCCGAGATCCGGGGAGAACGATCCGTACTGCACATTCATCTCGATACCGGCAGACATCATCAGATCCGGGTACAGATGGCCCATAACGGCCACCCGCTGATCGGCGACCGAAAATATGGCGGTCCCGATTTTGAAAGGCTGATGCTGTGCGCCTGCCGGCTCGAATTTCGGCATCCGGTTACAGGAGAAAAAATGAAGTTTGAATTGTCTGACGATTTGAAGCAAAGGTGCCTGTCACTTTTGCAAAAGTGACAGGCACCTTTGCGGCACCTTTGCGGCACTTCTTCCATAATAAAAGCGGCGCCAACGCGCCGCTTCTGCATAAGTCCACTTTTTCTTTCTGCTGATTCTGTTATTGCTTTCTATCATTACATCTCATCGATCGCTTCCGGCTCTTCTTCCTCCAGCGCCTCTCCGTATCTGTTCAGGATCGTCGTCTGGATCTTTTCCCTTGTTCCAGAATTAATCGGATGAGCGATATCACGATATTCGCCGTCCAGAGCTTTCTTGCTCGGCATAGCGATGAACAACCCTTTCTCACCCTCTATCACCTTAATATCATGAACCACGAATTCATCATCTATTGTGATAGATACTACAGCTTTTAACTTTCCCTCTTTCGCAACTTTTCGTACACGTACATCTGTGATCTGCATACTTCAGGTCTCCTTTCTCTACTGCATTACCGCGGGGCCTGTCAGATGAACATTATACTGTTTCCCCCTTTATGACCCTGCAGCCCGTCCATTACCAGGCAGGATCATAATGCATATCGTTCATTCTTTTCTACTACTACTTTCACACCATTTTCCCCGACATGCCTTGTGTTGGCCCTGATCGTGTCACGGCTCTCCACAATACAGTTCTCAATGTACGTATTGTCGCCAAGGTACACATCATTCAGAATAATGGAGTTCTTAATTACACAGTTATTTCCCACAAAGACTTTCTTGAAGATTACAGAATTCTCCACGGTACCATTGATGATGCTTCCGCTTCCCACAAGACTGTTCTTCACAACCGCGCCCGGATTATATTTTGCCGGCGGCTGATCACTGACTTTGGAATAAACTGCCGGAAGCTCTTTGAAGAAATAGTTCCGCACTTCCGGTTTCAGGAAATCCATATTCGTCTGATAATATGCATCTACAGTCGAAATGTTACTCCAGTAGCTATTTATTTTATAACCATATATCTTTTTCAGATTTTTATATCGAATTAGAATATCGGTTACAAAATCATGTCTCTCTTCTTCCGCACAGTGCTCGATCAGATCAATCAGCAGCCTCCTGCGGATCACGTAGATTCCCGTGGATACAGTCTGTGAATGTGCAACCATGGGTTTCTCTTCAAATTCTTCTATTCTCGCAGACTCGTTCATACGCACGGTTCCGAAACGAGTCGCATCTTCATCCGGCCCCAGCTCCTTGCATACAACGGTAATATCTGCTTTCTTTGCGATATGGTACTCCAATACCTTATTGTAATCCAGCTTGTACACTGCATCACCGGATGTAATGATCACGTAAGGCTCATGGCACTTCCTCAGGAAATCCAGATTCTGATAGATCGCATCCGCTGTACCTCTGTACCAGTAGCCATTGTCAGCCGTGATCGTCGGAGTGAATACAAACAGACCACCCTGCTTTCTTCCGAAATCCCACCATTTCGATGAATTCAGATGCTCGTTGAGTGATCTGGCATTATATTGCGTCAGCACCGCAACCCTCTGAATATGAGAGTTCGTCATATTGCTGAGCGCGAAATCAATCGCCCGGTAACTTCCGGCAATCGGCATAGCAGCCACCGCCCGTTTCGCGGTCAGCTCATGCATCTTCCTGTTATTGCCGCCTGCCAGAATAATTCCTACTGCTCTCATACTCTGTCACCTGCCTTTATCAATGTTTCGCCGCTCTCCAGCACTCCTCCGCTGTAATCGTCCACGGTCGTCACACCGCTGATCGCGGTATTCTTCCCGATCTGTACACCGGATGGTATCACAGAATTCTCGCCGATCGTAGCAAGACCGCCGCTGTAGATATTCGGTTTCATCCGATTCGGCACCTCGCCGCCGATACCGATGGACACATTATTGCCGATCACGGTATCCTCAGCAATGATCGCTTTCTCAATCACGCAGTTCTCGCCAATGGTCACTCCCTGCATGATAATGGAATCCCGCACAACGCTTCCCCGGCCGACAGATACTCCGCCGCCCAAAACAGAACTGTGCACCTCTCCGTAAATCTCAGAGCCATTGCTGATAATGCAGCGGTCCACCACACCCTGCTCTGCAATATACTGCGGCGGGATGCTTGCGCTGTTCGTATAGATCTTCCAGAATTCTTCGTACAGATTGAATTCAGGAATAATGTCAATGAGCTCCATATTCGCTTCCCAATAGGAGCTTAAAGTTCCCACATCTTTCCAATAGCCGTTGTACTCATATGCAAACAGCCTGTCCCCCTTCTCGTGGCAGTAAGGGATGATATGTTTTCCAAAATCACAGTTCGGCTGATCTTTCAGTTTGATCAGTGCGTCTCTGAGCACCGGCCAGCTGAAAATGTAGATTCCCATGGATGCCAGATTGCTGCTCGGCTTCTCCGGCTTCTCCTCAAACTCCCGGATCCGGCTGTCACTGTTCGTAACCACGATACCGAACCGGCTGGCCTCCTCGATCGGCACCGGCATAGCGGCGATCGTCACATCCGCGTTATTCGCCTTGTGGAAATCAAGCATAACTTCATAATCCATCTTATAGATATGATCTCCCGAGAGAATCAGGACATAATCCGGATTATAGGTTTCCATATAGTTTAAATTCTGATAGATCGCATTGGCTGTACCTGTATACCACTCGCTGTTAGAACTCTTCTCATACGGCGGCAGAATAGATACCCCTCCGACGTTTCTATCCAGATCCCACGGGATACCAATCCCAATATGTGTATTCAGACGTAATGGCTGATACTGCGTCAGCACACCTACGGTATCGATTCCCGAATTAATACAGTTGCTCAGCGGGAAATCGATGATCCTGTACTTTCCGCCAAAAGCCACAGCAGGTTTTGCAACTTTTGCAGTAAGAACCCCAAGCCGACTGCCTTGCCCGCCCGCCAACAGCATGGCAATCATTTCCTTTTTGAACATTGCGTCACCTCATTTCTGGTTAGATGTACTTATTATACCATAGATTTGCCTTTAGCCAATAATAATTTACAATTTTACTTGCATTTTTTTTTACTTTTTATTGATTTTGCATAAAAAGAACTTCTTTTAATTTTTATCATATATAGTATAATATAGAAGACCGAGATAATTTATGACTATCATTCAAAGATTTACGAACTTAAAAAACTATAAAGAGAAGAGGAATCTACATGTATAAGATCGATTTTAACCATCCGATACACGTTCATTTTATCGGTATCGGCGGCATCAGTATGAGCGGCCTTGCCGAAATCCTGCTGGAAGAAGGGTTTACGGTTTCCGGCTCTGATTCGAAAGAGTCTCCTCTGACGAAAAAGCTGGAATCCGAGGGCGCCCGGATCTTCTACGGACAAAAGGCGGAAAATATCATCCCGGGCATCGGATGCGTCGTCTATACCGCGGCAATCAACCGCAGCAATCCGGAACTGATCGAGGCTGTTGCGCAGAAGCTTCCGCTGCTTACACGTGCCGAGCTTCTGGGACAGCTGATGAAGAATTATGACATGCCCATCGCCGTATCCGGCACCCATGGCAAGACAACCACCACATCTATGATCTCCCATATTCTGCTGGAGGGCGAACTCGACCCGACGATTTCTGTCGGCGGGATTCTGAAAGCCATCGGCGGAAATATCCGTGTGGGAAATTCTGAGACATTTATTACTGAGGCCTGTGAATATACGAACAGTTTTCTTCACTTTTTCCCGAAGATCGCTGTCATACTTAATATTGAAGAGGATCACTTGGATTTCTTCAAAGATCTGGAAGACATCCGTCATTCCTTCCGTCAGTTTGCCGCTCTTCTTCCGGAAGACGGAACACTGGTCATCAACGGAGAAATTACGGACTATGAGGAACTCTGTGACGGACTTCCCTGCAAGGTTGTCACTTACGGGCCTTCCGCTGCGTTTGATTACAGTGCGGCCAACATTACTTATGATGACAATGGACATGTTTCCTTTGATCTGATTCGCAGAGGAGAACCCGCAGACCACATCGAACTGTCCGTCACCGGGGATCACAATGTTTCGAACGCGCTGTCCGCCATTGCTGTCGCCGATCTGCTCGGCATTTCCATGGATGTCACGAAGAAAGGACTGCTTTCCTTCACCGGCACGGACCGCCGTTTCGAGTACAAAGGGGAATTCAACGGAGTGACCGTCGTGGACGACTACGCCCATCATCCGACTGAGATCGCCGCTACGTTAAAGGCGGCGCAGCACTCCCCGCACAACAGCGTATGGTGTGTGTTCCAGCCTCATACTTACACCCGTACCAAAGCCTTTTTCCACGAGTTTGCAGAGGCACTTTCTCACACAGACCACCTTGTACTGGCTGATATCTACGCTGCGCGGGAGACGGACACCCTTGGGATCTCCTCCGCTGATCTCGCTGAAGAAGCAGCGAAGCTGGGGACAGACACGCATTATTTCCCGAGCTTTGAAGAGATTGAAAACTTCTTAAGAGAAAACTGTCAGCCCGGTGACCTGCTGATCACCATGGGCGCCGGGGACGTTGTCACTGTAGGAGAGGACCTGCTGAACTGACAGGAGCGGGGATTTATCCACAGTGGCTGAATCCCTGTATTTACGCGGTTTCGTAGAGTTTTCCACAGTTATCCACATATTTTTACACATAGTTATCTACAAAAAACCCGGAGTTACCCACGAAAAAATGCTTTTTTACCCGGATATAAGATGATATATTATTCATGTCATCAGGAAATGCAGACCTTGTATTTTCTGTCACTGGAACATAAGGGAAGCGGAACATGTAAGGTCCGCTTTCTCTTTTACACTCTGCCGGGGATTCAGATCTCACCGGTCTGATCTGCAGGCAGACGGATACAAAAGCGAATGCAAAGAAAGTGGGACGGGATCTATGAAAACATTAACACTCAAAAACAAAGTTCAGACGAACGCGACATTACTGCCAAATGACTTTATAGACAACTACATGATTGATGCGAACGGCGAATTCGTGAAGGTATATCTTTTCCTTCTGCGTCATCTGGACGATCCATGCTCGTCCCTGACTCTTACCACAATCGCGGACTGCCTGAACAATACGGAAGGCGATATTCTGCGGGCGTTCCGCTACTGGGAGAAAGAAGGTCTCCTTCGCCTGGAGCGCGATGCTGAGGGGCGGATCACAGGGCTGGAACTGCAGCGGACGGCCCAGTCCCGGCCGGCTTCCTCCGGTTCCTCTGTCTCAGCAGCTTCGCCGCGTCCTGCCGCGTCTGCACAGATGCAGAACCGAACGGAAACTTCCGTCCGCGAAGCGGACATGCAGGGACAGAAGACCGGCTCTTCCGATCAGGCCGCACTGCCCTCTGCTGCCCCATCAGCCGCAGTTCCGTCACCCGCAGCCTCAAAAGCAGTTCCCCTGGATGCATTCCGCGCACAGAAGGAGATCCGTTCCCTTCTGTTCATTGCCGAGCAGTATCTGGGGAAAACACTGACTCATACGGAGATGGAGACGATCACCTACTTCTATGAGACCCTGCACATGTCTGCAGACCTCATTGAATACCTGATCGAGTCCTGCGTGGAGAACGGACACAAAAGCATGCATTACATACGGAAGGTCGCTTTCTCCTGGTCTGAGGCAGGCATTGAGACGGTCTCCCAGGCCAAAGAGGAATCTGCGCTGTACAGCAGAACCTGCTATACGGTACTGAATGCCTTCGGCATCAAAAGCCGCGGTCCTGCTTCCTCGGAGCTGGCTTATATCAGAAAGTGGTCCGAGGACTACGGGTTCTCTTCCGATATTATTGCAGAGGCATGCCGCCGGACGATCAGCTCCACCCATCAGCCCAGCTTCGAGTATGCAGACTCGATCCTGTCCAGATGGAAACAAAAGAACATCCGGCATCTTGCAGATATCTCCGTTCTTGATGAAGAATATCTGAAAGAGCGCTCTGCAGCCAAAACAGCTTCCAGATCCCGGACTGCTGCGAAGAACCTCAACAATTTCGAGCGCCGCAGCTATGATATGGAATCCCTGGAAGAGCAGTTATTGAACAGTAATTAGTAAGGAGCATATCCATGGCACTGAAGAACTCACAATACTATGCAATCATGCGGGAATACGAGCAGAAACGTCTGAAAAATCACGACATTCAGGCCGCCCGTTATGAGGAAGTATACAGGAAACTGCCGGAATTTAAGACACTGGATGAGTCTATCTCCATCCTCTCCGTACAATATGGCAAGAGACTGTTAAACGGTGACGACAGCGCCCTCGGTTCTCTGAAGGAGGAATTGGAAATCCTTCGCAGCAGCAAGAAAGAACTGCTGACTTCCGCCGGTTTTCCGGAAGATTATCTGGAGCCGGTATATGACTGTCCAGACTGCAAGGACACCGGATACATCGGGAATCAGAAATGCCACTGTTTCAAACAGGCTGTGATCCAGCTTCTGTACGAGCAGTCAAATATCAAAGAGTTCCCCTCCGAGGCATCCTTTGACAATTTTAGCCTTGATTTTTATTCTGCTTCACATTATGATAAAACAACCGGGCGTTCTGCACGTGCCATGATGGCAGATACGCTGCAGATCTGCCGCCGGTATATAGACACATTCGGGAAAGAGTTTCACAACCTCTTTTTTTACGGCAGCGTTGGTGTCGGGAAAACATTCCTCTCCACCTGTATTGCCCGTGAGATTATGGAACGTGAATTTTCCGTTGTTTATTTTTCGGCACCTCAGCTGTTCAGCACACTTGCACAGAATAAATTTGACAAAAATGACACTGACGCCAAAAACATGAGCGAATATATCTTCAGCTCCGATCTCCTGATCATTGATGATCTGGGGAGCGAATACACAAATGCTTTCATTGCCGCGCAGTTTTTCACCTGCATCAATGAAAGGCTCATACACAGGAAGTCAACGATCATCTCAACCAATCTTTCTCTGGAATCGCTCGCCGACCTCTATACGGAACGGTCTTTTTCCAGGATTACCAGCAGCTATACACTGCTGAAGATGATCGGTGATGATATACGTATCAAGAAAAAGTTAAAACGCAGGGAGGATCATTAATGTTACGCCGAACAGAACGAATCTTAGAAAACATCCCCGTTGGAAGTCTTGGACTGATCGCATTGACAGGATGCGAAGAACTGGGGAAAAAGGTAGACGAATATCTTGTAGCATGGCGCCACGAGAGCGCGAATGAATACCGGGATGATATTGCATTCGCCGGATACGAGAAAGACACCTATCTCATCGACGCACGGGTTCCGCGTTTCGGATCCGGGGAAGCCAAAGGAATCCTCGGAGAATCCGTCCGGGGAAAAGATCTGTACCTCATGGTGGATGTGTGCAATTACAGCGTAACATATTCTCTTACCGGCAAGACCAACCACATGTCTCCGGACGATCATTTCCAGAATCTGAAGCGGATCATCGCCGCGATCGGAGGCAAGGGACGCAGGATCAATGTGATCATGCCGTTCCTCTACGAGAGCCGCCAGCATAAAAGAAGCTCCCGTGAATCCCTGGACTGCGCGCTGGCGCTGCAGGAACTGGTGCGCATGGGTGCTGAGAATATCATTACCTTTGACGCCCATGATCCCCGTGTGCAGAACGCCATTCCGTTAAGCGGATTCGAGACCGTCTCCCCGACCTATCAGTTCGTCAAGGGGCTGCTGCGTACCGTAAAAGATCTGAAGATTGACAGTGATCATATGATGGCCATCAGTCCGGACGAAGGCGGAACGAACCGTGCAGTTTATCTGGCCAATGTGCTGGGCCTTGACATGGGTATGTTCTATAAGCGCCGCGATTATACCCGCATCGTAAACGGACGCAACCCCATTGTTGCACACGAATTCCTCGGCAGCTCCGTTGAAGGCAAGGATGTTATCATTATTGACGATATGATTTCTTCAGGCGACAGCATCATCGATGTTGCCACAGAGCTGAAGCGCAGGAAAGCGAATCGGATCTTTGCGGCGGCAACATTCGGTCTGTTCACAAATGGCCTTGAGAAATTTGACAAAGCGTATGAAGAGGGACTTATCACCGGCATACTTACCACGAATCTGATCTATCAGACACCGGAACTCCTCTCGAAACCCTACTATATTAACTGTGATATGAGCAAATATATTGCGCTCATTATTGATACACTCAACCATGACGGGTCTATCAGTTCTATCTTAAGTCCAAATGAGAGGATTCAGCATGTCATTCAGAAATATAAAAACGGAGAGCCGGTATAAACGGCTCTTCTTTCATTGTTTTCATCCATCCGGCAAAGAAGACGAACCTATGAAAAAGAACATCCTGTCCGATACTTTCTTTACCCTGCTGATGCTGTGCGCAGCCACCGGAATTTCGTTCGGTTTCTTCCTGCTTGGGAATAAAAACGTGGCAAACATCACGATTATCTATACTCTGGCTCTGATCCTGACTGCCTGGCGTACAACCGGGTATCTGTACGGGATTATAGCCGCCTTGTTCTGCGTGGTAGCCGTGAACTTTTTCTTTTCGTACCCGTATTTTCGGTTTAACTTTTTCCTTGACGGGTACCCTGTAACATTTATTGGAATGCTTGCCATCGCGCTGATTACCAGCACCACCACCACCTCGCTGAAACTCCAGCAGAGAGCCGCGGCTGAACAGAAGCAGGCGCTGGACGAGGCAGACCGTGAGAAACTCCGCGCCAATCTCTTGCGGGCAGTCTCCCATGATCTGCGCACGCCGCTGACCAGCATTATCGGTTCTTCCTCTTCTTTTCTGGAAAACTATCGCGAACTGTCAGATGAAGAACGGACAGAACTCATATCAAATATACGTGAAGATTCCCAGTGGCTTCTGAACATGGTAGAAAATCTGCTCACAGTCACACGGATTAATGATGCCTCATCTGATAAGGTAAAAAAATCCCCTGAGGTCGTGGAAGAGGTCATTTCCGAAGCGATTCAGAGGCTCAGGAAACGGCTGCCTGATATTCAGATCCGGGTAGATATGCCAGATCATTTTCTCATGATCTCCATGGATCCCACTCTGATCGAACAGGTATTGATTAACCTGTTAGAAAATGCCTTCATACACTCCGGCAGCAAAGCTCCGATCGACCTCATTATCCGCAGCAATCCGGAGAGCATTGTCTTCACCGTAAGGGACTACGGGAAAGGGATCGCGGAGGAACGGCTGCCATATATATTTGAAGGCACCCAGACCTCCTCTGAAAACGCGGACGGACACAAGGGAATCGGCATCGGTCTGTCGATCTGCAAAACGATCATTCAGGCGCACGGCGGCCGCATTGCCGCACGAAATCATACCGGCACCGGCGGCGCCGAATTCACATTTACGCTGCCAAAAGAAAAGGAGGATCTCATCAATGCCTAAATTCTCGGTTCTGATCATTGAAGATGAAAAAAACATACAGGCTTTCATGGGAAAAGTTCTGAAGCGCCACGACTACCGTGTGCTGTACGCGGACAACGGCGCCCAGGGCCTTGAGCTGAGCCGTTCCCAGTGTCCGGATATCATCCTCCTGGACCTGGGGCTTCCGGATATGGACGGCAATGATATCATCCGCGAGCTCCGCACGTGGACAAGCACACCTGTGATCGTAATCTCCGCCCGAACCGCTGAACGTGAGAAGGTCTCTGCTCTCGATCTGGGCGCCGACGACTATATTACCAAACCGTTCGGGACCTCTGAACTTCTGGCCCGGATCCGCGCCTCTCTGCGCCACAGCAACCGTCTGAACACAGACAGTGCTCTCTATATCCGGCCTTACCGGCACAGTGCCATGACCCTGGATTTCTCCAGACGGCTGCTAACAATCGGGTCCGCTGAGATCCACCTCACTCCCATTGAGTATAAGATCGTAGCTTACCTGGCACAAAATTCCGGGAAAGTAATGACATACGCCTCGATCCTCTCAAATGTATGGGGCCCCTACGCTGACGACGACAATAAGATCCTCCGGGTCAATATGGCCAATATCCGCCGCAAGATCGAGACGGATCCCGCCCAGCCGCAGTATATCTTCACAGAAGTGGGAGTGGGTTACCGAATGGCAGAAGATGAAGAAGAATAGCCGTCACGGCCTGTTAAAATCCCGTTAAGAAGTCCGGGAACAAGTTTCATTTTAGAAACGCTTCGATTAGAATAGATGTGTATTTCATTTTACCAAAGGAGCGTGTATCATTATGAATATCGGACTGATCCTACTTATGATCATTGGCGGTGCTGCCGGCCTTCTCTCTACACTTTACATCGTTATCAGCCTTCCGCTGACCATCATACAGAAGTTTTACAGGAAAGCTCGTTTCGGAACATCCTTGTTCAAATAATCATTGTCTACAGTATGTATTGACGTACTATAAATAAAAATTTATAGTACGTCAATAAGATCCCGCAACCGAAATTGAAGAAGCTGTTCAGCACTTCTGCGATAGTGATTATGAATATCACAAAACTATCATAACTTCTTCCGACAACGCCGAGAATCCTTCTGTCATTGAAGGGCGGCGCAAACAGTCACCCTATACAGAATACCTGCTTCGATCCGGCGACAGTACCGGTACTTAGACGGAAGCCTATTACTATGGCAGCGGAGATATTGTAAACGCACTATTAAATACAGGCGGAACATGGCAGAAAACAAAAATGAATAAAGAAATGCCTTATGGTTATGGAGAAAACTGATATTTACTTTAGAGAGTGAGAATCCCAGTACTGAAATCTATACAGCAGAATATCCGGTAGATCTGAGCAAAAACTTTCAGCTGACAGAGGATTTGACAGCGGTTGTCAGCCAGACGTATTATTACGATGTGCAAAATAAGATGCTTACTAAAATAGAAACGGATCTTTCTGATCTGCATGAAAAAACTTATATAGCAAATGACATAACAAACAATGGGGGGTTCCATAGAAACCGCCAAGGAAAACGCTGAAGCTGCAGGGGGGCTTTTATCAAATTGAGTATTTGGAAATCATTGATTACGTCGATAATATGGTAATAGATATCCCCGATGTCGAATAGCTTTGGAATATGAGTCCGGATTAAAAAATAAGATTATCCCGTGAGGATTCGAATGATAGAAAATTCGATCTAACGGGATAATCTTATGTATGGGAATCAAAATGTCACATTCCTTACGCTCCATGCCCCTTTCCCCGCCGCAGGAGATTACAGCGCTCATATCGTTGATTGTATTCCTAAATTTATTTTTCTCTTTCATCATTTTCTATTTTTATGCTATATTATATTTAGCATCTAAGTATTTTTAGAAAGGACAAAGTTTATGGAACATTCATCAAATCACACTTCTCCCACTACTGAAAACATCGAAACCACCTTCGGGCGTCTAAGTGAAAAAGCAGACATGCTGTATTTTTTCGTTGCTCTCTACTCCAATTATATTGGAAAACTCCGCCATTACGGAGTCGGGCCCGAGCTCACCATGACAGAAGCCCATATGCTTAATTCCATCGCCCTGACCCCGGGTACTACCGTAACCGAACTGGCCCACCGCTGGGAACGCACCACAGGGGCAGTCTGCCAGGTGCTTTCAAAGCTGGACAGAAAAGGTCTGATCACCCGGAAGAAAGCCGAAGGCAACAGCAAGACCGTACATCTCTACCCCTCCGAACTCGGACAGACTGTGAACCGTGCCCACATGATGTACGATATCGCGGATATTACAGAAACTACACAGGAGCTTCTGAAAAGCTGTACAATGGATGAGATCAATACATTTTACAAAGTTCTCGGCATCTATCTAGAGCTGGTGCGGAAGGATCAGCGCACAGGCAAATAAATCCTCTTTGCCCTCTTCTTTCCAGCCTCTTCTTACTGGAAGGCGATCGAGCAGAACACACGACTTGCTCCCTTAAGAAATGTGCGCCGCCAGGCGCACCACCACAACGAAACAGGGCGTTCCCAAGCCGAAGCATTGGGAACGCCCTGTTTCCTCATTTACTCATTTCACGCCTTTTTCTGTGCGTTTTCAAAGAACCATTCAGAAGTCTTTCCCTCTTTTATCCTGCGGGTAAGGATCACATTGCAGAGCAATCCTGCCAGCGCAAATACAAGGCAGCTGCCGAATACTATGTAATATCCTGTATTTCCATAGGCATCGATCATATTTCCAGCCAGTGTAAACATAAAGATATCCGGAATCCTCATGATCAGTGCTTCAATGCCCACTGACGTACCAAACAGGTACATGGGAGTCTTGATCTCCACTAATACCGTATTTGAGATGGCGCTTCTTCCCTTCGCGGAAAAGGACAGAAGGATAATACTCAGAATGGCAATAATAGCCAGCGCAGGTTTCCACGGTATAACAATGATCAGCGCCATGCTGACAATATACAGGCCCAGCCAGCAGAAATAAGAGCGTACCGCGCCGTGCTTTGTAGCCAAGAAGCCTGCGATCAGCGGAGCAACAAGACCAATTCCACTGTTCTTAATTGTATCCAGCACTGTGATAACCGAAGCCTCCACGCCAAATTCTGTAGCCAGAAGAGGGCTGATATATGTCATACCTACATACGCAGTATATCCAAGTCCAATCGCAAGCCATGTCAGCCACTGGTTCGGATCACAGAAAAGGATCATGACATTCTTAAGGTTCATCCCCTGGTCACCGCTGCCTTTATTTTTCTTGAACTCTTCTTTTGTTGTTTTATCCACAAACGGAATCGTTACAACACACAGCGCACTCATTATCATATACACTGCAACGATAATCTTGACACCGAAAGCCGCACCAGCCGCCGCTACCGCTCCGGATGCAATGAAACCGGCCAGCAGGCCCGCGCCTGCGATAAAGAAATCCAGCCACGCGAATACTTTACTACTCTGCTCATTACTCTCACTGATGCCCGCCAAAAGTTTTGACATCGGCATCCAGAATGGCAGTATAGCAAACACACAAAATGCCACCATAGAAATCACATATCCCGGGTCAGTCAGGATCACAGCCCCAAATATTATACAGATGCTGCATGACAACATCAACAGTGTCTTGGGCCTGAACATATCTGTAAGGAAACCATTATAAAAACTTGCAATTACCGCAGCCGTTCCTACCGCTGACATGATCATACCCATCTGGGCACTTGTCAGGTTATTTGCTTCCTGATAAATTACATAATAATCTCTGGCAAGATACTGCAGGTTTGCCAGAGCAACATATGCCATACTGCAGGCAAATACAGCCATAAACTGTTTCAACGTCATTTTTACCTTCTTGTTCTTTGTACTTTCACTCATATCTGTCATTCTCCTTTAGCATTTTATAACTACAGTTCTTCCGCGCTCCGTCCCAGCGGATAGGATCCGGCATGATACTTACCGCCGCAGCGCAGCTAATTAGCCTCGTAGCTGACTTCGATATTGACATCCGGGCTCTTCGAACGCACCTTACTGAAAATCAGAGCAAATATAAAGTAGCAGACATTCCCTATCAGCATCGGAACGCTCAAGTCCCTCGCAAGCAGCCAGAGCTGGATAAAGCCTACACATACCGCGACCCTTGACCAGATCTTCAGAGCACCGGGCGACATCCGGAAGCTGGATTTCTCCCAGAGTTCTGGAATCAGCCCGGGGAGTTTAACCAGATTCCAGCTTATGATGATAAAATTTATCTGACTCAGACATACAGTCAGGTTCGCCACGAGACCGATATCAAAACCGAATATGATCAGCAGCATTCCCACCAGATAATAGAATGTCAGCAAAACCATGGGTGTCTTATACTTTGGATGGATATAAGCCATTTTCTTCGGAAACCATCCGTCCGAACAGGCCTGCAGGAGCGCCTTTGGAGCGCAGGCGAGCTGGGCATTCAGCGTAGACACGATCGCAAACATCGCTCCTCCAACCATAAAGAATACATACAGCGGCGTGGGGAGAACCGTCCGCGCCACATCTGTCAAAGGCTTATTCGCCACCTGATCTACCGGCAGTACCCCGGCTGCCACCACAGCTACCACCGCATACAAAACCGCTACCGAAAACGTAGAGATTATAATCGCTCTTGGGATATCCCTTGTCGGATTCTTCGCCTCTCCTGACAGTCCGGCGATCAGCTGTCCGCCCGATGTTGCGAAATACAGCAGTGCCGCCGCCGTGATCATCCCTGTAAATCCATTCGGGGCAAAGTCCTCCGTCAGATAATCCGGTGATACGTTCGGAAGTCCATATACGGCAAACAGAGCCAAAGCCAGCATCAGCACAAATACAATAAGATTCTGCAGCTTCGCCATCTTGTCTATCCCCAGCATATTCAGGATCCAGAAGAATGTCAGCACTGCCGCCGCCACCAGCCTTCTTGGCACATCCGGAAAAAACGCCAGAAAATAATCTGCAAAACTTAGTGCATACATAGAAAGAGAAATATTGGTTGCCACATCAATAATGATAAACAGACCTGACATCCTCTTTCCTGCCAGCATGCCGACAATCGTATACTGGCCGCCCCGGATTCTCACGGTTCCCGTAATGATGATGATCGGAGTAATCCCAAGCAGGACGAAAACAGCCGCAAAGAACATGGAAATCGGAACACTGCGTCCCGTCATTCCTATCGTAATCCCCATGATCGACATAATGCCCGACCCTATGATTCCTCCGACACATGTAAAAAGCAAATCTTTAAAGGTCAGTACCCGTTTCAGTTCTGATGTCGCGCCAGAACCGTTCCGTCTTTCTTCCGCCATCTGATTCTCCTCTGTTTGAGATCTATCTTACATGCTCCGAAAAATGTTTTCTCAACACATCTAAAAGACGCGCCATAGCTTTCTCGATCACCCATGTCGGACACGCAAGGTTGATACGCTCAAACCCATCTCCTCCACCGCCAAACATATATCCGGCATCCAGAAACAGCTGCGCTTCGGATTGCAGCATCTTCTCCTGCTCCTTCGGGTCCATATTCAGAGCCCGGAAATCAAGCCACTGCAGGTATGTCCCTTCCATCTTTCGGCATTTGATAATCGGGAAATGTTCCTCCGTAAACCTCTCGACATATTCCTTATTGCGCACAATGAGCTGAAGCAATTCTTCCAGCCACTCCTCGCACTCCGTATAAGCAATGCGGCATGCTTCATACCCAAGAATGTTCGCCAGCTCCATACCGCAGCTGTCCACCTGTGCAACAAATTTCTTTTGAAGCTCCGGATTTGGTATAATAATATTAGAAGTTTGCATTCCCGCCAGGTTGAACGTCTTGCTCGGCGCTGTACAGATTACAGAATGCTGTGCGAACTCCTCGCTGAGCGAAGCAAATACATGATGCTTATATCCCGGCATGATCAGGTCAAAATGGATCTCATCCGAGACAATTACCACATCATTGTCAATACAGATACGACCGATACGCTCTAACTCTTCCACAGTCCATACACGTCCTACCGGGTTGTGAGGACTGCACAGGAGCAGAAGCTTATTTTCCGGATCTTTTGCCTTACATTCAAGATCTTCAAAATCAACTGTATATGTTTCTCCATCATCCAGCAGATGTGTCTCCACAAGCTTACGCTCATTGGCTTTCACTGCCCCATAGAACGGATAATACACCGGTGTCATGATGATCACGCCGTCGCCCGGTTCTGTAAATGCTTTCACTGCAAAGAACATAGCCGGTACCACGCCCGGAGTCTGGGTGATCCACTCCTTCTTCACTTCCCAGTCATGGCGGCGCTTCATCCAGCCGCAGACAGCTTCCAGATATTCCGGCCATGGATTATTATACCCGAGAACGTGCTTATCAATATACTCCTTCAGACCTTTCTGGATCTCTGGCGCATTCACAAGCTCCATATCAGCGATCGACAGCGGTATGATATCCTCGTCCACTTCCGGATGATCTGCCAGCATATGTTCCCATTTACACGCGCCTGTTCCCGTACGATTGATTACTGTTTCAAAATCATATTTCATTTGTAACTCCTCCTATTGTTTTATTACTTCGCTGCTAAGCAATTTATACCTCATTTTCAGTTATAAATCAATAGAAAATTTATTTTTTGTTTATATATTATAATTTATATTCATATTTTTTGTGCTATTTCAATAATTAATATTTTAATAGCTAAACAAATTCATCTCCTATTCCTTATTCTTTTACGTTAGCGTCGGTGTACAAGAGGCAATACGGTCAATAAAGGCCCCAGCGAACTTGATGCTGCCAGATTGGCAAGCCTCCGGGGAGCAGACATCCGCCTTTACACAGAGGCTACTGAAGAGCGCATAACCAGATTAGATCCAGCTGTGATAATCCTGGCAGAACAGGGCAAACAGGTAGCTATTGCAGAAATGGCCGGCGAAGTAGGACATGGTCTGGAAATGTATATCCGTCCTTATTACGCAGATTACCTTAAGAAAAATGATATTAAGCTATACACAAATTCTGTGTGTACAAAAATCGAAGATGGCAGCGTGACATTGATGTGTGATGAAAATAAGATCGCTCGCAAAATCTATATTCACGCGATAAATGAGTAAAAGGAAACGGTCCTGTTGATCATAGACGGTTTCCTTTTATCTTGTATTTCTTCTAGTTAAATGGGCCCTTTGCCTTTAAGTCATCACAGATGACTGCTCCTTTGTCTGTAAGACAAATTTTTTTGCCCTTGCATCTTCATCTGATACTATGACATAAAAATATTGGCAGAAAACCTGCTCACGCTGTTTCAGATGAAACGAAGGAAACTGTCCTCAAGATTTTTCCCGCCCGGAATTCTCTGGGGTCAGCTTCCTCCATTTCAAAGATATACTCTTGGCAGACTTTGGAATCTCTCTTTCCTACTCTGCTCTTTCCAGTATACTAAAAAATGCAGGTTTTGAAAGCCCTAAAAAGAAAAAATCCTCCACCGCACCCACCGCCGGAAACGCAAACCTCATCCCGGACAGCTCATCCAGATCGATGCCACTCCTTATGAATGGTTCGGCGGCAGTGTTAAATACGCCCTCCACGGCGCCATCGATGATGCTACCGGCCAGGTCGTCGGCCTTTTCCTTACGCAGAATGAATGCCTCTATGGTTATCCGGAAACCATGCGCCAATGCTGCATGGACTTCGGCATCCTCCATATGAGTCCGGATTAAAAAATAAGATTATCCCGTGAGGATTCGAATGATAGAAAATTCGATCTAACGGGATAATCTTATGTATGGGAATCAAAATATTACTTTCCTCACGCTCTATGCCCCTCTCGGCCGTCCGGCGTGCCGGACTTACGCAAGTCCGGTAAGCTGCGGCAGGATCATACTGATTGCCGGCACGTAGGTCACCAGCAGCAGTCCCACGAGAATGGCCACGTAATACCACAACATGTACGGCATCGTCTTCGACAGGGATGTCCGTCCCACCTTGATCGCTACAAAGAGCGTATTTCCTACAGGCGGAGTGATATTTCCGATACACAGGTTATATACAAGGATCAGACCGAAGTGGATCGGATCCATTCCGAATGTCTGTACAATCGGCAGGAACAGCGGCGTGAAGATCAGAATCGCCGGTGTAACGTCCATGAATGTTCCGGCAATCAGCAGGATCACATTCATAATCAGCAGGATCACGATCTGATTATCCGTAATGCTCAGGAGAGCCGCAGATACAGCCTGCGGGATCTGCAGGAATGCCATAACCCATCCGAGGATATTGGATACACCGATGAGGAATACAACCATACCGCTCATCTTCGCACTGTCTACCACGATGTCCCACAGCTTCTTCAGAGTAATGTTGCGGTAGCAGATTCCGAGTATCAGTGCATAGACCACTGCGATCGCAGAACCTTCTGTCGCGCTGAACGCTCCGATGACGATACCGCCGATCACGACAACGATCAAGGACAGTGACGGGATCGCATGCAGCGTTGCCTTGCCCAGATTTGCCCAGCTGAACTTGCCCGGAGTGCCTTTATAGCCTTTCTTCTTTGCCAGAATAATGGCTACCACGATACAGCAGAGTGTCCAGATCAGACCCGGAAGATAGCCTGCCATGAACAGCGCCGCCACTGAGGTTCCGCCTGCTGCCAGCGAATACGTAATCAGGGCATTGGACGGCGGGATCAGAAGACCGGACGGAGCGGAAGCACCGTTGGTCGCCGCACACAGGGCCACATCATACCCCTGCTCCTCTTCGCCTTCACGTACCATGGAGCCCACTGCTGCCGCCGCTGCGGAAGCCGACCCCGAGATCGCGCCGAACAGTGCGTTGGCACCTGCGTTCGTCACCAGCAGAGCGCCCGGCATCTTCCCCAGGATTGCCATAACGAAATCTACGAGACGCTTCGCGATACCGCCCTGGTTCATCAGATTTCCGGCCAGGATGAAGAACGGGATCGCCGTCAGACTGAACTTGCTCATACCGACGAAGATTCTCTGTGCACCGGTTACCACGGAGACGTCGAGCTGCACGGTCTGCAGAATCGTAATCAGAGAAGCGATGCCAATCGAGTAAGAGATCGGGACTCCCACAATCAGAAGGATCGCCAAAATCGCAATAATCATCACCAATGACTGCATTGCCATAGCTTAAGCCACCTCCTTTGCTTTTTTGCATATATCTGCGATGTTGAGAATCGTATAGAGAACGTTAATAATACCGCACACCGGCATGGTGACATAGAACACGCCTACAGCCACTCCCAGGGAAGACGTCATCTGTCCCATTGCCAGCAGTGTGATCTTATAGCCGCCGTAGACCAGGATGATCACTGAGAAAGCCAGAGCGATCAGCTCTCCGAGCACTGCGAAGAATTTCTGTGCGCCGGCGGGCATCTTCTCTACAACGACAGGAATATTCATATGGCCGCGCTCACCGGTGATCAGTGACGCGCCAAAGAGGCTGGCCCATGCGAAAAGGTATCCTACCAGCTCTTCTGACCAGGTAGATGGGTTGCTGAGAATATAACGGGTAAACACCTGCCAGCAGGTGAGCACTACCATGGCGATCAGGCTCACACCGGCAAGGACATTCATAATCTTATTCAAAACTTTACGTAACGCCTGCATAATATCCGGACACCTTCCTTTCATTCAGATTCCGAGGCGAACTCGGCATTGTGCTCCTGGATCAGGTCATAGATCGGAGCCAGATCCGGGTAATCGTTGAGCATCTCTTCATGCATGGGGGCCAGAGCCTCCTGGAACGGTTCAATATCCGGATAGAGGAATTCCACTCCCTGCACATTCTGCGCGTAATCCTTCGCCTCTTCTACAGAAGACTCCCAGGCGTCGCGCTGGGTCTGATTGAGCAGTTCAAATCCCTCGTCGAAGATCGCACGTTCTTCCTCGCTCAGCCCGTCCAGAAATGCAATATTTGCGATCAGCATATCCGGAATCATCTGATGCATATTGTAGGAATAATACTTACATACATCTCCGTGTCCATTGTTCGTCAGCGCCAGTTCGTTGTTCTCCGCGCCGTCCAGCATCTGTGACTGAAGCGCAGTGTACACGTCTCCAAATCCCATGGGGGTAGCGCTTCCGCCCAGCAGATCCATCATCCGCACATTCGTAGGGGATTGCTGCACACGGATCTTCAGCCCGTGCAGATCCTCCGGGGTATTGATCGGAGTATTGATCGTATAGAAGTTACGCGTACCGGCATCCAGCCAGGTCACGCCCTCGAATCCGGCCTGCTTGGTAGACTCGAAAATCGGATCAATAATGTTCGGGTCGTCCATGGATGCATGATAAGCCTCAGCACTGGAGAACAGATACGGCAGGTTAAACAGCGTATAGTTCTCCGAGAACGTCTCCAACAGGGAGTTGGAAGCCACACAGAACGTAATCGCACCGGTCTGCGTCAGCTGTACCATCTCATTCTGGGAACCTAAGAGCTCACTCGGGAATATCTGGATGTCGTATTTGTCCCCCAGCTCTCCTTCAATAAATTCCTCAAATGCTGTGAGCCCGATGTGTGTGGGATGACTGGTGGACTGGTTATGTCCGATT
This sequence comes from uncultured Eubacteriales bacterium, assembly GCA_949283695.1. GTDB lineage: Bacteria > Bacillota > Clostridia > Lachnospirales > Lachnospiraceae > Mediterraneibacter. The sequence goes on along the minus strand of CASDTX010000018.1, from coordinate 123,059 downwards.
CGGATGATCTGTACATCGTCGTCGCCAGAACCGGCACAGCCGGCCAGACATCCGGCCGCAAGCAGTCCGGACAGTGACGCTGCAGCCACACGTTTGAAATGTTTCATAGAAATCTCCTCCCTTTCCTTTTTACTCATAAGCCAATTATATCGAATTGTGCACTAAATATCAATTTCCTTTATTTAATATTATTTATTTATGCATTTTTGCCAATATCTTATGCTTTTTCAACCTCTGTCAATCATAAGATCTTCTCTTTATATCTCATTAAAAAAGAACCCGCCGCGGGAAACAAGGCTTTCTCTCACATCATTTCACACGGAAGGTTCTTATCCTCTCTCCGTTCTATAAATGCTCTTATTCCGCATTCAGCAATGATTTCTCCTCTGTAAACATTGCCCACTCTTTCAAAATTTCTGCAGCATTTCAAGCCGCATAATTTCGACGCTTTTTATTTGATAAAGCTTACGTGTCTGCAGATCTCCTCGATAGCCTTTTCTTTTCTTTCGTTGAAGATCACTTTGTTCTCTTCAAACAGGTTCCGCCCTTCCATATCAATGGAAACAATCAAGGGCCCGAACTCTTTAACCCGGCAGTGCCACAGCGTCTCAGGCATCCCCAGATCTCTCCACTGAGCTTCTACAATCTCTTCTACTTCTGTTGCCGCCACAACTGCATTTCCCGCAGGGAATACACAGTGAATTGCCTTATAATTTTTGCAGGCATACTCCGTGTTGGGTCCCATGCCGCCTTTTCCTATAATCACGCGCACCCCTGTGTCGCGGACAAATTCTTTTTCAAATTTCTCCATTCTCATGCTTGTTGTCGGTCCTACAGACACCATCTCGAACTGATCATTGTCAAGCGGCCGGATGATCGGGCCCGCATGGAATATTGCGGCGTCCCGTACATTCACCGGAAGCGCTCTGCCGCCCTCCACAAGACGTCTGTGCGCCACATCACGGCATGTGGTCATACTTCCGTTCAGATAGATGATATCGCCGATATGGATGTCCTGCAGATCCTCAGCGGAATCCCAATCACATCCTCAAAGATCATTGCCAGCAGAGTCAGCACAAGAATGATCAGTGAAAGCCACTGCTTCCATACGGGTACACTGCTGAAATCTTGTTCTGTATCAAATGTAGTATCACCGCTCACTGCATGATTCGGCAGCAAGCGAAACCCGACGGTCGCGTAAAACAGAATCCCGGCCAGAAGTATCGGCAGCCCAACCACCGCATATTCAAAAAATCCGAATTTGAGTCCGATTTCCTGAAGCGCACTCTGTGCAATCAGATTCCCCGGGGCCCCGATCATTGAGAGATTGCCGCCCATTGCTGCCGCAAATACAAGCGGCATCAAAAGGCGCGATCTGTTATATCCGGATTTCGCTGCGATTCCGATCACCACCGGAATCAGCACCGCCGCTGTCCCCGTATTCGAAAGAACGCCGCTCATCAAGCCTACGATCGTCATAATCGCGACGATCAGCATGCGCTCCGTCTTGGCGAAACGAGTGACAAGGCCCCCGATTCTGTTTGCCATTCCGGTCTCAAACAGCGCACCGCCTACAATAAACATCGCCACAAATAAAATAACATTACTGTCAACAAATCCTGCAAAAGCTGTCTCTGCATCCAGTACCCCTGTCAGGACCAGTCCGATACAGACGATCATGGATGTGATGCCCAGCGGAATCTTCTCCAGCACAAACATAACAATCGCGAACAGAAGAAAAAGCAGGGTAATTACAGATGGACTCATGATTGTCCCTCCATTCCTTATAAGATTTTTCATCGAGTAATCAGAACGGCCGAACTGTTACTTACGGTTTCATTATACCGTCCGCCTTGCCAGCTGTATATTCAGCAAAAATAATACCCTTATAAAATTTTTTTAATCTGTGGAGTATTTTTGATCATTTTCACTTATGATATGATAAAATTCAGGATAGATAAGACACATTTTTTAGTAATCTCGTCCAAAAAATACAGAAACTATTTTCTGAAAGGAGCACCTCATTATGAAGATCAGTCAGTTAGAATATTTCTGCGCCGTAAGCCGCTACCACAGTATTACCCAGGCAGCTCAGAAACTCTATGTCACACAGCCGGCGATCTCTTCTGCCATCCGGGAACTGGAGAAAGAATTCTCTGTCAGTCTGTTCACTCGTTCGAAGAATCATCTGACACTGACCAGAGAGGGGGAAATCTTCTACAAAAAGGCCAGCGACCTGCTCTCTCAGATTGATCAGACTGCTGAGGAATTCCATGATCTTGGCATGCAGACCGCACCGCTCCGCATCGGAATACCGCCCCTTCTCAGCATCGTGTTTTTCCCGGATATGCTGCTTGCATTCCGTCAAAAATACCCGGACATTCCGATCAAGCTCTTTGAATACGGTTCTATCCGGGCAGCCTCACTTGTACAGGAAGAGACACTGGATCTGGCACTTGTCAACCTGCATTTTCCGGACTCCGCCAATGTGAACACTGCCCGGATTCTGACAGACTGGCTGGTATTCTGTGTCTCGAAAGAACATCCGCTGGCACAGAAAAAAGAGGTTTCCCTCGCCCAGCTTGATCAGGAACCTCTCCTTCTGTACAACACAGACTCTGTACTGAACCAGACACTCCTCTGCCTGTTCGACAGCCTGAACTGCAAACCCAATATTCTTCTGCATTCGAGCCAGCTATACACCATAAAGCGCTTTATTTCAGACCATCTGGGCGGGGCAATCCTCTATTCCTCCGTATCGGCAGATCTCCCGGATCTGGTCAGCATTCCCATCGCGCCGGCTATTGAGCAGGACATCGGGCTTATCTGGAAAAAAGGGAAATATCTGAACAGCAGCGTGGAGAAATTCATCCGCTTTACCCCCGGATACGCCGCGTCAAGATGGAAATAGAAGCCTGGATCTATTACAGGCTTTTATTTTCTCTTCTTATTTCAGAATCTCCAACCAAAATTTCAGCTGAATGATCGGTAGCGTCAATCTCCGTAATATCAAATCGCATTTTCATGAACGCCCCGGCCTTAGCCATAACTTTCCTCCCCATCACATCTCTCATATCTCGCGATGCGTCACTTTCCCGTTCTTCATCTCCGACTTCATAAGTGAAACCTTCCCCACCGTCATCTCCGCTTTACTCAGATGCACCTCATATGGTTTCTTAGCCACGGTCTTCCGGATCAGTGTAATATGCGGAAGTTTCCTTCCACACCTTGCTTTTTCAGGTCATGCATACAGGAGACCAGTGTCTTTTTCATTTCATCAGATAATCCGATGGCGATAAACAGTCTCATATTTCTTCTTTCACCTCTCATAAATCTCAAAAGTAACCGGGTGCCGGCGGACGCTCAAATCCGCAGTTTCGCTAAAATCTTATTTTCATTTGCTATTGAGAAATCGCTCAACTGATAGGAACGTATCCTTGTTTTTACAATAAGCGGAATTACAAAACCATTATTTACAAGCTTTACACATCTGTTAATCACGGTCTTGTTCGTCACACCAATCATCTTACTCACCTCAATCGGTGTAAATTCGTATAGTTTTTTCTTTAGCAAAAATACCAGGAATTCTTTCTCTCTTGCATTCAGAAAAGACAATCTGGCTGCTAATTCATCTTCTTCAGAGGATTTCGATAACTCATAAACCTTTTTAGAATACAGCTCCATCATTTTCAAAAAATAATTGATCCAGATTTCCGGATGCGGAGGATTTTCTCTTCCTGAATAGTATAATGCAGGCAAACCCATCTGCAGCGACGCATAGTACTCGTCAGGATCATATGCGAAATATTCTTCCAGGGAACCTATTCCATTAAAATTACACTATTTTTTCACTATTTTTCATTATCTGCAGATGAAAGATTTTCCACATACCGAATCAGTACCGGGAACTTTCTTCCGGCATCTCAAATATCCGTCTGCCAAAAATGGGCAATTCCTCCTGGAACTGCCCATTTTCTCTGTCAATCAAGCACACGCCGCCGCAAAGCTTATTCTATTCATCTTAATACAGTTTCGCTCCCGCAGGAATCCGATCATCCACCATCAGCAGATTGAGTCCTTCCTTGCCATCTTCCTCATGGACTGCCGAGATCAGCATTCCGCAGGAATCAATTCCCATCATTTTTCTCGGCGGCAGGTTTGTGATTGCGATACAGGTCTTTCCGACCAGCTCTTCCGGCTCGTAATACTCATGGATTCCGCTTAAGATCACGCGGTCTTCGCCTGTTCCGTCATCCAGAACAAATTTCAGAAGCTTCTTGCTCTTCGGCACTGCCTCGCACTCTTTTACCTTCACCGCTCGGAAATCGGACTTGCTGAAGGTCTCGAAGTCTACCATTTCCTCAAACAGCGGCTCCACCTTCACATTGGAGAAGTCGATCTTCTCAGCTTTAACTTCTGCAGCAGTATCTGCCTCAGCTGCTTTTCCGGCAGCTTTTTCAGCCTGTGTTTCGTTATTTGCGGCGTTCTTTGCCGCTCCCTGTGATTTCATGGTGGGGAACAGAAGTACGTCCCGGATCGCCGCACTGTCTGTGAGCAGCATGCACATTCTGTCGATGCCGTATCCGATGCCTCCTGTCGGCGGCATACCGATCTCCAGCGCGTTCAGGAAGTCTTCATCTGTCGTGTTGGCTTCCTCATCTCCCTGAGCGAGCTGCTCTTCCTGAGCTTTGAAGCGCGCTCTCTGATCGATCGGGTCATTGAGCTCGGAGTAAGCGTTCGCCATCTCCCAGCCGTTCATAAAGAACTCGAAACGCTCTACGTAATCCGGATTCTCCGGTTTCTTCTTGGTCAGCGGTGAGATCTCGATCGGATGATCCATCACGAAGGTCGGCTGGACCAGATGTTCCTCAACATACTCCTCGAAGAACAGATTGAGGATGTCGCCTTTCTTATGTCTCTCCTCGAACTCGACATGATGCTCTTTGGCAAGTTCTCTTGCCTGCTCCAGCGTCTCTACTTCATTCCAGTCCACGCCTGCGTATTTCTTCACAGCGTCTACCATGGTAATGCGCTCGAACGGTTTGCCGAGATCCATCTCCACGCCGTTATAGCTGATCTTCGTAGTTCCCAGCACTTCCTGTGCCACATAACGGTACAGGTTCTCGGTCAGATCCATCATGCCGTTGTAGTCTGTATATGCCTGATAGAGTTCCATCAGTGTGAACTCCGGATTATGTCTTGTGTCCAGACCCTCGTTGCGGAACACACGTCCGATCTCGTACACACGCTCCATGCCGCCTACAATCAGACGCTTCAGATAGAGTTCCAGTGAGATCCGCAGCTTGAAGTCCTCGTCCAGCGCGTTGAAATGTGTCTCGAAGGGTCTTGCCGCAGCACCGCCTGCATTGCTGACCAGCATAGGAGTCTCCACTTCCATGAAGCCCTGGCCGTCCAGGTATCTGCGGATCGCGCTCAGGATCTTGGAACGTTTGATAAAGGTATCTTTCACTTCCGGATTCATAATGAGATCCACATATCTCTGGCGGTAACGGATATCTGTGTTTGTCAGTCCGTGGAATTTCTCCGGAAGGATCTGCAGGCTCTTGGAGAGCAGCGTCACATGCGAAGCGTGGATGGAGATCTCGCCTGTCTTTGTGCGGAAGACCTCTCCTTCGATGCCGATCACATCGCCCACATCCAGTTTCTTGAACTCTTTGTAGTTCTCCTCTCCTACACTGTCTCTGGCCACATAAGACTGGATATTCCCCTTCAGATCCTGCACATTGCAGAAAGAGGCTTTTCCCATCACCCGCTTGGACATCATGCGTCCTGCGATGGAGACCTGCGTTCCTTCCAGCTCGTCAAAACTGTCTTTGATCTCCTGACTGTGATGTGACTGCTCATATTTTGTGATCACGAACGGGTCTTTTCCGTTCTGCTGCAGCTCCGCAAGTTTCTCGCGGCGCACTTTTCTCAACTGATTCAGATCCTGCTCCTGTCCGTTTTTCTGCTGCTGTGCCAATGTATTTTCTCCTTTCTTATAACCCCATACACGCGAATTCAGACCTCTTAAGAACTAAGAGGTCTGTATCATGGTCCTTTGTTTACTTTGAACGGCTGATCTCAAGCACTTTGTACTCAATGTCGCCTGCCTGTGTCTCTACCGTAACTGTCTCGCCGACTTTCTTTCCAAGCAGCGCCTGGCCCACCGGTGACTCGTTGGAGATCTTTCCCTCAAGACTGTTCGCCTCTGTAGATCCCACGATCTTGAACTCCATCTCCTCGTCATATGTGATGTCATATACTTTCACAGTACATCCCACATTGATCTTGTCAAAGTCAACTTCGTCCTCTACGACTACCTCTGCATTTTTCAGAATTCCTTCCAGTTCTTCGATGCGGGCCTCGATGTCTCTCTGCTCGTCTTTCGCAGCATCATACTCTGCATTCTCTGAGACATCGCCCTGCTCCCTGGCTTCCTTAATCTTGGCTGCGACTTCCTTTCGCTTTACCACTTTGAGATCTTCAAGTTCATCCTCAAGTGCCTTTAATCCGGCATAAGTAAGTAATCGTTTCTTTGCCTCTGCCATTGGTTTGCTTCCTTTCTGTCTCTTCAGATTTTCGTTCTAATTTCTGCTATTTCTGACACAGGATGCCTGTCCTGTATCCTGTCATTTAAGTCTATTTCGCAATTTCAATATTATAACCAAAAGGCCTGTTAATGTCAAGAGATTTTGAGGCGTCAGCATCGGTACGCGCATCAGTACACGTACTTCCGCAGCCTCCTACAGCAGCGCCATAAGTGCTTCCAGCTCTTCATAGGATTCTACCAGATTGACTTTCTCCCGCAGACGTGCCGCGCCTTTGAGTCCTTTTGTATACCATGCCACATGTTTCCGCATTTCCCGGATGCCTGAGTAGCCGCCCTTATATTCCAGCTGCAGACGTGCATGGCGCAGGATCATCCGGCGGATTTCGTCTTTGTCCGGTCGGGGCGGAATCCTTCCGCTCTCTTCCCACGCGGTCAGCTCGGAGAAGATCCAGGGATTTCCCTGAGCCCCTCTGGCGATCATCACGCCGTCACAGCCGGTCCGCCGCACCAGTTCGTCCGCTGCCTCAGGAGATGTTACATCCCCGTTGCCGATCACCGGGATAGCCACAGCCTCCTTCACCTGCCGGATGATATCCCAGTCCGCTTTCCCGCTGTAGTACTGTTCCCGGGTCCGGCCGTGAACCGCCACTGCCGCCGCTCCTGCCTCCTCAATCACCTTGGCGATCTCCACCGCATTGACCTGGCTGTCGTCGAACCCTTTGCGGATCTTCACAGTCACAGGCTTCTCAATGGCTTTCACCAGCGCGCGGACGATCTCATAGACCAGCTTTGGATCTTTCATGAGCGCGGAGCCCTCCCCGTTCTTCACGACTTTCGGCACCGGGCACCCCATATTTACATCCAGGATGGCAAATGGCCGTTCCTCGATCCGTTTCGCCATCTCGCTCATGATCCTGGGGTCAGACCCGAAGAGCTGGAGAGACACCGGCCGTTCATCCGGGTGGATTTCCAGCAGGCTTTCCGTATTCTTATTCTGGTAATAGATCGCCTTGGCACTCACCATCTCCATGCAGAGAAGGCCCGCGCCCTGCTCCCGGCAGAGCAGACGAAATGGCAGGTCCGTCACGCCTGCCATGGGTCCGAGTATATAGCGGTTATCAAGTTCTACGTTTCCTATTTTTAAGCGTTTCACAGATTCTCCTTCATCCTCTCACAGATCAGCCGCAGTCCGTTCAGAGTCAGCTGCCAGTCTATACAGTGTTAATATACAAAGCGCAGCACAGCACTTTTACGAGTAGTCTATCGGCTCCCGGAATTTTTGTCAACAGTTTCCGGCAGGTGTCCCCTGCACGCGCCAGCGTCGGTGTATCAGGGGCAGCCCTTCAGCCTGTATCATTCGTGAAACTGCACTGCAGAAAGCCGGCACCCCGGGGGAATTTTCCCCGGCCGTGCCGGCCTGTCGTTACTGGCGTGCCGTAAGGATCTCCATCAGCGCGCCGCACAGCTCACGGTCGATTCCCATGGCAGTCAGCGTCTGTCCGAGAACGGACACTCTCTCCTCCTTACAGATCAGCTCATAGATGCGGTCCTTCTGCATGAATGCGATCTCCGCCTGATTCAGGAAATCGAAACATCTCTTTCTCACATCGTTCTGACTGGTCCTGGACCTGACATCCACAGAGATTTCTATCTTATCGGATACCGCTGCCGCGGGAACCTCCACGATCACTGCCTGTCTGTCCGGATCATAGGACTGTACTGCAGCTGCCGCCTCTCCGTTGACCGCCACCGCGGCCCGGCATTCCTGATATCCGGTCAGTTCCACTGTATAACTGCGTTTCTCCGGAACCAGGGATACCTCTCCCTGTGCGGGATATATTGTGAAAACTGCCCTGTCTCCCTCCTCATAGGTCATCCGGGTCCTGCAGCAGACACCCTGCTCGTACGAGCAGGTCTCGCCATCGTCCTCATACAGCTCGAATTCTCCGTCTTTCCCTGCATAGACTTTGATCCTCAGCGACCCGGGATTCCTCCCGGCCTGGAGGCCGCTGATCTCGTCTGTAAACGGCAGGATCCCTCCTGCCGGCGCCAGCACCGGGATACTTTCAATTCCCCGGTACATCTCGATCATCCGGTCTCCGTCATAAACCAAACCTGTATGTATATCATACCAGAGTCCCTCCGGCAGCCAGACCTTGACCTTCGCGGTATTCAGACGGCTGATGCGCGGTGCAGTGACCGGCGCGACGATCATTTCTGTGCCGAAATAGTACTGGTTTCTCACTTCATATGCTTCCCGTGCTTCTGGCCACTCATAGTACATCGGTGAAATCAGAGGCGCATTCTCGCTGTAATTCCTGTAATTCATGGTATACAGGTAAGGGATCATCCGATGCCGCTCCCGGAGCGCCTCGCCCATGACTTCTTCCGTCTCCCGGCCATACCTCCACGGTTCTTTGCCGTTAAACTCACTGCTCGAGCTGTGCAGACGCAGAATCGGAGAATAGACCCCGAACTGTACCCAGCGTGCCGCCAGCTCATCATCCTTATATCCCATCATATGGCCGCCGATGTCATGGCTCCACCATCCATACCCCACATTCGAAGCTGTGAGGGTGAAATACGGCTGGAAATCCAGTGATTCCCACGTGATGAGTGTGTCTCCGGAGAATCCCACGGGATACCGGTGGCTGCCCGGTCCTGCGTATCGGGAAAATGTAAACGGACGTTTCCCTCTCCTCCCGCTGTCCAGGAAATGATAATGGTTAAAGATCCACAGCGGATCCAGCCCTTCCACCTTGCACAGGCTTCCCTGCTGCCAGTCGATCCACCAGAAATCCACGCCCTCTTCCTCTCTCGGATGATGAAGATATTGGAAATACGCCTCCATAAACCGCGGGCTGGCAGGATCGCAGATCACGGGATCTTCCTTCTCATAGTCCACACCCATAGCCCTGGCCATATCTTCATACATTTCTTCGTACGCCCGGACGCCGTCCGCCGGATGTACATTCATTGTGGTCTTAAGCCCACGTTCATGGAGCCGGTTCAGGAAACGCGCGGGATCCGGGAATAATTCCCTGTTCCACGTATATCCGGTCCATCCGCTGCCATATTTCGGATCAATCTCGGTCAGATGCCAGTCCATATCGATCACTGCCACAGTAAACGGCAGTTCTTCTTTCTCAAACCGGTCAAACAAGGCCAAATAGCTCTCCTCCGAGTATTTATAAAACCGGCTCCACCAGTTGCCAAGCGCGAATCTTGGAAGCATGGGCGCGCGGCCGCAAAGCCTGTAGAAATCTGCTACCGCCTGTTTGTAATCATGCCCGTACCCCCAGAAATAAAGATCCTTGATTCCCTTTTTCCTGGGTTCAATCCATCCGTCTTCCAGCACCACCTGAGAACAGCTGTCGTCAAGCAGGGAGTACCCGGTCCTGGAGATCACCCCATGGTCCAGAGGCACCGCCCCGTCAGCCTCGTCAAGTGTTCTGGCAGTTCCGCCCAAATCGCTGATACCGCTGCCGTAATGCCAGATGCTGTGATAGGCAGACAGATTTCCTTTTACCTGGATGCTGAGCCCGTTTGCCGAGAATTCCTTTTCGTCATATATCAGGTGGATCCTGTCCGTATGGATCTCGATTCCGTCTTCCTTGCGGACAACTCTGTATTTCGTCTCCGGGAAATCCCGGTGAAATACCATCTGTGTCGCACGGTCTTCAAACACTCCTTCTTCACTGTACTCCAGACGAACCAGCCCGTCTGTGAGCATGGTGATTCTGTATTTTCCGCCTTCTATGATATTCTCTTCGCATGCCAGAGGCGAAGTTCTCACTCTGTATCGTTCCTGCATGTCTGCCTCCTTATTCAAGATCCGCTTCTGCCGGCGCCGCAGGCCATAACGCCGCGGCGCCGTTACGTTTCCAAGCTGATTTTACCCCTTTACGGCCGACGCTGCAATACCTGCTATGAACTGTTTCTGGAAGAACAGATAGATCAGCAGAACCGGGATGATGGAGATCGCCGTCGCTGCGAACAGAGCGCCGTAATCCGTAGAATACTGCCCGTTGAACATCTTAAGTCCCACTGACAGAAGCTGCTTTTCCTGCGTGTTAATCACCAGGTATGGCCAGAGGTAGTCCTCCCATGCCCAAAGGAACTGGAAGATCGCGATACTGGAGATTCCGTTCTTTGCCATGGGGAAAATAATTCTGTGGAAAATGAAAAATTCATTCGCCCCGTCAATCCTGGCCGCCTCCAGGATTTCATCCGGAAGCGACGCGATATGCTGTTTCATCATGAAAATCCCAAACCCGCTGAACATGGCCGGGATAATCAGCGCTTTATAGCTGTCCATCCACCCAAACGCCTGAATCATGGAGTACTTCGGAATAATTGTTACGCACCACGGAATCATCATGGTGGAAAGCACGAACCCGAAAATCAGGTTCCGCCCTTTAAACTGGTACTTACTGAGCACAAACCCGCAGATCGTACTCGTATAGATCACAAGCACTGTCACAGCCAGCGTCACAAACAAACTGTTTGCGAAGAACCGCATGAAATTGAACCGCTCGTTCATGTTAATATAATTTTCCACCGTAAATATCTGCGGAAGCAGATGCTGTTCAAGCGCCATAATCTCACTGTTCTTCTTGAACGAGGACGCAAGCATCCAGACAAAAGGATATACGGTCACAACTCCGAGCAGCAGCAGGACCACGTTCAGGACAATTTTACTTATTCTTCTTCTCATAATCCGTCCCTCCTACTCTTCATTTCCGGACACCCGGAAGGATAACCAGGTGAAGAACGCCGTAATAACAAACAATACAAATGACAGAGCGGAAGCATAACCGAAGTTATATTTCACAAATGCCTCGTCATAGATGATATAGGAAGCAAGGTACGTCGCCGTTCCCGGCCCGCCTTCTGTCATGATCAGGATCTGGACATATGCCTGAATATAGGAAATGATCGAGGTAATCACAACAAACAGCGTCATAGGCTTCAGCAGCGGCAGCGTGATATAACGGAATGTCTGCCAGCTGTTCGCACCGTCTACCTTCGCCGCTTCCAGCGCGTCTGACGGAAGGGAATAGAGTCCCGCCATATACATAACGACTGCATATCCGAAATCTTTCCAGATGGTCATCACCATAACTGCTGCAAGCGCTGTCTTCGGATTCATCAGCCAGTTGATATCCAGACCAAAGATCTGATTGATCGTACCGATCTGGGGATTATACATGAATTTCCATACAAATGCTACCGCCACCATCGGGGTAACAACAGGCATGTAGTAGATTGCACGGAAGAAGCTTTTATGCTTTACCAGAGTGGAGTAGATCGCGTAGGCGATTCCAAGACCGAGGCCCACGCGGAAGATAATAACAACCACCGAGAAAATCAGCGTATTCAGCATGGATGTGCCGAACAGCCCGCTGGTAAACACATCTTTATAGTTTTCCAGTCCGAGGAAATCGTAGGTTCCGCTCAAGGGGTTCCAGTCATGGAAGCTTCCGGCGAACGCGATCCCGATCGGGACGATCAGGAATATCGTAAAAAATATAATCATTGCCACCACTACGATATTCCGGAGAATAATTTCACTTTTGCTCTGCAGAGGGTGTGATTTTTTAAACATAGAATCCTCCTCCCCATTCTATTCCTGAAGGTTGAATGCACGCCGGATCCCGCGAAGGATCCGGCACATGCTGCTAATTGGCTTTCTCAGATGCGTAAATATAAAGACTTTCTACCGACTCAAAGGAACTGTTCCTCATATCTCTTATGATGGATTCCTGAGCCTCGTCAAGCGCGGTCTGGATATCTACTCCATTATAGAAGACATCCTGTCCGGCCTTCTTTAAGGAATTCTCAACGGTAGCCGGCATGGGACCTGGCCAGATATAGCGGTCAATGTGATCTGCCAAAACTGCCAGTGACGGATTCGCCAGAATCTCTTCATTATCTGCCAGAGATTTCTTCGCCGGGAACGTACTCATTGCCAGGTTAAACGCGATCTGCGCGTCATCGTTGGCAAGGAAGTATTTCACAAAGTCCTGTGCCACTGCCTGCTGGTCTTCCGGCGCGTTTTTATTAATTCCGAATGTAGACTCGCCGTTGTACCTGTTATATGCGTACGGGATCTCACCGTCAAATGTGGGGATCTCGAACACACCGAAATTGATTCCGCTCCATGTTGTATTCAGCGTATTATAATAATGTCCCCACTGAATGACCATTGCCGACTGCCCCTGTCCGAAGCTGTCTGAAGACTTCTCGCCGAAGTTCTCAGAACCGATTCCTTCTGTTCTGTACATATCAACAAGCATCTGCATAATCTCAGCCATGGTCTCAGAATTCACGTTCGGAGTTCTGCCGTCTTCCTGGAACAGATTCTCTCCCAGCTGATAGTTCAGGCCGAGAAGATAGTTCTGGTGGAAATCATCGTTGAAGTTCAGTCCTGCCTGGATCAGCGTATCGCCGTCCTTGATCGTCAGTTTCTTAGCCACTTCGATCAGCTCGTCCCAGGTCTTCGGGATATCCTCATCTGTAAGGCCTGCAGCTTCCCACATGTCTTTGTTGTAATAGACAGATCCGGTCATCATACCATAGTCGATATAGTATACCTCTCCGTCGATGACATGGGCGTTTACGCCGTTGAAGTCCGCTTCAAGATCTTCAATCGGAATCTCCAGAGGAGCCATATAATTGATCAGGTTCTCATGATAACTGTTATGTACGTTGAAAATTGCCGGTCCGTTCGCGCCGTCCAGTGCAAGCGGAAGCTTGGTCCAGTAGTCTTCCCACGGGTTGTTCACCAGCTTAATCGTTACGTTGGGATGAATGGCTGTGTATCCGTCAATCACTTCCTGGAACAGGTCGTCGCTGCCCCACTCCCAGAGCTCCACTGTAATGTCTTTCCCCTCATTGATTTCCACAGAAGGATCGTATTTCACTGTATCTCCGAAAGGCTCTGTAGGAACTTCTACCTCTTTCTTTTCACTGTCTGATCCGCCTGAACCACATCCCGCCAGCAGACCGACAGCCATAGCCGATGCCATCATCAATGCAATGATCTTCTTTTTCATACTTTTTACCTCTCCTTTCAGTTCTTCGTTCATTTTTTGGTTTAGCGCTAAATCTATTATTAATATACTGTCACTTGCTCTAAATGTCAACGCTTTTCTATTTTTTCGTTATTATACCTATTTTTTCTGTGTTTTTTTTGTGTATTTTTACTTTTATATGTGATTACATACTTGATTTTGTATCTGAATCACGTATAATAGATTTATACTTTAAATCTATTAAGGCTGTTTATTATATGGTTTATAAACCTATAATTTTAAACATTAAAGGAATGGTGAACGATATGACACTGAAAGATATCGCAGAAAAAGCCGGCGTCAGCATGATGACAGTATCGAATGTCATTAACGGCAAACACAACCGGGTATCCGCCAAAACGATTGAACATGTAAATGCGATTATAGAAGAATATGGGTATGTGCCGAATCTGAGCGCGCGCAGCCTGACAAATAAAACCACAAATATCATCGGGATCATCATCTCCTGGGGGGAAGCCGACTCCCAGGAAAATTATCTGGAGAACCCGTATATCAGCACAATGATCGGTACGATTGAGCAGAAGGTTCGTGCCCAGGGGTACTATATCCTGGTCCGCTCCATCTACTGTCAGACGGATCTGACCACGCTGCTGAAGAACTGGAGTGTAGACGGGATTATCTTCCTGTATCCCAACTGTGATTATTACCTGGAGAGTTTTCTCCCATCCGCGCCCTGCCCGGTCGCCATTTTCGACAGCAGCATTGAGTCTCCTGACCTGATTAACATCTGTTCAGACGACCGAAAAGGGATGTACCTTTCAACAAAGTATATGATCAACAGCGGTCACAATCAGATCGCTTTCGTCGGCGACTGCAGCACCGGAGATGTGGTGCAGCGCCGTTTCGAAGGTTACCGCCAGGCCCTGGAAGACAGCGGAATCCCCTTCCGCCCGGAGCTGGTCTTCCCGTATCACATCTCATACAAAGGCGGGATCGCAGCGGGGAAAGCGCTCGCTTCTGCCAACAGCAGAGTCACTGCGGCAGTCACGACCGCGGATATCTGCGCCATCGGAATTATGGAAGGCGCCAGGCTCGGAGGATGCAGGGTCCCGGTCGATCTCTCCGTTATGGGATATGATAACCTGCCGCTGTGTCAGTACACCTATCCCAAGCTATCCTCTGTTTCACAGAATATTACCGCCAAAGCGAGCATGGCTGCCCAGCTTCTTCTGGAGAAGATCCAGACCGGAACTCTGTCTCAGCCTGCAAAGGTTATGATGGATGTGGAGATTGTGGCGCGGCAGTCCGTGGTCTCTCTCTTTTAGCCTTCCCGGCCGCCCGCATTGATGTTCTGATAAAATAAGGGTATCGCTCATTCATCGAAAACGATGAATCGCGATACCCTTGTATCATGAATCTAAAATCTCTTGATCTTCCTTGTTGTTGTCTTCTCGAACTCTGTGTCCCGCACGATCAGACTGTAGATCTTCTTCTGCGGGGCTGCGGTGCGGTTATACTCGTCAATCACTTCCTGCAGCTTCTCCCGCGCGTCTTTGATCCGTTTCTTCTTCATATAATCCTGATCCGGATAGATCTCTGCCTCGATCACACCGTTATGTTCGCGCACAAGCACTTCTCCCACCAGGCGATTCGTGCTCAGAGCGTTCTCCAGCTCCTCCGGAGATACGTTCTCGCCGTTCTTGGTGATAATCAGGTTCTTCTTACGTCCCGTCAGATAGACAAAGCCTTCCTCATCCACATAGCCCAGATCACCGGTCTTCAGCCAGCCGTCCTCCAGCGTCTCCGCGGTCTCTTCCGGCATCTTGTAATATCCCTGCATCACGCTGCTGCCTTTTACCCAGAGCTCTCCGTCCACGGTCTTGGCCTCACAGTTCGGGATCAGCTGTCCCACAGACTCCCTGCGGATATTCCAGCCGACTGTCGTACTGATTACAGGCGCACATTCTGTCATTCCATATCCCTGGAGAATCGTGATGTCATACTTGTTGAACAGATCGATATACGCCGGATCAAGATATGCTCCGCCGCTGCAGATCGTGTGGAGCTGTTTTCCGAAGACCTGGTTCTTCACGATCTTCGCCGGGAGAAGGGACGCCTCCTCCAGCTTCTTCGCCATCGTCTCGATCATCAGCGGAACCATCAGGATCATCTCCGGCTTAAAGAGCTTAATATTCTTCGCCACACGCATCAGGGAATCGTTGATACAGATCACGGATCCCAGGGAGATTCCTTTCAGAATATCCATACTCAGACAGTAAGCGTGATGTATCGGAAGCACGGACAGAATCACCGTTCTCTCCTTAAGCTTCATGTCCAGGCAGGTCGCGTTCTCCGCCACATTTCTGTGGGTAAGCATGACGCCCTTGCTCTTGCCTGTGGTTCCGGATGTAAACATGATGGTGCAGAGCTGGTCCGGCTTCGGGTCATAATCGAAGCTTCCCTGATGCTCCCCGATGAGTTTCCAGAAGGCATATGCATGATCATCATGTTCTTCCTGCTGCATGGAAATCAGGTGTTTCAGCTTGGGGCAGCGCTCCTTGACAACAGCCGCCACATCCTTGCGCACTTCATCATACACAAACACGGTAGAATCTGACCGGTCAACCAGATCACATACATCCTCCGCCGGAAGATTCACATCCAGCGGCACGATGACGCTGCCGCTGTTGACTGTTCCGAAGTAAGTCACAAGCCACGCATAAGAGGTCATTCCGATAACCGCGATATGACTCTCCTGCCCGCCCAGACTCTTCAGAACATTCGAAAAGCTCTCACTGTCCTCTTTCAGCTGTGTATACGTTTTGGATTCAATCTCATTTTTACTGATTTTATAACGGACCGCGTCCTCCGGACCATATTTCTTCTCCGTACTTGACAGGATCTCGCGAATCGTACTGCAAAGCATAGTTCTCATCCTTTCCCTGCGTCAAACTTAGTTCTCGGCAGTCAGCTTCTCAAGATAATCAACAGCTTCCTGAATGGTGCGGATGTTGGCAGCCTCTGTCTGCTCAACCTCTACATCAAACTCGTCCTCGATCTCACCGAGCATGCTCATGAAGTCAAAGGATGTGAATCCGAGGTCCTCCATGAAACGAGATTCCGGATGAATGTTTTCCGGTTCTACTTCCACATAGTTACAGATAATTTCAACTAATTTCTCAAACATGATCGTTCTCCTTCTCTCTCTGATTCTGCATCAGGTTCCGCTCCTGCAGATCCCTGTGCTCTATATCTTCTACGTTTGCCGGATACGTGCTTCTCTTCCCCGGCTTCCTGGTACGCCGTTTCACAAATGACGGACCTACACAAGCTTGATAATCTCACCGATGGTCAGATCCGGATTCTCTGCGCCCTTGAACATGATCTTGCACAGATAGTAATACAGGTACTCCAGCTCATCTCTGGACACTGCCTTGATCTGATGCTCGAAGTTAAAGTCAAGTCCATTGTCCTCCGGACGGTGCATGACTGTCAGATACATCGCCTGCGCGCAGGATCCGTTGGGATACCATTTCGTCTTATAGCGGATGTCTCCCAGCTGATCCAGCCCCTTCTCTTTCAGCGTCATCGGCTGATACGTCAGTGAGATCTGCTCATAGGTCAGTCCGGCCTGGGGCTGCGGATACATCTTCGATCTGTATGCGAAATATGACGTCGGATTATAATTCGCGTGGCGGAAATATTCGTTCTGCTTGTCACGGATTGCATAGACACCGTCGATAAACTTCATATCTTCCGGGAAGATCGTACGGATCGGGAACGAATGGATCCTGGTTCCGCCGGACTTCTTCTCCTTCAGTGTTGCACGTCTTGCGATCGCATTGTTGATGGACACGTCTTCGAACCCGTTCATCTTCTGCAGATATGTTCTCAGACCCATCAGAAGCAGACATGCCAGTGATACGTGATACTGCTCGCAGAAGTTCATCAGACGTCTGGTCGGCTCTTCTTCCAGGTGGAAGATATCCAGCGTTGATTTCGTATCGTCTGACGCGCTGAACGCGGTGCGCAGCTCCGGATTATGAAACATCTCTCTGGCTGCCTCCAGCCTGCCTCTGCCTGTGATGCCGCTGAAGATCGGCTCGCCTTTCTCAATCTCTTTCTGGAAGTACTCGATATCTCTTAACTGGGCCTTGCTGCCTGCCTCATAAGCAAGATCCTTCTGAAGCTGCTCGATATAGGAGCACATATCCTTCGGATACGGAACCCCCTCGTACTTCGCATTACAGTAGAGCTCAATGATATCCTTCAGGAATGCGATCAGGGACTGTGCATCCACGATCATATGATGTCCCAGGAAGTATACGCCGCTGAATCCGTCCGGCATCCTGATCATGACGATCCGTGTAAGCTGCGTATCCTCGAGTTTGAACGGAACTCTCGTCCATTCCTTCATGATCTCCTCTGCTTCTTCCATTGTCTTGTCCGTGAAATCCACGAACTCGATATCCTGGTCTTCATGCTTCACCACATACTGATAGCAGTTGCCTTCCTTATCCCTGGCAAACCGGATCCGCATTCCTTCGCATCTCTCGTATGCTTTATTGATCGCCTGCTTTAACACATCCCAGTCGATCTCCACCTCGATCGTCAGGCTTGTACCGATGTTCAGCACCGCCGCTGTCGGACAGTACGGCAGATAAAACAGATGAAATTTCTGTGCTACTGTCAATGGATATACTTTGTACCCTTTCCTTGTCTTCATCATTGTATTACTCCTCCTATAAATGAATCCATGGCTCTCTCATAACCTTCTGTATCTTTATAATAACTCTCCCCGTGGCCGGCATCCGGGACGATCAGCTTCGTCTTCGGCGCCGCGCAGTTCTTATAGATCTCTTCTGTCATCCAGCACGGAACGAAAACGTCCTTGTCCCCGTGGATAAAGAGGAACGGA
Source organism: uncultured Eubacteriales bacterium (assembly GCA_949283695.1). Taxonomy (GTDB): domain Bacteria; phylum Bacillota; class Clostridia; order Lachnospirales; family Lachnospiraceae; genus Mediterraneibacter. Next base: position 104,551 of record CASDTX010000018.1, on the reverse strand, counting down.
ACTTTCGCTTTCCTGACTTCCCGCGCGGAACTTAAGTCATCCAGCCCGTATCCCACCTGCTTCTTGTTCGCCCAGTCCGCCAGCTGCAGCATGGGGAATGCCGGGATATGGTACATGCTGTGGAGCACGTGAGTGAATACTTCCTTCATAGAAGTGAATGCACAGTCAGAGATAATTCCCTTCACCTGCGGCGGCAGATCCAGACCGCTCATCATACAGACCGTGGCCCCGCCCATAGAGTTCCCATGGAGCAGGATCTGCACATCATCGCCGGCGGTTTCGACCATCCAGTCTACCCACCGCTTTCCGTCCAGCCGGTCCATATTGCCGAATCCGATATGTTCGCCCTCACTCTCTCCGTGTGCTCTCTCATCAATCAGAAGCATCCGGAATCCATGTTTCAGGTAGTAGTCAGAGAGGCTGCCGTAGTCATTCAGACCTGCACTCGTATACCCGTGGAAACAGATCACCGCTTTATTTCCCTCGCTGCCTTTGAAATAAGTCCCGTGAAGCTTCAGTCCGTCGTGGGAGGTAATCCACACATCTTCGTGAGGCTGTTCCATCATCCATTCTCTGCGCTCTTTCATAATGGGAATGTATTTCTCCCAGTCCACCCCGGACATCTTCATCGTCCGCTCTGTCTTCGCATTGTAACGGATCATGGTCCTTCTGTATAAATACGCGCTTCCTGCTACTTCTGCCGCAGCCGCCGCGCTCAGAAGAGCTGCGGCTCCTTTCAGTAATTTGCTCATTTTCTCACCTGCTTTATATTCTGTCAGCGTTTTTGACCGATCAGCCTTTCATGGCCTGTCAGCCTCTTATTTAAACTGGTCTTTCTTGCTGTTGATCAGTTCTTTCAGTCTCAGCGCCTTGTCAATATTTCCTTCTACTTTCAGCTTTCCAAGCGTAAACGCAAGGATCGGATCTGTCTTTCCTGCCGCAATCTTAAATAATGTCTCTGCACTGCAGATAAACATCGCGTCGCGGTCAAAATATTCATATGGTTCAATAAAGAGCTGCCCGTCTTTCACCTCAACATAGAAGATTCCTTCTGCCTCTCCGGTGATATTGAACTGATATGCAAGGTGCTCATGAATGTCACTCACATCAGCTCCTACCAGCATCCCCTTTACTTTTGAAAACATATCTGCGTAGGTCATGTTGTCCTCCTTTTTCGACCGCTTCGGTCGTTTTCGACCAGCGGTCACATTTATTCTTCTGTTAGATTATCACCTTTTCGACTGGCGGTCAACTTACAGCATCATCAAAATGAAAGCAAAATTTTTCTTATTTTTTGTGCGATTTGATCAGTGGCTCTTTTCATTTTGATATGCTATACTGAGGTGTAAAATAGCACAGCAAATATGCCGGCTGAGGCCGGCGTGTAACTGATCCTGAAGTTTTTGCAATAGAGAGGCATTAAGTATGGCAGCACAATCACAGAAATACGATCTCATCCTTGACTCCCTCCAGAAGCTTCTGGAGAGCCAGAAGCTCCAGACTATCTCCGTCAGCGAAATCGCGCAGACCGCCGGCATCGGCAAAGGGAGCATCTATTATTATTTTCCGTCCAAGGACGCAATCCTTGACGCGCTGGTAGAGCGCAATTATGAGCAGCCGCTCACCACCGCGAAGAAACTTTCCACGCAGACCGACATCCCGCCGTTTACACGGATGGCCATGATCTTTCAGGCCTGCCGGAACTCTTCTTCCGAATATGTAAGGTTTCAGGAAGGGAAGGGCATGGGTGCCCAGGAAGAGTCCTTCCTTCATCAGAAATACCTCAACCACCTGATTACAGAGCTGAAGCCTGTGCTCGCTGAGATCATACGGCAGGGGATTGCCAACGGAGAGATCTCTTTCGACAATCCTGAGGCTCTGGCCGAAATCGTTTTGATTGTACTCACTGTAAAAATGGATAACACTTTGATCCCTTCTTCGAAAGAAGAGATAGAAAACACAATCGCCGGGCTGATCTCCCTTCTGGAAAAAGGGACAGATAATCCGCCCGGCTCGCTGAATTTCCTTATGGCCTGAAACAGATTCTCCTGAAGGACGAATCAGTTTCCTGCAAGAATTGTATAACTCTTTTCAAACCGTTCTCCGGGAGCCGCCTGATTGATATCCGGCTTCTCGGAGATTTCTTTATGAAATCCGATATTATCACACCGGCCCATCCACGGTTCCAGGCAGACAAAGGGCGCGTTCTTCACGGACCAGATCCCGAAGTTCGGGAACCCCGCGCACTTCATTCCCACATAGGGGGTTCCGTCCCTGCGGCACAGCCATACCTCGTCAAACTGTCCCCCGTCGAAGATGAGCGCATCATTCGCAAACATCTCCTCAGTCACCGCACAGCAGCCATCCTCAAGCGCCAGCGTGTAAACATGCTCTGTGTCTACGGTTTCTTCCGCCTGATTGATCAGGATATAGTTCAAAGATTCCTTGCCCGGGAACTTCAGGATATAATCACTCTTCCGCTCTTCTGCCTCTGCGAAGCGGAACGCCGGATGTCCTCCGATGGTGAAATACATCGTCTCGTTGCCTGTATTGCGGACCTCCCATGCGACCTGAAGCGCCGGCCCTTCCAGCCTGTAAGTAATCACCAGCTCGAAGTCAAAGGGATAGACTTCCTTCGTCTCTTCGTTAGAAACCAGGAGGAACGAAGCCATCTGTTCCTTTTGGCAGGTACATTTGAACACGCTGTCTCTGGCAAATCCATGCTGCGCTGTCGGATACTGCGTCCCGTTGATCCGCACCGTATTGTGGTAGGTCTTCCCCACATTCGGAAAGAGAACCGGTGAATGCCGTTTCCAATAGGCCGGATCCCCCTCCCACAGCAGTTCTGCCTTCTGCTTCTTGTCATAGATCCGCGTCACTTCTGCCCCCAGCTCCGCGATCTCCACACAAAGTCTCTCATTCTCCAGTTTCATGATCTTTCCTCCTTATCTGTGAATTATTGTTCTTCTACCTGGACACATTCATCGGCCAGGTAATCGGTTATAATTTCCCGCAGGATCGCTTTCCTAAGCACGTCCTCTCCGACCTGCTCCTTATACTCCTCCACGTCTTCCGCTCCGGCTTGTTCTGCGTATTCTGCGATCTTCTCTTCATACTCTTCCTCAGACGGTTCCAGCCCCTGCTTCTCGGCGATCAGCCCGAAGGCTTCGTCCAGGGCCACCGTCTGCTGCACCGCTTCCTCCGCCTGCTGATCGAAGTCGTCCTCTGTCATCTGAAGCTGAGTCTCGATGTATTCTTTGAGTTCCATGCCATACAGGCCCGCGATCTGTTCATAATACGCAGTGAGCCGCTCTTTCTCGCTGGCAACCGTATCTTCCGGATACTTCTTAACCTCGATCTGATCCAGAAGCGCTGACTGCACATAACTCTCCAGCTGGGACCGGTAAGACGCCTCTGCCTGCTCCTCATACTGACTGCGGATCTCTGCCCGGTATTCATCGGCAGTTTCCGCTGTCTCACTGTTCTCCTTCACCCACTCGTCCGTCAGCTCCGGGATCTCTTTCTCGAAGATATCATTCAGCGCGATGTGGAAATCCGCCACCTTCCCGGCCATATCCGGATAGTAATCCTCCGGGAACTGCACCGTAATATCGAACTCCTCTCCTGCCCGGTGTCCTTCAATCTGTTCTTCGAAGCCTTGATAGTCTCCGCTTGCCTGGATGAAACCTGCCTGCCCCAGCTGAATCTCCTGATCCTGGGCCGTTCCTCCGTCAAACGCCACACCATCCAGAGTCCCCGTGTAATCCAGGTTCACCCAATCGCCGTCCTGCGCCGCCCGGTCTGTGATCGACGTCTTCACGGCATCTGCCTCCAGATAGGACTGAATCACCTGTTCCACCTGGTCGTCCGTCACTTCCGTCACAGATACCTGGGGTACCTCCAGCCCTTTATACTGTTTCACTGTCACATATTCATTAGACAGTTCTGAGCTGCATCCCACAAGGGATCCCATCACCAATGCCGCCAGAACTGCCGCTGTCTGCTTCTTCATCGTTGTCTCCTCTTTCTCCCTGTTTCTTTGTTCTCTACCGGCCGTTACAGAAGCGGCGACAGAAGTCTCGAGAACTGTTCTTTGCCTTTTACGATCAGTCCCCGATCATCATAAACCTTTCTGGTCACATGTGTACACTGCATCATGTCATTCTGAAATGCCCGCTCCAGGCGCTGCACGGTCCGCTCACTGTAAATAACTGCGTTTACTTCGAAATTCAATCCGAAACTGCGGATATCCATGTTGGCGGTTCCCACGCAGGCCACCATGCCGTCCACGCTCAGCGTCTTCGCATGCAGGAACCCGTTATTGTATACATAACACTTCGCCCCGGCCGCAACCATATCTCCTATGTAGGAGTAGGTTGCCCAGTAGACAAACGGATGGTCCGGTTTGCATGGCACCATTATCCTCACATCAATGCCGGACCGGCTGGCAATCTTCAGTGCATCCAGAATAGATTCATCCGGTATGAAGTACGGCGTCTGAATATATACATGATCCTTGGCACTGTGGATCAAACGCAGATAGTTATCGTGAATGGTCTTCGTCTGCGAGTCCGGGCCGCTGGATATGATCTGCACCGGATCTCTGCCGCCCCGCAGATAGGTCGGGATCTCAAACAACCGATCCTCCAGGAACAGATTCTCCTTGGCCGCATAGTTCCAGTCCAGAACAAACCGTACCGCCAGAGAGGTCACAGCCGCGCCCTCGATGCACAGATGGGTATCCCTCCAGTATCCGAACTTCTTGTCCCGTCCCAGATATTCTCTTCCTACATTAAAGCCGCCCACGAATCCGATCCGTCCGTCGATCACTACGATCTTCCGGTGATTCCGGTAGTTCACACGCAGCTGAAGCTGCCCCAGAAGCGCCGGGAAGAACTCAGCCACCTGGATTCCTTCCTTTTCCAGGCGTTCCCAGTCTTTATTCTTCATGGTTCTGCAGCCCATACTGTCAAAAAGCACCCGGACCTCTACTCCCTCGCGGGCTTTTTCGATCAGAACTTTCTCGATCTCCTGCCACAGCTCATCATTGCGAATAATATAATACTGCAGATGAATGTATTTCCTGGCGTGCTTCATCTCCTCGATCAGTGCGCGGAACTTCGCCTTGCCGTCTGTATAGATCCGGATATCATTATTATCCGTCAGCACCGCTTCTCCGGCTTCCAGATTATAGAGAATCAGATCTTTGAATCTGTCCATCTCCGGATTCGCCATTCTGAGACGCTTGTGATAGATGGTCTCCTCCTGTCTCCGGACCGCGTATTTCAGTTCCCCCTCGATCTCCTTGGCCTTAAACATCCTGCTCTTGTGGAAATCCTGCCCGATCACCAGATACAGAAGGAAGCCCAGGCCCGGTATAAAATACAGCAGAAGAAGCCATGTCCATACCGCCTGCGGAGACCTTCTCTCAAAGAACACGATAATCAGTGCAAGAAGGGTGTTGATGATGACAATATTGTCCATAATAAAATCATAGACTGCCACCGCTCCGTTCCAAATCATTTCTGCCATAAATAAAACTCCTTTTTAACAGCGCGCCCTGGTTCTGCCACCGCCTCCGTTAAAATGCTACGATATCAGTATACCTGTTCTGTCTGTGAAAAGCAAACCCAAACTTGTGGTATCAGCTCTGACGCTAACGCTTGCACATGTCTGAAAACAATGTTACAATACTAAATGCGGAAATGCGAAAATCTAATATCTAGGAGGATTTTGTTGTGAATACAACTGGCATTGTGATGATCGTCATTATTGTGGTACTGATCGGGCTGTGTGTGGGGCTGTATTTCTTTGGCAAAAGAGCCGAAAAGAAACAGGCTGAGCAGCAGGAGCAGATGGAAGCGGCAGCCCAGACCGTCAGTATGCTTATCATTGACAAGAAGAAGATGAAACTAAAAGAGTCCGGACTGCCCGCGGCAGTGATTGAAAACACGCCCAAATATTTAAGACGGACAAAGGTACCGGTCGTAAAAGCGAAGGTCGGCCCCAGGATCATGACACTGATGTGCGAGAACAAAGTATTCGAGGTACTTCCCGTAAAGAAGGAAGTGAAAGCAGTCGTCAGCGGGCTCTACATAACCGGGATCAAGAGCGTCCGGGGCGGTTCCATCGAACAGCCGGTAAAGAAGAAAAGAAGATTCTTTGGCAAAAAGGATCAATAAAGAACGTTACAGACTGATGCACTCAGATCTGTCAGGCACAGGAGCCTGCCGAAATCGGCAGGCTCCTGTATTATCCTCAGCTCAGGACGGAGAAACCGCCGCTTTCTTTGGACATGATATTCATTTTGATCTTGCAGTCAGCAAGTGGTTCATGGTTGACGTCCAATTCATAATCCACCTGTACATCTATCTGATCTTCGTCTACATTGATCTCCATCTTCCGCGTATTCACTCCCACCAGCATCTGACCGTAAGGTGTTCGGTAGTAGGTGAGATTTTTCTTATTCTTCTCAAAGACCATATGGGAGCTGGACACGCCGCTTTTCATGATCTCCAGACTGTCTGTACCGGTGATCTTGATCTTATTCTTGATGGTCCCCGCCATCCCTTCCAGCACTTCGTCATAAAGAATATAGTGCTTTCCGTTCCGGCAGTAATAGCTGGCCGGCGTCACCACTTCAATCGCGTCGTCACCGGTCTCATACCCCTGTGCGGGGTCGTCCATGATATCGATATGTTTCCCGGAAATGCTGACTAAAACGTCTTTTGTCATCTCTACACCCCGCTTTCTGTTTTCAGACATTCAGAAGAGCAGGCATCCGATCCTGCTCTCCCGAATCATAGATGACAGTGCCGGTTTACACCGGCACTGTAAATTAATATTCCTCAATATTGACCACATTCGTTGTAGGTACGTCAAAGGGCATTACAGTGTTCGCGAAGCTGCGGAACTTCTCCGCGGCGTCGCTGACATAGAAGGAATACCTGCTGTGCTGCGGATTGGCCCCGTCATTTTCCATATCCTGATCGTGCAGAAGCCGCTTCAGATCCATGGCCGTCTCGTACGCAGGATTGACAATCTGAATCTTCTCGCCCATATAGGCGCGGATCTTAGACCGCAGCAGCGGATAATGGGTACAGCCCAGAATCATGGCGTCAATGTCTGTATTCCGCATGGACTCCAGATAATACTCAATAATCTCCTGTGTCACTACATGCTCCTTAAATCCTTCTTCCACAAGAGGGACAAAGAGCGGGCACGCCTTCTCAATCACTGTGACATCCGGCGCCATGCCCTGAATAATCTTCGTGTACATGCCGCTCTGTACGGTTGCGTCCGTCCCGACCACGCCGACCTTACGGTTCTTCGTAGCTTCCACAGCTGCCCTGGCCCCCGGAACGACAACGCCTATGACAGGCAGATCAAACTCATCCTTCACCGCGTCCAGCGCCAGTGCGCTGGCTGTATTGCACGCAATGACAATCGCTTTCACCTGCTTTGTCTTCAGGAAGCGGATAATCTGCTCTGAGAAACGAATAATCGTGTTCTGGGATTTACTTCCGTACGGAACACGGGCTGTGTCTCCAAAATATATGATGTTTTCATTGGGAAGCTGACGGGCGATCTCTCTCGCCACAGTCAGCCCTCCGACTCCGGAATCGAACACGCCCACCGGCGCTGTCTTCCTGTTTTCCATATTCACGCTCTGATCTCTCCTGCCCTGGCTGAAGTTTCCCTCATATTCTGCCTGTGTCCGGCCTGTCTTAGATTGCCAGTGATTTCGCGATATTATACTGATAATCTGAGATGGTCTTCTTCATCGCAAGTGCTTCTTCGATATCGTAATCTACATATCTTCCGTCTTTATATCCTACCACGCGGTTCGTCTTGCCCTGGCAGAGCAGATCCACAGCCATAGCGCCCATGATGGATGCATACACTCTGTCCTTACATGTGGGGCTTCCGCCGCGCTGCATGTGTCCCAGGATTGTCGCGCGGGTCTCGATTCCGGTCGCTTCCTCAATTCTCTTAGCCATATTGATGGAGTCTCCGATACCTTCTGCATTAATGATAATATAGTTCTTCTTGCCGCGCTTTTTATTTGCCATAATATCCTGAACCAGCGCCTGCTCGTCAAAGTCATGCTCCTCCGGCATCAGAATGCGCTCTGCGCCGTTGGCAATTCCGCACCAGAGAGCCAGATAACCTGCGTCACGTCCCATAACTTCGATGATACTGCAGCGCTCATGAGATGTGGATGTATCACGCACTTTATCGATCGCTTCCATTGCAGTATTTACTGCTGTATCGAAACCGATCGTATAATCTGTACATGCAATGTCCAGGTCAATCGTTCCCGGCACACCAATCGTATTCACTCCGAGATTCGCCAGCTTCTGCGCACCTGCAAAGGAACCGTCACCGCCGATTACTACCAGTCCGTCGATACCGTATTTCTTACAGATTGCCGCTGCTTTCTGCTGTCCTTCTTCCGTACGCATGGACTTACAGCGTGCGGTCTGAAGGATGGTACCTCCGCGCTGAATCGTATCTGATACGTCACGCGCTGACAGGTCGATGATCTCTTCCTTCAGCAGTCCATGGTATCCTCTGCGGATTCCCCGAACTTTCAGCCCTTTGGAAAGAGCTCTTCTTACGACTGCACGGATTGCCGCGTTCATACCCGGCGCATCGCCGCCGCTGGTCAGCACGCCGATTGTACGGATACTGTCTTCAATCTCTTCCAGGTACTTTTCCTTGTCCATTACATTGTTTTCTGCCATGATTTTCTCCACCTTTCCATAAAACTAAGATAACTGCCAAACCCAGAAATTGAAAATTTTTTCACAATTTCGAAATTATTCTACCCTATTTAGAAGTGGTTTTCAATAGCTTTTTCAACCACTTTTACCCTGCTTTCCCCAAAATGGTTCATAAGCCGGCTCAAAACCTGCGGATTGATCCTGATATTGCGATTTCTGGGGAGCCGTTTGACCGCCCGCTCTTTCGCGCAGTAGATCACAACCTCATCCTCCCCCTCTGAATCTGCCAGATATCCGTAGACGATCTGCTCTTCATCCAGATAGGCTGCTTTGTCCGGGAACTGGATCCACAGCTCCTTTTTCATTCGTTCGAAGGGGATCACTTTCTCGCAGATCAGCTTGCTGGCTTTCTCATCCTCTTCTGAGACACGGCCCCGGATAAAGACCTTATTGTCCACTTCCAGCTGTTGTCTGTTATTCTCGTAGTCCCTGGGGAATACTACAACTTCTACGGTTCCGGCCAGATCCTCCACTGTGAGAAACGCCATCGTCTGATTCGTCTTGGTATGCTTCACGGTCAGGTCCGTGATCATGCCGCCGATGATCTCTTTCGCCCCGTCCCGTACTTTCGCTCTCCCGGTCTCTTCATCCGGCTGGAAATCCAGTGTGGTTGCAGAGATCGTCTTACGCCACTTCTCTTCGTACTGCTCCAGCGGATGTCCGCTGATATAGATTCCCAGCACTTCCTTCTCGAATGCCAGCAGATTCTCCTTGGCGTACTCTCCCACATCGGGCATCCGGATCTGAAACTGCTCTTTCTGGTCTTCCGCCACAAGATCGAAGAGGCTCATCTGGCCGGACATGGAATACTTCTTCTCCTGGTTGACATGATCCACGATCTGCACATAGACGGTCATAAACTGTTTCCGCGTGCCCCCCAGCGTATCCAGCGCACCTGCCTTGATCAGGTTCTCAATTGCCCGCTTGTTCAGCACGTCTTTGGCCGAGAGACGTGTGATGAAGTCTTCCAGGTTCTTGAACGGTCCGTAGGCCTTGCGCTCCTCGATCACTGCCTGCACAACCGGCCGCCCGATACTCTTGATGGCGGCAAGTCCGTAGCGGATATTCCTGCCGTCCACTGAGAAGTCTGCCTCACCTTTATTAATATCCGGAGGCAGGATCTGGATGTCCATCTGCCGGCAGGCATAGATATATTCTGCCACTTTGGGCGGATTTTCAATCACGGAAGTCATCAGCGCCGCCATAAACTCTACCGGATAATAATATTTCAGCCAGGCTGTCTGATATGCCACGACAGCGTAGGCCGCTGCATGGGACTTGTTAAAAGCATATTTGGCGAAATCGATCATCTCATCATAGATCTTATTGGCTGTTTTCTCATCAATTCCGTTCTTCACGCATCCTGCCACGTTGGTCGCTTCATCTCCGTAGACGAAGATCTGGCGCTCCTTGCGCATGACGTCGCCCTTTTTCTTCGACATGGCGCGGCGCAGAAGGTCGCTTCGTCCCAGCGTATACCCGCCCAGATCCCGCACGATCTGCATAACCTGCTCCTGGTAAACGATACATCCATATGTCGGCTCCAGGATGGGCTTCAGCTGCGGGCAGTCGTAAGTGACCGAGGCAGCATCGTTCTTCCCCTTAATATACTGAGGGATAAAATCCATGGGACCCGGACGGTACAGAGAGATTCCGGCTATGATGTCTTCCAGGCTGTGCGGCTTCAGCTCTTTCATGAAGCTCTTCATCCCCGCGCTTTCCAGCTGGAAGATCCCGTCTGTCTTCCCGGTTCCGATATAATCCATGACAGCCTGGTCATTGTAGTCAAGCTGTTCCATCTGAATGGACGGATCTTTCTTTCTGGCCATATTGACTGCATTCTGAATCACCGTCAGTGTCCGCAGCCCCAGGAAGTCCATCTTCAGCAGTCCCAGTTCTTCCAGTGTGGTCATCGTGAACTGGGTAGTAATCGTCCCGTCTGCCGCTCTTGAGAGGGGAACGTACTCATCCACGGATTTCTGACTGATCACCACGCCCGCCGCATGCATAGAACTGTGCCTTGGGAGTCCTTCCAGACGTTTCGCCATGTCGATCAGATTCTTCACCTGGGCGTCGCTTTCATACGTCCGTCTCAGCTCGGAATTCTCCTTCAGCGCTTTGTCAATCGTAATATTGAGCTCCTGCGGGATCATCTTGGCAATCGAGTCTACAAATGCATACGGCAGATCCATAACCCGGCCCACATCGCGGATCACACCGCGGGCTGCCAGCGTTCCAAATGTGACGATCTGCACCACCCGGTCCTTCCCGTACTTGCGCACCACATAATCGATCACTTCCTGCCTGCGCTCAAAGCAGAAGTCCACGTCGATATCCGGCATGGACACTCGCTCCGGATTCAGGAAACGCTCGAAAAGGAGCTGATAGCGGATAGGGTCAATCGTGGTGATCCCCAGACAATAAGAAACAATACTGCCGGCCGCCGATCCACGGCCGGGGCCAACTGCGATCCCATGATCTTTGGCGTATTTGATGAAATCCCATACAATAAGGAAATAATCCACGTACCCCATATTCTGGATCGTGTCCAGCTCATACGCCAGCCGGTCTTTTAACTCCTGCGTGGGGTTCCCGTAGCGCCGCTCCAATCCCTCGTAGCAGAGTTTCTGCAGATATTCCCAGGACGTCATTCCCCCCGGCACATCGTATTTCGGCAGCTTGGTCACCCCAAACTCGATCTCCACATGGCACCGGTCCGCAATCCTCTGGGTATTATCCAGAGCTTCCAGCGCATACGGAAAGATCTTCTCCATCTCCTCCGGAGATTTCACATAATACTGTCCGCCCTCATAGCGCATCCGGTTCTCATCCGTAAGCTTCTTGCCCGTCTGGATACAGAGCAGGATGTCATGCGGCTTGGCGTCTTCTGCATACGTATAGTGGACATCATTGGTCGCGACAAGACCGATTCCCGTTTCCCGGGACATCTTGAGCAGCTGCTGATTCACAAGCGCCTGATCCGGTATCCCGTGGTCCTGCAGTTCCAGGAAATAATTCCCCTCGCCGAAGATCTCCTGATATTCCAGCGCGGTCTTCTTCGCCTCATCATACAGCCCCTTCACAATATAGCGCTGGACTTCCCCGGCCAGGCAGGCACTTAACGCAATCAGCCCCGTATGATACTGCCGCAAAAGCTCCTTATCCACGCGGGGCTTATAATAATATCCCTCTACAAACCCCTTGGATACAATCTTCATCAGATTCGCATACCCTTCATTATTCTCCGCAAGAAGCACAAGATGGTAATACCTGTCATCCCCGCCGGTAACCTCACGGTCGAACCGGGAGTGCGGAGCCACATAAACCTCACAGCCCAGAATCGGGTTAATCCCCTGCCTGCGCGCCTCCCGGTAGAAATCAATCACACCGTACATCACCCCGTGATCCGTGATAGCCGCGCTGTCCATCCCCAGCTCCTTCACACGAGAGACATATTCTTTAATCTTGTTCGATCCGTCCAGAAGACTGTACTCCGTGTGGACATGCAAATGTACAAAACTCATCTTTCACCTCCGATGGTTGATTCATTGGGGACAGGCACTTTTGCAAAAGTGCCTGTCCCCGTTCACAGTTTCTTCACAATATTGAAGAGGGCCGTCCCCTGCAGGAACTGCCCTCTTGCGTTTTCCTTTGGTTCTGCGCTATTCCGCACTCTTTACGACAAAGTCCAGGAGTCTGTCAGCATCCGCTTTTTCACACGCGATGATCTCCAGCTCCGGAAGATCTCCATTGGAAAAGATTCCCGCCATGAAAATATACTGGGACAGTTTGGACTTCAGGTTCAGCCTGTCTCCTTCTTCGGTCACAAGCTCCACCCTGCCCCTGCACGCATCAACTGCTTTGAAAAAACCGTCTATATCTGTGATATCCTGAACTTTCATATTCTGCTCTCTTTCTGTTTCTCTACTGATTGGCATCAGTATTGCCCCTTGTACACCGACGCTGCACTAACGCTATTATAACTGATTTTCCCGGGATTGAAAAGCGCTTTCTCGGTCACAGCCACAGCGCTGCCGCCAGTACCTGTTCGTGATCACCGCCGCCTGCTCCTCAGCGTTTCCGGATCTTTTCCTGCTCTGCGTTGATCTCGATCTTGCCCTGCTTCAGCAGTCTTCCCACAGCCCGCTTAAATGCAGCCTTACTCATCCCGAGCTCTGCTTTAATCGTCTCCGGATCTGCCTTATCTGTGAATGGCAGACAGCCCTTGTTCTTCTCGATCTGTTCCATGATCCGCTGCGCGTCCATGTCCATCTGTTCCGGGATCTTCCCGCGCACACTCAGATCCAGCTTGCCGTCTGCTTTGACCGCAGCCACACGTGCTTCCACCTGCTGGCCGATCTGCATCCTGCCATACACCTCCCGCCGGGGAATCAGCGCCGAATATTGATTGTCTACGGCCACGAATACGCCGAACTCCCGGCTGATCTCATAGACCGTCCCGGTCACGATATCATCTTTCTTGTACGGTGAGTCTGTGCAAAGCTGCGGGTACACTTTCATTGTGGAACAGAGCCGTCCGCTTTTGTCTATATAAAGGCTCACCAGGCAGCGGTCGCCCTTCTCTACTTTCACGGTCTGCTCTCGGAATGGCAGGAGCAGATCTTTCTCCAGCCCCCAGTCAAGGAAAGCGCCTGCCCTTCCCACGTCTACGACTTCCAGAACTGCCAGTTTCCCCAGAGTCAGCCTGGGCTCATTGGTCGTCGCAATCATACGGTCCGAGGAATCTTTATATAAGAATACTTCGATCGGATCGCCCACTTCAATCCCTTTGGGGACCTGCTTCTTCGGGAGCAGAACCCGCTCCTCATCATTTCCCAGGTACACTCCGAAGTCCACGATCTTCACGACAGTAAGCACCTGCTTTTCTCCTAATTTCATATCTGACTTTTCTCCTTCTTTCAAGACAGACTTCCAGAAACTCGTCTGCGCTGTCTGACATTATCCTACATCGTATATAATCTAATGGATCACGGGACCGTTGTCAACGCTTTCTGCTCTCTTCGATTATAGTGACTTTTCATCTGTTTGACAATCTTATTTCCAAAATATCTCCGTTCTTTCGGGCGCCTCTTTCAGGCTTTCTACGGCTGCTGCAGATGAATGCTCTCACGATACTCCCGGGGCGTCTTTCCGACCATCTTCTTAAAGAGTTTTGTAAAATAATTCACATCCGGAAGTCCGCAGTACTGTGCCACCGTCTGAATCTGAAGGTTCGTCGAATTCAGAAGGAAGATCGCCTGCTCGATCCGTTTCCCGTTCACATACTCTGTCAGCGTCTTGCCGGTCTCCTTTTTGAAGAGTGCTGACAGATAGCTTGCGTTCACCTGAAGCTGGGCCGCCAGTGCCCGAAGGCTCAGATCCGCGGTCAGGTCGGAGTCGATCTGGGTCAGCACTTTTCTTACGAGGAGTGAATATCCTTTCATGGAATGATTCTTCACCAGCAGGCAGTACTTTCTTACCATTTCTTTGCGAAGCGCCGCTGCCCCGTTCTCTCCTGTGACGGTTTCAATCTTGTGCGCGAACCCCGATGAAAGCCCGTCAATATGTATGGGATGAACATCCGCAGTCTCCACCGCTTTGCGGAGAAGTGTATTAAATACGATCAAATAGTTTTTCATATTTCTGATGGGATCCGCTGCCCTTGGCTCCAGCCACTGCAGGCTGACCCCATTCATATAAGCCTCTGCCTTGTGCGTCTGCCCTTTTGCCACTGCCTGAATAATCCTGTTTTCCTCCAGGTATCGTTCTTCCAGAATCTTCATGACCTGCGGAACTTCGTCAACTTCCCGGTTCAGCGGACTCTTTTCAAGAGGATCAAATTCCGGGATATATTCGTTGTTCATATCCTCCAGGCGGAATCGGTCCATACTTCCCCAGATTGTCTCGCCGAATACATTCATCATTGACAGGAGCACACTTTCTTCCGAAACTTTCGGGATTCCTGCGAAACACTTCTGAAGCCTCTGGAAATACTTCTCCGGAAGCGCCGTCTTCTCCACAATGCGGAACAGCATCTCCTTACTGACTGCGGTGAGCATGTAGGGACCGATGAGCATAAATGCTTCCTCCTCCCTGTCCGGCAGGCGAAAGAGAAGATATCGGTACATAAAAACCGAACTGATCCTGTATATCACATGATCTTCATATACCTTTCTCTTTTCCCAGAGCCGCCTCATATATTCCGGTTTCCACTCTACCAGGCGGTACACACCTCTGGAACACTCCGGGATCTCCTGTGTCTCCGGTGTGACAATCGTATGTGCCAGATGGAAATTATCCAGCAGCTTTTCAAAAAAAACAAGTTCCCTTTCATATATCATAAGCGGTATTTCCTGTCCTTTCATGATCAAAATCATACTATATTTTCTATTATCGTACAATTTTGTGTTTCTTGCAAGGTCATCAAAAAACTATACAAGTTTCTCAAAAAATTATCCTCACATAATTTCTATCTCAGAGATAGACTACGGTTAATAAGAGCCGCGGCAGTCTTGCAGACGGCAGCTCCGTATCTTCATTCTGCCGCGGTCAATCAAAAGGAGGTAATCAAATGTTAGAGTATTCAATGCTGTATCCTCGCAACACAGTGTCCCGCCGGGCGGTTTCCCTGGACGGTATGTGGAAGTTCTGCCTGGATGAGAAGGCTGTCGGAGAAAGTGAAAACTGGCAGAACGGAATTCCCGGCCAGGAAGTCATTCCCGTTCCCGCAAGTTTCCAGGATTTCTACACTGAGAAAGACATCCGCGAGTATGCCGGTGACTTCTGGTATGAGAAAGAAGTCTTCGTCCCGGGTGAATGGGAGGGACAGCAGATCCAGGTGCGCTTCGGCGCTGCCACACACAGAGCGGTTGTGTATGTAAACGGAATTCAGACCGCAGAACACGAAGGCGGCTTTCTTCCCTTCTGTGCAGACGCGACCGACATTGTCCGGTATAATGCATGGAATAAAGTCGTTGTCAAAGTCAACAACGAACTGACCGTAACCAACATTCCCTGCGGTCAGACCATCACACTTCCCAACGGGAAAAAGATGTGCAAACCTTATTTTGACTTCTTTAACTACTCCGGTCTGCAGAGATCTGTTTATCTGACTGCAATTCCGAAAGAATCTGTTTTCGATCTGGATCTGAACTATGAGCTGGACGGAAGCAATGCCAAAGTTTACTACACCGTACATACCACCGGCGAATCTCCGGTTGTTGTAGAACTTCTGGATGCAGACGGAACGAAAGCTGCAGAAGGCAATGGCAAGGAAGGCGTCCTGGAAGTTGCTGACGCCCACCTGTGGAAAGTACGCAATGCATACCTCTATACCCTTGTAGTACGGATCGTGGACGATGCGGATATTATTGATGAATATACTCAGGAAATCGGAATCCGCACAGTAGAGGTAAAGGACACAAGCATCCTGATCAACGGTGAGCCTGTCTATCTCAGAGGGTTCGGCAAACATGAGGACAGTGACATTCTAGGCCGCGGCTTCAATATCGGAATGATGAAACGTGACTTTGAACTTATGAAATGGATCGGCGCAAACTCCTTCAGAACCTCTCACTATCCGTACAGTGAGGAGATCTATCAGATGGCAGACCGGGAAGGCTTCCTGATCATTGACGAGGTTCCGGCAGTCGGACTCTTCGAAAGTCTGATGAACTTCATGGAGGCAAGCACCGGGAAACAGACCGCTTTCTTCGAGAAGGAGACAACGCCAATTCTCCTCAAAGCGCACCTGAAAGCAGTCGAGGAGATGATCACAAGAGACAAGAATCATCCCTGCGTCATCGCATGGAGCCTGCTGAATGAGCCTGAGACGACAAATGACTCTGCAGTTCCGTATTTCAAGGCTGTGTTTGACAGAGCACACGAACTGGATATCCAGAAACGTCCGCGTACATTCGCGCTCGTCATGAATTCCACGCCGGACAAGTGTAAATGCTATCAGTTCAGCGATATTGTTGCCCTGAACCGCTACTACGGCTGGTATGTATGCGGCGGAAATGAGATCTGTACCGCAGAGGTAATGTTCCGCAAAGAGATGGACGGCTGGAAAGCCCTGAATCTGAACAAACCGTTTATTTTCACAGAGTACGGCGCTGATACCCTTGCTTCTGAGCACAAACTTCCGTCTGTTATGTGGAGCCAGGAATATCAGAACGAATACCTGGATATGACCCATGAAGTATTCGATTCTTACGACTTTATCAAAGGCGAGCAGATCTGGAACTTTGCCGACTTCCAGACCACAGAAGGCATCATGCGTGTCAACGGAAATAAGAAAGGTGTCTTCACCCGCCAGCGCCAGCCCAAGGATGTCGCTTATAAGTTAAAACAGAGATGGGAGTCACTCCCCCTGGATTATAAAAAATAAAGCAAAACCCACATTTATTTCGAAAGATAACTAACTTTTCTGCCATATTTTCATAAACCGCGGCCCGGATGAGAGGATTCCTTCATCCGGGCCGCGGTTCTCTGCAGTTTCAGCGTACAAGGACAGCGTCAGCCTTTACTCAAACAAGCTCATCTGGTGCCAGGTTTCTTCCTTTTTCTTCTTCTCTACGCTCTCCTGCTCAATCAGTCCTTCCGGGAGGTCTGCAAGAAACTCTGAGAGCTCACCCGAGGTCGTCAGGATCAGTTCTTCCCTGGCTCTCGTCATTCCCACGTAGAAAAGCCGGCGTTCTTCTTCCTTATCTGCCGGATGCTTCTCGCTTTCCAGCGGGATCGTCCCCTGTTCCGCCCCATAGATAAATGTCACTGGGAATTCCAGCCCTTTCGCTCCGTGCAGCGTCATAATCGTCACTGCATCCGATGTATAATGCTTCTCCCCGCACCGCTTCAGATCGCTTTCTACGCCCAGCCGGAGCAGATTCAGGAAGTCGCTCATCTGGTCGCAGAACAGCGACATCTGTTCAAGCTTCCGCATAGCCGGGTGATCCGACAGCTTCCGTTCTTCCATCCATTGATGCAGGAACTTCTGCGGTTTCTTCTTCTGATACAGGGGGCGGAACTTCTCTGCCAGATTCCGGAGCAGTTCCTCTGTCAATGGATTCCAGTCCTGGTCCCAGACAGTCTTCGCGAACGCCTGGCCGGCACAGAGATCTGCCGGATCTTCCAGATATCGGAAGAATGCAATACTTCCCTGAACCACAGGGTCTTTCAGGAAGTCTTCCCGCCCGGCCACAATGCAAGGGATTCCTTCCTGTCGCAGGCACTTCTCGATCAGTTCCCCCTGCCGGTGGGTCCGGCAGAGCACAGCAATCTCATCAAATCCCCGGGGCTTTCTCCCATCTGTCTCCCACGCCGTTCGATGAGCCTCCAGCATCCCGATCCCTCCGGCCAGACGGTTGATCTCCTTGGCGATGAAAATAGCCTCTCCCATCACGCTTCCGGCACGTACAAGCCGCACAGGAACATTCTCCCCACAGTTGGGGTGAAGCGCAGTCCTGGGCTGCGCAGTATCCTGGGCTGCGGCGATCACCGTCTGCGCGGCTGACAGAATCTGCGGCGAAGACCGGTAATTCTCCCTCAGTTCTATGATCTCCAGATCCCGGTATTCCTGCTGAAGCTTCTCAAAGCACGCCGCATCCGCCCCGCGGAATCCATAGATGGACTGGTCCGGATCCCCGATCACAAACAGCTCTCTCCCAGCGCTGCTCCACAGCCTGACCAGGCGGAACTGCGCCGGGTTGATATCCTGAAATTCATCCACCATCAAGTAGTGGAAATGCTTCTCCCAGCCTTCTCTCACCTGCCCTGTCTCGATCCGCTCAGCAGTCCGCAGAAGAAGATCATCAAAGTCCAGCAGCTTCTGCTCCGCTTTCCTTCTCTCGTAGACCTCATAAGTCTGCTGCCAGAGTGCGTGATTCTCTCCCGGTTCCGCGGAACACATACCGGACTTTCTGCGGGATACCGCCTCCAGGAACTTCCCCGTACCCATGGACAACCCCGTATCGGCAGCCGCCTCTTCCGCAAGCCTGCTCTGGTCCGCTTCGCCCATGAGAAGGAACTCTTCTCCCTGGTCTTTGAGGAAGTTCAGGCAGATCGCATGAAATGTTCCGATCTGCAATGCACGTCCTGCCTGCCGTCTCCCCGTCTCACGCCCGATCCGCTCCCGCATCTCCGCTGCGGCCTGGTTCGTGAACGTGACTGCCGTGATCTCCGACGGCTTCACCTTCCTGTATTCCAGCAGATAGCGGAGTCGGGAGACCAGAGTCTTCGTCTTGCCTGTTCCGGGTCCGGCTTTCACCGCGATCCTTGGTGAAAGGCAGCGGACCGCATACGCCTGCTCCGGATTCAGGCCGGGAACTGCCGCGGATGTCTCACACGCTTCTTCATGCTGAACCGCAGCCCCCTCCGCTGACGGCCCGCACTCTGTTTTCTCTCGTTCTGCCGTCTCCGCTTCCGGATCTGCCTGCTTCCCATCCGCTGTCTCCGCTTCCGGATCAATCCGCTTCTTCTCCTCCGGCTTCGTCCCTGCGCCGGTCCCCAGGAGAGCAAAGAAGTCCAGCTGTCCTTCCGTATCATTCAGTTCTTCTGAACGGAACAGCCGGATTGTTCCATACTCGCCGTCAAACCCCGGAATCCGCTCCACATCCCCGCTGCGCAGTCTCTCAATTCCCTCTGCAATGCGGCTGCCGGAGACTCTCCTGATGTCTGCAATCGGAAGGTTCCTGAGGATTTCGAACTCCGCGCCCAGCCGGGTCAGCATGTTCCAGTATTCCCGTTCCGTCTTTTTGCTTGATGAGGAAGCGCCGATGGATGCCCCGATCACTTCCGGCAGAGGCACAAGACTTTCAAACCGCTTGGCATTCTCACGGACATAGCCCTCCGGCCGGTCCGCAAGCACTTCGACTCTGTGGGAAACCCCGATGGTGATCTTCTTTCCGCACACCGGGCATCTTCCCTGATACTTCAGAGTCTCAGACGGTGTCAGGCAGAGGCTGCATTTCCGGTGTCCGTCCATATGATACTTCCCTTCCTCGGGGAAGAACTCGATCGTCCCTTCCAGTCCCTCTCCGGTCTGGATCGCAGATGCCAGCGCCTCATAGGACATGGGAATGTCGAAGAGATTCGCCTCCCGCCCCAGTTTCGCAGGTGAATGTGCGTCCGAATTAGACACCAGCTGGAACCGGTCAAGGGCAGACACCCTCCAGTTCATCGGCGGATCTGAAGAAAGCCCGGTCTCCACAGCATGGATATAAGGCGTCAGATCTTCGAAGCATTCTTCCACTGTGTCGAAACCAGAAAAAGCGCCGAATAAAGAAAAGTGGGGCGTCCAGATATGCGCCGGGATATAGACCGCATTGGGGCACAGCTCCAGCGTAATCTCCAGCAGATCATGGCAGTCCAATCCCAGGATCGGCCTTCCATCGGAGTGGATATTCCCGATCTGCTCTAATTTCGCGGAGATCCGCTCCGCATCCTCCAGGCCCGGCAGGAGAATCACGCTGTGAACCTTGCGTACCTTCCCGTTCTTTTTATAAATCGAACTGATCTCTCCCGTGACGACAAACCGGGGATCCATCTCTCCCGGTACCGGTTCCTCTTTGATCCGGTACTCATCCTTCAGCACATAGAGTCCGTCCTCAGCCGGCTTCAGCTTCTCTGCCAGCTCTTCCCTCCAGGCCGGATGGGTAAAGTCCCCCGTTCCCACAATCTGGATCCCTTTTCTGCGGGCCCAGAGATCCAGATACTCCGGCGTACATTCCTTGCTTGTGGCCCTGGAATATTTCGAATGAATATGTAAATCTGCGATATACAACCTGCTCACCTCTCGCTGCCGTTCCTGATGCAGGATCCCCGCTTCAGCGGCATATTTCTCTTGTTTGGTACGTTTTCCATTATATTCCCCGCCGGCTGAGAAAGTCAACGAAAGGCACCTGACATCCGGCTTTTCTCATCTCCCCGTTCGGTTGACTTCCAGCTTATTTAAGATTCCCTGGGCAGTCACGCCCGGGTGGGTCACCCGGATCCGGCAGATCTGCTCGGTAAACTCTGCATCGATTTTCAGATCCCCGGCGATCCGTTTCACATCCTGCCCTTTGTCCATCCGTCTCATGATCTGAACAATAACAGGAAGAAGATCCTTTTCCGACGGCAGGCAGCCCCTCCCGCTCTCTGGATCCCCTTCCTCCCGCACACTCGCCCGTACCCCCGCTCGTGCACTCCTGTCCTTGTCGGCAATCTCAACGCGCTCCACACTCCAGCTGCCGTCTTCGATCGTCAGAACGGCCATGGTCAGATCCAAGCGGAACCGCCGCTTCCCGCAGCTGCCCGGATTGAGCCAGAGCCGCCCGTCCCGGATCTCTTCCAGATACCGGTGAGAATGACCGAACACAATGATCTGACGGTCTCCCAGATCCTTCGGCAGATCATTCGGATTATGCACCACATAGAACCTCATTTCCGCCAGGGTAAATTCCAGATGGCCGGGGAACTCTTCCGCCTGCTCTCTGTCGCAGTTTCCCCGGACAATATAAAACGGCACATCCGGTCCGGCCGCGGCCTTCATCTCATCGACGATCTCAGGGGTGTTCAGATCCCCTGCGTGGATGACTGCCCCGCAGTCTGACAGAATCCGCCTTACCTCCGGACGCAGAAGCCCGTGTGTGTCTGAAATGACTGCAATTTTCATCCTGTTCCTCCCTGCCCGTATGCACAGCAGCCTGCAAAGAAGCTTCTGAGACAGGCACATAGAAAATCCCCCGGAAATGTCCGATTGTTGTCTCGAACCCTTCCGGGGCTGATCCCGCCTGTCTAGCCAGGCTGTTTCTCACTGTAATGATGCGCATCTTCCAGCATCATATCCTTCACCTTCATCAGACGGATCTGCGTACTGCGCTCATTCTCATCCAGTTTCATCGTTATATACTTAATGCTCTCTTCCGTCTCCGGAATGATCACATGCTCCAGCGCGTTCACGCGCCGTCTCGTCTTCTCTATCTCCGCCGCCATAAGCTGGCAGGCCTTCTCCACTTCTGCAAGACGGATCATATCCGGCAGAACATCTGCCAGTGATTTCACCGCTCCGTCCAGATCACTGGACGTAAAAGCAAATCCGTATGAATAAATATCATTCTCATCCGCTGTCCTTGTCTTGTACTCAAAAGCCGGGATATCCACACTCATGACATTTTTCTCTCCGGCCTCCAGATTCACTTCCTGCTTGGGAGCCATCAGCGCTGTGTTCAGCGCCGCTTCCGACATCCCTGCCTTGGCAATCACAAAGTTCCGGTTGGCAGATTTAATGCCTGCCTCTACCCTTTTGCGGACTTCCATATTCTCACGGACCAGATCCAGATACTGACGCATCAGTTCATCACGTTTATCCTTCAAGAGCTTGTGACCACGGATCGCAGTGATCCGCTTCTTCTTAAGACGGGTCAGCTCCATCCGGGTCGGATTCACCTGTTTCGCCGCCAAAACGCCACCTCCTTAAATATTCTATCATCCCTTCAGCTGCACCAGCCGTTCCGCGCCAGCTCGATTCCGCTTCGCTTCTTCTGCTCTGCATACTTTCTCACTAGGCTCGAAAAGACCTCGCCAAGTGTTCAATGCATCGCTGCGGGCTGACCGCCCTGTCGCTTCGTCCGTTCCGCGTCAGCTCGATTCCGCTTCGCTTCATCTCGCTGCGGGCTGACCGCCCTATACATGCGGCAAGAAAAGCGCTTTTATAAGCAAGCTTATACCCGCTTTTCTTGCCGCATGTGCACCGCGGAACTGCTATGCGTCATAGTACATATCCAAATATTTATCGTCGATTCGTTTCAGCTCTGTCCGCGGCAGCATTCTTAGCAGTTTCCAGCCGATGTCCAGTGTCTCTTCGATCCCGCGGTCTGTGTTGTATCCCTGGGATACGTATTCCTGCTCGAACGCATCAGCAAACTTCGCGTACATCAGGTCGATCTCGGTCAGCGCTGCTTCTCCCAGGATGACCATGAGCTCTTTCGCGTCTTTTCCGCGGGCATACGCTGCGAAGAGCTGGTTCATGGTATTGGAGTGATCTGCCCGGGTCTTGCCCTCGCCGATTCCTTTATCTTTCAGACGGGACAGGGACGGCAGTACGTCAATGGGCGGTGTAACGCCCTTTCTGTACAGTTCACGGCTTAAGATGATCTGTCCTTCGGTGATATATCCGGTCAGGTCAGGGATGGGATGGGTCTTATCATCCTCAGGCATGGTCAGGATCGGGATCATAGTGATACTTCCCTTCTTCCCGTTCTGTCTGCCTGCCCTCTCGTAGATTGTCGCAAGGTCCGTGTACATATATCCCGGATATCCGCGGCGTCCCGGCACTTCCTTACGGGCTGCGGACACCTCACGGAGCGCGTCCGCGTAGTTGGTGATATCGGTCAGGATCACAAGGACATGCATCTCTTTCTCGAACGCAAGATACTCTGCCGCTGTCAGAGCCATCTTCGGTGTTGCGATACGTTCGATCGCCGGGTCATTCGCCAGGTTGATGAAGAGCACGGTACGGTCCAGTGCTCCGGTCTGACGGAAACTCTCTACGAAGAAGTTGGATTCCTCGAACGTAATACCCATCGCCGCGAATACTACGGCAAAGTTCTCGTCCGTCCCCAGTACTTTCGCCTGTCTGGCGATCTGTGCGGCAAGCTGTGCATGAGGAAGACCTGACGCGGAGAAGATCGGCAGCTTCTGGCCGCGGACCAGCGTGTTCAGTCCATCGATGGCGGACACACCGGTCTGGATGAACTCCTCCGGATAGCTTCTGGCCGCCGGATTCATGGGCAGACCGTTGATATCCATCCGCGCGTCGGGAAGGATCTCCGGACCGTCGTCGATGGGGCGTCCCAGTCCGTCGAAGACACGGCCCAGCATATCTTCCGATACGCCAAGCTCCATGCTCCGTCCCAGGAACCGCACCTTGCTGTTGGAAAGATTGATTCCCGTAGAGCTCTCGAAGAGCTGTACGAGAACATCGCTTCCGTTTACCTCAAGCACCTTGCAGCGCCTTGTCTCTCCGCTGGCAAGCTCGATCTCGCCCAGCTCGTCATATGTCACGCCCTGAACGCCGCGCACAAGCATCAGCGGTCCGGCGACTTCCTGTATAGTTCTGTACTCTTTCGGCATTTACCGTTCCTCCTTTACAAATGCGTTGGCGATCTGTGCGCTTAATTCTTCATCTACTTTCTGATACTCTTCGTCCAGCGCGTCCTCGTGAACATATTTGAAACGTCCGATCTGCTCCCGCACCGGCATGGAGATCAGCTTCTGCAGGGAAGCCCCCTGGGCCAGCGCCTCTGTCGCGCGGTCATAGAACGCATTTACAAGAAGCATCATCATGTGCTGCTTCTTCAGTGAAGTATACGTGTCTACTTCGTGGAAGGAGTTCTGGTGCAGGAAGTCCTCTCGGATCGAGCGCGCCGCTTCCATCTTCAGCCGGTCTCCCGGTGAAAGCGCGTCCATACCGACCATCTTCACGATCTCTTCCAGCTCCGCCTCTTCCTGGAGCAGCGTCATCATCTTCTGGCGGCCGCTCATCCAGTCCTCAGCCACATTGCCGTTAAACCATTTCTCCATATCATCCAGATACAGAGAATAACTGTTCAGCCAGTTGATAGCCGGGAAATGTCTCTTATACGCCAGCGCAGAATCCAGTCCCCAGAACACTTTCACGATACGCAGCGTCGCCTGGGATACCGGCTCCGATGTATCTCCGCCCGGAGGAGATACCGCCCCGATGACAGACAGAGCACCTTCGCGCCCCTCCCTGCCAAGAGAGATCACATGGCCCGCGCGCTCGTAGAACTGTGCCAGACGGCTTCCCAGATAAGCCGGGTAGCCTTCTTCACCGGGCATCTCTTCCAGACGTCCGGACATCTCACGAAGGGCCTCTGCCCAGCGGGAGGTAGAGTCTGCCATCAATGCCACAGAATATCCCATATCACGGAAATATTCTGCGATGGTGATGCCTGTATAAATCGACGCCTCACGGGCAGCCACAGGCATATCCGACGTATTCGCGATCAGGACCGTTCTCTGCATCAGAGGCTGTCCTGTCTTCGGGTCTTTCAGTTCCGGGAATTCATTCAGAACGTCTGTCATCTCATTCCCGCGCTCGCCGCAGCCGATATAAACCACGATGTCAGCTTCCGCCCACTTCGCGAGCTGATGCTGGATCACCGTCTTGCCGCTTCCGAAGGGGCCAGGCACTGCTGCCACGCCGCCCTTCGCGATGGGGAAGAACGTATCGATGACACGCTGTCCTGTCACAAGAGGCATCTCCGGCGGCAGTTTCTTCTGATACGGACGTCCGCGGCGCACCGGCCACTTCTGCATCAGGGTAAGCTCCTGCTCGCCCTTCTCCGTCTCAACCACAGCCACGACTTCCTCGACTGTGAACTCTCCGGCTTTGATCTCTTTGATCGTACCTTTCACGCCGTAGGGCACCATGATCTTCTGCTGTACCAGCACCGTCTCCTGAACCGTACCGATCACATCGCCTGCCTCCACTTCGTCTCCCGGTTTCACCGTGGGAACGAACTCCCACTTCAGGTCACGCTTTAAGGACGGCACTTCCACACCGCGCTTTAAGTTGTTCCCTGATACTTTCATGATGTCGTCCAGCGGTCTCTGGATCCCGTCGTAGATACTGGTGATCAGTCCCGGTCCCAGCTCGACAGACATGGGAACTTCCATGGACTCTACCGGCTCGCCGGGGCCCAGTCCGGAAGTCTCCTCATAGACCTGGATCGACGCCTCGTCGCCGTGCATCTCGATGATCTCCCCGATGAGACGCTGATTCGACACACGGACCACGTCAAACATATTTGCATCGCGCATTCCCTCTGCGATAACAAGAGGTCCTGCGACTTTCTTAATCACTCCTGTGCTCATTAGCTTACTCCTCCAAACAGAATATCTGACCCGACCGCCTGCTCCACGGTCTTCTTCACGCCTTCCACTCCGGCTCCGGTGTTGCCGGACACGCCCGGGATCTGGATGATCGCCGGCAGCGTCCTCTCACGATACTCATCCAGCGCGCTTCCGATCTCTGCCGCCGTCTTCTCGGTAATATAGATGATCCCATAATCACCTTCCGCCAGCTGTCTGAGCTTGTCGCGCGCTTCTTCCCGGGTCTTCACAGGGCAGATGCTCAGGCCCAATGTGGCGAACCCGTAGATGCTGTCATAGTCGCCGATCACTGCAATCTTATACATACATCTCCCTTATCCTTTCCCGGATCGCATCATCCGGAAAGCCGTTCTGTTTTCCGGTCAGAATAATCCGAACTGTCTTGATCTCATTCTCTCTTGCAATCAGGTACCCAAGCAGGGGACCTACGGAAAATGTCTCATATTTCTGTGGTTTTAATGTCTCTATCATACGGTTGTCGCACCAGCGCTCAAAGGCTGAGGCAGATTCTCTCAGAGCGTCCGCTCCGCCTGCGTAGGCAGTTCCTTCCAGATACTGTGCAATCTCATCAGCACCTGAGAGCGCTGCCCGGATCAGCTGTTCTGCATTCAGGCTCCGGCACTGCGCCATGGCGCTGCGCATGAAGTCCGCGCTCTTTCCAGTCTTCTGGGAACGCACCGCGATCTTAATATCCGCGATGGCTACCGTGGTGTCCGCGTAGTCCTCAATGATCGGCTCTCCGGAGCGTCTGCCCGCCTCATAAATGGCTTCCAGCGCCGCCTTGTCGATCATGATATCGCAGAGCTGCCCATCCCTCGTGTGAAGCAGCGTCTCAAACGCCTCCTCCGCCACCCGGCTCATGCTTCCCGGAAGTCTGGAGAACTCCCGATTCTCAATGATCTGAAGCATCTCCCGGCCCGGGATCGTGCAGTCATCATAGAAGATGCCCGGGTTCTTCGTCTCCGTGCAGACCTCCTTGATCGCTGCCTTTAAGTTATGGTACAGCTTCGGGTAGGACAGCACATCGAACACGCTCATATCCGGCGCCACGTCGCGGATGACTTCCCAGGTCTTCTCTTCCTCACGCTTTAAGACTGCGTCCATATCCGCATCAGAAGACACATCGCCCCAGCCTTTCTCGATCACGAACTGCAGCGCCTGCTCCGCTGTTCTGCATGCCAGGAGCTGCTCAATGACCGCATCGGAAAACAGCGCCACCTCCAGCGCACGGATGCGCGCAACCGCATAAGTATATTTCGTATTACCCAAGTTAAACCCTCCTTACGGCTGCGATTATCCGAACAAAAGCCTGTTCACCTGATCTGACAGTTCCTCTCTCTTCGAGTCGAACACTGCCTTTATCGTACAGTTCTCTTCGATACCGCCGTACACGAGGAGAAATCCTCCGTCGATATCCCACGCCTTGTCCGCCAGCGTCAGGCTCCCGCCCTTTGCGGCGGCGATTGTCCGGATCTTTCCGGAGAAGCCTTCCGGCATCCGCTCAAGATCTCTCTTGGAGAAACAGATCACTCCTTCTTCCGGAAGGACATAGCTCTCCAGCATTTTCTCGAGCATATCAAAATACTCATTCACATCCAGATTCATCACGGTGTCGTACGCCTTGTCCAGCACAGTGCTGATCACCTCCCGCTTCGCC
The DNA here is from genome assembly GCA_949283695.1 of uncultured Eubacteriales bacterium. Taxonomy (GTDB): domain Bacteria; phylum Bacillota; class Clostridia; order Lachnospirales; family Lachnospiraceae; genus Mediterraneibacter. The sequence goes on along the minus strand of CASDTX010000018.1, from coordinate 77,212 downwards.
GCGAGATATGCCTGCTTCCTGCGCATATCCAGAGAGGACTCCACGCGTTTGGCATAGTCGGCTGCATCCCGCTCCGCCTTCTCTGAGATCTTCGCGGCACCGGCTTCGGCCTCGGCCTTCGCCGCCTTCACGATGGTTTCTGCTTCGGCTTCGGCCTTCGCGATGATCTCCTGCGCAGAGTGGTTCGCTTCCTCGAGAATCCGGGATTTCATTTTATCCAGTCCACCCATGTCTTGTTCTCCTTTTATTTTGCTTCTTTCCTTCTATTTTCCTCCGTTCGGCACGGCCAAACTGTTAAACCTGAATTCCGTTTACAGCGAGGAAAGAGATAAGGAGTGCAAGGATGGCGTATGTCTCTACCATGGCCGGGAACAGCATCGCCTTACCGAACTGATCCGGTTTCTTCGCAACAATCCCGATAGAAGAAGCCGCTGTCTTGCCCTGCGCGATTCCGGAGAGAAGTCCCACGATACCGATCGGGAGGCAGGCTGCCAGGATCATAAGACCTGTAGATACAGACACGTCAGCCACACCGCCGCCTAAGATCCCGATCTTGGACAGGGTGATAAAGCCTACCAGAAGTCCATACAGACCCTGTGTACCCGGAAGCAGCTGGATGATCAGCACCTTCGCGAACTTGCTCGGATCCTCTGTTACAACTCCTGCCGCAGCCTGACCTGCGATGCCGACTCCGATGGCAGAGCCCGCGCCTGCGAACAGTACAGCTACCGCCGCGCCTAACAATGCATAAACAATTCCTAATTCACCTGCAATACTCATGATAATGTTTCCTCCTTAACATCTGCATATTTTGTATTCTCTTTGAAAGGTGCGAACGGCCGTCCGCCGCCTTCGTAAAACTTACCGAAAAACTCTACAAACTGTAGACGGTTTGTGTGCACATACGCGCCCAGCAGGTTGATCGCCAGGTTCAGCGCATGGCCGACGATGAAGATCACCACGAAGAAGATCACGCCCACCACATTGTTCGGGAGCATACTTCCCATCTGGTTGATGACCGACGCGATGACTCCGGTCGCCAGTCCCAGCGCCAGCAGACGCGAGTAGGACAGAACATCGCTCAGCCATCCCGTGATATTATAAAGATCATACGCACCCAGCGCGATTCGAAGCGCCGGATTCTTATTCTCCCTGCCGGACATGAGCACGATCCCCGCCGCGCCGATGACTGCCAGCGCCTTTGCCGCCGTGTTCAGCCAGCCCGGGAACACGATGCTGGTCTGCGCGATCGAAGCGAAGATATCGCTCGGCAGGAGCATCAGGATCAGCCCCACAAGGAGCAGGAACCAGAGCACCACGTCACAGAAGAAGTCCATGACCTTGCCGTCTCTCAGGCAAATGTAGCCCTTAATCCCAAGTCCGACGAACAGGTGAATCACACCGAAGAGGAGTGAATACACCAGAAGCTTCATCGGGTCGTTCAGCGGAATGAACCAGAGCGCAGGCACGGCTGCCGTTGTTCCGAAGAACTTCTCTGATACCACATCCACGATATTTCCGAAATATCCGCCGAACAGAATTCCCCATACCAGAGTGGAGAGGCCGCAGTAGAAGAACAGCTTCAGCGACTTCTTCATTCCCTCTGACATCCGCGGGAACTTCCACACAAGCACGCCGCAGGCAATGGCTACGATTGCGCCGTAGGCCGCGTCTGAAAGCATCATTCCGAAGAAGAATACGTAGAAGAACGACATAATCGTCGTCGGATCCAGCTCGCCCTTATGGGGGAGTCCGTAGGATTCTACAATTCCTTCCATATTAGAAGAGAACGGATTATTCTTCAGAATCACCGGAGCTTCTTCGTCCTCTTTCAGTTCTTCCACATCAACCATACAGTCATACCTGCCGGTCAGATAGTCCGCCACATGCGATGCTTCACACTGGGGGATATACCCGCTGATAATGAAGGTCCGCTCCGACTGCGGAAGCTGTCCCAGCACCGCATATTTATCCGCGCGGACACGATAATAATCTGCTACAATTTTCAGTTTTTCTCTCAGCTCCGAAAGCTCTGTTATCCTTTTCTCGATCTCGGATATGTTCTTCCTGCATTCTGAGATCTGACTCTCCAGTTCCTGCTTCTGTTGCGCAGGCACAGCGTCCCATGTCTGAGACGGCCTGGCGAATCCCGCGCTTCTAAGCGCTTCTTCCACTGCCGGAACATCTTCCTTCAGACAGATCACAGCCAGATACACCATGCTCTGCTCCGCGAAGATCAGATGGACGTCCGCGCCCTCTACCTCCGGCGCTTTCTCCGCCAGCACTTCATACACGTTCTCCGCCGCAGTCCCGCCGGGCATTGTCCCAAGGAACATGGCTGTCCGCTTCGTGTTCCCCGGCCTGAGCGGCACATCCAGCGCAAGCCACGGCGTCAGGCTCTCAATACTGTTCTGGAACTTGGTGATCAATGCCAGCTGCTCCGCGCGTTCGCGGTCCAGATCATAGATCGTCTTCGCCGCTTTCAGAAGTTCCCGCCGCTCTGCCTGAACCTGGCGTCCGGTCTCAGGTTCTATCAGTTTCTTTCCCTCCAGGGAAGCGAACAGGGACTTGCTCTCCGGAACATACTTTTCCAGAATATCCAGTGCCTGGTCCGCGGACGCCGCCGCTTTCTCGAACCCGGTTTTCTGTCCCGCGGTATCCATCTTCCGGAAGTCCTCATCCTCGCCGATGACATGGTTCACTTCCAGCACGCCCAGGCTCTGCAGTTTCTCAAGGATTGCTTTTCGGTCTTTTTTTAAGGCGCAGATGCTGATTCTCTGCATCTTAAGTACCGCCATTTACTTATCCCTCCCGTCTGCATTGTAATATGCGTTCTTTCATCATTCATTCCTGCTCAGGCGAGAAGTGAGATCACGAGATTGACCGCCTCTTTCTCTCTCACAAGAGCAAGGTCCTTCAGCGCCCGGATATCCTTCTCGATCTCCTCAGCTGAGGCTTCTTCCGCGCGGCCGCCCTCTTCCTTCGCCCGCTCCGCGGATGCCAGAGCTTCCGCCTTCGCGCGGCCTGTCAGTTCCGCCGCTGTCTGCTCCGCCTGCTTCTTCGCTTCCTCGAGAATCGCAAGGCTCCGCTCTTCGGCTGTTCTTACGATCTCGTCCGCCTGATTCTCCGTCTCCCGGATCGACCGAATCGTCTCTTCTACCATAATCTATGCACCACCTTTCCCGGCAGACTTTTTCTCCTTAGTTTTTCCAAAACTCCCCTGCTTCATGCAAGAGAAAGTTTTAACGAAATCTTAACATCGGAGTCTAGTGCCATTATATAACAGACTTTCAAATATTCAAAGCATTTATTAGTATTTTTTATAATCACTAATAACTTATATATGAAAAACTGCCGGTGCGCGCAGATCAAGCCTCCACCTGTCATATCTCGCACATCCGGCAGTCATAAAGCAGTATTTCGTATGTTACATTGCTTTTCTGTACAGTTCTGTAATCTCTTTTTCGGTCGTCTGCCGCGGATTCGCAGGGATATTTCCGCTCTTCATAGCATCCTCAGCCATCTCGGGGATCTTATCCTCTGTCACTCCTACTTCAGAAAGTGTCCGCGGGATCCCCAGCGCATCATTCAGCCTGCGCACCTCCTCTGCCAGCATCTCCGGCCGGAACTCATCCCCTGCTTTTTCCCCCTGGCAGATATAGTTATAAATCACTCTGTAACGCCCCTGATCCGCCAGTGCATTGTACTCCAGAACCGTGGGCAGGAGGATCGAGTTTGCCACCCCGTGGGGCACATGGAAGTATGCGCTCACCGGATGACTCATGGCGTGCACATTGCCAAGCCGCGCCCAGGCGAACGCAATCCCCGCGAAATTGCACCCTGCCATCATCGCGCACGCGGCTTCTTCATCTGCCCGGTTCGCCACGAATCGGCGCAGATTTGCTCCGATCAGTTCCATCGCTTTCTCAGCCATAGCGTCTGAGAACGGCGTGGCATTCCTGGAGATATATGCTTCTATCGCGTGAATCAGTGCATCCACCCCGCAGGAGGCCGCGATAGAGGCCGGCGCCGTCATGATCAGCTCCGGATCCAGCACAGCATATCTGGGCAGGATCTCATAGCTGAAGACCGAGAACTTATAGTTTCTGGACTCATCCGTGATCACCGCTGAGGCTGTCACTTCACTTCCGGTTCCCGCGGTCGTCGGGATCGCGATGATCGGGACAATCGGTCCCGGCACTTTGTGGTTGCCTTCGTAATCTGTAATCTTGCCTCCGTAATTCACCAGAACACCCACTGTCTTTGCCACATCCATGGGACTGCCGCCGCCAAGCGCGACGATGCCTGCTGCCCCGCATTCTTGATATAATACAGCGGCTTCATTCACAATATCCACGGTCGGATTGGGCTGTACATCGAGATAAGCCGTACACCGGATCCCGCCGTTTTCGATAATGTCCCGGACCTTCTTGACCACTCCGATCTTCTCCAGACCACGGTCGGATATCAGAAAAACATGTTCTGATCCACACTCTGCTAAAATCTCCGGAAGCTTCGCAAGGCTCCCCATTCCAAACTCAATATTCTGCGGTATTTTAAATCTGAACTCTTTCATGATCCTCTCTCCTTACACCTGTCCCAGGCAATTAAAAATGTAATTCTGTCCGCTGAATCAGATCCTTCTGAAGCGGTTTCCCAAGTTCTACGAAGTATGCGCTGTACCCGGCCACTCGCACAAGCATATCCTTATAGTCCTCCGGTTTCTTCTGCGCCGCTCTCATAGTGGCGGCACTCATAATGTTGAACTGTACGTGCATTGCTTTCTTCGCGATGTATTCCTCAATAAAGCTTACCAGGTTATCCCGGCCTTCTATGCCCGCCACCGCTTCTTCCGGGAATCTGAGATTCATCAGTGTCCCGTTTGTGGCCAGGCTGTGGTCTACCTTGGTCAGGGAATTGACCAGAGCAGTCGGCCCTTTTATATCATGAGATCCGGCATCTGTATGAACCGGTCCCATATTATCGGAGATCGCCTCGCCTTTCCTGCGGCCGTCCACCGAGGCATTGGTATTCAGTCCCATGGCCACATTGGCATTGACAGAGTATACGCCCGGGCTGAACTCTCCGCCTCTCGGATTCTTCCTGCCCCGGATGTGCCTGCAGTAGCACTCAAACATATACTTGAAAAGTTCATCCGCATAATCGTCGTCATTTCCGTAGTGATGCACTTTGGAACTGTTCACAAGGGCGTATAATTTCTCATGGCCTTTCCAGTTGTCCTTAACCGCCTGAAGAAGTTCTGCGCCGGTGTACTTCTTTTCGTCGAAAACAAGCTGCTTAATGGCTGCCAGAGTATCCGCGCAGGTAGCCATCCCGCTGGCCTGAGGTCCTGTTCCGTTGTATTTCGCCCCGCCCTCGGTCAGATCCCTGCCGGATTCCAGACAATCTTCATAAAATGCAGACACATAGGGAACCGGCTTCAGCGCCCGGTGCGCGTTGTCAATGATATTCAGGCTGCTGCACATCTGATCGGTCCAATACTCGAACTGCCGGTCCACACTGTCCAGCACTTCCTCAAATGTCTGATATGTATCCAGGCTTCCCGTATCCGGCCCAAGCTGCCAGCCCGTGTTCAGAGACCGTCCGCCGTTGATCACCATCTCCATCATCTTCGGCGTGTTCACATATGCCGCATCATGCCATCCGTACTCTTTGCCCGGAAGATCAATCTCCACGCAGCCTACCACGCAGTAATCTCTGGCCTCTTCCAGTGTCATTCCTTTCCGCATCATTCCCCGGATCGCCGGCTCATCGTTGAAGATCTTCGGATGTCCATATCCTGCGCGGATACACTCCACGGTCTTCACCTGCAGCTCATAAGGGGTATTCTCATGCATCCGCACACATACCCACGGATTCATCATACGAGTATGTGCAGACGCTTCCAGCATGAGCATGGTCAGATCGTTTGTCGCGTCATTTCCATCCCGGTCCACTCCGCCGATGGTCAGGCTCTCACCGCCGAATCCCCGTCCATTGCGCACCGCCATGCTCCCTTTATCTTTGAGCTTGGTCGGATTGTTCATCTTCACATACTCCACTTCGAGCAGTTCCAGAGCAGACTCCCTGGTGATCGTACCGTTCTTCAGATCAGCCTCATAGTACGGATAGAGCCACTGATCCATGCGGCCGTAAGAGATGGAGTGCCCGTTGCTTTCCACCTGAATCAGTGAGGTTGCGAACTGAAACAGCTGAAGCGCCTGCCAGAAAGTCTCCGGCGCTCCCCCCGCGATCTTCCGGCAGTTCTCTGCCATCGTCTTCAGCTCATCCCGCCTCTTCTCATCCGCCTCGTGGACAGCGTACTCCTCTGCCAGAAGCGCGTACCGCCCGATATACGTCTTCGCCGCCTGATGCATGATAATCACAGCCTGGTAGAAGTCTCTCTTATCCGCGTACTCCGGATCTCTTTTGCTCAATTTCGCCATCTGTTCTTCTGCCTGCCGGATCAGCCCGTCATAGCCCACGCGCATCAGCTTCGCGTAATCAATCGCGAGATGACCGGTTCCTGCATAGTGGTACAGATTGGTCTGGAAGATCTTCTCCCCGGTTTCCGATCCTTTCGCCTGGTCCTCTTCCAGTCTGGCGTTGATCAGGTCGTCTACCGTCTTTCCTTTCCACCACGCGCACAGTTCCAGAATCTCCTGCCGCTCTTCGTCGTTCCGGATATAGAACTGATCATGTTCGCGCTCCTCGAATGGAGAATGCAGAATCTCGTCAATGATCCAGTTCACCGAGAATTCCGGATAGATCGGCGAAGCCTTGGCAGGCGCCGCGATCTCTCCCAGGATCAGGTCATCTTCATATAGATACAATGTCGCGTTGAGCAAAACCTTCTCAAAAGCATACGCGCACTGAAGCTTCTTCGGACATCCGGGATGCTCCTGGTATGCTTCTGTCACAAGCCGCAGTCTCTCTACATCGATCTCATAAGGCCTGTCAAGAAATGTCTGTCTTAAACGGTTCACGCGCGGGAACGGCGACCAATCCTCGTGGTGCACCTGATACCCGAGACTGTATGTATGGTCATAAGGCTCTGTTCCGCGTGCCTCTGTGTGTCTGATACTCATAAATCTTCCCTCCTGAAATGAAACCTTCACCGGGCATGTTCCCGGTCTGTCTTCTTTATATTTCCTGCTTTTCTTTTGTTCCTACGACACAGTGGATGCCGCGTCTGTTGAAATATTCTGCCGCCTTTTCCACATGCCTCTGAAATGCTTTGCGGTTGATCCTGACCTTCTCCATCTTATAGGGAATGCCAAGCGACCGGTACTTCTCCTCCCCCAGCCTCATAAAGCTCAGCAGCTGAAGCGTGCGTACCCGTCCCCCCATTTGACCGAGGATAAAGTCCGCAGAAGCTTCCAGATTCTGCCTGTCGTCGTTCACCCCCGGTATGACCGGGATTCTCAGGATGATCTCCTGCCCTGTCTGCGCGATCCGCTTCAAATTAGCCAGGATCCTGTCATTGCGCCCACCCGTATATTTCCTGTGGAGTTCCGGGTTCATATGTTTGATATCAGAAATCAGCAGATCCGTATATGGAAGAATCTTCTCAACCTCCTTCCAGTCCGCATAAAGCGTCGTCTCGAAGCAGGTATGAATCTTCTCTTCCCTGCAGGCTTTCAGCAGCTCTGCCGCGAAGTCACTCTGTACCAGCGGTTCTCCGCCGGAGATCGTCATGCCGCCTCCGGAGCGCTCATAATAGCCTCTGTCTCGCAGGATCTCCTTCATGCATTCCTCAACGGTCATGACCGTGCCCCACTGCTTGATCGCGTCGGAAGGGCAGGCATCATAGCACAGCATACAGCCGCTGCACCTGCTCCTGTCGATGGATTCCAGTCTGCCGCGGACAAATCGCAGGACCTCTTTCTCCGGACATTCTTCCACGCATGAACCACATTTCCCGCGGGTAATACACTTTGATTTATATACGCCGGGCTGGATATACGCATGCCAGCTCTCCGGGTTGCTGCACCACTCACACCGAAGCGGGCACCCTTTGAAAAACAATTCTGTACGCAGCCCGGGTCCGTCGTGAATCGTAAACCTCTGGACATTAAAGATGATTCCTTTTCGTGACAAATGAATGATCCCCCTGTATGATATATTTGAACAGTTCCGGAACTCTGTCTTTAGTAACAGGATAGCAGAATGCACATCCCCGATAAAGTAGCCTTCCTGCCTATTTCATATAGGGAATGTTCCCTATTTTTGCGCAGAAAAAAAGCCGGATCTCTCCGGCCTTTTTACGCGTTGTCTTCCATCCATTTGTATAGCTCAAAACGGCTGTTCACGCCGCATTTGAGATAGATATTTTGTACATGCTTTTTGATCGTATGATAACTGACCACCAGTTCTTCTGCGATCGCCCGGTAGGTCAGTCCCTGATACATCAGCTCTGCCACCTTCTGTTCCGTCTTCGTCAGCGGCATAACGCCGGGCCCTCCCGCGCGTTCGGAAGCGCCTTCTTTCTTCCGGGAAATTGTGATCCAGTGATAACGGTCTACAATCCCATTCGAGTAACTCTGATCATACGTGTAAATCTTGAAGATATAATTCTTGATCACTCGGGTTCTCACATGATCCGGATCGGAATTCTCTTCTTCTCCGCCCAGAAGAAACGGGAGCCAGCCGCACGGAATCGTACTGCTGATCTGCCCGGCCGCAGCCGGTCCGAGGAGATCCTCCAGACAGTTCTGCGCCGCCTTATTATAGCTCATGACATGCATGAAATCATCTGTCACCAGATACGCCTTCTCGCCCGAGGCAATGATTTCACTCTGAATGCTGGATACAATCCTGGCCTGTTCATACGTTTTAAAATTCTTGTACGCTCTGGCCACATAGGTATAAATCTCTTCCAGGTCCCTCAGTTCTTCCTCTGTGAAATCTCCCTGAGACGAGTCCTTCAGACAGACAAGCTGAATATATGCGTTCATGCCGAACGCCATGGACACACTGTAGTGTGACTGGAAATGCTTCTCAAGGAACTGCACATACGGCGACTGTTCATACCCGGCATGTCCGATGATGTCCGAAGACTGATACAGCCGCGGTGCAGTATTGAAATAGGTCAGATGATCCCGGACCGCATCCTGATAGATCATCTGCCGTATCACATCATCCGCCGCAAACCTCCGGTACGGATGGTCCTCACAGTCTGCCAGGATCCCTTCCCTGCTGATCCATGACAGGAACCGCCCCTGGGTGTCAAAGTACAGAATCACTGTTCTGTCCAGGCCAAAGCTGCGGTCAAGCGAGTCCAGCAGAAGCGTGCAGAAGAATTCCCGTGCGGATAACTGATGTTCTGACATCTCCGAAAAAAATCTCGCCTGATCACGATTTTCATATTTCACGCCAGACACCTCCGTACATGATACCATTCCGCGGCATACCTACTCCGGCCGAAAGAGATCCTTGATCCCTCCCGTCTCGAAGAAGCAGGTACGGGCCGCCAGAGCGGCTGCACCGATATAGAATATCTTTTTACTGAGTTTTGATTTTCTGATATACCCCTCTGTATATTTTTCATCGTATCTATGGCAGTCTTCCAGAAACACCCTGCTGATCCTGTCATTCTCCAGCATCGGGCCAAAGAGAATCGTCCGGTCAGGAGCCAGGATCGTCATCGCGTTCACCACCGCTCTGGCAAGTCTGTCGCTGGCAGCCTTCAGGATCTCAAATACCCGGTCGTCCATCTGGGAAAAATACCCCTCTTCCTCTTCCGCCCACTGGATGAACAGCTCCGGGGTAATCCTCTCCTTGTCCCCTTCTGTGAGCTGGTACAGCTGCGGGGTCTCTTCTGCAGAATAAATCGTCTGAATCCGCTCCACAAGCGCAGCGGCGGACACGCGGGTCTCCAGACAGCCCCGTCTGCCGCACCGGCAGGGAAGCCCGTCAGGTTCGATGATATAGTGCCCGATCTCCGCGGCATTATGATGATGCCCTTCATAAAGCTGGTCCCCGATCACAATGGCGGATCCGACTCCGGGTCCCCACTTAATAAACAGCAGGTCGTCCCCTTTCTTCCCCGCGCCGTAGAGAAGTTCTCCCTCGGCAAAGGCCTTCACATTATTTTCTACAATCACCGGGCACTGCATCAGCCTCTCCATAATCCTGGCCACCGGAATCTCCCGATTCCAGATGCCGTATGCGCGAATACTGATCCCACGGCCGCGGTCTACAATCCCGGGGATACAGATCCCCATGCCCAGCAGTTCCGAAGAGGTCTTGCCGGTCTCCCACAGCAGAAGCTTGCTCTCCCGCGAGATCTTCTCCAGGAACTTCTCCGGCTCGATATCGGCTTCTGTCTGAATCTTCTTCCCGGCCAGAACATCCCCTTTAATATTGGTAATCGTAAGATGTGTGACAGCGGATTCGATACTGACTGCAACGATGCATTTATAATCGTAGTTAATATCTACCAGAACTTTCCTTCTTCCGGCTCGTTTCTCCTCCTGCAGCTCCCCTTTTTCTACGATGATCCCGTCCTCAATCAACGTATTGCAGAGGGTTGTGACCGCAGCAGGCGTCAGTCCGATCTCCGCGGCAATATCCTTCCTGGACATTGCCCCCTGTTTCTGTATGAGTTTCAGGATTGCAGCCTTATTTGTATATTTAACATTTTCCAGCGTGATGCCCGACTTGTGCATTATGCCCCTCTTTCTCCTCTCCACTGCATATGGAATTCCATCTAAATCGGAATACAGGCGCGTAAATTCCACGCGCCTGCTCCTTTTTCTGCCATTTTCCCCACCATGATAGCACTTTTTATCAGTAAATGCAAACCTCTAAACCAAGCATATGGCCAAGGATTTCAAGCTCTTCTTTCACATCTCCGTATACCACTGCGAAGTGCGGTTCCCATCCGTCTTTCACGCTCTGATTTACCACATCGAAGGAAGAATTCTCCGTCTTTACTACCACAGAGGTTCCGTTGAACTGTTTCGGTTTATCCAGGGCTTCTCCTGCTGCCAGGAAGAAGCGGAAACTTCCATCTGCCTTCCTGCCTACCCGGAATACCGTCACCTTCTCACAAGGCTCACATCCGAAGTCCATGACAGGCCCGATCTTGCGGTTCGGGTGTACGCCGATCTGCGCACCCGTGTCTCTGCGTGCCAGAGAGCAGGGAGCCATGCCGCAGTGCCAGAAAGTAATCGTATTCTCTTTCTCATCCAGAGATACCGGATCTCCGAAGAATACCGCTTTCTCCGTCAGCTTCATTCCCATGTACATGGACAGTGCACCGTAGGTATCCGCCTCGCAGCTGGATGCGACTCCCATGTCATTGAGCATGGCCAGCACTCCGCAGACCGGTGTGCCGAAGGCTGTAAAGAAGTCCGGCCAGCACCGGGAAGACAGTGCTCCGATCTGGTTCTTCTCTACATATTCCTTGTATGCCTTGCACAGCTTGGCGAAATCCTTTTGATTCTGGCCGGGCGTCTGGTCAAGCCCTGCTGTACAGCAGCTCATCTTGTCCAGGTATTCCGCGCACTCTTCGTCTGTATAGCCCTTCGCCAGATCGATCAGTTCTCTTGCCTCAATGGACTCCAGAGTTACCCCGAATACATTCAGCATATCAATGTCCAGAGCTCTTCCGAAACCGAAGCCCTGGGGAGTATGACCCACTGATGCGACCTTCAGTCCTCTGAGTTCTTCCTTCAGCTTCGCTGCCCGGATACAGGCATTTACTTTCTGTCTTACACGTTCTTCCTCCGGGCTTCCGAACAGGTACTCGAAGTTCCCTCCGCGGAACGCCATCAGAGCATTCCCCGCGGAATAAGCACCGGTCAGGGAGTTCAGCCTCAGTCTTCCGCCGTCGATCACCGGCTCTCTCAGCGTCCATAAGAGCACCGGACACTGAAACCGCTTCAGCACTTCCCCTGCGTATGCCGAGTTCGCGAATGTGATGTTCTGCAGCACGATCAGCTTGGGATCTATTGTATCCAGAAACGCGTTCAGGTCATCAATGGACAGCAGCATCTTCTCCGGAGCTGCCACTTCATCTGACAGAGATCTCAGAAGCTGAATTGATTTTTCAAATTCTGCCTGTGCGCTTTCTAAATGGAATGTGGGTACTCCCACCGGGATGTACGCCGCCTGAAATTTTGACATATCTGTCTCGCCTCTCTTTTCTATGATTCATGATTCTCGCAGCAGCGGTCCGGCCCGCGGACCGGCTGTTCCGCCTGCTGCCGTTTCGTTCACTTTGCCGCCTGTCTGGCCGGGATTACTCCTCGGACACGGCCTCCGCCAGATCTGTAAATACGACACCCAGCGCGTATGCTCCCGCGTCAGGATATCCGATACTTCTGTCGCCGACGGTCCCCGCGCGGCCCATTCTCGCCGCGATGGCTTCTGTCTTCTTCGCGCCTTCCGCCGCTGCCCTGGCAGCCTCTGTGAAGGCCGCCTTGAAAGAAGCGCCTTCCGCCGCGCATTTCGTCCAGGTATCCGCACACGGAACGAGCGCGTCAATGAGCGTCTTGTCCCCAACCACTGCGCCGCGGCCAAAGGATCTCTCGCCGGTCGCCTGGATGCCGCGGACCGCCGCCTGCATCATCTCTGCGAAGGCTGCCGCATCAAGCTCTGTCACAGCTCCCGCAGACCGGCCCGCCGCGCGGAACGCGGATCCCCAGATCGGCCCGGACGCTCCGCCGCAGTATTCCATGATGACCATGGAACATGCATTCAGGAAGGCGCCGATATCCGCAGACTCCTCCGCCAGGATCTCCGCCCATTCACGTTTGAGCTGCTTGAACCCCTTGGCAACGCTCATTCCGAAATCCCCGTCTCCTGCATGGGAATCCAGTTCGCAGAACGGGATCTCGTTCTCAATGATGCAGGTTCCCATTCGGTCGACAAGATATTTGATATTATCCAGACTGATTCTGCCGTTTCTGATGACCGCCCAGCCGTCGTCCGCAGTCAGTCCGTATTCCACTTCTTTATTCTCCTCGCTCACCGCCTTTAAATCCGTATAAGCAAGATCTGTCTCACATGCCGATACATGGAACGCCGGCGCGCTGCTGTCCGCATCCAGGAAGTGTTTCAGCCGGTCATCCATCTTCATCATGGAGATCGACGCCCCAAGCATATCAATGCTGGTCATATAATTTCCGACAAAGGTCCGGTAGATCCGGATCTTCTTCTCTGCAAGAATCCGGCAGACCGCATTGTTCAGAAGATAAAGTTCCATCAGCGGGCTGCTTCCGAAGCCGTTCACCAGAACTGTGATCTCATCGCCTTCTTTCGCTCCCAGTTCTTCGATCAGTGCGTCAGCCATCCTTTGGGCAAGCTCGTCCGCTTCTGCGATGGGCTCTCGCTTGATCCCCGGTTCACCGTGGATCCCCACGCCATATTCCATCTCCCCTTCTCCGATATCAAAGGTAGGGGTTCCTTTGGCCGGAACAGTACAGGAGCTGAACGCGAACCCAATACTGCGCACATGGGCTGCCGCATTCTCTGCCTCTTTCTTGACCTCTGCGAGAGAAAGCCCTTCCTCAGCTGCCGCTCCTGCCACCTTATGTACAAGAACTGTTCCTGCCACGCCTCTGCGGCCTACGGTATAGAGACTGTCCTGAACGGCGATGTCGTCGTCCACCCGGACATAGTCAACCTGAATCCCGTCCTCTTCTGCCAGGTGTGCGGCATTCTTGAAGTTCATCATGTCGCCGCTGTAGTTTTTAATGATAAGGAGGGTGCCCTTGGTCCCCGCGGTCTCGCGGAGTGCCTGGTATACCTGGATCTGAGACGGGGATGCGAAGATGTCGCCGCATACTGCTGCGTCCAGCATTCCCTGCCCGACGAATCCCGCGTGCGCCGGCTCATGGCCGCTCCCGCCGCCGCTGATCAGGCTGACCTTGTTTCTGTTGATTTCTTTTTTATGTACGATTTTATATTTCCGGTTAAACGCCAGTTCCGGATGCGCCATGACCAGTCCGTTGCACATCTCGATCACCACGGTCTCCGGACGATTGATAATCTTCTTCATCATAGCCTTCATCCTCCTTACGCCCGGCAGCGTGCCTTGAACTGCCTGCCCGCCTCGTCGGCCGCAAGAACCGCTGCCATCACGCTCTCAACGGTCACCGGGAACGGCATGGCATGTACGGATTCCTCCGGAATACATGCTTTCTCTGCAACTGCCCTTAACTCTTCTTCGGAGATCTCCGTCACTCCGATATCTTCCAGGCAGACCGGAAGTCCTACGCTTGTGCAGAACGTGAGCACTTCCTCCATCTCCTCCGCGGGCGCATTCTCCAGCGCGAGCTGCGCGATCGTGCCGAAGGCAACCTTCTCCCCGTGGAAATACTTGTGGGTTCCCTCCAGGATCGTAAGTCCGTCATGGATCGCATGAGCTGCCGCCAGACCGCCGCTCTCGAACCCAAGCCCGGAGAGGAGAATATTCGTCTCAATAATATTTTCAAGAGCTGCTGTCAGGACATTCCTGTCACTGGCCTGCTTTGCCTTCACGCCGTCTTCAAGCAGTGTCTGGTAGCAGAGGGTCGCAAGCGCAAACGCCGCTTTCGTGCCTCTGGCTTCCGGGCAGCTTCCCTCCCTGACGCCGCAGGGAAGTCCTGCATTCACCTTTGTGAAGGATCTTACGTTCGCCCGTGCTTCGAAATATGTCGAGAGGGCGTCTCCCATCCCGGATACAAGGAACCGGGTCGGCGCTTTCGCGATCACTGAGGTGTCGATCAGAATCACGCTCGGGCTCTGTTTAAAATATGCATAGTCATCAAACGCGCCTTCCGGTGTATAGAGCACTGCCGAGTGGCTTGTGGGAGCGTCGGTCGCCGCGATCGTCGGAACGATGATCAGCGCCTCGCCCCCTGCCACACATTTCGCTGTGTCAATGGCCTTGCCGCCGCCAAGCCCGATGGTACAGGTACAGTTCTTCTCCTTCGCCAGCGCCTGGAGCCTTGCCACTTCCTGGCGGGAGCACTCCCCGCAGAACCCGCTCTCGACGAACGTCACGCCGAACTTCTCCGCGGTCTGATCCAGCTTTTCCTTCACCCGCTGCACATCATCCGGATGCGCGATCAGAAGTGCAGAATCGCCGAATGTCTGAACAAAATAACCAAGATTTAATATCTCATCCTCGCCCTGAACATATTTCGTCGGGCAGATAAACGCTTTTCTCATAATCGTAAGCCTCCTTAATTATAAATCCAATCCTTGTCACCACATCCCAAATGTCTGCCAGGTCTCATTTCCTCTGCGCCGCAGGGCAGAAGCGGACTCCGCAGTCACCGGTCACTTCACAAGCAGGGTGATGCCTGATATGAAGAGCAGGATATAGGTAAGCTTCATGAACAGAAGCTGGCTCATCCTTTTATAGAGCACGGTTCCCGCGATCATTCCGGCCGCGAAGAAGGGGATGGAGATCAGCTGGGTCATCATCAGCTCCCGTGTCCACAGTCCCGCACGGATATCATCGATCAGGATGATGGTGTTTAGTATGATCCACACCGTTGATATGGTCGCCCGGAAGCTGACCTTGTCCCGGATCTTCCCGGACAGGTAGCCGATGAGCAGCGGTCCCCCGGCGACGAACATGCCGTGCACCACGCCGGACCCCACCAGCAGCGCGCAGGATTTCGCTTCTGCCGCCGCGTGGGAACCGTTTGTTTCACGGGGTTCCTGTTTCGGCCGGATCAGCTTCCAGTAGCCCTGCACAGCCAGCACGAGAACGAATACTCCGAGGCATTTATAGAGCAGGCTCTCGTAATCCACGAACAGAGACTTCAGAAAGATGCCGGAGAAGATGCCGACTGCCATGACCAGCACCACTTTCCTTAATTCTTTCCAGTTCACATGCTTCCCCTGGCTGGCGAACACATAGATCCCGGCCAGAATCGCCAGTACATTCAGCACCGGCTTCGCCACGTCGTAGCCGACCAGCATCAGGCCCGGGGGCATTGCGAGGATGGTCCCCGCAAAGCCCGTTATGCCCTGTATAATATTGGTCAGAAATATCACGATGTAGAATGCTAGATAGTTCATTTATTTCACTCCGTATTTCTCTCCGATCTCACGGAACAGCGCTTCGTGGCTGCTTCCTCTGCGGTAGAATACCGGTGTATATCCCAGTTCTGCCGAGACAGTCACTTCACCGCCGCCGTATGCTTTGCCTGTCCAGAGATGAATCCACTCATCCTCCGGCAGGTACAGCGTCCAGTCATGCCGTCCTTCCTCATACACCGGGGCCACCAGCATGTCGCGCCGGAAAGAGGTATTCATACTGGATATCGTAAGCTTTCTTATCCTCCTCATAGTGCAGGAACAGCGGCCGCTGAACCGGGTGCCCTGTCTGGGAGTTCTCTTTTACCAGTTCCTTCGTATATGGCGCAAGCATGGTATATACATCCACCAGTCTTGCCATCCGGTCCATGGTGTCCTCATCGTCATAATACTGGAAGTTCGTATCCGGCCGGTTGCCCTCATGGGTTCTCATGAACGGGGTGAAGGCCGCCATCTCAATCCAGCGCAGGAACAGTTCCTTCGTCCTTGTATTGTCAAACAGAGACGTATACCCTCCGATATCGCTGTGGGTGAGGCCGCATCCCATCATCCCGGCGCTCAATGCCCCGCAGATCACGGATGCCAGCCCGTCATGGATGGTAAAGTCTACGGACTGGTCGCCTGCCCACAGAAGTGTGCAGTATTTCTGGCTGCCAGCGCCGCCGGCTCTCATGAAGTAGACTGCCTCGCCCAGTTTCCCTGACTCTTTCACTGCCTCATAGTTACATTTCGCCCAGAGTACCGGCCAGTGGTTGTGCTCGATCATCGGCGATACGCCGTTGTGGAGACAGATATCATCTGTCGGAAGATACTCGCCGAAATCTGCCATCCAGCCGTCGATTCCGATTCCCAGCGTATACTCTTTGATCACGCCTTTGAACCACTCGAAGGCTTCCGGGTTGGTCAGGTCTACCACGCCGCAGTAGAACTCGCCGAAGTCCACCAGATAGTCGCTTCCGTCACTCTTTGTCGCAAAGTATCCTTTCTCTTTTCCTTCTTTATAGAGCTCCCCGTCATTTACAAGGTACGGATTTACATACCCGAGGAAGCGCACGCCCTTTTTATTTACTTCTTTGATCTTCTCCGGAAGATCCGGGTACATCTCTTTATGGTATTTCCAATCCCACTGCAGCCGCTTGCCAAAAGAAGTCACTCGCTTGCCGCACCAGTCCTGACACCAGATGCCGGCGACCTTGATTCCCTTCTCAAGCGTCTTGTCAAGCAGCCCGAAGGAGCGCTCGTTTCCGCCCTGCACGCCGATGATCAGGCCGTTGTACACCCAGTCCGGGAGCTCCGGCTGTCTGCCGAAATACGCGGTCAGCTTCTCCAGAAGTGTAAGATAATCGGTTGCCGCCTCGATACGGATCTGCCGCGGCACTTCCCAGATCTGAAGCTCATGGAAATCCTTGTTGCGGAAGTCGAAATCCGCGTAAGCTGTAGAATCTACGTGGAGATAATACTGCTTTGTGGAAACGAATGTGGGCTGCGGATAGTTCGTATTATAGTAATCGCCGCCTGCTTTATTTTCCACATCCGAACGCCATGTCACATAGGTCGTCTTGTCCCTTCCCACGCCCGGCTCAGACGTCCAGAGCGGGAAGTTCCTTCCTCTTAAATTGAAGTAGGACATCTGCTCGCCGCAGCCATAACACTTCTCTTCTTTGTCCGCGGATACACGGAACCAGAAACGGTTGATATGTTCGTCCTTCTGGGTGAAATCCAGTGTGCAGACATCCTCTTCCGCCCTTACCAGAACCGTAATCTTTCCCTCGAAATCCAGCTCCAGGCTGCCGTCATTCTCACGGATCTCTGTTACGCTTAACGGGCAGCGCTCGATCACATAGTCCCGGATCTTGAAGTTTCCGCGGTACATATCCACATCTTCCTGTCCGTATCCCGCATAGATCATCGGGGAATCCGGGCCGCAGGACAGGATTTCCTGTCCGTTGGCGATCAGCCTGAAGCCGTTGTTTTCTCTTATTATCTGCATCATAATGATCCTCCTCGCTTATTCAGCAGCCTGTACCTGTGTTTCCTGTTTCTTCCCTTTCTGCATGATAATGAGCACTACCGTCTCAACAATCAGCGCGATTGTCACTCCTGCGATCAAAGCAATATTCTTGTCTGTCGTTGCAAGCCCTGCCGGCGAGAACATGAAGTACTCGTAGATCAGGAAGGAAATCAGCCATACAGCAAAGGCTTTGCCGTGTACCCACGGTGTCATGTCATAGTTCTTATCGCGCTGGCTTCCCTTATCGAATTCCTTTGTATTCGGAGCGATCTTGCTGCAGATGAAGATGATCACCAGCATGATCAGGAAGGAGATCGCGTAAATGTGCATATAGTTGATGCTGCATACCGCGTTTGTAAACGGTGTGTCGATTGCCGGGAAGAAGAACTTGTAGCATGCGTAGAAGATCACATGGAAGATCGTCGCGCATACGGATCCAAGTGTAGAGCCCTTCTTCGAGAACATACCGATCAGTACGATCGTGATGATCGGTATGTTGTAGAATCCGGTGAAGCTTCGGCCAAAGTCATAAAGGCCTGTGCTCAGTACGTCAAGGAACGGTGTGAAGACAATCGCAAATGCAGCGAATCCCCAGCCGACCTTCTTCGCCATCTTAACCGTCTTCTCTTCTGAGAGATTCGGGTTAAAGATTGGTTTGTAGATATCCATCATAAACACTGTACTTGCCGCATTCAGGAAAGAGTTATAAGTAGAGATAATGGAGCCGAACAGTGCCGCACAGAACAGTCCGATCACCGGCCATGGCAGAGACCTTGCAACCAGAGTCGGATATGCGAAGTCATTGCTCGCAAGCCCAGGCACAAGCCTTGCCGCGATCACACCCGGGAGTACCAGGAGAAGCGGAACCATCATCTTCAGGAAACCGGAGATCAGCACGCCCTTCTGTCCTTCTTTTAAGTTCTTCGCGCCCAGAGCTCTCTGGATCAGCACCTGGTTCGTGCCCCAGTAGAACAGGTTCGCCAGCAGCATACCGGTGAAGATACATGCGAACGGTACCGGGTCGCCCTTTCCCCCGATCGCGTTCAGTTTCTCAGGCGCATTGTTGAGTACATCCTGTACACCTGTGATAAATCCGCCGCCGTTCGCCTTCCCCAGCGCGATAAATCCGAATACCACGACAATAACCGAACCTACTACCAGCAGGATGCCGTTGATCGTATCCGATACCGCTACTGCTCTCAGGCCGCCGAAGACTGCATAGAGTGCTCCGATGATACCGACCAGCACGATCAGAATGGTAAGGGCCATCGTATCGCTGATGCCGAAGATCTCTCCCAGGTCAAAGATCTGATTGAATGCAATTGCACCTGCATAAAGGCAGACCGGAATACCGACTAACAGATACCCCACCAGGAAAAGAATCGACACCATTCTTCTTACAACGATTCCGTAACGCTCTTCCATGAATTCCGGGAGTGTGGTATATCCTTTCCGCAGATACATGGGCAGGAATACGAATGCCATCACAACGGTTGCGATCACTGCTGTCGCCTCCCATGCCATACCTGACATGTTGGCTCCGTACGACTGTCCCGAAAGTCCTACCAGGTTCTCCGCTGACAGGTTGGTCAGCAGCATAGATCCTGCGATAAAGGTTCCGCCCAGGCCGCTGCCTGCGAGGAAATATCCTTTGGCCGTCTTCTGGTCGTCAGATCCGCTGACGATCTTTCCGGAAATAACACCGACCATTGCTGTAAAAAGTATAAATGTCACTAAAGTAAACCCTAAATGTTCCATATTTTCCTCCATTCCCTAAGAATATTTGTATAAACTGACAGTTACGCCGTCATTTTTCTTATGGTAAAATACTCTCGAAAATTTTAATTTTCATTTCCATACGTACCGGAAGCCGTCAAATATGTCCAGTATTTCGCTTCCGGCAGCGTATGGATTTTTTAATAAAACAGTTCTTTGTTCTCTCCGGTCACACCCGGATGAGCTCCCTGCCGGATCAGCGGCTCTCGTTCAGGATGCGCAAGCACCCATTTATTTTTCTGAAGCAGAAGCCTGCCTTCCCCCTCCTGACCTTCTTCTTTGTGCTCCAGCGGTGTGTTCGTTCCGCGCGGCAGAACCACGATGTCTTTGAATCCTTCGTCACACACACGGCACGGGGACAGATGGAGCGTCGTCTGATACATCTCAATCGCCGTCCCCTTCTCTATGTAAAACACTTCCGCGTCTTCCACAGCGTATGTATTGTCTGCAATATCCCATGTATGTCCCAGAACGAGCATAAAGTCTGTCACCGCGATGTTGATTTCACTTCCCTTGTGGTACTCGAATCCATTATACGTCGTATTGCGGCCGTTGCAGTATCCGATCTCAATCGGCATCTCCCCATAGAGCACTGTGCGGATCCTCTCCGCTGCTTCCGTCTCCTCCATCTCCGGTACAGAAGGCGTATATACGTTTCCGTTCTCCGGAATAGAGGTATGGTTTTCCATATATGATGTCAGCTCCGAGAAATCATACCCTTCTATGACGCGCCCGTAGCTTTTGAAACATGCTTCTCTGACACTGTGAATCACCACGTCATTTTTCTGATTTAATCTTTCCAGCATCTCTTTTACATCCTTTTTTATTTCTGCATTTCACGCACTGCTTTGATTGTCGCGCAGAAGTCTTCTTTGCCGTATCCGCACTCCATCGCTTTGTCATAAACAGCCTTTGCGGCAGCTTCCCCGGCCAGATTCATCCCCTGCTCCTGCGCCATGTTCATGCAGATGTTCACATCCTTGTACATGTTCTCGATGGAGAATGCTGTCGTATAATCCTCATTCTTGATCGGCGCTGATTTGGAGTCAAGATAGAAGTTCTGTCCTCCGCCGTAAGAGATCGCTGTGGTATAGCTGTCAATATCGATCCCGTATTTCTGAGCCAGAGTCAATGTCTCATTCACACCGTTCTGAATCTGGGATACAAGCGCGTTATGACAGATCTTCATGACAAGGCCCTTGCCGTTGCTTCCCATACGGATGATATTTTCGCCCATGTAGGCCAGGATCGGTTCTGCCTTCCTGCAGGCATCCTCATCTCCGCCCATGTAGATCCCCAGCTTCCCGGCAATCGCCGCCGGCTTGGACTTTACGACCGGCGCGTCTACGAACTGAGCGCCTGTCTTCTTCACCATCTCCGAGATCTCCACGGACACAGACGGATCAATGGTGCTCATATCTATACAGAGCTTGCTTTCATCCAGGGCCGGAAGGATCTCTTTGTATACGGACATGGAGTGCTCTGACTTGGGAACCATGGAAATAATCACATCTGCCTTCCCCGCAAGCTCCAGTGAGCTGCTGCATCCGATTCCTCCCTTTTCCACAAGGAGTTCTACCTTCTCTTTCACAAAGTCAAATACATAAACCTCGTCATCATGTTTCTTAATAATATTCTCGCTCATGGATTCGCCCATGATGCCAAGTCCGATGAAACCTATCTTCATTTTCTCTGCCTTCTTTCCTTCCTTTTGATCATCCTTTATGCTTTATTCTGCCGCTGTGTTGTCCCAGGCATTCCGGAATGTCTCCAATCCCTGATTCGTGTAAGCATGTTTGATGCTGTCCTGATAGACTGCCAGACCGGTTGTGACGATGTCAGCTCCTGCCTCCGCGCAGTCCGCGATCTGCTTCGGCGTTCTGATTGCAGCACAGATGATCTGTGTCTTTCCCTTGAAGCCGTAGTTCTCATAGATCTTTACGATGTTTTTGATATATTCCTTGCAGTCTTCACCGTTTGCCTCTTTCCATCCGATGAACGGGGATACGAACAGAGAGCCGTTCTTCGCCGGAAGGATCGCCTGTGCCGGAGAGAATACCAGGGTCACGTTGGTGCGGACACCGTCTGCTTCCAGCCTGCGTGCTGCCTGGATTCCTGCATAAGTAGACGGAATCTTAATGACAAAGTTGCTGCTCATCGCAGCGATCTTCTTTCCTTCTTCATACATCACATCCGGATCGTCAAGATGAGGATTGATCTCCACAGAGATCGGGAACTTCTCGTATCCTTCGATCCCCTCCTCTTTCACCCAGTCAGCCAGTTCCTTGATCACGGTCAGGAACGGCTTGCCGCTCACCATGATATGTCTCGGATTCGTCGTCACTCCGTCGATCCCGAATGTGTGGTAAGCCTCTTTGATCTCCTCAATCTTTGCGCTGTCCAGAAAATACTTCATTTTTCTTCCTCCTTCATTTGATTAAATCTGTTAATTAATATGGTTAAAAAAAGGGACCGCAGATATGCTCTTTTACTATTTTCACTTATTTTCACAGCCATATCCGCGATTTCTATGTGCATTATAACCCCTGTTTTCTGATTAGGCAATGGATTTTTTAGAGATTTTTTATTTTCGTCTTTTTGATTAATATTTTTAATTAATTTTGTGTAAACTGCCAAAAATCAAGAGCTGCAGATTCTCTGCAGCCCTCATCACTCTTATCTCCGATCCGGATTCGATTCCGCCTGCCCGGCAGCCGGTCCGCCGTCCCAGTTCAGATGATGCAGCTTTCCTTCCCGCTGCATCCCCGCAAACCCGTTCTGCCGCAGAGCCTCATAGAGCACCACAGCCGCAGAATTCCCCAGGTTCAGAGAACGGATCTCCCCCATCATGGGTATGCGCACGCAGTTCTCCCGGTTCTCGACCAGAAGTTCTTCCGGGATCCCCGCGCTCTCCTTCCCAAACATGAGAAAGCAGTCCGGTTCGTAGGAGACTTCTGTATATAGTTTTTCCGCCTTGGTTGTCGCCATGTAGATCCTGGCTCCCGGATTCTTCTCCAGGAACTCCTCATAATTCATGTAGGTCGTCACGTCAAGATCCTTCCAGTAGTCCATGCCGGCCCGCTTCAGCGCCTTCTCCGAGAGGCTGAAGCCCAGAGGCTCGATCAGATGGAGACGGGCGCCTGCTGCCACGCAGGTCCTGCCGATATTCCCCGTATTTGCCGGGATCTCCGGTTCAAGAAGTACGATGTTGATCATTTGCTGTTCCTGCCTTCTCACGGTCTTTCATTTCTCAGCTTCTGGATGAAATTCCCCAGCCGCCCCAGCGCTTCCTTCAGATCTTCCAGGGAATACGCATAAGAGATCCGCAGGAATCCTTCCCCGCACTCGCCGAATGCAGTTCCCGGCACCACCGCCACCTTCTCCTCTTCCAGCAGTCTGGTGGCAAACTCTTCTGAAGTCATGTGGAACTCCTGAATGCTGGGGAAGACATAGAACGCGCCGAACGGTTCAAAGCATTCCAGCCCCATCCGCGCGAACTCATGCATGAGGAACCGTCTCCTCTGGTTATAGGCTTTCCGCATCTCTTCCACCTCGTCGCCGCAGTTCCTCAATCCTTCCACCGCCGCATACTGGCTTGTGGTAGGCGCACACATGATGGCAAACTGGTGAAGCTTCGTCATCTGTTCAATAATCACTCCCGGTCCGCAGCAGAACCCGAGGCGCCATCCGGTCATGGCAAAGCCTTTTGAAAATCCGTTGATCACCAGGGTTCGCTCCCGCATCCCCGGCATCGACGCGATGGAAACGTGTTTTGTCTTATACGTGAGTTCTGAATAGATCTCGTCAGACAGCACATACAGATCGTGCTCTCTCACGAATTCTGCCACAGGCTCCAGATCCTCCTTCGTCATGATCGATCCGGTAGGATTGTTGGGGAACGGCATGATCAGGACTTTCGTCTTGGGGGTGGTATATTTCTCCAGGTCCTCGACTGTCAGCTTGAACTCATTTTCATACTGAAGCGGCACCACCACCGGCACACCGTCCGCCATCACCGTACAGGGCAGATAGGATACATAACTGGGCTGAGGGATCAGCACCTCATCCCCCGGATCCAGCATACAGCGCAGGCCCACATCAATAGCCTCGCTCCCTCCCACCGTCACCAGGGTCTCTTTCATGGGATCATAAGATACCTGAATCGTCCGTTCCAGATATTTGGTGATCTCCTGCCGCAGTTCTTTCAGTCCTGCATTGGAGGTGTAGAATGTTTTCCCCTTCTCCAGAGAGAAGATGCCCTCTTCGCGGATCCGCCAGGGGGTGTCAAAGTCCGGCTCGCCGACGCCAAGTGAGATCGCGTCTTTCATCTCATTTGCCACGTCAAAGAATTTACGGATGCCCGAGGGCTGTATGTCAATGATTTTTTTCGATAATGGATTTCTCATTACAGTGTCACCGGTATCCTTTCTGACTCTTTCTTTGTCACCATAATGGTGCCGTGGTCTTTATATTTCTTCAGAATAAAATGCGTAGCCGTGCTCAGGACGCCGTCAATGGGTGAAAGCTTCTCGGATACGAACCGTGACACTTCTTTGAGCGTCTTTCCTTCCAGCGTGACCAGCAGGTCATAACTTCCGGATATGAGATACACCGCATACACTTCCGGATAATTATAGAGCCGCTCCGCGATCCGGTCGAAGCCCCGGTCCCTCTGGGGCGTCACACGCACCTCGATCAGCGCCGTCACCATCTCTACTCCGGCCTTATCCCAGTCAATCAGTGTATGGTAGCCGCAGATCACTTTCTCCTTCTCCATCTGCGCCATCTCATTGGCCACATCCGTCTCTTCCACGCCCAGCAGCACTGCCAGTTCTCCCAGATCCACACGGCTGTGCTTTTCAATATATTTTAAGATCTCAATTCTCAAAGCTTCTTTCTTATCATTCATTTCCTTATATCCTCCTGATAAAATGGTCATTCTCTGATTCCTGTCCGCTCTGCCGTCCAGCGCACCAGCTCATCCGGCGCAGGACGGTCCAGATATCTTGTCTCTTCTCCGCTTGTGATCACCCGCGCATTCTGCGCTTTCGTAACCCCAAGCCTTCCGGCTCGCGCCCCCGCCTTCTCAAGCACGTTCAGCACGATCTCCGCATCTTCCGTCACGATCAGGAAGCTCCCCGCCGACGTCATCTGATAAGGATTCAGGCGGAAGAACTCGCAGATCTCTACCGTCTCCTGCTTCAGCGCCACAGCTCTCAGGTCTGCTTCCAGCCCTGTATGCAGGATCTCCGCCAGCTCCCAGAGCGCTGCCAGTACGCCGCCGCTTCCGATCTGGCGGACCGCTGTGATCCGTCCGCCCTGGTACTGAGCCGCCAGCAGCTGATCCGGCGTGACAAGCTCGTCTTTCAGCGCCTCTGTCCGGGCAAGAAACGCAGGCACAAACCGGGTCTTCAGTTCCTCCTCTGCCTCACCCAGAACACGGAGGGTTCCCTCCAGTCCCGCGTACCCGCAGAGCAGGATCTCCTGCCCGGATCCATCATCCCGCCTGCCGCAGGCCGCCGGATCCGCGCCCGGATGGGAACTTTCCCGGGTTTCTCTTGTCTCCGCCTCTGACCGGATCGTTCCCGCCCCTGTGACAAACACGGTATTCTGCGCAGCCGCAGGCGTAACCTCGCCCTGAAAAGTACTTACACAGATCCCCAGACCGGCGCAGGCATCCTCGATCCCTGCCGTCAGTTCCCTCAGTTCCTCTTCTTCCGCGTCCGGCCGCAGCAGGACCCGCACAGATACGCTGCAGATCCGGGCTCCTCTGGCCGCCAGTTCTCCGGCTGCCTGCAGAACCGCGTAGAATCCGGTTCGCCCGGAACGGCCGTAAGCATGGGCCTCCGTCCACAGGAATCCCTTGTCTCCGGCACCCTCCGCGGCCAGTCCGGAACAGGCCTCCCACGGTGTAGGCCCGAAGAGAAGTTCCGGCCCTCTCGTATGCAGTTGTTTCCGGACAGACCGCTGCCATGCGGTCTGTGTGATCTTTCCGTATCTCATAATCCTCTCCGTGATTCTGTCACACCAGATAGGGCACAATCATCGTCACTACCATAGCCACGACAACGAGCAGGATAATAACTGATATGATCCTTCTTACTTTTTTATCATGAAAATTCATAATCCATCCGTTTCCTTTCCTAGTACATCGTTTCGAAAATAACTGCGCGATTGGTCCAGTTATTTATCAAACGATGTACTAGATCCTGCAGATCCGCGCATCTCCTGTGAGCGGGTCTCTCTCCAGATAATCAAACAGCAGCAGGGCCCCGCCGATTCGCTCCAGATGCGTCATCTTGCGCATCTGTCTCCTGTCATATCCGCGATATCCGGGCAGATATCTGTGCCCGGCTTCCTCCTGCTTGTAGAAATCTGCCGCCTCGTCAGGATCTACCTGGCTTTCCCCCAGGAACCCGGGACGGTTTTTCACATTATCTCTCAGATACAGGTCCAATGTCAACCATTCCCTGTATGCTTCTGCCTTTTTCTGCGGATCCCGCGTTCCCGCATCTCCGCCGGTCATTTTCTCTCCGTTTATCTGCCCACCGAGCACGGACATAATAAAACGATTCAGAATCTCATACCTGGCGATCCTGGAATGCTTCACGCGGAACAGTCCATGTTCTTCATAATATGCTGCCAGCGCCTCATACATGGCAAACGGAGAGGAGAATTCCTCCTGCAGATGGAACATCGTATAACGGAACTGTCCGCTGTTATAATATACCTCCACCATCTCCTCCACGCCTTTGAGTCTGATCACATCCCCATAAGACAGCCAGTTGGTAGAGAGCACCTCATAAGGCGGCCGCTCCTGGCAGATCAGACCATACTCCCCGGCTTTCTCATGCATCAGCGACCCTTTCAGCACTTTCAGAAATCCCAGCTGCAGCTGATCCGGCTCCATGGCATACACCCGGTTGAACGAACGGGCGAAGCTCTCATAATCCTCCCAGGGGAGTCCCGCGATCAGATCCAGATGTTGGTGCACGTTCCGGTTCTCCCGGATCCTGCTCACAACCGCTTCCACCCGCTCCAGGTTCATGACCCTTCTGATCTCACGGATCGTATTCTCATTGGCCGACTGAACACCGATCTCCAGCTGAATCAGGCCCGCTCTCATGGAACGGATCAGAGAAATCTCCTCTTCCCGCAGAAGGTCCGCCGCCACTTCGAAATGAAAATTCGTGATCCCCCTGTCATGCTCCTTGATGTAGCTCCAGATCGCCATCGCATGTTCGCGGCGGCAGTTAAATGTCCGGTCCACGAACTTCACCTGAGGCACCTCATGATCAATGAAGAACTGCAGCTCCTGCTTCACAAGCTCCAAATCCCGGAAACGGAGACATTTATCCACTGAGGACAGGCAGTAGCTGCACGCAAACGGGCACCCGCGGCTGGACTCATAGTAGATGATCCGGTTCTCGAAGTCTTCGATCTGCTCATAGACGAAGGGAACTTTACTCAGATCCATCACCGGTCTGGGCGGATTCTCTATGATCACGCCGTCCTGCCGCCGGTAAGTAATCCCTCGGATCTCAGAGAGTACGCATCCCTTCCTCTGCCTCCAGACGCCGGTCAGTTCGAGGAACGTCTCCTCGCCTTCCCCCTGCATGACTCCCGCCGTCTG
The DNA here is from genome assembly GCA_949283695.1 of uncultured Eubacteriales bacterium. GTDB lineage: Bacteria > Bacillota > Clostridia > Lachnospirales > Lachnospiraceae > Mediterraneibacter. The sequence goes on along the minus strand of CASDTX010000018.1, from coordinate 49,751 downwards.
AGGATATTTCTCCAGCACATCCCGCGCATTATAAGATACCTCCGGTCCTCCCAGCCAGATCTGAACTTCCGGCAGGATCTTCGGGATCTCCCGGATCAGCTCCTCGACCTGCGAGATATTCCAGATATAACAGGAAATACAGAGGACATCCGGACGTCTCTTATACACATCCATCAAGATCTCCTCTGTCTGCTGATTGATCGTATACTCCGCGATATCAGCTGACGCGCCGCCCTGCTGTGCATAAGCTCTCAGACTGTATACCGCCAGGTTGGAGTGAATATATTTTGCATTGACCGCCATCAAAAGAATCTTCATCGGCGCGCTCCTTTTTCACGAGATTTCTACCTATTCTATCACTATTTCCCGCTTCCTGCAATTCTCTTGCACTGTTTCCGCGCCGCAGAACAACTGCTGCATTGCAGATCGCGAAATATGTAGTATAATGTAGAAAATAGTTTCAGGGGGGCCGCTGAGATGAAAGAGAAAATCGAACATTTTCGTTACCGTGTATATGAAATTATTGAAGTCAGAACCGGTTTCGACAGGATTGGACGGATCTATGACACTGTATACATGTTCTGCATTGTTCTCAACCTTGCGGTGAGCATTCTCTTTACCTATGAAACCTATCGTGCAAAATACGGTGAGCTTCTGATTCTTGCTGAACAGATCACCGTGGCTTCTTTCTGCCTTGACTGTATGCTGCGGCTGTGGATCTCTAAATATATGTACCCCGAATTCAATCCGCCCCGTGCGGCTTTCAAATACATCTTCTCGTTTACAGGAATCGTGGACCTGCTCTCATTCCTGCCTTATTACCTGCCCATTTTCTTCCCTTCCGGGGCCGTGGCGTTCCGCATGCTCAGAATCATGCGCATTTTCCGGCTGTTCCGGATCAACTCTTACTATGACTCTTTCAAATTGATTACCGATGTTCTCCGGGGGAAGCGGCAGCAGCTCTTTTCTTCTGTCTTCATTATCCTGATCCTCATGCTGGCGTCCAGCCTGTGCATGTACAGTCTGGAACACGAAGCCCAGCCCGACGTCTTCGAGAACGCCTTCTCCGGCATCTGGTGGGCAGCATCCACGCTTCTGACCGTGGGCTACGGGGACATCTACCCCATCACGCCCATCGGCAAGCTGTTCGGAATCTTCATCACCTTCCTGGGGGTGGGCATGGTCGCCATCCCCACCGGTATTATTTCCGCCGGATTTGTCGATCAGTACTCCCGGATCAAACGGATCAGCGAATACGGGCAGGAAGAAGACGTCCACTTCATTAAGATTCACCTCACAGAGCGAGATTCCTGGGTCAATAAAAGCCTGTCCCAGCTCCACCTGCCTGAACGGGTGATCGCGGCTGTGGTACAGCGCAACCATAAGATCCTTGTCCCCCGTGGGAATCTGGTCCTCCGTGCGGACGATATCATGGTACTGGCGGCAGAATCCTTCCAGGATAAGGAGCACATCCGGCTGAAAGAAATCATCCTGCAGAAAAGCAATCCCTGGAACGGCCACCGCATCCGGGAACTGGATATCTCACGGCATACCATCATCGTACTCGTGAAACGAAAAGAGCGGGTCATGATCCCGAACGGAAACATGATCCTGCGGGAAGGCGATATGGTGATCCTGTACTCCCAGTCCTACATCCCAAGTGCCGACGAATTAGAACTTTAAGTCCAGCCATCTGGTTCGCCAGCATTTCCGGTTAACTGCATCCGGAAGCGGAAAAAAATCAAAATGCATTGACATTTCTCTGAAAATCGTGTAAATTAATGCTCGTGCAGCCGGGGTGTTAGCGGTACCTTGTACCTGCAATCCGCTATAGCAGGGGTGATATTGCGCAGAGGGCGGCAGCTGGCGGGGCTGCCCCCGGTAAGTGATGTTGATGTTTGGGTCTCACGCGACGGGAACCTGTGAACCGTGTCAGGCCGGGAACGGAGCAGCACTAAGGAGGAGCTCTCGGGTGCCGTGAGGGTGCCTGGGCTGAGTCAACTGCCGGGGTAACGCCTGTTGGTCAAGTTCGAAGCGCAATGCACGAAAAAAAGAATACAAAGTACATAAAAATATACGCTGACAGCAGCCTTTCTCAGGACACTGTCAGCGTTTTTATTTTATCCCCCTATAACGGCACTTCCAACGATCCGGCGGACTGCGCGGTCAGATGGATCTGCCATGCCTTATACTCTCCCGGCACAATCGGCACGGGATATCCGGTATGCATCAGCACAGCTCCGCTGTACAGTTCTCCGCCTTCCCCGCAGTGATATACAAGATCCGGTCTCAGCCCTCTCAGCCGGATATAATTCGCAGGTTCGTTTCCATGGGTATCGAGAGATACAATACTCAGGAGCGCTTCCTTCTGATCTTTGCTCACGAAAGCCCAGGCTGCCGCCTCTGTATCTTTCCCCGGGGTATGGAGCCGGTAGTAGTCTCCGCTCAGAATCAGGTGTTCATATTTTTTATAGTCTCTGATCTGTCCTCTTACTTCCGCTTTCTCTTCTTCTGTGAGAAGGTTCAGATCCAGCTCATACCCGAAGCTTCCGGCCATAGCTACAACACCCCGGGTCTTAATATCCGTTATCCGGCCGGTCTGATGATTCGGAACCGCAGAGACATGGGCGCCCATTGTACAAGGCGGATAGCAGAAGGAAGTTCCGTGCTGAATGCGGATACGCTCAATGGCATCCGTATTATCACTGCACCAGATCTGCGGCGTATAATAGAGCATTCCCATATCGAATCTCCCCCCTCCGCCGCTGCATCCTTCTATGAGCAGCTCCGGATACCTTTGGTTTAACCGCTCCAGGAAATCATAGACGCCAAGCACATATTCGTGCATGATCTTCCCATAGTTCTGATATCCCTCCACTGCCGTGAAGACATCGCAGATGCTCCGGTTCATATCCATCTTGATATATTCCACATTTGCCGAGTCAATCACCCGGGTAATGCTTTCGAAAATGTAATCCACCACTTCGGGCCGTGAGAAATCAAGAACGAGCTGGTTCCTGCACCTGTTGGGCTTCCTGCCCGGTATCACATAGGCCCAGTCCGGATGTTCCCTGTACAGATCGCTGTCCTCATTCACCATCTCCGGCTCGATCCAAAGACCAAACTTCATCCCCAGACCATTGACCGCGTCCGCAAGCTTTGACAGCGGTCCTCCCAGCTTCTTCTCATTGACGGTCCAGTCGCCGAGTCCGCTGATGTCTCTGTCTCTCTTGCCGAACCAGCCATCGTCAAGCACGAACATATCAAGCCCCAGTTCTGCTGCCCTGCGGGCGATCTCGATCAGCTTCTCCCCGTCAAAGTCCATATAAGTGGCTTCCCAGTTGTTGACCAGGACCGGGCGGGACGCATTCTTGTACTTGCCGCGGCACACATGGTTCCGTATCAGATCATGATAGATATGCGACAGTGCTGTTAATCCTTCTGACGTATATGCCATCGCGGCCTCCGGGCTGAAGAATTCTTCGCCCGGTTCCAGCGGAGCATCCAGCATCTCATCCAGCATCCCGATCTGGATCCTTGTCTGATGATACTGGTCTTTCTCTGCCTCAAAGGAGAAGTTGCCGCTGTAGAGGAACGCCATCCCGTAACAGGAACCATAGTCTTCCGTTGTCTCCTCATCCGCCAGGATGAAGAACGGATTGTGCTGGTGGCTGGACGTTCCTCTGCGGCTTCCAAACTGCTGTTTCCCGTGAATGACCGGAACACGCTCCAGATTTCTTTCCATGGTGTGCCTGCCGCAAAAGTGAAGGAGCCCATAATTTCCACTGATAAAATCAAGGCAGGCGCTGTACACTTTGTCAATGTACACCGTTTCTTTTCCTCTGTTGCGCACGACCACGCTGCGCGTAATCACATCAATCCCGGGCAGCACCCCGTACCGGAGGAGGACTTCCAGCCTTAAAGCCTCATCCTCCAGCAGAATCTCCGCCGTGTATGCCTCTTCCTCATCGCAGAAGACGGCAGGCAGGCCCGGGATGCTGTATTTTCCGGATTTCATCTCCCATTTCTTGAATCTTAAATCCGCGCCGAATACTCCGCGGCTGCTTCGGACATTGAAGGCCGGACTTCGATAATCCCCGTTTCCATAGCATGGGTACTCTAGCGGCACCACATCTGTGGAAAACGTCCGGTCCAGTCCCATCTCATAGGGATTTCCGGAAAAGCCTCTGTCCCGGGCGTCGAGCAGACGGCTCATATCGCCCTCAGCTCTTGGCCCGTAATATAAATGAAGCAAAAAACCCAAATCATTGATTCCCATCTGGTAAGTCGTATTCTTTGTCTGTAATGTGATAAGTTCCATAGACTGTACCTCTTTATTATTTTCCTCCGGTCATTGCCACACCTTCGATAAACTGTTTCTGGAAGATCAGATACAAGATCACCATCGGCAGCATCGCGAGCAGGGATCCTGCCATCAGCACCGGATAGTTCGTGCTGGACAGACTGTTCAGTGTAGAGAGACCTGCTGACAGCGTCGTGGAATTGATATTCGTATTGGCAACCAACGGCCAGAGCAGGTCTGCATAAGAGAACACTGCCGTAAATACAGCCAGGGCCGCCACAGATGATTTCGTCAGCGGGAACAGGACTTTCGTAAACGTCTGCCACCGGTTACATCCGTCCAGGTACGCCGCTTCTGCGATCTCGTCCGGGATTCCCATATAAGCCTGTCTTAAAAAGAAGGTACCGAACGCGCTGACAAGTCCCGGAAATACCAGCGAGAAGATCGTATCCGTCATCCCAACCGCAGATACCATCTCATACTGCGGGATGATAAAGATCTGTCCGGGGATCATCTGCTGCACGATTACAAGGGTGAAGAAGAAATTCTTTCCTTTAAAATCCAGTTTTGCGAACGCGTAGCCCGCCATGGAGCTGAAGGCGACTGCGCACAGGACACGGAAGAGAATCATCAGCCCCGTGTTCAGATACAGATGGCCGAACGGCAGCAGGTCAAATACTTTGCCGAACGAGGAGAAATCCCATTTCTCGGGAAGGATCGTCGGCGGCACCTGCAGAACTTCCGCATTCGTCTTGACAGCGGTAAGGATCATCCAGATGAACGGGAATACCATAATCACTGCTCCGATGATCAGGGCGACATAGATTAAAACCGTTGACAACGTCTTTTTCTTTTTCATCTTATCCGCCTCCTATACTTCGTAATTAACCCACTTCTTCTGCCCCACGAACTGAATCGCCGTGATGATGCCGATCAGAAGAACGGTCGCAATGACGATCGCAGATCCCATTCCCTTGTCGCCTTTGATAAAGGATTCACGGTAGAACAGATAGATCAGTGACTGAGACTTGCTCAGCGCCGGATTGCCCTCTCCGATCATCATGTAGATCAGATCGTAGACTTTCAGAGATGCCATCAGACGCATGATCAGCACAACGAACAGCGTGGGCGATACCATCGGCAGCGTGATATAGCGGAACTGCTGCAGCTTGGTACATCCGTCTAGACTTGCCGCCTCATAGTAGCTCTTCGAGATATTCTGGATTCCCGAGAGAAGCAGGACTGCGTCATATCCGATGGCACTCCAGACCGCCACGATTGCGACTGTGGGGATGACCAGATTCGGATTCGTCGTCCAGCCTGCATCCAGATGGAAGACCGTATTGATAATTCCGTACTCTGAGTTGAACATCCATTTCCAGACCATTGCCACCGCAGCCGGAGCCACAACCATGGGCAGGAAGAAGATCGCGCGGAATACAACTTTCCCTTTGACCTTGGCATTCAGCAGAATGGCCACCAGAAGGGCGAGAAATACGCCTACCGGAACGGTCAGGATACAGAAATAAACCGTATTCCACAGCGCCTGCCAGAACTCGCCGCTTCCGAACATTTCCGCATAATTCTGCAGGCCGGCAAATTCTCTCCCGCCAAACACACCGCTCTTACAGAAGCTTAAGATGATGGTGTCGATGAACGGGTACACATTTAAAATGAAAAGTCCGATAATCGTGGGAGCTATCAGCAGATAGCCCCACGCATTATCCTGACCAAGTTTCTTTGATTTCTTCATCAGGAGTTCCTCCTTCAAATCTTACTGATCCGCGATTGCCTGTGTCACCTCGTCCTGCATCTGCTGGATTCCTTCGTCTACGGTCAGATTGCCTGCATAGATATCAAGCACTGTCTGCTCTACTTCCGGCTCCCATGCACGGCGTGATGCATTGTTCACGTATTTCACACTGTAATCAAACTGCTCGATCAGATTGCCTACGTTTACTTCGTATCCCTGGTTGGCAAATGTCTGCACCCAGGTATCCTCAAGGCCGTTGTAAGCCGGGATTGCCACTCCGGATTCTCCCTGAATTCTCTGGCCCTCTTCTGATCCAAGGAACTGAAGGAAATCCATGGCGATATCATGGTTGTCTCCTTCGGCTGCCGTCGCATAAGATACACTGTTGGAGATGACTGCACGTCCGTCGCCTTCAGCCGGATCCGGGCATTTCGGCAGAACCGCCACATCCCATTTCCCGTTCATATCCGGGTAAGTTGCACACAGATTTGCCAGATCCCAGTTGCCTGCATAATACATCGCTCCCTGCCCGGAGAAGAACATCTCAGCTGCCCCGGTATTCGCGAACTGCTCTTGAGTCGGGCACCAGTCATTCTGCTGAAGACCGATGTAGTATTTGATGGCGTCAGAGGTCGCTGTCTCTGTATACATAGCCTCAGATCCGTCCTCATTCAGGATCTGCCCGCCATTCTGGTATACAAAGTTCCAGTAGCCCACCTGGTCATGAGAGTATGCCATATATCCGTATTTACCGGTTGCGTCATAGATCTTCTGAGAGGCGTCTGTCAGGTCATCCCAGGTCCAGCCGGCGCTGGGATATGCCACACCTGCCTGATCAAAGAGTTCTTTGTTGTACAATAATGCGATTGTATCCTTATCTTTCGGAACTCCGTAGATCTTGCCGTCACTGCCTTTCGCGTTCTCCACAGAGATCTCGGAATAATCGGATTCGTCAACAATCTCCGTGCAGTCAGCCAGAATTCCGGCATCCGCATATGTATACATCTGATTGGAATGCATCCAGAAAATATCCGGAAGAGAATTACTCTTGGCCGCAGCTTCCAGTTTCGTCCAATACTCATCCCAGCCGGACGCCTGCACTTCGATTGTCACATCCGGATGTTCCTCCATGTAAGCCTCAGCAATCGCTTCCATGCCGCTCTTCTGTCCGGAATCCCAGATCATGAAGACCAGCTTTCCGTCGCCGCTTCCGCTGCCGCCGGATGAACCGCAGGCTGAGAGTCCGAAAACCATGGTCCCTGCCATTGACGCCGCAAGTACTCTTTTCCATAACTTATTCATGTAAATGATCCTCCTTTTGTCCAGAATCTTGTATAATCCTGCTCTTCTTTTCTGCAGACGGCCGTTTCTGCTTTTTCTCTAACATGTTATTGTAGCTATATTCTATCAACCCATCCCGCTTCCTTCCATATCGGCATGAAGGCAATTTTATACCAAAATGCACCACTCGAAAAAATGGTATACATGCATGTGCATTTTGGTATATAATGATGATAATCGAAATTACGTGGGCTGAGGCGCGCTGCCCTTTGTGCATCAACGCCAGTTTATAAATCGAAAGGAGACGCGGACAATGAAACCCGGATTATTCTATCTGTTCCCAAACGAGAACTTCCTTGATCTGAATCCTTATCAGGCAGGATATGCCGACAATGACGGAGCTGCATCTTTCGGACCATGCACGAGAAATCATTACCTGTTTCATTATGTAATCTCCGGCGCAGGAACGCTGATGACAGAAGACGAGGACAAAAATGAACGCCATTTTCACATTCATACAGGCCAGGGATTCCTGATTTTCCCCGGCCAGGTGACCACATACTGGGCCGACAAAGACCATCCCTGGGAATACGTCTGGATCGAATTTGACGGCGTCTATTCCTCGGAGATCATCTCACAGGCCGGACTTTCTGTCCCGGCTCCAATCTGGAAATCCTCTGACAGGCTGCTCTCCATCCGGCTTCAGGAAACTATGATGGCACTCGCTTCCCCCGCGGAAGGAACTCATTTCTACAAACAGGCACGGCTGTATGAATTTGCCGACTGCCTGATCCGCGCTGCCGGGAAACCAGTCAGCATCCTCAGCCCCGGCGGGTCCCTTTCTGACTATTATCTGCAGACTGCATTTTTATATATTGAGAAAAACTTTATGAACGATATCTCGGTGGAATCCATTGCCGCACAGTGCAACATTCACCGGAATCAACTTCTGAAATTGTTCAAAGAACGGATTGGACAAGGCCCCCAGGAATACTTGATCAAGTACAGAATGTCCCGGGCCGCCCAGCTTCTGATCACCACAGACTTCTCTATTAACGAGATCGGAAACGCCGTGGGCTACGCAAACCAGCTGCATTTCTCACGCGCGTTTAAAAATGTGTACGGAATGTCTCCCAAATACTTCCGGGAGGAAAAGAAAAAATAAACAAATATTTCCGCCTGGCTGCGAAGGTGTGCATGGTTGCTGATCAGCAGTGAAAATTATGGCGCCGCACTCTTCTTCAGCATCTTCTTGCGCTCCCGCAGCTCCCGGAAGAACCCGGTCATCAGCGCGCTGCACTCTTCCTCCAGTACTCCGGTTGTCAGCTCCGCCTGGTGGTTAAACGCAGCTACATTCAGCAGATTCAAGACCGAGCCCGCGCAGCCCGCCTTGGGGTTCATGCATCCCACTACCACCCGGGGCACCCGTGCCTGGATGATCGCCCCGGCACACATTTGACACGGTTCCAGCGTCACATAGAGGGTGCACTCTTCCAGCCGCCAGTCTCCAAGCTTCCGGCTCGCCTTCTTGATCGCCGAGAGTTCCGCATGCGCGAGCGGGCTCTTATCCGTATTTCTCCGGTTATATCCTCTGCCTATGATCTTCCCCTCACAGACAATAACGCAGCCGATGGGCGTCTCGTCCAGCTTGTAGGCTTTCTTTGCCTGGCGGATGGCTTCCTTCATATATTTCTCATCCATGTTCTTCTGATCTTCCTGATACTCCATACTCTTTTCTTTCATGATTTTCCTTTCACCCACTGTTCTTTTTCTCTGCTCTGCGGAATAGACTGAAATGAAAAAGACAAGACCAGAGGGAATTACAGCCTATGAATCCAGGTACATTCTATCTCTATGAATACGAAAATAATAAGCGGAGGAGAAACGTGGGCTTTATCCGCATCTCCCGCCATTATCGTTCCTGCATCCTGCAGATCAATGTCCGCGGAATCCCTGTGGGAAACGGAGCTTCCGTGGAACTGCATGCCTTTTACCGCGACGACGATCAGATCCATGTAACCTCGTCCCAGATTGCTTCACTGAATTGTTTCCGCAAGAACATCTCCGCGCGGCTTCCGGTTGCAGAATCCAACTTCCCGGAAGGCCGTCCCCTTACGCAGATCGACGGATTCATTATAAAGCCGCCCTCCGACAGAGACACCCTGTTCTGGATGGCTTCCGACCTTTTCTTCGATATCGATATCAGCATGATGCATCCGCCCGTCAAAAAAATGCCGGAACAATTCCTGTCCGGCACGAAAACCAGTATACACGCTGATGCCTCGAATGCTTCTGTCCCCATCGAAGTACAGGCCGCGGAAAATGCTTCCGCCCAGCAAAACGCAGAGCCAGAAACAGCAGAACCGGCGGAAACTGCAGCCGAACCGACAGAAACAATGACCGAGCCGACGGAAGCAGCAGCCGAACCGACAGAAACCTCACAGGATGCGATCCCGGCGGAACTCTCCTCCGATGAGACATCATCCGAAGTTCTCTGCGATACCACTTTATCAGAAGCTGCTCCTGCAGACACTTTCCCGGTAATTTCCCGCGATGAGCCCCCGGCAGAAGACCTCTCTGGCGGCGCCCCGCCGGAAGCCCCCTCCGCAAGATTCGCCCGCAAGATCCACCGCGAAGATCTCTCGCTTCTCCCGCGGAAATTCTGGCCGCTGGCCAACAACAGCTTCCTGCTTCACGGATACCGCTGCTACGGCCATCTCCTTCTCGCAGAAGAAGACGGGCGGATGTGGCTTGGCGTTCCCGGAACCTATGACTCCCGGGAGGCACGGGCCGCAGACTTGTTTGGTTTTCCGCGGTTTACACGGGCTTATGCCTCCTCCATCGGCCTTGGGCCGGAAGAGCGCAATGACTCTGGCGACTTCGGCCACTGGTGCCGCTGCGTAGGCCCTAAATAATCCCATTCATCTCCTGGTAGAGCCGCTTCGCGTAACTGTCCGTCATGCCGCACACATAGTCTGTCACAAGGAGCAGGCGGAGATACAGCTTCTCCGCTTCGCTCCTGCCTTCTGCCTGCAGTTTATATGCATTCTTATAATTATCTGATATAAAGGATACCACCCGGGTATCAATCGTATCCTGCCGGACATCCGTATCATAATACAGAACCGCATGGACAAGCCGGTCCATCAGGTAATTCAGAATCGTAGATTCTGATACTTCCATCTTATAGATCGCCATCGAAGAGAACACATAACGAAACGCCATATCTCCAAGCAGATCCATCAGCTTCTCCCCATATGTATCGTAGAACAGATCCTTGCCAAACGTCCCGCTCATAATCTGGTCATAATGCGAGGTGAACCCATAAGTCGCACAGCTGATCAGAAATCCCTGCGCGCTGACCATCCAGTTCTTCACTGCGTAGGCTTCCGGACTGCTCACGCCCTTGGCCTGTCCCCGCTCGTAGAGCTGATGAAGCTTCTCCAGCGGACGGAATCCGTTCTCCCCGGAGCATCCCCCGTCTCTCTGCATCGCTTCCTCCAGCGGCGCCAGTTCTCTCTCCAGCGTGTAATAAGAAATAAATCCCTTTACAAATGCATCCTCGATATCCGCCGTCTTATAGGCCAGATCATCGGCCGCCTCCAGAATATATGTCAGCGGATGCCGGTGATTCCCTGCCCCTGTCGTCTCTGTGACCTTGCGGAAGATCTGCTCGTCTGCCAGATAATATCCCATCTTGCCGTCTTTGATATTTCCGCTGTTTTCATTGATCTGCGTGGAAGCCGCCGGGTATTTGATAATCGTATTCAGCAGCGCATACGTCAGGTTCATTCCGTGTTCATCTACCAGATAATGCAGTCTGGTTACCAGGCGAAAAGCCTGCGCATTGCCCTCGAAATGATAGAGATCCTGCTTCATCTGTTCTGTCAGCATCTCTTCCACGCGTTCTCCTTTGAACACCAGCTCCGGAAGATTCCGCGCGAACCATTCCCGGATGGCGATCTCCCCGAAGTGTCCGAAGGGCGGATTCCCGATATCGTGGATCAGTCCGGCACACTCCAGAATGTGAGAAATATCTTCCTTCATCTGAGGAGTGAACCCGGAGTCCTTCCTGTACTGCAGGATGTTCTGACCGATATTCTGCCCCAGCGATTTGCCGAGAGACGAGACTTCCATCGAATGTGTCAGCCGCGTGCGGATAAAATCGCTCTTATCCAGGGGAAATACCTGTGTCTTATCCTGAAGCCTCCGGAAGGAAGCACTCCCGATGATCCTGTGGTAATCCTTCTCAAACTCACTGCGCAGATCCGCTGACTTCTGCCGCTTCGCGCTTTCCCGCTCTCTTCTGGGAGAAAGCAGTGTTTCCCACTCCATCTGTCTCTGCTCCTTCCCTCTGTCTCAGAAGTTCCGCACGTCAGTATCAGTCAAGATAGATCGGCGGTTCATAAGCCTTTCCAAGCAGTGCCTTCTTCCGCTCCTGAAGTCCGAGGAAAGCCCATTCCGTCATATCTGTCCATTTATGAATGTTACGGTCATAAACCTGCACATACCCGATCCTGGTCGGATGCATACGGACACTGTTGGACTGGTATTCCCGGCCGGTATATGGATTCAAATCTCCGACCACGGCATCCTCCTCCGCATCCTCATGCACGATCACGGGTTCAAAATCATCATTTCCCTGTTCCGGAACTTCCTGATACCCGGAACTCTCGTAGACCGGCGCTGTCTCTGAGGCGAATCCGGTCTGCGGCTCTGCTGAGCCCCAGCCGTCTGCATCTTCCATCCCCCAGCTGTCCTGCTCTTCCACAGCCTGGCTGTCAGACTGGGGCGCGCCCCAATTCTCTGGTGCTTCCCAGGTCTCCGGCGCTTCCGGTTCTTCTGCTGCCTGCACCGGTTCTGCTGAAGGCTCCGGTATCTCAGGCTTTACCTCCCGGACTTCCTGCGCTTTCTCTTTCTCCTTATCGCGTTTCTTCCGGCGCAGGAAGAAACCGCCGCTCAGGAAGCCTTCTCTCTTCGGCTTCTCCAGTTCCTTCTTGATCTCCTCTACCGGCTCTCCCGCCTTCGCGCTCTCCTCCAGTGCCTCCAGCTCTTGATGCATATCATAAAGCTCCCCGATCGTCACATCTCTTTCGTCCGAAGCTTCCGCCTGCGGCTCTGCCGCCGAATATATCTCTGCCGCATTTGTCTCTGCTGCATTTATTTCTGCTGTATTTATCTCTGCCGCATTTGACTCTGCTTCATTTGTCTCTGCAACATTTATCTCTGCAGCCTCCATCGCTGGCTCTGCCGCAGCAGGCGCCCCTGCTTCCGGAGTCATCTGCAGATTCTCAGCCGCATCCGCTGTCCGCACCGGCGCCGCTGCTTCTGCTCTGACTTCCGGCACAGCATCGGGCTCTTCCAGCATCTCTTCCGCCAGAACCGCCGTCTCAGCCTGGCGGGTCAGATCTGCCCTCTCTTCCTCTGTCATCCGCTCCACGGCCTCCGTGCGGGCTGCAGCTGCTCTCTCGAGAGATGCCGTACTGCGGGGCTGTGCCTGAGCGTCCGCGGACATAATGCTCAGATGGAAGGGGCATTCCAGGATTCCCGCGATCATCCGCATATCCTGCTCCTGGAAATTATCTCGTCCAAGCCTCTGCGTCAGGTTCTGCCTGGACATTTTCTTGCCTGTTTTCTCCTCAATCAGCTCTGCAAGCTGCTTGATTGTCATCCCTTTTCTCCCAAGGATAATCTTGACCTGTTCCCCAAATGTTAAATCTTCCATTGTCTTCCTCCTTATTGTATATTTATACCCTCTTCTTTGTCTTGGATCCCGCCGGAACTACTGCCCCAGATACTCTTCCAGCGTGATATCCTGTTCTGTAATCTCTTTTGCCGCGTCTTTGCCTACATAACGGTAATGCCATGGTTCATAAATGATTCCTGTTACATCGGCCTTTTCCGGCGGATATCGGAGTATGAAACCATACTCCCAGCAGTGCTCCATCAGCCACTTCTGCTCGTCTGTATCCCCCTGCTGATCATCCAGGGCCTCGTACTCTGAGGCAATGATATCTACCGCAAGTCCCGTGGCGTGCTCGCTTGTCCCCGGTACTGCTACGGATTTCTTCGTCTCATCGTATGCGGCAAGGGGCGAATACCCCTGGCCGATCCAATCCTGCATCGTCGCATTGAACACGGTCTGCTGCTGTTCGAAGGAACGGTATGCCGACGCCACATACATGCTCAGCCCCTCCGCTGCCGCATCATCCAGCATCTCCTCCAGTGCCTCCGCGATTCGTGTATCCACGGACCGCTCGCTCTCCACTTCGGTCATTTGCGCGGGAACATAGGATGTATCTTCCATCGGATGTTCCTCATTTACCAGAGCCAGCATCCAGCCGTCCTCATCACTGGCAAGCAGCCCGGTATTGTCATGCGCCGCCTGCCTCTTGTTTGCCTGCAGTGTCAGTTTCTCATTCTCATCTGTCAGCTTCGTGATCTGTTCCTCATAGGCTTTCTCCTTGCTGGAGATAATGCCGTACGCAGTCAGCACGGTAAATATAATTCCCGCTGCCGCTCCCGTCACAATGCCGCCCAGAAATACTCTCTTAAGCCTTCCCGCGGAATTCCTTCTTCTCATAGTTTAAACTCCATATACAATTCTCCGTCAATCTCCCCGTCGCTGGAACACACTGCCATTTTATAAGGCATCCCTTTCTGACGGTATTCCATATAGTAATATTGTTCAGGAAATTCTTCCGGCTGCCTCACCAGCACCGGCGGTTCTCCCAGCCGGATACAGAACGAGTCTGCAGCCAGCGCCATTCCCTTTCCTGTTGCTTTCATGAAGCTTTCTTTGAGCACCCAGTACCGATAGAATCGTTCGGTTCTCTCTTCCTGCGTTCCGGCGCCCATAATTGTCTCATATTCTTCCGGGCAGAAGAATCTCTCTGCCACTTTTTCCCGGAGCTGCCCCACCTGTTCCAGATCGCAGCCCACGCGGGCCGCTTTCCCGTCCAGTAATGCAGCGCACATCACATAGCTGCCAGAATGAGAAAGGTTAAAAACCGCGGACTCCCTCAGCCCGTATTCTGCGCGGATCCGTTCCCACAAGATCCACGCTCCCGCACTCTGCGCCTTCATCTCCGGAATCCGAAGCGCATCTGCCTTTCTCCTGCGGAACTCCGGAAGCTTCTCATAATAATATCTGTACCGTTCCTCCCGGTAAAGTGGAGAAACATCTGCCGCCCATGCTCTGACCATACGCTTATTTCCTGAGGTAGCGGACTTCAAATGTCTCAATCTTGATGGGCTTGTTAAACAGGGTTCCCTGGGCCACATCACACCCAAGCTCCCCGAGAACATTCAGCTGATCCTGTGTCTCCACACCTGCGGCCTCTACATAGGCTCCAAGCTGCCTGCAGATATCGATCACAGCCTGGGCCACGATCCGGCTGCGGCTGCTGCCCACAATATTCGTGATCAGGCTCTTATCCAGCTTCAATCCGTCAAATTCCATCAGCGACAAGATGGAGAAACTGGAATCTTTCGCCCCAAAGTGATCCAGGATCACCCTGACATTGCCTTTCCGGATCTTGCTGCTGGTCTCTGCCAGCATCTCCTGATTCATATCATTCCCCGCCTCGGACACTTCTACTTCCAGATATTCGCAGCGCACATGATATTTCTCAATCAGCCGGAGCATCTTATCTGCCACACTCTCCTGCCGGAGAGTGGCCCCGGCGAAATTCACCGATATGGGAACCATGGGCAGATTCTCGATCTCCCATCTGTGGAGCGTCTTGCACACTTCCTCGAACACATAAAGATCCAGGTAGTGGGACAGCTTGGTCTCCTCCAGAAGATTGATATATCTTCCCGGATCAAGAACCCCCAGATCCTTGTGGTGGTACCGCACGACTGCCTCCGCGCCGGCCACCTCCTCGGTCTTCACATCCATCTTCGGCACCAGACACACAATAAAGTTGCCCTGCTCCAGATCATCCAGAAGATCCTGCTTGATGATCGGTTCGTGATGGCCTTTCCGCAGATTCTTATAATATTTCTTCTTCTCCTCGCGCATCATTACTTCCGCGCTGTTGACCAGCTTGTCTACATCAATGTCAACCTTCTCCCACGCGTAGCCCACAGACACCAGTCCCAGGCTGATATTGTCCAGCTTCGTATGCGCCGCATAGATCTGTTTCGTAAATTCTTCGTATGAGGCGTCCTCCATCAGTACAAGATACTCGTCGCCGGTAAGCCGGTACACTTCTCCGCTGCGGAAATACTCCTGCAGCACTTCCCCTACCCGGATCACAACCTCATCTCCGTACTCACGCCCGAACTCCTTATTAAAGTTCTTCAGCCCATTAATATCGACCGAGAGGGCGCCCAGCGACTTCAGTCCGGTTTCATCTGTATGATCCAGATAATGTACCAGGCTGTTGCGGTTCAGAAGTCCGGTCAGATCATCGTGGTAACTGAGGTACTCCTGCTGCTTCTGCAGCTTGTGCAGCGCGATGGCCTGCGGAATATACGGGAGCAGCGCCCGCATCAGATCCAGCGTACATCCGCCCCGGTGCACGCCTACTGCCGCAAGGATCGAAGTGGTATCCTCACCGCTCTGCAGAAAGACACTGTAACTGTCAGCGGTGGTATCGGTAATCTCTTCTTTCATCCACTTGGGCTGCTGATCCTCAGAGAGCAGCTTCAGCTTATCCCGCTGCCACTCGATATTCTCTGCGCACCACTCGTAGATCGACTCGATATCTCCCTGTTCCTTTTCCACATAATAAGCGTATTCTGCATCGTAGTAATCACGAACTGTACTCAATATATCGTTCATAATCTCTGCGAGAGAACGTGGTTTATAACTGTCGCTCATATTTTTTCTCCCCTGCTCGTAAAATCCTGCGGCCCGAAAAATCCAACCAAAGTTTCTCACCGGCCGCGCCGAGAAACTTTATTGTTTCACTGGACATTCTTCCAGCTAAAAGTCAACTATTTATATAATAGTATACCTGATGATGAATTGCAAGCGTCAACTGCGCATGAAAGCCGATGAGGGTGCGACCGATGCCGGTCGCACCCTCATCTGTTTGAACCTCTCGTTTACTTAAGATCCTCGTTTACTGACAGTCTTATCTCACTCTTTCTTGAACCGTGCCTCCGCTTTCTCTCCGGCAGCGCGGTTTCCTGCGGACGGATCACAGGTTCCATTTCTTATCCTGCGCAAGCTTCAGCCGGTTCATCGCCCGGGCCAGAGATGCCTGCGTATGATAATACTCCTGGATGCTCTGCTTCTGCCTCAGCTGTTCCTGCGCCCGCTCCCGCTGCTCCTGTGCCCTGCGGACATCAATATCCTCCGGACGCTCCGCCGTATCCACGATCAGGGTCACACGGTTATTGACAATCTCCGCGAAACCGCCCCCCAGCGCAACTTCCTGCCATTTCCCCGGTTCTGCTTCCATCCTGCCGATTCCCACCGCGATGGCAATGACCATATTTTCATGGTTGGGAAGGATCCCGATCTCGCCGTCCGCTGCAGGGACCGTCATTTTCCGGCATCGGCCGTCGTAGAATACTTTGTCACTTGCTATGATCTTCAGACCAAATGTATCCATATGCGTGCACTCCTGTTCTTCTTCCCTGCCGGCAGCCTTTACGCTTCTGCCTTCTCTGCTTCCGCCTTCTTGATCACATCGTCAATGGTTCCCACATTGAAGAACGCTGACTCCGGATACTGATCCATCTCTCCGCTGATGATCATCTTGAATCCGCGGATCGTCTCCTTCAGCGGAACGTATTTCCCCGGGATTCCCGTGAATGTCTCAGCCACGAAGAACGGCTGGGACAGGAATCTCTGAATCTTTCTCGCTCTCATAACCGTCGCCTTGTCCTCGTCGGAGAGTTCCTCCATACCGAGGATCGCGATGATATCCTGCAGTTCCTTATATTTCTGAAGGATCGCAGTCACCTGGTTTGCCACTTCGTAGTGTTCTTCTCCAACCACATCAGCCTCCAGGATCCGGGAACTGGATTCCAGCGGATCCACCGCCGGGTAGATTCCCTGCTCCACAATCTTCCTGGACAGAACCGTCGTTGCGTCCAGATGGGCGAATGTGGTAGCCGGAGCCGGGTCCGTCAGATCGTCCGCAGGCACATAGACTGCCTGTACGGATGTGACAGAACCGTTCTTCGTCGAGGCGATTCTCTCCTGGAGCTCACCCATCTCCGTCGCCAGGGTAGGCTGGTACCCCACGGCCGACGGCATACGTCCCAGCAGCGCAGACACCTCGGATCCCGCCTGGGTGAAACGGAAGATATTATCAATGAAGAGCAGGACATTCCTGTGCTCCTCATCCCGGAAATACTCTGCCATCGTAAGACCGGTCTCCGCCACACGCATACGCGCGCCGGGCGGCTCATTCATCTGCCCGAAGACTAAGGCCGTCTTCTCCAGCACGCCAGACTCCTTCATCTCTGTCCAGAGGTCATTTCCCTCTCGGGAACGCTCCCCTACTCCTGTGAAAATCGAATATCCGCCGTGCTCTGTAGCGATGTTGCGGATCAGCTCCTGAATCAGGACCGTCTTCCCCACTCCGGCACCGCCGAAGAGGCCGATCTTTCCGCCCTTCGCATAGGGCGCCAGAAGGTCGATTACCTTGATCCCGGTCTCCAGGATCTCAACGACCGGGCTCTGTTCCTCGAAGGTAGGCGGCTTCCTGTGGATCACCCATTTCTCTGCGTCTTCGATTTCCGCGCCGTTGTCGATGGTCTCGCCGAGTACATTGAACAGTCTGCCCAGCGTCTTCTCGCCCACAGGCACCTGAATTCCCGCCCCTGTGGCTGTCACTTCCATATCGCGGTGAAGTCCCTCGCTGGCCGCAAGCATCAGGCAGCGCACCTCGTTATTGCCCAGGTGCTGCGCCACCTCCATAATGCACTTTTTCCCGTTGTTCTCAACTTCCAGCGCATCTTTGATAAAGGGAAGGTCACCGTTTTCAAATACTACGTCAACAACAGGCCCCATCACCTGTATGATTCTTCCTTTATTCATATCTCTTCTCCTTTTGCTGCTGTGCCTCCCGGCACATCTACCGATTCTGCTGCGCCCGGGCGCCGCCGCACACTTCTGTGATTTCCTGTGTGATCGCCGCCTGCCGCGCACGGTTATAGACAATGGACAGATCGTGAATCAGACTCTGCGCGCTGTCCGTGGCGGCCTTCATGGCCATCATGCGGGCATTATGCTCGCTGGCATAGGCTTCCACCAGGCAGCCGTAGATCATACCCGTCACATAGTTCGGGACAATGCTGTCCATCACCGCCTCCGCAGACGGGTACAGCTCTATCGCCTCACGGTACATGTTCAGGGGCATCTTCATCTCGCCAAAAGAACTTCTCTCCAACGGGAGAAGTTTCAGTACCTCCGCGTCCGACTGAACCGAGTTTTCCATCCGGGTATATACGATATAGATTTCATCCAGTTCCCCTGCCCTGAACTGATCCACCAGCACCCCCGCGATATCCCGGGCCCTGTGCATGGTAGGCTTCTGAACCGTATACTGGAAATTCGTGTCGATCTCTACACCGCGCTTCGCGAAATAATGCCGTCCCAGTTCCCCAACCACATACAGCCTGTGGGCGCCCGGCCGGGCAAGAATCTCCTCTTCCAGCTTCAGAACATTATGGTTATACGCTCCGGCAAGTCCCTTGTCCGCAGTGATCACAACCGAAGCTATCCGCCGCTCTTCCGCCGGGATCTTCTCCCGCCGGTCGAAGAAAGGGTGCTCCAGCTCCGGAAGATGCCGCAGGATCCGGGAGATCTCCCCCTGCAGCGCGTAGAAATACGGCTCCGTATCGGCAAGCTTCTTCTTCGCCTGTGTCATCTTGGAGGAAGAGATCATGTACATGGCATTGGTGATCTTCATCGTATCCTTCACACTGTTGATCCGGCTCTGGATCTCTCTGATATTCGCCATACTATCACCTGCTCTTCTTGAATTCCTTCGCGGTCTCTGTGATCTTCGTGATCAGTTCTTCTGACAGTACCTTCTTCTCTTCTATCTCCTGTCCGATCTCCGGATGAGCCGCGTCAAAATACGTCAGCATGTCAGCCTGGAACTTCTTGATTTCCTTCTTCGGCACTCCCAGCATGACCTTGTGGGTTGCTGCACACAGCGTAATCACCTTCTCATGAAGAGAAAGCGGATGATACAGCGGCTGCTTCAGCAGTTCCATCAGGCCGCTTCCGTACTCCAGCTGTTCCTTCGTCCCCGCATCAAGATCTGAGCTGAACTGGGTAAATACTTCCATCTCGCGGTATTGAGCAAGGTCGATTCGGATGCTTCCGGAAGCCTTCTTCATCGCCTTCGTCTGCGCCGCGCCGCCCACACGGGATACGGAAAGTCCCACATTTACAGCCGGGCGCGTGCCCGCTGCGAAAAGGCCGCTCTCCAGGAAGATCTGCCCATCTGTAATCGAGATCACATTGGTCGGAATATATGCGGACACATCCCCGGCCTGTGTCTCAATAATCGGGAGGGCGGTAATTGATCCGCCGCCCAGGGCGTCGCTTAAGCGGCTGGACCGTTCCAGAAGCCGGGAATGCAGATAGAATACGTCACCCGGATATGCCTCGCGCCCCGGGGAACGTCCCAGCAGAAGAGACAGTGCACGATAAGCGACAGCATGCTTTGACAGGTCGTCATAGACAATCAGCACATCTTTCCCCTGGTACATAAAGTGCTCCGCCATCGCAGTTCCCGCGTAAGGCGCGATGTACTGCAGGGGCGCACAGTCACTTGCCGTGGATGACACCACAATGGAATAGTCCATAGCCCCGTGGGTTCTCAGGGTGTTTACCACCTTCGCCACAGTGGATGCCTTCTGCCCTACAGCGACGTAAATACAGATCACATCCTGCCCTTTTTGATTCAATATTGTATCTATAGCAATCGAAGTCTTTCCTGTCTGCCTGTCTCCGATAATCAGCTCACGCTGTCCCCGTCCAATGGGGAACATCGCGTCGATGGACAGAATCCCGGTCTCCATTGGAACGCTGACCGATTTACGGTCTATGATTCCCGGGGCCTCCCGCTCGATGGGGCGGTAGTCGTCCGCCTCGATCGCTCCTCTGCCGTCAATCGCCTCCCCAAGAGCGTTGACAACTCTTCCTATATAGGCGTCTCCAACCGGAACCCCGGCTCTCTTCCCGGTGCGGGACACTTTCGTTCCCTCTCGGATCTCGGAGTCGCTTCCGAACAGAATACAGCCGATCTCATCTTTGCGGATATCCTGAACCATGCCTTTAAGCCCCGTCTCGAATGTGACGATCTCTCCATACATGGCATGGTCAATCCCATAGATCTCAGCAATGCCGTCGCCTACTGTGACGACCGTTCCCACTTCGCTGTCCCTGCTCATACTATCAAAATTCTCGATCTCTTCTCTCAGGATCGAGATAATCTCGTCTGAATTGACTGAACTCACCTTGTTCACCTCCAGGTTTCTATATCTGCCGCTTCCCGGCATCTCCGCCGACGGAAGCAGTCCCGCACAGCCTATCTGCCGCTCAGCGTCTGCGCCAGCCTGTCCATGCGCCCCTTAACGCTCCAGTCGTACTCATCGCTTCCGACCCGCAGGATGAATCCGCCAAGCAGAGCATCATCCCTGCTTACCGCAATCTCCGCCCTGCCGCCTCCATACTTGCCGCACAGGAACTCCTCCATACGTTTCTTCTGGCTCTCACTTGGCGGCACCATACAGTACAGTTCTGCCCGGATCACCTGATCCCGCGCGTCTGCACAGTCATCATAAGCGGCAAAAATCTCATCCATCAGATCCATCCGATGATACTTGCACGCAGTCTTAAGGAAATTCCGCATCCGCTCCGGAAATACCCGATCCACAACACAGAATTTCTTCTTAAGCGAGATCGTCGGATTGATAAATATATCATGAAGCTGCGGTACTTCCCGAAAGATCTCCCTCGCTTTCGCCACCTGATCCTCCGGAAGCCCCATGCCGTACAGGACCTTTCCATACGCAGCTGCCGGCGAAGAATACCGGATCTTACTTCCTGTCTTCATCTTCACTGCCCTCACCTGCTTTTCCGGATGTCTTTTTTAAGAACTGATCGTACAGTTCCTGACCATTCTGCGCGCCGGTACCCTCTCCGATGATCTTCCTTGCAGAAGCCATGGCCAGGCCCGAGATCTCTGACTGCATCTCTTTCATCATCTTCTCTCGCTCGATGCGCATGGTCTCCTTCGCCGATTCCATCATGCCTCCGGCCTTGTCTTCGGCCTCGCTGACGATGCGGTCATACTCGGACTTCGCACTTCTGCGGGCGTTCTCTACGATCTGTACAGATTCCTGCTTCGCCCCGCTTAAGGCCGCTTCATACTCTTGCTTCATCTGAAGGGCATCATCCTGCATCTTCTGCGCATTCTTAAACCCGTCATTGATCATCTGCTTTCTCTTCTCCATGATCTGCGTCACAGGTCCGATGAGAAAATGTCTCAGCAGAAGATAAAGAACGATAAGGTTTATGATAGTATAGACAATGGACATATCTATCTTTATCATCTTTTCACCCCGCCTTTCCTGATCTCTTCCTCTTGTGTCTGCAACCGTGAATGAATGCTCTGATTACAGGAAGAGGATAATCATAAGGCCGATGATGAAGCCGTAGATCGCTGTCGCCTCTGCAAGCGCACATCCGAGGATCAGGTTCTTAAAGATCTTGCTCTCTGCCTCCGGCTGTCTTGCGATCGCCTCTGTCGCTTTCCCTGTTGCGATACCGATACCAACACCTGCTCCAATACCTGTTAATACAGCAACTGCTGCTCCGATTGCTATAACTGCTTCCATTGTTTTAATCTCCTTTTCTTTTTATAAATCAATTCTGCCCTCACAAGATTCCTGTCCGCGGACGCGCCATCATCATTGAAATCCGCACTGCGTGCTTAACATAGCTGCCGCCGCAAAAGAAGGGGCTACTCCATCTCCTCTGTCATAAAGATCGCTGTCAGAAAAACGAACACGTACGCCTGCAGCAGTCCGTCGAAGATGTCAAAATAAAAACTTACCGGGATCGGAATGATCAGCGGAACAAAGCATTTCAGAAGTTCCAGCACTACAAATCCGGCCAGCATATTTCCGAAAAGACGCATACACAGAGACAGCGGGCGGATCACAATCTCCAGCACCATAATGGGCGCTACGATTGGAACCGGCCGGGCGAAATGCTTCACCCAATGGACTACTCCGTTCTTGCGGATGCCGGAAAACTCGATCACAAACATACTCATAATCGCGAGCGCGGCCGTCACATTCAGATCTTTCGTGGGCGGCTTGAACCCGCACAGCGGCGCAATCGTATTTGCCGCGGCAAGGTAGAGAATGATTGTAATCAGATACGGGGTGTATTTTCGGTTTTCTTTCCCGATGATCCCCTCGAAGAAATCCTGTGCCCAGCCAATCGCTGCTTCCAGAGCGATCTGCACCTTGCCTGGATTTTCCACTCTCAGATTCCTTGTCAGGAGAATGGATGCTATGACGAGCACCGCCATAATGATCCACGTGACAACAACTGATTCTGAGATTGCGCCCAGGACCGGAAGGTGAAAGACTGTCTCACAGTTCAATTCTTCCATCAGTTTATCTGTCAGATTTCCCGTATTGCTCCCTCCTTTTCTTCCTGTGTTTTTTACTCTGCATTTCCGGGGTATTTCAATGGATTTCGATTCAGCCGAGATTCATCCGGCATCGCACAGATCGAGTCCGCACCGGATTTTGGGCACAAAAAAAGGAGCTGTTCCCCGTTGAACCCCTCTGTTTCGAATCATTTCCCCGCTTTTGAAGCAGGCGGATATGCTGTTGTTACTTATTAATATGGAGCCTCTCTTCAAAAGCTGTAGTAATATTACGCCGCGTCTATTTTTTTGTCAATATTTTGTTTTCCCTGCCCGGGTCTGCATTTTTATCGCGATTTTTATTTCATTTTGTACTTTTTCGGATACAATCAGCCGGAATTTTTTATTCATTTTTCCACTGGTTTTTTTGAATTCTTTTTCATGCAGCCATTTTTTTATGAGCATTTCACAAGAAAGCGAATATATTTCCACTGATTTTTCGTCTATTCCGTACACTTTAATGTCTATTTTTTAACAATCTTCTGTCAGATAGCCGTCAGGGAGGTATAATTTCGTTTGCTTTTGCGGTATAATCTATTGTAAGTATTAACCGGGGGTAAGACATTCCGGACGGAATGCCGGACGAATGAAGGAAGTGAACCGAATGAAATCGAAAATAAGACTGCTTGGGAACGCATTTCCCGGCCTGTCCGACAGGCTCTTTTTCCTATGCGGCGTGCTCATGCTGGGCAGTGAACTCTGGAAACAGTTGACGCTGACGTTCTCCGTGGGCGGCGGCGCTTATAACTGGTGGTATTTTCCATTTCAGCTCTGCAGCATCCCCATGTATGTTCTTCTCCTCTATCCCTGGTTCCGCCAGAACAGAATCCGCCGGGCCCTGCTTACCTTTCTTATGTGCTACGGGCTGCTGGGCGGACTGGCGGCCTTCGCGGACCAGAGCGGCCTGCACTATCCTGCCGCACCCCTGACGCTTCACTCCTACCTGTGGCATATCCTCCTCATCCTGGTCGGCGTGGGGGCGGGGATCACATACGGCAGACTTCAGCCGTCCCCTTCTTTCCGGCGTCCGTTTCCTCTGCGCCCCTTCCTTCACGCTACAGCACTGTACCTCGGGTGCTGCTGCACGGCAGAAGTCCTCAACCTGACCCTGGACCGCTTTGGCACGATCAACATGTTCTACATCAATCCGAACTATCCGATGCAGCAGATCGTCTTCCGTGACCTGATCCCATATCTGGGAAATATCCCGGTAATCCTGCTGTACATCGCTGCCAGCATATTGGGCGCATTCTTACTCTTTCTGGTTTGGAAGATCGTTTTCCGTTTCTTCAGACATTAATATATTTTCTTCTATCTGCTCTTTTCGTTCTTCTTTGCTCCCGGGCTCTGACTCTGCTTTCCCGGCTTCCTGCTCTCCGACGATCCGCAGGAAGTCCCGGTCCTCCGCCTTCCTCCTGGGGATGAACCTTCCTGCCACCGTCCCCTTGCCCCGGGTCTTCACATAGAAAAATCCGAGCACAGAGAACACCAGAGCTCCAATAAAATTAACGATCAGATCCTGCATGGTGTCGATCAGGCCGATATCCAGGTACCCGCCCAGCCCAAGTTCCTGTCCGTTGACCACGGTCTCTGTAATATTTGAGATCGTATACGGCACATTATGTCCGGCCGGATCGAGCGTCACGGAGCGAATCATATGGATCACGGTATCTTTCTGCATGTCGTATCCGAGCAGCTGATCCATCCCAAACTCAAAGAATTCCCATAACACTCCAATGGTCATAGAGAAGCAGAACGCCACGATCGCCGTAAACAGCGGCGACAGATGAAACACCGTGCGCTCACTCCGGTTGAGCAGATCCACAAGGGAGAATCCGATCGCTGCCGCCAGGAATCCGTTGAGCGTGTGCAGCACCGTATCCCAGAAGGGAAACATCAAATAGAATTCACTGATCTCTCCCAGAATCTCCGCCGCAAATACAAATACCAGAATGATAATCTCCAGAGTCGTTGGCAGTTCCACCCGGAACGTAATCTGAACCAGGCTCGGCACAATCAGAAGCAGCAGGGTCAGAGCACAGAGAAATACATTCTCATAATTCCGGTTCAGCAGCTGCAGAATCATCATCACAATGACAAGGAAACGCAGGGTAAAATATACAATAAACGAACTTCTGTGCTCCCGAAGCTCCATAGACAGTGCCTCAGCCAGCCTCTGAAACCTGCCTTTTTTCCTGCCGTTGCGGACCGTATCCTTGGCAGACGGATTCTTTGCTGTAGTTTCTTTTTTTAGTTTTTTTGTCATGAACGCAGCTCCTTTTCTCTCTTCACATTTCGTACACAGCGCCGGTCATAAGAGGCATCCTCCTCTCAGCCGCATCATTTCGCCCGATCTGCTCCGCCGCAGGATTCGTCCCTGCGCCGCATCTCCTGTATCATAACATCTGCCGCCGGAAATAACAATAGCGCCGGTCTGAACCGGCGCTGCAGTCGTGAAAGGAGCAGTGTGAATTTCACACTGCCCCCAATTCTTTCAGAATCTGATAGACATAGGATACCGGAAGTCCCACTACATTATAGTAATCTCCCTCTATCCGGTCAATATACGGCGCGAAACGGCCCTGTATGCCGTAAGCCCCTGCCTTGTCCAGCGGTTCCCCGGTAGCAATATATCCGCGGATTTCTTCGTCGCTCATAGAATGAACATACACCCTTGTCCCTGCAGCATGACTGTAAACACGTTTCCTGCCGTCTGCCCCGAAATCAAGTACTGCCACTCCGGTATAGACCATGTGTGATCTTCCCTGAAGCCCCCTGAGAATTCGGAACGCATCCGCCTCATCTGCGGGTTTGCCCAGAATCTTGTCGTCCAGAACAACCACCGTATCCGCGCCCAGCACAATCCGGCCGCGCAGGATCTGATTCCGGTCCCGGCCATGGCCGCCGGTCGCCCTGTCTGCTCCCGGGAGTCCGCCTGTTTCTGCTGCCGACTCCTCTGTTCCCGTTTTCTCTGTCCCAGGTTCCTCTGCCGTCAGCTCTTCGGCTGTGTTCTCCGCTTTCATCAGCGCCAGTTCCTTCACAATCTCTTCCGGAACTGTGCTGCGGTAGACTTCCTCTTTCCCGCTGACTCGGACTTCGAACTCCACGCCCATCTGCGCCAGCAGTTCCCGTCTGCGGGGAGACGCAGAGCCCAGGATGATTTTCTTCGGCCGGGGTTCTCTCTCACCTGCTTCCGCAGCTTCCTGCCGGGAACCAGTCAGTACTTCCTGTTCGCCTTCTGAGCCGCTCCCGGACCGGGCCTCAGACCCGCCGTCCGCTCTGTGCTCTCTCCATGCATGCTCCAGGATCTCCGGCTCCGTCACCAGCCTGTACGCCCCTGCCGCCATACACTCCGCCGCATACTCCATGCCTTTCCGGCCGATGCTCATCCCGGCCTGCGCCGCGGCCGCCCAGTGGTGCAGCGGCGTTCCCCGGCACATGCAGGCTGCGCTCAGCATAATCGTCGGCACGGTGTGACTCACATCCGAGACGTCCGTCCCGATGGCCAGCGGCACCGGCTGATCCTCGAGAGGCTCCAGCCCGGTAAAATATCCCTTCTGCCCCTTCGAAAGCCCCGCGTTCTCTGTGATTGCTGCTGCAAACGCAAGCTCTTCCTCCGTATAAGAAGGAACCGGGATCTTCCCCATTTCCTCATAGAACATTTCTGCCAGCGTCCTGCTGACTTTCATTTCTTTATTACAGGTCACACGCTCGATCTCCACCCGGGTCCCGGTCATCAGTGCGGCGCCCCGCGCGCAGTCGTCCACCCGGCCGGAAACGTCGGCCGTCCGCTCCCACTGTCCGGATCGGATGAAATAGTTCGTAGAGGCAAAGGACGGCACAATATTGGCCGGTCCATCTGTATTCGTATAAGTATAGTGCATCCTCACATCATCAGCCACATGCTCTCGGAGATAGTTCACGCTCACATTCATCAGTTCTGCCGCGTCCAGCGCGCTCCGGCCCATCTCCGGATGTTTCGACGCGTGGGCCGCGGTTCCGAAGAACTTGTAATTCTTAATATCCTGAGCCTGCCAGATATCATAGCTCACCCGGTTCCGGTCAAAGGGATGCCAGGTTACCGCCGCCGCAAGATCGTCAAAGACTCCCTCTTCATTCATGCGGATCTTCCCCACTACGATCTCTTCCGCCGGGCATCCGTATACCCGCAGTGTCCCCGGAAGTCCCGCTTCCTCCATCCGTTCTTTGAGGGCTGCCGCTGCTCCCGCGCACGCCGTCCCCAGAAGGTGATGGCCGCAGCCGTGGCCCGGGCCGCCGTCTCCGCTCTGTCTTGGCACGCACTCCTGCTGAAGCCCCGGAAGTGCGTCATACTCTGCCAGGAATCCGATCACCGGCTCCCCCGCTCCCCACTCAGCGGTAAATGCTGTCTCGAATCCTCCCGTGCCCCAGCTCACCGTGAATCCCCATCTCTCCAGGAATTCCGCAAGCCTGCGGGAGGACTCCTTTTCTTGCAGCGACAGTTCGGGATGACTGAATATCGCGTCCGCTGTCTCTTTCATTTCTGCCAGGATTTCCGTCCGTATCATGCGATTCTCTTACTCCTTTCGGCTCTGTTTTATTACGAAGCAGACAGCGGCACAACGAGCCGCTGCCACGTTCTATCCTTTCCTTTCGGCCGTCTCCTCTGACGCCCGGATGATCTCCTGCGGAAATCCTGCGAATTCCAGCAGTTTTACCGCGTTGTGAGAGGTTGCAGGCCCTTTCAGGATCTGATAACTGAACGTAATGTCATTCTCCCCGATCTCCTCGCTGAAATGATAGTTGGCATACTCCCCGCCGAGAAGCTCTGTCAGCTCTTTGTCGTGGGTGGCGACCAGAGCGATACAGTTCTTATCCAGGAGATATTCCAGGATCGCCCGGGAAGCACGGATCCGTTCACCAGTGTTCGTCCCCCGCAGGATCTCGTCAATCACACACAGTGCAGTCTTCTCTTCACACAGACTGTCAAGGATTCTCTTCAAATACCGGATCTCCCGGATAAAATAGCTCTCGCCCGCCATCAGATCATCCTTGACAGCCATGGACGATATGACGCTGCATTCCGGAAGGATCCACACATCTGCCGCGCAGGTATTGAGCGCCTGCGCAAGGATCGCGTTGACCGCCACAGCCTTGATAAAGGTTGACTTTCCCGAGGCATTAGAACCCGTAATCAGACAGTTCTTCTCGATCGTCACACTGTTGGCCACGGGATCCTGGATGAGCGGATGATAGGCCTCTTTCATCTCGATCGTCTTCCCGCTGCCGAAGTGCGGAAGGCAGTACCAGGGAAGACTTTTGCGCAGGGACGCCGTGCTCAGAGCCGCGTCCATCTCCCCGATGCACTGATACACGGCAAAGTAAGTCTCCTGCTGTGCCTTCAGTCTGCGCATCACCTTGTCGTAGGTCGTGACCTGCCACAGGGTAATCCCGCCGATGTAATCCAGAAATGTCGCCAGAATATCCTGTGAGTCTCTTCCTGCCTGCTGGAACTGCAGGAACCAGCCTGTCCGGGAGATTCCCTTAAGGCCGGAAAGTGCTTTCTTCAGCTCCGGAAAAAACACTTCAATCTCCCTCCGCTTACATAGCTGTTTGCCGCTTCTCAGAAGGCTTACCGCAGTGCCCACCATATAGAGTCCGGTTTCGTGTTTCATCTTGACCGCGGTATAGAGCATCAGGTTTGCAACGCTGACCACAACAAACGGCATCACAGCCGCATCATTATGAACGATCAGCAAGAACAGGAAGGATGCGGCCAGCAGAACCTGCATCACCCTGTAGATCCACATATTCTTCAGAAGATAGACATCCATACTGTCAAGATAAGCAGGTATGCTGTACGAAGCCGGACTCTTCCCGATCTCGCACAGCAGGACTTCGATCTCCTCCCGTTCCTTTTCATTATTCAGGAACATCCGCACCCGCCGTTCAAAGAGCTGCCGCTCCTCCTCGGTCATCTGATTTCTCCGCAGCTTCCAGTATAGAATTTCCTCGCCCACAGAAGTGTCGCACTGGCTGATCCGCTGGAACACCTCGTTCATAGACAGATCGTTCCACGTAACGTCGTCCACGCCGCTTCCGTCGCTTACCACGTCATAGAATCCCCGGATATTCTCATTCCATTCCCTGGGCTTGGGCACTTTGCCGAATTTCTCCCGCACAAATGCTCTCCGCCTGCGTTTCATGCCGATATAGGAAATGAGAAATATGAACTGGATGAACAGGGCAGTCCCAAGAATTCCAATCACTATCTCGATCATAGCTTTCACCGCCTTCATTGTATTATGTTGTTAATACAATACTTCAGCTCTCAGGAAATGTCAATACCTCCTCCGTACGCTCAGGGGCCGGAAACATCAGGCAGGCCTTGAACTGGTCGCAGTCAATCCGAATATCAAACTCTCCGCCCAGGGCTTTCGTATAAGTGCTGACGATCGCCAGGCCGAGGCCGTTGCCGTCGCCGGAGCGGGCCTGATCCCCCCGTGCGAACCGCTCGATAATATCATCTTTCGTAAAGTCCATGGGATAGCCTGATGTATTTGTAATCTCCAGACAGATCCTGCGCTCCTCTTCCTGCGTCTTCGCACGTACTTCTGTCTTAACGAACACCCGCGTCCCCTTTGCCGAATATTTCAGGGCATTCTCCACCAGATTCTGGCAGATCCGGTAGAAGTAGCTGTTGTCCGACACCAGCTCTGTATTCTCCTCTGTCAGGCGCTTCACAAATTCCAGTCCGCTCTCCTGGACCTGGTCTTCCATATCTGCGAAGAGCTGTCCGATCAGACGGTTCACTTCGAACTTCTCCAGGTGCAGCTCCACATTCCCGCTGCTGGCTTTCGCCAGACTGAACAGGCTGTGAATCATCTCTTTTAATTTCTCTGCCCGTTCAGAGATCACCTCTACATAATCCCGCACAGTGTCGTTGAGTTCTTCCTTTTTGATCAATTCAAGATAGCCCACAATGGACGTCAGCGGCGTCTTCAGATCATGCGATACGTTTGTGATCAGATCCACCCGAAGCTGATCACTGCGCGACGCCTTCTCCAAACTCTTTTTCTCGATCTCCAACGCTTTGGCCAGGCGTCTGGCCACGTTCTCTTCCAGCAAATCCATAAACCGCTCCAGCTGCCTGCGCTGAACCCGTCCGAGCACCTCCATGCAGAGAATATATTGAATCAGCACACTGAAGATCATAATATACCCGGACGCATAATTCACATAAACTCCATAGCCAAACCATACTCCGCCGCCCATCAGATAGCTCAGATACCAGAACGCCAGCAGAAGAGCAAGAATCCCCGCCGCTGTCAGACGCCGTTTCCAGCTGCGCTCTGTCTCCTCCCACTTCTCAATGTCCGCTTCTTTCCCCGGTTCCCAGTCTGCGTACTCTTTGCGCAGCCGCTCCCGCAGCATCATCCCCACGCCGATGCCGAGCAGAAGATTCCCGTCAAACCCCAGGAACAGCGCCATCTCGGTAGGATACAGGCTTCTGTTCGCAATGATATTCCAGAAGAAAAATATGCCTGTTGCCGCCAAAATCAGTCCGGTTATGCTCTTCCAGTTTTCCTTCCCAAATCCGATCCACTTCTCAGCTGTATTTTTCCATTTTGTATCCAATTCCCCACACCACCTTTACATATCTTGGTCTCTTAGCATCAATCTCGATCTTCTCGCGGATATGACGGATATGCACCATTACCGTATTCTCAACCGTAAATGACGCAGATTCTTTCCAGACATTCTCATAGATCTGTTCTGCCGAAAACACCTGGCCCGGATGCTCCATCAGCAGTTCCATGATCTTATATTCTGTGGCTGTCAGCCTGACCTCCTCTCCTTCTACAATGATCACCCGCTGTTTCTTATCCAGCACGAGCCCGCCGTTTACAATCTGGTCCTCGTCTCCCTGCGGCCCGCCGCACCCCCAGGTCCGGTATCTTCTCAGATGCGCTTTCACACGGGCTGTCAGTTCTGCCGGATTATAGGGCTTCTCCACATAATCATCGGCCCCGAGCATCAGCCCCGATACCTTGTCGCTTTCTTCTGTCCGTGCCGAAAGAATGATCACCGGGATGCGGTACTTCTCCCGCAGTTTCATAAGCGCTGACAGACCATTAAGTCTGGGCATCATCACATCCAGCAGAATAAGATCAACCCGCTCCTGTTCCAGCACGCTGAGCGCCTCCATTCCGTCATACGCGGCCACCGTCGTGTACCCCTCGTATTTCAGTAGTTCACTGATGGAATAAACAATCTCCCGATTGTCGTCCACCACCAGGATTACGGCATCCGAAGCGGTTTCTCCGGATGGGGCTCCTGCTTTCGCTGTCTCACTTCTCATATGTCCCTCCTGCGTTCATCCGCAGGGTATCCGCCTCACGTCCGCGCCCCCTGCTGTTCTCCGAAACATTGTGCTCCAGAGCCTCTCATTCTGAAGTGCCTGTGTTTCTACCATCAATATAAAAAAGTGCTGTTAAAAAAAACTTGATATAAATCTTAAAAATTTCTTAGCGTTCTGCAGAAAAAGGAGGTCTCCTGTTCCCATCGGGAAACAGGAAGGACCTCCCAGCATATTTTCTGTACCGAATCCGGCCGTTCTGCTTCACGCTGCTCCTGATCAGTATTCGCCCACTACCGTCGTCTTAATCAGGTTGGTGTTGCCTGCGCGCCCCAGCGGCACACCTGCCGTGAGCACGACCACATCTCCTTCCTCCACATATCCCATGCGTTCTGCCGCTTCTGTCGCATGCAGGAAGAGGATCTCCATACTGTACTCTTCTTTAATATAAACCGGGAACACACCCCAGGACAGATTCAGCTGCCGGCATGTATGCTCATCCGGCGAACATCCCACAATCTGGCACCCCGGTCTGTATTTTGAAATCATCCTCGCCGTATGCCCGGACTTGCTGACTGTGATGATCGCCTTGGCATCCAGATCAATTGCGGTCATACAGGTCGCGTGAGAAATCGCTGTGGTCATATCCGGCTTTCCTTCCTTCTCGCGCACACTGAAGAGCTGGCTGTAGGGCATATCACTCTCCGTACGCACTGCGATCTTGACCATGGTCCGCAGAGCTTCCACCGGATATTTCCCGGCCGCGGTCTCTCCAGAGAGCATGATGGCACTGGTGCCCTGATAGATCGCATTGGCTACGTCGGTCGTCTCCGCCCTGGTGGGCCGCGGATTCTTCATCATCGAATCCAGCATCTGCGTAGCTGTGATCACCTGTTTCCCGACATGGTATACCTTGGAAATCAGTTTCTTCTGAATCACAGGCACTTCTTCCAGAGGGATCTCTACTCCCATATCCCCGCGCGCGATCATAATACCGTCCGCGGCTTCGATAATGCTGTCGATATTATTCACGCCCTGCTGGTTCTCGATCTTGGCGATGATATTCATCCGTTCTCCCCCGTTCTCCCGGAGCAGGGTTCGGATCTCTTCCACATCCTCCGCCGTTCTTGTAAAGGAGGCTGCAATAAAATCAAACCCTTCCCGGATCCCAAACAGAATATCCTCTCTGTCCTTCTCGCTGATAAATGGCATACTGACTTCCACGCCCGGCAGGTTAATGCCCTTTCGGTTCGAGACTGTCCCGCCGTTCTTCACGACACAGTGCACGTCCTTTCCTTCAATGGCTGTCACTTCCAGCTCGATCAGTCCGTCGTCAATCAGAACACGCCCGCCTACCTTCACATCCCGGTACAGGTCTTCGTAGGTAACAGATACTTTCTCCTTTGTCCCTTCTATCTCATCCGGCGTCAGCGTAAAAGGCTGTCCTTCTTCCAGTTCCACTCTGCCTTCTGCAAATGTACGGATCCGGATCTCCGGTCCCTTCGTATCCAGCAGAGCCGCCACCGGCTTATTCAGACGTTCCCTGATCTCTTTGAGCTTATCCAGTCTCTCTTTCTGCTCCGGATGTGTCCCGTGAGAAAAATTAAATCTGGCTACATCCATTCCTTCCCTGACCAGAGTTTCCAGTATATCGTCCTTATCCGTAGACGGTCCGAGAGTACATACGATCTTTGTTCTCCGCATGATTTATGACCTCCTGTTAAAATACTTTCTTCTATTGTATCAAGCCGCGCGGAGAACGGCTAGTCCAAGTTCAAATATTTACACAATATTTACAGCCGTTCAGGTCCTTTCCCTCTCCGTGACAGGAATACCGCCGGCATCCCCATACAGATCACCGCCAGGCCCCCGGCCAGCGCCAGCATCCACCCGGCTGGCCAGCCGAACACAAAGTAGGACAGCTTCTGTTCCATATAAATCCGAATCAGCAGAAGAAGTCCGCCGCCTGCTGTCAGCATCAGTGCCGCGGCCAGGAGGGCATACAGTCCGCCTTCCGCGACAATCATGACATATTTTTGTTTCTTTGTCATCCCGATACTTTCTATAATTTCAAATTCTTTTCTCCGTGCAAAAAGTCCGATTGCCATAACATTGAAATAATTCATCAGACCTCCCACGAGCAAAACCGCGCTGATGCTTCCCAGAACAAGCCGGTTCCCGCGAATGTAGTTTGCTGCCTCCGCGGTCAGATCAGACTTGCTGATACAGAAGATTCCCGCCTCCGCGGTTTCGCTGCTGATTCCGGTCCCGGTGATCTGCGCCCGCCGCTGGTTCTCTTCGGATATGATCTGATCGATCTCAGCTTTTAAGTTTCCCTCCGCCTGCTCCTGACCTTCTTCGATATTCAGTTCCAGATAGAGTGTCTTCTTCTCCGTCGGAAGCCGTGCAAATCCCTTTTCGCTGATGAGATAATGCCAGGAGCCTTCCGCTCCATGCCAGGACTGGCGAATCGCGGGGAATCCCTCTGCCTGATTGTCCAGATAGCCGCTCACCTGAAATGCATCTGACCGCTCTCCTTCGTATTCGGTGTCTCCCTTATCCAAAGCGTCCCGTTCCTCAGCACTCATCTGGTTCCAGCTTACCCGCTCCTCTTGGGACCAAAGGCTGGTAAAGAATACCGGCTCCCCGATACTTTCAGCGGACATCTGCTCCTGTTCAGGAGAAAGCATATGGTCATGCAGCAGTATCACGCCTTTTCCCTCTTTCAGAGATTCCAGATCCACCGGCAGCTCTTCCTTCTCCGCATAGTCTTCCAGGTCCCGGATCTCTGCCGCGCTGAGGATCTGAATGGTGTCCGGCTCCCAGCCCCCGATCAGTTCTGTTT
Organism: uncultured Eubacteriales bacterium; assembly: GCA_949283695.1. Taxonomy (GTDB): domain Bacteria; phylum Bacillota; class Clostridia; order Lachnospirales; family Lachnospiraceae; genus Mediterraneibacter. The sequence goes on along the minus strand of CASDTX010000018.1, from coordinate 15,584 downwards.
CCTCGCTTTCCCGTGCATACGCAGAAGCTGTCTCATCCAGGAACGGCCGGACCCCTTTTCTGGAAATCTCGGAATACAGATAAGCTCCCTCCATAATATAAGACCGCTCCCGATCCACACCGTCCAGGTCCAGCAGCCGCTTCCTTACCTCCGCAGAGATCGGTGAGAACTCATCATATTCATTATCATACAGGAGTTCGATATTCGATCCGTCGGTGCGCATCGGATCTTCCCCCGCGTCTCTCGACCGGTACTCGATTCCGTACCCCTGGGCCTGTCCTCCTTCACTGAACTGTCCGGCGATCAGGAAATCCGGTCTCTGCTCAATCACATGGGCGTAATCACTGCCCGACGAAATCACTTCCGCCCCGAGAAAAGCCGCCATTCCCAGAAACAATGACAATACGGTCAGAAGAAACCGCCCCCGATATCTGGTCACATTGCGCCCAGCCATATAGACGATCTCAGCGGCTGCGCTTCTCTGCCGTCGCCTGCGCTTTCCGGCTTCACGTCCATCCGCGAACGGATCTGCGGATGGATCTGCAGCCCAATCCGCGGATCGATCTGCAGGGCGGTCTGTCTGCCTTATCCCGGATGATTTCGCAGAATTTCTGGGCCTCTTCCCCGGCAGGCCTGTATAGTGTACGCTCTCCACACAGGACTGCCCCACAATCCGGCGGATCACGCCGGAGGATGCTCCCAGCGTCAGCAGCGCCGTAAACAATACTGCCGCACTCAGAACCGCCGGACGGAAGATCCGGAATTCTTCCGGTCCTCCAAGTCCGCTTAAATACTGCCTGCCAAGTATTTCCGGAATCACAGCCAGCAGAAGAAGGGCCGAAACAGCTGCCCCTGCCGTAAGCCCACGGAGCAGAACCCGGGCAGTCTGTCCATAGTAGATCTTTCGAATCTGCCGCTCCGTCGCACCGATGATGTTCAGCAGTCCCATCTGACGGACGTCCTCCATCATGGAGATCTGCAGGACATTGTGAATCAAGAAGAACATCCCGCACAAGACCACAGCCGCCCCTGCAGCGGCCATTCCGTAGCCGCCCGCCAGTTGATTCACTGCGGTGTACGCGAACGTATTGGACACCGTAATCTTCTGTCCAGCCTCCCGCATCCGCACGTCCTGATACAGCTTCTCCTCTGTCTCTCTCCAATCCAGATGATCCGCCTGTCTGAGCAGGATATCACACTCCTCCATACCATACCCCCAGTCCTTCAGCTTCGCCTGTGAAATATAGCACGGAGAGGCCGTACTCGTTTCGTCCGCATAATCAGTAAACCACCCGCAGAGTGTGAACACTTCTGCCTCTGTCCGGAACAATCCCACAGATATGTTCAGCCGGATCTCCATGCCTTCCTGCGGCGCCTCAATCTTCAGCGCCTCCAGAGCACGTTCCGGGAGCATGATCTCCTGCTGCTCATGGGGATACTGTCCGTGAATCTTCGTATATGCCGGGCAGAGCAGATCTTCCCATGCCGCCTCATCCACCCAGCAGACCGTACCGACCAGATGGTCCTGCGCCCCGCTGTCCTGCTCCGCTTCTTCTGCCGTCTCCTGCGCGTACGCACTTCCGACCGGGATCCGGCGCCCTGCTGCCTCCACGTAAGAAAGGGCTTGTACACAGTTGTATTGTTCCTGATTCGCCCGCTTGATACAGGCAGAAGCTGCTGTTCCCGCCTCCCGCACTGACTGAATGTATTCTGCCTGGATCTTGCCCGACGAGATCCCGAACACCATTGTCAGTGTAACAACGCAGATGAGCACGGCGCCTGTAAGGATCCTGTTTCTCCCTTTGTTCTCATTCCCGGATACTTTGGAAAGCATTCGGATCACAGCACCATTATCATTCGGAGTAAACTCTTTTCTATCCATTGCCTCCTCCTTGTTCTCTTGGTGTTCCCCTGTCCGCCCCGCAGATCCTGCCGTCTTCCATGCGGATGATCCGGTCTGCCATCTGGGCCACTTCTTCCTGGTGCGTAACCAATACTACGGTCTGATGAAACCTGGCGGCACAGGACCGCAGAAGTCCCACTACCTCCATACTGGTAACCGAATCCAGATTTCCCGTGGGTTCATCGGCCAGTATGACCGCAGGTTTCGAGAGAAGCGCCCGCGCAATGGCCGCCCTCTGCTGCTGACCTCCGGATAATGTCTCCGGCAGACGTTCCAGTTTGTCCCGGATTCCCAGCATTTGCGTCAGCTCTTCCAGCAGGTTCTCATCGACCTCCGCGCCGTCCAGCCTCAGCGGAAGAATGATATTCTCATATACGCTGAGCACGGGAACAAGATTATACTGCTGGAAGACAAATCCGATATTCCGTCTGCGGAAGATCGTCCGCTCTTCTCCGCCCATATCCTTCAGGCTGTTCCCCCGGATCCAGACGCCTCCTGAAGTAGGGACATCCAGACCGCCCAGCATGTTCAGAAGCGTAGTCTTCCCGCTGCCGGACGTACCGACCACTGCCAGAAATTCCCCGTCTTCAACAGACAGAGATACGCCGTCCAGCGCATGTACCTCATAGGTATCCGTAATATAATATTTCTTCAGATTTACCGCATCTACCATTTTCATACGTTGCACACCTCCTGTCCCTGCCTATTATATATGGTAAATCTGACAATCTTCTGACAACGGAGCAAATCATGCCGGAAGATTCATTTCTGCTGCCGGGGATTTACTTCTGATACCGGAAGGTTCATTTCTATGCGGATCCCCGGGTCCATTCGCTTCACCGTCATAGAACCGCCGTGAAGATTCATGATTTCTCTGGAAAGATACAGCCCGATTCCGAAGCCCGGCTGATTCGTCACCCGGTTTCCGCGGCAGAATCTCTGAAAGATCCTGGCCTCCTCGCCCTCATCAATACCGATTCCATAATCTCTCACTCGGATCTTCAGAAACATTTCATTTACAGAAACATCCACTTCGATCCGTCCCCCGGCCTCACTGTATTTTACACTATTATCCAGAACATTATAGAAGGCTTCGCCGAACCAGTTGGGATCATGCAGACAGCTGACTGCATCAGGCAGTGCAACTGCAAACCGGATCTGCTTCTCCTCTGCCCGGGTCTGAATCTGTCCGAACGTGTTCTGGATCGTTCTGCGGATGTCTTTCTCCTCTTTCCGGATCTGGATCATGTGCTGTTCCAGCCTGGCCATTCGGACAAAGCTTTCCACAAGAAAGCAAAGTTTCTTCTCGCTTTCTTCCAGGGCAGCCAGATAGTCCTTCTCTTCCGGCTCCTCTCCCAGAAGCCCTGTGTATGTACGGATATTTGCCAGCGGTGTTCGCATCTGATGGGCAATCTCTGAGATCAGTTTCTGGATCTCATCACGGCTCCTCTCAGCCTCGTCCTTCCTTCCCTGCAGCATCTCCTGCACCCGAACCAGCTGGTGTTCGATCCTGCCGAACATGGTTTCTTCCCCGGAGGACGCGGCACTGATCGTGATCTCATTCATGATCTGTTCCGCCAGACGCGAGATCTGCTCCAATTCCCGCATCCGCATCCTCCTCTGTCTCTGGAGCATCACTCCCGCTCCTGCGCCGAATCCCAGCATACACGCAGCTATGATACCAATCCCCATCATACTCTAATCTCCCATCCGATACCCCATGCCGAACACATTCCGGATATACACCGGCTGCCCCGCACACGGTTCAATCTTCTTCCTCAGCCGTCCGATGGTCACGCTGAGCGTATTATCCGACACGAAATCGCCGTCCAGACCCCAGACCTGATCCAGCAGATTCTCTTTCGTCAAGACCTGATTCTGATTCATCATCAGATACTCCAGCAGCTGGTACTCTTTTGCCGTCAGCGCGATCTCCGCACCGTTCAGAAACACCTGCTTTCTCCCCGGATATAACACGAGATCCCGACAGACAAGCATCTCATCGCCGCCGCTCCGCTTCAATACCACTTCCACCCGTTTCAGCAGAATTTTCATAGAAAAAGGCTTCACAACATAATCGTCAGCGCCGCAGTTGAACGCGTCAAGCATATCCTTTTCTTCGTCTCTGGCAGTCAGAAAAATAGCCGGCGTCTTTCCCCGGGTTCTCAGTTCCTGATAAAGGCGGATTCCGTCTCCGTCCGGAAGTCCGATATCAACCAGCAGAAGGTCCTCATTTCCGCTGAGCAGGGTAAGTGCCTCTTCCTTCGTATGGGTACAGACCGTATCATAGCCGGCTGTACTCAGGACATGTTCAAGCGCCTGGTTGAGCAGTCGGTCATCTTCAATAATTCCTATCAGCATCCTACATCTCCTTCCTGCGTCCGGCTTATTATCGCCCTTATTCTAACAGATAGATTCCTCTGAAGCAATCATGAGAAAATTTCTCTCTTCATCATATCTTGACACTTTTTATTTATTTTAGAAGCTTATTTATTTCTCAATGATGCATGGATAAGAATAGGAAATGTTCCGTCGATTTCCGATTTACTGCTGATATGATATCATTTATCCAGGAGGTGAGTATATGGACGCAGAAAAATTCGGCACATTTATTACCCAGTGCCGGAAAGAAAAGAATCTAACGCAGGCAGAACTGGCATCCAAACTTCAAATCACAGACAAAGCGGTAAGCCGCTGGGAACGCGGGAAAGGATTCCCTGATATCAGTCTTCTCGTTCCCCTGGCAGACGCCTTAGACCTGTCCGTCCTCGAACTGATGCGCTCTGAAAAATTGGAATCCGAAAAACAATATTTACAGGATGAGCAAACTACCGCTGAGCTTATGACCAACGCCGTTGAGATGGAACGGCTCAATCAACGACAGGACCATTTTCTCACCTGGACAGTAGGACTGGTGACACTCGCAGCGGCCGGTGTCGTCTATCTTTTCGGACATGCCAGTATCGGAGGGGCGTTGACTGCAGGAATATTCGTCTCTTTCGCTGTCATTGGGCTCTGCCTTCAGGTGCTGAACAGAGCAGATACCAACAGCAGAAAAGCATACGGCGTTTTTACCCTTTTCAGTCTGGGGTTCGCGGGATACCTGCTGTATCTGTGCGGCATTGATCCGGCAGTACTCCTGCTTGGGTTGTTTTTTGTTTTAGCCATGCTTACTTTTCTTTAACATTCCGGGCATATCCATTCATATACTGTAAAAAACGGCAAGGGAACTCCATGAATCATTATTATCCTTTTGTAAACACCCCGCTCCCCTACGACTACAGCGCTCTGGAACCATTCATAGACGAAAAGACCATGCACCTTCACCACGACAGGCATCTTCAGACCTATATCGACAACCTGAACAAGCTGCTCGAAGAGAATCCTTCTCTTCGGAGATTTTCTCTGGAAGAGCTCTTAATTCACTGGTGCCGCCTTCCCCGACCGCTTCAGACGCCGGTCCGGAACAATGCGGGCGGAGTTTTTAATCACCGTTTCTATTTCGACGGCATGTCTCCGGCCCGTATGCCGCGGACTTCCGCCCCATCCTGCTCATGCCCCCGGGAGATCCCGGGTCTCGGAAACCAGACCGCTTTCTCCGAGGAACTCTCCCGGTACTTCGGCGGTCCGAAAAAGTTCCAGGCACAGTTTAAAGAGGCGGCGCTGTCCGTATTCGGCTCCGGTTATGCATGGCTTGTCGCAGAGAATCGGCGGCTTGTGATCACCACATCAGCGAATCAGGACACACCGCTGTCGAAGAACCAGTACCCGCTTCTGAATATTGATGTATGGGAACACGCTTATTATCTGAAGCATTATAATGTCCGCGCCACATATATCGACGACTGGTTCCGCGTGGTAAACTGGCGGATGGTGGAAGAACGGTTTTATCAGCAAATGGATCGGAATTGCTGTCAAAGCACTGCCTGCCGGCCCTAATTGTCGAAAAAAGAAAACCAGACAGAAGCTCCGGGCTCTGTCTGGTAAAAATAAAATTCATCTTGTCATTTAAGAGAAAAATTTCTGAGCATGTGCATCCAGCTCTTCCTTGCTCATCCGCTTCGTTTCTTCCCCTGAACACAATGCTTCAAAATTCTGATAGATGTGTTTGCACATAATCTGTTCGATAGGTTTTGATAATACTGCCCCCACAGCCTTCGCAATGAAGTGTGCCCCGGTATTAATCTCCACCTCTATGATCAATTTCACTGCTTCCGCAGAAATCTCTTCCAGGGTCAGGTAGATAAAATCATGGCCCTTTTTATTGTCACTGGCGCCTTCGATTGTTGCCCGTTTCTGCGCTTCGTCAAAATCCGCATAATAATGGGTGACAGACAGTGTCTTATCATCTGAGCCTGTTGTCTTGGCCGTCCACTCCACATCCGAGATCACCGTCACTTCACTCCCCGGTGAAACATCCAGACTGCTTGCTTTATGCAGTGCCTGCCAGGCCGTGTCCATTGGGAAAGAAAATTCTTTCTCGTGTCTAAATCTCATTGTTCTCCTCCTTTTTCCAAACATCTTCTGCTGATCACTCGCTCCGCCGATATCAGATCATAAAATATATCCAACATCCCGCCTTTTGGTGTCAAGCGCTTTCCCGCGCCCGAAAACACACCTCCAATATCTGTTTCAGCGTTACCGTTCACAGGAGCGCCATTCGTAAAACCGCAGTCTGTATCAGTTCAGTCCGCGTTATACGGTTTCTTTATCTTCCAGCAGTTCCATGTTTTCGTTTTCATTTTCCGGACAGCCGTAATTCTTCTCATGCAGAACCTGTCTGCATGCTTTGAATGATGCAGCCAGACAGAACAACCCGGGCACAGACATCAGCAGTCCGACAAGAACGAAGAGTCCTTTGATCGAGTTCAGACCGCCGGTAGCCACTGATGTATAAGCAACCGCTGTAATAACAACACCGATGATAATCTTTAAGTTCTTCGGCGGCTCTGACTCAATGTGAAGTCCGTCTACACATACAGTTGCAAGCGCGGAAGACATCGGATCGGCCAGCGTACAGAAGGAGAAGCAGATCGCCACCAGGAAGACCACGCACAGGATCTTTCCAAGCGGCAGACTCTGCAGAATCTGGAATACAGTTGCCTGCATCCCCTGCTCATTTACAGCTGCCCAGATATCCATGGTACCGCTTGTCTGGAGATAGATCGCCTGTCCGCCGAAGATTCCGATCCAGATCACACAGAAGATCGACGGAACGCCGATATTCAGCAGTACGAACTGACGGATCGTACGCCCCTTTGCCATACGGCAGAAGAACATTCCCATAACAGGCATATATACGATAAAGGAAGCAAAATACTGAACAATCCAGTCTGCTGACCAGGTTTCTCCCGGCACCATTGCGTTCATCATCGTTGTTTTTGTAGCGAAATTATCAATCATATTTCCGATAGATTCGGAAGTGATTTTCCCGATAAATGTAGTGTTTCCTGTTACTAATGTATAGAGCATCAGAGCGAAGAACAGGTACATTGTAATCGTAGAGAGCTTCTTCAGTCCGTTTCCAAGCCCTGACACACAAGACAATACGAAGATTGCCGCAATCACGATTGCTACAATCAGCCAGATCAGAGCTGTCTGCGGAATGCCGAATACAGAGTTTAAGCCTCCGCCGATCTGCAAAAGTCCGGCGCCCATAGAGTTGCTTACACATCCGCAGATGCAGAATACAGTCAGCACACGGAAGATATTGGCAAGCCACGGAATATCTTTCTTAAACAGAAATTTAACAAGTGAATTATAAGAAAGCGGCATTTTCTTGTTGTTTACCAGAATTGCCCACGCAATTCCCGGAATGGTATAGGTTGCGTACTGAACAAAAGACCAGTCCCACATTGCCTGTGAAACAGCGAAGATACCGGCCTCTCTTGAGAATGCCTCCACTCCCGCGCCTGCAGGCGGCGTAGCGAAATGGTAGATCGGTTCGCCCATTGCCCAGAACAGAAGTCCGGTTCCGATTCCGCCGCAGATCGTCATGGCGATCCACTGAGGAATCGTGTACATCGGCTCGGCATCTTTTCCGCCGATCTTGATATCTCCGTATTTACGTACAATGAAGACCACTGAGATCAGTAAGAGTATCAAAGAAAGCAAGTTCAAATACCATCCGAAATAATCTGACATGCCGTACAGCATATCCGTCATAATCTTTCCGACCTGTTCTGTCCGCAGAGCTCCTGCGATGACAAAGATTGCAAGGATAATGGTCGGCGGCCAGAAAATCAAAGGATTCATTTTTTTCTTACTTTCTTTCTTGGTATTTATATTCTGATTATCCATAATATTTCCTTTCACATGTTGTGATTTTTTCAGTTAACAGCAATGCAAAAGGATTATTGACACCGCTATCATAGCGTAATTCTGAGGAAATAACTATGCTCAAAATTGATAAAAAGAACTGCACTTTTTTGTGTACAAAATCAAAGGTTTACATGAAAAAATACCAGTATGAACAACTGGTATTTAAAAAGAAAGAATCAGTTTTAGAAAATTATAAAAAGAAAATAAAAATTTCTTACAGTGCTAAAAATCCTGGTCGTGTTTCTGCTCAAAACGAAATCTTAAATAATCAGTTTTATAATAACATTTGAAATATTCCAGCGGCACATACTCTTCCTTATAGCTCCCGGATGTTACGGATTCGAACAGAAGCAGCGGAGTGCTTGTGCTTATCTGCAGATGTTCCGCGATTGATTTCGGAGGCAGGATGGCTTCAATGGCGTGTTCAGTCCGTGAAGACCGCGCGTCATAGGAAGCCCGCAGGAGCTCTAAAATGGGCATTGTAGAAAATTTCTGCTTCTCGATTCCCGGGAACCGTTCGGCAGACACATAGGAATGAGTTTCATTGAAAACCATCCGATTGCCGAAAAACAGTTTACTGATATAGAGAACCGGCGCTCCGGTTTCAACCTTCAGATTGGCGGCCACAGATTCGGTGGCAGGCACAATTTCTTTTTCGATAATTTTGGTGGAAGGATCCATCCCCATCTCCGCATAAGCCTGTACACAGCGAATAACGGAATAGATCGACTGCGTGCGGGTTCTGTTCTTTACGAATGTTCCCTTCCCGTGAAGAGGAAGCAGATATCCCTGCTTTTCCAAATTTGAGATGGCAGTACGCACAGTTGTGCGGCTCGTATGAAACATTTCGGAAATTTTTCTCTCGCTGATAAATTTACCGTTGGAGTCACACCCTTCTCCATTCTTGATTAAGGTAATCAGCTGTTCTTCCAGTAATTCATGTTTTTTCATTATAAAACCTCTTTTCCTGTTCTCGTGATATGCCTAAGAATGTAACTGCATAGTACACCGTCGCTGTGAAAAATTGATTCTCACAGTTATTTATATTTTACAGGGGAAATAAATAAAAATCCAGAAAAAATATTTTGACAACTGGTTCCGATTTTACAAAAACCACTCTCAAAAAGAGGTATTTTTTTCGTCAATCCTTTGTTTTTTATGGTGAAATTTGGGGGCTGATTCTTGGCTATTATTACTCTTGTTTGGCCAAAAATGCTTTGATATATTATGGGCAGCAAGAGGATGCGAAAGTGATTATTGACAAACAAGAAACTTTAAAAACGAAGTAAAAGAAAGGATCGATGAAACCATGAACAAGAATTTTGTAGGCGTTTATCCCGTATCAATCACACCTTTTAAAGAAGACGGATCGTTCGATTATGACGCAGCGAAGAAGCACCTGGATTATCTGATTGAATCCGGAGTCCCGGGGATCTGTGTCTGGGGCGCAACCGGTGAATATCAGAGCATCACACTTGAAGAACATAAAGAATATGTTCGCGAGATGGTTCCTTATATCAAAGACCGGGTTTCTGTGATTGTCGGATGTACCCGTGAGATGCCGGACGAGGCTTCTGATCTGGCAAACAACGCGTTTGCGTGCGGCGCTGACGCAGTGATGATCCTGCCTACCTATTACTGCCATCCAAGCCAGGAAGAGATCTACGAATATTATAAGTACATTGCAGATCATGTGAACGGCGGAGCAATTATGATCTACAACAATCCGTCCAGCGCAGGTGTTGAAATCGAGAGAGAGACGTACAAGAAACTGATGCAGCTGCCGCAGGTTCAGGTTGTGAAAGAGTCCAGCGGCAACATCCGTAAACTGACAGAAGTGCTCAACGATTCAACAGACCACGTCTCCGTATTCTGCGGCTGGGACAATATGGCTTATGAGAGTTTCGTGTGCGGCGCTGTCGGCTGGATCAGCATGCTTGCGAACATGGCCCCGAAGCAGTGTGTGAACCTGTTTGAAGCTGTCTATACAGAGAAAGATTACGAGAAAGCAAGAAACATCTACTGCGAGATCCTTCCGGGATTAACCGCTCTGGAGACAGTTGCGAAACCGGTTCAGGCCATCAAATATGTCCTGGATCTGAAAGGGCATGTGGGAGGATACTGCCGCCGTCCGCGGGTTGCTTTAACAGAGGCCGAAAAAGAAGAGGTGAAACAGTTATTTAACCTGGATGTTTTATATTAAAAGCAGGAGGCAGTGTATATGAAATTAACAGAATATGAAAAAGAACTTTTAGACGGTAAACACGGGGAAGCTGCCCAGATGTCTATGAAAGTCCTGTATGATCTTGGCGAGTACTACGGGGCGGAAGAGTTTGTAGAGATTACAGCCTGTCATGACGACAGTACCGTTTATTTTGGCGAGGCACAGGTGGCGTTTGCCGAGCATCTGGCTGATATCGGAGCGAAGTTTTCTGTTCCCACATCCACCAATGCCTGCGCATTGGATATGAAGAGATGGGATCTCCAGAAGCATGAGAGCAGCTGGATGTCCGCAACACGGCGCATCGAGGCAGCTCATATCAAGATGGGGGCTATCCCGACATGGTCCTGCGCGCCTTATCAGCTTGGATATTCCCCGGCTTTCGGAGCCCAGGTCGCATTTGCTGAATCGAATGTGATCTCATTTATGAATTCCATTGTCGGAGCAAGAACGAACCGCTATGCCGGCCCGCTGGAACTTCTCTGCGGCATTGCCGGGCGTGTGCCGAAGTTCGGCCTGCATATTACAGAGAACAGATATGCAGAAGGACTTGTTGTTCTGGGAGATGATATCAAAGAAGAAATGTTCGATGATCCCAGCATGTTTAACTACGTTGCTTATGCATACGGCAAGATCGTCGGAAACAGAGTCTGGGCACTTCAGGGAATGCCGAAGAGGAATCTGACCATTGACAACCTGAAGCAATTCGCGGCTACCGCTGCTTCTTCCGGCGGTATCGCACTGTTCCACCTGATCGGAATCACTCCGGAGGCACAGACGCTGGAGATGGCATTTGGCGGAAAAGAACCGAAAGAAGTCGTTACCATTGGTTTAAAAGAACTGAAAGAAGCCGAGGCTGAGCTGTGCAACTTTAATGAAGAAGGACCGATCGATCTGGTATCCATGGGCTGTCCCCATTTCTCGTGTGCAGAGTTCCAGGAACTTGAACACGCGCTTGCCGGCAGAAAGATTCATCCGGACACTGCTATGTGGGTATTCACAAGCCGTACCAATTATGCAGACATGGAGTCCAGCGGACTGCTGGATCGGATCAAAGGGCTGGGCGTACAGATCTTTGTTGACGGCTGTACCATGGAATATCCGACCGCAGCCTGGGGAACGAAGTCGATAATGACCAATTCAGGGAAATTTGCGACCTATTGTTTCAACAAAGTAGGCATCCATCCGGTATTCGGAAATCTCCAGGATTGCGTGGAGACAGCTGTTGCAGGAAAAGTGGTCAGAGGAGGCAGCATATGGAAAAATTAACATTGAAATGCAAAAATGTCATTTCGGAATCAAAGAAAATAGATCTGGTATATTCAAATGATTCCTTTAGCTTTGTCGGCGGCGTTAATATTCAGACCGGTGAAATCGCAGACTATCGCCACGCAAACTATCAGGAAAATATCAAAGGGAAAGCCTTCGCCTTTCCTTTCGGCAGAGGCAGCAGCGGGGCCGGTCTGGTCCTCATGGAAATGCTCCGCCTTGGAACCGCGCCGGCAGCGCTGATTAATATCTATACAGATCCTGTCATTCTGACGGGCCCGCTGATCTGCAAGCATTTTTACGGACAGATTCTTCCGGTGATCAATCTGTCAGAAGAAGATTATTCCAAGCTTGAAGGCGCGAAGCAGATCGAGATCTTCGAAGATAAAGACGAGGTTATCGTATATAAATAAAGGAGGACGCATATGAGCTTTAAAAGAACATTTACAACTGTCGAGACCCATTCCGGAGAGCCCATGAGAGTTGTGACCAGCGGTGTTCCCAATATCCCGGGGGATTCTGTGTATGAACAGATGAAGTGGCTGGAGAAGAACGACGATCAGATCCGTCGGTTAATGCTTCGCGAACCAAGAGGATATCCGCCGATGTGCTGCAATCTCCTTGTTCCGCCCAAGCATCCGGAAGCTGACGCAGGCTTTATTATCATGGAGCAGGTGGAATACCCTGTCATGTCCGGAGGAAATACCATATCTGTGGCAACGGTGCTGCTTGAAACGGGTATGATCCCCATGAAGGAACCGGTTACAGAGTTTACGCTGGAAGCTCCCGCCGGTCTGATCCGGATTCACGCAGAATGCCATAACGGCAAAGTCACTCAGGTGACCTTTAAAAATGTTCCGGCATTTGCAGTATATATTGACAAAGAAATCGATGTCCCGCACCTTGGAAAGGTGAAAGTGGACGTGGCATGGGGCGGCATGTTTTATGTCATCGCTGACGTCCGCCAGTTCCCGGGCCTGGAGCTGAAACCGGAGCACGGTGCTGAGATTACCAGAGTGACCTCTCTGATTCTCGGCGCGGCCCAGCAGCAGCTTCCGGTTGCCCATCCGGACTATCCCGGAATCGGAATTACGAATGTAGAGCTGTCCGGCCCTACGGACAATCCAAACGCAGACTGGAAGAATTCCGTTCGCGTGGGAAGCGGCTTTGTAGATCTGGACAATCCGGCTACCTGGACAGCAGCTCTGGACAGATGCCCCTGCGGCACCGGCACCTGCGCGAAGATGGCTGTCATGTACGCGAAAGGAGAATTGATGCTGCATCAGAAGTTCCGTCACGAAGGGATCCTCGGTATCGTGTATACGGGAGAGCTGGTTGAAGAAATTGAAAATAAATACAGCGACTATCCGGCGGTTATTCCAACCGTTGGGGGACAGTCATGGATTTACGGCTACAATACATATGTTTTGGATCCGACCGATCCATTTACAGAGGGATTTACCGTTGGAGATATCTGGGCATAATTATTCAAAACAGATCAGAAACTACATAAAAGAAGGCGGCTTTATCCTGGCGGGGAGCATTTTATCTGCAGTATCAGTATGTGTGACCCCGCCAGAGGTCGTACCCGGAAATATCATAGGCGCCGCTATGGTCTGCCATCGACTGTTCGGCACACCGATAGGCTTAATGACCGTCCTTGTAAATATACCGATCATGTTTTTCTGTATGACATTTATGGGCAAAAAGAGTCTGTGCTACACCATTGCAGCTATCTGCGGCATTTCTTTTTTCACAGATCTGCTGCAGCCGGTTTTCCCCGAGATGCCATTAGAAAAGACATTCTTATTCACCATTATTTCAAGTGTACTGGTAGGCATTGCGGTAGGGCTGCTGCTCAGAGTAGGGGCAACTACCGGCGGCACAACCTCTATCGCAAGCATCCTCCATTATAAGAAACCGTGGATCCCGGTGGGGACTGCACTGTTTCTGATGGATATTACCATTATAACCGTCGGCATTTTCGCGCTCGGCAAATGGGAAGGCATCCTGTATTCTGCAATATTTACAGCTGTCTGTTCAAAAGTCATAGATCTGATTGTGGAGTACAAGCCAGTCGAAACTAAGCAAGAAAGAAAGGAGTAACAACATGTTTTCTGTTGATACATATTTACCGACCAGAGTTGTTTTCGGATATGGAAGGTTAAATGACTTAAAAGATCTAAAAATGCCCGGAAAAAAGGCACTCATCTGCATTACGGCTGATGGGCTCATGGAGAGTCTGGGCATCCTTGAACGCGTAGAAAATCTTCTGAAAGAAGGAGGCACAGAGTACACCGTATACAATAAGGTTCAGCCCAATCCGACAAAAGCCTGCGTAGAAGAAGCCACGGAATTCGCCAGGCAGAACGGCTGTGATTTCACCCTTGGATTAGGCGGCGGAAGCAGCATTGATACGGCGAAAGGATGCGCCCTGATGCTGGCCCTGGAAGGGGATCTGTGGAACTACGCATATACCGGAACCGGCGGACGCCAGGAAGCAGACAAGGCATTTCCCGTAGTCACGATTACGACCACATGCGGAACCGGTACAGAGTGTGATCAGTACTGTGTCATTACCAATCAGGATACTAACGAAAAACTGGATTTTACATCCGAGGCAATTTTCCCCACACTGTCGATCATTGATCCGGAACTTATGATGTCTCTGCCTAAAATGCTCACCATTTACCAGGGCTTTGACGCACTGTTCCACAATGCTGAGTGCTATGTGACCAACGGCCACAGAAACCGCCTGCTGGATCTATATTCCGCAGACGGAGTAAAGACAGTCGCAGAAAACTTAATCAAAGTAGTCCATGATCCTTCTGACAAGGATGCCCGCACAAATATGGCGTACGCTGCGGATATCCTCGGCGGATACAGCATGGCGCTCGACAGTGTGACATCCCATCATATTCTGGGGCAGACACTCGGCGGCTTTTACAACAAGTTTCCGCACGGCGCAACCTTAATTGTTGTCGCAGAAGAATATTATAAAAAGGTCTGCGCACTTCTTCCGCAGGAGTTCGACGAGTTAGGCGAAATGATGGGCGAAGTCCGGGATCCTGAGAAACCGGGATACGCTTATGTAAAAGCGCTGACGAAACTGCTGGATGATGCAGGCGTGCGGGATCTGAAGATGTCGGATTTCGGCGTACAGAAAGAAGACTTCGCGAAGATTGTAGACATGACTGTTAATCAGGTCGGAGTTGATTTAGACCGGTATACCTTAACAGAAGCAGATTTCATGGAAATACTGGAAAAATCTTATCGCTAGAGATATCTGAATTATGATCCTGTTCGGTAATATTGTTATTTATCTCATTATGGCCTGCGCTTTCATCGGCTGCATGGCATACGTATTTAAGGAAGACAGTGAACTGGGCGCGCAGTTTCTGGAAGGCATCTACTCTATCGGCGCGATTTTCATCCCGGTTGCAGGTGTTACGGCATCTGCCCCCTACCTGACATGGTTTATCAAGAAAGTATTTGCCCCGCTGTTTCAGCTCTGCGGGGCAGATGCCGCGATGGCCGCCACCACGTTCATCGCCGTAGATATGGGCGGATACCAGCTCGCGGATGCGCTGGCTCAGACAAGAGAATCCTGGATTATGGCAATGTACACCGGCTATATGGCCGGCGCGACAATTGTATATATCATTCTGCAGATTGTCGGGCTAAACGGACACCTGTGCCATATTCGGCGGACAGTCTGAGACATAATTAGCGGACACGTAAGGACACATTAACCGGACAATAGATCTCCAGATATAATAAGCGCATCTCCTTAAAATGGAGAAATATTATATCTGGAGGTCCTACTATGGATTACAAAAAAGTACTAAGGCTTCACTTTGTGAACCATCT
>CASDTX010000017.1 GCA_949283695.1 uncultured Eubacteriales bacterium | reverse complement strand
GCCATCTGCGTCAGAAGACGGATTTATGCTTGCATAAGAATCCGGCGGCTGACAGGCAGATGTGCTGAGCGCCAGTTCATGAGCAAAGGAGCGGCGCAGCCGCAATGAGCACGTCAGTGCGGCTTTGCGAATGGCGCGGGCCGAATTGTTACATTTTTTCGGTATCAGCTCCGTCTTCTAGTTCTTCCCTGCTGACAGTCCTGCCGCCGTCTCCGGCCGAATCATGATGTTCAGCGCCTGTTTCTTATTTCTGACAACAACCTCACTGTGCGCTCCCCCGAACTCTCCGTCCAGTGTCCACGGGATCTCTTCCATGCTCTCGAAACGCACGCAGCCGGACTTGAACGCATACATTCTCTGCGGATTAATCTGTTTCATCAGGATCGCGCCCAGCAGTTCGTTCAGTTCGATCGGATTCTTAGGTGTCTTGATGAGCGTCACCTCAAACTCTCCATCGTCAAATACAACCCCCGGGCCGATAATGCCGCTGAAGCCGCCTACTGATCTCGAATTTGTCACCATCCCATATATAAACTCATCCTCGAACTCTTCACCGTCATGGGTCACACGGATTTTATAAGAAGGAATGTTGAAGATCCTCTTTGTACCTTCCAGCACATAGGCCAGATGCCCCAGTATGTTCTTCATGCTCTGCTTCGTCTCGTAGGACACATCTGTAAAGAGCCCGAACGCCGCAATATAGATAAAATAGTCGCTGTTGAATTTTCCTACATCGCACGGAAATGCAGCGCCATTCACGGCTGTTTCTGCCGCTTCAACAATATCCTTCGGGAGTTCAAGGCTGGCCGCGAAATCATTCGTCGATCCGGCCGGAATATAACCCAGCGGAACTGAAATCTGCCTGTGCTGAAGTCCGGTAACCACTTCGTCCAGCGTTCCATCTCCGCCGCTGCACACAATCAGATCATAATCTCCCTGGTACTCCTGTATCTTTCTGACCGCGTCCTGTGCCCTCTGTGTCGGATAAACCGTCACCTCATATTCTGCCTTCACAAAGGTATCCAGCACATCCGAAAGCCTGGGTTTGAGCACGCCGGTCCCCGCGTTCGGATTATATATAAACAGCATTTTCTTTAACATCCAGACACTCCTTTTCTGTAATTATTCCTCTGTATTCCAGACAGTAAAGGGCTGTACTACCCGCACAGCCCCGTCTCATCATTCTGTCAATCTATTCCCAGCTGTCTGCCAGCCAGCTTTTCTCCTCAGTTATCCTGCGATCTTTGCAAAAAACGTGCGAATGCCTTCCGCGGCATTCTTCTCGTCTTCTCCTTCCGTGACGACCGTGATCTTCTCACCGTCAGTCAGGCTCAGACTCATCATGCCCATAATACTCTTGGCATTGATATTCTTCTCACCGATCTGAATGTAAATCTTGCTCGCGTACTGGCTTGCCTCCTGTACGAGCAGCGCGATCGGCCTTCCGTCAAATCCATCCTCAGCCTTTACTACAACAGGTGTCTTAATCATAATAATCCTCCTTGTTCCTGCCTTGCCTTATCTGCCAGCTCACTCAGCCTGCGCAGCCTGTGGTTGATACCAGACTTTCCGACCGGCGGGGTAAGCATCTCCCCTAATTCCTTCAGCGTGGCATCCGGGTTCTCCAGTCTTGCATATGCGGCATCTGCCAGGTTCTCCGGCAAATGATCAAAACCGATGGTATCTCTGAGATATGTAATATCTTCAATCTGTTTTACCGCCGCTGACACAGTCTTATTGATATTGGCAGTCTCGCAGTTCACTTTCCTGTTCACGGAATTGCGCATCTCTTTTAATATTCTGACATTTTCCAGCTCCATCAGAGCTATGTGCGCTTCCATCACATTTAAAATATCTACTATCTGCGATCCTTCTTTCAGATATACGACAAATGATTTCTTGCGCTGGACGATCTTGGCCTCCAGTTCGAATCCGCGCATCACGTCCCTGATCTGCTGCGCCGCCTCGGGCGTGGCGCACACGATTTCGAAATGGTAGGACTTCTGCGGATCGCTCATGGATCCGGCCGCCTGAAACGCTCCCCTGAGAAACGCTCTCCTGCAGCAGGTCTGCCGGATTACAAGGGGATTGAACGGGCGGAGATTCTCTGCCCGCTGCTCATGTTCGCCGATCATCTTCGTTGCCTGAAGGACCCTCAGTGCGTCCTCATACTGTCTGACGATGACTGCATAAGACACACTTTCCTTTAAGATATTCCTTCTCACAGAAATATCAGCTTTTATATTAAATGTTTTTTCTATTAATGTAAAGACTTTTCTTGCTACCAGAAGATTTTCTGAATGGATTTTTATGCTGCAGCGGTCAAAGCTGTTGATCACTACAGTGCCGCACATACCGATAAAAGCCGATAATTCTGCAATCCGGCAGTGTCTTGCAGGACTGATATTCCCTGCCAGTTCTTCTCTGACTTCCCCGGAAAAAGACATCCTTTCACTTCCTTTTCGTGATCGCATCTTTGCCGATATCACGGTGTTCGATACGCACGCCATAGTTCTCCTGCTCATCCAGCATCTGATACAGAGCATTCGCCAGAGTTACAGAACGGTGTTTCCCTCCTGTACATCCGATCGCAATTACCAGCTGATTTTTTCCCTCGAGGATATAGTTTGGGAGCAGGAATTCTACCATATCCTTCAGCTTTTCCAGAAAAACTCTGGACTTATCATTTTCCATGACATAGTCCTGAACCTCCGGATCATTCCCGGTCTTCTCTTTCAATTCATCGATATAATACGGGTTCGGCAGAAACCTTACGTCAAACACGAGATCCGAATCCTGGGGAATCCCGTACTTAAAGCCAAAGGACATGACAGTAATATACAGGCTGCAGAAACTCTGGCCCTTCACAAAGATTTTCTCCAGCTCAATCCTCAGCTCCCTCGTCAGAAGCTTGCTCGTGTCCAGAATATAAGTTGCGCGCATCTTCAGAAACAGGATTTGTTCCCGTTCTTTGGCAATCCCGGTATCTACCCTCCCGGATCCGCTCAGCGGATGCTTCCTTCTGGTCTCTTTATATCGTTTAATCAACACGTCGTCCTGAGCGTCCAGAAAGAGAATCTCGTATTTGATTTCTCTTCCGTCCATATCGTCCAGCACATCTTTCAGCCCCGAGAAATCCTGTCCTCCTCTGACATCTATCCCCAGCGCCACTTTCTTTACCTCTTCCCCAGGTTCGCCGAACATTTCCACAAATCTCGGAAGCAGCGGTATGGGAAGATTATCCACACAGAAGTACCCCATATCCTCCAGCATCTTAAGTGCCGTCGACTTCCCGGCTCCGGACATCCCGGTCACGATCACAAAACGCATCTCTAAAACTCTCCTATCCTTTTTACTTCCGGTTCCAGCTGGACACCGGAATTCTCTCTCACCCGCTCCATCACATCATTCATCAGCTTCGTCACTTCAGCGGCTGTGGCGCTGCCACGGTTAATGACAAATCCGCAGTGCTTCTCCGACACCTGCGCATCTCCGACCCGGTAGCCCCTCAGCCCGGCGTCTTCGATCAGCTTGCCTGCGAAATATCCTTCCGGGCGCTTGAATGTACTTCCCGCGCTTCCATATTCCAGAGGCTGCTTCTCCACCCGCTTCCGCTTCAGTTCCTCCATGCGCCCGCGGATCTCCTCCCGGCTGCCTTTATGAAGCTTCAGCACTGCTGCCAGAGCCACATAATCATTCTTCGCGATCACGCTGGTCCGGTATCCCATCCCCAGCTCTTCCACAGATAATGTCAGGGTTTCCCCTTCCGCAGTCAGAACTTCCGCTCTTTCTACGATCTCCTTCATCTCTCCGCCGTATGCGCCTGCATTCATCCGCAGCGCACCGCCGATAGTGCCCGGAATCCCGGAAGCGAACTCCATGCCTGCAAGGGATGCCTCACACGCAGCGGCCGCGGTCTTAGAGAGAAGTGCACCTGCCTGAACATAGATCCGCTCTCCCTCGATCCGAATCTCATTCATCCGTTTAAAAACCTGGATCACCACTCCCCGGTATCCCCCGTCTCCCACCAGAAGGTTGCTTCCGTTTCCTGTAATATAGTAGGGCACCTTCCGGTTCCGGCAGAGTTCTGTCACCGCCCGGATCTCCTCCGCGCCTGACGGCGTAACAAAATAATCGGCAGGACCTCCGATTCGAAACGTCGTATGCCTGCTCATTGGTTCATCCAAAAGTATATTTTCTTCTCCGGCTGCCGCACATAATTCCTTATAGAAATCCATAAACTGCTCCATTTCTCTCTGTTTATTTTCCCTTCACATTATAGAGCACCATAAGATCAAAGTAAAGGCAGCAAAACAGTTTTGACAGGTAAAAATAATTCGCACTAAAATCTGTTGAAAATACACAGCCTCACTGCGAAAATAAGATTATGGCAAAAAACTTTTTCGCAGTGAGGTTGAAATGGGCAGAAAAGAACGAAGAATCCAAAAGAAACTT
>CASDTX010000016.1 GCA_949283695.1 uncultured Eubacteriales bacterium | reverse complement strand
GCCATCTGCGTCAGAAGACGGATTTATGCTTGCATAAGAATCCGGCGGCTGACAGGCAGATGTGCTGAGCGCCAGTTCATGAGCAAAGGAGCGGCGCAGCCGCAATGAGCACGTCAGTGCGGCTTTGCGAATGGCGCGGGCTGAACTGTTACAATCCCGTATAATCCTGGGTCTAACTCTATTGTATTTTTATACCATATAGCTTATAATACAGTCAGTATTTATTAGGGGGTCTAATAATGATGGATATCAATTACGAGCTGTATAAAGTATTTTATCATGTAGCGTCAACTCTGAATTTCTCCGAGGCTTCCAAACAGCTCTTCATATCCCAGTCTGCCGTCAGCCAGTCAATCAAAACACTGGAGCGCAAGCTGGATCAGACATTGTTTATCCGCAGCACGAAGAAAGTGCAGCTCACCCCGGAGGGCGAGATCTTGATGCGTCATATTGAACCTGCCATGAATTTGATCCAGAAAGGAGAGGCGCAGCTTCTGGACGCAGCTTCTACCGGAGGGCAGATCCGGATCGGAGCAAGCGACACCATCTGCCGTTACTTTCTCATTCCCTATCTGGAACGCTTTCACAAAGCATTCCCTGGAGCCCATATCAAAGTGATCAACCAGACGTCCATGAAGTGTGCGGAGCTCCTCCGCAACGGGCTTGTGGATCTCATTGTTGTCAACTATCCAAACAGTCATCTGGGCACCACTGCTTCCGCAGTCAGGATCAAGAAATTCCAGGATGTGTTTATCGCAGGCGAACCGTTCCAGGATTTAAGAGAGAAGACGCTCTCTTTCGGCCAGCTTCTCCGTTATCCGATCCTGATGCTGGATAAGAACAGCACCACCAATGAATTCCTCCATCAGGTATTTCAGCAGTATCAGCTGGACCTTGTACCCGAGATTGAACTAACCAGCAATGATCTGCTGATCGACCTGGCAAGAATTGGTCTGGGGATCGCATTCGTCCCGGACTACTGCATCGCCGAAAAGCAGAACGACATCTTCGTTCTGCACACAAGGGAAGAAATGCCGGAACGGGAGCTGGCCATTGCCTATAATGAGCACCTTCCGCTCTCCCGTGCAGCAATGGAATTCTTAAGCTATTTCCAGAATTCCTCCATATAGCCCTTCAGAGAGTCTCTGCTGCATATCCGTATATCCTCCCATTCCCGCGGGAAGATCTCCCGGTACTGTCTCTGACGGAACCGTTCATCAAGGAGAAGGATCAGCCCCCGGTCCTTCTCCGTCCGTATCACCCTTCCGGCAGACTGAAGCACCTTATTCATTCCAGGATAGAGATAGGCGTAATCAAATCCTCTTCCTTCCCGCTCTTCAAAATACTGTCTGACAATCTCCCGTTCATTGCACACCTGAGGCAGTCCGGTTCCTACGATCACAGCACCGATCAGCCGGTCCTCTGTCAGGTCAATTCCCTCAGAAAAAATACCGCCCATCACACAGAAGCCGACGAAGCTTCCCTCTCTCTGCACTTCAAAGCTGGCCAGGAATCCCTCCCGGTCTTCCTCACTCATACTCTGCGTCTGGATCACAGAATCAATCCCTTCCGCGCTTTCGAGAAAGAATCCGTACACCTCCTCCATGACCTTGTAGGACGGGAAAAATGCCAGATAGTTTCCCGCCTTTCCCCTGGCAGCCTCCAGAATATACCCTGCGATCTTCTGATACATGGAAGCTCCCCGCACAGTATATCTGGTGCTCACATCCCAACCGAGAAGCACAAGCCGGTTTTCCCTGGGGAAAGTTGACTCCGCATAGATCGCGTAGTCGTCTGTCTCTACGGACAGAAGCTTCTTATAATAATGAACCGGCAGAAGCGTTGCCGAGAAAAATACCGTGCCGGCTCCATATTCCAGAAAGTTCTGAAGATTCCTGGCCGGATTCACGCAGAACAGTCTGACCTTGAACCGTCCTCCTGACTCCAGCTCGCAGTAAATGATATAGTTCTCATCCATGATATCATGGATATTCACAAAAGATCGAATCTGAAAATACAGGTCCAAAACCCGCTCCCGCAGATCTTCCTCTCGGGTCTCTTCAAGAAACCGTTCCATCTCCGACAATACATTCATCAGCTTCAGTGCAATATGCGATACGCTTTCAAGGATCTCATAGTTCTCGCATTCCCGCTTCAGTGCTAAGAACAGCCGGTTGACTTCATCCAGTCTCCTGGCCAGAACCGGATCCTCTGTTCTGACCAGGCGTTTCATATCCAGGAGATCCTCTTTATAGAGCTGGGCACTGTACATCTCCCGCCCCCGCTCTACCAGATTATGGGCTTCATCAATCAGGAAGATATATTCGCCTTCTCCGCCTTCTGAAAAAAATCGCTTCAGATGAGCAGTCGGATCAAAGGCATAATTATAATCACAGATCACCGCGTCAGCCCACAGGGAAATGTCAAGCGCCATCTCAAACGGACATACCTGATGTTTCCTGGCCTGCTCTTCAATATCTTTTCGTCCGAAGCCGCATCCTGTCGTGATCATCTCATATACTGCATCATTGACACGGTCAAAATGTCCCTTCGCATAAGGGCAGGCGTCCGGATTACACAGGGTCTCTTCACAGAAGCAGATCTTCTCCTTGGCCGTCAATGTAATCACCTTCATCTGCAGCCCCTGATCCTGCAGGATGCGGAAAGCCTGTTCCGCTGCTGTTCGGGTAATGGTTTTTGCCGTCAGGTAGAAGATCTTATTTCCCAGTCCTTCCCCCACTGCTTTCACAGCAGGGAACACCGTGGATATGGTCTTCCCCACCCCGGTCGGCGCCTGGATAAACAGCTTCTTCTTCCGCAGAATCGTCCGATAGACGGCAGCTGCAACATCACGCTGCCCCGCACGGTATGGGAAAGGGAATTCCGTCCTGTGAATCGACTCGTCCCGCTGCTTCTTCCACTCGATCTCGAACCGCGCCCATTTCTCATAACTCTGTATCAGCTCCCCGAACCATGCCGCAAGGTCTTCGATTGTACAGCAGAAATAAAATCTGCGGATCTCTTCCGTCTCAAGCTGGCAGTATGTCATCTGAACGCCGATTTCAGACAGTCCGTGCTGAGCTGCATAGATATATGCATAGCACTTTGCCTGGGCCAGATGCACTGCCGCAGGCTGTTCAACAGAAGAAAGGTCTCTGAGTACGCCCTTGATCTCATCGATCGTGACCTGTGCTTCTCTCTTCTGATCCGCAGCACCGGCTTCTGTGATTTCCCGCTCCCTGAAGTGATCGCTGTTCTCTTTGATAATAATTCCGTCTGCCCGTCCTTCTACCCGGATGCAGAATCCATCACAGGGGATCTCGATCTTCAATGGAACCTCGGCGTGATATTCCGGTCCCATCCGCCTCTGGATCTTACGATGCAGACGCCCGCCCAGAAGCATGGCATCTCTGTCTGGTCCGCCGCCGGTCCGGCTGTCGATATCGCCTCCGCGCAGGATAAATTCTACAAGATTCCGAACAGAAATACGGACAATTTTACTTTCTTCTTTCAATTCCTATCTGCTCTCCGACTCTTTTTTCACCGCTTAGCATCAGTGTCTATCATAGCACAATTCCCGATCTCTGTGAACCGTCTGATTGATCGCGGCACTACTGCTTCGCGGATGGCGCGAAGTCCGGCATTTCGCTCCGGTATCGGAGGGGAAGATGATTTCTCTGGCAGCGCGGATTTTCACGTTCCTTGATAGAAATGGATTCGAAAAAGCCCTTCCACAGATGTTCATATTCTTGTTCTTTCTCCGAAATCCTCCCTGCCGCCGCTTTGTTCAGAGTCTCGCCCCATACCAGCCCCCAGGATTCTCTGGCTTTGTGTACAAGAAATGTCTGGTGTGTCTTATCGTAGATCATCCAGTTTTCCAGCGGGAAACGGTCGGTAAAATGATCTGCGACACAGGTCAGAATCTGGGCTTTCGGAGCGATCTCAGAAAAGAGAACCCCATTTTCAAGTTCCCGGAAACGGATGAACTCCTCATACATATGTGCTTCATTGGACACACTTCTGCTGATAGAAAATACTTTTGCCACATCCGGATTCCCAAGATGATCCATGATCTTATGACTGTCGCTGATATTCCGCGATTCCTGCATGGTTCTGAAAACCGCTGTTCCCTTCTCTTCATCATTCCCGAGCAGCGCGTGATAAATATCCCAGTAGGCGTTATATCCCAGGTAACGCTTGATCATCCGTTCCAGCCTGCGGGCTTTCTCCTCGCACTCCGCCACAGTGCGGTACTCGCAGAACAGCTGCTGCTGTATTTTCCCTCTCAGCCCGATTCCGGCATCTCCGTTGCGATTCTCTTTCCAGGCGTCATGGAGCGCGGAATATAGTCCTGTGATCGTATCCGAACATATATAAATCTGTCTCAAACTGCACTCACCTCCCTGTGCGCCTTCAGGTCCGGAGAAGGCACATTTGAAAAACTCATATCATCAAACAGCGTAAGCTGCCGGTAAGTCATGCCGTCCGCCCCCTCTGGAAGCCGTTCTCTTGTATTCAGCAGATTCCGCGTTATATAATCTTCCTCTATCCGTACAGGATACATCATCCGCCCGCTGCAGGTAATGAAATACAGTGCCCGCTTCAGCACGACCCCCATCTTCTTCAAATCCTCGAACTGAATGCATCCCATCCGCCGCGCCTTTACAATCCGTGACGCGGACTTATATCCGATTCCCGGCACGCGGAGGAGGGTGTGATAATCCGCGCGGTTGATCTCTACCGGAAACACTTCCAGATGCTTCAGGGCCCAGCAGCACTTCGGATCCAGATATACATTGAAATTCGGGTTCTCTTCGTCCAGCAGTTCCTCCGCCTCAAACTGATAGAATCTGAGAAGCCAGTCCGCCTGATACAGTCTGTGTTCCCGCAGCAGCGGCGGCCCCTGTTCCTGAATTGAGGGGAGCGCCCGGTCTTCATTCACCGGGACAAAAGCAGAGAAAAACACCCTTTTCAGATCGAACTTCTTATACAAAGATTCGGTTACCCTGAGAATCTGATAATCCGTCTCCGGCGTTGCCCCGATAATCATCTGGGTACTCTGTCCCGCCGGAACAAATCTGGGGGCATTGCGGTACAGCATAATCTCCTGGCGGTTCTCTTTTGATTTTTCCTGGACATACCGCATAGGCATGAGAATATTTTTCCGCGTTTTATGCGGAGCCAGAAGGTGAAGACTCTCCGCTGTCGGAAGCTCCACATTCACACTCATGCGGTCCGCCAGATACCCGGTCAGGCGGATCAGACGCTGATCCGCCCCGGGGATTGCTTTCACATGAATGTATCCCTGAAAGTTGCACACATAGCGCAGGCGATACAGCGTCTCATAAATCAGCTCCATTGTATCATTCGGACTCTTGAATATCCCGGAGCTTAAAAAAAGGCCTTCGATATAATTCCTGCGGTAGAACTCCATCGTCAGGGTGCATACCTCCTCCGGCGTAAACGAGGCACGCGGCACATCGTTTGACGCCCGGTTGATACAGTACTTGCAGTCAAAAATACATTCATTTGTAAATAAAATCTTCAAAAGGGAGATGCACCTTCCATCAGCAGAAAAGCTGTGGCAGATGCCGGCCTTTCTGCAGTTCCCCATCCCAGTGCCGTCCCCTCTGCGCTCCACTCCGCTGGAAGTACACGACACATCATACTTTGCCGCGTCTGAAAGAATATTCAGCTTCTCATATATGGTCATCTCTTTCTGGATTCTGTCATACATATTCCGACCGCCTCTTTCTCTTATTATAAATCGAACGTTTGTTCTTATTTATAATAGCACATACGTTCGGGACATGCAAGAAAAAAGAGAGAACTGCAGTTATACAGTCTCTCTTTCTATTATTATTCACGGGAACGCTGTACGCCCCCCCCTGCGATCCATTTATTTGCCGCGGCTGCCGCCGCTGCTTTGCTATGAGAATCTTACTCACAGTCTCTGATCCGTTTTCTCAAAGGAAGCACCATCGCCGGAGAAACAGATAATTCATCCAGTCCCATCTTCAGGAACTCTTCTGTCAGTTCCAGATCTGCTCCCAATTCGCCGCAGATACCGATCCACTTTCCTTCCGCGTGTGCATTATCCGCAGCCATCTTAATCATAGCCAGCACTGCCGGATGATGAGGATCATAGAACGGATCCAGCTTAGAGTTCTGACGGTCAATCGCCAGTGTATACTGCGTCAGATCGTTGGTACCTACACTGAAGAAATCCACCTCTTTCGCAAGTTCACGGCTGACCATAACAGAAGCAGGCGTCTCAATCATAATGCCAAGCTCCACATTGTCACGGAACGGGATTCCTTCGCTCTTTAACTCTTCCTTCACATCCGCAATAATTGTCTTGATCTTGCGAACCTCATCAACAGAGATGATCATCGGGAACATAATGGAGATATTCCCGTATACTGCCGCGCGGTAAAGTGCGCGAAGCTGTGTCTTGAAGATCTCCGGTCTTGTCAGGCAGATACGGATCGCACGGTAACCAAGAGCCGGATTCTCCTCTTTATCAAGGCCGAAATAATCCACCTGCTTGTCCGCTCCGATATCCAGGGTACGGATGATGACTTTCTTGCCGGCCATATTTTCCGCCACCTGCTTATAAACCGCAAACTGCTGTTCCTCTGTCGGGAAATCCGTGTTCTCCAGATACAGGAATTCACTCCGGAACAGCCCGATGCCGCCCGCATCATTTTTAAGCACTGCGCCCAGATCGGATACATTTCCGATATTCGCATATACGTTAATCTTCTGTCCGCTCTTTGTGACGTTCTCCTTGCCCTTAAGCTGCTCTAACAGAGCCTTCTGCTCCAGGTCTTTGGCGCGCTTCTCTTTCATGATCTCCAACGTCTCTTCGTCGGGATCAATATAGAGCGTTCCGGTAAATCCGTCGATCACGGCCGGTTTCCCGTCATAGGACTCCAGAAGTCCTTCTCCCAGACCGATCACAGCCGGTATATTCATGGTACGTGCCAGAATCGCGGTGTGTGAGTTGGATGAACCAAACATCGTCGCAAATCCGAGCACTTTGCTCTTATCAAGCTGAACCGTCTCGCTGGGCGCCAGATCATCCGCTGCGATAATACAGGGTTCTGACATCTCTTTCATCCCTCCGGAAACACCGCAGAGAATATCCAGCACACGCTCAGAGACGTCCTTTACATCAGCCGCACGTCCCTGCATATATGCGTCATCCATTGCCGCAAACATCTGTGCAAAATTGTCCGCTGTCGTAGCCACCGCAAACTCTGCGTTCACTTCCTGAGTACGTATAATGTTCTCTATGGACTCAAGATAATCCAGATCCTCCAGCATCATCTGATGGATCTCGAAAATCATGGCATTTGCCTCTCCCACATCAGCGAGTGCCTTGTCATACAGCCCTTTCAGCTGGGATACTGCTGTATCCTTGGCATCCTGGAACCTCTTCCATTCTGCATCAACGTCTTCGACATGCGTTCTCTTGATCACCTTGTCGTTCCTCTTATAGAACATGAGCTTTCCGATTGAGACGCCGCCGAATACACTCTTACCACTTATCGTGATCATGGCTTACTTCTCCTTATCTGCTTCCCCTGATTATAAATTCTCTTTGAAGAAGGTCTCTAATTCAGCAATCGCTGTATCCTCGTCTGCTCCTTCAACTGTGATCGTAATTTCTTCACCCGTCTTGACACCAAGGCCCATCACGCCGAAAATTCTCTTTGCATCCGCAGATTTTGCTCCCTTAGCAATCTTAACAGTTGACTGATATCCTGCTGCCTGCTTTACCAGGATGCCCGCCGGCCTTGCGTGGATTCCTTCCGGATCTGTGATCACGTATTTGAATTCTTTCATAATTGTTTGTCCTCCTTTGGTTTCATGATTCTGTTAACAGTATATAACACATCTGTCTGATTTTCAATTCCTGATTCATGAAGATTTCGATATCTTTTGTATACTTTTACACCGTCTCCCAGAAATCCGTTGACTTTTATTGTTAAACATGCTACACTGAGCCAGTATTGGTTCCCAGAGGATCAATGCAGCAACTTATTTATTTTTCTTAAATGGAGGGCAACACAATGACAGGTACAGTGAAATGGTTTAACAACCAGAAGGGTTATGGATTCATCTCTGATTCAGAGGGCAACGATATTTTCGTTCACTACTCAGGACTTGTGATGGATGGATTTAAAACTCTGGAAGAAGGCCAGGCTGTTGAGTTTGAAGTGACAGAAGGCGCGAAAGGACCGCAGGCAACAAATGTAGTAAAACTTTAATCAGATTTTTTAATGTACCTTTTAATATATAAACAGACTTGATTTATTATTAAAAAGCAATACAGAGAAATGAGATTAAAAAAAATCACCGGACAGGATTTCCTCTCGTCCGGTGACTTTTTATTTTCTGTCTATTACAGCGTACTCTTGATATTTGATACGTAAGCCTCTGATGCTTCCCAGACATCGAAGCCGCTTCCCCGCAGGATGTCCACCACACGTGCCGGATCATCGCATTTTAAGACTGCGGACGCGTCATCGCCATTGGCGAACGCGTACATATATTCAATATTCACATCGCCGTCCACAATCTGATGCATGGCACGGCTGAGAGAACCTGTCTCGTGAGGCACACGCAGTGCGATCACATCTGTGAGCATGGCTGTGATGCCATTGTCGCGCAGCACTGCTTTTCCCTTGTTCGGGTCGGATACGATCATCCGAAGCATGCCGTACTCCGTCGTATCTGCAAGACTTAATGCAACGATATTCACATCATTGCCCGCCAGAACAGACAGCACCTCATCCAGTCTTCCTTCCCTGTTCTCCAGAAATACTGATAACTGTTGGATCGTAATTCCCATCTCTTCTACCTCCCTCTTTCTACAGATTCCTGTTGTCAATCACGCGGACCGCCTTGCCCTCACTTCTCTGGATCGACTTCGGCTCAACCAGTTTCACACGTACGGAGATGCCCAGCGCGTTCTTCAATACTGCTGCGATCTTATTTCTCAGAGCATCCAGCTTCCGGATCTCATCGGAGAATACCCGCTCATCCACTTCCACCATAACAGTGAGCACATCCAGGTTATCCTCCCTGTCTACGATCATCATATAATGCGGCGCTACTTCTCCGCCCATGGACAGAAGGGCTGTCTCCACCTGCGTCGGGAATACATTGACGCCCCGGATTACCTTCATATCATCTGTTCTTCCGGTGAACTTGGAGATTCTGGGAAGGGTTCGTCCGCACTCACAAGTACTGTAGTTGATGCTGGTCAGGTCTTTCGTACGATAACGGATCAGCGGCATCGCTTCTTTCGCCAGAGTCGTGAACACCAGCTCGCCCGTCTCGCCTTCCGCACATTTCTCGTGGGTCGCGGGATTGAGCACTTCCGGATAGAAGTAATCCGCGTGAACATGGAGCCCTGCCTTATGGATACAATCCTGAGCCACTCCCGGTCCTGTGATCTCACACAGCCCGTAGATATCGAAGCAGTTGATATGGAGGATACTCTCAATCTTCTTGCGCATTTCCTCTGTCCAAGGCTCTGCTCCGTGGATGCCTGCCTTTAGCTTCATGTGATCTACAAGTCCTGCCTCCTGGATAGACTCTGCCAGGTAAAGCGCGTAGGACGGTGTGCAGGCGAATGCTGTCGCGCCCAGATCTTCCATACACATCATCTGACGTTTTGTATTGCCCGCGGACATCGGAATCGCCGTCGCGCCCAGCGCCCGTGCGCCATAGTCCAGGCCCATGCCTCCGGTGAACAGGCCGTAGCCGTAGCATACATGAATAATATCTTCATTGGTGAGACCTGCCATCGTCAGACCTCTGGCCACGCATTCTCCCCATACTTCCACGTCTTTCTGTGAGTAAGGCGCAATCGTCAGCTTGCCGGTTGTTCCAGAGGTACCCTGAACCCGGGCCACATCCTTCATCGGAATCGCAAGCAGTCCGAACGGATAGTTATCCCTCAGATCTTCCTTTGTGGTGAACGGAAGCTTCTCAATATCTTCAATCGATTTAATATCTCCCGGCTCCACGCCTCTTTGCTGCATTTTCTTTCTGTAGAAGGCCACATTGTTGTACACTCTGTTTACCACATCAACAAGCCGTTTGCTCTGCAGAGCCGCCATCTCGTCTCTGCTCATACATTCAATCTTCGGATCACGGATCCGTTCCACCCAGTTTTCTAATGATACTGCCGCCATTTCTTTCGTTTCTCCTTATCCTGTATTTCTTTTCTTAAACATTTCCCGCATGCCCCTGCGTTCTTCTGTCCTGCGGCCGCGCGTTCCCGCAGACCTTCCGGCATCCGGCCGCTGACCGGGCACGCCTTTTCGCGCTGACAGCCCGCTACAGTTCCTCTTCTTCTACGAGTTTGACTTCCGCGTCTGTGAGCACTTTCTCAGCTTTCTGGAAATCATCGGTATGAAATACCATGACCGGAGCTTTTCCTTCGCGGATCACAAACGAATAAATATAATTTACATTGATCTGTCCGTCGGCCAGGATCTTAAGCATCTCATTGAGGTTCCCTTTCTCGTCTCTGAGTTCTGCACCGATCACCTCACTGACTCTGGTTACGAATCCCTTCTCCGTCAGACTTTCTTTCGCCCGGATGGGATCATCCACCACGAGGCGCATAATGCCGAACTCCGGCGTATCGAATGTGGAGATGGCACGGATGTTCACGTGTGCTTCCGTAAGTACCGTGGTTACCCTCATCATACTTCCCGGCTGATTCTCTACGAATACGGATATCTGCCTGATCATTATTATCACCGCCCTTCCCTGTGTGTTTTCTATCTCTTACTGCTGTGTAATGCAAAAGCCCGCATCAAACGCTTTCTTATTGATCTCAATCGTCTTCGGAGGCACTGTCTTCTCGATCACTTCGTACCACTGCTCCTTCGTGAAATCCATGTGCTGCGCAGCAATCCCAAGAACAATGAGGTTAAAAACTTTCGGATTGCCCAGCTTCTTGGACTCTTCTGTCGCATTCACTTTATATACCTTGTACTCCTTCTCCAGGTCCTCGAGGATATGTTCCGGATACTGCGCCGCCCCGATCACCACCGGCATAGGATCGATCCGCCAGTCATTGACGATCAGCACGCCGTCTTTCTTAAGGAAATGCGCATACCGGAGCGCTTCCAGCCGCTCAAAGGCAATAATCACATCCGCCTGTCCTTCTTCTACGATGGGCTCTGCCACCTGATCGCCATAGCGCACAAATGTCACAACGCTGCCGCCCCTCTGGGCCATCCCGTGTACCTCAGACAGCTTTACGTCATAGCCTCCGGCTATGGTCAGTCCCCCGAGGATCCGGCTGGTAAGCAGGGTTCCCTGGCCGCCGACTCCGACAATCATGATATTCTTTACTGCCATCTCTACTCACCCGCCTTTACAAGTTCTATCGCATCAAATTTACACAGCTTCTCACACAGGCCGCATCCGGTGCACATCGTGTCATCGATGTGGATGGTTCCATCAGCATTTCTCGTCATGGCCGGACAGCCTGGCTTCATGCACATGCCGCACTTTCTGCATTTATCCGCATGAGCAATGTAAAGCGGTTTCTTCCTCTTATCCAGAAGCACGCAGGGGGTCTTGGTAATAATCACCGAGATCTCATCCTTCGCCACTTCTTCTTTCACTGTCTGTTCCAGAAGTGTGATATCCAGCGCGTTGATTTCTTTCACATTCTTGATACCCATTGCCCGGCACAGGCCCGGGATATCGATGGCATAGGTGGGATCTCCCTGAAGCGTCTTCCCGGTAGCCGCGTGGTCCTGATGCCCGGTCATTCCCGTCGTAGAGTTATCCATGATAATCACAGTCCCTGTCGCCTTGTTATATACCATATTCATCAGCGAGTTGACGCCTGTGTGAAGGAAGGTAGAATCTCCGATCACCGCAACCCAGTTCTTGATATACTCTTTTCCTTTCGCCTTTTCCATTCCATGGAGTGTTGAGATGCTCGATCCCATACACATGGTGGTATCAATCACGCTCAGCGGGGCGACCGCGCCGAGCGTATAGCATCCGATGTCGCCTGCCGCGTGCATTTTCAACTTGTTCAGCACATAAAATACACTTCTGTGGGGACATCCCGGACAGAGAATCGGCGGACGTCCCGGAACTGCCGCCGGCTCTTTGAGATCCAGGTCCTGTTTTAAGATGGCCTTTCTGAGCATGTTGGCACTGTACTCTCCCTGTACGGTGAGAATCTCTTTCCCGATGGCTTTGATGCCCCAGGATTTGACCTGCTCTTCGATCACAGGATCCAGTTCTTCTACTATATATAATGTCTCTACTTTGGAGGCAAAATCTTCGATCAGCTTCCTGGGAAGCGGATTTACCATGCCCAGTTTGAGAACGGATGCATCCGGCATCGCCTCTTTCACATACTGATAGGGAATCCCGCTTGTAATGACCCCGATTTTCGTGTCGTTCATCTCCACCCGGTTCATGGGAAGCATATTGGCAGCCTCTGCCAGCTCCAGATTACGTTTCTCAATCTCAATATGACGGAGTTTCGCGTTGCCCGGCATCATGACATTCTTGGGAATATTCTTCACGTAGGGTCTGTCTTCCGGCGCCTCTCTCTCGCACAGCTCTACCAGTCCCTGGGAATGCGCCAGTCTCGTAGTCGTGCGGAAGATAAAGGGACGGTCGAACTTCTCACTTAATTCAAACGCAGCCTTCAGCAGATCCTTTGCCTCTGCGCTGTCCGATGGCTCGATCACCGGAATCTGCGCCGCCCTTGCCACCATCCTTGTATCCTGCTCATTCTGGGAACTGTACAGTCCCGGATCATCCGCTACAATGATGACCAGACCTGCGTTGACTCCCATGTAAGATACCGAGTACAGCGGATCTGCCGCCACATTCAGTCCCACGTGCTTCATACAGGCCATGGCTCTCACACCGGAAAGGCTTGCTCCTACCGCAACCTCTGTGGCCACTTTCTCATTGGGCGCCCATTCCTCGTATACATCATCCCGATACTGCACCAGATATTCACTGATCTCGGTGCTCGGTGTGCCGGGATATGCGGAAGAAACCTTTACCCCAGCCTCATATGCTCCCCGGGCAATGGCTTCATTGCCCAGCATAATCACTTTCTCTGCCATATTTTACAGTCCATCCTTTCGTAAATCTGTCACTCTCTTCGCCTTGCCCTCAAACCGCTTCAGCGAATTCGGCGCAACCAGACGGATCTGGGTCGCCAGGCCCAGCTGCGACTTCAGCGCTGCCCGGATCCTGTTCTCCAGTTCACTCAGCTGTCCATAGCTGTCCAGCAGCCGGTCGTCAATCAGCTCAACGGTAATCGTCATGACATCCAGACGGTTCTTCCGCTCTACCAGGATCTCGTAATGCGGACCGATCTCATCGATCTTAAGAAGCACTTCTTCGATCTGTGTCGGGAATACATTGACACCGCGGATCACCAGCATATCATCCGCACGGCCGGACAGATTCTCCATCCTGCAGGTCGTCCGCCCGCATTTGCACGGCTCATACATCAGCCTTGTCAGGTCACCGGTGCGGTATCTCACAAGCGGGAGCGCCTCCTTGCCCAGGCAGGTTACAACCAGTTCTCCCAGCTCGCCCGGCGGCAGAACTTCTTCTGTATCAGGATCAATCACTTCCGGGATGAACCAGTCTTCATTGATATGCATGCCGCACAGCTCTGTACACTCTCCGGCAACTCCCGGCCCGCACAGCTCACTCATACCGTAATTCTGCGTGCAGATAAACTGATCTCCCCATACTTTATGCATCTCATCACGCATCGCTTCCGTCATTCCCTCGCCGCCGAAGAGGCCGATATGAAGCTTCAGATCCTTGGCCGGATCGATCCCTCTCTTTCTCACCTCTTCTCCCAGGTGCAGCGCATAGGACGGTGTAGCCACCAGCAGGGTCACGCCCATATCCTGAAGGAACATGACCTGCTTGTTTGTATTGCCGGAAGACATGGGAATCACGGACGCGCCGATCTTCTCCAGGCCTCCGTGGAGCCCGAGCGCTCCGGTAAATGTGCCGTAGCCGAAAGAAATCTGCGCCACATCACTCGACGACGCTCCGCCCATACAGGCGATGCGGGCTACATTGTTCAGCCACATGTCCAGATCATTCCTCGTATAGCCAACTACCGTCGGCTTTCCTGTTGTGCCGGAACTGGCATGGTACCGGACGATCTCTTTCTTGTCCACCGCGAACAGCCCGTCCGGATAATTGTCTTTAAAATCCGCCTTATATGTAAACGGCAGCCTCTTCAAATCTTCCAGAGTGTTGATATCCTCCGGCTTCACTCCAGCTGCGTCCATCTTCTCACGGTAAGGCTTTACTCTGTCATAGATATAGCGGACCGTCGTTTTCAGCTTCGCAAGCTGGATCGCCTCGATCTCACTTCTCGGCAGAGTCTCTTCCTTTGCCCATATCATTGTGTATACCTCCTTTGGTGTGCTATTGCACGATTATAAGTAGTATAACACATTACTTTTACAAGTTAAACTGCTAAATTAATTTTTCTTCCCACTCTTTTTCCCGGAATCCCGTCAGAACTGTCTCTCCGTCCACAACAATGGGCCGCTTCACCAGCATCCCGTCTGTAGCGAGAAGTTCGATCTGCTCCTCCTCTGACATCTGAGGCAGCCTGTCCTTCAATTTCATTTCCTTGTACAGATTCCCGCTGGTGTTGAAGAAACGCTTCAGCGGCAGTCCGCTCATTTTATACCAGGTTTTCAGTTCCTCCGCTGTAGGGTTGTCGGTCTTAATATCCCGGATCTCGAACTCCGCGCCTTTTGATTCCAGCCATTTTCTGGCCTTTGTACACGTGCTGCATTTCGGATAACATAGAAATAACATGATCTCTTCCTCTCTTCTATTCATAAAAATATTTCTTTCATCATACTCTTTTTCGCCGGGTGTGACAAGCGCCAGTATGCCATGAGCCGTACTGCCCCTTGTACACCGGCGCTGCTGTCTCCTGCGCGCCGGCGCTTCTCTTCCTTATTGTACGAAAACAAATACTTTGCTTGCGAATTTTTTCTTTTATGATAGAATAAAAACGACCCAGTAAAAGCAACAGATCAATTCAGAACTACGGCTGTTATTCCGGGCCGGATTGATCCGCTCATTTATAAGGAGGAAATTCAAATGCACTGTTTTAGAAAAGTAACGGAAGACCTGTATTGGGTAGGCGGAAATGACCGGAGACTTGAACTGTTTGAAAACATTTTCCCGCTTTCAAAAGGGGTCTCCTACAACTCTTATCTGCTGCTGGATGAGAAAACGGTCCTCTTCGACTCCGCAGACCATGCCGTCGGACGTCAGTTTCTCGACAATGTGAAAGCTGTGCTGAACGGACGCACCCTTGACTATCTGGTTGTGAATCATATGGAACCTGACCACTGCGCCATGATCGAAGATCTGGTCCTGCGCTATCCGGATGTGCAGATCATCGGCAACGCAAAGACCTTCCCCATGATCAGCCAGTTCTTTGATTTCGATCTGGAAGGCCGGACAATCACGGTAAAAGAAGGAGATGCGTTCTCCTCCGGCAAACATACCCTGCATTTTGTGATGGCTCCCATGGTCCACTGGCCGGAAGCCATGATGACCTATGACGCCACCGACAAGATTCTCTTCTCTGCCGACGCCTTCGGTACCTTCGGCGCCCTGAACGGAAATCTGTTCAACGATGAGATTGATTTCGACAGAGAGTGGCTGGACGAAGCCCGCCGCTATTATACCAACATCGTCGGGAAATACGGCATGCAGGTACAGAATGTGCTGAAAAAGGCGGCCGGTCTGGAGATCCAGATGATCTGCCCGCTTCACGGTCCCGTGTGGAGAACAGATCTGGACTACATCATCGGCAAATATGACCTGTGGAGCAAGTATGAACCGGAGGAGAAGGGCGTCATGATCGCTTACGCCTCCATGTACGGCAATACAGAGAACATGGCTGAACTGCTGGCAGTCTCTCTGGCAGAGGCCGGCGTAAAGAAGATCCGGATGCACAACATCTCGAAAACACATGTGTCCGAGCTGATCTCCGACAGCTTCAAATACAGCCACATCGTTCTGGCTGCGCCGACTTACAACAACGGAATCTACCCGCTCATGGATAACTATCTGGAGGACATGAAAGCACTCGCGCTTAAGAACCGCACTGTGGCGGTGCTCGGAAACGGCACCTGGGCTCCCCAGACGACAAAGCTCATCTCCGCGAAGATCGACGAGATGAAAGGCATGCGGCTGATGGAGACCGCAGTCACAATCAAATCCTCTGTCAAGAATGCCCAGAGGGAAGAAATTGAATCTCTTGCAAGACAAATCGCGGAAGAAGTGTTATAATAGCACTTAACTCATAATTTCTGTCTACAAAGGAGGAGTTCTTAATGAAACTAGTAATCACCATGAGCCGCCGTTTCGGAACCGGAGCCAGCATCATCGCACAAGAACTTTCCGAGCGGCTTGGTATTCCTGTCTATGACAAGGCATACATTGAGGAAAAGATCAATGACCACATGTATGAAAACGAAGCAAAAGCCATCCGTAAGCTGGCGGAAAAGCCCTGCATCATCCTGGGGCGATGCGCCTCCGATATCCTGAAAGACCGGATGAATGTGCTGAACATTTTCGTGTGCGCGGACAAGGAAGATCGCATCCGCCGAATCATGGGCAAGTATCACTTAAACTATGATGAGGCCAAGGAAAAAGTGGAGAAGACTGACGAAGAAAGAGCTTCCTATTATTATGAACATACAGGAAAGACCTGGGGAGATGTGAATGATTATCATATGATTCTGGATACATCTCAGCTGGGAGTTGAGAACTGTGCAGATATCCTGATGCACTATTTCGAGAAATGTGAATACATCTAAACACCGTGCTCTCTGCCGGATTTAAGGGAAACAAACGGCTCCATACCTCACGCTGGTATGGAGCCGTACTTTTTCATAGGATTCTGTTGGGGCTTCGCTTCCTTATTCGGCTGCTTCGTCCTCAGAAGCGTTCTCGTCTGAGGTGTTCTCCTCTGTCGTATCTGACGCGTCTTCCTCGTCCCCTGTTATGATGGTCACTCCGGTGTACTCAAAGTCTACCTTATCCCATACTTTGTCGTCCACCTTGATATCAGCGGCATCCCGCCATTCTTCCAGAAGAGAATCATACTGATCCTGCTTCCTCTGTTCTATAATAGTTGTCTTTTCCGCATCTGTAGCCTCGCGGTCCAGAAGGCTGATCAGCTTCGCCACATAGATTCCATTGTCTGTCTCTACCGGATCTGTCACATTTCCCTCTGCCTCCAGGGCATCTGCCGCCGCGATCAGATCAGTGTTCGGGGACGTGCTCTCCGCATCAAAGGTCGCAGTCTGCACCTCCACGCCGGCTTCCTCTGCAAGGGCCTCCAGATCTTCTCCTGCTGCCGCCCGGTCCGCCAGGTCCTGCGCCGTTGACTTTAATTCCTCTTGCTCTTCCTCTGTCAGTTCCACAGAATTGCCGTCTTCATCTGTCGCAGTATACGGAAGATATACGTACTGCATACTCTTCTGTGCAGCTTCCTCATCCGAGACATTCTCGTCCACGCCTTCCCGCATCCTGCTGTCCATTTTCTGAGAGATTGTGATCAGCTGCAGGTATTTCTCCACGTCTTTCCGATACCCGGAGACCGTCTCCTTCGCCTCATCCGTATTATCCGCATCGAACTTCTCTGCCGCCTCGGTGATCGCCTCTTCTTCGTCCTCAGACAGAGACACATCATAATCCGCCGCATGCTGAGAGATCACGTACAGATTCTCCAGAGACTGAATCAGACTTTCCTTTATCGTATCCTCGTAAGTTGTATCTTCGCCGGCTTCCTGGGTCCACATCGTATCTGCGGACATGCCCATCAATCCTGCGTAATAAGTCTCATACTGCCCCTGTGTCATTCTGGCATAGAAATTGGCGACTCCCAGTGTGATCTCCTCGCCGCCGACTGTCGCCACTACTGCGTCTGTATCGATGGAGCTGCCGCATCCTGTCACAGACGCCGCCGCAATCACCCCAGCTGCTGTCAGGACTGCAGCTCTTTTTCTGAACCGTATCATAAATAGCCTCCTCTTCCTGCGCCGTTCTCTGTGCATCCGCATAGTTTCCGATGCGCCGGCGCCGGGCTTCTCCTCAGCCCGCATACACTGATACATTATAGCCCGTTTTCTCCAAAGTAACAAGTAGAAATCACAAAATCTCCACGGAACCGGGCTGCAATCGTTACAGCCGCAGGCTCTCCAGATCTTCCAGAACCTTCTTCACGGTCTCCAGCACAGCCTCCCCGGTCTCTTTGCCGCTCTTTCCCTTCTTGTGATACAGGAAATACGGGGGTTCTTCTGCCTTGAACGACAGACTGTTCCGGTACTGCTCCAGAAGGGTAGGAATCTTCTGCACATCAATGCGGGCTTTCTCGTACATGGTGAAACGGAAGGACTCCCCTTTCTGCTCTACAGCCGTCACATAAGCTCTGTGCGCGATCCCTTTCAGCGCCGCAATATGAAGAAGCTGCTGTACTTTCTTCGGGATATCTCCGAACCGGTCGATCAGCTCTTCCATCATATCGTCCATCTCTTCCTCGTTTTCAATGGCTGCGATTCTCTTATAAATATCCAGTTTTTGATATTCATTTCTGATATAGGAGTCAGGAATATAAGCGTCAATATTAAGGTCAACCGATGTATTGAAGCTCTCTTCCGCTTCTCCTCCTTTTAACTTCTGGACTGCTTCATTGAGCATCTTGCAGTACAGATCATACCCCACGGCTTCCATGTGTCCGCTCTGGGCCTCGCCCAGCAGGTTCCCCGCGCCGCGGATCTCCAGATCCCGCATGGCGATCTTAATGCCGGATCCCAGATCTGTGAATTCCCGGATCGCGGCCAGGCGCTTCTCCGCCACCTCTTTCAGCAGCTTATCCCGCCGGTAGAGGAGGAAAGCATAGGCCATCCGGTTCGACCGCCCTACTCTTCCGCGGAGCTGGTAGAGCTGGGACAGGCCGAACCGGTCTGCGTCCTGGATGATCATGGTATTCGCGTTGGGAATATCAAGCCCGGTCTCTATAATCGTCGTGGACACAAGCACATCGATCTCACCGTTAATGAACTCATACATGATGTTCTCCAGCTGGCGCTCCTGCATCTGTCCGTGAGCATAAGAGACTGTGGCTTCCGGCACAAGCTGCTGGATTCTCCCGGCCACGTCCGCAATATCATTCACGCGGTTATATACATAATAGACCTGTCCTCCCCTGGACAGTTCCCGGGTGACAGCCTCCCGGACCATCTCATCATTATACTCCATAACATACGTCTGGATGGGCATCCGGTCCTGAGGAGCTTCCTCCAGCACGCTCATGTCACGGATCCCGATCAAACTCATATGCAGGGTGCGCGGGATCGGTGTGGCGGTCAGCGTCAGCACATCGATATTCTCCTTGAGCTTCTTGATCTTCTCTTTATGGGTCACCCCAAAGCGCTGCTCTTCATCAATAATCAAAAGCCCCAGATCCTTGTACTCCACGTCCTTTGAGAGGACCCGGTGTGTGCCGATCACGATATCCACCAGCCCCTTCCTCAGATCTTCCACTGTCTTCTTCTGCTGGGCGGACGAACGGAATCTGCAGAGCAGGTCAATGCGCACCGGGAAGTCCTTCAGCCGCTGCACGAACGTATTATAATGCTGCTGGGCCAGAATGGTCGTGGGAACAAGATAGACGACCTGCTTTCCTTCCTGGACTGCTTTGAACGCTGCCCGGATGGCGATCTCCGTCTTCCCGTATCCCACATCCCCGCAGACCAGACGGTCCATGATCCTGGGGCTCTCCATATCTCTCTTCGTATCCTCAATGGCCTGAATCTGATCTTCGGTCTCTTCGAAGGGGAACATCTCTTCAAACTCTCTCTGCCAGACCGTATCCGGGCCGTACACAAATCCTTCCCCTTTCTGTCTGGCCGCGTACAGCTCCACGAGGTCTTCTGCGACAGCCTGAACGGCCTTCTTCACCTGACTCTTCGTTCTTCCCCACTGAATCGTTCCCAGCTTGTTCAGCTTCGGCTTCTTCGCGTCTGCGCCGGCATACTTCTGAATCAGGTCCATCTGCGCCACAGGGATATAGAGAACGCCGCCGTCTGCATAGGAGATCTTCATATAGTCCTTGACGACTTTCTCTACCTCGATCTTCTCGATGCCCTTATAGACTCCGATGCCGTGATTCTCATGCACTACATAATCCCCGGGCTTTAACTCGGCAAAATCCTGAATTTTCTGTCCTTCGTACCGTTTCCTGCGCCGTTTCTTTTTCTTCCGGCCGAAGATGTCCGACTCCGAGATCACCATGAATTTCAGCATGGGATACTCATACCCCTCTGACACGTATCCGCAGGATACCATAATCTCTCCCGGACAGACCAGACGCTCCATATTCTCACTGTAATAGCTGCTCAGATCATAATCTCTCAGATCCTCTGCCAGGCGCTTGGCCCGTGTCCTGGAACCTGACAGAAGCACCACCCGGTATCCGTTTCTTTTCAGCCGCTTTAAGTCTCTGGTCAGAAGTTCGAAGCTGTTATTATAAGGATTGACGCCTTTCGCCTGGATGCTGTACGTACGCCGGACTGTGAAAAGGCCGCACTTCGAATCCAGTGTGGTCATCCCGATCCCGCTGTAGTGATTCATCTTGCCGATCAGGTCTTTGGTCTGGAATACTTCCAGACGGCTGTCGCCTTCCTCTTCCATCCCGGCCTCAATCCGGCTCTCCCGGCTGTGGAAATACTCGGATTCTGCATCCTCCGCCATCTCCTGCAGCCGCTGGGGTTCGTCCAGGAAAAGGAGGGTCCGCTCCCGGGGAAAATACTCCAGAAAGGACACCGTTTCCATGCCGTCCTTCCAGTTCTCTGACGCAGGATAGATCCTGATCTCCTGCAGATTTTCCACGGAGCGCTGGCTGTCCACGTCGAAGCTTCGGATCGAATCGATCTCGTCTCCCCACAGCTCGATCCGCACCGGAAGTTCCTCCGTCAGCGGGAAGACATCCAGGATCCCGCCCCGTACCGCGAACTGCCCGGGCCCTTCAATCTGGCTCTCTCTCTCATATCCCATGCCGGCAAGCCGCTCCTGAAACCCGGTAAAATCCATCGTATCCCCTGCGCTCACGGTGATCCTGCTTTTCTCGATCTCCTCCGGACAGGGAAGCCCGTCCAAGAACGCATCCATAGTCGTCATGACCGTGACAGAGGCCTCCGGCTCCTTCTCGATCAAGGCGCGGATCACGTGCATCCGCTGGTTCGTGAGCACATTTCCTTTGATATCTGCATGATAAAACAGCAGGTCCCGGGCCGGATACAGGTAGACCGCATCTGTAAAGAGCCGGTATTCATCAAACGCCTTCTTCGCCTTTTCCTCACTGGAAAAAGCGATGACTCTGTATTCACAGCCATCGCCCAGGGCATACATCAGATGCGTCTTCTGAGAGTTCACACATCCCGCGATCTGAATGATGCCATTGCCTTTTTGTCTGTCCTTTCGGATATCCTGAAAGTCTGCAAGTTCCGTCAGTGGAGCCAGTACTGCCTGCATAGGTCTGTCCTTTCTGCTGCTTATGCCTCTTTCTTTTTCCTGTTATACTCGTTCATGGCCTCGCGGATCTGTCCTGAAACAATCAGTTCTGCCGCGTGCACCGCCTTATCATACCCTTCGTCCATGGCCTCTCGCTCTGCCTTGGAGAAATGTCCCAGCACATAGTCCGCCAGGTCGTATCCTTTCGGCTTCTCTCCCACTCCTACTTTAATTCTCGGGAAGACCTGCCCGCCCAGATGGACGATGATATTCTTAATGCCGTTGTGGCCGCCTGCGCTCCCCTTCTCCCGGATTCTCAGCTGTCCCACGTCCAGGCTGATATCGTCGTAGATAACAAGCAGTTCCTGCTCTTCATCCACTTTATAATAATCCAGAAGACTCCGGATACTCTCCCCGCTTAAATTCATATAGGTCTGCGGCTTCGCAAGAATTACCTTCTGTCCTGCCACGATTCCTTTCCCGATCAGTGCTCTGTGCTTCTTCGTATCTACTGATATATTGTATTTCTCTGCAATCCGGTCTATTACTTCAAACCCTGCGTTGTGCCGGGTCCCCTCATACTGCCGGTCCGGATTCCCGAGTCCTGCGATAATAAACATAATCTGTCATCCTTCCTGTTTCTGCGGCGTCAGAGCCGCAAAGCCATTTTACAGTATCCGGCAGGCTTTGTCACGCAAAAGCCATGAATATTTTTTCTTTTCCGGTCATACACTTATAAAAAACGGACCGCCGTAAGACCGGCAGCCTGATTCTATGGGGAGGTACTCTATGAGTTCCAGAACAAAAATCGTTGTCCTGCATATGAAGGAAATCATCTACACTGCCATCTTTGCGGCACTGGGCATCCTTCTGATCGTTCTTCTTGTCATCATGTTCCGCCCGGGCGGCAGAGACAGCACATCCGGAGAGAAACAGCAGTATCATCCGGGCATCTACACCTCTGCGCTGACTCTGAACAACACGAACCTGGAGGTGGAAGTAGCCGTGGATGAATCCCGGATCAATTCGATCCGCTTTTCCAATCTGGATGAAACCGTCACAACGATGTTTCCGCTGATTCAGCCCGCTATCGAGGATATTGCAGACCAGATCTACGAGAGTCAGTCTCTGGAAGAGATCTCCCTGTCCGAAGACACTCCTTATACATCCCAGATCATCCTGGATGCAATTAGAGACGCCGTCAGGAAAGCCGCAGTCGAATAGACCGCGGCTTCTTATTATCCCTCAACGATCAGGTAGGTTCCGTCCGGAATGGCAAACACTTCGGACGCATCTTCCAGCTCCTCCGGTCCCATGCCCTCAACATCTACGCCTTCTTCTTCGAAGAACTCCCGCACTTCCTCAATGGAATCTACCACCACAGCCATACAGTCCTCCAGAAACGCTTCCGCCTCTTCCAGATTCTCTGCTACCGGCTCATCAAATAACTTCTTCTGCTCTTTCAAAAATGTTCTCAGACATTCCTCACTGTATCCGCTCATGTATCTCTCTCCTCTCCTTTTATGATCTCAAGGATCTCCTCTGCTGAATCTGCGATCCGGTCCGGAGCCGCCTCTTCCAGTACACTGCGGGACCGGAACCCCCAGGACACAAGTACCGTCGTCATCCGGGCTGCCTTCCCGGCCTGTCCGTCCACCTCGGAATCACCGATGTAAAGGGTTTCCGACGGATCTGCCCCGAAGACCTCTGCCATGGAAAGAAGTGCCGCCGGATCCGGCTTTCTGGGCACGCCCTCTCTCTGGCCGTGTATCTGGTCGAACGTTCCCTTCCCGAAGATCTCTTCCACCACATGGACGGCCTGCCGGTCCGGTTTGTTGGAGACCACCCCCAGCTTCATTCCGCGCTCTTTCATCGTTCTGAGCATCCCGCAGATCCCCGGGTAGGGGCTGACATGGTAGGTGCAGTTCTCATCGAAGATGCGGCCGTATGCTGCAAACGCCCTGTCAAACAGGGTCAGCTCCGCATCGCCTCCTGCCAGCAATGCCTTCTGAATCAGAACCCTGGCTCCGTTGCCGACGAACTGCCGGCACTGATCTTCTGTGATCATCGGCATCCCGATCTCTTTCATCGTCTCGTTGACCGAATAGGTCAGCGACTCCAGCGTATCTGTCAGTGTTCCGTCCAGATCAAATATACATGCCTTGTACATGGCTTCCTCATCCTCTCTTCTCTTTTCTCTGTGTGTATTTTCAGCCGCCTGCTCTGAAATGATACGCCCGTCTCCGCCCATACCAGGCCGCTATCTGCTCCTGCGGCTGCTTCTATGGCCGTCCCGGTGGCTGCTTCTATAGCCGTCCCTGCGGCTGTTCTCCCGTTTATTCCCCGAGAAGATATCTGCGCATGGTTTTCAGCGCGTTTTTCTCCAGCCTGCTGACCTGAGCCTGAGAGATCCGGATCTGATCCGCCACTTCCATCTGGGTTTTCCCCTCGAAGAACCGCAGCGTGATAATGTACCGTTCCCGCTCATTCAGCCTTTCCATAGCCGCTTCCAATGACAGCTCTTCCACCCAGTTCTCTTCCCGGTTCGTCTTGTCACTGACCTGGTCCATCACATACAGCGTATCTCCGCCGTCACTGTACACCGGCTCGTGCAGACTCACAGGCTGCTGGATCGCGTCCAGCGCGTAGACCACATCCTCCTTGTCGATGCCGATCTCGTCTGCGATCT
Organism: uncultured Eubacteriales bacterium; assembly: GCA_949283695.1. Taxonomy (GTDB): domain Bacteria; phylum Bacillota; class Clostridia; order Lachnospirales; family Lachnospiraceae; genus Mediterraneibacter. The sequence continues at coordinate 116,225 of CASDTX010000016.1, read as the reverse complement.
CCTGCACGGTAGGTTCCTTCATATGCTGCCGGATGTATCCCTCTTTCGCATAGATTGCCTTGTAAGCTGTATCTCTTAATGACCTGCTGACCCGGATCGGACTGTTGTCTCTTAAATACCTCCGGATCTCGCCGATGATCATGGGAACCGCATACGTTGAGAACTTCACCAGCCGGCTGGGATCAAAATGATCCACGGCCTTCATAAGCCCTACGCAGCCGATCTGGAAAAGATCATCCGCATTCTCACTGCTGCTCTCAAAACGCTTGATCACGCTCAGCACCAGCCGCAGATTCCCTTTGATATATTTTTCCCGTGCTTCCTCGTCCCCTGCCTGAATCCTCTTCAGCAGCTCTTCCTTCTCCTCCTCTTTCAGAAGCGGAAGCTTCGACGTATTTACGCCGCACAGTTCAACCTTGTTCACCATCATCGCAAGAATCCTCCTAAGCAATTTCTAATTAGAATGATTCTCACTCAGTGGAAAAGATATTCCGGAAGCAGGAAAATTTTATAAACTTTTACTCCTTGACAAATCAGTCTTCCCACTTATCGGCAAGATTATTGATCTGTGTCTCGAACTTGGCCTTGTCTTTATTGGACAGGCCTTCATTTCTGTAGATCACGTCAAGCAGCCGCCTGCCCGCAGCCACCAGACGATCGAATGCTGTATCCGCCCTGCGCTGAGCTGCTTTCTTGGCTTTCACCGGAATGCGCACGCCTTCGCTGACAATCTCATTTGTGAGCAGATCCGCCTCGCAGCACGGATACGGTGCCCACGCGCGATATCCTGTTTTCTCCTGAACCAGCGCTGCGAACTCTTCGGTCACACTGTCTTCCCCATGCACGACAAACACCCTTTCAAGCGGCGTCCGGAACGCCTCAATCCATCTCAGCAGGCCGTTCATGTCCGCATGTCCGCTGACGCCGTGAAGGCTTTCGATCCGGGCATGGACTTCAATCGGTTCCCCGAAGAGCTTGATGTCCTTCTCCCCTTCCAGAAGCCTGCGCCCAAGGGTCCCCTGGGCCTGGTAGCCAACGAAAAGGATCGTACACTCCGGCCTCCAGAGATTATGTTTTAAGTGGTGGCGGATCCGTCCTGCATCGCACATGCCGGACGCAGAGATGATCACCTTCGGCTTGTCGATAAAGTTGATCAGCTTCGAATCCTCACTTGTGGTGGATGTATGAAGTCCCGGAAATACCAGCGGATTAATCCCCGCGTTCACCAGAGCCATGGCTTCCTTGTCAAAACAGTCCCGCATGTTCATCGTGAATACTTTTGTCGCCTCAATGGCCAGCGGACTGTCCAGATAGACCTCAAAGTCCCGGTACTCCGGCAGGAGGTCCTTCTCCTTGATCTCCCGGATAAAATAGAGCATCTCCTGCGTCCTGCCCACCGCAAACGAAGGAATCACCAGGTTGCCTCCGCGGGCAAATGTCTCCCTCATAATCCGGGTGAATTCTCCCAGGTAGTCCGGCTTCTCTGCCGAGTGAACCCGGTTCCCGTAGGTGGACTCTATCACAACATAGTCCGCGCTCTCCGTGTAGGTAGGATCCTTGATAATCGGCTGATCCAGATTGCCCACATCTCCGGAGAATACAATCTTCTTCGTGGTCCCTTCTTCGGAAGCCCACACTTCAATGCTGGCAGATCCCAGCAGGTGGCCCACATCTGTGAACCGGATCTGAATCCCGTCACAGATGGTGATTCTCTCTCCGTACTGGCACGGGACAAGACGTTCAATGGCCGCAATCGCGTCCTGCATGGTATACACAGGTTCATACTCCGGTTTGCCTGCCCGCTTGCCCTTCCTGTTGCGCCACTCTGCCTCGAATTCCTGGATGTGCGCACTGTCCCGCAGCATAATGTTGCACAGATCCACTGTGGCAAATGTGGCAAAAATATGACCCTGAAATCCGTTCTTCGCAAGCTTTGGCAGCATACCGGAATGATCGATATGGGCATGCGTCAGAAACACATAGTCCACATCCTTCTCCGGGATCGGCAGTCCCGGATTTTCATAGAGGTCAGGTCCCTGTTCCATCCCGCAGTCGATCAGAATATTCTTTCCCGCCGCCTGAAGCAGATGACAGCTCCCCGTAACCTCATGGGCTGCTCCGATAAAAGTAAGCTTCATAAGTCTTCACCAGCCTTTACGCTTTTCTTCTATTGTAACATCGGCAGAACCTTGTTGTCGAGGCAGACTTCCGATTTGCCAAAAATCAGCCCTTCCGCCTGGATCCGGGGGACTCCTCCTCTGATCTCTGCCACCGTCACCGCACAGTTCGGCGGCACCTTATCTCTCCAGAAATCAGCCACAGACAGATTGCCTTTGATCCGGTTGAGCAGGGCAGTCATGGCCGCACCGTGTGTAGCTACCAGGATTCTTTTCTCCTGCAGATCTTCCCGGGTACACATCTCGTTTAAGAAATCTCCTGTCCGCTCATAGAGCTGGGGAATAGTCTCTGCGTCCGCCGGCGGAAGATAGTTGGCCGTATCTGTGAAGAACCGGTTGAATTCTGCGCTTCCTTCCTCCGGGTGCTCCCCGCCGCTGAACAGACCCTCATAGCTGCCGAAGCTCAGCTCTCTGATCCGGGCCTCATCATACATCGGTACATCCCTGCCGCCAAGTACGATCTGGGCAGTCTCCTTCGCTCTGATAAGAGGACTTGTGTAGCACAGATCAATGGGGATCTCTTTCATTCCTTCTGCTGTCTCCATGGCCAGACGCCGCCCGTAGTCATTCAGGGGGATATCGGTAAGTCCCTGTACCCGGTGAACCCGGTTCCAGTCTGTCTCGCCGTGGCGGATTATATATAATATCATACTTCCTGCTCCTTCCATTTGTTCTCATTGGCTCCTAAAAGGATCCGCACTTCAGCTTCCGTGTGAACTGTAACACTTCTTCACCCAAACGTCAATCCCAAGAACTGCAGCCTTGTATTTCCATGCGAAGCGTGCTAAAATCTCTTTCAGACAAATTTCGCAAATCGCTCAGAAAGGGAACCGCTATGGAAAAAATCACAAGCTTCACCATTGACCATATCCGCCTTGTGCCCGGTGTCTATGTGTCAAGAAAAGATCAGTTCAACGGCACAACCATCACCACATTCGACCTGCGCATGACCTCTCCCAACGATGAGCCTGTCATGAACACTGCAGAAGTACATACCATCGAACATCTGGGCGCTACGTTTCTGAGGAATCATGCAGAATATAAAGACCGCATGATTTATTTCGGGCCCATGGGCTGCCGCACCGGATTCTACCTGCTGCTTGCAGGCGATTATCAGTCTTCTGACATTCTCCCTCTCATGCAGGAAATGTTCTCCTTTATCGCTTCCTACGAAGGCGAGATCCCGGGAGCTTCTGCCAGAGACTGCGGGAACTGGCTGGATATGAATCTGCCAATGGCAAAGTATCTGGCAGCGAAATATCTGACAGAAGTACTCACGGACATTCAGGATGATCAGTTAAACTATCCCGCGTAAACCAGAAAAGGACCCTCTCTTTATCGACCGTGTGTGCTCTTGTAAAGAGAGGGTAAATCCCCCGTAAATCTGTGAATGATTTCAGCCGATTTACGGGGGATCTTTGTTATACAGAGAGGGAGGCTTTCCGTCTTCTCCCAACTCTGGTTCTTCTTTTCTTTTTCATCACGTTATCTCTGATATACTGGTAGGTCTTCTCCTCGCCCTGCTCTGCCAGCATATGGAGAAGTCTTTCCAGCAGAGCGCGGGTCTCCCTGTGCATCAGCTCCCCTGCCTTTCCGTGCAGGTAGTATTCCAGCGGATCACTGTCCCGGTAACTGCTTCCCTTATAGACCTTGCTGGCAGCGATCCGGTCAAGAAACATCTCTACCACATACCGCACCGGCATCTTCATCCCGGTCAGCATATGAGTTCCGTCCAGACTGTAATCGATCCAATACTCATAGTGATGCTTATTTCTTCCTTTGTGATGCAGCCATGCAGAAGAATACCCTCTGTCCTCACGCTCCGCGTTATTGGGGCTCCTTGTTCCCTGGTAGTACTTACATCCCACCCGGAATTCTGTCCAGCTGTACTTCGACAGATCGTGGAGCAGGCCCTGCCGGAAGAGCCCTACCCGAAAGCATTCCTTCATGACAAGGATTTTATGTTTTGTTATGGTCCGAAAATGCTGTACTGCCTTCATGACTTCTTTTCTTCGCCGCCTTTTTTCACGCTTTCTTTTTCAGCTTCTGCCGCGCATTCTGTCCTGGCAGGCTGTTTCGCCTTCTTCTTCCTGCCGGTGCTGGCAGGCTTCTCCTTCTTTCTGCTTACCAGAAGTGCGATGCTGCGCCCCGCGATTTCCATCCGCTGCTGATTCTCCAGACATGCCGGTGTCTCCAGGATGCCCTGTCCGGGGATCGATGCCGCCAGCCATTCCTTCCCCTTCCCCGGAGACGGAAGTGCAAAGGGATGCGGTTCCCAGTGCATGTTATACGCTGCAAAGCAATCATCATCATTCACCCCTGACCCGGAGTACATCACGCCCAGCTGCCGGCTGGGAACGCCTGCGTTCACCTGCCATGCATTTTCTCCGTGATAGGACACATCCGGAAGCCCGCAGGCAGTCTGATCCAGCCCTTTCAGTTCCTTCGCCTGGTGCATACACGGATGTTTCCGGCGGAACGCGATCAGTTCCTTCACATACCGGAACAGAGAATCATCTGTTTTGAGCCGGCTCCAGTCCACCCATCCCGTCTCATTATCCTGACAGTATACATTATTATTCCCTTTCTGGCTGTTAAAGAACTCGTCGCCGGCAAGAATGCACGGTGTGCCCTGTGCAGTCAGAAGGAGCTGAAACGCGTTTCTTACCTGGCTGTTCCTTAAAGCCATCACCGCCTTCTTCCTGCTGGGGCCTTCCGCTCCGCAGTTCCAGCTGTAATTGTAGTCCGGGCCGTCCGTATTATTCTCGCCGTTGTCTTCATTATGCTTCCAGTCATAGGACACCAGATCCCACATGGTAAACCCGGTCTGGGTGGTGATATAGTTGCACTTCCCGTCCACAGAGGAATTGTGCCAGAGTGCCCACATCACGTCATTTACCATATTTTCATCACCCTTCAGGAAACGCCGCATAATATTCTGAAAGGCGTCATCTTTGCGCATCAGTTTCACCGCTTTCAGTAGCGGATCCGCTGACAGGATCTCCCACGGAACGCTGTACGGGTTGATCACGAACCCGTCCACATGATACTCCAGCATATAGAAACGCAGACATTCCACAGCCGTGTGGGCAGAGATCTCTGCCGTAAACGGCATCTCCAGAACAACCTCAATGCCCGCGCTGTGACATTCGCGGATCATATCTTTGAGTTCACGGACCGCCGAATTCCCGGAGGCATAAGCTTCCTTGGGCGCGAAATAATAAGCCGGTCCATATCCCCAGTAATTCACTTTCGTCTTCGTACACTCTTCAAACTCATAGACCGGCATACACTGGATCTGATTGATGCCCAGCTCCTTCAGATAAGGGATTTTCTCGATCACACCCTGATAGGTGCCTTTATGCGGTACCTTTGAAGAACTGTGCTTTGTAAATCCCCGCACGTGGAGACTGTACGCAACCACATCATTCCATGGAAGCCCCAGTCTTGCGTCTCCCTTCCAGTCATATTCCGGCCGTACCAGCTTCCCGCGGACCGCATGTTCGGAGCTTTCCTTCCTTTTCCCGAACGTTTCTCTCCCGGTAAGTTCACGCACGAAAGGATCGACGGTAACCTTCCCGTCAATCAGGAAATTATATTCATACTGCTCCGGGTTGATCTCTTCTACTGCCAGGAACCGGACCTCACCGATCCCTTCTTCCTCCGGCATGTCATAACTGATCTGCGGACTTTTTCGCCCTTTTCTGTAAAGCAGAAGCTCACAGGTCTTGCCGGCGCGCACCTGTACTGCGAAGTTCACTCTGCTTCCTTCTACGGCTGCGCCAAAGGGCTGCGGCCTTCCTGTCGTTTTCTTCATATTCCGTTCCTTTCTCACTGCCAGCCGTCTGTCCCGTACATCTCAACATTCTCCCGGCCAATAAAAAATGTCTCTACATAGAATTCTTTCTCGTAGTCCCCGCCTTCTAAGACCGCGATTACGGTTTCTCCCGCCTGCTTGCCCATATGAATCGGGGACAGTGCGCCGACGCCGGCCATAGAGCTTCCCGGCTCTGCCAGAACCGTTTTCACCTCCGGCGAACCGCCCACACTGTATACAAGAACATTCTCCTGTCCGGCTTCTTCCAGAGCCTCCAGCACCTCCAGAGCCATCTGGTCACTTCCGCACATAACGGCATCCAGCTTCGGATTATCGCTTAAGGTCTGGGCCATCCTGCTCTTCACGGTATCTGTCCCGCTTCCTGCGTCGATCCGCTCCACCACCTCAAATCCACTGTTTGCAATCTTTTCTTCGAATCCGGTAATACGCTCATTCACAGAGATACTGTCCGGACTGTCGACAATGACAAGCGTTCCTCCGTCCGGTCTCTTCTCTTTCAGATCCTCAGCGCAGACGCTTCCTGCATTACTGCCGTCGATCCCGATGAATGCTTCCGCAGATCCGGCATCTTTCAGCCGGACTCCCAGATCCACAACCGGAATCCCGGCCTTATCCAGCGCTTCCAAAGACGGATCCAGCGCTTCCGGATCTGTCGGCCAGATCACCAGCGCATCAATCCCGGAATCAATCATCTTCACGATCTGTTCCTTCTGCTGCCCGGCATCCCCGCCGGCGCTCTGAACCAGAATCTGGTCCCCATGCTCCTCAAGTTCTGTCTTGATACACTCTTTGAGCACATAATAAAAGGGATCCTCCAGATCCGGACAGCTCAGCCCGATCAGACGTCCTCCCTCCGTCTGTTGATTGTCTTCCTCCGGTTCTTCTACTACAGCATTATCTTCTGGAGTCCCTACATTTTCCTTGCAGCCGGCAAGGAGAATAACAGCAGACACCGCTGTCAGAATGATTTTGATCCCTTTCTGCTTCATATAGATACCTCTTTGTCTGTGTTTTTCAGCCTATACTTCATTCTAACGTATTTCAGGGGGATGTTCAATAGATGTATCTCTTGCTTTTTCCATTTCTTTCTGATACCATCATTATACCTGATCCCGGCAGACGCCGGGACGGACGGCGTGCGCATCCCCGGCCGCGTCAGACCTGGCCGGCCGCGGTGAACCGTAATCCCACGAAAAGGAGAATCACTTATGAATGAAAATGAATCCCTCACAGTAACACTGACTCTTGAGAATGATGAAGAACTGGAATGTGCGGTCCTTACGATCTTTGAGACCGACGGCCGGCAGTATATTGCCCTGCTTCCGCTGGATGAAAACGGGGAGGAAGACGGTCAGGTTTATCTCTACCGTTTCATCGATAACGGCGAAGATGAGGAACCCGACCTGGAGAATATCACAGAAGACGATGAGTTCGAACGTGTATCAGAAGCGTTCTCCCAGTGGATGGAAGAACAAGATTTCGGCGACATTGATCTGGATGACATTGAGTAAATCACTCCTCATCCAGCAGCTCGTCTACAAAACGGGAAGGAGATACTTCTTTCCCGTTTTTTGTTTTCACATAACAGACCTTCAGAACCTCCCTGGCTCTGGTCATTCCCACATAGAAGAGTCTGCGTTCTTCTTCGATCTCCCGTTCACTTTTTGCCTTTTGATAAGGCATTCTCCCTTCGTTCGCGCCGATTAAGAACACGGTGTCAAACTCCAGTCCCTTTGCCGCATGAAGCGTCATGAGTCTGACCCCCTCCTGGTTCTCACTCTTTCTGCGTTCTTTTGCGCGAAGTGCCTCTGTATATTCGTCCACGTGACGGAACCACTCTTCAATAGAAGCAAATGCCTTGGCAGACTCCTCGATCTCGAAAAGGATCTCATTCAGCTCCGTTCGCTCCATCTTCTTGGCGAAGGCATAGTCTCTCAGGAAATCATCATAGCCGATCCGTTTCCTGATGTACTGAATCGCCGCATAAGGAGCCATTTTCGCAAGCATCTTCACATCCCATTCGAACTGGTCAATCCGGTCCATCATCCAGTCTTTATCACAGTAAAACTTCCGCATCTCTTCAAACGAGGGCTTCCCTGAACCCACGCTGTCCCGTCCGATATACCGCTTCGGCCGGTTCATAACCTGAAGCAAATCCTTCCGGGTTCCCGCTCCTGCCGCCAGCCGGAAGTAAGCCTGGATATCCTTTGCAATGAAATGGCTGTACAGATTCGGCAGGTGCTCCCTCATCTGAAACGGCAGCTTCCTTTTCAGAAGTTCCTCAACCACAGGCCTTGCGTCTGTATGGATCCGAAACAGAACCGCCGTCTCCTCCGCGGTGACGCCCGCCTGGATCCGCTTCTCGATCTGATCCGCCACATACTCAGCCTCTTCATTCGGGTCTCGGGTCTCCTGTACATGGATACACTGTCCGCTGGGTTTAACGGCTTTCAGTTCTTTGTGAAAACGTTTTTCATTATTTTCAATCACTTTCAGAGAATTCCTGACAATGTTTCCTGTTGACCGATAATTCACATCCAGTACAATCTGCTCGGCTCCCGGATAATCCTTCTGGAAGCGGAACATCAGTTCCGAGTCCGCGCCGCGGAATCCGTAGATCGCCTGATCATCGTCCCCTACCACGAACACATTATTCTCCGGCTGTCCCAGCATACGGATCACATCATACTGCACCCGGTTAATGTCCTGGAACTCATCAATCAAAATATACCGGAACTTCTTCTGCCACTGTGCCAGTACATCCGGCCGCGAGACGAACAGATCATAGCAGAGAACCAGCATATCATCAAAGTCGATCTTGCGCAGAGATTTCCGATGTGCCTCGTACTCCTGATAGATCTCCCGGAACGCATCCGCACTGCATCTGCCCGATACGAACTCTTCTACATTCAGCCGGTTATTCTTAATCTTCCCGATCTCTTCAGCGATTCCCCTTAAGAAATCCTCTTCGTCAAAGATCTCCATCTCCTGACGGCTGACAGCGCCGCGCAGGATCTGGTATTTCTCTTCCTCGGAGAGGATGTTCTCCGGCCCGAATCTGTAGGCCCATTTCAGAATCCCGTAATAGATCCCGTGGAAGGTTCCTGCTGTGACGGGAAGGTCTCTTCTTCCCATCAGGGAGCACAGCCTTGTCTTCATTTCAGCCGCCGCAAACCGGGTAAATGTCACCACCAGAATCTCTTCCGGCTTGACATGCTGTTCCTCGATCAGATTCTTGATCCTGTTCACGATTGTCAGCGTCTTCCCAGAACCGGGCCCTGCCAATACCTGACAGGGCCCGGTTCCATGGAGGACGGCTCTTTTCTGTGCCTGATTAAATCCCATTCAGTTTCTCGATCCCTTTGCGGATTCTGCGAAGAGACTCTTCCTTTCCCAATACTTCCATCAGCTCTGTCGCTCCGCCCGGGGTATTCTGCTTGCCGGACACTGCTGTCCGCAGCGGCCACATAACATAGCCGATCTTATATCCTTTCTCCCCGGCGAACCCTTTGAGCAGTTCAAAAAGAGCATCATTGCTGTAATCATCCTGCTGCTCCAGAAGGGGGAGCACTTCCTGAAGAAGCGCCAGACCTTTCTCCTGGTCTGTCTTCATCTTCTTGTGACAGTAAAGGGTATTCTCATACTCCGGCACTTCCTCGAAGAAATCGATCTGTCCGCAGATCTCCGGCAGAATCTCAATCCTCGTCTTCACAAGCGCCGCAATCTTCCTGAAATCATAGTCTTTGGTCACCGTCCTGCGGATATATGGTTCCGCCATCTCAAAGAAGCGGTCAAAATCCATCGCCTTTAAGTATTCTCCGTTCATCCATTTCAGCTTCACCGTGTCAAACACAGCCGGAGACTTGCTCATATGACGGTAATCAAATGCCTCCACCAGCTCTTCCAGAGAAAAGATCTCCCGGTTGTCGTCCGGGCACCACCCCAGCAGAGCCACATAATTCACAACCGCTTCAGACACGAATCCCTGGTCAATCAGGTCTTCATAGGAAGAATGCCCGCATCGCTTGCTCAGCTTCTTATGGTTTTCGTCTGTGATCAGCGGACAGTGTACATACACCGGGATCTCCCAGCCAAACGCCTCATACAGACGGTTGTACTTCGGCGCGGAAGACAGATATTCATTCCCTCTCACCACATGGGTAATCCCCATCAGGTGGTCGTCAATCACATTCGCGAAGTTATAGGTCGGGAACCCGTCCGACTTAATCAGAATCATATCGTCCAGCTCATTGTTCGGAACCGTGATATCTCCATAGATCTCATCATGGAACGTAGTCTCTCCCTCATTGGGCACGTTCAGACGGATCACCCAGGGTTTGCCTGCGGCCAGATTGGCCTCTACTTCCTCCCTGCTGAGTCCCAGACAGTGCTTATCATAAACAACGATATCCGTACCGTCATCTGATACGGACTCTCTCAGAGATTCCAGCCGCTCTTTGTCGCAGAAACAGTAGTACGCATCCCCCTGTTCCACAAGCTGTTTCGCATATTTCAGATAAAGGCCTGATGCCTGCCTCTCACTCTGAACATAGGGTCCGCAGCCGCCGTCCTTATCCGGTCCTTCGTCATGGACCAGTCCGGTCTTCTCCAATGTCCGATATATAATATCCAGCGCGCCTTCCACAAACCGCTCCTGGTCTGTATCCTCAACACGGAGAATGAATTTCCCGCCCTCGTGTTTCGCAATCAGGTACGCATAGAGCGCAGTACGCAGGTTTCCTACATGCATCCGGCCTGTGGGGCTCGGAGCGAATCTTGTTCTTACTTTGTCAGTCATGTTCTCTCTCCAATTCCAGTTCAGTTTTATTCGCATCCGGCAGCAAGGCTTCTCAGGAACTCGTCACATCTTCCTTCGATCACGATATCCGCCCTCTGATCCGAATACTGCTCGGTCCCTGTGATCCCCTTCACAAGAATCAGATTCGAGCCTGTATAATACTGCAGCATCTGGCTGCACAGCGGGGATGTCAGGCTCGCCCCGAGCACAAGGAGCACATCTGCTTTCTCTACCTCCTGGGCTGCCCTGGTCATGCGGCCGTTATCAATCATCTCCCCGAACAGACAAACGTTCGGACGGATAGCGACCATACATTTCTCACACAGGGGAACCCCTTTGGACTCCCGGATATATTCTACCGGATACTGCCTGCCGCACACCGGACAGGTGTTGTCAAAGATCGTTCCCTTCAGGTTGATCACATTGCGGCATCCTGCCCGGTCTTCCAGGCCCGCGATCCGGCGGGTCACAATGGAATCCACAAGGCCGTGATCCTGAAGGGTTTTCAGTGCACAGAAGCCCTCTCCGGGCGGCATTTCTGCTGCTTTTAAGACCACTTCTTTATAAAAACGGAAAAACAGCTCTTTCCTCGCGGAATAGAACCCGCTGTTAAAGATTTCTTCAAATGAGTAGCCATACTTCGCTTCGATATCATATGACTCAGCCCCGTCTCTCAGAAGCGGATACCCACTCTCGGCCATAAGGCCCGCACCGCTTAAGACAACCGTATACCTGCTGTCACGCAGGATCTGAAGTAAGTTTTTCTCTTTCATAAAAGATACCTCCCTCCTGCTGCCGTACGATTCGGCAGATGTTGTTCCTATGAAGGTATTATATAACAAGACCCGGGATTCTTCAACGACGGAAATTAGCCTCCGTCACTTCTTTCTGTTTTCAAAATAAATAAACTGTTCAATCGGATCCAGGATATCGGCAAAGTCCTCCCGCGGTGCGGCTGCGATATATTCTGCCAGGATCTCCTGCTCTCTGTCCTTATATCTTCCATAGAAGATATCGTACAGATTATGCCCCCGCAGATGGATCCGGATCTCTTCCATATGATCCCGGACATCCTGCACCGCGGCAATCTCGTGTCCGATCACCTGCACCAGTTTCTTTCCGCTTTTGATCCGGTACAGATACTCTTTCCACTTCTCCAGGAAGATCTCATAGAACTCCTCCGCGGAATTCAGCACGCCGATGCTCTCCATCACTTCCGGGTTGAGGAAATAATTCTCGAAGGAATAATATTTCAGTACGAGCACATTCTTCTCCGTCACCCTGGGCAGTTTATCCGCATCCTCCTCACTGCGCCGGGCGTAGTATTTACAGAGGCCGGACCGAAGTTCTTCCCGGTCTTTGCCGTCTCCGTCGCGGATCATGAGGAAATTATCGCGGATGTAAATCTGGTTCATGTACTTCAGGTTCGCATACGTCTTAATGTTCGTACAGCTGTTGGTTGTAATGATGGCAATGCGGGACAGATTCCCCTCTCTGTCATAAATCTCTGAATAATACTTCTTAAGAAGCAGCGGCAGCCTGCTCTTATCTTGCTTGCCTTCCACGATAAACACGAAATTCACATTCATCAGATCATTGGCAGAGTACCCCAGATCATCCAGCACGGCGCTGATATCCGTCCGCTCCCTCACCCTGGAGAACCCTTCATCGTCCAGATAAATCTGACGGATCTGCCTGCTGTTAAAGTTCGACAGCAGGTTCGGTGAATGGGTGGTAAAAAGCACCTGGTTCTTCCGGGAGAGGCGGTACAGGATATCTCCTGACACCCGCTGAAGCCTGGGATGCAGATAGATCTCCGGCACTTCAACCAGGAGCAGCCCCCCGCTCTCGGCAGTCTCGTCTCCGCCGCAGGTTTCCAGGAGGGACAGCATATAAATACTGCGCATTCCCTTGCCCATGCTCTCCACGGGCCGGAGCTTCTCCGTTCTATCACGGCCTGTCTGCGTCTCCCCGTCCCCGCGCTCTTCATGCCGGATCCCGGCTGTAACACGAAGGGTATTCTCAATGCCCAGATCCATGGCATACTCGATCCGGCCCCGCCCTCCGTTCCTGCGGAAATTCTCGTTCAGCCTGCGTGCAAAGGTATCCAGGCTCAGATTATACAGTTTATATTCCAGGAGCTTTGCCGCCTCAAAGGCATTCAGTTCCTCCGTCGTCTTCCGCCGGATCAGACCGATACAGTCAAAACAGTGGGTACATTCCTTCGCCACGTCAAACATACAGCACCCGGATCGCATCTGCTTTAACAAGTCATCCTCCTGGAGCATCAGAAGATCTTCCTGCATCTGCCGCAAATCCCTCTGTGCATCCATATGGAAAATCTGCGGCAGCACCTGGGGGATGTGGGGATTATTCTTCTGATACCCATCGTCATAACGGACACGGCCCTCACGGTTGACCGAATATTCGAAGACCAGACTTCCCTCTCTGTCTCTGTAAGAAGGGATTCTGCCGCAGAAATCTCGGTACCACGCCTCATATCTCCGGTATGCACTCACAATCCCATACCGGTGAAACTGTTTCAGATCCTCCTCCGAGATCTGAAGTTCCACGCGGATCGATATATTGGGGAAATCTTCCTGAAAGTCCTGTTCACGCACCGCGTAGTCCCCGCACACCGCACGCACAGCGTCCAGGACAGCTGTTTTCCCGGTATCATTCTTTCCCACCAGGATCAGCGCATTCTCAATGCCGCTGATATGCATATCATGAATCGACTTAAAATTCCGAATCCAAAGGTCCGTTATCTGCATCTTCTTCCGGCTCCTCTCTGTGTTTTTCCTCTGGGACTAGTTTACTACAGAGCCGGCAGGGAACACAAGTGTCCGGCAGAACTCTTCTCCGCGCCTTTCTCATAGATTTTAAATCCATTCCGGTACGAAAAATACCGCAGCCCGGCTCTGTCTCCGAATCGCGGTATTTCTTGCAGCATAGATCCGTCTGCAGTATAAATCTGTCTGCAGTTCAGATCAGTTTTCTTTTCCCAGCAGATGGTCCAGCAGTCGGAACCCTTCTTCCCTCATGATTCCGCTGTCCTGTCCGGTCTTTTCACTGTAGGTTTCTGGTCCCTGCACCTTGCTTGTACTGTCATACAGCATGTAAGGCACCGGATCCCCTGTATGGGTCCGCACCCGAACCGGCGTGGGGTGATCCGGAAGAATCAGCATCCGGAAATCAACGCCGGCTTCCTCCAGCGCTTCCGCGGCAGGTCCGATGATCTGGCTGTCAATCTTCTCGATCGCCTGGATCTTATCCTGCGCGCTGCCCTGATGCCCCATCTCGTCCGGAGCTTCAATATGTACATAGACGAAGTCATAGCCATCTTCTGTCAGAGCTTTGACTGCCGCCTCTCCTTTTCCCCGATAGTTTGTGTGCAGGCCGCCGTTGGCCCCTTCTACGATGATGTTGTGCATTCCTGCGCCCACTGCAATGCCTTTGAGCAGATCAACGGCAGAGATCATTGCTCCTTTCACCCCATTCTTCTCCTGGAAAGAGGTCAGGGCCGGACGTGTGCCTGCGCCCCAGAACCAGGCAGAATTGGCAGGGTTCTTCCCTTCTGCCCGGCGCTGTACATTGACCGGATGATCTTTCAGGATCTCATAGCTCCGGATCATCATATTCCGCAGTACCGGATCTCCCGGCAGATATTCTCCGATCCGTCTGGTAAGGATATCGTGGGGAGCGGTCAGCTCGACCGTCTTCCCGTTCTTCTGTATGAGCAGATGGCGGTAGCTTGTTCCCACGTAGAAGCTGTAGCCTTCCCGCTTCAGTCCCTGACGCAGGGCATCGATCAGGACGGCCGCGTCCTCTGTGGAGATCTCGCCGGAACTGTGGTCGAGGATCACCCGATCCTCATAGTTCTCCCCCTCCTCAGACAGCGTCACCAGATTGCAGCGGAATGATACATCCTCCGCTTCAAGTTCCGCCCCGATACTCAGTGCTTCCAGGGGAGATCTTCCCGAGTAGTATTTCTTCGGATCATAGCCGATCACAGCCAGATTCGCCGTATCGCTTCCCGGCGCCATTCCCACAGGCACCGTGCGTACCATACCGATCTCCGACTGACTTGCAAGGCGGTCCATATTGGCTGTCCCGGCCGCCTCCAGCGGTGTTCTTCCTCCCAGTTCATCCAGCGGCTCATCCGCCATCCCGTCGCACAAAATCACGATATATTTCATTCTTCTTCCTCCTGTCGTCTGTCCTGCTCCCCGCACATCCGGGCGGTTCCTTCCGGAACCATTCTATTCCTCAATGCGGATCATATGCAGGATTCCTTCCGCGCGGGCCGCTTTCTCTGCATAATCGCCTTCTGTCATCACGCCTGTCACAAAGCCGAATTCATCGTCCAGCCCTTCTGCGCTGACGAACTCCACCGGCCCGAACAGTTCTTCTGCCTCTGCCCGGCGCGTCCCGGCATCTCCGGACATCCGGACAAAGAATTTTCTGCATGTATCTTCAATAGGAAGAAGGGTAAGCTTCTCATTCTTCCACATGGTCATAATATTTCTGTGCAGGTGCTTCGCCGCGTCCACCACATCCGCAACTACAGCGCTGGCCGTCGGAAGCTTTCCTGCCCCGCTTCCATAGAACATGGCATCTCCCAGCATGTTTCCATTGACATAGACTGCGTTGAATACATCATTGACATTGTAGAGCGGATGCCCTCCGGCAAGAAGCGCAGGCGCTACAATGGCGTGAAGATGGTCCCCGTGCCGCTTGCTGGAAGCCAGCAGTTTAATCGTCATATTCATCGCCTTGGCATACAGCATGTCTTTCTTTGTGATCTTTGTGATTCCTTCTGTATAAATATCTTCAAAGTCTACCTGCTGGCCTGAGATCAAAGAAGAAAGGATCGCGATTTTCCGGCATGCATCATATCCTTCCACATCCGCCTCCGGATTGCGTTCGGCATAGCCGTTGTCCTGGGCTTCTTTGAGTACTTCGTCATAATCCGCGCCTTCGTAGAACATCTTGCTGAGCATGTAGTTGGTCGTTCCGTTCAGAATCCCGGTGATCTCCTCGATCCGGTCCGCCGTCAGGCAGGAATTCAGTGCCCGGATAATCGGAATCCCGCCTCCCACACTCGCCTCAAACAGGAAGTTCAGTTCCCGGCTGCGTGCGATCGAGAGAAGCTCTGCCCCGTGTTTTGCGACAAGCGCCTTGTTCGATGTAACCACGCTCTTGCCCGCCTCCAGACACCGTTTGACAAAGGTATAGGCAGGTTCGATTCCTCCCATCACCTCAACCACAATTCTTACTTCCGGGTCATTGATGATGACATCCACATCATGAACGATCTTTTCCTGTATCGGATCCCCCGGAAAATCTCTGATGTCGAGCACGTATTTGATCGAAATCTCATCCGCTGCCCGCTGATTAATGATGTCTCCATTCGTGCGGATGACTTCCACCACTCCGGATCCAACCGTACCATACCCCATTACCGCTATATTTACCATCGCTTTCTTCCTTTCTGTACTTCCTTTATAGTAACCGAAACAGGCTCCCGGCTTACTGCTCGGGCGCCTGTTGTGTATTCGCGCTCAGATACGCATTGATGAACGGATCAATATTTCCATCCATCACCGCATTCACATTGCTGATCTCCGCGCTCGTTCTGTGATCCTTCACCAATGTATACGGCTGCATGACATAAGAGCGGATCTGATTTCCGAAGTTAATATCCCTGACTTCCCCGCGGATATCAGACATCTTCTCTGCCTGTTCCTGCTGTTTCATCAGGTACAGCTTGGATTTCAGCATCTGCATAGCCTTATCCTTGTTCATGTGCTGTGACCGCTCATTCTGACACTGGACCACAATTCCCGTGGGGAGATGGGTGATGCGGACTGCGGACGACGTCTTATTAATATGCTGTCCGCCGGCGCCGCTGGAACGATACGTATCAATTCTCAGATCCTCGTCGTTAATCTCGATATCAATGTTCTCCTCGATATCCGGAATCACATCACAGGAAGCAAAGGAGGTCTGCCGCTTCCCGGCCGCGTTGAACGGCGAAATCCGCACCAGACGGTGAACGCCCTTCTCTGACCGGAGATACCCGTAGGCATTCTCTCCCTTCACCTCGAAGGTCACGCCTTTGATGCCTGCCACATCTCCTTCCAGATAGTCCAGCACTTCCACATCATAGTCCTTCTTCTCCGCCCAGCGGGTGTACATGCGGTACAGCATACTGCACCAGTCGCAGGACTCCGTTCCGCCTGCGCCCGGATGGAGCGTGACGATGGCATTGTCTCTGTCATAAGGGCCTGTCAGAAGAGTTCCGATCCGCAGTTCTTCGAACTTCTCTTCGAACTGCCCCAGTTCCTCCTCGATTTCCCCGACTGTCTCCTCGTCTGCCTCCTCCTCACTCATCTCAATCAGAAGAAGCATATCCTCATAATCTGAATACAGCTTTTCAATCTCCTTGACAGAATCCTGAAGGCCTTTCAGCTCTTTCATGACCTGCTGGGATACTTCCGGGTCATCCCAGAATCCCGGTTCCTCCAGACGTTTCTGAAGTTCTTCCACTCTCAGCTTCTTTGAAGCCAGGTCAAAGTGAATCCCTCAGATCTTTCAGCGGTTCTTCATAGGCTATCAGTTTTAACTTTAATTCGTCTAATAAAACCACCTTATTCACCTCTTTCATATTTATTCTGACCCCTTTCCCGGGTGTCGGTTTGCAGGGATATTCTTCCCTGTGATACAGCTTTCTTACTATACTATCCAGCTTTCTATCTGCATTATACGGCTTTTTTCTGCGTTATACAGCTTTTTTTCTGCCGCAGCACTGTTTATATTTCTTTCCGCTTCCGCAGGGGCACGGATCGTTCGGATAGATCTTCTTCTCTTCCCGCTTCTTCGGCGCCCGCACAGAGGTGTCATCCTTGTTGGTGCCGGTCACTTTCGCAACCTCTTCCCTCTCCACCTTCTGTTCCACACGGACATTGAACAGGGTACGGATCGTAGTCTCCGCGATCATGTTCGTCATCTCGCCGAACATGTCATACCCGGTCATCTTGTACTCAACCAGCGGATCTCTCTGCCCATATGCCTGCAGCCCGATGCCCTGCCGGAGCTGATCCATATCATCAATGTGGTCCATCCATCTGGCGTCGATCACTTTCAGAAGGATCACGCGCTCAATCTCCCGGATCTGTTCTGCCTCCGGGAATTCCGCTTCCTTCGCCTCATACGCCTTAACCGCACGCTCTTTTAAGAGATGCTTCAGTTCTTTCTGGCGCATCTCCTGGCATTCTTCTGCCACCGGAAGCTCCATGGTCGGAATCACATTGTGGAGGTTCACATCCAGACCTCTGATATCCCACTCTTCCGGTTCTGCATCCGGAGACGCGAACCGGTCGGTAATATTCTCCACATACTCTGTGATCATACTGTAGATCGTATCGCGCATGCTCTCGCCGTCCAGCACCCGGCGTCTCTCTCCGTAGATAATCTCCCTCTGTTCGTTCATCACCTGATCGTACTCCAGCA
Source organism: uncultured Eubacteriales bacterium (assembly GCA_949283695.1). Lineage (GTDB taxonomy): Bacteria > Bacillota > Clostridia > Lachnospirales > Lachnospiraceae > Mediterraneibacter. The sequence goes on along the minus strand of CASDTX010000016.1, from coordinate 97,897 downwards.
GGTTCTTACGAATGCCGAAGTTGTTGATCTCCAGCTTCTTCTGCGCGTTCTCGATGGCATTGGACAGCATCTTATGCTCGATCTGCTCTCCCTCCTGAACGCCCAGCGCATTGAATACGCCCATCAGCTTCTCAGAGCCGAACAGTCTGAGGAGGTCATCTTCCAGAGAAATATAGAAACGGGATTCACCCGGATCTCCCTGACGTCCGCTTCGTCCGCGGAGCTGATTGTCAATTCGTCTGGACTCATGGCGCTCTGTACCGATGATCTTCAGTCCGCCTGCAGCTCTGGCGTCATCGTCCAGTTTGATATCCGTACCTCGTCCGGCCATGTTGGTGGCGATGGTCACTGCCCCGTGAAGTCCCGCATCCGCCACGATGGCCGCCTCCTGCTCGTGGTATTTGGCGTTGAGTACGTTATGCTTGATGCCCTGGCGCTTCAGCATGCCGCTTAAGAGTTCAGATACTTCGATGGTAATCGTTCCCACCAGAACGGGCTGGCCTTTCTCGTGGGCCCGCTTAACCTCCTCCACGACTGCTTTATACTTTTCTTTCTTTGTCTTATATACCGCGTCGTCCAGATCCACTCTCTGAACCGGTTTGTTCGTCGGGATCTCGATGACATCCATTCCGTAGATATCACGGAACTCTTTTTCCTCAGTCAGAGCTGTACCGGTCATACCGCTCTTCTTGTCGAATTTATTAAACAGGTTCTGGAATGTGATCGTCGCCAGCGTCTTGCTCTCTCTGCGGATCTTCACATGCTCCTTTGCCTCGATCGCCTGATGAAGTCCGTCCGAATAACGGCGGCCCGGCATAATACGTCCCGTAAACTCATCAACGATCATGACTTCTCCCTCGCCGGTCACTACATAATCCTGATCCTTAAACATCAGATTATGTGCTCTGAGGGCAAGGATGATATTGTGCTGGATTTCGAGATTTTCCGGATCCGCAAGATTTTCGATGTGGAAGAACTTCTCTACCTTCTTCACACCGTCCTCCGTCAGATTTACGGTCTTCTCTTTCTCGTTGACAATGAAGTCGCCGGTCTCTTCAATCTCTTCTCCCATGATCGCATTGATCTTGGAGAACTCTCCGCTGGCCTCTCCGCGCTCCAGCTGACGGGCCAGGATATCGCATGCCTCATAGAGCTTCGTTGATTTTCCGCTCTGTCCGGAAATAATCAGCGGCGTTCTCGCCTCGTCGATGAGGACAGAGTCCACCTCGTCAATAATGGCGTAGTGGAGCCCTCTCTGTACGAGCTGCTCTTTGTAGATGACCATATTGTCACGCAGGTAATCAAATCCAAGTTCATTGTTGGTCACATAGGTAATGTCACAGTCATATGCGGCACGGCGTTCATTGCTTTCCATGCCGTTTAAGACAACTCCCACTTTCAGGCCCAGGAACTCATGAACTTTCCCCATCCATTCTGCGTCACGCTTTGCCAGATAGTCGTTTACCGTGACAATATTCACGCCTTTGCCTTCCAGGGCGTTCAGGTAGGCGGGAAGTGTGGATACCAGTGTCTTGCCTTCTCCGGTCTTCATCTCTGCGATACGCCCCTGATGAAGGATAATTCCTCCGATCAGCTGTACCCGGTAGTGACTCATGCCGAGCGTTCTGGAAGCCGCTTCTCTGACGACCGCATATGCCTCCGGCAGGATCCCGTCCAGTGTCTCGCCCTCGCTCAAACGCTGCTTGAATTCCCTCGTTTTGCCGCGAAGCTCCTCGTCAGACAGCGCCTTCATCTCAGGCCCCAGCGCCTCGATCCGGTCAACGATCGGATAAATACGCTTCAGCTCATTCTCACTGTGGGTGCCGAAAATCTTCTCTATAATACCCATATTACGCAATTAACTCCTTATACAAATTTGCCTTCAGACCTTACGTTCCGAAGTCACTCCGTTTTCCATTTTAGCACTAAGTGGAGGGTAATTCAACCAATTCATAAATCGTTAACAAATCCAGGACAAGCAAAGGTTAGCCGCCCAGTTTTTTCACTGTCTCGTACGGTATACTCCCGCCGAAAAGATCCAGTGCGCTTCCGATCGTGACGTCTACCGTTCCGCCGCTCACTCTGCGGAACCGTTCCAGGTCGTCCAGAGAGCCGATTCCGCCTGCGTATGTAACCGGAATTCCGTCCCATTCGCCCAGCATCTGTACCAGTTCCTCCTCCATCCCTGCGCGCTTTCCTTCCACATCTACCCCGTGGATCAGGAACTCACTGCACATGCCGGAGAGCTCGCTGAGAACCTCTTTGTCCAGCTTCATGTCCGTAAAGTTCTGCCACCGGTCTGTCACCACATAATAAGCGCCATCCTTTTTCCTGCAGCTTAAGTCCAGAACGATCCGCTCCCTGCCCACCGCTGCCGCGAGCCGGTCCAGATTCTCTCTCTGGAAAGAACCGTTTCGGAATACGTAGGATGTGACAATCACATGGCTGGCCCCGGCCCGGAGATAATCCCCGGCATTCTCCGCCGTGATCCCCCCGCCGATCTGCATGCCGCCCGGCCAGGAAGAAAGGGCGGAGAGTGCCTGCTGCCGTGAGGCTTCATAATGCTCTGATCCGGCCGAATTCAGAATGATGATATGGCCGCCTTTCAGGCCGTCCCTCTGGTACAGTTCTGCATAAAAAGAAGCGTCCAGTTCTGACGCGAAATTGGTCCGTGCGCTGTCTCCCTCGTCCCGGAGGCTTCCTCCCACGATCTGTTTCACTTTTCCGTTATGTATATCAATGCATGGCCTGAATCTCATCTCTTTTCTTTCTCCTTCCCATTTCCAGGATGTCACGTCACACCTGCCGCTGCTCTCACAGAATACGGCGCAGGCATTCCCATTGAGAGCCTGCGCCGCACGTTTTCAAAAGAGCCCTTCTACCGGTTATTGTCCTGCGTATCTCTCGTGACGCCGTTGTCCTCTGTAAGGTCATCCGCGGCACGGTCTACTCCGTCCGTCACATCATCGGTTACCCGGTCTACTCCGTCTGTCACATCATCCACCGCATCATCCAGAACCCCGTTTCCTCCGGTAGCGTCGTTCATATTCCGGTCATCTGTATCCGTATTGTCAGTTCTGTCATCTGTCCGATTCCCGCTATCGTCCGACGTCTGATTCCCCGTAGTTGACTGGTCCGCTCCGTTATCCACATTGTCCTTGCTGCTGCAGGCAGCTGTTCCCAGGAGCACGAAAGTACATGTCATAAGCAGCAGAAACTTCTTCATTTTCTTCATAAAAAAGATCTCCCTTTCCATAAATATTATTGTACCTTTACTATCTGCACATTTTTCATATTTATTCACAGAGATCTTTTTATTTTTTCAATTTGCGTTTTTACGCATTTTCTCCATTGCGCGGGCCTCGATCTGCCGCACCCGCTCACGGGTTACCCCGAGCATCTCGCCGATTTCCTCCAGGGTATGCGGTCTGGCATCCTCCAGGCCATAACGCAGACACACGATCTGCCGCTCTCTTTCTGTCAGAGAGGAAAGCAGTTCCTGTACCTCTTCTTTCCGCACGAGGACATCCATCGCTTCCTCCGGCGTCGCCTCTGATTTATCTTCCACCATATCGCCCAGACTGTCCTCTCCGTCTTCTCCCACCGGAGTCTCCAAAGACACGGGATTCTGCAGATAAGTCAGTATATTTTTCACATCTTCCTCTGTCCTGTCCCCCAGTTTTTCGGCGATTTCTTTCGGGTCCGGCTCTCTTCCCAGCGTCTGCTGAAGTTCTTTCGCCGCTTTCTGCACCCGCTTCATATTCTCCGCCACATGAACCGGGACACGGATCTCTCTGGACTGCTGGTCAATCGCCCGCTGCATGGCCTCCCGGATCCACCACGCCGCATACGTGGAAAACTTGTTTTCCTTCGTATAGTCATACTTTTCCGCTGCCCGCATAAGGCCCAGATTTCCTTCTTGAATCAGGTCCATAAGCTGGACACCACGGCCGGTATAATGCTTGGCAAGAGATACCACAAGGCGGAGATTCCCCTCCTCCAGTCTGTGCCGCGCCTCATCGTCCCCGGAAGCAGCTCTCTGCCCCAGTAACTTCTCCTCCTCTTCGCTGAGAAGCGGGATCTGGCCGATCTCCTTAAGGTAGATGGCCAGCGCCTCAGAGGGTGTCTCTTCTGCTGTATTGTGCTGCTGTCTTTCCATTTATGCCTCCTGTTTTCACACGGTTGTCTCTTCCATCACAGCTTTTCAATGATTTCTCCGTTTCGATATGCCGCCAGAAGCCGCTCCAAATCCTGGATCTGTTCTCTCAAATCCCGGCCCACATCTGTGTCGCCTACCAGACACCGGTCTCGGACCCGGGTGACCACCATGGTCTCGGAATGGATATCAATTTCCTTTTTAATCGCAGCCTCCGTGGACTCGAAAGGTTCCAGCGCCACCAGGCGGATCCCGTAGGAATTATAGATCAATGTATACCCCGCGATGCCGGTCTGTTTCTGATAAGCCCGGGAGAATCCCCCGTCGATTACCAGGACTTTTCCGCCGCACTTGATGGGGCTCTCGCCGTCCTTCCTTTTGACCGGGACATGGCCGTTCACGATATGGGATCCGGCAGGGTCCAGTCCGAATTCACGCATGATTCCGTCCATCACCTGCTCATCCTCAATCATCCTGTAGTAGGCGTTCTTCTTTTCGATATGTGTCTCCTTCTCTGCAAGGAAATAACGCTCGAACGTGGCCATCTTATTCTTCCCGAACAGCGGTGAATCCGGATGGAGCCAGATATACCACATGATATCCTTTCCGTCCTGCCGCTCCTTCTCATCCAGTGCAAAGAAGCCTTTCCTCACATAAGCGTCCAGAGCGTCATACAATGCCCTGCCCTTGTATGTCTTCCCGTATACTTCCACTTCCTTCAGCTCTCCGCTCTCTGTAAGCGGCACACAGCCGTGATAGAGGAGATTGTCATTATATACCTTATACAGGCCGCCCTTTGCCAGCAGGAAACGCATATGCTGCTGCAGCTTTTCACAGTTCTTAAACGCCCGTTCCAGACGCTCCATGATCTCCTCTTCCTCCTCGCTGAGCGCATACGGATCGTTCGGATCTATGGTCGGGAAATAGTTGTCCAGGAGCTGATATTCTTTTCCTTGAAGAATCACCGTCCCCTTCTCGTAATCAATCTTGTCCAGAAGCGCCCGGTCCTCCAGATGAAACGACTTCTGCCGCCGGATGATCTCCCCTTCGACTTTGAACTGGATGACGGAGATCGCCTTGTGGATCCGCAGATTCATCTGCATTTCCTCAGAATCCGGTCGGTCCGGCACCTTCAGTTTAAAGCAGGTGCATGGATCATCATAATACGTCCGCAGGGCAAATGTCGCCAGCGGAAGCAGGTTGATGCCGTAGCCGTCTTCCAGGATATCCAGATTCCCGTATCTCGCACAGATCCGGACCACATTGGCAATGCAGCCTCTCTGTCCGGCTGCCGCCCCCATCCAGAGCACATCATGATTTCCCCACTGGATGTCAACGGAGTGGTATGCCATCAGCTTATCCATGATAATGTGCGGCCCCGGGCCTCTGTCGTAAATATCACCGACAATATGCAGATGATCCACCACCAGGCGCTGGATCAGCTCCGATATAGCACAGATAAACTCCTCCGCGCGCCCGATGCGGATAATAGTGGAAATAATTTCATTATAATAAGATTCTTTGTCGTTTACTTCCGCTTTCTCTGTGATCAGCTCTTCGATCACATAGGCGAAGTCTTTCGGAAGTGATTTCCTCACTTTTGAGCGGGTATACTTACTCGCAGCACGTTTGCTCACTTCGATCAATAGATACAGATGAACCTTATACCAGTCCTCCATATTCGGCTCTGTCTGACGAATCAGGTCCATCTTCTGCTTCGGATAATAAATCAAAGTGGCAAGCGAACGCTTGTCCCTGTCACTCATGCGGTTTCCGAATACATCCTCGATCTTCCGTCTCACAGATCCGGATCCGTTTTTAAGAACATGAGAAAACGCCTCATACTCTCCATGTACATCTGTAAGGAAATTCTCCGTTCCCTTCGGCAGGTTGAGGATGGACTGCAGGTTAATGATCTCCGTGGACGCTGCCGCGATCGTCGGGTACAAATCAGACAGTCTCTCCAGGTACCTGGTTTCTAATTCTTTCATAACGCTTCCTCCCACGGACGATTCTTTACAGACCGATCACATCGCCCATATCGTACATTCCGGCAGCTTTCCCGGCCAGGAACTTCCCTGCCTCCACGGCGCCTTTCGCAAACACACTCCTGGAATAGGCCGTGTGCTTGAACTCAATCACCTCATCCGTTCCGGCAAAAATCACCTCATGCTCTCCCACGATCGTTCCGCCGCGGACTGCTGACACGCCGATCTCTTTCTTCTCTCTCTTCTGGCGCACCTGACTTCTGTCAAAGACATAATGGTATTCATTATCCATCGCTTCATTCACTGCATCCGCCAGTGCCAGTGCCGTTCCGCTGGGCGCATCCACTTTCTGGTTGTGATGGCGCTCCAGAACTTCAATGTCATATCCGGCCGGAGCCAGAACTTTCGCCGCATTCTGGAGAAGCTTCAAAAGGAGATTGATTCCAAGAGACATATTGGCAGACTTCAGTACCGGGATCTTGCCGGACACCTCTCCCACCTTCGCAAGCTGCGCTTCCGAAAGTCCTGTCGTGCAGAGAACAACCGGCAGCTGCTTCTCCACGCACCAGTCTAACAGCTTGTCCACTGCCCCTGCATTGGAGAAATCAATCACCACATCCACATCCGCGTCACATTTCTCCACAGAGTCGAAGATCGGATAATCACTCACAACCTCCGTATATGTATCTACTCCGGCTGTGATCACAGCATTCTCGTCTTCCTTAACAATCTGCGTGATCATCCTTCCCATCTTTCCGCTGCATCCATGAAGTAATATTTTTACCATTTCTTCTCCTCCCTATGGCCGCTTCAGCGGCACATCTTCCCTACGCCCAGGCGCACACCCGGCCGGAGGGTTTCTTCTATTCTGGGCCAGTCCGAAGGACTTTCCCATGATATAAAAAAGGATATCACATTCGAGAAGTTATCTCAACATTTGATATCCTTTTAACGATCATATTGTATATCAGTTCATGAGCAAAGAAGCGGCGCAGCCGCAATTCGCACGTCAGTGCGGCTTTGCGAATGGCGCGGGCTGAACTGCTGCCATATTGTTACTGTCCGCAGGCGCGCTTTACGGATCCATGCACTCAAGCTTGCTCACAGAGACTTCATACGCGGTCCGGGTTTCGGTCTCGGTTTCGGACAGCTTCTTTACATACTCCCGGCTCTGGATCCTGCCCAGGATCCGCACATGCTCTCCCACATCGAATCCCGACGCATAGCGGGCATTCCTCCCCCAACAAATACACGGAATGTAATCGGATTTTCCGTATGGCCGGTTGACAGCCAGCAAAAGATCCGCGATCTCCCTCCCCAGCGGCGTCTTTCGGTAGACCGGCCGTTTGCACATATATCCTTCCAGCAGGATATGGTTCGTCCTGGCCCCGTCCGGCTCCTCCTCAACGAACTCGATCTCCCGCGCAAACACAGACAGCACCAGGCGGTTCTTCTGCTCTTCATGCCGGTTATAGGACCGGAACTGTCCGGTCACTGCAATGCATCTTCCCCGGTAATCCTCATCCACATTGAGCAGGCGCTCGGATACCATCACCGGAATTCTGTCATTTGAACTGCTCAGCCTCTTCACAAGGATATCTACCATATAGAATCCCTCTCCGAATACCTCGTGGCTGTATGTAAATTCTGACACCACCGTTCCTATGACTGTTACCTGATTGTTCTCAATAATCTTATCTGACATAATCTGTAGTTCTCCCTTCCTCTGATACCCTCTCTGCATCAAGGCCCAGAGAGGATAGGTATTTTCAGTCACTACTAAATGTATGAAGTCAGGCCCTGATTTAGAACGGACCGGAAAAGAAAACCGTTCGACAGATTTCTTGGAGCATTCTGGGTATCAGTTCAGCCATCTGCGTCAGAAGACGGCTGAACTGATACTATTCTGGGGCTTCCCAGGAACTGTGGGGTTGTCAAACGAGAGATTTGTGATAAAATAAGGAAGTTGCAAGTTTGAATCTAATTATGAAGGAAAGAGTGCAGAATATTTATGAAAACAAAACGCGAAGATGTAAGAAACATAGCGATCATTGCCCACGTTGACCACGGAAAGACGACACTGGTTGACGAGCTTTTAAAACAGAGCGGTGTATTCCGCGAGAATCAGGAAGTCGCTGAGCGTGTCATGGACTCGAACGACATTGAACGAGAGAGAGGCATCACGATCCTCTCCAAGAACACTGCGGTTCACTATAACGGTGTGAAAATCAATATCATTGACACCCCGGGACACGCGGATTTCGGCGGCGAGGTAGAGCGCGTGCTCAAAATGGTAGACGGCGTCGTCCTTGTTGTAGATGCCTTCGAGGGGGCCATGCCCCAGACAAAGTTTGTCCTCAGGAAAGCCCTGGATCTGGATCTTCCGGTCATTGTATGCATCAATAAGATCGACCGCCCGGAGGCCAGACCGGACGCAGTCATCGATGAAGTGCTGGAGCTCTTTATCGATCTGGGTGCTTCCGACGAACAGCTGGAATGCCCCTTTATCTATGCTTCCGCCAAGGCCGGCGTAGCAGTGCTGGATCTCTCAGATGAAGAGCGGGACATGAAGCCGCTTTTTGAGACAATCCTGGACTACATCCCCGCTCCCGAAGGGGATCCGGAGGCGCCCACTCAGGTACTCATCAGCACCATTGACTATAACGAGTATGTAGGCCGTATCGGGATCGGCAAGGTGGACAACGGAACCATCGCCGTGAATCAGGATATGGTGCTTGTCAATCATCACGATCCGGACAAGCAGGAGAAAGTCCGCATCAGCCGCCTCTACGAGTTCGACGGTTTAAATAAGGTAGAAGTCAAGGAAGCTTCCATCGGCTCCATCGTGGCGATTTCAGGAATCTCGGATATCTCCATCGGCGATACCTTATGTTCCCCTGAGAATCCGGAGCCGATCCCGTTCCAGAAGATCTCAGAGCCAACCATTGCCATGCAGTTCATCGTCAACGACAGCCCGTTCGCCGGCCAGGAAGGGAAATACGTCACCTCCCGCCACCTGCGCGACCGCCTGTTCCGGGAGCTGAACACAGACGTCAGCCTGCGGGTAGAGGAGATGGAGAATACGGACAGTTTCAAAGTGTCCGGCCGGGGCGAGCTTCATCTGTCGGTTCTGATCGAAAACATGCGGAGAGAGGGCTATGAATTTGCCGTCAGCAAAGCAGAGGTTCTCTACCACACAGACGAAAACGGAAAGAAACTGGAGCCCATGGAACTGGCATATATTGACGTTCCGGATGAATTTACCGGTGTTGTAATTGAGAAACTCGGCCAGCGCAAAGGCGAACTCAGAAACATGGGCACGTCCAACGGCGGCTATACCCGGCTGGAATTCTCCATCCCCTCCAGGGGTCTGATCGGCTACCGCGGGGAGTTCCTGACGGATACGAAGGGCAACGGCATCCTGAACACCAGCTTCGACGGCTATGCTCCGTATAAGGGAGATATCCAGTACCGCAAGCAGGGATCACTGATTGCCTTTGAAACCGGAGAATCTGTCACTTATGGATTGTACAGCGCCCAGGAGCGTGGTACACTGTTTATAGGCCCCGGTGAAAAGGTGTATGCAGGAATGGTTGTCGGCCAGAACGGCAAAGCCGAAGACATCGAACTCAATGTCTGCAAGACCAAGCACCTGACCAACACCCGTTCTTCCAGCGCAGATGAAGCGCTCCGTCTGACACCGCCGAAGATCTTAAGCCTGGAACAGGCGCTGGATTTCATCGATACAGACGAGCTTCTGGAAGTCACCCCCAAGTCCCTGCGTATCCGCAAGAAGATCCTGGATTCCAGGATGCGCAAACGCAGTGCGATGAAACAGTAAACGAATCATATGTAAATGACAGAAGGCCGCCTCAGCGCGGCTTTCTTTCTACACAGACAAAGGAGAAGACTTATGGAGAAATACGCCCACCTGTTTCTGAAAAACCTGACCAAAGTACTGGAATTCGTAATTGCGGCCCTCCTGGCCTGCGGAATCATTATCATGACCGTTCAGCTCATTCTGTCCGTGGGGCACCTTCCGGATCTCAATACGTATCCCAATTACGATGATCTTCTGACCTCCTGCTTCAACTTGATCATCGGCGTAGAGCTGATCCGCATGCTCTACCTGCACTCTCCGATCACGGTGTTTGAGGTGCTGCTCTTCGCCATCGCCCGCCAGGTCATCATCGATCATTCCTCACCGGTAAACAGCCTTCTGGGCGTGATCGCCATCGCAATTCTGTTCGCCACCAGAAGGTTTCTGTTCTCTTCCTTTGACGAGACAGACAAGACCGTGTTCCGTGCCACGCAGAAAGTCCGCCGCATCAACCGGCTGTTCCACCTGAACATCCCCTGTCAGGATCACGACGACACGCTTCTGGATGTGCTTCTCCACAAGATGGAGGAGGAAGGCACAGAGATGGGGATTGGTGCCTGTGTCTACTTCTCAGATCTGGGACTTCGGATCGCGAAGATCACAGAAGGAAAAATCACCCGTATTGAGGTGATCCGCTCTATACATTAACGCTGTTCCGTGTTATAATATTTACATAATATAAACACATATTTTGCACATGTTTATGTTAAATATGGACAAAAAGGAGTTGAACAGCATGAATTTTATCATCAGCGGAAAGAACATCGAAGTAACATCAGGCCTCAGAGAGGCAATCGAACAAAAGTTAGGAAAACTTGAAAGGTACTTCACTCCTGAAACAGAAATTATCGTAACCCTCAGTGTGGAGAAGGGACGTCAGAAGATTGAGGTGACGATCCCGGTGAAAGGAAACCTTATCCGCTCCGAACAGACAAGCAATGACATGTATGTATCCATTGATCTGGTAGAGGAGGTTATCGAACGCCAGCTGCGCAAATACAAGAACAAGCTGGTGGCAAGGAATCAGGGCCATCCCACCGGAGCTGCTCCCACCGGAAGCATCAAGAAAGAATTCATTGAATCTGACGAAGCATCCCCGGAGGACGATGAGATCCGTATCGTCCGCACAAAGCGGTTTGGAATCAAACCGATGTATCCGGAAGATGCCTGCATCCAGATGGAGCTTTTAGGACACAGTTTCTTTGTATTCTCCAATGCAGAGACTGAGGAAGTCAATGTTGTATATAAGAGAAAAGACGGCTCCTTCGGACTGATTGAACCGGAATTCTCGTAAGCAGTTATAAAGTCGTAGAAAAGTCCCCGGGCAGCAGATCAGGATTAGATCCTCCGATCTGCTGCCCGGGGACTTCTGATGTTTCCGCCCGCGTGTGCCGCGCGTGCCCTGCCGTCGTATGTTCCCGTCTGTCTCCCGCTTCTCCCTTACGGCTGTTCATATAATCGGACCCCGTCTTCCGCCAGCGCGAACCAGCAGGACTCCTGCTTCTCCATAAGCGCCTGTCCCCCGGTCCCTTCCAGAACCGCTTTATGAAGAGCGCCTTCTTCCTCGTCCGGCACAAGTACATAGATCTCCACCTTCTCTGTATATACCGTGTCCAGGATATGCAGACCTCGCTGTGCCAGAAGATACTGCAGTTTCCCCAGTCCCGTATAATCCGTGGTGATTTTCAGTTTAAAACCATGGATTCTGGTTATGATTTCAGTATGGGCAATTGCCTCCGCCGCCGCGGATGTATAGGCCCGCACCAGTCCGCCCGTGCCAAGCAGCGTACCTCCAAAATACCGTGTCACAACAAGAAAGACATCTGTCAGCCCTTTCCCGCGGAGCACTTCCAGGATCGGCTTGCCGGCCGTTCCCGCAGGTTCTCCGTCATCGCTCATGCGCTCGGATGCCGGATTTCTTCCAATCACATATGCCCAGCAGTGATGCCTGGCGTCCCAGTACATCTTCTTTATTTCTTCCAGATGCCGAAACGCCTCTTCCTCTGATGCAGCCGGATAAATATTCGCAATGAAACGGGATTTCTTTTCCACGATTTCCCCCGCCCCTGCGCAGTCCACAGTGTGATAACAGTCCATAACAGCCTCCCTCTCCGGCCCTCTTTCCTTCAGAGCCGGCAGCGTTGGTTACAAATACGTATTATACTATAGCAGACCCCCGCCGGTTCTACAAGGGAAAACAAAATTCGAAAGATTTCATGCAGAAAATATGAAGATTTTATTTTTTTCTTTATTTGAATGACTATATTTGTTATAATCATAAGAGTTGAAAAGGAGGATGTGATTCGTGAATTACGGAAAAAATAATCTTTCCAAGCGAAAGAAAACTGTCGCTTCAAAAAAGAAAATGAAGCAGAAACGTGTGGGAGTCCGTCTCTTTAAGGCTGTCATTATCTGTATAATCCTTCTGGCAGTTATCTGTGTGGTCGGAGGCGTCGTCCTGGCGAAAAGGATCATCGACGATACGCAGCCTGTATCAGCCGATGATATTCAGCCGAAAGGATTTGTAACCACAATCACTGACCAGTCCGGCACAGTGATCGAGACGCTGAAAGATTCTGATTCCAATCGTGTGTACAAGACATACGATGAGATCACAGCCAATTCGGAATATCTCCCTCATGCGTTTGTAGCCATTGAGGATGAGCGTTTCTACGAGCATAACGGCGTTGACCTTCAGGGAATTATAAGAGCCGGCGTGGTAGGAATTACCAACGGATTCAATTTCACAGAGGGCGCCAGCACCCTTACTCAGCAGCTGATTAAAAATAACATATTCCCGAACTTTGTCAATGAGAAAACACTGTTTGACCGTGTGGAGCGAAAACTCCAGGAGCAGTACCTGGCACTCCAGTTCGAGAAAGAAATGAGCAAGGAAGAGATTCTGGAAGCATACATGAACACCATTAACTTAGGGCAGGGATGCAGCGGTGTCCAGACCGCTTCCACCAGATATTTTAATAAGGATGTTGCTGATCTGTCCCTCTCAGAATGTGCGGTCATTGCGGCGATCACTCAGAATCCGACAGAATATGATCCGGTAACCTATCCGGACAACAATGCCGAACGGCGGGAAAAAGTCCTTACCAACATGCTGGAACAGGGGTATATCACCCAGGAGGAATATGACGGAGCGATAGCTGACCCGGTTTATGACCGGATTCTTCAGACCGCAGCCGTCACAGAAGATACGACTCCGTATTCTTATTTCACAGACGCGCTGATCGAAGATGTAGTGCAGGATCTTATGGATGAAAAAGGCTACTCAGAAACACAGGCATACAATCTGCTTTACACCGGCGGTCTTACCATCAAGACGACGCAGGATCTCTCCATGCAGCAGATCTGTGATGCTGTAACTTCAGACGAGTCCTACTATCCGATCGTAGAGTACGGCGTAGAATATGCGCTTACCATCCACCGGGCGGACGGCACTTCCGAGAATTACAGCAAGGAAAACCTGGCATCCTATCTCTCATCTGCAAGAGGGGATTCCAATCCGCTTGTCTTCAGCACGGAAGACGAAGCCAGAGCGGCTGTGGAAGAATATAAGAGCACGCTGGGCATCAACACCGAGGCAGGCGATCAGGTGGATGAAAACCTGAATATCACACTGCAGCCTCAGGTTTCAGTGGTAGTCATGGATCAATATACCGGACAGGTGAAAGCCATCGTCGGCGGACGCGGCACGAAGACAACCAGCCTCTCGCTGAACCGTGCTACAAGCACTCCGAGACAGCCCGGGTCCTGCTTCAAGATCCTGTCCACCTATGCACCCGGATTAAATGAATGCGGCATGACTCTGGCATCAACCATCATGGACGAGCCTTACAACTACGCCAGCGGCCAGCCGGTCAATAACTGGGATCACACGTATATCGGTCAGACAAGAGTCCGCTATGCCATCGAGCATTCCATGAATGTCTGCGCGGTTCGCACCCTGACGGAAAAAGTCGGACTGGAAAAGGGATATGAATATTTGCTGAATTTCGGTTTGACCACCCTGGAAGACGGAACCGATCCGAATTATAATTATGGAACGGATATTGTCCAGTCTACAGCCCTCGGCGGAATCACGCGAGGTGTCTATAATCTGGAGATGACTGCAGCATATGCTGCAATCGCAAACGGCGGTGTATACACAGAACCGATCCTTTACACGCAGATCCTGGATCATGACGGGAACGTACTTATTGATAAATCTACACCGTCAACCCATGAAGTGATCAAAGAGTCTACCGCTTATCTTCTGACAAGCGCTATGGAAGATGTCATCAACCGCGGAACCGGAACATCTGCAAGACTGGGCAACATGGTTGCCGCCGGCAAAACCGGTACCACAGAAAACAGTACAGACCTGTGGATTTCCGCTTACACCCCGTACTATACAGCTTCTGTCTGGGGGGGATATGATGAGAATAAGCACATGGACGGACTCAGCCAGACCTGGCACCAGGTTATCTGGAGGAGTATCATGGAACAGATTCATGCGAATCTTCCGTATAAAGATTTCCAGACTCCTTCCTCTGTTGTCCAGAGAACGATCTGTACACAGACCGGATACCTTGCCGTTGAAAGCTGTACTTCTCTTACGGAGTATTTCGACAAGGATACCGTTCCCACTCAAAGTTGTGCCGGACATAAGACCGAGGAGGATGAAGACGAGGACGACGAGAAAGATAAGGATAAAGACGACGAGGATAAGGATGATGAGGATGAAGACGAGGAAGGATCCGGCGGACAGGGAGGCGAGGGCGGAACAACCGAGCCCACAGATCCCGGCCAGTCGACAGATCCGTCTCAGCCCTCTGACCCGTCCCAGTCTAATCCATCCACATAAAAGCCGTCCGCTGTTCCAAATGGCAGACGATATCGCTTAATAGGAACGGCGATATTGCGAATAGAAACAGACGAAATCTTTACAGAGCAGGGTATATAGAACGATGTACCCTGCTCTTTGCTATAGCAAAAAAACAGAGTATATCATACCGATACACTCTGATTCAGATCCACCTCAGATCCATCTGCCGTCGGTGTACAAGGGGCAGCACGCTCCTTGTACACCGACGCTATTGATTACGCATCCAGAACAAGCTTTGCTGAGCCGCAGATTCCGGCGTCATTGCCGAGTTCTGCCAGCACGAACTTGACATTCTTATTCGCGAAAAACGCGCGTTCCATATAAGGCTCTCTTATGTAAGGAATCAGCACTTCCCCTGCCTTTGATACACCGCCTCCGATGACGAAGACAGCCGGATCTGCCACAGCCGCAAGATTTGCCAGTCCATAACCCAGGTATCTTCCGAAAGTCACAGCGATTTCCTTCGCCACCTCATCTCCTGCCTTCACCGCGTCAAATACATCTTTGGCCGTAACATCCTCTTTATTCAGGATCGTAGGACGCATCTCCTGCCCCAGCTTCTGCCTTGCCAGACGAACAATCCCGGTTGCGGAAGCGTACTGCTCGAGACATCCTCTGTTGCCGCATCCGCAGCGGTCGGTCTCCTCATAGTTCACACAGAGATGTCCGATCTCTCCGCCTGCGCCGTTCTGGCCGACCAGGATCTTTCCGTCAATGATCACTCCGCCGCCGACGCCGGTTCCCAGCGTTACCATGATCATGTTTTTCTCGCCGGCGCCGCCGCCTTTCCACATTTCTCCCAGAGCCGCCACATTGGCATCGTTGCCAATGGCAGCTTTCAGGCCGGTCATCTCCTCCATCTCTCTCTTGACTTCTTTATACTTCCACCCCAGATTCGCCGTACCGTTCACGACGCCCTCTGATGTCACCGGTGCCGGCACACCCACTCCGACTCCGATGATATCTGCCTTGTCAATCTGGTGCTCCTCCAGCTTCTTCTCGATAGAAGCAGCAATATTCGGAAGAATGTTTTTTCCCTCTTCTGAAGTATCCGTAACAATCTCCCACTTGTCCACAATCGCACCGCTCTCTTCAAGCAGTCCGATTTTCACTGTAGTTCCTCCGATGTCCACTCCGAAACAGTATCTCATAGTGTTTTCCTCCTTTTATATAGAATTATCTTCTCTTCTTTGCCAGATTCTCCTGCACACGTTTATAGAGCTCCTGTGCCGCATTGTATCCCATCAGTTTCTGACGGTGGTTGACTGCCGCAGACTCTACGATGATCGCCAGATTTCTTCCCGGACGGATCGGAATCCTGTGACATACTACCTTATTGCCAAGGAATTCTGTATACTCCTCTTCCAGGCCCAGTCTGTCATATTCCTTGTCTCTGCTCCAGTCTTCCAGCGTGATAACCAGATCGATATTCTGCGTCTCTCTGACGCTCTGTACACCGAACATGGACCTTACGTCCACGATGCCGATTCCTCTTAATTCGATAAAATGTTTCGTAATATCCGGTGCGGATCCGACAAGTGTCTCATCACTTACTTTGCGGATCTCTACCACGTCGTCTGTCACAAGACGATGTCCCCTTTTGATCAGTTCCAGAGCTGCCTCGCTCTTTCCGATGCCGCTCTCACCCATGATCAGAACGCCCACGCCGTATACATCGACCAGCACGCCGTGAATGGAAATGCAAGGTGCAAGGCGTACATTCATCCAGCGGATGATCTCCGCCGTGAACTCCGACGTATGCTTCGCTGTATTAAATACCGGAATTCCGTTGACCGTAGCCCTCACGAGGAATTCTTTCTCCGGCTCTATGCCTCTGCAGAATACAATGCAGGGAATCGGATGTGAGAGAAGCTTGTCGTAGATTTCCAGCTTTCTCTCCTGGGACAGCGTCTGGACATATTTGTACTCAACATTTCCAATAATCTGTACCCGTTTCGAATCGAAATGATCAAAGAACCCCGCAAGCTGCAGAGCCGGCCGGTTAATATCCGGTATATTCACTTCTTTCTCTACTATATCCACCTCCGGTGTGAGGCACTTCAGATCCATTTTCTCAATAATCTCACTTAATGTAATCCCATTTCCCATAGATTTTCTCCTTCCGGCTGTTTGTTGACTTTTTTGTCTCTGCCGCCTTCATTATCATACCACATTAATGAAAAAATTTGTACACTGATTGTGCTGCCTTTTCATTCATTGCGGGAATTTCGGCAAGTTCTTCCACGCTTGCCTCCCGGATCGCGTCCAGACTGGCATACTTCCGCATCAGTGCCTTTCTTCTGGCCGGACCGATCCCCTCAATATCATCCAGAATCGAATGAACCTGTCCCTTCCCTCTCAGCTGTCTGTGATACTCGATTGCAAAGCGGTGGGCTTCATCCTGGATCCTGGTGATCAGACGAAACGCCTCTGAAGAACGGTCAATGGGGATCTCTTCATTCTGGTAATAAAGCCCTCGTGTTCTGTGGTGGTCATCCTTCACCATTCCGCAGACAGGGATATCCAGACGAAGCTCTTCCAGCACCTGAAGCGCAACATTGACCTGGCCCTTGCCGCCGTCCATCAGAATCAGATCCGGAAACACGGTGAATTTCCCCAGCTGCGAGTTCTCTTCCCGCTCTTTCAGCCCATGCGTGAATCTTCTCGTAAGCACTTCCCGCATACTGCCATAATCATCTGCTCCCTGAATTCCTTTAATCTTGAACTTTCTGTAATCATTGCGCTTGGGTCTCCCGCGCTCATAGACGACCATGGATCCCACAGATTCAAATCCGTTCGTATTCGAGATATCATAGGCCTCCATGCGGATAATCTCACCGACTTCAAGCAGGGCGGCGATCTCTTTCACTGCGCCGATCGTCCGTCCTTCCTCCCGTTTCAGCCGCTCCCGATCCTTGCTGAGCACCAGTCCCGCGTTCTCAGCCGCCAGTTCTACCAGCTTCTCCTTGGTTCCTTTCTTCGGCACGCGTATGGCAACCTTCTGTCCCCGCTTCGCCGTAAGCCACGTCTCCAGCAGTTTCTGGTCTTCCACCTCTTCCTGCAGCATCAATTCCCCGGGGATATACGGTGTGCCCGCGTAGTACTGTTTGATGAAACTGTCCAGAATCTCTGCCCGGCTGTCATTCTCTGTGATCCGCAGATAAAAATGATCCCGGCCGATCAGCCTTCCGCCGCGGATGAAGAATACCTGGACCACCGCGTCCTCTGCCTCAGAGGCCACGGCAAGAATATCCCGGTCCTCTCCGCTTGCATCCGTGATCTTCTGCTTCTGGGCCACCTTTTTCACACTGTTGATCAACTCCCGGCACTCAATCGCACGCTCGAATTCCAGTGCTTCTGAGGCAGCATTCATCTTATCCTCCAGCTCTTTTAAGATGGTGTCATAACTGCCGTTCAGAAAGCGGATCACCTCATCAATCCTTTTGCGGTATTCTTCCTGGGAAATATATCCCTGGCAGGGGGCGTCGCACTGTTTGATGTGATAATTCAGGCAGGGCCGCTCATTCCCGATATCCCGCGGCAGACTGCGGCTGCAGCTTCTTACATGATACAGCTTATGAATCAGATCAATGGTATCACGCACCGCCTGCGCACTCGTATACGGTCCGAAGTAGCGGGATTTGTCCTTCACCATCTTCCTGGAAAGCATCACCCGGGGGAACGGTTCGCCCGTTGTCACCTTGATGAACGGATACGTCTTGTCATCCATCAGCATGGTATTATATTTCGGCCTGTGCTCCTTGATCAGATTGCATTCCAGAACAAGGGCTTCCAGCTCTGAATCCGTCACAATATACTCAAACCGACGGATATGGGTTACCATCTGTTCGATCTTAACCCCTTTGTTCCTGCTGCTCTGGAAATACTGTCTGACACGATTCTTCAGGCTGATGGCCTTGCCTACATAGATGATATGATCTTTCTCATCGTGCATAATATAGACCCCGGGACGCCCGGGGAGTTTCTTTAGTTCTTCCTGTATATCAAAATTATTGTTTTCCATGGACCATATTATACATAGATCGGGGCTGAAAATCAATTTTCATTTTGATACAAAGAGCGCCATTTCATAAATCAAGCAGGGCAAAGCATCGTCTGTCCGGAGATTTCCGAATGCTCTCTCCAGATTCCTCTGCTCTGCCCTGCTTCTGTCATTTCTTATCAATTGATCCCGTCATCTTCGGAGATCGGATGTTCCGCTTCTTCAGATAAGGTTTCCGCTTTCTGCGATGGAT
Source organism: uncultured Eubacteriales bacterium (assembly GCA_949283695.1). GTDB lineage: Bacteria > Bacillota > Clostridia > Lachnospirales > Lachnospiraceae > Mediterraneibacter. Next base: position 78,738 of record CASDTX010000016.1, on the reverse strand, counting down.
TCTCCTCTTTCTGCGATGGATTCTCCTCTTTCTGCGATGGATTCTCCTCTTTCTGCGATGGATTCTCCTCTTTCTGCGGCAGTTTCGTCTCCACTGGCCTCATCACAATGCGGCCCTGTTCTTCTGCAGCTTCCTCCCCGCCTTCTTCCGGCTCCGGGATTCCCTTCACCTCACGGAAGATCTTCATGAACTCTTTGCCGGTGATCGTCTCTTTCTCAATCAGGAAGTCCGCGATCTTATCCAGCGCATCCCGGTTCTCGGCCAGCAGGCTCTTTGCCTGCGCGTACGCGGCCTTCAGCATCTTCATGACTTCCTCGTCGATCTCACCTGCTGTAGCGTCGCCGCAGTTTAAGACTGCCCGCCCGTCCAGGTAACGGTTCTGGATCGATTCCAGCCCCATCAGTCCGAATCGATCGGACATTCCGTACTGGGTAATCATGGCCCTGGCAATCTTCGTGGCCTGCTCAATATCATTGGCAGCTCCCGTCGTCACGGTTTCAAAGACAAGCTCCTCTGCCGCACGTCCTCCCAGAGCCACAACAATCATTGCTTCCAGTTCTTTCTTCGTATTTAAGTACTTCTCTTCCTCCGGCGTCTGCATCACATATCCAAGCGCCCCCATCGTCCGCGGAACAATGGTGATCTTCTGCACCGGCTCCGTATTCTTCTGAAGGGCAGTCACAAGCGCGTGTCCCACCTCGTGATAGGATACAATCCGGCGCTCTTCTTTGCTCATGATCCGGTCTTTCTTCTCTTTGCCGACCAGCACCACTTCTACAGCCTCGAAGAGATCCTGCTGACTCACAACCTGCCGTCCGTGCTTCACTGCATTGATCGCAGCCTCATTGATCATATTGGCCAGATCCGAACCTACCGCTCCGGACGTGGCAAGGGCGATGGCTTCCAGATCCACGCTCTCATCCATGCGCACGTCTTTGGCATGCACCTTCAGGATATCCACACGGCCTTTCAGATCCGGCTTATCCACAATAATTCTCCGGTCAAAGCGGCCCGGACGCAGAAGCGCCGGATCCAGGATTTCCGGACGGTTGGTAGCCGCCAGGATCAGAAGACCCTTGTTCGTGTCAAATCCATCCATCTCAGCAAGCAGCTGATTTAAGGTCTGCTCCCGTTCGTCATTGCCGCCGAGAGCGGTATCACGCGTCTTGCCGATGGCGTCAATCTCATCGATAAATACAATACACGGCGCCTGCTGCTGCGCCTGTTTGAACAGGTCACGCACACGGGAAGCACCCACACCGACATACATTTCTACAAACGCAGAACCAGACAGAGAGAAGAACGGTACTTTCGCCTCCCCGGCCACTGCCTTGGCGAGAAGCGTCTTTCCGGTTCCCGGCGGTCCGACCAGAAGAGCACCTTTGGGGAGTTTCGCCCCGATCCCGCTGTATTTCCCCGGGTTGTGCAGGAAATCCACGACCTCCTGCAGGGACTCCTTGGCCTCATCTTCGCCGGCCACATCCTGAAATGTGACGCCGGTCTCCTTCTCCATGTACATCTTGGCATTGCTTTTCCCAATGCCCATCATACCGCCGCCCTTGCTCATCTTCTTCATCAGATAAGAAAGAAGCAGCACCATCAGTCCGATGGGAAGAATCAGAGTAACAAACAGCTCAAAGAAGAGCTGTCCTACAGTATCGGGAACTTCGCCCTTGAACTCTACGCCTGCGTCATGGAGCGTCTGAACCAATGTATAATCATTCACATAGGCCGTATAATAATCCGGACTTCTCTCTGCCTCGCCTGCGCTCTCCCCGCGGGCCCGGCTTTCAAGCTGGTCCATAATGCTGTACATTCCGCCCATCTGGCCGCTGCCTCCCGACTGATCCGTCAGCAGCTCTCTGCGCGCTTCCTCTGTCAGGGTGATATAGATCCGGTTGCTGTTCAGGCTCACTTCCTGGACATCCCCGTCCTCAACCAGACTTAGAAATTTATCATAAGAGATCTCTTCCGGTCCTGACCCCCGCATCAGAGAAAATAATCCCATAACAACAAAAGTGACCAGCAGGGTTGTGATGAGAATGACACCCCAGCCCTGCCGGTTATTGTTCGGATTATTCTTATTATCTTTATTATCCATTCTTTTCCTCCTAAGCTTAGCCGGCATCAGTATGCACAATGCTATTACCATTATAAGTACAGGTTTTGCATAAATCAATAAAAAGATTATGAAAATATTGTAAAACCATGACTTTTTATAGTATACTGGGTACGAAATATGTCCAAAAATTAACTAGAATAAGTGGGGAATGAAAAATGAGAATCGGTTTTGACAATGAAAAATACCTGAAAATGCAGTCTGAGCACATTCGCAGCCGGATCAATATGTTCGACAACAAGCTCTACCTTGAATTCGGCGGGAAGCTGTTTGACGATTACCATGCGTCACGCGTGCTTCCCGGATTTGCTCCGGACAGCAAGCTCCGGATGTTAAAGGAGTTGAGTGATCAGGCAGAGATCGTTATTGTCATCAGTGCAAAAGATATTGAGAAAAACAAGGTCCGGGGGGATCTGGGAATCACTTATGACTCCGATGTGCTCCGTCTGATTGACACCTACCGGGAACAGGGGCTGTACGTCGGAAGCGTCACAATCACCCAGTTCTCAGGCCAGGAAAGCGCGCTCCTGTTCAAGCACAGACTGGAGACCATGAACATCCCGGTTTACCTCCATTATATCATCCCGGGATATCCATCGAATGTGCCGCTGATTATCAGCGACGACGGATATGGAAAGAATGACTATATTCAGACCACGCGCCCGCTGGTGATCGTCACAGCGCCGGGACCCGGAAGCGGCAAGATGGCCACCTGCCTGTCCCAGCTCTACCACGAACACAAGCGCGGCATCCGCGCCGGATATGCCAAATTCGAGACATTCCCCATCTGGAACCTGCCGCTGAAGCATCCGGTCAATCTGGCCTACGAGGCGGCGACCGCTGATTTAAATGACATTAATATGATCGATCCCTACCATCTGGAAGCCTACGGAGAAACAACCGTCAACTATAACCGGGATGTAGAGATCTTCCCCGTGCTCAATACCATCTTTGAGAAAATCTACGGAGAAAGCCCTTATAAATCCCCGACCGATATGGGGGTCAACATGGCCGGGAACTGTATCTGTGACGATCAGGTCTGCCGCGACGCCTCCAAGCAGGAGATCATCCGCCGCTATTACGCCGCCCTCAACTCCCTTGTCAAAGGCGACACTTCCGATAAGGAAGCGCAGAAGATCGAACTGCTGATGAACATGGCCGGCATCACCGTGAACGACCGCAAAGTCGCCGTTAAAGCCCTCGAACGCGCCCAGGAGACTCAGGGGCCGGCTGCAGCGCTGGAGCTCGAAGACGGAAGGATCATCACCGGGAAAACAACCAAGCTGCTGGGCGCCTCTGCGGCTCTGCTCCTGAATGTATTGAAAGAACTGGCAGGGATCGGCCACGAAGTACACATTATCTCGCCGGAGTCCATTGAGCCGATCCAGAAGCTCAAAGTGGATTACTTAAAGAGTAAGAATCCTCGGCTTCATACAGACGAGGTTCTCATTGCACTCTCTGCCAGTGCGGCGGGGAATCCGCAGGCCCGTCTGGCACTCTCCCAGCTCCCGAAGCTGGACGGATGTCAGGCTCATACCTCCGTCATGCTTTCAGACGTAGATATTAAAATCTTCATGAAACTCGGAGTTCAGCTCACCTGCGAAGCCGTATATGAGCACGACCACTCCCTCCTTTCGTAGCACGAAAATCTATTGTATTTCTTTCGGTAAGGGTGTATACTAGTAAAGTATTTTTACAGTCTGACTATATCAGGGATAGCGAACTGCAAAGGCGCAGTTTCCTACCTATAGTCAGACTGTACTCTTTTTTAAGGACATATCACAGGAGGAACAGCTATGGCAGTAAAATATGTATTTGTTACAGGCGGCGTTGTATCCGGCCTCGGGAAAGGAATCACAGCCGCTTCCCTGGGGCGTCTGTTAAAGGCCAGAGGTTACACCGTCACCATGCAGAAGTTTGATCCCTATATTAACATTGATCCCGGAACCATGAATCCGGTCCAGCACGGGGAAGTCTTCGTCACAGACGACGGGGCAGAGACAGACCTTGATCTTGGGCACTATGAACGTTTCATCGACGAAAGCCTGACGAAGAACTCCAATGTCACCACCGGCAAAATCTACTGGTCTGTGCTCCAGAAGGAACGCCGCGGCGACTTCGGGGGAGGGACCGTACAGGTGATTCCCCACATTACCAACGAGATCAAGAGCCGCTTCTACCGCAATCCTGCTGCCAAAGACACAGAGATCGCCATCATCGAAGTCGGCGGTACAGTGGGTGATATCGAAAGTCAGCCTTTCCTCGAGTCGATCCGGCAGTTTCAGCACGAGAAGGGCCGCGAAAATGTCATTCTCATCCATGTCACCCTCATCCCTTATCTGCGGGCATCCCAGGAGATGAAGACCAAGCCCACGCAGGCCAGCGTCAAGGAGCTCCAGGGCATGGGAATCCAGCCGGACATCATTGTCTGCAGATCCGAGTATCCGCTGGATACTGCCATGAAGGATAAGATCTCCCTGTTCTGCAACCTTCCTGCCAGTCACGTCCTTCAGAATCTGGACGTGGAGTATCTCTACGAGGCGCCGCTGGCCATGGAGAGGGAACATCTGGCTCAGGTTGTCTGTGAATGCCTTCACCTGGACTGTCCGGAACCAGATCTGAAAGACTGGGCAGATATGGTGGAGAAGCTGCGTCATCCCACGCAGGAAGTAACGGTGGCGCTGGTCGGCAAATATATCCAGCTTCACGACGCCTATATCAGTGTGGTAGAAGCATTGAAACATGGCGGAATCTACAGTCATACCACGGTTAATATCAAATGGATTGACTCCGAGACCGTCACTCCGGAAAATGCAGACGAGCTCTTTGCAGATGTAAGCGGCATCCTGGTTCCCGGCGGATTCGGACACCGGGGGGTGGAGGGCAAGATTGAGGCCATCCGCTATGCCCGCACCCACGGGATCCCATTCCTCGGCCTCTGTCTCGGCATGCAGCTGGCCATCGTAGAATTCGCCCGCAACGTACTGGGATATAACGATGCCAACAGCATGGAACTGGATCCTTCCACCACCCATCCGGTCATCCATATCATGCCGGATCAGATCGGTGTGGAGGATATCGGCGGCACACTCCGCCTCGGCTCCTATCCCTGTATCTTAAAAGAAAGCTCCCTGGCCCTCCGGCTCTACGGAACCCAGGAGATCCACGAACGCCACCGCCACCGCTATGAAGTGAACAATGATTACCGGGAGGATCTGGAGAGCCACGGAATGTCTCTCTGCGGCCTCTCTCCGGACAGCCGCATTGTAGAGATGGCAGAGATTCCGGATCACCCCTGGTTTGTGGCCACACAGGCCCATCCGGAGCTCAAATCCCGGCCCAACCGCCCCCACCCGCTGTTCAAAGGATTTGTGGAGGCAGCGCTGACGAACAAGACCTCAGACCATTCCCGGTAACTCCCGGATCGTCTGACTCATCCAGGCATCGGATGGTTCGATGCCTCCCCCTTCTAAACCTTCTTACTTCTCGGACAGGAAAACCCCGCAGGACCGTCACATCAGCCGGTCCTGCGGGGTTTTCCTGCAGTGCTTTCGCTGGAACAGCTCCGCTGCTTTCCATCCTGCCCATCCGGCAAGTATCCCGACAGCTGCCCCTACGGCCACATCGCTGGGATAATGTACTCCTACGTACAGTCTGGACAGGGAGATCAGAACCGCCAGGATCAGCAGCGGAATCCCTTGTTTCTTCCCAAGGACATGGTACATGCCGCACGCGGCCGCAAAGGAGGCACAAGTATGACCGGATGGGAATGAGAAATCATGCTGCGTTTCAATCAGGAGGATCAGCTCTGCCATCCGATCATAAGGCCGGATTCTGGCCACAAGATTCTTCAGCGCCACATTCGTAATCAATCCCCCGACAGCCAGCGCGATCAGAGCTGCCGCCCCTGCTTTCCTCGTCTTCCGCGGTATCAGAAGCAGCAGGGAGAGCAGGATCCACAGCCATGCCCCGTCCCCCAGATGTGTCACTGCTTTCCAGAACCCATCCATCCAGGGCTGCCGGATCAACTCCTGAATCAGGAGGAGCACGCTCTCATCAAACTTCTGTATCATATCAAGAATCTCTGTCACTGTACGCCTCCCCGGGAACCGCTTCCCAGCACACCTCTTCCCGGGCGAAGAGTTCTTCCACCACTTTGGAATAGACGGCACATTTTTCTGATTTTTTTATCTTCTTGGCATATTTCTTATTATTCGTAAAGGCTGGGGCCAGATAGGTCCAGAATTCTTTCATTTTATAGAGAATAGTCCGGTCACCGGACATCTCCTGGCTGTATTCCCGGAACAGCAGGTCATGGAATCGTTTCAGCTCGGTCTTATCTGCCCGCTTTCCTCCCCGGAGCTGTCTGGCCAGTGCCGGGTCCGCCAGCACGCCTCTTCCCATCATCAGCCGCTCCACATCCGGGAACCGCTCTGACAGGCTCTGAACATCGGATACGGAAACAAGATCCCCATTATAACAGAGCGGGTGAATGCTCTCTTCCAGTGCCTGCCCGAAGATATCCAGATTGGGCTTATTCTTATAGAAGTCTTTCTGCACCCTTGGATGAATGATCAGCTCTGTCATCGGATATCTGTTATAGATCTCCATCAGACGGCGGAACTCTCCCGGATCCTCCACTCCGATCCTCGTCTTTATCGAGATCTTCAGAGAACACCGGTCAAAGATGCGCTCCAGAAACCGGTCCAGGCCGTCCGGATCCGCGAGAAAACCGGCGCCCCGTCCCTTTGACACGACGGTCTTCGACGGACAGCCCAGATTCAGATTGATCTCACCATATCCATAATCGCTCAGTTTCTCTGCTGTCCGCAGGAAATCCTCCGCCCGGGTGGTCAGGATCTGCGGCACTGCCTCCATCCCCTGATTATGTTCCGGCAGAAGATCCTTCTTCTCCCTGGTACTGAAATGCCCCATCTGATTGGGGCTGATAAAAGGAATAAAGTACCGGTCAAAGCCGCCAAAACACTGATACAGCGCATTTCGATAAATCCATCCTGTGATTCCCTCCAGAGGAGCCAAGTATAATCTCATCTTCCACTCTCCTGTCTTCTTTCGTATGCCCTTGTACCTTATTACAGGAACCCCTGCTTTGTCAAGCCCCGGCGGAGTCTGCCTTAAGGCAGGCGGCTCCTCAGATCCGCATACAGCAGCCGTCCTTATGCATCCGCATACAGCAGCCGTTCAGGTCAGCACAACTGTTCAGGTCAGCGTTGTCAATTCCGGTTCCATATGCTAAGATGATGGTATTCAAAAATATTCTGAAGTTTTTCCATTCAAAAAGAAGGAGAGAGATCATGCATACTTTAAGAAAATTCATTCGCTATTACGCGCCGTATAAAGCGGTCTTTTTTATTGACCTTTTCTGCGCGGCCTTCATCAGCATCGTAGATCTGGCTTACCCACAGATTCTCCGCACCATGACGCAGACCCTGTTCACCCGGGACAGCAGTGTGATCCTGCAGGCTCTTCCTCTGATCGCGGCCGGCCTTCTGGCCATGTATCTCATTCAGAGCCTCTGTAAATACTACGTCAGCTACCAGGGACATATGATGGGGGCGAATATGGAACGGGATATGCGCCAGCAGCTTTTTGACCATTATGAAAAGCTTTCCTTTTCCTATTACAGCAGGAATAATTCCGGTCAGATGATGAGCAAACTTGTTTCTGACCTCTTTGACATTGCGGAATTCGCTCACCACGGCCCGGAGAATCTGTTCATTTCCCTTGTGAAGATCATCGGTTCTTTCGTGTTTCTGTTTCTGATTAACTGGAGGCTTGCCCTCCCCCTGGTGTTCCTCGTTCTCTGTATGTTCGTGTTCTCACTGCGGCAGAACGGCCGGATGCAGGAAACCTTTATGGAGAACCGCAGAAAGATCGGCGATGTGAACTCCAGTCTTCAGGATACGCTGGGCGGTATCCGGGTCGTTCAGTCTTTCGCGAATGAGGAAATCGAACGTGAGAAATTCCGGAAAAGCAACCACGCCTTCCTGATCTCAAAAGACAACAACTATCACTGTATGGGCAGCTTTATGGCATGGAATCTTTTCTTCCAGGGCATGATGTACCTGGTAACCCTCGTGTTCGGCGGCTGCCTGATCGCAAACGGCCAGATGGACGCCGGGGATCTGGCCATGTACGCACTGTATATCGGGATCTTCATCAGCCCGATCCAGATCCTGGTAGAACTGATTGAGATGATCCAGAAAGGACTTGCCGGTTTCCGCCGCTTCCTTGACGTCATGGAGACAGATCCGGAGATCGTGGACGCGCCCGATGCCAAACCTCTCACGGATGTGAAAGGACGCGTCTGCTATGAAGACGTCTCCTTCCATTACAGTGATGACAACATCCCCGTGCTCTCGCACGTATCCTTCGAAATTCCGGCCGGGAAATCTGTTGCGCTGGTGGGGCCCTCGGGCAGCGGCAAGACAACGATCTGCAGTCTGCTCCCCAGGTTCTATGACGTGACAGGCGGCAGGATCACCATCGACGGCAAAGACGTGCGGACGCTGCAGCTGAAAAGCCTGCGCAGCCAGATCGGCATGGTTCAGCAGGATGTTTATCTGTTTGAGGGGACCATCCGTGACAACATCGCTTACGGGAAGCCTGGCGCCTCTGAGGAAGAGATCATCGAGGCCGCAAAGCGGGCCAATATCCACGACTTCATCCAGGAACTTCCGGACGGATATGACACCTGCGTAGGTGAGCGCGGCGCCAGACTCTCCGGAGGGCAGAAACAGCGTATTTCGATTGCCCGTGTCTTTCTTAAGAATCCGCCCATCCTCATCCTGGATGAGGCCACCAGCGCCCTGGACAACGAAAGCGAGCGCTGGATCCAGCAGAGCCTGGAAGAGCTGTCCAGGAACCGCACGACCATCACCATTGCCCACCGGCTTTCAACCATCCGAAACGCAGATGAAATCATCGTTATTACGGAAGACGGAATCGCAGAGCGCGGGACACACGAAACACTCCTTGAAAAAGGCGGCCTGTATGCGCATTACTACAATCTGTAGACACACAGAATCGGGGACAGAAGCATCTTCTGTCCCCGCAGTTTTCAGCTCGTCTACTCATAGCGCACCATCTCGCGCCGCAGTCTCTGCATGATCTTCTTCTCCAGACGCGAGATATACGACTGGGAAATCCCCAGCAGATCCGCCACTTCTTTCTGCGTCTTCTCTCTCCCTTCCGGATTATCCAGCCCGAAGCGCATGCTGACGATCAGTTTCTCCCGGCTGCTCAGCTTATTGAGCGCCCGCACAAGGAGTTTTCGCTCTGCCTCATTCTCCAGGTCCCGGTAGATGGTGTCCTCCTCTGTTCCCAGAATATCAGACAGCAGGAGTTCATTTCCGTCCCAGTCCACATTCAGAGGCTCGTCAATGGAAACTTCCATCTTCGTCTTGCTGTTCCTCCTCAGATACATGAGAATCTCATTTTCAATGCATCTGGACGCATAAGTCGCAAGCTTAATCTTCTTCGTAGGATTGAAGGTATTGATTGCCTTAATCAGCCCGATGGTTCCTATAGAAATCAGATCCTCCACTCCCACACCTGTATTGTCGAACTTCTTGGCAATATATACAACAAGCCTGAGGTTATGCTCGATCAGCGTTTTCTTCGCTTCCTCGTCGCACTCGGTCCCCAGTTTCTGAATCATCTCATTTTCCCGCGCTCCTTCCAGCGGAGGCGGCAGCACTTCTGTGCCTCCTATGTAATGGATTTCTCTCCCGCCACCGAATATCAGGCTCTTGATATCCGGGATCACCCGCAGTTTGAACTGCTGTGGAACGGCTACTTTTATCATCATCTTGTCTCCTCCTCTATCTTACGGGCGGACTTAAGTCCCCCTTATGATTTCTATTTCGTATCCGCTTTTTACGAAAATATTTCCGGATTGAGAATCATTTCATAGTCTCCGTGTTCCGCGTGCCAGGCTTCTCCAATCCCCAGAACCGGGCACTGGATCCAGGCATCACCGTCCCCCCTGCTTCCCTCAGCGTGAATGCACATCTTATCAATCCGGAATACCTGCATCAGTGATTCCCCGCCCACACAGCGATAAGGGATCAGATGAAATCCTGTTTCCGCCTCCGGCACGGCAGAGAGCCGACCGGCCAGCCCGGGATCCATAATACTGACCGGCTCGCCGGTCACATAATCTCTCAGCTCATTTCCTGTATCCCAGAGCGCGTCTGCCGTAACACAGGTCCCATCTGCTTTATAGAGTGTGACTCTGACAATCCGTTCTCTCTCCCTCTGCACCAGATACAGGAACGTCCACAGTCTTGACAACATCAGATGCCCTGCTGCCGCAGCCGCGTAGAAAAGGCTCACACTCCTCATATAAGGCCGGAAAAGCTGCATCATCCCGCCCAGCAGAACAGACATGAAATACAGCAGAACTACTGCCTTTAGGAACTGCGCCGGCCCTGTAATCCGAATGCCTGTACACAGCATTGCCGGACCCGCCGCCAGATGCAGAATAAGCAGTTTCACCCCGGAAGGGAAGGGGGACACGACAGTCAGACAGGTGAGCAGGCTTCCCACAGCTCCTCCCAGCAGATTCCTGCCCCAGGAAGTCCCTGATTTAAGCGCCCGGCTTACAGCCAGAAGGAGAAGACTGTCCATCATGAAATTCTCGAGGAAAAAGACATCTATGTACAGCTCATAGTACATGCTACACCTTCTTTCCTGTTCTCCGGAAACGATCCGGGTCTTATTATATCGCCGTCAGTTGTGTGAATTTTGTCAGAAGATGACAGAGAGAGAAAAATATATTTCGACAGGAAACAAGAACGAAAATTTCTCAGAATATAGAAAACAGCCAGAAAGCCTGCATCTGCTGCTTTCTGACTGTTCTTCGTACTTTTTAGAATTGATTGTGCCGGACTATCTTCTGAAGAAATCCGGAATCTTAATAGACTGCTCCTTCACATTGCTGGAAGGTGTTCTCGGCTGCAGAGTCGGCATTGTTCCGCCCTGCGGTCTTGCCGCTGATGTTCTGTTCTCATTATCCAGACGGCTTCTTACCGGTGACTCGCCTGACGGGAGAACGGATCCCACCTTCGGCTGTCCCTCAAGTCTTGCTTTCAGCTTGGACGCGCTTCCGCCTACATTATGTAAGCCTGTCGCGATTACGGTAATGGTACACTCGTCGGACTTGGTATCGTCATACATCGCACCAAAGATAATACTTGCGCTTTCTCCTGCAAGCTCCTGTACATAATCAGCCGCATCGGATGCATCCATAAGAGTAATATCTCCGGATACATTGACAATGACATTGGATGCGCCCTGGATCGTTGTCTCAAGCAGCGGGCTGGCAACGGCTTCTTTGACCGCCTCAAGCGCCTTGTCGTCGCCGCGGCCGGAACCGATACCGATATGCGCAATACCCTTGTCCTTCATAACAGTCTGAATATCTGCGAAGTCCAGGTTGATCAGGGATGGAACATTGATCAGGTCCGTAATACCCTGGATACCCTGCTGAAGAACCTCATCCGCCTTCTTCAGCGCCTCCGGCATGGTTGTGCGTCTGTCAACAACCTCCAGAAGCTTGTCATTCGGAATGACAATGATCGTATCAACGTTTTCTTTTAATTTATCTATTCCAGTAAGTGCATTCTGCATTCTTGTCTTGGATTCAAAACGGAACGGCTTTGTAACAACACCGACGGTCAGTGCTCCCTGCTCCTTCGCGATACGTGCGATAACCGGAGCCGCTCCTGTACCTGTTCCGCCGCCCATACCACAGGTAACAAATACCATATCTGCACCTTTGAGTGCTGCGGAGATCTCCTCTGAGCTTTCTTCTGCTGCTTTCTCTCCTACTTCCGGCTGTGCTCCGGCGCCAAGGCCCTTGGTAAGCTTCTCACCGATCTGCATCAATGTCGGCGCTTTGCAGAGCTGCAGTGCCTGCTTATCTGTATTTACTGCGATAAACTCCACGCCCGCGATCTGCTCGTCGATCATCCGGTTCACAGCGTTATTTCCGCCGCCGCCTACTCCGACAACAATAATTCTTGCGGCCGCTTCTGATTCATTGGTCTTAATTTCTAACAAGAGTATTTCCTCCTTTGTCGTCTTATTAATTTCTTATACATCCCTTATATTGAACGATAGAATTCAATAAGTATATAATATAGTTTTTTTTGTAAATAATCAATAGATTTTTTCTTATTTTTCACGTTTTTTCAAACTATTCAGTCAGGCTTCTTTTCCTACTGCGCGGGCACAAACCGGATGTTCCCTGACTCGCGGTCATAATTCTCCAGATGAAGCGTGCCTGCCGTATCCGGATACAGCTCAGATAGTTTCGTAAGGATCGGTTCTGTCTGTTCCAGCTTCTCCTCATATCCGCCGCTGCCAAGCAGTACCTCAACCACACCGAAATACAGCTGAATCTCATCTCCGCTGCAGGCAATTCTGTCCGGGTTGAGACTGTATTTCTTCAAGTTTCTCGAAACCTCAACAATATTCTCAAACACACCGTCATCCTCAACAGGCAGGGCCGCGCCCAGCTCCACACTGGCAGTGTCAACCGTCAGTCCGTCAATATAGGGAACCCCGTCAATCAGATCCTGTCTCGTAAGTACCGCCGTGCCTTCTCTGTCAAAGTACAAATAAGCGTCATTGTAGTTTACATAACCGGCCAGTTCTTTCTCCTGTACAGTCACATGGATGGACCAGGGATTCTTCAGCGAAATCTCCAGGCTCTCCACCCCCAAAGGAAGATCTGCGTCTGTCAAGTTGTATTTTGCAAGGACATACAGTGTATTCACGGAAAGTCTGTCATTCTGAATCCATGATGTGATCGTATTCTCACTGTAATACGAATTCCCCTCCACCTCGCAGGACCGGGTTCGGAACAGGAACACCGCCCCCACAGCCAGTATGACAAGTCCGGCAAACACCCCGGCAGCCACGGGCCATATCCTTCTCTTCTTGTGTCTTTTCTTCTTCAATCAGGATGCCTCCTTCTTTCTCATTCTATCAGACTTGATACACTGAGCACAAGTCCCATTTCCAACAAAAGAAATACAACTGAAGTTCCGCCGTAGCTGATAAACGGCAGAGTAATGCCCGTATTGGGGATAGAATTGGTAACTACGGCGATATTGAGAATCACCTGTATCATCATATGAGCCATGGCCCCCGCCGCAATCAGCGCGCCTAACAGATCAGGAGCCTTGGTCGCTGTCACAAAGAACCGCCAGATCAGGAGCAGAAAGAGAAGGATAATCATCCCGGCTCCTACGAGCCCCAGTTCCTCGCAGATAATGGAGAAAATCATATCATTCTGCGCTTCCGGAAGAAATCCCAGCTTCTGCACACTGTTTCCCAGCCCTCGCCCGAAGAGTCCGCCGCTTCCGATGGCGTACAGTCCCTGAAGCGTCTGGTAGCCCTTCTCATAATTCTCCGGGTTGCGCCAGATGGCGATCCGCTCCAGACGATAGCTCTCCATGGCCAGAAACACCGCCATGAACGAGATGCCCGCGCTTCCCATCCAGATAAACTGTGAATACTTCGGGCTGGCTACGAAGATCAGCACCACCGCAATTCCCAGGATGATGATGGCCGTGCTTAAGTTGCTGGCACCGACCAGCCCGACAATCGGAAGTACGGGAATCATCATCAGAACCAGATACTTAAACTTCCCCAGCTTCCGCACATATTTGCTCACAAGGCAGGCTAAGAACAGGATCACAGCCACCTTCGCGAACTCCGAAGGCTGAAAAGAAACAGGGCCCAAAGACAACCATCTTTTGGACCCGTTATACTCATCTCCGAAGAGCATGACCGCGACAGAAAGGCCGATCGCCGCCAGATAACCAGGCACAGCCAGCGGAACCCATTTATGGTAGTCAATTCCGGCCACAAATGCCATCCCGCAGAGTCCCAGCGCAGTGGCAAATCCCTGCTTCTTCAGATAATAAAATGAATCTTGGAATTTTACCCTGCCGTTATAGGCGCTGGTGCTGTAAAGAAGTACCAGCCCGATCACCACCAGGACGAGCACCGCGGCCAGCAGTGTCTCGTCATACCGTCTCTTCTTTCCGGAACGCTTCAATAACCTCCACTCCCTACAGTTGTTTTACAAGCTCCTTGAATTTATCTCCGCGTTCTTCATAATTTTTAAACATTCCCCAGCTGGCGCAGGCAGGTGACAGGAGCACCGCATCGCCAGGCTGTGCTGATTCTACACACTTCTCAAAGGCTTCCTCAAAGGAATCCGCCATCACAATCTCATGGAACCCGTTCTTCTCGGCACATTCCGCGATTTTCTCGCGGGTGGCCCCAAGCAGAACCAGCTTCTTTACCTTGCCGTCAAACGCCTGGATCCACTCGTCATAGGAAGAATCCTTGTCATACCCGCCGCCGATCAGAACAGTCGGCCGGTTCATGGCCTGAATTCCCCGGATCGCAGCATCCGGATTCGTCCCCTTGGAGTCGTTATAGTAAGCAACCCCGTTCTTCTCGGCCACGAACTCAATCCGATGCTCCACGCCTTTAAATTCTCTCAGCGTCTTCCGGATTGTCTCCATCGGGACACCGTACGCATAGGCCATCGCCGCGGCCGCCATGGCGTTCTCATAGTTGTGGGTTCCCAGGATCTGCAGCTCATCTGTTCTGCAAACCGGTACTTTCTCGTCCATCTGGCAGATGATCATACCGTCCTCCAGATAAACGCCTCTTTCCAGTTTACGCCGGCTGCTGAAATATAGAACCTGTGCCTTCAGGTTTTCTCCGAATTCCCGCAACACCTCATCCTCATAGTTCAGCACGCAGATCTCGTCCGCTGTCTGATTTTCCGCGATCCGCTTCTTTGCCGCTATGTAAGCTTCCATTGTATGATGCCGGTTCAGATGATCCGGTGTGATATTTAAGACAGCGCTGACTTTCGGACAGAATGTATGGACTGTCTCTAACTGAAAGCTGCTCATCTCCGCTACAATCACAGAATCTTCTCTCGTCTCCAGAGCAATGCTTGTATAAGGATTGCCGATATTGCCGACAACGAACACACTCTCTCTGGCATTTTTCATAATCTCGCCCAGAAGTGTCGTGGTCGTGGTCTTCCCGTTCGTCCCTGTGACAGCCAGGACCTCTCCCTTTCCTGCCTGATACGCGAGTTCAATCTCGCCCCATACCGGGATTCCCTTTTCTTTCATCTTCTCAACCACAGGAAGATCGGTCGGCACCCCGGGACTGATCACTGTCAGATCGATCCGCTCCAGCAGCTCCTCCGGGAATTCTCCCAGAACGATCCGAAGCTCTGCGCCTTCCGCCGGGGCAGCGCCTCCCAGCACCTTCTCCCCGATCTTCGCCGCGTCCAGTTTCTCATTTCCGTCATAGATCACGACCTCTGCACCTTCTGCAAGAAGCAGAGAGCCTGCAGCTTCCCCGCTGATGCCGGATCCAAACACAAGCACGGTTTTGCCGTTTAATTCTCTGATATCCATTGTATTATACCCCCATTAGCGCGATCAGACAGAGCAGGGCGGTGATAATCGAAAATACAGCTACCACCCGTGTCTCAGACCATCCGCACAATTCGAAGTGATGGTGGATGGGAGCCATCTTAAAGATGCGCTTTCCGCCTGTCTTCTTAAAATAAGTCACCTGGATCATGACAGAAGCCACCTCTACCAGATAAATAAATCCTACAATAATGATAAACAGCGGCATCTGCAGCATATATGCAGTTCCTGCCACAAATCCTCCAAGCGCCAGAGAACCCGTATCGCCCATAAACACGCTGGCCGGATACACATTAAAAAGCAGGAAGCCGAGAAGGGCGCCTACAACCGCACAGGTTGCCGGCTCCACGCCGCTCTCCGTCCCGATCGCCACCACAGTAAAAAATGTGGCCACAAGCAC
Source organism: uncultured Eubacteriales bacterium (assembly GCA_949283695.1). Lineage (GTDB taxonomy): Bacteria > Bacillota > Clostridia > Lachnospirales > Lachnospiraceae > Mediterraneibacter. The sequence continues at coordinate 62,714 of CASDTX010000016.1, read as the reverse complement.
GGTCACACTGGACGCAAGCCCATCCAGTCCATCGGTGAAATTGGTTCCGTTGACCGTTCCGATCACAGCGATAAACAGGACCGGAATTGCCGCCCAGCCCAGATCCAGATAATATCCGCCGGAGAACGGCACAAGCATGGTCAGAGGGATATCCGCCACTTTCACAAGATAGAAAGCAAAAACAGCGGTGACCGCGATCTGCAGCGCCATCTTCTGCATCGGCAGAAGGCCGTCTGAACGCTTCAGCACAACCTTGAGATAATCATCCAGAAATCCGATCAGCCCAAACGCCACTGTAAGGAACAGGATCGGAATGATCTTCGGATAATCCTTCACATAGATCAGGGAGGTCAGAATGATTGATATCAGAATAATAATCCCGCCCATTGTCGGCGTACCCGCCTTCTTCAGGTGAGACTGTACCCCTTCCGTACGCTCTGTCTGTTTCATCTTCAGTTTCCGCAAAAAAGGAATTACCACCGGCCCGAGAATCAGGCTTATGGCAAACGATACCAGTACCGGTATCACTACATGACTACTCATAAATCCACCTCTTCATCTCTTTCGTTTCCTGAGGAAGAGAGCTCTCCTCCTTTTCGAATATCTTATTTAGTATAAACCATCACTCAGCTTTTTTCAATCCCGAGATAGGGAAGCACATTGTCGTATATATCCCGGAGCACCGGAGCTGCGATGGTCCCTCCGTAGTACACGCCCTGGGGATCGTGGATAATCACCATGCCCAGGACCTGCGGATCATCTGCCGGTGCGAATCCCAGGAACGATGAGATATACCGGTTTGCACTCCGGGGAAGGGTCTGGGAGGTCGCTGTCTTCCCGCCGATCGAATACCCTTCCAGATAGGCATTCTTTCCCGATCCTTCTGAGACCACGCCTTCCAGCAGCATCTGCATGGTTTCCGACGTCTCCTTTGAAACAATACCGTCAGCAGAAGCATATTCCAGTTCCTCGATCAGTTCCCCGTCCTTGCTGAGCACCGCTTTCCCTACATGGGGCGTCACTCTTCTTCCTCCGTTTATGATCGAACTGACCGTGACAGCCATCTGGATGGGAGTCACCTGGAATGACTGGCCGAATGTCATGGTCGCCAGCTCCACGGTTCCGATATCCTCCTTCTTGTGCATAATCGTCCCCGCCTCCCCCGGAAGATCGATATTCGTCAGGCGGAACAGCCCGAACGCTTCGAAATAATCATAGAACTTCGCCGCGCCCAGCCGCAGTCCGATGTCCATAAACACCGGGTTGCATGAATTCTGGATCCCCTGAACAAAGGTCTCCTGTCCGTGCCCGCCTACTTTGTGACAGCGAATCCTCCGATCCTCCACCACCCGGTATCCCGGACAATAGAAGGTATCGTCGAGAGATACCACGCCTTCCTCCAGACAGGCAGAGGCTGTAATGATCTTGAAGACAGATCCCGGCTCATAAGTATCATTGATGCAGCGGTTTCTCCACATCTGATTCAGGGCATCCTGAAGCTCCTCGTCAGACAGACTGTCCGCATCCGTTCCTGTGTTCAGTTCATAAGGGTCATTCAGATTAAACTCAGGCACATTCACCATCGCGTAAATCTCGCCGTTCTGAGGATTCATCAGCAGAATCGAAACTGCCTCTGCCTGCTTCTCTTCCATAACGTTCAGCGCCGCCTGCTCGCAGTATGCCTGGATATTATAGTCCAGAGTCACCTGCAGGGTCTCTCCGGCCACCGGCTCAATCCGGTCTTCCGCGATCCCTTCCAGCTCAATCCCGCGGGCATCTGTCACTGTCAGGATCGTACCGTTCGTTCCTTTCAGATATTCCTCGTATTTGACCTCCAGGCCGATAATCCCCTGATTGTCTCCTCCGGTGAATCCCAGCACTCTGGAAGCCAGCTCATCATAAGGATAGTAGCGCTTATAATCCTCGTCCACCTTCACTCCGGCCAGATCATAGCTGCGGATCCTGTCCCCGGTTTCTTTATCCACATTTGTGCGGATCTTTTCCATGGATGAGACCTTCTCTACCTTCGGTCTCACATCCTCTTCCTCCAGCTCCAGTTCCCTGCACAGCACCGCGATCACTTCCTCTGGATCTTCGATCTGGCTGTGAATGACAGAAATCGTACACACAGTCCGGTTCGTAGCCAGCACCACGCCGTTCCGGTCCACGATCTCTCCTCTGGCAGCCTTAATCTCTCTTTCTCTTTCATGAAGATTCTGGGCCAGCTCCTGATAATATTCCGCGTCAAACACCATCAGGTACACAAGCCGGCCGATCAAAGCGAAGAGAATCAGAACCGCACAGGTAAACACGACAAGGATCTTCTTTTTATTATACGTTTTATTCTTCATAATAAAATAACCCTGCAGAAGATGTTGTTACAGCTTATTACATCTTCTGCAGGGTTATTCATCTTTTCCTACTCTGCCGTCTCTCCGGTTGCCCAGTCGTCCAGATCCGGCTCATAACTTTCGTCAATATAAGACCCGTCGGTGTTGCTGTAGGTGTCCTCATAGTTGGCGTCAAAATCCGTATAGGCTGTATCGCCGAAATTCGGTCCTTCCAGCTGAGCTGCCGCCTCACTCTCCTCAATCGTTGTGATTCCCAGATAAGGGAACGCTTCTGCCATAATCTTCTGGCTCAGTCCCAGCACAAGAGAGCTCTCCTCTCCGCCATCATAAGGCTCGTCAATCACAACATAGATCATCACTTCCGGATTGTCCTGCGGTGCATATCCAATAAAGGAAAGGATATATTTCTCATTGCCCCGGGGCAGCTTCTCCGCAGTTCCCGTCTTGCCTCCGATATCATAGCCGGCTACCGCGGCGTTCTGGCCGGTTCCATAGTCAAGCACCGCTTTCATATACTGTTTGACAAGGGTGGAAGTTTCTGAAGACACAGTCTTTCTGAGAAGCACCGGATCCTTGGTCTCAATCACACTTCCGTTTTCATCTTTGATCTGCTTCACCACGTGAGGCTCATAATAATATCCCCCGTTGATCAGCGAACAGAAGGCCGATGCCATCTGCGTCATCGTCACATTGAAGTTCTGTCCGAATGAATTGCAGGCCAGATCCAGTTCTGTCATGTTTTCTGCTGTATACAAAAGCCCCGCCGTGGATGCCTCGCCCGGAAGATCGATTCCTGTATACTCTCCGAATCCGAAAATATGCTGGTATCGGATAAAGTCCTCCGCTCCTATTACAGAAGCCATATCCATCAGCGCCACGTTGCAGGAGTTCGCCACTGCGTCCTGAATCGTCTCCATACCGTGTCCGCTTGTGAAATGACAGCCGATAGGCTCTCCCAGAACGTCTTTGTAGCCGCCGCAGTAGTAAGTTTCATTTCCGGTAAGCGCGCCTGTCTCCAATCCCGCTGCCACCGTAAACGGCTTGGCCGTGGATCCGGGTTCGAAGGCATCGCTGACGCAGAAGTTTCTCCACAGATCATTCATGGCAGCCACCTGTTCTTCGTCGCTCATGGCATTCCACTTTTCCTCTGTATACAAAATGGACAGATCCCGCGGATTATTCAAATCAAAATTCGGATAAGAAGCCTCTGCCAGGATCTCGCCCGTATTGGGGTTCATAATGATAACAGCAGTGTTCTTGCTTCCGAGATTGCCGTCCGCCGCCTGATTCTCATTAAACTCCAGAATCGCTTTCTCCACAATATTCTGCAGCGTCACATCAATCGTAGAAACCACGGTGTTCCCGTTCTTCGCCGGCTTCACCGTCCGCTCGATGGATGACTCGGAATCAAAGTATCCGTACTCTCTCCCGTCCGTTCCGTTGAGCACGTCATTATAGGCGCTCTCGATCCCCGCCGCGCCCACATTTCCGTCATTGCTGAATCCGATCACATCACTGGCCATACTGCCGTAGGGATAGGTTCTCTCATAGTCATCCTCCAGCCAGATGCCCATAACATTCGGATAGTTCTCGTCATCATCGTCAATCGCGCGGAACTTCTGCGCAGTCTCATAGTCAATCCCCTGAGCCAGAATCTCATACTGGCTGTCCGGATTGTCTTCAATCAGCTGATCCACTACGCTGCCCTCGATGCCGAAACAGTCTTTCAGCACTTCTTTCGTCGGCTCAATGTAGGCATCTTTGTCTGTCATCACCTTCACGTCCAGGATCACATTATACACACGCTCACTGGTCGCAATCTTCGTCCCGTTTCGGTCTACAATATCTCCGCGCTTGAAAGCGATCACCCTGCTGTCATAATTTTGCTGATCCAGCACGACTTTCGTATACTGGCTTCCCTTCGTGGCATTGATGATCGTGATCCTTCCTATAAGAACAACAAAAGCCAGTATGACTGCCATAAATAGCATTACCAGCTTCCGTTGCATTCTGATCGGGAATTTTCTTGTCAAAAAGTCAAATCTGTTTTTCTTTCTCTTTCTTCCTGCCATACGATGTTTTCCTTATTTTGATACGCTTCCCGCTGACGCTAGCACTCCGCTTTCGGGAATGTCACTGTACTGCTTCACATAATCTCCGGACGGGCTGTCATATTCAATCACGTTCCCGTCTGACGCATACACCATCCCCATCTCATTCATCGCGCGCTCCCGCACCGTTTCCAGATTGACAGAATCCACCGCCGCGTTGTAGGCAGTATTATTCGCCTCTGTCAGATCTGCAAGCTGTTCCTGCAGATAGCTTACGTTCTCGGACCGGCTTACCACTTCTGACTGCAGTCTCAGATAGAACATGCAGATCAGAACCGCACAGACCGCTGCCGCTGTGAGAAATACAGCATAGGCAGGTCCAATGCTCATGGCACGGTTTCTGTTCTTTGCCACCTGACGGCTTGTCCGCTTTATAGGCTGCTGCGGGCGCCTCTGCGGCGCTCGTTCGGGAACTGCCTCTGCCTGGCGTACAGCATTTCCGTACACATAGAATCTGCTGCGGTCTCTTCCCCTGGTTTCCGCCGCTCTTCTGTTAGATGTCCTGTACTGTGACGCCATGACGAATGCTCCTTTCCCGATGTTTTCCCGGCCGGGCTCTCCCCTTCCCGGCGGGAAATATATTTCTGATACTCCCTATTGTTTACGACCGTTCAAAAATTCTCAGTTTCGCACTTTTCGAACGACTGTTTTCTTCCATCTCTTCCGCAGACGGAAGGATGGGCTTCCTGGTAACCACTCTTCCTTTTGATACCTTCCCACAGACACAAACCGGAAAGTGGCTCGGACAGGTACATGGATTCTCATTCTTGCGAAATGCACTCTTCACGATCCTGTCCTCCAGCGAATGAAATGTGATGATGCAGATCCTTCCCCCAGGATTCAGCAGATCAATCATGTCGTCCAGGGAATCCCTGAGCACATCCAGCTCGCCGTTTAATTCGATCCGAATCGCCTGGAATGTCCGTTTGGACGGATGTCCGGATGTCTTCTGGATCTTCATCGGTATGGCGTGCCGAATAATTTCATTCAGCTGTTCTGTTGTCTCAATCGGCGCTTTCTCGCGTTCAGCCGCGATATGCTTCGCGATATTCTTCGCGAACTTATCTTCCCCATAATCCCGGATTACGCGGTAAAGTTCCGCCTCACTGTAGCCGTTGACAATGTCTCTGGCCGTCCGCTTCTGCCTCTGGTCCATCCGCATGTCCAGGGGCGCGTCTGCCCGGTAAGAGAATCCCCGTTCTGCTGTATCCAGCTGGTACGAAGACACCCCCAGGTCAATCACGATTCCGTCCACTTTGTCAATGCCTTCTTTTTGGAGCAGCGGCTTCATATCACGGTAATTGCTCCTGATTATCGTGACCTTCTCCCCAAAGCCTTCCAGGCGTTTTCCTGCCGCTTCAATAGCGTCAGCATCCTGGTCTATTCCTATAAATCTCCCCTTGTCTCCCAGACGGGAACACACTTCAAAAGCATGTCCGCCTCCGCCCAGCGTGCCGTCAACATAAATGCCGTCCGGTCTGACATTAAGCCCGTCCACTGTCTCGTGCAGAAGGACGGATGTGTGTTTGAATGCCATAATCTCCTCCCTGTCAGATTCTGATTCCGATCGATTCCATACGCTCTGCGATGGCATCCAGGTCTTCCTCGCTCACCTGGCTGCGCTCTTCCCAGAGATCCTTATCCCAGATCTCGACGCGGTCCTGGACTCCCACCAGTACCACATCTTTCTCCAGATGTGCTGCCTTGCGGAGCGACGGCGGGACAAGAACTCTCCCCTGCTTGTCGAAGCTGCCCTCCGAAGCGCTTCCGAAGAAATAGCGCTTGAAAATTCTGGCATCCTTATTCATACGTGGTAAGGTTTCAAGTTCGGCGACGAATTTGTTCCATTCTTCCTGAGAGTAAACAAAGAGGCATCCTTCCAGCCCGTTACAGATAACAAAGCTGTCACCCAGATCATCCCTTAGCTTTGCCGGGATGATGAGTCTTCCCTTTTCATCAATGCTATGGTTAAACTCTCCAAGTAACATCCGGAATCCTTTCTCTGAATGTGAGCCTCCACATCGCTCCCCACTTTACCCCACTGTCCACCACTCTTTACCACTTGACTCCATTCTAAACCACCACACCCCCTTTTTCAACCCCTTTTTTTGATTTTTTTATGTTCTTCCAGAGCCCTCAATCATCCCGAAAACTGCATTTTTGCGCAAAAAAAGAACATGTGGGGCACCGGATCTTCTCCGTGCCCCACATGTTGTGTTTCTTATCATATTTCAGTTTTTCTGATGATTTTATTCCGCATCTGAGGTAAGACTGTTCAGATAATCTGTCACCGCGTCATAGTTTACTTCCGCAACCACACGCTCCCTGTTCGCCTCATGTATGCCGTAGGCTGAATATGCCAGCCAGCCTACCAGTGCGGCAGCTGCCAGCGTAAGCACTCCTTTGCGGACAAAGCTCATCAGCCTCTGGCGTCGCATAATCTGCTTTCTGTTCGCCTTCTCCTTCTTATAGCGGTCAACCTTCTCCTGGCTCATCTCTTCACGCACTCCTTTCGGTCCGACCGTGCCCTTCCTTCCCGACGGCAGCACCGCCACTACGGACACTATTCATAGTTTACCACAAACCGGCTCAGAGCACAACAATTATTCCGCCGTCATTGGCATACATCGTACTGATGCCCGCGGTATCTACGATAAAACTGTCTTTAACCTGGATTTTATCCAGAAGCATCCGCTGCACTTCCCTGGCCCTCTCCGGGCAGTTGCAGTGGGAGATCCCGAGAACCTTCTCCTTCGTCCGCTGTCCCTCTGCGGCGATCTGCTCCGTCATCTTTGCCAGTGCCTTTTTAATGCCCCGGGCCTGCCCCAGCTGACAGATCGTCCCCTCCGGGGTGGCGCCCATAACCGGTTTGATATTCAGTGCACTTGCCACAAAAGAACGGATTCCTGTCAGTCTGCCGTTTTTCCGCAGCGTATCCAGATTCTCCAGAACAAAATACGTGTGCTGGCCCGCAATATAGTCTTCCACACAGTTCACTGTATCCTCAAAAGAAAATCCCTTTTCCTCGCACTCCTGGATCTTACACGCGATCAGTGTCTCTCCGACTGAGGCTGAGCGGGAATTAAACACATAGATCTGCTTCCCTTCCGCGCCAGTCTCCTCCTTCGCGTTCTCCTCCAGCCAAAGTTTCTTTCCCAGCTCAGCACTGTTATAAGAACCGCTCAATTCAGCCGACAGTGTCACCGCATAGACTCTCTTCTCACTCCCGCTGTACAATTCCATATATTTCTCCGGCGACGGACAGGAAGATTTGGGACATTCCGGGCTGGCCGCCACACGGCGTATAAAATCCGCCTGGTCAAATGTCTCATCGTCAATGATCACATCTCCGTCCACCTGCATGCTCAGGGATGCTGTCTGGAAGACACCGCTCTCTTTCATCTTATGTGTCAGCTCGCCGCAGCTGTCTACAATAATCTTATAATCCATGATATTTCCTCCCGAACCGCAAAGTACATTTTATGCTTCTATTACATGTAGTTTTAAATACCACATAAAAATATACCATATATTTACTCATAAGAAAAGTCTTTTTCAGTGAAAAAAATAAGTTCCATAACCTCAGACAAAGCCCTGCCTGCAGAAGATCTCTCCTCTGCAGGCAGGGCTTTGTCAATCCCGGCTTCCTGCCGCATTATTCACCGTCCAGACGGATTCTCCGTGAAATCCCAAGCGCGATTCCCATCTCTGTCATCAAAAACAGAATCGCCGTGCCCCCGTAACTGATAAATGGAAGTGTAATTCCGGTTGTCGGGAGCATTCCGGTTACAACCGCAATATTCAAAATCACCTGAAGCGCAATGTGGGCGAAGATCCCCGCTGCAATCAAAGAGCCGTACAGGTCCGGCGCATTCTTCGCGATAAACATCAGCCGGTACAGAAGAACCCCAAACAGCACAAGGATAATAATTGCTCCAAATACCCCCAGTTCCTCGCAGATCACGACCAGGATCATATCATTCTGCGCCTCCGGAATCACTCCCAGCTTCTGCGTACTGTTGCCCAGTCCCTTCCCGAAGAAGCCTCCGCTTCCGATGGCATACAGTCCCTGCATCACCTGAAAGCTCTCTGTATCTGCTGTAGCTTCCGGATTCAGCCAGGCAATAATTCTCTGCAGACGGAAATTATCACTGTCTGCCACAGTCACAGACAGAACCACAATCGCAATCACAGCCACAACTGCTGCCACGCCGATGATCACCAGGAACGGCTTTGTCTTCGGATGGATCACAAACACCAGGATGCACGTGATCGCCATTACAATAATAGCCGTACTCAAATTGTCTGTCAGGATCAGCACTCCGCCCGCTGCGGCTGCTCCCAGGACCAGCACCCATATGATTCCCCGCGCACTGTACGCCTTCTTGCCCAATCGGCACAATTCATAAGAGATAAAAAGGATCACCGCAATCTTCGTGATCTCCGCGGGCTGAAGTGTCAGATTCCCGGGAAGCCTGATCCAGCGTCTCGCTCCATTTACGGTTTTCCCCAGAGGGGTCTGCACCAAAGCCATCAGGAACATGGAGATCAGATAGATTTCAAATGCAAACGCCCCATATAAATGATAATCAATCTTCGAGACCACGAACATGCACACAAACCCGGCCAGGCCGATCATGGCCTGTTTGGAAAAGTAGTACATGTCGTCCCCAATCTCAACCTGAGCTTCATAAGAACTGGTACTGTACAGCATCACCAATCCAAAGCAAAAAAGGAAAACGATCACAAGCAGAAGATCAAAATCAAAATACTGCTCCTGAACCGCTCTGCCTCTCCTCCGAAGGATCTGGGCCAAAGCGCTGCTGTTTCCCCGTCTCGCCGCCGGCGGACGGCCCTGACGGACCGGCGCCCGGTCAGGCATAGGCTTAGGTGTCTGAACCACCTGCCTTCTCCGGTCAATCACCCGCTGATAACTCTGGTACCCCGAACGCCATCCAGTCTGGCTCAGCGGCTGGGTGTCAGACAGGGAACCCGTGCTTCTCTGGTACCCGGCACGGCTCTGCCTGTTATAGGTCTGGTATCCGCGGGCCAGCTCTTCGGCCGTTGGCATAGGCTGGGTATCCCCAAACCTGGTTTCTCTCCTTTTTCTGCTGTCTTTCTTCTGATCCCGCCGTCTGACAGGCCGGACAGTCCTGCTTCTCATATCACTATCACCTATCTCTTCAAGACCCGCTCCTGCGGATCTCAGCTTTTGACACTCATAGCCGGATGAACCGGTTTCCCGTGTTCAAAGAATCTGTCATACCATACGAGGAAAATATATACTGTCCAAATCTTACGGCTGTCATCTGTCTTCTCATTGGCATTCTTTCCTTCTTTATGATCCTCCAGCATCTTCATCAGCATATCTGTATTAAAAAACTTCTTCGCCGCACCGGACGCGAACATGGCTCTCACCCGGTTATAATACTTCTCTTCTCTCAGCCACACGCGGATGGGGATCGGGAAGCCCAGTTTCTTCTTCTCTGCCGTCTTGCTGCGGATCCTGCGCTCCGCGGCAGCCCGAAGAGCCACTTTCGTCTTCGGGGCCTGTACTTTATAGTCCAGGGGCAGGGTTTCTGCCAGTTCCAGCACTTTCTTATCCAGAAACGGCACTCTCACCTCGAGAGAATTGGCCATGCCCATCTTATCCCCTTTCATCAGGATATCATGGACCAGCCAGAGATGCATGTCCACGTACTGCATCTTTGTCACCGGGTCTTTCTCTTTCACCCGCTCATACAGCGGACGGGTCACTGCCTGGATGCCCGGCGTGCATCCTTTCTTCAGAATCTTATTAGCCTCGCGCTCAGTGAAAATATTCGTGGCATTGGCGAAATACCGCTCTTCCAGCGTCTTCCCGTGCCGCATCAGGAAACCTCTGCCCTTCATGCCCCTGGGCAGACAGTATTCCGCGAACTTTCCGAGCAGCCGGCGCACCGGAAACGGAATCTTGTTGAACGCCGTGTGTTCCAGCGGCTCACAGTAGATATTGTATCCGCCGAAAAGCTCGTCAGATCCTTCTCCCGAGAGTACGACCTTTACCTTTTTCGCAGCCTCCTCGCTTAAGAAATAGAGCGCGATCGCCGCCGGATCCGCAACCGGTTCATCCATATAGTACTGAATGTCCGAGAGCTTATCCCAGTATTCATCAGGTGTGATGACCTTTGCGTCATTCTGCATATTGATGCTGGCCGCAAATTCTTTGGCGTCTTTAATCTCACTGTATTTTCCCTCGTCGAATCCGACTGTAAATGTCCGGTCCACCTGCCCTAAATAAGTGAGATAGCTGGAATCCACGCCGCTGGAAAGATAGGATGCCACCTCTACGTCGCTGATCTTGTGCTTCTCCACGGATTCCTTCATCACTGCCTCGACTTCATCTACGATTTCCCCGAAGGATTTATCCGTGTCTCCCGTGAAATCAGGCTCAAAATACCTTGTAATCTTCAATTCCCCATTCTCATAAGTAAAGAAATGTCCCGGCTGCAGACAGAATACTCCTTTGAAGAACGTCTCATTGGTGGGAACAAACTGGAAAGACAGATAATTCCCCAGTGCAGCTTCATTGAAGATCTTATCGAACTTCGGGTGCTCCATGAACGCCTTGATTTCAGACGCAAACAAAAGAGTCCCGTTCATCTGCGCATAATAAAACGGCTTGATCCCGAAAATATCCCGGGCTCCAAAGAGCCGTTTCTTCTTTGTATCCCAGATAACGAAAGCATACATGCCCCGGAGCCTGTCCACAAGCTGCTCGCCCCACTGCTCATATCCATGAATCAGCGTCTCTGAATCCGTATTCGACACAAATGTATGCCCGGCCTCGATCAGCTCTTCCCGCAGTTCCTGATAGTTATAGATCTCCCCGTTAAACACAAGGACCATAGATCTGTCCTCATTATAGAGCGGCTGATCTCCCACTGCCGAGAGGTCAATAATACTCAGCCTCCGAAACCCAAGCGCTGCATCTTCATCGATATATTTTCCTTCACTGTCTGGTCCTCTGTGAATGATCGTATTCATCATATTGACCAAAACCTGTTCTCTGTCTTCCACTTCGCCGACAAAACCCGCGAATCCACACATACTGCTGTCTTCCTTTCATCTGCTACTCTCACCGGCCTGCCCTGCTCTCACTATTCCGCCCGGAATCTTTGGCAGAGGAACTGCCGCATATTATAAAAACATGGCCCATAATAGATAAGGAATCAGTTTCCGGTAAGCCATTTTACCTGATCTGATCCCTTATTGTAATACAATGCCTTATCATTTATGCATTCATCGGGGTGACAGGATTCGAACCTGCGACCTCACGGCCCCCAGCCGTGCGCTCTAACCAAACTGAGCCACACCCCGCTGACCTGTCTATTATATATAATTTCCCGCGACTTGTAAAGAACTTTTTTCAAGCACACCTGTTATCAAATTCCATACTATAATAATGAACTTATTAGAATCAGAAAAGGAGATGCCCATATGGCAAACTGTCAGAATAATATGCGCTGTATCAACCGTCCGTCGGCGAATCCGGCCAACACTTCCCAGTCCTGCCCCCGCAGAATGGACGGCTGCCCGGATACCCGGGATTTCTTCCCTGAGGGAACTGCCATCGCCATGGCCTATGTTCCCTGGCAGAGATGGAGAGATCTGTACGAGCCCTGCCGGGCTCTGGAGTGCGGAACCATCTTTGCCGAGCTTGACAAACCATTTCTCGGGAAAGGGGGCAGATGCAGATGAGCGGAAGAATGTCATCCAACATGAATCACGTGTCCGGTCATCCCATGAACCACATGCACGGTCAGCCTGCGAACTGCGGCAGCGGCCGGACCATGAACCGCAGACAGCTTATGGATCATATCAACCAGGTAAGCTTTGCCGTAAACGATGTGCAGCTCTATCTGGACACCCATCCCTGTGACCGTGAGGCCCTGGACTATTTCCATGAGATGAGCCGCCGGCGCAGCCGCGCACTGAAAGAATATGCCGAGACTTACGGACCGCTTACGATAGACACCGCGGATTATTCCTGCGCGGAGCGCTGGAACTGGATCAATGAACCGTGGCCCTGGCAGGAAGGAGGATGCTGACAGATGTGGAATTATGAAAAGAGACTTCAATACCCGGTAAAGATTACGCAGACGAACCCGAAGATCGCCCAGATCATCATCACTCAGTTCGGAGGACCGGACGGAGAACTGGGTGCATCGATGCGGTACCTGGCACAGAGATATACCATGCCCTATAAAGAAGTCACTGGTACCCTGACAGATATCGGCACTGAGGAGCTCGCTCACCTTGAGATGGTCTGCGCTATTGTGTACCAGCTCACAAAGGATCTGTCGCCTGAAGAAATCGAGCGTTCCGGCTTCGCCCCTTACTATGTGGATCATACACTGGGGCTCTGGCCCCAGGCAGCCAGCGGAACGCCGTGGAGCGCGACCACATTCCAGTCCAAGGGCGATCCCATCACGGACCTCCATGAAGACCTGGCTGCGGAACAGAAAGCCCGCACCACGTACGACAATATCCTGCGCCTCGTCAAGGACCCGGAAGTCTGTGATCCGATCCGTTTCTTAAGGCAGCGGGAGATTGTCCACTATCAGCGCTTCGGGGAAAGTCTCCGCATCGTCCAGGAGAAACTGGACAGCAAGAACTTCTATGCATTCAACCCTGAGTTTGACCGCTGATCAGACTCCTGTAAGAACATTTCAAAACGAAGTAAGAGCAGCCGGTATGGAGGGTGTCCGGCTGCTCTTACTCCGTTTGGTGCAAATAGATTCATTTATTTTTCTTCATACGGATGGGCTCTGTTCATGCGGCTGATCCGTCAGCTGAGTGTGACCTCCAGGGTCTGCTCCTCATACTCGCCATTGGTCTGTGGGATCTGGATAGTAAGCGTTACCTTCTCGCCCTTACTATAGTACTGCAGCTGGTTCTGAAGCGCTTCCATACTGTCCACAGAACTTCCATTGATTCCGGTTATGATACATCCTTTCGTCATCCCGGCCTTCTCAGCTCCGCCTCCGGGTGTGACCTCTTTTACATATACGCCTGCCGGCATGCCGATCTGTTCCGATAAGCTGTCCGACACGCTGATGCCTGTGATGCCGATCATTCCCCGGTCTTCTTCCGCCACCTTGCTCTTCGTCTCCTGATTCATCAATGTCTGAATCAGGTCCGATACGTCGCTGATGGGGATTGCATAACCGATGCCTTCTACACTCTCACCGATCAGCTTCGCAGAGTTGATGCCGATGACTTCACCATTTACATTCACCAGTGCGCCGCCGCTGTTTCCCTCATTGATGGCTGCGTCTGTCTGGATCAGTTTTGCACCGCTCTCGGTCGTCTTTCCGGTCTGGCTGTCCGTCGTGGAAACCGAACGGTCAAGGGCGCTGATCACACCGGTTGTCACGGACTGTCCATATCCCAGTGCGTTTCCGATTGCAATGGCCGGCTCTCCCACCTTCAGGTTCTCAGAATCTCCAAGTGTCGCCACAGAGATGGCATCTAATGTCTCATCAGAGATCGATTTCATGGGAACTGCAATCACTGCCACATCATACGTAGCATCTGTTCCCTTAATTTCCGCTTCCACGCTGGATTCATCTGCGAAGGTAACGGTCAGGGTATCACTGCCTTCTACCACATGGTTATTGGTTACAATCAGAAGTTCTGAGTCATTCTGACTGATAATGATTCCTGTTCCGGCGCCCTGGTACTGCTGCTGATAGGTACCTCCAAAGAAGCTCTGTACCTCCTCCACGGACATACTTGTAATGGATACGATTGACGGCATCACCTTGTCCACTACATCCGACACATCCGATGTGACAACGCTGGAAGATCTGGAAAGCGCTGTGCCGCTGCTGACTCGGTCCGAAGATGCCGAAGTACTCTCCCCGGCGGTATTAAGCCCCAGGATCCTGCTTCCGATGATATTTGAAGTAAGGAAAACCGCACTGGCTACAATTCCGAAAAGGATTGCGAATCCTGTCACTGCGATTGCCTTGGGGACTCCCTTATGAGGCTTCTGTTCCTTCTTCGGCGGCTCCTGTCCGGGCTGAGGTCCCTGCGGTCCGCTTCCGTACGGATAATTTTCATTTGGATGATAATAATTATACTGGTTCTCCATCATATTCCCACCTTCTGCTCACGATTTCTTCTCTTGTTCTATGGTTCCATCATAGCCTTGTATTGTGATAAAACTGTGTTCATTCATTTAACAAATATTGAAAAACAGGACCGCAAAGGGCTTTCTGACGCCCATTACAGTCCTGCTATCTTGCTTTTCGACAATCTGCAGCTCCATCACATCCAGCGGAATTTGTTTTCCTATTCACAGAGTGCCATTCAGGAAACCACGCTGCATGCTTCTCATGGCAAGTGCCGCTGTTCTACAGATCTACGAAATTGATATTGTAATCATCCTCCGCTTCCTTCGAGCTGCCGGCTGACTCGAACTCATCATCATCGTCATAATCGTCCTCGTCATAGTCGTCCTCATCGAAGTCATCGTCATAGTCATCGTCATCAAAATCATCCAGATCCTCGTCCTCATCGTAATCAGAAGAATCATAATTCTCCTCTTCGTATCCGCCGTCATAATCATCCTCGGCGTCATATTCTTCTTCCTCATAGTCCAGAAGATCTTCCTCCTCTTCGGCAGGAGCTGCGGCTCTCTTTCCCTTTTTCGTATTTTTCGGCGCCGCCTCTTCCTCATCATCGAAAGGAATGTCATATTCGTCATACAGATCATCCAGTTCCTGATTCCGGTGTACCAGCTTCACCGCAAACACAATGATGAGAATCAGAAGTAAGATGCATACAGCGCCTGCTCCGATCAGCACGGGAAGGATATGATCACTGATCATGCCGAGAATGCCCGGAAGCTCGGCACTGTCCGTATCCGTATCTGTATCCGCAGCGGCTTCAAAGTACTGGTAAGTCTCATCCGCCGTGTCATACTGATACAGGCCCGCTTCATTTGTCCTTGTATTCAGTGCATAGATGATATAATATCTGCTGTCTGTTTCCGCATCTGCCCATACCGGGAACTGCATATTCTCAACCGTCAGTGTAGTCTCGGAATAATTCTCCGGAAGTGTCACCTCACCTGCTCTGTCAAGCGGAATGATGGATGCCGTCTGAGAGATGTTGATCTGAACATAAGGTGAAAACGTAGCGTCCTCCGCATTATAGAGGAAGAAGCTTCCTGCCCCGGATCCGTCAACAAGATACCCCAGGGTAACACCTGCTTCATTTACCGCAAATTTCCTCTCTTCTCCATTAAATGTCTGAGAGGTTTCCGAATATCCATCCGGGAGATCCGATGAAGTAAACGCTTCTGAGAAATGATACTCCTGTCCGTTCACTGTCACCACGATATCTGTTGTTTCACCTGCCGGTGAGCTTTCTCCTCCGCTTGTTCCTGACGGCTCCGCGGATGTGCTTCCGTCGTCAGCTGCTGCAATTATCACTGTGGAAGAGCCCTGCTCCAGATTCAGTGTTTCGCCTGATTCCAGCGCAGCTGTACTTGATGTCACATTGATCGCCGCACTTCCGGCAAGAAGCGCACGGAACTCCACCGTAGCACGCAGCTCTGAACTGCTTCCCGTCCCTGTATAAGTGAGGGTTCCTGAGCCGTCTGCCGTGAATCCTTCCCCGCTTACGAATTCCAGAGAAGAAGGATCGTAATTCATGCTCACGCTGACGGATCCAACATTCTCCCCGCCGCTCTGTACCACAAGGTCAACACTTACATTCTCGCCCACCTTTGTCTCCGGGTCTGAGAACATCAGCACTCCGTCTGCCGCGAAAGCGACGGTTCCCAGCATTGGAACCATCAGACACAGTGCAAGAATGAATCCTGCTGCTTTCTTTAATAATTTCATACAATCTACCCCTTTATTTGATTACTTTGCCAACAGTTTCGGATCGATCTTTCTATGGGTTCAGAATTCTGGCTGCATTCCCTCTGCAGTTCCTCCGGAATCTGTTCCGCCTGTACCGTCAATCCAGGAATCCGATCCTCCGGTCCCCGGATCCGTTCCTCCGGTTTCATCCGTGCCTCCCCAGCTGTCCGAAGGGTCTTCGGGTTCACTATAGTTCCCCTCTCCGGAGCCGCTGTAGCCGCCGTTCTCGTCCCAGTACTCTCCGCCTTCATAGGCGCCGCTCTCATCATAGTACGTGCATCCGCTGTTATCATAGGTTTCCGAACTCCATGAGGATCCGGCGGAAGCCACAGTATACTCAATATTGCTGCTCACCGTCTGGACCGTTGAAGACGGCACATATCCTGCCGTTCCGAACAAGAATTCATGAAGCTTTGTCACATTGGACACAAGATTCTGAGGAATGACGATGTCTCCAAGGCCGGAAATCGTATCCGTATATTTATCCTCAGGGAATCCCATATTGCCAACCAGCTTGTATTCACTGTAGGCGGCCGCATAATTCAGGATCTCTGTCAGGGTAAAACTTGTGGACACCTGCGGGAACACCTTGTCAATGATCTTATTCAATGTCATCAGATCCGCAGCTTTCGCCTTCTCAAACATCTTTTCCAGTACCAGTCTCTGCCGTTCTGTTCTGGTGAAGTCACCGCCGGCAGTAGATCGGATTCTTGCGTAAGTCGTGGCCTGGGTTCCATCCAGAAGCTGAAGCCCTGCCTTCTCAAGATAGACTGCTTCCTTCTCAGCAGAGGCTGCCGTCTCCGGAATATACTGATTGATATAAGGAAGCTCTTCCTCTGTCACGTCAATCTCCACCCCGCCGAGCAGATCAATGGTGTCTGCGATGGCTCCGAAGTCAACGGTCACATAGTCCTGAATATCCAGATCCAGATTCATATTCAGCATATTGATGGCCAGAACCGGCCCTCCGTAACTGTATGCACCGTTGCACTTCTGATAAGTCCCCTCCGAAAGATCAAGAAGTGTATCGCGGTAAACGGACACAAGTTTAATTTCTTTCGTCTCATTGTTCAGACTGGCCACGATCAGACAGTCCGTGCGGTTCCCTTCCCCCAGACTCCCGTCGCGGGAATCGACGCCGAACAGCGCCACATTGGTATATCCATCCCCCAGATCTACACTTTTATTCAGTTCCAGATCTGTATTGATCTTGATCTCGTCTGCCCCGATGTCCTTCCGGTCGATCTTGCTCCATTTGGCCTGGACATAGATCACTGCCGCAATGATCAGGCAGAGGAGGACAGCGGCGAAAATAAACAAGGCTTTCTGCCACGGTTTCATGCGGGTGAACCAGCCGCCGTTTCGGGAACGGGCGCGCCTGCGCCTGCGTCTTCTTCTGTTATCTGACATGTCTTACCCCTGTAGAAATGTTTTCTATAATCTTTTTAATGGTACAACAAAGTTCGACAGGATTCAAGAGGTTATTCGTATTTCCTCAGTTCGTCCAGGATCGCCTTTGCCTTCTCCTCCCAGGTATTCTCCAGTGCTTCCCGGTTCAAAAGCTCCCTGTAATCCGGATCTTCCTTAAGCTCCATCGCGCGGTCAAGCTGTTCCAGGAACTCCTCATGGCTGTGTCCGATGAGTACGGATTTGTACTTTCTGCACTCATCCATATCCGTCGTCACAATCGGCTTATTCAGAGCCATATACTCAAAAAGCTTTACCGGAGAGGTCGCCTTTGTAATGTCATTGATCAGGAAGGGAATGGTAAGAACGTCAATCCTGGAAGCATAATTCTGCAGCACCTGATAATCTCTTGATCCGCAGAAGTGAATATTCCTGCACTGCCCGAGTCCTGCCTGGTCAAAGGAATCGTCGTATTTGATCCCCAGAAGCACCACCTGATATTTCCCTGCAGCATCGATCTTCTTCAGCAGTTCATAATCAAACCATTTCGCCAGAGCTCCGTAATAACCGATCACCGGCATGCCCGTATCCAGAACAGCCTGGAACTGACCGTCCGGCTGGAAATGCTCGTCTATTTCATCATGGAAATGACGGTAGTCAACCCCGTTGCTGGAATACACCAGTCTGTGGTCCCCGCGCTTTGCAAGCACGTCTTTTCTCAGCGCTTCCGCCGTGACAACCACGAAGATATTGGGATCGCTCATAGCCATCTCATACTTCTCTTTGACATTCGCCGGAAGCTGGTCCGTTCCTGCCAGATGCGGGTTGAGATCATCAATATATTCGTAGACAACCTCATATCCCTGTGCCATATAATTCCGGATCTTCTTCGCCGGCATGGTCCAGTCAGTAGAATAGAACTGCACATACTTCGGAACCTGCTTCTTCTCGATCTCACGGAACAGCAGTTTGGAAAATGCCGTGTTGGCATAATTCACAAGGTACAGATTGTCCGACTGCTTTTTCATCCGCTTCACATCATCTGTAAATCTCGTCACCTCATAGAACACCAGCGTTCTCTGCTTCGCAAAATTGCTGAAAATGTGCTGGGGTCTCTGAAAGAGCGGCACATTCCATCCGAATGAGCTCCTCCAGATGACGATCCGGTCATACGTGTCCCGCTCAAGGATCCGGCGGATCCCCGCAGCGAACTTCTTCCTGTGCAGATGGATCACAATGCGCTCCCGTATGGAAAGCCGTACCAGATAGTTCGAATAAATATAATCCGCAGCCTTCTTCACGGTTCCCTGAAGCCCATACTTTTTAACAAGATTTTTCAGTTTGCTGATCTTATCCTTCATTTTCTTCCCACTGAGACAGACACTGCTTCAACTCCCGTGCCTTTGCAGACCAGTCGTTCTCCCAGGCACACCGCCTCAGCTGCTCCTTTCTCTTCTGATCCTCCCGCTGTTCATAGCATTCATGAACCATTCTTACGAACTCTTCCTGCGAACGGGCCGTAACTGCCGCATCGTATTTCATGCACTCCGGAAGGGCTGCCGATACCACCGGCTTTTCCATGGCCATATATTCAAACAGCTTTACCGGAGAAGTG
The DNA here is from genome assembly GCA_949283695.1 of uncultured Eubacteriales bacterium. GTDB lineage: Bacteria > Bacillota > Clostridia > Lachnospirales > Lachnospiraceae > Mediterraneibacter. The sequence goes on along the minus strand of CASDTX010000016.1, from coordinate 43,312 downwards.
GCCATGGTAATCTCATTGATCACAAACGGGATCATGCACACGTCAAACCAGCGCACATATCCGGGCAGCCTCTCGTAAGGCTTCTTCCCGAAATACTTCACGTTCTCCCTCTCCAGCAGCCCGCTCTCCTGCAGGGAGCTGTCATGCTCCACTCCGATCAGAATGACCTGGATCTTCGGGTCGTCGGCCAGTCTCTTCAGAAGATCATAATCCACCCAGGAGGCAAGGGCTCCGTAGTAACCTGCCTTGATCTTGTCCTGCCGGATCCACTCCAGATACTCCCGGTCGTCTGTAGAAGCCTCCGGTGAAAACCGGCCGCACTCCGCCCCATTGGAGATCTGAATCAGCCTGCATTTGGGATCCATCGCCGCCGCGTTCTGATAGAGCTGATCTGCCGTGGCGACAGTCAGCACCCGGCTGTCTGCCAGCAGATGGCTGTGCCGTTCAGTGATCAGACCGATCTTCCTGGGAGAGATAAGCTCGGGATTGATATCATCTACATATTCATAAATCACCCGGAATCCCTCCGCCAGATACTCGTCGATCCTTGCCCGCGGTACCGTATCCGTCGAATATACGCACAGATAGCGGTGGGGAATCTTCTTCACCGCTTCCATGAGATACCGCCGGTAATAATACAGGTCGAGAAGATATACTGAATTCCCAATCTTCGTTACTCTGCCCCGGGTCTGAAAATCAATATCATAGTAGGAATTATACAGAACCAGCGTCTCGCTGTCCCCACAGTTTCTAAGCAGATGCTGGGGCCGCTGCATCATAATATTCCCATACCCAAAATGATTTTCGAAAATAATGATTCTTTTATAATCCCTGCTTAAGATCCGGTCTGTAATCTCTTTCCTGGCCGGGGCGGTCAGCATTCCGCTTCCGCGTTCTCTCTTCTTCCACTTTACCGCAGCCATCTTCACGGTCCCCCGCAGGCCCAGCGAGCGGATCTTATCGGTTTTCTCTCTGATTCCCATGCTTTTCTTTCCTTATCTCAAATAAAAATCTAACATTGCTGTCCCAGAAGCGCTTCAATCTCTTCGGCTCTCTTGTGATGCGGTAGAGCCATTCCAGATTGTATTTGATGAAAAATGCCGGTGCCCGCTTCTTCAGGCCGCTTAAGACATCGAAGCTCCCGCCGACCCCCATGTAGAGTCCGGGTCTCTCAGGAGAGAAGTACCGGTAGATCAGAAGCTCCTGGGCCGGTGTCCCCAGCGCCACCAGCACGATATCCGGCTGCCGCTCTGTGATCTCCCGGAATACCCGGTCCCGATCCTTCACATATCCGTCCGTAGATCCCGCCAGGACGATCCCGCTGTATTCCCTGCGGATTCGGAGCACAAGGGCCTCAAGCACTGTTTTCTCTGCCCCGAACAGATACAGGGATTTGTGATGTTCGTCTGCATATTTCAGAAGGGCCTCACAGATCTCCACCCCGGGAATCCGTTCCTCAAACCGGTACCCCAGTGTCTTTCCGCCCCGGATGATCCCGATCCCGTCCGGCACGATCATGGTATGCTCATCGAGAAGTGCCCGGTCCATCTGCCGGTGCTTCTTTCCCATCATGAAGATCTCCGGATTGGCTGTCACTACGAAACTCCCCTGCCCGGACTCAATCCGCGCCTCAAGTCCCGCAAGGAACGACCGCATACTTCCTTTATAGATCCTGTCATAATATGGCTTCATTGATCCAGTCATTTATCCGTATCCTCGAATCCTTCCGTGCTCTCTTTGACAAAGATGATCTTGACCGTCATAATGATCAGCTTCAGATCCAGAAGAAAGGAGTAATTCTGGATGTACATCAAGTCAAGTTTCAGCTTATCATAAGCACTTGTATTATACTTTCCATAGACCTGCGCGTACCCGGTCAGTCCTCCCTTGACTTTCAGCCGGTAGGAGAACTCGGGGATCTCTTTGGTGTACTGTTCTACATGCTCTACCCGCTCAGGCCGCGGGCCTACCACGCTCATATCCCCTTTCAGGATATCAATCAGCTGGGGCAGTTCATCCAGTCTTGTCTTTCTGATAATCCTGCCCACAGGCGTGATCCGGCTGTCATCCTCTGTCGCCGGGATCACCTCTCCGTCTTTCTCTGCATCCACAATCATACTCCGGAACTTGTGGATCGAGAAGACTTTCCCGCCGATGGTACACCTGTCCTGCCGGAAAAACACCGGGCCGCCGTCATACAGCTTAATCGCAGCCGCTGTCAGCAGCATAAACGGGGACGTAATAATCAGGGCGGCAAGCGAAATGATAATATCCATCACCCGCTTCACCAGCTTCTGTTCGAAACTGAACCCGTTATTCCGCGCAAGCAGCAGAGGTGTGTCAAACATATGAATGCTCTCCGAGCTGCGGATAATAATATCCGAGATCTTCGGCGTAATATAAGAGCGGATGCCCTTCTCGTAGCAGTATTTCACCAGCCGGTTTCTCAGCGGCGCATGGATATCGCACAGAAAGACTGCGTCGTACTCAAGCATTGCCGCGGTCATCTTCTCCCATCCGTCCTCTACGTTCATAGATTTCTGAATGATATACCGGTCTTTGCGCGTATTCACCTTTCTGAGAAGCGGCGACGGATCATACTCTTCATAGAGAAGGAGAATATGACGCGGAGGAAATAATTTGCGAAAGATCCCGTTTACGCAGAACGTCCAGACAGAGATGACGACAATGTCAATGGCCGTAAGTTCCAGCATGGGGATCACATTGACGAATCTTGCAGACAGAAGTACTGTTTCCAGATAGATCGAGAAATTCGCCGCCAGCAGTGCCAGCGTCTGAGAGAGCATCAGACTGCTGCTCTTTAAATACCCGATCTTCATTCCGCCCAGGATATACGAGAATATGACAAAAAAGAAGGCATAGAACGCCCCCATCATGAGATAGCCCTTGTAATAGAACGGAAATACAATCCCGCTGTTATAGTTATTGTCCCAGAAATCGATGAAAAAAACCATCAGACATCCAAGCAGCAATATATTAAACGCGAAGCGTATCAGCCGTTTGTACTGTTCTAAACCGCCAGTATTCATCGATACCATGCTCCTTTTTCTTCTGAATCAATCTATATCTGGTAAATTATATTATATATTCACCTAATTTTCAAGGCATCTGCCTTCCTCAGATCCCGACTTTTACGACAATGTAGTCCCCGGTATCTTTCCAGCAGGAATCAGAAGGATACGACTGCATATCTTCTGCAGTTTCTTTTGCTTCCTCCCACTCTTCCCAGGTCACCTGCTCAAACGTGAAAAAGTAAGGCTTCAGATATTTCTTCAGTTCATAATTCGGCCCGCCGATTCCGCCCTGGAACGCATTGACTCCATACTCAAGGTAGGTGGTCAGGCAGTTGGTCTGATTGTGTTTCCGGTTCAGCTCATAGAGAAACTGAGGCGTACTTGTATACTCGAATTTCGACGCCAGGTAATTGGCTGCCTTTCTGATATAAGAGGCAGAAGAAATCGACGTATAGCTTCCGTAATAATCGAATGCCTCCGTCTCGTCCATATCGTAGACAAAGGCGATCCGCTTTCCTTCCAGCCCTGCCTTCTTCAGGTCAATCACCAGACCGGATGCCAGATTGCTCTCTGCCTCGGAGCACTGATTCTCGAGATAGAACCAGCGGCTCAGATCCTGGGTCTGCACAAGGATCAGGATCAGCAGGACCGCAGCCGACACCTTGCTGAATCCGGCCAGATACAGCTTCTCCGCACAGAGTGCTGCGGCCAGAGCCACAATCAGGGCGAACGCCTGGCAGCTCCGATAGTAAGTCTGTCCCTGCAGGAACACGATCAGCTCAGCGGTGATCCAGATTCCCGCAAAGCAAAGCACCGAAGACAGGCTTCTCTGTCTGACAGAAATCAAACACGCTGCTGCCAGAAGAGCCAGCACAGACACCCCAAAGATCAGTACCGGAAGATACTCCGCTCCTGCCACAAACTGATCATAGAACAGCGTGCGGAGCACACTTTTGATCCCGCCCATGATTCCCTGCTCGGTCCACACCACAGACTTATTGGCTGACACATTAAGGGAACGAAGGCCGAATATGGTAATACACAGCTGCCCAAATATGGTATTTCCAAGGACAGCAGCCCCGCCCAGGCCGATCGAAAACAGGGAACGCTTCACAACCATTCCCGGACGCATGGGCTGATACCTGTTTTCCAGGAAGAGCACACACATGGTCAGGCAGAAAAATACCGGGATAAAGGATTCGTACAGGGAGACCGCCCCTGCCAGGAACGCCCACGCAGCGAAAAGCAGCCGGCCCCCGCCTTTCTTCTCCTGGAATCGGAAGAACAGTTCCAGCGCATATACGGCAAAGAAATATCCCATTCCCACAGAGACAGACATACTGGAGTAAATAAAAATCTCATTGATCAGAGGGAACGAGACAAACACGCAGACAAACGCCCCGATAAACCGTTCCGTCAGCCGGCCGCCGGTTCTCTCACTGAGGACAAACGCCATGCGCCACGCCGCGGCCAGCAGAAAAAGCACCGCCGTAAACTCGATCCAGAACGGTGTATACTCCACAAGATCCAGCGTCTTCTGAAGAAAGGTCATGACGATCCTTCCCATGCGGAGACTGTATCCAAAATCAAAATACATATCGAACGCCGTGTCGTCCGTACTGATGCTCACACAGGTCAGCAGATACCCATATCCAAGAAGCATGGTGATAACGGAAGCCAGAACTCCCTTCCTGTTCTCGTGTAAAAAATCTGTAAATCTACGTTCCTTTTGTCTCACTTTCATCCTCCCTGCCGCTGGTTTCCGGCGCTGTTTCTTTCTTCTCAACTTCGACGATATAAGGCGGCCTGTTTCTGGCTGCGTCCAGAGTCCTCCATATATATTCTCCCAGAAGTCCGAGCGTAAACATGATCAGGCCGGAAGAAAACAGCTGAAAAATCAGGCTCGTTGTGTAGCCGGGAGTCTGGATATTGCCCGTAAGTTTGGAAACAAACACAACCAGTCCCCAGATAATGGAGCCAAGGAAGAACAGCGCACCGATCCCGGTCATAAAGCGCAGCGGTACGTACGAGAAGCTCACAATCGAGTCCACGACCAGCTTGATCTTCTTGCGCAGAGTCCAGCGTGACCTGCCGATCTCCCTTTTGCGGCGCACGTACGAGATCGTGCTCGTCTGGAATCCGCTCCAGAGTATCTGCAGCGTAATCGCAGAGTTCTTCTCATCCATGAGCCGGAGCACCTCGATCACTTTCCGGTCGATCAGGAAGATGTCAAACCCGGTTTTCGGCATATTCGGAAGGGCCAGCCTGCGCACCAGCCAGTAATAGAGGTTGGAGAATGCTTTCTGGAACACACTCTCCTCCCGGTCCCCTCTGACTGCAAGCACTACGTTGTTTCCCTTCTTCCACTCTGCAAACATCTCCAGCAGGATCTCTGACGGTTCCTGAAGATCCGCGGCCTTGATCACGGCACAGTCCCCGGACGCATGATTCAGCCCTGCCAGGATCGCCGCGTGGGATCCGAAGTTCCTGGACAGTTTCAGCAGATGCACGTTGGGATCCAGGCTCTGCAGATACTGCAGCTTCTCCCAGGATCCGTCTCCGGATCCGTCGTCTACCATCACCAGTTCATAATCTTCCAATTGACGCAGCACTTTTTCTTTCAGATCCTCATACAGAGGAATCAGATTGTGCTCATTATAATAGACCGGTACAATAATTGATAACTTGCTCACCTTCACTTACCCCTTTGACGGGCTGATCCTCTCATCTGATTGATCTCCCGAATAAATTCCTCATAATCTTTGATATATTCTTCCGCATCATAGTGTGCGTCAGACAGAACAAGCAGAACCGCATCCCGCGAGAAATCATACATCCGCTTCCAGATCATGGCCGGCATGACCAGAGCCCGGTTCTTCTGTTCAAGAACCACGGTATCCCGCCTGCTTCCGTCGTCCAGCTCGATCTTCACACTTCCGTTCAGACAGACAAACAGAAAGGAAGATTTCCGGTTGGCATGATTCCCTCTTGCGATGTTTTCTTCTGTCCCATAGATGTAGAACAGCCGCCGAATCTCAAACGGCACATCCATGCCGCCCTCCAAAGCCACAAGCTGTCCCCGGGCATCTCCCCGTTCAGCGAAGGAGCAAAGATAGCAGAACCGGCTGTCAACAAAGTCTTCCTTCCGGAATTCATACCAGATCAGTTCTTTCTCTTCCCCTGCCGCGTCCCGGATCCGCTCCGTTTCCCCGAAGCGTACAAATCCCAGCTTTTCATAAAACCGGATGGCCCGTGCATTGTCTCTGTATACATTCAGATAGATTCGATTCAGTCCCAGCTCCCCGAACGCCAGCCGCATAAGAGCATCGGCGGCGTCCGCCGCGGTCCCGTTTCCTCTGGCGCACTTTCGCAGCACCACCGCGTACTCCGCGCTTCCCGAGTCACGGTCAATCTGTTTCAGACTGATCGTGCCCAGGTACTCGTCCGCGTCGCCTGCCACCGCGTAATGCCGGTTCTCCTCGGTCTGCGAGTTCTCGATAAATGCCGCCGCCTTTTCTTCCGTCATGTGGACCGTATCAAAGCGGAAGTACTGCAGGCTCTCCTCATCGTGCATCCATTCCAGCATCAGCGGGATATCTTTTTTCTCCAGAATTCTTAACTTCATACTTCTTTCCTCAGAATTTATTGACGGCATGGATCACGTAATCCTGTTCTTCCCTCGTCATGCCGTTATACAGGGGAAGGGACAGCACCTCTCCGGCATACTGTTCCGTAACCGGGAAATCTCCTTTCTGATATCCGAGACAGCGGTATGCCTCTGACAGATGGGGCGGAACCGGGTAATGGATCAAAGTACCGATACCCTGTTCTTTCAGGTATGCAGCCAGTGCATCCCGCTCTTTCGTCCGCACGACGAACTGATGCCATACGGTGCCCACGCCTTCCGGACACTTGGGGAGGAGAATCTTCGGATTCTTGATCTCTTCCAGATAGCGTCCGCACAGTGCTTTTCTCTCTGCTTCGCACTCGTCCGCATGGCGCAGCCGGACGCGGAGCAGGCCTGCCTGAATCTCATCAAGCCGGGAATTGACCCCTGCTACCTCATTGTAATACCGTTTCTGACTTCCGTAATTTCTCAGCACACGGATCTTTCTGGCCAGTTCCGGATCATCCGTACACACTGCCCCTGCGTCTCCGAACGCTCCGATATTCTTGGACGGATAGAAGGAGAAGCAGCCGGCCGCGCCGAAACTCCCTGTCATCTTTCCGCCGCAGCATGCGCCGTGGGACTGGGCGCAGTCCTCGATCACCTGCAGATGATGCTTCTGGGCGATCTCCATGATCCGTTCCATGCGGGAAGCCTGGCCGTACAGATGGACCGCCATGATCGCCCGGGTTTTCTCAGTGATCTTCTCTTCAATTCCCTCCGGATCTATATTATAATACTCGTCCGGCTCCGTGAACACAGGAGTCGCTCCGTTCATCGTAATTCCCAGCACACTTGCAATATAAGTATTGCCCTGGACAATCACTTCATCCCCGGCGGAAATCCCCATTGCACGAACCGAGAGTGCCAGAGCATCCAGCCCGCTGGCGACTCCCACACACTCCTTCGTTCCTACATAAGCGGCAAACTCTTTCTCGAATTCCGCCACCTCTTTCCCAAGAATATACCATCCGGAGCGCAGTACTTCCAGCGCTTTCTCCTCGAATTCTTCCTGATAGCGGAAGAACCCTCTGTCCATTCTGTTTGCCATGATCTCCATATTTCTATTCTCCATCTGTATCTTCATTTCTCTTGCGGCGGACCAGCTGAAGCCGGAACTCAAAGTCCTGACGGTCCTTTTCCACCAGCGTACTCAGAATCATTCCGGAAAAGAATGACTGAAGCGCTGCCAGAGCGATAAATCCACTGACGATCAGTGTCGGGAAATTCGGCACCATTTTCGTCCGAAAATAAGTCACAATCACCGGGATAAACAGCGCCACTGACAGGATCATAAGAAGCAGAGCCAGGAAGCCGAAGAACTGGAACGGCTTATAGTTCTTATACAGTCTGCCGATTGTGGCCAGCACCTTGATCCCGTCAGAATAGGTGTTCAGCTTAGATTCGCTCCCCTCCGGCCTGTCCCTGTACTCAATGATCACGTTCTCCACGAGCATATTTTTCTCCACTGCGTGGATGCTCATCTCTGTCTCGATCTCAAATCCCTTGGACAGGATCGGAAACGTCTTCGCGAACTGATAGCTGAACGCGCGGTAGCCGGTCATAATATCCCGAATATTGCTCTTAAAGAGCCGGTTAATCGTGCCCCTTACAAGACTGTTTCCGAAATTATGAAAGGGCCGCTTATTCTCTTCAAAATACGTGGAAGAAAGCCGGTCTCCCACCACCATATCAACGCCCCGCTCCAGAACCTTTTCCACCATCTCATGCCCGAACTCTGCGGGATAAGTATCATCCCCGTCGATCATGACATAGCACTTGGCGTCAATCTCCCGGAACATGCGGCGGATGACGTTCCCCTTGCCCTGCTGATACTCATGGCGCACGACAGCCCCCTCATTTCGGGCCAGTTCTGCCGTATTATCAGAAGAGTTGTTGTCATATACATAAATCGTGGCTTCCGGAAGCTCCTTCTTCCAATCTCTGATTACTTTTACAATGGTCTGACTTTCATTATAACACGGAATTAAAACTGCGATTTTCTCCATTTTATCTTCCTTTCTCCTTTTCCTGGTTCTCCGGCAGACATTCTGATCCCGCCTTCTTCTCGGGCACGATCAGTTCCCCCAGAATCGGCAGACACAGGATGACCGGATATGCATACCGCACTAAGGCCACCGGCGAGATCAGCAGGGTAAACCACAGCCCCGCCCAGAAGCCCAGCACCAGAAGTCTGCTGTAGGTCTTGCGGTAACATGCAGTGCCGGCTGCAAACAGCAGCAGCAGGAAGTATGTTCCCGGAACAAAGAAATTCGAGATCACCGGGAAGTACTCCCAGGCTGTATACTGAATGATCATCCGCAGAATAAATTCATAAGGCGGAAGCAGGCTGATGCGTTTCAGATAGATATAATCTCCTCCAAACAGATCCGGATCCGCCATATCAAACTCTGTATACGGATGGAACATCCGCGAGTCCGGATAGGATTTATTGGGATACCAGAAGCCCAGGCTGTTGGTCAGAAACGCTTCCACATATCTCCCCGGACTTTTCAGTCCGATCTCCAGATACATCTTGACGTATTTGCCCGGGCTGCTTCGAAACACCTCCGAGTTGAAATAATTCTTCGTGGCGTCCGCAATCATCGGGCTGTCTTCATAATCCAGCAGATGTTCCTCCGGAATCAGTTCCAGAAGGGCTTCCTTCTCCTCCTCGTCAAACACCTCCGGTGCCTCCACATATACTTTGGCCAGCTGCTGGCACGGAACACTCAGCATCTCCCTCATATCGCCGGAGACAACGCCTGCGGCAGGCAGAAGGACATTCTGATAAGAAAGATAAAGTACAGCGCAGACTGCCACAAGGGCCGTTACTTTCCACCGGCCTCTCTTAAAGCAGAAAAAGCACACCGGCAGCATCAGAATCAGCGCGTAGATCCCATTATTTCGGAACATGCACATCAGAACCGTCAGGATCACAAAACGCACCATCGCACGCTTATTCTGAAAGAAATCTGAATCCTGGTCCGTCATCTCAAGAAGGGACAGACTCACCAGCGCAAAAAGCCCCGCAAATATCGTGTCTTTCGCAGCCCAGACTGCCATAATAGAATGTACGGGGAATAACGCATAAAAAATAAGCGACAGGACAAACAGGTATTTCTTCTGTTTTTTCAGCAGGTGCCAGCTTACGGAAACCGCAGCGTATGCCAGAAATAGCAGCTGCAGAAGCGAATAGAAGCCAAGTCCCGCTTCATAACTGCCCAGCAGCGTATGTCCGATCTGGAGAAATGTTGACAAAAGGAAAGAATGGATCACCGGGTGATGGGAAGTGATATACCCCGACACCAGGAACTGACGTGTCTGATCGATTGAATCATAATCATAGATTCCCGGGAAGAGAGCGAGGTAAGCCAGACCCCAGAAAAATACAATGATAAGATAGATCTTCCACTTTTTCCATCTGTCCGTACTCCACTCTGCTGCTTTCACCTCAATGCCTGTGCACAGGTGAAAAAGCAGGACATACACCGGTATAAAGAACACCGCCAGAAGAAGCACCTTTCCAGCCGTTGCTGCAGTCCATGAAATCGCTGCAAGATATTCAAGCTGGGCGCCGGCCACGAAGATCAGCGCAGTGAGGGCAGAGAAGAAAACTGAAAACTTCAGTTTCCTTCTGTCCATATACTGACGGCTCTTAAGAATAAACGCGGCAATCATAATATACAGGAGCGCATAAACCAGATTATTCGAATAGTTTCTGCTCTCCATACCGATCTCAAGATAATACACAAGCCCCAGAAGGGCCAGATAACTCCATACCGCGCTCAATAAAATGGTTTTATGCTTTTTTATAACTGTATACATGACCCCTTATTCCCCAAAATTATTTTAAACTTTCTGCCAATTTCTTTGCCGCAATCATACAATCTTCCATGGAGCAATACGTCCAGGCTCCATATCTTCCGATCGTATAGATCTTGTCTTTTGTCTCCCCCTCTTTGAACTCTTTGATCCGTTTCTCTGTCTCTGTATTGATGTGGACATAGGCCGGATCCATCACAATTGTAGAATGTTCTTCCAGTTTCGTCTCTTCGTCAATGATCCCCAGCTTCTGAAGATTGTCGAGCGTCAGTTTCAGCTGCTCTTTCACGTCTTCTTCTGTGATCACATCATTCTTCCCGTACCCGATCTCAATATACATGCTCAGCTTATCCGCATCCAGGATGTTGTCGTAGAATCCGATCCGGTAGAAATTCACCTTTTTGTCCGGAATATACATCCAATGTTCTTCTGTATATTTTGACTTCTTATTAAAGCCAAGGTTGAATACAAGCACCTTATTATACGAGAGTGCGTCCCTCAGACTCTTGAATTCCTCTTCCTCAAAGAAGGCAAGGAACTGGTTCAGCGGAGACGTATTGATCAGATATTCATACGTGATCCTGCTCCCGTCATTCAGCTCCGCCACTCTGGCTGCCCGGTCGATCTTCACCACACTGTGCTTCAGCAGTACTTTGGACGGATCCAGTGCGTCATACAGAATCTGAATGAAGGATCCCGCGCCATTCTTCGGATAAAGGAATGTATTGTTGTAGGATGTGCTGTCCTTGTTTGCCTTCATATTGTCAATGATGGCCGGAATATCCGCATACGGGAAGAACCGCCCCATGGCATCCTTGTCCAGGGTAGTCAGATCCACCGCGTAGAGCTTCTCATTGTAAGGCCGCAGGAATTTCTCTACGATGGATTTCCCGAACTTGCCGTAGAGCATGTCAAGGAAACTGTCGTAATCATCCTTCTCCTGTCTGTGAAACAGATCATAAAGGCAGTCAATAAACTCCTGTTTCTCCAGCTGATGGATATTCGTCTGGAAAGGATAATCAACGAGCTCGCCCTTATAGATAATCTTTGTATTCTTGTCTTTGTACTTGATATCATCCGGATCCACGCTGTCCAGAAACTTCTTGCGGAAATCATCGGTGCTGAAATGGAAGAAATGTCCTGCGTAATCCCACACATAGTCTTTCTTCTTGATCGTCCGGCAGTATCCGCCGACTTCATCCTCTTTCTCTACGATCAGGTAGTCTCCGTCTGCATAATTTGCAAACGTCAGTCCTGAGATTCCTGCTCCGATAATCAGATACTTTACATTTCTGTCCATACTCTTCTCCTTTATCTCAAAAGATCACTGAATTTCTCTATGATCGCATCCACAATCCGCTCGCTGGCATGGCCGTCGCCGTACGGGTTGCTGGCATGACTCATGGCGTTGTACGCTGCTTCATCGGTCAAAAGTGTCTTTGTCTCGCGGTAGATCACTTCTTCATCCGTGCCTGTCAGTTTCAGTGTCCCTGCTTCGATTCCCTCCGGTCTCTCTGTCGTATCACGCAGGACGAGAACCGGTTTGCCAAGAGACGGCGCCTCTTCCTGGATCCCGCCGCTGTCGGTCATGATCAGGTAACTCCGGTTCTGGAAGTTGTGGAAATCAAACACCTCCAGCGGTTCAATGAGACGGACTCTGTCGCAGTCACCGAACACATCGTTGGCGATCTGACGCACTTTCGGATTCAGATGGATGGGATAGATCACCCGGACATCCTCGAACTCGTCTACAATCCGCTTAATCGCCCGGAAGATATGATACATCGGCTCGCCCAGATTCTCCCTTCTGTGTGCTGTCAGAAGAATCATCCGGCTGTCGCCCACCCAGTCGAAAATCGGGTTCTCATAGGTACTGTCCACCGTTGTCGCCATAGCGTCAATCGCTGTATTTCCTGTGATATAGATCTTAGATTCGTCTTTCCCCTCACGGATCAGATTGCCCGCGCTTACCTTGGTGGGCGCGAAATGCATATCCGCAAGGCAGCCTACCATCTGGCGGTTCATCTCCTCCGGATAAGGAGAATATTTATTCCAGGTCCGAAGCCCGGCTTCTACATGCCCGATCGCAATCTGGCTGTGGAATGCAGCCAGCGCACCTGCAAAGGTTGTCGTCGTGTCGCCGTGTACCAGGACAATGTCCGGCCGCTCCTTCTCCAGAACTTCCCCGATCTTGCCCAGCACCCGCTGCACCACCTCATTGAGCGTCTGTCCCTGTTTCATAATGTCCAGATCGTACTCCGGCACGATCTGAAATGTCTCCAGAACCTGATCGAGCATCTGACGGTGCTGCGCCGTCACACAGGTAATCTGTTCGATCTCCTCCCGCGACTGAAGCTCTTTCACGACCGGGGCCATCTTAATCGCCTCCGGTCTTGTCCCAAATACGGTCATTACTTTTATCTTTCTCATGCTGTCACCTCAACTCTGCCGGCTTCCGTCCAGAACCCGGGTCTCAACAAATTTATCAAACTCCGCCGCCACGTTGACTGCGTCATAGGTACCTCTGTTCTCTTCGTTCACGGCGACGCTGTACCCTCTGTACACAATCAAGTACAGATAATTCTTAATCTCATCCACCGTGTAGGATACGGTGACACCGTTGATCTCCCGTACCACATCCGCTCCTGCCCCGTCAAACATGGTGATGCCGAATACCGGCCGGTCTGCGCCGATATAATCCGCAAGTTTCGCCGCGAAGAAAATGTTTTCGTTCAGGACTCCGCTTAAGTTGGCATCAATATGGATCAGCCAGTCGCTTCCCTTCATGACAGCCAGACTGGTCTTATAGTCTACCGGTTTCTTGATGTGCACCACATCCAGCAGCTCATTGTCCAGAAGATATACTTTCTCTTTTGCGGACATATTTCCGTAGAAGAGGAGTTCCAGGCGGTCTGCCAGGTCCGGATATTCGTTTTTGAGCTTCAGAACAGATTTAAACAGAATATGCGGAGACCGGATATCATCCAGATGGCCGATATAGACCATGCGGATCTTCTTGCTCTCTCTCACCGGTGCCTCCTGGTCATACAGCTCCGCGTCAAAGCTGTGCGGCAGTACAATTGCTTTATTCTTCGTAGCATCATCGTACGGATCCAGCATATACTGCTTCTGGTATTTGTTATTCATGATCATATAGTCGCACCGCGTGATAATGTCATGCTCCAGCTGCTGCTCTCTGCGGAACGGCTCCTGTTCCTTCTTCACCCGTTTCTTCCAGATCATGTTCTTGAGCATACGCTTGGGAGAAGCCATCTCCCTAATGCTCATAGGACGGATATACCGGTTCTGAAGCGAGTACGGAGAGATTTTCTTCATGCTTTTCAGCACGAAAGGATTATTGGCGATGGGATCTCCAAATGACGCGATCCAGGTGATCTCAGGTTTTAATTCTTTGATCTTCAGTCCGATCATATGAGATTCCGGAGGCATGGATCTGGTCATGACCACATCATACTCATCCTTGTGAGCTGCGAAATACTCAATGGCCTTTTCTTTCCAAAGTTCCAGCGTGTCTCCCTGAACCGGGATCCGGTGTACGTTGTCGGATTCCGGCAGCTTCTCATTCTTGCCGTAGGACCAGGAAGCATTGCTCTCCTGCATGCACACATCGTACTGAAACTTCGAATTTCTGAGCAGCTTGTATGTCACCAGTCCCTCAGAAGAATTAATGGGGGGATAGAACCAGCTTATCACCAATATTCTTTTCATATGTTTGTCTACCTTCCTTTCAGCCTTCTGGCCATCTGCATGGCTGTATTCCATTTCTTTCCGTTGATTCTTACGAATCTGAATTTGGTCTTCCTGTTGTACCTTACATACGCCATACAGTTCAGACGCTCATACAGGTTTTTGTTCAGCTTCAGAAGATATTTGTCAAAGTCGGTAATCTCCCTGTATGCTCTTGCATGGTCATGGTCATACTCGCAGTAAATCGAGTAGTGCGTATTCAGTGTATAGGTCAGTATGATCTCAATATATTCTCTCTTATTCGGCGAAAGCTGCTTGGATATCTCCGTATAATATTCCAGCAGCCACTTGATCATCTTCTTGTGATGCTCCTGATTGCGGACGAAGTTGTCCATATTCATGCTCTGATCCCTGCGGCCGATAAAGTACCGGTAAATATCCAGATGATAATACGTAAAGGTCTCTGTCTTCGTGACCGGCACAACATTATACTGCATATCAACATAGAACGTCTTCTCCAGAAGCTTAAGCCCTGAAGCTCTGAGGATCTCCGTCTTATACGTGGAGGTAGCCATCACAAAGTATTCTCCCTCGAGAATCTTCAGATCAATATCATCCAGTCTGTAGACATGACGGTCTTCCAGATTTTTATATTCAAAATACTCGGATTTACTGTTGTAAGTATGCTCTTTCCTGTAATCACATACAACCAGATCTGCGTCTTCCTCTGAAAGACGTTTTACAAATTCCACAAAATCTACTGTATTAAACCAGTCGTCACTGTCCAGAACACGGAAATATTTCCCCGCTGCATTGGCAATTCCTGCGTTAATGGTAGAGCCGTGTCCTCCGTTCTCCTTGTCAATCACGCGGATGCACTGGGGATAACGTTTCTCATACTCTCTGAGAATATCAATGGATCCGTCTTTCCCTCCGTCGTTGACTGTCAGGATCTCAATGTCATCCGTCACCTCCGGAACAAGCAGTGAATCCAGACAGCGGCGGAGATATTTTTCTGTATTATAAACCGGTATTAATATTGTCAGTACTTTCATGCTTTCACCTCACAATGATTTATCCTTCCCTCCCGGAAATCCGCGGAGATTCCTGAGAGGATCTTCCAGTATTCCTGGTTGTCCAGCAGCGGCCGTTCTTCCGGCCCCTGATCTTCTTCCTCGGACACGATCTTCTGATACAATTCTTCGGCTGTCCCTGTCAGCCGGCCGGGCTTCCCGCACTTTTCATAAAGATCTGTCATCTTATTATAATAGTGGCTGTGTTCAGAATATAAAAGCGAATAGGTCTTCCTCCCGGCCATCATTCCGATCAGTGCCCCGTGGTATCTCATACTGATCAGAAGATCACAGCCGCGGATCTGGTCACAGGTCTCACGGAAATTTCCGGGCATCTCACAGATTCTGATCGGGACGCCGCTGATCTCAGCCGCCATCGCTTCATAAAAAATCTTATCACAGCTGCGGTAATCATAAAACGGGATCAGGCGGATCTCCAGACGATCCCCGTAATGTTCCTGCAGCCTGCCGATCAGCTCGATACACGCCCGCTTCACATTTTCATAGCAGATCCACACAATGCCGACAATCACTTTCCGATCATCCCCTGGTTTCTCCGGCACTCCTTCTGACGAAAGGTCATAAGAAAAGACAATGTCATTGACCACCTTAACTTCCACGCCGGTCAGACGCCTGATCAAAGCTGCGCTGTATCTGTCCCGCACAGAGAAATCTGCGCTGCCCTCTGCCACTCTCTTCAGCTTGCGGATATACCCCGGATCTGTAAGATCACTGCTGGCACTCAGAGCGAGCGGAAAGACTTTCTTGCCCTTTTCGATAAATGCAAGAGAAAGTTCAATAAAGATTCTTCCCATATCATACGTATAACTTTCTTCCAGACGATACGCCCCGTCGTCTATGATCGCTCCGCCGCCGAATATCAGCACATCGAATTCTCTTGCAAGGAAGTTATAATCATATTTTGTCTTCGGATAATGCAGAATATTAATTCCCGGATAATCAAATACATCCAGTCCGTCATTGTCACACATGAGGACATAGATCTGATCTTTCCGCACGTCCAGATCTTCATATACCTTACGGAACATCAGCTCGTCGCCGAGGTTCCTGGCTCCGTAGAACCCGGCCAGAAGGATCTTGTGCTGCCTGTCATACATAGCCGGAAAATATTCCAGATTCACATATTTCATCCTTCTGACACACTCGCCGGTCAGTCGGTCCGCCTGTTCCCAGCGCGTGATACTCTCTTCCACGGTCTGAAGCAGTCCCTGGCTTCTCTGCAGACTGTCCTGAACCTGATCCAGCGCCCGCACCAAGGTCTCTTCTCTGGCCGCAATTTCCTTTGTCGTCTTCGACGTGTCTATCAGAAGCCGGTTTAAATAGCGCAGTTTATCGATGATCTCATTTGGCTTTTTCAATGTCTTATTCCTTCCTGTAAGCGGGCTTCCTCTCTGTCATCTGCAGCAAAGGTCAGTTCCCGATCTGGCTCTTATAATATGCGCTGCAGACTTCGTCCGTGTCTCCAACCATCACGACCTTCCCGTGTTCCAGCCAGACAACCCGGTCACAAAGGCTCTTAATGGACTCGATCGAGTGGGATACATACAGCACGGTTGTACCTCCGGTAATCAGGCTTCTCATCTTGTTCTCACTCTTCTGCTGAAAATTCAGATCTCCGACAGAGAGGATCTCATCCACGATCAAGATTTCCGGTTCCACAATTGTCGCCACAGAGAAAGCGAGCCTTGCGATCATACCAGATGAGAAATTTCTCACCGGCACATCAAGGAAATCATGAAGTTCAGAGAAATCAACAATCTCCTGGAACTTGCTGTCCAGAAAATTCTTGGAATATCCCATAACAGCGCCGTTCAGATAAATATTCTCTCGGGCATTCAGATCCATATCAAACCCTGCCCCCAGCTCGATCATGGGGCAGATATTTCCTCCCACCAGAACCTGGCCTTTCGTCGGCTTCATCACGCCTGCCACGATTTTCAGCAGAGTAGACTTTCCGGCGCCATTAGATCCGACAAACCCGATCACTTCGCCTTTCTCAACCTTGAAGCTGACATTCTGAAGCGCCCAGAACTCATTTTGCTTCTTTCTCTCTTTTCTTGCCTGCCTGGCCTTCTTATTAAACATATCTACCGCCATCTGCTTCAGAGAGTTATTCTTCTCAATTCCCAGGTTAAACCGCATAGATATATCCTGAACTTCTATCATAACATCCTCCTGATCTCTTGTTTCTACATATAATAAATGAATTTATCCTGATTCTTCTTAAATATCACCATTCCAAGAGCAAGCACAATCAGACAGGACGCGCCGCAGATCACAAAACTCTGCAGGGATGGAACCTGGTCGTACAGGATAATTGTTCTTGCAAAGGTGATATAATGGTAAAGCGGATTCAGCTTCAGCACATTCTGGATCCACGGATCAAGCATATTGATATCATACATGATCGGTGTAAAATAGTTCAAAATCGTAAGCACGATCCCGTAAATATAGAACATATCCCTCAAAAATACAGAGATCGTAGACAGGATAAATCCAGCGCCGATCGTAAAGAGCAGAAGGCACACATAGGAGTACGGCAGAAGAAGGTGCAGCACTGTAATGTGGCATTTCGTCTCCCCGCTTCCTGATAACAGGATCACGCCATACAGCGGGATCAACGTCAGCAGAAAATTAATCCCGACAAACAGACACTTTGACAGCGGGAAAATGTATTTCGGAATATAGATCTTATTCAACAGTGAGAAATTGGCAACGACAGAACTCATAGACAAGTTTGACGCCTCACTGTAATAGTTGAAGAACGTCAGTCCTGTCATAAGGTAGACCAGGTAATTCACGCCCGGCACAGAGAACTTAAACACATTTGAAAATACGGCCGCCATGACCGCCATCATCAGAACCGGATACAGCAGACTCCACAGAACACCAAGCACAGACCGCTTGTACTTAACCTTAAAATCTCTTCCGATGAGCTGCTTCAATAAGAATGAATACTTTTTGAAATTTTCAATTATATTTTTAATATACATCAAGTTCACCTTTTCCTTCTACATTTCAGCATATCATGAGTATTATAGTACACATTTTTCCATTTATCAACAGCAATCATACAGGCACGTTGTACAAAAAGTGCCTGTTTGTTGCTGTTCAGCCCGAGCCATTCCTGATGACTGATACAAAAACAGATGGAAACAGGAAGTATCGTCTCTTTCCCATTTCCATCAGATGTCCGTATCATCTTAGTTTATTTTCAGCAGCTTCTCCATCAGCGCCAGAATCCGGTACCCGTATCCCGAAGCTGTAGCCCAGCCCTGCCCTGTTGGGTTTTCTTTCTGTCCGAGATGCTCCACATGCTGGGCGCTGCCCTTGGGATTCACCAGGTCAAACCTGGGATCCACGCATTCTTCTTTCAGAGTGTCTTTGGTGATATCAGGCGAACTGTATGCCTTCATGTGCTGAACCTGCGCTCTTACGCCCATGCGCACGCCTTCCTCTCCATACTCAGAGAAATCTGCGCCGGCTGCTCCGTTATCCGTAGCACCGAGGCCGGCGAAGTTGAACTGTTCGATCTTCACCTGGTTCCCAAACTGCAGGAAATTCGTCTCCAGCATGGTCTGAGCCCAGACCACCTCCGGCCGAATTCCTTCCTTGCAGGCCTCCTCGTAGAAAATCTCTGCGAATTCAAGAAGAGAGCCGGCGCCGCCTTTCGCCAGCTCTTCTCCTGGGTATTCAATCGGAGAATACGTTTCATAATAACTTACCATTTCGTCTGCGGTCACAGCCGCTTCTCCCTCAATCTGATAGGAAGTAAGCGCGTTTACCGCCGCGCCGTCTGAGCCATAATAGTACCCGTCTACCGTAATATTCGTACACATAGCTCCGTTAGATGGATTCAGATAGTATCTCTTGCCGTCAATGATCTGGGATCCGAAGAGCATATATCCTTCACTCTCATGATAATAAACTCTTTTTCCCGGAAGATCATACCAGCCCGTTACCATACTGCCGTCCTTTGTACTGAAATAATACCATTTCCCGTCAACAGCATACTCGCCGAACACCATCTGGCCGTCTGCATTGTAGTATACACGTTTTCCCGGAAGATCGTACCAGCCCGTTACCATGCTGCCGTCGTCCTCTTTGAAATAGTACCATTTGCCGCCAATTGAGTACTCGCCGCTCACCCGCTTTCCATTGGAGCGGTAATATTTTACTTTGCCGGAAATGGTCTGCCAGCCGGTGCGCATCGCTCCGTCGCTTGTGCTGAGATAATACCATTCCCCTTCAATCTTCTGTTCTCCAAACAGCATCACACCGTCTGAATTATAGTATACCTTCTTATTCGGGAACTCATGCCAGCCGGTTGTCATGCCGCCGTTCTTTGTGCTGAAATAATACCATTTTCCATTAATTGCACGCTCTCCGAACACCATAGCACCGTCCGTTCCATAGTACACGCGCTTCCCGTCCAGATCATAAAAGCCGGTCACCATCGCCCCGTCTTTCGTACTGAAATAGTACCATTTTCCATTAATTGCGCGCTCTCCGAATACCATAGCGCCGTCCGTTCCATAGTACACGCGCTTTCCGTCCAGATTATAGAAACCGGTCACCATCGCCCCGTCTTTCGTGCTGAAATAGTACCATTTTCCGTCAATCGCCTGTTCGCCGAACACCATTCCGCCTTCTGCATCATAATAGACTTTCTTGCCGGAAAGATTACACCATCCTGTCCAAAGATTGCCGTTGGACGGATTAAAATATCTCCATCTTCCTTCTATATAATGCTCGCCGAAGAGCATCGCTCCGTTTGCATTATAGTAAACCTTTCTTCCGTCAGAGTGCTGATACCAGCCGGTCGTCATCGCTCCGTCTTTCGCCGGATCGAAATAATACCAGGAATCCCCGATTTTCTTTTCTCCGGTGACTCTCTGCCCGTTTTCATAGAAATACTTGTTTCCATTGCTGTCTGTCTCCCAGGCACCTTTGCCGAGCCCGAGATAATTGGCAATTCCTGTCGCATCAGCCACGCCAAGCTTCTTCAATCCCGCTTCTGTAGTCAGAAAACTGTTCACATCTCCGCTGTTTGTGATAAAGGCATGCTCCACGATGATTCCCGGGATATCATTCTCCTTATTATAGATCATGACCGAGAAATAATCAGAAAGAGAGCCGTCCGGATAGGTTTCATTGATCGTAGTATCCTTGCTGTAGATTCCCCTGTTCTGAAGTCCAAGGGCTGTAAGTTCCGCAAGAATCTCTTCCGCAAGCGCGTGTCCTTCTGCTCCGACTTCGTATTTCCAGTTATAGTTCGGCACGATAATCTCTGCACCGTTCGCACTGGATGCTGTGGAAGCATTCAGATGGAAACTCACGAAAATCTTCGCCCCGGCTTCAGCTGCTGCCTGAGCTCTCTTCTCAATACACTCTCCCGCGCTGGTACAGTTATACGGGCAGGCAAGTCCCGTCCTGGTCATAAACACGCTGACTCCGGCGTACTGTTCCAGCTCTTCCTTGCAGTAATTGGCGATCTTCAGGGTGAGCACTTCTTCCTTCAGCCCGAATCCCTGTGCACCGGCATCATTTGCATCATGTCCCGGATCCAGAGCGACCACGATATTGCCAGAGCGCTCAGAACCTGCTTTTGCAGCCGCACCTGCTGCCCCGGCTGCGTTCAGGGTCACAGTATCCAGCGCATCTGTGATACTGTCCTGCGCTTCTGCCACACCGTTCTCGTCGATCGTGACCACAGAAGCCTCTACTTCTGCCTTTTCCTCCTCTGTCACGCCCTCTACCGGCCGCAGCTCTTCCAGTCCCTCATATGCCTCGTTCACGCCAAACTGTGCATCTACATCCAGTTCTGACAGAACAAGGGTCTTGTCCCCGCTCTGATTCCGCAGAATAATGCTCACCGCATGATAGGTACCGGTGCTGTCTGTCTCTGCATACTCTTTCTCAAACAAATACAGACTGCCGGCCTGCTTTGCAAGAGGCCATTCTTCCTCATTCCCATCCTCATCCGCAACAAGCAGGGCAATCGTCTCCGCCCCTGACACTTCCTGATCAAACGCAGCTACGATTCTCTGTGTATCCGGCGTCTCCAGATACGGACTTTCTATGTACACGAAATTGATCTCTCCGACTGTAATGCTGCCGGCTTCCCCGGAGTCCCACTCAGTCAGTCCCTCGCCTGCTTCTGCCGAACCCGCATTCTCAGCTGCATCCTGCACAGCTGTGCCAGCATTTTCATCCGTCTCCTGCACAGCTGCGTCCGAATCCTCAGCTGTCCCTGCGTCTTCCGCCACATTTCCCAGGTTCTCTGACAGCTGCGGAATACTCTCCGGATCTGTCTCTGCACCGTACACTGAGCCGGCGGGAACACTTCCCAGAACCATGCCCGCAAGCAGAACTCCGGCGACTAATTTTCTGAATTTGTTTTTCATCACTTACTGCTCCTTTTCTTCCTTCTTCACTTGGTTGCTCTCTATCATCAATATCATCTAAAAGGTCATCATACCGCTGTATCCGTCCATACTTCCTCCGTGGGACGTCTCCAGCGTCTCCCCTTCTTCCGTAAGCCGGATTCCGTCGCAGCTATATGCCTCCAGATAGGTATTTACAAGGCAGCCAATAATCTGAGTTTCTCCTGCTGTTCCCATACTGCGGATCCGGTCACCCACTTCGGAACTAAAGTCCAGATCTATCGTTTTCTCAGATTCATTCACTTGAAAATCCAGAAGCCTGCACTCTTCCGTCAGAATCCCGTTCTCCTGCAGCGCAGTCCAGATATCATTTTCATCCTGTACATCCACATTCTTTCCTGTCACGTCGCCAGTCTGGTCATCTACATAGTAGATTCTCGCACTCCACGTCTGCACATCCTTCGCCTGACTGCTGCTGTCTGCATACTCCTTCTGCTCTTCCGGAATCTCTTTCGTCTCCTCCGCAGCACATCCCGGCACCAAAACGGCAGACATCAGTGCAGCTGCCAGTATGTATCCCAGAACTCTGGGCCGTCTCTTCATAGATAATCCCCTTTCATTCATGAAAACATGGTATCCCGCCCTTTCAGGCTCCCGGCCGTAGTGGGCTTTGTACACTAACGTTACCATCATACCAGCAATTTTCCCTTTTTTCAATCAGAAGCCCCTGCTTTTTCCTGGTAAAATATGGAAACAGTTATTTTTTAAATGCAAACAATTTCATGCACGCAAATGTCACCGGAACTCCGATCACCGCAGCCAGGAAATATGTGATAATTCGGTCCCATCCCAGATGATTATAAAAGAGAAACACCATGATATTCTGTATGATAAAATTCGGTATATAGGAGACTGCAAACTTCAGAAATCGTTTCAGAGTGATCCTCTTTTTGAAATTTATCTTCGCGTTCAGCAGATAAGCGATCACAAGACTTGTAAGATATCCCAGAACAAAGGCCAGGTTCGCACCCACATGCATAGAATACAGGGTGGCAAACATACTGCCGCTCAGTGTATTAAAAATCCCAATCAGCACAAAAATCATAAATTCCCTGTTCATAAAAAATCGAAGGAATTTTCTCAATTTCACGATCATTCTTTCCGTCTCCTACACTCCGTCCGCAATATCCAGAAGATACTGTCCATAGGCAGTCTTTCTGATCGGTTCTGCAAGCTTTCTCAGCTGATCGGCCGTAATGAATCCGCGCTTGAAGGCGATCTCTTCTATACAGGAGATATAAAGGCCCTGCCTCTTCTGAAAAGCCGCCACAAAATCCGCTGCATCCAGAAGCGCATCCGGCGTCCCTGTGTCAAGCCAGGCGAATCCCCGCCCCAGCAGCTTCACCTTCAGCTTCCCCCGCCTTAAATATTCCTGATTCACAGATGTAATTTCCAGCTCGCCCCGGGCAGACGGCTTCACATTCTTCGCAATCTCTACCACAGAATTGTCATAGAAATACAGCCCGGGCACAGCGTAATTCGACCGCGGATGCTCCGGCTTTTCCTGCAGGGAGAGCACTCTGTGTTCCTCGTCGAATTCCACTACCCCGTATTCTTTCGGATTTTTCACGTAATATCCGAAGATGGTGGCGCCCTCATTCTCCCGGACTACGTGTTTCAGAATCTCCGGGAAGCTTCCGCCGTAAAAGATATTATCCCCCAGCACCAGTGCCACAGAGTCCCTCCCGATAAACTTCTCTCCAATGAGAAACGCCTCAGCCAGTCCGCGGGGGCTCTCCTGGACCGCATACTCAATCGAAAGTCCGATCTGGCTGCCGTCCCCCAGAAGTTCCTGAAACACGCCCACATCCCTCTTTGTGGAGATCAGAAGAATCTCCCGGATACCTGCAAGCATGAGGACCGACAGGGGATAATAGATCATAGGCTTATCATAAACCGGCAGAATCTGTTTCGATACCGCATAAGTCATCGGATACAGCCGGGTTCCGGAACCGCCGGCCAGAATTATTCCTTTCACGTTCTACATCCTCTCTCTTCTTCCATACATCTCATCATAGTAACTCTGATACGCACCATTTAGAATATGATCTTTCCACTGTTCATTCTGGAGATACCAGCTGACTGTTTTCCGGATTCCGTCCTCAAAATCTGTCTCCGGATACCAGCCGACCTCTTTCCTGATTTTATCAGGTGCGATCGCATAACGCCGGTCATGGCCTTTGCGGTCCTCCACATAACAGATCAGATCTTCCGTGATTCTCTCTTTTCTGCTGTCCCTGTCATCAAGCTGCTCTCTCAGAACTTTTATGACCGTGCGTACAATGTCGATATTCGTCTTCTCATTGTGGCCTCCGATATTATATGTCTCGAACAGCCGCCCTTTCTCCTGAACCATATCAATTCCTCTGACATGATCTTCTACATAGAGCCAGTCTCTCACATTCAGCCCGTCCCCATACACCGGAAGCTCCCGGCCTGCAAGTGCGTTGCAGATCATCAGCGGGATCAGTTTCTCCGGGAACTGGTAGGGACCATAGTTATTGCTGCAGTTTGTAATATTGGCCGGGAATCCATAAGTATCCATATAAGACTTTACCAGCATATCGGAAGATGCCTTGCTTGCGGAATACGGACTGTGCGGATCATAAGGCGTCGTCTCATAAAAGTATCCCGTCTCTCCCAGAGAACCGTAGACCTCATCCGTAGACACATGCAGGAATTTCTTTCCCGGCTGAAAGGAGCCGTCCGATTCAGACCAGGCTTCCTTTGCCGCGTTGAGAAGGGTCAGTGTTCCCAGCACGTTAGTAACCACGAAACTCTCAGGATCCCTGATGCTTCTGTCAACATGGCTCTCCGCCGCGAAGTGGACCACCCTGTCAATCTCATATTTGCGGAACAGGCCGGACACCAGCTCTCTGTCGCAGATATCTCCTTTCACAAACGTATATTGTTCACTGAAAGATTCACTTACATCCTGCAGATTCTCCAGATTTCCCGCATAGGTCAGCTTGTCCAGATTAATGACAGCAATGCTGCTTCCATATTTTTTCAGGATATAGCGGATATAGTTGGAACCGATGAAACCGGCTCCGCCTGTAACCAAATATGTTCTCACTCGTTCTCTCCTCTTCAGACATTCATTTTCAGATATTGATTGACGGCAAGTCCCCCTATTCAAAGCGCCCTCCGTTCTTATATTATATCAAAGTCAGAATTCTGTCTACTCCACATATCCGGCCGTGCTGGTAAGTACATACTGTTCTCCGGATTTATCTATCAAATATACATCAATATGATACTCGCCCGTCTTGTAACCAAATCCGGCCACACTGATATTAGCCAGATAGCTTCCGTCTCCGATCGCTCCGGCCTCAAGCCACTGGATGTCACTCTGATCCTCTTCTGTCCATACAGCCAGGGAAATCATAGAAATTCCTTCATCGATATTCTCAAAGTCGTCGATCGTCACCTGAAGCAGCCCTGTCATATAATCATAGGGAAGCACATTGATCACAGCAGTCGGTGCAGTGCCCTGCCTCCTCTTTAATTCCGCATTATCCTCGTCGATATCTTCTGTCAGCCGCTCCATCAGCTCTGATTTCCGAAGCAGCTCACTGTTCATCGTATCAATTCCATATAACTCGGCAAGCGTTCTCTGACTGGAGAACAGGTTTGTCCCAAGGCCCAGTCTCTCCCCTTCGATCTGCACGCCCAGGCTGGCAAGGGTCGTCGGGAAATTGTCGAAGGTTGTATACTCCCTTCTGTCTTCCGGATCCGCAGGCTGCACAGCTGAATTAATATATGCGGTATAAGTCTTCCGCTCATATTCTTCATCTACATCCTCGCAGAAGTCACTGTCCATCGTCAGATGATCGCCCGTGAGCACAATCGTTGTATTTTCATAGAAATCCTGTTCCTGAATCCATTGAACAAACTCACTCACCTGCCGGCTGGAGCAAGACATAACATTTGCATATGTATCGTCTCCCCACTGCGAGTCACAGAGCCTGCACACATATCCATCCTCAAAATGTGTATCCGCAGTAAGCATTGTGAAGTTGAACGGTTCCGGCTGTGCAGCCAGTTCCGTCAGTTTCTCCTTTGCATATTCAAAGAGCTTCTCATCTTCAAAGCCCCACCACACCATATAGTCTTCCGGGAACTTACCTTCTTCCAGAAAATAGTAATAATCTTCAATCTCATAATTCCCGTGATCCGTGAAATAAAGACTCCTGCCTCCGAAATTCCCGTCCGAACCGATCATAAAAGTCTGGTTATATCCCTCTTGCTCCAGAATATCCCCAATCGCCGTCATGTCCGGCAGGAAACTTTCCTGCGTGTCCATAGAATTTCCATCAATCGGAAGCGTCAGTGGAAGTCCGGACGTCTGCGCAAACAGAGCCGCTGCGGTCCAGGTCGCATAGTTCATAGGAACAGCACCGTTCAGCGTCGTCACTGAGCCAGAAAAGTCTTCATTCTCAAAAGCCAGTTCCGTAAGTTCCGGAATATAATTATCCTCAAAAGCACCGCCGGAGGCCGGATCCGCATATGTCGTCTCCATAGACTCCAGGTAAATATAGATCAGATTTCGTTTCTCTTCAGGGAATGTCAGCACAGTCTCTGCAGGGTCCACATAATTCTCATCCACAAAACTAGAGTATGTACTGTTATTTTCCGCGTAATCCCCAATATCCAGACGGTTCCATGTGATTCCGACTGCTGCCGCAAACGCAGCCGCCGCTGCAAGAAGAGCGATTGTCACCAGCCGGTAATAAATCCTTTTCTTCTTGCGGAACACGATCAGTGCAGCCGTAATCCCGACCAGCGCAATCACCGTTACCGGGATACAGAAAACAATATATTCCTTAATCATCTCATGGCTGGTTCCTTCCATGGGGGACTGCAGCTGGAACATCAATTCCTCCATTGTAAGATAAGGCCACGTTCGAAACATCCATGCAAGACTGATACAAATCAATGTACAGACTGTACAGAAAAACACAATCAGAATATTTCCAATAACAAAAAGACCCGATTTCAATTCCCTTACGACTTTATCTTTACGCATATTTAACTCCTTTTTAACAATACACATGGAAATAATTATAACAACTCTGTATTTTTAATTCAATGACAATTCTTATATTTCTAAAGAAAACAATGACAATTCCACCATATTTTGTGAACGAAGTGTGAACGGTGACAGGCACCTTTGCAAAGGTGCCTGTCACCGTTCACACTTCGTTCACAACAAAAAACAGAGACAGCGCTATCGCCATCTCTGTTTGTAAATCGTTCTAATTCAGATTTTCTCCGTCGGTCAGCATGTTTCCGTTTTCTACCAGGTTTGTCAGATCAATGATTGAATTCACCACATCGTAGTCTGGATAGATCACATACAGTTCTTCATACATATCTGAATAACAGTAATCATATCCGTCGCTTCCGGACGCTGCTACGGACTGGATCGACCATTTTGCTCCGGTTTTTAGCTGATATCTTACCAGGGAGTTGATCTGCCCCTGCGTAATATTGGTTTCGATATCCTGACTCACTTGATTAATGATGCTGTTGGCTTTTAAAAGCATGGTTGGTGAAAGCACCTTCTTAAGCATCGCTGTTATTACCGCCTGCTGATTCTTTCCGCGCTGGTTATCTCCATCCACAAGGTTCTTTCTCTCACGGCAGAAGGCCAGGGCTTCCTGTCCGTTAAAACTATTCCACCCCTGCTTTACATCCATCTCATGTCCGGACTCCCAGCCGGTGCTGAACTCGTACTCGGAATACACATCCACTCCGCCAAGAATATCTACGATATCAATCAGCGCTGAGAAATTCAGTCTCACGTAATAATTGATATCTGTCTCATACAGCGAACCAAGTGTCTCCATAGAAGCATCTATTCCATATGTACCTGCGTGTGTCAGTTTATCCAGAGACCCCTGCGGATAAATGTAATCCGGATCTCCGTACAGCGGCACGAAATAATCTCTCGGCGTTGTGACTAACAAGATCTGATACGTCGTTGGATTGACAACCGCGATTATGTTCACATCACTGCGGACCGAATCACGGCTGGGATCATCTCTGTCGTCTCCATAATTATCCACCCCGCTGATATAGACAGTAAAGGGTTCTTTTGTCAGACTGTCATCTGCTGCGGACCCGCCAAGATTTAATTCTGTCCGCACTTCATGTCTGGATATAATTTTTATCTGACTGCTGTAATCCTGGATCTCAGACTCGATCAAGCTTGTATTGGCTGCATTATAGATAATCGCTTCTACATCCCCGCTCAACAGTGCTTCTGCCTGTTCCTGAACCGAATCGTATTCTGTCATACTAATATCTGAGTCCAGCTGTTCCTGAACATCTGTCACCGCCGCCTGCATATTCTCAGCTCCGGTCTCGAACTGAACCCCAAATGTATATCCTGCCGCGTCTTCCAGCGTCTCTGCCGGGTCATCTGCCAGAACAGCAACTACCATACTGTCAACCTTAAACCCGCCATTTGTGATTGCTGCAAGCATGTTGTTCGCTTTCCCGATATAAAAAGTTCCGATTCCCAGCACACAGATTATCAAAAAACTATAGAACTTTCCGGGGATTCCGCGCCCACGTCTCACGGCCTGTGTTGTAAACGTAATACACCACAAGAAAAACAAAACCGCTGCTGCAAGAGCCAGATAATTAAAAGGAAGCATATTTAACAGGAGAAGTACTCCCATGAATGCCACACTGAAGAGGGCCTGCAGAACCAGAAAAAAAGTACCGGATCTGTTCTGTCTGGAACGTCTGGAATATTTACCTGTATTTTTATTCTTTCGTCCGGCCGTCTCTGCCGGCCTGTGCATCTTTGCCATCCTAAAAATCCTTTTCCTGATTGTCTTTCATTCAGAGCGGCCGTTTACGTATAGAGCGGGCATGGATAACATCCGCTGTCCACCAGTCCTTTTACTGCGCTCACCACGGCTTCTCGATCCTCTTTGTATGTCACGCCGAACCATTTATCTTCTGATTTCAGCACTCTGACGCTAATTTTCTCCCCCTTAAGCAAATCTCCGATAATCGTTGGAAGCAGATATTCTGCTTTTAAATCATCAGCTGGTGTTTCTCTCAAAAATGCATCGAATCCCGACTCCAAAATCTGGAAAAACTCCGGTGTAAGCCCCCACATATTCATTGAAACCGGCGATTCTGAATCCAGTTTCTCTTCTGTGCCTTCCCGTCTGATCACTGCATGATCTCCGTCTTTCTCGATATTCGGTGTCTCTGTAATGTCCAAAAGCATCCCTTCTTCGTCCACACGGCATACGCCTCTTGTCACACCGCCGTTGTCGCTTAAGGTATTCTTTAATACAAATCCGACCATACAAGCCTGTATTTTACCAGTATCCGGGAGACTTGTCAAATAGGCATACGCTTCACGGAATGCATTCTTACCATAATAGTCATCTGCATTGATCACAAGAAACGGCTCTTTTACCGCATCTTTGCAGCACAGAATCGCCTGTCCTGTCCCCCAGGGCTTCGTTCTTCCTGCGAATTTATCCGTGAACTCCTGCGGGATATCATCAAGCTCCTGATAAACATAGACCGTCTCTGCCTGCTTCTCAATGCGTCTGCCAATCACTTCTTTAAAGTCCTTTTCCAGACTCTTTCTAATCACAAATACAACCTTGTCAAACCCCGCTTCCAGTGCATCATAAATGGAATAATCCATGATGATTTCGCCCCCGGGACCTACCGGCGCGAGCTGCTTAATACCGCCTCCGAATCTGCTTCCGATTCCCGCCGCCATGATAACAAGCGCTGCCCTGCTCATAATTTCTTCCCTCCTGTTCTTTCCTGTTTCTCCCCCTGTTCTGTCTTCCCGTATACGCTCTCTGAACCTTTCTCTACTCGCCAAGTCCGTCCTCTACAAGCTGCAGCATTGATCTGAGGGCTTCCTCTTCATCCTCACCCTCGCAGACAATCTCGATCTCATCGCCGTTCTTAATGCATGCGCCGAGCACGCTGAGTACGCTTTTGGCATTTGCTGTTACATCCTCATACTTTGATTTCTTATGGACTGTAATTCTGCATCCAAACTGCATGGCCGTCTTGCAGAACAGTCCCGCCGGCCTCAGGTGCAGGCCGGTTGGATTCTTAATCTTTACCCTGCCGTTTACCATTCTGTATCCGCTCCTTATTCTTCAAGTATCAGCAGTATTATTCCGAATTCTGCTGTCCATTCTGTGTTCCTTCATCATCTGTATTGCTTGTACTGCTATCGGTTTCCTTTTTCTCAAGTGTAAGGCTGACCGTCACTGTTTCCGCCAAAGTCACTCCTTCCGGAAGATTGACTCTTACCGGCACATCATAGACCCCCGGCATCGTATAATCCCCCATATCGACTGTCACTGCATTGCTGATATCCAAAGTCTCCAGCCGGGCCTCGTCCCCCTGAAATCTCAGCGTAATCTCCGCATCTGGTTCATAGGAAACCTGCAGATCTTCTGCCAAATCACTGATCTTTATGGACCTTACCAGGAAGTTGATGGTTCTCGTTCCCTCCTGTTCAATCATAACAGTAACCGTCACATTCGCTGCGCTTTCTTCCACAAGACTGACTCCCTCCGGAAGATATGATGTAATATCCACAGTCTTTGTGATCACATCGTCAGCGTTATTGATATTAATCACAGACGCGGGAATATCAATCTCCTCCACCGCATCAACAGCGTCGCTTCTGCCACAAATCTGAACCGTTTCCGGCTCTGTATAGCAGCCCGTATACTGGTGCCCGTCTGCCGGAGTCCCGGACACATCAAACACGACCGGTACACTCTTCACCTTCAGCGCTTCCACCGACACTGTGATTCCGTCTTCTCCCAGATTCGTCTCCAGCTGGGCCTGGTTCATGACATTGCCGTTCATATCATATAAGATCAGTTCTGCAGATTCCTCCGCGTCCTTCCACAGATCCGGCACCTCAACCCAGGCAACCGCTCTGTTGATCTGCTCGAGAACAGATTCCGCTCCGGTTATTGTGACCTTCTCCGGACTGACTGTCACATCACCGATCATATAGCCGTCTCTCGGTGTGATTCCGTCTGTAGCTACTGTCAGCGTCATTACTTTTTTCCCGGATTTTTCACGCTGAATCTGAAGATTCCTTGGCGTTGATACAGCCGACTCATAGTCATCGCTGTCATACCCCGGAAGATCCACCGTTATTGGAACCAGTCCCGTGCTCGTGTCCATTTGCTTAATATCCGCCGTCACTACGATATCATCTGCCTTAAGAGTTTCACACAACTCTCTGGGCGCCCGCACAACCACACTCACTGTCTGATCTCCTACCACTTGATACACATCACCAGCTGAGGTAATAATATCATCATTTACGATAGTCACCGGAATCTCAGAAAAACGGCTGCTCGTCACCGGATTGTCAAGATTTACTACAATCAGCCACAGAAACACTGCGAAAATAAACGCTATAATCTTCAGTCCCAGGTTCTTCATCAGTTTATGTTTCTTCATTTTCTGCGCCACCCCTTCCGTATAGTAAATCGTTTTGGTTCCGCATTCCTATACTGAATCTGGCTCAGTTTTTCCCTCAGCTCTTCACGCTTCAGACCTCTGGAAAGCACGCCGCCCATTGCTGCCGATACCAGTCCTGTCTCTTCTGAAACAACGATCACCAAAGCATCACACACTTCACTCATCCCAAGCGCAGCCCGATGCCTTGTTCCAAGATCTTTGCTGATGGACATATTGTCTGAAAGCGGCAGATAACAGGTAGCAGAGGTAATCCTGTCTCCTCTGATAATCACAGCTCCGTCATGAAGAGGGGTATTATGCTCAAAAATATTGATCAAAACCTGAGAAGAGACCTTACAGTCAAGCTCGATTCCCGTCATCTCATACTCATTCAGCCGGATTGCCTGCTCTACAACAATCAGGGCACCCGTACACACCTTCCCCATCTCATAGCATGCCGTGACAATGCTTTCGGCCGTCTCATCAGAAAACCGTCCGTTTTCCTTATTCCGATCAAACAGATTAATGTTGCTGAGCAGATTCTTCTCTCCCAGTTTCTCCAGCGCACGCCGGAGTTCCGGCTGAAATACAACCACAGCCGCAATCGCCAGCACATTTATAGACTGCGCCGCCAGATACAGGATTGTATGCATCTGAAATATCCACGCCACAAGAATAAATGCTCCCAGCATAATAATTCCTCTGAGAAGCATCCACGCTTTGGTGTTCTTGATCCACAGCATGATCTCATATACGATCACTGCCACGATCAGGATCTCGATGACGTCCATAATCTGAATTCTCGGAATATAACCGTCAATATAATTATCTAAAAAGGACTTCATCCAGTCTATCATACTGTGTTTCACCGCCTTAATCTCATCTTTTCAGTCTTTATTCCGCCTTTGTTGTCTTCTCATCCAGCCCCAGCTCTCTGCTCAGACTCCGCGTCAGCAGAATTTCGTCCGTATCTCCAGAAGGTACATTTTTCACGTTTCCTGTTTCTTCTGTGATATGTTTCACCTGTTTTTCAGGAACAGCAACCCCGAGTTTAGGAACTGCTTTTACATAATAATAGTATTCATCATCTTCAAACTGTACATTCTCTGTTCTGGAATAATCCACACAGAAAAACAAAAATTCGAGTACAAGGCCGACTGCCACGCCAAACACAGCGCTCACAGCCATCACCGCATAAGAAATCCGCCCGTTCAATACCACATTGCCTGCCACAGCAGAGATAAAACAGACGACAGCCCCCGATACGGACGCAATCTTCCACGCATGGCTGACTGACCGGGTTCTCACAACATGGACAGCAAGGATCCCTACTGCTACCGTAAGAATCATCAGCCACATTTCTTTATTTGCCAGCACCTGCTTTGCAAAGCTCATCAGTTCCGCTACCATGCTCTCCGCATCTGCACTTTTCAGCGCCGTTGCAGAACTTTTCACAAAATCAACCATATAGAAGGACAAAATTCCACATGCCGCCGGGACGATCCACACCGGAGTTCCCAACAGTCCGAACACAATCGGAACAACCAGCGGAATCTTAAGACCAAATGCAAGTGCTGCGATCAGGACCAGCCACGCCTTCTTCGGAGTAAAGCGGAAATAAAAAATATACATCACGAGGAATATCACAAGCGATACTGCTGCAATCGGCATGGACAACGTATAAAAATGCACCAGAATCAGCGCTGCCGCAGCCATCGTCATCACAATCATCGGAAGAAACGTACAGACGACAGCAAGCCCTGCCGTACAGTAAATGGAAGATGCCGTTTTCATAAATCCAATATTAGAATTAATCAGGCCGAATAAAATAAGGCCCAACACAAACTGCAGTCCCTTCAGAATATAGATCGAATACGCGGCATATGCTCTCTGCAGCTTTTCCCGCCAAACAAGTAATGTACTCATGATCTGTCTGTCTCCTTTTTCTGATTCATCTTTTCAAGCCGGGAGAGATCCCGCATATATTTCTTAGCTCTCTGCTTGGCCCGATGATATTTCTGACTATAAAAACTCCCTGCACCAATCCCATAGATGATCAAAAGTGCCAGATACGCACCGATTGCTGCTGCCGCCAGCACAAGCAGTTTCATAATCGTCAGATTCTCGAGCAGGACATTTCCCCAGCAGAGAAATGCAATGCTGCACAGAAGAAAATATCCGACCGTAATCCAAATCAGAGTAATCCATGTGTTCAGACTCGAATAATCCTTTTTATAATAACAGACGATCTTCAAGTCCTCCTCCCCTTGATTCTTCTCATAGATCGCTGTTTTCGTCATCAAACGTATTTTCCTTTTATCAAGCATAACAGTATTACACGACCTTCCTATGTACAGTCTAGTTTTTCTGTCTCAGTCCATTATGGTTTAGTATAGCATACAGTCAGATACCTTGTCCAATGCTTATGGTTAAAAAGTAGACATTTTGAACCCCCGCTGTTTTCAGCATTTTCGCCGCTCGTTCCACAGTTGCTCCTGTGGTATAGATATCGTCTATAAGAAGTGCATTTTGACACGGATTCCAGCTTCGTGAAACCGCAAAAGCGCCCTTTAGATTTTCCGCCCTTTTCCTTCCGCTGACCTGTTTCTGAGGAGCCGTTTTCCGGATCCGGAACAAGATATCTGTACGGCAAGGAATCCCTGTGAGATCTGCCAGTTCTCTTGCCAGTATCTCCGCCTGGTTGAACCCTCGCTGCCGTCTCTTTGAAGGGTGGATCGGAATGGGAATCATTTCCTCAATCCCCCATCGCCTGATCTGTTCTCCGTAGCAGACTGCCAGTTCCTCCGCAAAAATTCTTCCCCAGCTGCGTTTATTCTTATATTTGAACCGATAGACAGCTCCGGCCACCGGCTCTCTGTGCAGCCAGAGTCCCCGTCCCTGCACAATATAAGATTTCCGTCTCCCGCAGTCTGCGCAGTATTCTTCTCTCTCGTCACGCAGAGGCTTCCCGCAGTGCATACACCGGGGTTCCCGCACATATCGGATCTTTCCGCGGCAGCGGCTGCAGATTCCCTCCGGCGACAGCCTGCCGCAGAACGGACATACTCTGGGATAGAGAAGGGTCAGAATGCGTCCCGGAATTCCTGGATCCGTTCTGACAGACTGGTGTATCTTTCCTGCTCGTTTTTGTTTTGTATCATCTCTTGAAATACTGTATCACTCCCTATGATCATAAGGCACTTCTTTGCTCTTGTTACAGCCGTATACAGAAGATTCCTATTATAGAGCAGCTTTGGACCCGGAAGAAGCGGAAGTATAACAGCCGGGTATTCGCTTCCCTGAGATTTATGAACTGTTATGGCATACGCCAATTCCAGCTCCTCTGTCATGTCAAATCCATATTTCACTTTCCTGGACTCGTCAAACTCTACTTCTATCGTTTCCTTATATTGGTTAATCTCTGTAATTACTCCCATGTCCCCGTTAAACACACCGGTTCCTTTATCCACGGTCAATCCGAATTTTGTGCGTACTTCCCACTCCAGCTGATAGTTATTTTTAATCTGCATTACCTTATCCCCTTCGCGGAACAGTCTGCCGTTTATTTCCCGTTCTGTTTTCCCCGGTTCTTCGGGATTCAGATAATGCTGAAGAATCGTATTTAAACGTTCCACACCAAGCAGCCCTTTCCTGCTCGGCGTCATCACCTGGATTTCACCCGGCTGTGCGCCGACATACTGCGGCAGTTTCTTCTGGATCAACAGAATCGCAACTCCGATGATCGTATCCGCATCATTTCTTCTTAAGAAGAAGAAATCACGGCTCTTGTTATTCAGCATAACCGGCTCCCCCGCATTGATCTTGTGGGCATTTACTACAATATCGCTCTCTCCGGCCTGCCGGAAGATTCGTGTCAGAGTTACCACAGGGAAACAATCCGACTGGATAATATCCTTCAGCACACTTCCCGGCCCCACTGACGGAAGCTGATCCACATCCCCCACAAGGATCAGACGGGTTCCCGGAACAACTGCCGAAAGAAGTGCATGCATCAGCGGCAGATCCACCATCGACATCTCATCAATAATAATCACATCCGCCTCCAGAGGATTCTGCCGGTTCCTCATAAAGCCGCCTTCACTGTCCTTCTCCTCCGGGTTGACATTAACCTCCAGCAGCCGATGGATTGTCTGAGCCTCATAACCAGTCGCCTCTGTCATCCGCTTCGCAGCTCTTCCCGTAGGCGCCGCCAGAAAGAGGCTCATCCCCTCACTCTCAAAAAACCGAATCATTGTATTAATCGTGGTGGTCTTTCCGGTCCCCGGTCCTCCCGTCAATACAAGAAGGCCATGCTTAATAGATTCAATCACCGCCTTGTGCTGCATCTCATCCAGCTCAATCTGCTCCCTGTCCTCAACCTTCTTAAGTCTTCGTTCCATCATATCTTCCGGCATTTCACAGTCTATATTCAGATCATGAAGCATCTTGGCCGTATTCAGTTCCAGATAATAATAATGCGCAGGATAAACACGAATCTCGCCTTCACATTCTTTTAAAACCACTTTCTTCTCAATACAGAGATCCATAACATGCTTCTCAATATCATGAATCTCTACTTCCAGTAATGCACTGGCCCGACGCATCAAAATCTCCTGCGGAAGGTATATATGTCCTTCCCCGACTGCCTGCTGAAGTGTATAGAAAAGTCCGCTCTTAATCCGGTAGTCCGAATCCGTATGTATTCCAATACGGGATGCAATCTCATCCGCCGTCTTAAATCCCACTCCCTCAATATTGTCTGCAAGCTGGTAAGGATTCTCCTCCAGCACATTGTATACACGCATACCGTAATGCTGATATATCTTCGCGGCAAGCTTTGTTGAGATTCCGTACTTCTGCAGATAGATCATGGCTTTCCTCATATCCTTTTTACCTTCTACCTGCTCAGCAATCTCCCGCGCCTTCCGCTCGCTGATCCCTTTAATTTCGGCCAGCCGTTCCGGCTCTTCTTCAATAATCCGGAATGTATCCTCTTTGAACTTCTTCACGATTCTTCCCGCCAGTGCCGCCCCGACTCCTTTAATGGCACCGGACCCCAGATAGCGTTCAATAGAAACTATATCCTCCGGTTCTTTCACCACATGGGACAGAACTTTAAGCTGATTTCCATATACATTATGGGTGACATATTCCCCCGTAAGCTCCAGCATCTCTCCTTCATTAATATAGCTGAAATTCCCGACGCAGGTCACTTCACCATCATCATTTTCCAGATGAAATACTGTGTATCCGTTTTCCTCATTCCGGAACACAATGTGTCCCACATATCCTGTAACTGTCTCCAACTTTCATCCTCTCCCACGATATTTTCTCCGTGCAGTCTCTGTCCGCAAAAGAACAGGGATGTGCTGTACAACTCACATCCCTGACGAACTCACCTTTCGAATTTCCGCGGCTTCCCTCTTAGAAATCTTTTCTTCCGCTCATAAATTCTACAAACTGCCCTGTTCCAATCGCAACAACCTTCATCGGATCTTCTGCGGTCATTGTATTAATCCCGGTCTTCTCCTCGATCAATTCCTCCAGACCTCGAAGCATTGCCCCGCCTCCTGTCAGCACAATTCCCCGATCCAGAATATCCGCTGACAGTTCAGGCGGCGTCTGCTCGAGAACAGAGATCACCGCTTCCACGATCTGGCTGGTGGCTTCCCTCAAAGCCTCCTCGGTCTCGGAAGAAGTGACTGTCACTGTCTTCGGCAGCCCTGTCACCAGATTTCTTCCCCTGACTTCCATTGTCTCCTCTTCTACAAGAGGGTATGTTGTCCCGATCTTAATCTTAATATCTTCCGCGGTTCGCTCACCGATCAGAAGATTATGTTTCTTTCTCATATAGCGTACAATCGCTTCATCAAAATCATCGCCCGCCACCTTAATGGAGGTATTCACTACCGTTCCCCCCAGAGAAATGACAGCAATATCCGCTGTGCCTCCGCCGATATCTACAATCATATTTCCGCAGGGCTTGGCGATATCGATCCCCGCTCCAATCGCGGCTGCCACCGGCTCCTCGATCAGGTGAACCTCCCTGGCCCCGGCAGCAAAGGTAGCCTCTTCCACCGCCTTCTTCTCGACCTCCGTCACTCCGCTCGGCACACAGATACTGATCCGCGGCTTCTTAAACGTCCGCTTGCCCAGCGCTTTCTGGACGAAATATTTAATCATCTTCTCCGTCACTGTATAATCTGAAATAACTCCTTGCCTGAGCGGCCGTACTGCAACAATATTGCCCGGAGTCCTTCCCAGCATCATACGAGCTTCCTCACCGATGGCTTTAATCACATTCGTATCCCTGTCAAACGCAACCACGGAAGGCTCTTTTAAGACGACGCCTTTGCCGCGGACATATACAAGCACACTGGCAGTTCCCAGATCGATCCCGATATCTACCGACATATTCAATTCTCCCTTCTAAATCTCTATACTCTTTCCCGCAAACTGCTTCCGGCACAGGCAGAAACTGCCGTGCCGGAACCATGTATCTCTTTCCCTTTCCAGGACTTTATCTGATTACACTGTGCAGCCGGAACATTCGATCCCCGACACAACGGACCCGCAGTTCCCTCCTTCTGCCTGTCCGCATAACCAGTATAATCGACTTTGCAAAAAATGGAAACCCCCTTTTTCGAATTTTTGCAGCAGTTCATTCATCCAGTTCCTGTTCACAGAATGCCGTACAATGTCGAACTATGACTGCCGGTCCGCTTTCTTAAGCATGGTATCTATATATTTCCCTGTATAAGAGTTTTCATTCGCCGCAACTTCCTCCGGGGTTCCGCAGGCTACTACGGTTCCTCCCCGGTCTCCTCCTTCAGGTCCGATATCGATGATGTAGTCCGCCGTCTTGATCACATCCAGATTGTGTTCGATCACAATCACTGTGTTTCCGTCACCGGACAGACGTCTTAAAATCTCAGTCAGCTTGTGTACATCCGCGAAATGAAGCCCTGTCGTCGGCTCGTCCAGGATATATACCGTCTTCCCGGTACTCCGCTTACTCAGTTCTGCGGCAAGTTTAATTCTCTGGGCCTCTCCTCCGGACAGTTCTGTCGACGGCTGTCCCAGACGGATGTAGGAAAGCCCCACATCATTCAGCGTCTCCATCTTCCGCCGAATACTTGGAACATGTTCGAAAAAGGCAAGGGCCTCTTCTACCGTCATATTCAGCACATCATAAATACTCTTCCCTTTGTACTTCACATCCAGCGTTTCCCGGTTGTATCGTTTGCCGCCGCATACTTCGCAAGGTACATATACATCCGGCAGGAAATGCATCTCTATTTTTAAGATTCCATCTCCCGCACAGGCCTCGCATCGTCCGCCTTTTACATTGAAGCTGAATCTTCCCTTCTTGTACCCCCGGGCTTTTGCGTCCGGTGTGGCGGCAAATAAATCACGAATCAGGTCGAATACACCGGTGTAAGTGGCCGGATTCGAGCGAGGTGTTCGCCCGATCGGCGATTGATCGATCGCAATCACCTTATCTACTTGATCGAGTCCCTCAATCTTCTTATGCTTTCCGGGGATCGTCCTTGCATGATTCAAATCATGGGCCAGCCGCTTATATAGAATCTCATTGACAAGAGAACTCTTCCCTGATCCAGAAACTCCCGTCACACAGGTCATCACTCCCAGCGGGAAATTGACAGCTATATTCTTCAGATTGTTCTCTCGGGCTCCGATTACTTTCAGCCAGCCGGAAGGCTTCTTTCGTTCTTCCGGAATCGGGATCTGAATTCTGCCTGACAGGTATGCTCCTGTAATGGACTTTTCATTTGCCATAATCTCCTGTGCCGTACCCACGGCAACTACTTTGCCGCCGTGCTCTCCCGCGCCAGGGCCGATGTCAACAATATAATCCGCTGCCAGCATGGTATCCTCGTCATGCTCCACCACGATCAGTGTATTTCCAAGATCTCTCAGATGCTTCAGCGTGGCCAAAAGCTTATCGTTGTCCCGCTGATGGAGTCCGATGCTGGGCTCATCCAGAATATAAGCAACCCCCACAAGTCCCGAACCGATCTGGGTAGCCAGACGGATTCTCTGAGCCTCTCCTCCAGACAATGTTCCCGTAGCCCGTGCCAAAGTAAGATAGTCAAGCCCCACATCCATAAGAAACTTGATTCTTGCTCTGATCTCCTTCAGAATCTGCCCTCCGATCAGCATCTGTGTTTCCGTAAGCTGCAGTTCCTCCAGAAAATGCTGCAGCTTCTCAACAGAAAGAGCCGTCAGTTCCGCAATATTGCTTCCTCCTACTGTCACAGCGAGAGCACCCGGCTTCAGCCTCTGGCCGCCGCAGGCCGAACAGGGCGTGATATTCATGAATGTCTCATATTCCGCTTTCATCGTCTCAGAACCCGTCTCTCGGTATCTGCGCTCCACATTCTTGATCAATCCCTCAAAAGCCACATCATAGACGCCTTCACCTCTCTGGCCTTTATAAAACACTTTGACATTTTTGCCGTTTGTTCCATATATAAGAATATCATGGATCTTCTTCGGGTACTGTTCAAAAGGCGTATCCAAATCAAAATGATACTCCCTGCAGAGTGCATCCAGAATCGCCCGTGTAAAACTGGACTTGTCCGTACACGACTGCCAGCCCAGTACAGCAATCGCCCCTTCATTGATGGACAGAGACGGATCCGGGATCATCAGTTCCTCCGCAAACTCCATCTTGTATCCCAGGCCAAAACACTGGGGACACGCACCGAACGGGTTATTAAAAGAAAAACTTCTGGGTTCGATCTCCTCAATACTAATCCCGCAGTCCGGACAGGAAAAGCTCTGGCTGAAATTCATCGGTTCTCCGCCAATCACATCTACAATCAGCAGCCCTTCCGCAAGGTGCAGCACACTCTCGACAGAATCCGTCAGTCTCTTCTCAATCCCCGGCTTCACAACAAGACGATCCACGATAATCTCAATATTATGCTTAATATTCTTGTCTAACCCGATATTCTCAGACAGTTCGTACATATTCCCGTCTACGCGGACACGCACATATCCGCTCCGCTTCGCCCGCTCGAACAGTTTGGCGTGTGTTCCTTTTCTCCCCCTCACCACAGGAGCCAGCAGCTGGATCTTCGTTTTCTCCGGCAGCGCCATGATCTGATCCACCATCTGATCCACCGTCTGCTTCGCAATCTCCCGCCCGCATTTCGGACAGTGGGGAATCCCCACTCTGGCGTAAAGAAGGCGGAAATAGTCATAGATCTCTGTCACAGTTCCCACCGTAGAACGCGGGTTGTGGTTCGTCGATTTCTGATCAATCGAAATCGCCGGTGAAAGCCCTTCTATACTCTCCACATCCGGCTTCTCCATCTGTCCCAAGAACTGCCGCGCATAAGAAGACAGCGACTCCATATACCGTCTCTGTCCCTCTGCATAGATTGTATCAAATGCCAGCGAGGACTTTCCTGAGCCGCTCAGTCCTGTAAGCACGACCAGTTCATTGCGTGGAATATCCACATCAATATTTTTCAGATTATTCTCATTTGCACCGCGGATTCTGATATATCTCCGGGCATCCATCTTTGTTCCCATGTATGTCTGTTATCCTTCCTGTTGTATCTGTTTTCCTGTTATATCTGTTTTCTCAGCGCCGTTTTACTCCATATCATTTAATATCTTTTTCAATTCTATCAGTTTATCACGCAGCTCGGCCGCCGCCTCGAAATTGAGCTCGGCCGCTGCCTTCTTCATCTGCTTCGTCAGATCCACGATCAGCTTCTCCAATTCCTTTGCGCTCATGGACTCCGGATCTTTCTCCATCCGCATCTCCTCCGCAGCAACCTTCTTCGAGATACTGATCAGGTCGCGCACCGACTTCTGGATCGTCTGCGGTGTGATGCCATGTTCTTCATTATATTTCATCTGGATCTCACGGCGGCGCTTTGTCTCATCAATCGCCATCTGCATGGATTCTGTCACCGTATCCGCATACATAATGACATGTCCTTCTGCATTTCGGGCGGCACGTCCGATCGTCTGAATCAAGGATGTTTCAGAACGAAGGAAACCTTCCTTGTCCGCGTCCAAAATCGCCACAAGCGTGATCTCCGGAATATCCAGCCCTTCACGGAGCAGGTTGATACCTACGAGCACGTCAAACACATCCAGACGCATGTCCCGGATGATCTCCGTCCTCTCCAGTGTATCCACATCAGAGTGAAGATATTTCACCCGGA
Source organism: uncultured Eubacteriales bacterium (assembly GCA_949283695.1). Classification (GTDB taxonomy): domain Bacteria; phylum Bacillota; class Clostridia; order Lachnospirales; family Lachnospiraceae; genus Mediterraneibacter. The sequence continues at coordinate 1,840 of CASDTX010000016.1, read as the reverse complement.
TCCCCACTTCGCGCATATAATCTGTCAGATCCTCCGCCATCCGCTTTGTCAGGGTGGTCACGAGAACCTTGTTCTTCTTCGCTACTTCCTTATTGATCTCACCGATCAGGTCATCGATCTGGCCTTCTACCGGGCGCACAACGACCTCCGGATCAAGAAGTCCGGTCGGGCGAATCACTTGCTCTGCCCGAAGCAGCTCATGCTCCTCCTCATATGGACCGGGTGTCGCGGACACGAACATGACCTGGTTGATCTTACTCTCAAATTCTTCAAAATTCAAGGGTCTGTTGTCTTTCGCCGACGGCAGCCGGAATCCATAGTCCACAAGCGTGGTCTTCCTTGACTGGTCGCCGTGATACATTCCTCCGATCTGAGGTATCGTCTTATGAGACTCATCAATCATCATAATAAAGTCATCCGGGAAATAGTCAATCAAAGTATACGGCGGCTGTCCCGGCGCAAGCCCCGCCAGATGGCGCGAATAATTCTCAATTCCCGAACAGAACCCCGTTTCCTTGAGCATCTCAATGTCAAAATTCGTCCGCTCCGCGATACGCTGCGCTTCCAGCAGCTTGTCCTGGCGCTTGAACTCTTTCACTCTCTCATCCAGTTCTTCTTCGATATCATTTACCGCTTTCTTGATATTCTCCTTGTCCACAACATAGTGGGAAGCCGGAAAGATCGCCACATGCTTTAACTCATCCCGGATCTCTCCCGTCAAAATATCAATCTCTGTAATCCTGTCCACTTCGTCTCCGAAAAACTCAATGCGGACTGCTGTCTCACTCTCATAGGCAGGAATGATCTCCAGCACATCGCCCCGCACGCGGAAGGTTCCGCGGTGAAAGTCCATGTCATTGCGGTCGTATTGGATCTCAATGAGCTTCGCCATCACCTCATCCCGGTCCTTGATCATGCCCGGACGAAGGGAGATCACCATGTTCTGGTAATCCACCGGGTTGCCCAGACCGTAGATACAGGACACACTGGCAACAATAATCACGTCCCGCCGCTCTGTCAGAGCCATGGTGGCGGAAAGACGCAGCTTGTCGATCTCGTCGTTGATGGAAGAATCCTTGGCAATGTAGGTGTCAGAAGAGGGGACGTAGGCTTCCGGCTGGTAGTAGTCGTAATAGGAGACGAAATATTCCACTGCGTTATCAGGGAACATCTCCTTGAATTCTCCGTACAACTGAGCGGCCAGTGTTTTATTGTGGGCGATGACCAGCGTTGGCTTGTTCAATGCCTGGATCACATTGGCCATGGTGAAAGTCTTACCGGAACCCGTAACCCCCAGTAAAGTCTGGCATTGATTGCCTTCCCGGAACCCTTTTACAAGCGCCTCGATCGCCTGGGGCTGGTCGCCTGTTGGCTGATACGGGGCCTTTAAAACGAATTTATCCATAGCGAAATCTCTCCTTTGTGACTTTTGATACGTTCAATATCAGCCACCCTCAAAAAAATCATTCGTAACGAAAATGTCAAAATAATAGCCTTATAGGACACCATTACGAATCCAGAAAGGCAAAAGTCACAAACTGCTTTTTTGAGGACTAAATAGCACAAGATAACATGCACGGGCAGAGCACCTCGAAAAACCTCCGGCCTTTTTCTGCCCTTTTCGCACATTATAGCAAAGATAACGATAAAAGTATATAGGATGAAGATTAAAAAAAGTACAAACGTTCGAGTGTACATCTGTACTTTTTATCATTCCTTCCTTATATTGTTGTCATGCCGCTATTAAATATTCCTCGGCCGCCTCGTCTATTTCCCTCAGATCGGAGTAATCGTAGTATTTCTCTTCCCGGCTTTCCGGAAGGACTTCTTCCATAAATGG
>CASDTX010000015.1 GCA_949283695.1 uncultured Eubacteriales bacterium | reverse complement strand
CTGGTGCATTATGGAAGCTTCAGACACGGTAAGGAACAATAACTTCTGATGGGGAGGGAAACTCTCCTTCAGTTATTCATTTAGAAAATGTAACTATTAACTTGTAGTCAATAATGACTACACCATTATTATACTAGGAGGCAGTGAATGCAATTATTCTGGACACGGGACGCGGGGAATGAGAAAGAAAAACCAGAAGGCCGAAAAGTGAAAAAGTGGGGCAGGAGTCTCGCAGCTGTCTTGTCCGTATTGACGCTTCTGAGCGGCTGCGGGGCAGATCATGATGCTGAGACAGGGGCTGAACTTCAGATACAGGCAGAGGCGGAAGGACGTTCTCTGGCAGCTGATGAAATCGTATCCGACGGGGACGAGACATTTCCGGAACATTATCTGATCGAGGAATTCCCCATAATCTATCAGATGCCTGAACTTCCTACAGGGTGCGAGATCACTGCGCTGACTATGGTGCTTCATTACTATGGGTTCTCTGTGGACAAAACAGAGATGGCAGCCAGATACCTTCCCACACTGCCGTCAGAGGGCACTTATTATGGAGCTGACGGACTGCTGTATGGAAATGATCTGAATCAGTATTTCCTGGGGGATCCGGCGACCGAGTATGGAATCACCTGCGGAACAGGCGCAATTATTACGGCTGCGGACAGTTATCTGGCCGACTGTGGAAGCCTTATGACTGCGGAAGACGGCACAGGCAGCTCTCCGGAAGAATTGTATGAATTGGTCAGTGAAGATATCCCGGTTGTCGTATGGTGCACCATCGACATGCACGACCGGGTCGTAGAAGGAGGCTGGTACACGGAGAGCGGAACATATGTTGACTGGGGGATGTATGATCACGGGGCTGTATTGATCGGCTATGATTCAGAGACGGTCACAATCGCGGATCCACTTGCAGGAGAGGCAGAGTACGACCGGGAGCAGTTCGAGAAAGTATATGAAGAGAGAGGAAGCCAATGTGTTGTATTGGTGGGAATGTCGTGACAAAGATGGCAGATTCTCATAGTTTTTCCGCTGCTGCAGTGGTATAATCAAGAAAAACGATGAAAGAGAGGGCTTTGTTTATGAAAGACCAAAATTGCGGCTACTGTATGCGCGGAGAACTGCTGGATCAGTTCGGAATCTACATCTGCGATCTGAGCGTGAGCTCATTGATTCTGTTTAAAGAGCAGAGCAAACCAGGAAGATGTATAGTGGCATACAAGGATCATGTCAGCGAGATCGTGAATATCTCGAAAGAAGAACGGGATGCATTTATGGACGACGTGGCAAGAGTTTCAAACGCACTGCATAAAGCGTTCCATCCCGACAAAGTAAATTACGGCGCGTACGGAGACACCGGATGTCATCTGCATATGCATCTCGTGCCCAAATATAAAGGCGGAGACGAATGGGGCGGAGTATTCCAGATGAATCCACAGAAGACCTATCTCACAGAGGAAGAATATGAAGAGATGATCCAGAAGATCAAAGAGAATTTGTGAAGAATTTGTGAACGGGGACAGGCACCTTTGCAAAGGTGCCTGTCCCCGTTCACAAATTCTTCACAATATAAAATGAGAACCAATATCAAAATATGCTTGATATTTTCCTGCATTCCGTGTATGATACTTCTATGAGTTAGCATAAACTAACCGATAAAATCACGCGATTATTTGGTTCAGGAGGTTCTGTATGAGTGTTGTTATTATAGGTGGTCATGACAGGATGGTCAGCCAGTATAAAAAAATCTGCAAGCAGTTTAATTGTAAGGCGAAGGTTTTCACGCAGATGCCGGCAAGTCTCGGCAAACAGATCGGGAGTCCGGATCTGATTGTGCTTTTTACGAATACGGTGTCGCACAAAATGGTGCGGTGTGCCGTGGAGGAAGCGGAAAGATGTAATGCAAATGTAGTCCGCAGCCACTCCAGCAGCAAGAATGCGTTGGAGGAGATCCTGGGAAATGTCTGTGCATAGCGTCAGAGCTGTGTTGCCCCTTGTCCACCGACGCTAAACATGAGAAATGCTAAAAAGTATAAAAGGAAAAGAATTTATGCTTGACAGAGAACAAATAGAAGCTTGAGGTGAAAGTCTTCTTACTTACTCGACAGAAAGGGAGGGAGCGATTCGCTCCCTCCCTGCTCGATTACATTTTTACAGTTTGATGTTTTTAAAGAGATCTCCAAGGCTTGTTCCGATGTTCTCGCTCTTCGGGATAACGACTTTTTCTTCAGGCTCTTCTTTTACTTCTTCAAGCGCTTTCATGCTCAGGCTGACTTTGCCGTCTTTGATTCCGATCACCTTCACCGTTACTTCATCGCCTACATTGAGTACGTCTGACGGAAGCTTTACACGCTTCTGGGAGATCTGGGATACGTGAACCAGTCCGGACAGACCGTTCTCCAGTTTGACAAATGCGCCGTAGTTCTGAAGGGTCTCAACGGTTCCGCTCAGGACGGTTCCGATCTTCAGGTTTGCGATCTGCTCCTGGCGGGCTTTCCGCTCTTTCTCTTTGAGTATCTCACGTGCGGAAAGAACAAGACGGTTGTTCGCCTGATCTACGTCGATGACCTGAGCCTCAATATCTTTGAGCAGATAGGTCTCGAGATCTTCGATATAAGAGAGCGACAGCTTGGAGGCAGGAACAAATCCTCTCAATCCTTCGACCATAACGATGACACCGCCATTTACTACGCCCTCGACTTTCAGCGGGAGTACAGTCTTGTTCTCCATGTATTCCATAACCCGGTTCCAGGGATTGGCATCGTCAAAATGGTCTTCGTAATCAGCCATTGTTTCTGTGGTTTCTGCCGCGCTGGTTTCAGCAGCTTCAGCTGCCTGTTCCTCAGCGGGTTCATTTGCCTGCAGTTCTACATTCATTTCTTCACTCATTGTACAGCACCTCAACTTAGTTTGATATTAATTTCAATGTCCCTAGTATATCATATTCGGGCGGGAAAAAACAACTGATCTGAACAGGACGTTGGCAGAAATGTTGAGATGTATCAAAAAATATTCATAGAAAGAGGCATGATATACAAAAAATCGGGTTGACTATCGCGGAAAAAGATGGCAAGCTTTAAAAAGAACACAGAATCCAAAAAGGAGATTAAGATGAGCAAAGAAAAAGATCGAAAAATATATGTAGTAGGACACAAGAACCCGGATACGGATTCGATCTGTTCCGCGATTGTGTACGCTGCGGTTAAGACAAAAATGACCGGGCGTCCGCACGAGGCGCGCCGCGCAGGGCAGCTGAACGAGGAAACGCAGTATGTGCTGGAACGCTTTGGCGTGAAGCAGCCCAAGCTTCTGTCCGACCTTCGGGAACAGATCCAGGATGTGGAGCTGAAAGAAGTAGAAGGACTGAAAAGCAGTGTTTCCATCCGTACCGCATGGGAGAAAATGCGGGAATATAATATACATACCCTGCCTGTGACAAGAGATGGGAAACTGGAAGGGGTTATTACCATCGGAGATATTGCAAAGACCTACATGGATGTGTACGACAGCACGATTCTGTCCAAGGCACGTACTCAGTACAGGAATATCGCCCGGGCCGTTGACGGGGAAGTGGTGACGGGAAATGAGCACAGTTACCTTCTGAAAGGAAAGGTTGCGATTGCCGCATCCAGCCGGATCCTGATGTCTGACTTTATCGACCAGGATGATCTGGTCATTATGGGCGACCGCAAGGATGCCCAGCAGTGTGCTGTGGACCGGAACGCAAGCTGCATGGTTGTATGCCAGAATGCGCCGATCTCAGAGCGGATCATACGTCAGGCAGAGGAGAAACAGATTGTGATTATCCGTACGCCGCTTGACACGTTTACGGCAGCACAGCATATCAACCAGAGTATTCCGGTGAAATATTTTATGACAAGAGACAGTCTGGTTACATTTAAAATGAAAGACTACGTAGATGACGCCCGGGAAGTAATGGCCAAGAAGAGATTCCGTGATTTCCCGATCGTGGATAATAAGGGACGCTTTGTGGGACTGATTTCCAGAAGACGTCTTCTCAACGCGAAGAAAAAGCAGGTGATCCTGGTCGATCACAATGAGAAGAGCCAGGCTGTGGAAGGGATCGACGAGGCGGACGTACTGGAGATTATCGACCATCACAGACTGGGACAGAGCATTGAGACGATGGGACCGGTATTTTTCCGGAATCAGCCTGTGGGATGTACGGCGACGATCGTGTATCAGATCTGCCAGGAGGAAAGGATCCAGATCGAACCGGTTCAGGCCGCACTTCTGTGCTCGGCGATTATCTCTGATACGCTGATGTTCCGCTCTCCAACCTGCACTCCGCTGGACGAGCATACGGCCAGAACTCTGGCACAGATTGCCGGCATCGAGATTGAGAGCCTTGCACAGGATATGTTCAATGCGGGAAGCAATCTGAAGGGAAAGAGTGCAGAAGAGATCTGCTTCCTTGATTTCAAACAATTCACGGTAAATGAAACTGTCTTTGGCGTGGGACAGGTGAATTCCATGAGTATGGAAGAACTGGATGAAATCAAAGAGATCGTGGAGCCCCACCTGGAGAAAGCGAGACGCAGCCACGGGCTGAATATGATCTTCTTCATGCTCACGAATATTATTACAGAGTCATCGGAGCTTTTATGCCGGGGACCGGAAGCGCGGGAGAAGATTGTGAATGCCTATGACCTGCCGGACGATACAGACCGGATTATGCTCAAAGGCGTCGTATCCAGAAAGAAACAGCTGGTGCCTACATTAGTGGGAGCGCTGCAGCAGTAGGAGGAACCGATGAAGAAGCAGACGTGGAAACCGGGGAATATGCTCTATCCGCTTCCGGCTGTCATGGTCAGTACGGCGGACCGAGCGGGGAATACCAATATTGTGACAGTGGCGTGGACGGGAACGGTGTGTACAAACCCTGCCATGGTCTATATCTCAGTAAGACCAGAGCGGCATTCCTACCATATGATCAAGGAAAGCGGAGAATTCGTGATTAACCTGACGACAGAGAAGCTGGCGGCAGCGACGGATTACTGCGGTGTCCGCTCGGGACGGGATGTGGACAAATGGAGCGAATGCCGTCTGACAGAGAAGAAGCCGGTTTCCCTTGATTATGCGCCGGTGATCGGAGAATCTCCGGTGAATATTGAGTGTAAGGTCCGGGAGATCCGGGAACTGGGAAGCCACCATATGTTCCTTGCGGAGGTGACCGCGGTACAGATCGATGAAGCGTATCTGGACGAGAAGGGAAGGTTTGATCTGAATCAAACAAAGCTTCTTGCTTACTCTCACGGAGAATATCTGGGACTGGGGAAGAAGATTGGAACCTTCGGATACAGCGTGAAGAAACCGGGGAGAGCTGGAACGAAACCAGCCGGTAACAGGAAGCAGGCCGCCGGAGGCAAGAAGCACCCGGCAGAGGGAAGAAAACAGAGTACTGGAAGCAAGAAACAGACTGCCGGCACCAGGAAGAAACTGGCAGGGAGCAAGAGGAGAAAGGCGGAACAGTAATGCTGTATTTTGAAAACGACTACTCAAAGCCCTGGCAGAAACCAATCTGGAACAGCTTCCGGGATATGGGGCAGACAAGTACTGTGAATCGGCGAAGGAAAAGATCCGCAGTGCCATTCAGACGGCGGATATGCTGAGGCAGGTTCTGAGAGAGAAGGGATACAGGTTCTGGATAGAATCCCCTACGAACCAGATCTTTGTTGTGCTGGATCATGAGAAGATGGCAGAGCTGAAGAAGCAGGTGATGTTCAGCTTCTGGGAGAAAGCAGATGAGAATCATACGGTGGTCAGGTTCGCGACGAGCTGGGCCACCCGGGCAGAGAATGTGGAGAAACTGGCCGCGCTTTTATAAGCGCGGTTTTTCTATTATTAACAGTGTCAGTGTACAAGGGGAATACGGTCGATGAAGGATAAGTTTAAGTCCCTTGCCACCGATGCTAAGAAAACTACAGAAGGAAATAAGGTCTCTTGTCTGCGATGTTAATATGAATAAAAACTGTACTGACTGGAAATGAATACAGGTAGAAAAAAACTCCTATTAGAAAGAAATTTTCATAAATGAGAATCAATCTTGATAAATGTCTTGAATGAAAATGAGAATCCTGGTAAGATACATATAGTTAGATAAAACTAACTATATGTGAATAACTCATGAAAACTCCTTCTTCCCTGATATGCCTGAATCATGCGGCGCTTTGAAACGCTGCATCAGGGACGGAGGGGAGTTCAGGGAAAGGAAGAGGCAGATATGGATTATTTAGAGATTGAGAAAGTAATCGGACGGGAAATCATTGATTCCAGAGGAAATCCTACCGTTGAGGCTGAGGTCTATCTGGCAGACGGAACCGTGGCGAGAGGAGCTGCGCCAAGCGGGGCTTCCACAGGGGAGTTTGAAGCGCTGGAGTTAAGAGACAGGGATCAGAGTCGGTTTGGCGGCAAAGGAGTCTCCAAAGCGGTGGAGAATATTAATACAGTGATTAGCAGCACCCTGCAGGGGATGAATGCGGGGGATATTTATGCAGTCGATCAGGCCATGATCCAGGCGGACGGCACGAAGGACAAGTCAAAACTCGGAGCAAATGCCATCCTGGCGGTTTCGATCGCATGTGCAAGAGCGGCAGCAGCATCCCTTGACCTTCCCTTGTACCGGTTCCTCGGCGGGGTGAATGGAAACCGGCTCCCGGTCCCAATGATGAATATTTTGAACGGCGGCGCTCATGCAGCCAATACCGTAGATGTACAGGAATTTATGATTATGCCGGCTGGAGCGAAGAGCTTTGCAGAAGGTCTGAGATGGTGTACGGAAGTCTTTCATGCGCTGGCAGCCCTGCTCAAATCCAAAGGGCTGGCGACAGCTGTAGGAGATGAAGGCGGATTCGCGCCGGACCTGGGCAGTGACGAAGAAGCGGTCGAATATATCCTGCAGGCTGTACGGGATGCCGGATACGAGCCGGGAAGAGACTTTGTCCTGGCCATGGACGCGGCGTCCAGCGAGTGGAAGAGCGGCACAAAGGGGGAATATATTCTTCCGAAATGCGGAAAGAAATTCACATCCGCTGAGCTGGCAGAACATTGGAAATCACTGGTGGAGAAATATCCCATCTACTCCATCGAAGATGGTCTTGACGAGGAAGACTGGGAAGGCTGGCAGATGCTGACCAAAGAACTGGGAGATCGGATTCAGCTTGTGGGAGACGACCTCTTTGTGACGAATACCGAACGCCTGAAAAGAGGCATAGATATGGGCTGCGGGAATTCGATCCTGATCAAATTAAACCAGATCGGATCAGTGTCTGAGACTCTGGAGGCGATCAAGATGGCACATAAAGCGGGATACACAGCAGTGACCTCTCATCGTTCCGGAGAGACGGAGGATACGACGATTGCAGACCTGGCAGTGGCACTGAATACCTGCCAGATCAAGACCGGGGCGCCCAGCAGAAGTGAGCGTGTGGCAAAATATAACCAGCTGCTGCGGATCGAGGAAGAACTGGGAGCGGCTGCGGTGTATCCGGGAATGGAGGCATTCCATCTCCGCAGATAGTTATGAAATAACACGGCAATGAAATCTGTACAATTAGAAAACAGCACCGCCAGGGAAGCACGCAGCTTCCTGTGCGGTGCTGCCTTTTTATGCAAGCATAAATCCGTCACTGACGCAGATGGCTGAATTGATACATCACATTGGGAATGGAGCAAGTTCAATCTTGAAAAAGAGGCATATTTATCATACAATAATTACGGTTTCATTCCTCTCCCGGCAGAGAGGAATCGCCGCGGTGAAACGGCTGCTGTTCACGGGAGCATGATCTGGAAACGGCAGCGAAGTACAGGATTTTCAGGAGGTTATGGAGTTATGAAGAAACCGGTCTTAGTCATTATGGCAGCAGGGATGGGGAGCCGATACGGTGGATTGAAGCAGATCGATCCAGTGGATCAAGAAGGACATATTATCATGGATTTCTCGATTTATGACGCGAAGCGCGCCGGATTTGAGAAGGTTGTGTTCATTATTAAGAAGGAAAATGAAGCGGATTTTAAAGAGGCAGTCGGCAGACGGATCGAGCAGGTGATGGAAGTGGCGTATGTCTTCCAGGAGCTTTCCAACATACCGGAAGGGTTTGAGATTCCGCAGGGACGTGTGAAGCCATGGGGAACGGCCCATGCGGTACTGAGCGCGATGGACGAGATTGACGGCCCCTTTGCTGTGATCAATGCAGATGACTATTATGGGCGTCATGCGTTCCAGACGATCTATGATTATCTGACGACCCATGAAGATGACGAAAAATACCGTTATACCATGGTGGCATACCGGCTGAAAAATACAGTTACAGATAACGGCCATGTGGCAAGAGGAGTCTGCGGCCTGAATGAGAAGAAAGAACTGGTCAGTGTGACAGAGCGCACAAGGATCGAGAAGCGCGGCGGCGGGATCGAGTACTCAGAAGATGACGGAAACACCTGGACGGCTATAGACGGAGATACGCTCGTGTCCATGAATATGTGGGGCTTCACGCACAGCATTCTGGATGAGATCCAAGAGGGATTCCCGGCATTTCTGGAGAAAGGGCTGAAGGAGAATCCTATGAAATGCGAATATTTCCTGCCGGCTGTAGTGAGCACCCTCCTGGAAGAAGGGCGTGCAGCGGTGCGGGTACTGGAGTCCGAAGACAAGTGGTATGGAGTGACTTATAAAGAAGATAAACCAGTCGTAGTCGCAGCAGTGCAGGCGTTGAAGGACAGCGGACTGTATCCCCAGAATCTCTGGGACTGAACGGCAGCTATGCAACATTTTTACCATTATATGAACTAAAAATATAAAGCTTTTTTCTGCGGCGCGTGTTATACTAAACACGTAAAAACGATGAGGCCGGAAACGGCGGAACAGCTGAAGGAGGAATTGATCATGGCAATCTTAGTAACAGGAGGCGCCGGTTTTATCGGCAGCCACACATGTGTAGAACTCTTAAACGCAGGATATGATGTGGCAGTGGTTGACAACCTGTACAATGCATCAGAAAAGGCTCTGGAAAGAGTAAAGCAGATTACTGGAAAAGACCTCAGGTTCTACCAGGTAGATATTCGGGACCGGGAGGCATTAAGCGAAGTATTTGACAAAGAAGATGTAGAATCCGTGATCCACTTTGCAGGACTGAAGGCAGTTGGCGAGTCTGTTCGCAAGCCGCTGGAATACTACGAGAACAATATCGGCGGGACAATCACACTCTGCGATGTCATGAGAAATCATGGCGTGAAGAACATCATCTTCAGCTCTTCCGCAACGGTATATGGAGATCCGGCATTTATTCCGATCACAGAAGAATGCCCGAAGGGTACCTGTACGAACCCCTATGGATGGACGAAGTGGATGCTGGAGCAGATTCTGACAGACCTGCATACGGCAGATCCGGAGTGGAATGTGGTGCTTCTGCGCTACTTCAATCCGATCGGCGCCCACAAGAGCGGACTGATCGGCGAGGATCCGAAGGGAATCCCGAACAATCTGATGCCCTATATCACACAGGTTGCGATCGGCAAGCTGGAGTGCCTGGGCGTGTTTGGAAATGATTACGATACGCCGGACGGAACAGGAGTCCGTGATTACATCCATGTGGTAGATCTGGCAGTTGGTCATGTGCGCGCGGTAGAGAAACTGAAAGAAAAAGAAGGTGTCTCTGTCTACAATCTGGGAACCGGAAACGGTTACTCCGTGCTTGACATGGTGAAGGCATTCGGCAAAGCCTGCGGCAAAGAGATTCCGTATCAGATCAAGCCGCGCCGGGCAGGCGATATCGCAACCTGCTACTGCGATGCTTCTAAGGCAAAAGAAGAACTCCACTGGACCGCAGAGCGCGGACTGGAGGAAATGTGCGAGGATTCCTGGAGATGGCAGAGCCAGAATCCGAACGGATATAACGACTGATAACAGATACGCGGACAGTTTCGAATGATCTGGTGGGGCTATGAAGATAGCCCCATTTTTACTTGCATTTCTTCCATTCCCGTGCTATCCTGTACTATGTTGTGCTAAAGCACAAAACAATTATTACTCAGGAGAGTCTCTTCTGCAGAGTCTGTTGATCTTTCTGCAAGAAAGGGCGCCGAAGGTGTAAGCGGTGCGGCCGGGGGTCCGGAGCAGTGCCGTGAGTCTCTCAGGCAAAAGGATGGAGGTAAAGGAATGTTAGATCAAATCAATCAAATCATCACAGTCGTGCAGGGAGCTGTGTGGGGGCTTCCGCTCATTATTCTGATCCTGTTCACAGGATTTCTGCTCACAGTCAGGCTGGGCCTTCTGCAGGTCAGGCATCTGGGCAAAGCATTTAAATTCATGGTGAAAAATGAAGAAGAAGGCCATGGGGAGGTCAGCAGCTTCGGGGCGCTGTGTACCGCGCTGTCGGCGACGATCGGTACGGGAAATATCGCCGGTGTGGCTACTGCGCTGGCTGCCGGAGGACCGGGCGCGCTGTTCTGGATGATTGTTGCCGCTTTTCTCGGAATGGCGACAAAATATGCAGAAGGGCTTCTGGCGATTAAGTACAGAACCGTGGATGAAAACGGACATGTTCTGGGCGGACCGTTCTATTATATTGAGAACGGCATGGGCAGGAACTGGAGATGGCTGGCGAAAATATTTGCGTTTTTCGGCGCATGCGTAGGACTTTTCGGAATCGGAACATTTACCCAGGTGAACAGTATTGCATCTGCGGTTACGAATTTCTTTGATCCGGACGCAGTCAACACGGTTCTGATCTTTGGCAGAAGTTATTCCTGGTCCACGGTCATCACCTGTGTGATTCTGACATTTTGTGTCGGGCTGGTGGTAATCGGCGGCATACGAAGGATCGCAAAGGTTTCCGAGATTGTGGTTCCGTTTATGGCAGTGCTGTATATTCTGCTGGGACTGATTATTATCATTACCAATATCGAGGCGGTTCCGGGGGCAATTGTGACTATTGTGAAATCCGCGTTTACAGGAAGCGCACTTGCAGGCGGCGCTATGGGAAGTATGGTGTCTGCGATGCAGCAGGGAATCGCGAGGGGAATCTTCTCCAATGAGTCAGGACTGGGAAGCGCACCCATCGCCGCAGCGGCTGCCGTTACGAAAGAGCCGGCACGCCAGGGCCTGGTATCTATGACCGGAACCTTCATTGATACGATCATAGTCTGCACCATGACCGGAATATCGGTGGTGATTGCAGGATCCTGGATGAATCCGGACCTGGAAGGTGTGGAGATCACTATGGATGCATTCCGGAAGGGACTTCCGTTCCCGCCCGCAGCAGCGTCGTTTGCATTGATGATCTGTCTGGTGTTCTTCGCGTTCACGACGATCCTCGGATGGAATTATTACGGCGAACGATGTGTGGAATATTTGTTTAACCGCAGGACTTCTGCAGTGAAGAGTTACCGTTGGCTGTATATTCTGGCAGTGTTCATCGGACCGTATATGACCGTGGCGGCTGTGTGGAATATCGCGGATATTTTCAACGCGCTGATGGCGTTCCCGAACCTGGTGGCACTGCTGGCACTGAACGGCGTGGTTACAAAGGAATCAAAAGATTATTTCGCCAGATTAAAGGCAAAGAAGTAATCCGCGAAGCGGGTAAAGAAGAAAAAATGAGACAGAGAGGTTTCTAAGAAGAACATAGACGGGCAGTTCCGGACTTCCATATATTGGGGAGTGGGAACTGCCTGTTTCATTTCTACTGAGAAATACTAGTACACCGCTGCTGCAGACAGAAATGACTGATAATTATGGGAACGGTCAGGATTTGTAGAACAAAGAAATAAAATAGATTCCGTTTCTTGAACAACCTCGTGGAAAGAAAGGGGTGTTCTGAAAATACATGATCATGTGTTTTGGGGATTGCATTATACTATATTTTGTATTAGAATGATTTCCAGACGGATATGCAGCCCTAAGATCAGGGATGTTCCAAATATAACCAGTGAGGAGAGAACAAGATGAAGATCATTAAGAGAAATGGCGCAGAAGAAGTATTTGACATTAAGAAGATCGTAATCGCTGTGACAAAAGCGGACACCTCATCCGACGGAAGAAGCCTGACAGACGCGCAGATAGAGGATATCGCAGAGTTCGTAGAGTTCAAATGCAATAAACTAAATCGTGCGGTATCTGTGGAGGAGATCCAGGATATGGTAGAGAACCAGATCATGGCTACCGGAGCTTTCGATCTGGCGAGACGGTACGTGAGGTATCGTTTCAAACGTTCTCTCGTGCGGAAGGCGAATACAACGGACAACCGGATCCTCTCTCTGATTGAGTGCAACAATGAGGATGTAAAGCAGGAGAATTCAAATAAGAATCCGGCGGTAAACAGCGTGCAGAGAGACTATATGGCGGGCGAGGTCAGCCGGGATCTGACACAGAGAATGCTGCTTCCGGAAGACATTGTGGAGGCCGACAAGGCAGGAATCATCCATTTCCATGATTCCGATTATTATGCACAGCACATGCACAACTGTGACCTGGTGAATCTGGAGGATATGCTTCAGAACGGGACTGTTATCAGCGGGACCATGATTGAGAAGCCACACAGCTTCTCCACTGCTTGTAATATTGCCACGCAGATCATCGCGCAGGTGGCCAGCAACCAGTACGGCGGGCAGAGTATCTCCCTTGCACATCTGGCACCGTTTGTACAGGTTTCCAGAGATAAGATCCGCGCAGAAGTCGAGAAGGAGATGCAGCTGATCGGGTTCCAATGTCCGAAAGAGAAGTTAAACGAGATCGTGGAAGGACGACTGAAAAAGGAGATCACCAAGGGCGTTCAGACTATTGAATATCAGGTCATTACACTTATGACGACCAACGGCCAGGCACCGTTCCTTACGGTATTCATGTATCTGAATGAGGCGAAAAGCGAGGCAGAGAAGAAAGACCTTGCCATGATCATTGAGGAGACATTAAGACAGCGCTACCAGGGTGTGAAGAATGAGGCGGGAGTCTGGGTGACTCCGGCGTTCCCGAAGCTGATCTATGTGCTTGAGGAAGACAATATCGAGGAGGATACTCCCTATTATTATCTGACAGAGCTGGCGGCAAAGTGTACGTCGAAGCGGCTTGTGCCGGATTACATTTCTGAGAAGAAGATGAGAGAACTAAAGGAAGGAAACTGCTTCCCGGTTATGGGCTGCCGGAGCGCGCTGAGTCCGTGGAAGGACGAGAACGGAAATTACAGGTTCTACGGCCGTTTCAACCAGGGAGTTGTAACGATCAATCTGGTGGACGTAGCGTTGTCTTCCGGCGGAGATATGGAGAAGTTCTGGAAGATCTTCGACGAAAGACTGGACCTTTGCTACCGTGCGCTGATGTGCAGACACAACCGCCTGAAGGGAACCCTCTCTGACGCGGCTCCGATTCTCTGGCAGTACGGCGCTCTTGCGCGCCTGGAGAAGGGAGAGACCATTGATAAGCTGCTTTACGGCGGATATTCTACGATCTCTCTCGGGTATGCTGGCCTGTACGAGTGTGTGAAATACATGACCGGAAAGTCTCACACAGATCCGGAGGCAACCCCCTTCGCTCTGGATGTGATGAAGCATATGAACGAGGCCTGCGATCAATGGAAGGCGGAGACGAACATTGCGTTCAGCATCTACGGCTCACCGATCGAGAGTACCACATATAAGTTCGCGAAATGCCTCCAGAAACGGTTTGGCATCATTCCGGGCGTAACGGATAAGAGTTATATCACGAACAGCTATCACGTTCATGTGTGTGAGGAGATCGACGCATTTGAGAAGCTGAAATTTGAGTCTCAGTTCCAGGCACTTTCTACCGGCGGCGCGATCAGCTATGTGGAAGTACCGAACATGCAGGATAATATTCCGGCAGTACTTCAGGTGATTCGCTTTATCTATGACAACATCATGTACGCAGAGCTGAATACGAAAAGCGATTACTGCCAGGAGTGCGGCTATGACGGAGAGATCCAGATCGTGACCACAGAGGACGGGAAGCTTGTGTGGGAATGCCCTCACTGCGGCAACCGCAATCAGGATACACTGAATGTGGCAAGACGTACCTGCGGCTATATCGGAACGCAGTTCTGGAACCAGGGCAGAACGCAGGAGATCAAGGAGCGGGTTCTGCATCTGTAAGAGTGTTAGGAGAAGAAGATGCATTACGGAGAAATCAAAAAATGTGATATTGCCAACGGAGAGGGAGTCAGAGTCTCCCTCTTTGTTTCCGGATGTAGCCATCACTGTCCGGGATGCTTTAACCAAGACACATGGGAATTCCATTACGGAAGAGAATATACGGATGAGACAGAAGAAGAGCTGCTCAAAGCGCTTGCGCCGTCTTATATCAACGGTCTGTCCCTCCTGGGCGGCGAGCCTTTCGAGCCTCAGAATCAGGAGGTCCTTGTAGGGCTGCTGCGGAAGGTTCACGCCAGGTATCCGAAGAAGAATGTCTGGTGCTATACCGGATATCTGTTTGACCGGGAACTGATGGAGGAGAGCCGTGCACGCTGTGCATATACGGACGAAATGCTGTCTATGATAGACGTGCTGGTGGACGGAAGATTCGTGGAGTCACTGAAGGATATCCGGCTGGCATTTAGAGGCTCGTCCAACCAGAGAGTGATCGACGTGGACAAAAGTCTGAAGACGGGGCATGTGGTCCTCTGGGAGCCGAAAGTCAAGCGCGGAATAGAGGGATAATTCTTATGAAACGAAATGTGGATTTAAAGGAAATCTCTGATGGAAGACTGTATTCATCAGGGGATATGGTGAAAGCAGACTGCCGGGACTGCGAGGGCTGTTCCGCCTGCTGCAGAGGGATGGGCAGTTCTGTGATCCTGGATCCCATGGACATCTGGCGGCTGCAGAGAGGGATCCGGAAGGGATTCCAGGCCCTGCTGGAAGAAGGAAGCATTGAGCTGAATGTGGTGGACGGGATGATCCTTCCGAATCTGAAAATGCGCGCAGATACCGATGCCTGTCCCTTCCTGGATGGAATCGGACGGTGCTCGGTGCACAAGTTTCGCCCTGGGATCTGCAGGCTCTTCCCCCTGGGGCGCTACTATGAGGAGAACGGGTTCCGCTATTTTATCCAGATCCATGAATGCAGGAAACAGGACCGGGGAAAGGTTAAGATCAAGAAATGGCTTGGCATCCCCAATCTGAAGGCATACGAGGCATATATTCTGAATTGGCACAGTTTCCTCAGCCAGTGTGAAGATGGGCAGGAGACATTGAGTGAAGAACATGTCAGGATCCTGACATTGTATGTGCTGCGGACGTTTTATGAGACTGCATATCTGGCGGCGGATGAGAGTGGATTTTATGAGGAATTCGATGCGAGAATGGAGAAAGTCCGGGAGAAGTTCGGATTCGATGCTGAATAGCAGGGCGAATCTTGACACACAGGAATCCCCCTGCTATGATCTAACTGTGCCATTAGACGAAGAGGGCACGGTTCTAATGTTGAAATAAGAAAAGATAACAGCAGGGAGGAATTGCTATGATATGGCTGATTTCATCGATATTTGGGCTGATCGGAGGCATCATTAATCTGACATTCGGGCTGATCTGGATCTTGCTGACAGTGATTGCCAGATGGATGGTTTTTCAGAAAGCAGGAGAGGCGGGTTGGAAATCTATCATTCCGTTCTACAGAGACTATACAGCCTATAAGATCGGATGGACGACCTCCATGTTCTGGGTATGGCTGGTGTTTACAGTGATCGGCAATATGGCAGAAAATGCGGCCAATGGAAATGCATGGAGCATGTATGGAATAATAGGGACAATCTGTGGACTGGCCACGGTTGTAATTGCCCTTGGCTATAGCCTGAATATGGCGAGAAGCTTCGGGAAAGGAACTGCGTTCGCAATCGGACTGTGGCTACTGGAGCCGGTATTTATGATGATTCTCGGCTTCGGCAGCGCACAGTATCAGAGAGTGAGGATTCGTTTCTGATTTTGTTTTGCAGCAAATGATAGTGTCGGTGGCCAAGGGGCGTGTTGCTCCTTGGCCGCCGGCGCTGGAGACAGGACAGCAGGAGAGGATGCTGTCCTGTCTCTTTTGAAAGATAGCTGTTTATTCGTTCTTCCATGTCAGCAGAAAGGCAGAGTTTACAATGACCAGTACGCTTCCTGCATTATGTACCAGAGCACCGACTACCGGATTTAAGATTCCGGTGATGGCAAGAACGATTGCTGCGAAGTTCAGTGTCATTGAGAAGGTCAGATTCAGCCGGATCGTACCCATCATCCGCCTGGAAAGCCGAAGCAGGTGGGGGAGTTCTTTCATATCGTCGTTCACAAGGACGATATCCGCTGCATCTACGGCGATATCGCTTCCGATTCCGCCCATTGCGATTCCTACGCATGCGGTTTTCAGTGCAGGAGCATCGTTGATGCCGTCTCCGATCATGCATACCGGACGCTGGGCCTTTTCTAAGGTTTCAATCCAGCGGATCTTATCTTCCGGCAGACAGCCGGCGTGGACCTCGTCAATCCCCAGTTCCCTGGCAATATGAAGCGCTGCGTTTTCATGGTCACCGGTAAGAAGGATCGGGGTTGCGCCGCAGGATCTGACCGCATCGATGGTGGCTGCAGAATCTTGACGCAGGGTATCCGCAAGAGCGATGAATCCGGCAGGCATTCCATTGACCGCGAGATAGATCACCGTGCTCCCTTCCTTCAGATAAGTCTCTGCTTCGTGAAGAATCTTCTCTGGAAATGAAATGCCGTTCTCTGTGAACAGCTGGGGATTTCCGGCCAGGATGATCTGTCCGGATACAGCCGCCTGCACACCCCGTCCCGGAATCATACGGAAATCATCCGGAGTCTGCAGAGCAGGACCGATTTCTTTCTGGCAGCAGCGCACGATCGCTTTCCCCAGCGGGTGCTCAGAGTTCAGCTCAGAACTGGCAGCCAGCCGGTAGAGCTCCTGCTCACTGTATTCGGACCGGAAGTTCCTGACCGCTGTTACCTGGGGAATTCCGCAGGTCAGAGTACCGGTTTTATCGAATGTAATGGTTTTCACAGAAGAGAGTCGTTCCAGGGCATCCCCTTCCCGTACGAGAAATCCATGCTTTGTGGCATTTCCGATGGCTGCCATAATGGCGGTAGGAGTAGCCAGGACAAGAGCACAGGGGCAAAATACAACGAGAATAGTCACAGCTCGAATAATCTCACCCGTAACAAGCCAGGTAATCGCTGCCGCGCTGAGCGCGATCACCACAATCCAGGTCGCCCAGCGGTCGGCAATGCCCACGATCTTTGCCTTCCCTGCATCCGCAGACTGCACGAGCCGGATCATGCGCTGGATGGAGCTGTCTTCTTCTACCTTGGATGCCCGCATCTCAAAAGCGCCGAACTGATTGACGGTTCCGCTGGACACCTCATCGCCGGGGCCTTTGTCTACAGGAAGAGATTCTCCTGTCATGACCGCCTGATTCACCGATGTTTCACCGGAGAGAATCACACCGTCCACCGGGATCGCCTCGCCGGGGAGTACACGCAGGATATCGCCTGTCTGCACGCATTCCGCGGGCAGAATCTCTTCCTTTTCACCAGTCAGCTTTCTCGCAGTACGCGGGGTAAGGTGAACGAGTTTCTCGATGCCGGCCCTCGCCTTGGCCACAGTAAGGTCCTCCAGGAGAGCACCGAGCTGCATAATGAAGGCGACCTCCCCGGCTGCGAAATCTTCCCGGATAATGACAGACGCAATAAGCGCGATGGAAACCAGAACGTCTGCTTTGATATCAAAAGCTGTGACCAGGCCGATGACTGCCTCCAGGATAATCGGGATCCCGCATAAAATAATAGCAGTCCACGCCATATCGAATGGGAAGGGGGATATGCCGAAGATACTGAATATAAGGGCGGCACCGGAGATGATCAGGAAAGCAACATCTCTTCTCATCCCTCCCCACTCCAGAAGTTTTTCTAGTTTCTGCATGGAAAGTTCCTCCTCTCAAAATATACCCATACCTATATGGGTATATTATATACCTATACAGGTATGGGCTGTCAAGAGAACTACTTCATATTGGCAAACCGTTCTACTGCTTTTGTGAAATTTGCGATTGTCTGATCTACATCTCCGTGGGCAATCCCATCCCGCACGCAGTGGTTGATATGGCCTTCCAGCACGATCTGGCCGGCTTTGTGAAGCGCCGATTTCGCGGCATTGATCTGAGAAAGGATGTCCTCGCAGGGGATATCTTCATCAATCATGCGGTCAATCGCCTGTACCTGTCCGATGATTTTCTTCAGACGGCGGTGAAGATTGTCAGAATCCATACATTGTTTCATAAGAGTATTTTACCTCCTTTATAATAGATCATCAGCCGGGAACATACAGCCCCGGCATGTCAAAGCTGCGTTCTGATCAGGAATTGAACTGCGCGTATTTCTTGGGAGAGATGCCGACGGCTTTTGTGAATGCTTTCAGATAATTGCTGTAATCATTGAATCCGCAGGCCTCACAAGCCTCATTGACAGAATATCCCTGACTGAGCAGCGACTTGGACAGAGTGATTCTTTTTGCCGTAATGTATTTGTTGATCGTCGTACCTGTAGCAGCCTTGAAGATACGGCAGATATAGGAACTGCTCAGGAAAAAGTGCGAAGACAGTTCTTCCAGGGAAAGGCTTCCCTGAATATGAGTATTGATGTAGGAGAGAATCTCATCGACCTGGGAACGGTACCCGGGAGCGCCGGATGTGCTTTCTTCTTCCAGAGTCCGGCACCTTCTGTCAAAAGCACGGTTTAAGAAGACCATCAGTTCCAGGAACACAGCCTCATCGATAATATCTTCCCCCAGCCCCTGATTCTCTGCAAATCGGTGGATATAGTACAGAAAGCGGCTTTGTTCCTCCGGGTTCAGATGCAGCCGGTGGGGCATGCGGGTATCGCGGAACTGAAAGCAGCGGTCCAGGTCTGTTTTCTCGGTGGAGAGACGTTTCAGATAATCCGGCGCAATAGAAAGGATGATCCTTTCATGGGTCTGGCTGTCAATCTGAGACAGGTAATGACTCTCGAATTGGTTGATCAGGAAAATATCTCCTTTTTCAATGGTGTAGAAACAGTTATCAATGAGAAACTGTTTCCCGCCGGAGATGGAATAATAAACTTCATAGCAGTCATGAATGTGCATGTCCATGGCTTTCTCATCGCTGTACAGATGCGCGTAAGCAAAGGTGTGCGACTCCATGCAGCTGCGCATCGAATCTTTGCAAGAAGGGCATGCTTTCATGGTAATTCCTCCTTTCATGAAACACTGGCGTCGGCGTCTCTTGTACACCGGCGCTGTTTTTATTATAGATTTAGTGTTCAATATTTTCAAGATTCAAGTCAATAAAAAACAAGAAATGGAATAAAACGAATGCTATACTTCTATCTAAAGGCGAGACCTGAAAGAAGAAATCATAAGGAGGAACATCATGGAAGTAAGAACAGCCGCTTCACCGAAAGACGTGAAGCATTACACAACGGACAGACTCAGAGAGGAGTTCCTGATCCAGAATCTTTTCGAAACTGACAAAATCAATCTTGTTTACAGCCACATTGACCGTATCATCACAGGCGCAGCAGTGCCGGTCAGCGGACAGCTTGAACTGACAGCCGGACAGGAGCTGAGGGCGGAATATTTCCTGCAGAGGAGGGAAATGGGGCTGATTAATATCGGAGGAGACGGCGTCGTTGCAGTTGACGGCCGCGCGTATGATATTAAGGCAAGAGAAGGAATGTATATCGGAAGAGGGGCGAAAGCGATCTCTTTCGAGAGCAAAGATCCCTCTGAGCCGGCGAAATTCTATCTGAACAGCGCACCGGCGCATATCGCGTATCCAACGGTACATATCAAGCCGGAGGGTGAAGCTGGAGAAGGGGTTGTGATCATCAAGGATGAGAACAAGGTTGAGTGCGGGACGCTGGAAGATTCGAACCACAGGGTGATCAATAAGTACATTGTTGCCGGACAGGTGGAGAGCTGTCAGCTGGCCATGGGTATGACCAGACTGATGCCGGGAAGTGTATGGAATACTATGCCGGCCCACACGCATGACAGAAGGATGGAGGTCTATCTGTACTTTGATCTGCCGGAGGATGCGTTCGTCGTCCATTATATGGGAGAACCGTCCGAGACAAGGCATATCATTATGAGGAACGAAGAGGCAGTCATTTCACCGAGCTGGTCCATTCATTCCGGCTGCGGCTCCAGGGCATATACGTTCATCTGGGGAATGTGCGGAGAGAATCAGGATTACGGAGACATGGACAATATTGATAACCGGACGCTGAGATAGCGGTCAGAAGATACAGGAAAAGGAGAGAGAATGATGGCAAACTTTTCACTTGAAGGTAAAATCGCACTTGTAACAGGAGCTTCTTATGGAATCGGATTCGGAATTGCGGCTGCGTACGCGGAGGCAGGAGCAGTGATCTGCTTCAATGACATCAGCCCGGAGAAGGTGGAGATAGGACTGACCGCTTATCAGGAAAAAGGGATTCAGGCATACGGCTATGTATGCGATGTGACAGACGAGGAACAGGTAAAAGCAATGGTTGCGCAGATTAAAGAGGAAGTCGGAATCATTGACATCCTTGTGAATAATGCGGGCATTATTATGAGAAAGCCGATGTTAGAGATGGAAGCATCCGAGTTCCGCAAAGTCATTGACGTTGACCTGAACGCACCGTTCATTGTCTCTAAGGCAGTGATCCCGGGAATGATCGAGAAAGGGCATGGAAAGATCATTAATATCTGTTCTATGATGAGTGAGCTTGGACGCGAGACTGTATCCGCCTATGCGGCAGCCAAAGGCGGACTGAAGATGCTGACAAGGAATATCTGTTCTGAATACGGAGAGTACAATATTCAGTGCAACGGCATCGGCCCCGGGTATATTGCAACCCCGCAGACAGCTCCCCTTCGCGAGCGGCAGGCAGATGGCAGCAGACATCCCTTCGACCAGTTCATCGTCTCTAAGACACCGGCCGCAAGATGGGGCAATCCGGAAGATCTGCAGGGACCGGCGGTATTTCTTGCGTCAGAAGCATCTGATTTTGTGAACGGCCACATTCTGTATGTGGACGGCGGTATCCTTGCTTATATCGGAAAACAGCCGGAGTATAACGGCGGCCGCAATAAGCATGCAGTGCAGGTTGAGGCGTGTTGCTCTTGTTCATCGGCGCCGGCGGCAGTGGACTTTCAGCCTCCTCCATTTAAGATTGAACTTCCTGAGAAAAACTGATATCTTAGATAGTAGGAACAGACAGAGAGGAGGAAGAGGAGATGAATACATTTGAAATAAGGGAAGAGTTCCTGCTGAACGGCAGGCCGTTCCGGATCCTGTCAGGGGCGGTCCACTACTTCCGCATTCCCCGGGAGTATTGGGAAGACACGCTGTATAATTTGAAGGCCATGGGGTTTAACACAGTGGAGACTTATATTCCATGGAATCTGCACGAACCGGAAGAAGGAGTCTTTGACTTCTCTGAGGAGAAGGATGTAGAAGCGTTCGTGCGGCTGGCTCAGAAGATGGGACTGTGGGTAATTCTGCGGCCGGCTCCCTATATCTGCGCGGAATGGGAGTTCGGCGGGCTTCCGGCATGGCTTCTGCGGTATCCGGATCTGAAGGTAAGGACGGAGGATCCTCTCTTCCTTTCGAAGGTGCGGGCGTATTATGAGGTTCTCTTTGCGAGAATCAAGAGCCTTCAGATCACAGAGGGCGGCCCGGTGCTGATGATGCAGGTGGAGAATGAGTATGGATCGTATGGGAATGAGAAGTCTTACCTCAGAGCTCTCGTGCGCATGATGAGAGAGTGCGGCGCCAGTGTGGAGCTGTTTACTTCAGACGGCGGGTGGGATGCTGCGCTGGAGGCGGGAAGCCTGATTGAGGACGGGGTTCTGCCGACGGTTAATTTTGGCTCCGGCTCCGCGGAGAATCTGGACGCATTGGAGCGTTTTATGGAGAAGCACGGCAAGAAACTGCCCCTGATGTGCATGGAATTCTGGGACGGGTGGTTTAACTGCTGGGGAGAGGCTGTGATCCGGCGAGACGCCAGAGACGCGGCGGAAGAAGTGAAGGCTGTACTTCAGCGGGCGTCTGTGAATCTATATATGTTCCAGGGCGGCACGAACTTCGGGTTCTATAACGGCTGTTCTGCAAACGGCGACCAAGAACTTCCGCAGATTACGTCATACGATTATGACGCAGTGCTTACAGAGTGGGGCGAACCGACGGAGAAGTTCTATCGGATACAGGAGGCAGTCCATGAACGATTCCCGGAGCAGGAGACGCTTCCGCCCCGGGACAGATCCCGTGCCGGGTATGACGCGGCGCCGCTCACCGGAAGCGCTTCTCTGAGAAGCTGTCTGGACAGACTGAGTATACGGCAGAACAGTGCGCACCCCATGCCGATGGAAGAGGCGGGGAGCGGGTATGGCTATATCCTGTACCGGACGGAAGTGGAAGGCTTCGGCGCTCTGATGAAGGTGAAAGTGGTCCGGGCCGGGGACCGTGTGAAGATCTATCTGAACGGAACTTATATCGCTGCGCAGTGCGGCGATGAGATCGGCGAGGAAATCACAATGGAATTCCGGAGAGGGACGAACGTATTGGAGATCCTTGCGGAGAATCTGGGGCGGGTCAACTACGGCCCCCGGCTGGCAGCACCGACTCAGAAGAAAGGAATCTGGGGCGGCGTGATGGTGGATATTCATTTCGAGAGCGGCTGGGAGCAATATGCACTGGATCTGAAGGAGATCAGCGGGATTCCATTTGAGGCTGACGGAGAGGGATGCACAGATGAGATGCCGGTATTTCTCAGATATGAACTTCTGGCAGAGAGGCCCCGGGATACATTTCTGGATCTGAGAAGTTTTGGGAAGGGCTGCGTTTTCGTAAATGGGCGGAATATCGGAAGATACTGGAACAGAGGGCCTGTGGGCTATCTGTACGTTCCCGGTGTATTTCTTCACAAAGGAAGGAACGAGATTGTCATATTCGAGACAGAAGGGATCTTTCCGGAAGCACTTCCTACCAGGGACAGACCCGTCTATTTTACAGAGTCATAATCGAGAAAAACAAGAAGATACATAGCAGGGCTGCCTGAAAAGGCAGCCCCATTTTCATGCATATTCAGAATGTTCGTCAGGTCTTGTCTGGCTCAGCAGAATTCTAAAGTACGCTGATAAATCTGCGGAACGCTGCCAGACCTTCGTCGGTAAATTTATATACGCCTGCGTCTTCCAGTACCTGGCAGAATACTTTTCCGACTTCCTGCTCCAGGATATGGTCAATATTGTCTGCGCTGACATCGGTGTAGGCGGGCAGGAATTCGTCTACCCAGTCCGCATGTTTTGCGATCTGCTCGCTGCTGCGGATATCTTTTCCCTCCAGAATGTATTCTCTTAAGAGCTCCATCTCTCCTTTGAGGCGGGCCGGAAGTACTGCAAGTCCCATCACCTCGATCAGACCGATGTTCTCTTTCTTAATGTGGTGCAGGTTTGCGTGCGGATGATAGACACCCAGCGGATGCTCCTCGGTGGTAATATTATTTCTCAGCGTGAGATCCAGCTCAAACAGATCTCCCCTCCTGCGGGCGATCGGCGTGATCGTGTTGTGCGGCACTCCGTCGGTTTCAGCGAAGATGAACGCTGCTTCGTCCGTATAAGAACGCCATTTCCCGAGAATATGATCTGCCAGATCAATGATGCGCTCCGGATCGGTGCTCTGGAGACGGATCACAGAGAGCGGCCATTTGACGATGCCTGCAGTTACATCTTCGTACCCTGCAACCTGGAATTCTTCGATCACGGGAGCTTTTGCCATGGCGAAGGTGTAGTTCCCGCCCTGGAAATGATCGTGGCTTAAGATCGAACCTCCGACGATCGGGAGATCTGCATTGGAGCCAAGGAAATAGTGCGGGAAGAGCTTCAGGAAATCAAACAGCTTGGCAAATGCACTCCGGTCGATCTTCATCGGGATGTGTTCTCCGTTGAATACGATGCAGTGCTCATTATAATATACATAAGGAGAGTACTGGAATCCCCATTTCTTTCCCTGGATTGTGATGGGAATGATTCGGTGATTCTCTCTGGCCGGATGGTTTGCACGGCCCGCGTACCCTTCGTTTTCCATACAGAGCTGACATTTCGGATAGGAAGAAGACTTTGCAGCGCCTGCAGCTGCGATCGCTTTGGGATCCTTCTCCGGTTTGGATAAGTTGATGGTAATGTCCAGTGTGCCGTATTCGGTATCAACGGTCCACTTGCGGTCCTTTTTGATCCGGTAGCGGCGGATGTAGTCACTGTCCTGGCTCAGCTTATAGTAGTAGTCAGTGGCAGCCTGAGGTGATTCTTCGTATTTCTTCCAGAAATCAGCGTGGATCTGCGCCGGACGGGGTACCAGGCAGTTCATCAGCTTCGTGTCGAACAGATCCCGGTATGTAATGCTGTCTTCAATGATTCCGCGCTTGACTGCCTCGTCGAGAAGCTCCTTTAACACGTCTTCCAGCTCGATATTCTCGGTGCTGCAGTCGACCTCCTCATAGTCGTCTTCGTGGAACAGATCCAGAAGAAGATTGGTTGTATAGATGCGCTCGGATTCAGGAGTCAGACCTGTGCTGATTCCGTACTGAACAAGTTTTGTGATCGCTTCATAGAGCATAGTGATTTCCCTCCCTGATAAGAAACCGGTGCAGCCGGTGGTTCCGGTCAGCTGCTCCCGGTTCTGTCATGCATTCAATTGTCAGATGAAACAAGTGTGCCGGATCAATGATCCTGCAGATCAGCCGTCCAGTCGGGACGCGCCGCTGCCGATGTCCACGGTATAGAATTCGGCCTCATGGCCGGCCTTTTCCTTGTAAGTCTTCCCGATGCTTTCAATAAAGGTATCTACCGCGTCATTTTTCACGATGCTGACCGTACATCCGCCGAATCCTCCGCCTGTAATACGGGAACCGATGACGCCCGGGATCTTCCAGGCAAGATCCACCAGAAGATCAATCTCTTCACAGGATACTTCATAATCATCGCGCAGGGAAATATGGGACTGGTTCATAAGTCCGCCGAACGCTGCGATGTCCCCCTCCTTTAACGCAGCCACAGCGTCGATGGTGCGCTGATTCTCATAGACAGCATGTTTCGCACGCTTTAACTGTACCGGATCTTTGATGAGATCTTTGTTTGCCTCGAATTCCTCCGGAGTCAGATCACCCAGGGAAGTGATATCGAGCTTTGTTTTCAGTGCTGCAAGTGCCTCTGTGCACTCCCGGCGGCGGTCATTGTACGCGGAGTCTACGAGACTGTGTTTGACCTTGCTGTTCGTGATGACGATCTTGGCATCGTCCAGTTTGATGGGAGCATATTCATAGTTCATTGTGTTTGTGTCAAGGAAGATCGCGTTGTCTTTCTTCCCCATGGCAACTGCGAACTGATCCATGATTCCGCAGTTGCATCCATTGAAATTGTTCTCAGAATACTGTCCGATGAAAGCAAGGTCCGTCATCGACAGATCTGTGATCTCGAACAGGTCCGTCAGGATGACGCCGGTGAGCACTTCCAGAGAGGCAGAAGAGGAAAGTCCGGATCCATTCGGGATATTGCCCCAGATCACCATATCGAAACCGCTCTTCAGGTCATAGCCTTTCTCATGAAATGCCCAGACAACTCCAAGAGGATAGTTCGCCCAGTTATATTCCGGCTTGTTGGTCATATCGTCGAGAGAGGCCTCAACCACGCCGAATTTGTCCAGGTTCATAGAATAAAAATGTATCTTGCGGTCATCCCTTTTGCGGGCAGCTCCGTAGGTTCCCATCGTCAGCGCGCAGGGGAAAACATGCCCGCCGTTGTAATCTGTATGCTCGCCGATGAGATTGACGCGTCCCGGGGAAAAGTAGAAGCGGGCACCGTCACTGCTGCCGAAAAGTTCTGCAAATCTGTCAAAAAGTTTCTGTTTCATTTCGTGATCCTCCTCTGTCTGGAATTTGAAAATATGATTCACGCTGTAATCTGTTTCCAGTATAAAATAAAAGACGTCTGACGTCCATAAAAATTACGTGCAGATTTATGTAAAAATGTTGTGCACAGAATCTGCAGAAAGGTTATAATATCGTTAGCGCCGAAAGGAGGCGGCATGAGGGGGCTGCCCCTGATATACCGGCGCTGCAGTTTGGGCAGCCGGCTTCGGCGGCTGCGGAAAATGGAGGAGCAGGATGGAAGGATCATATAAGTATTCTTATAAAATGGGAGAGAATTTTCTGAATTCTCTGTCTGTCTATAACGCGGGCTATCAGAAGTGCGAGCCAGAGTATCAGTGGGGACCGGGGGTGAGGGATCACTACTGTATCCATCATATTCTGTCCGGGAGCGGCACCTACACGGTGGGCAGCTTCTCCAGGCGGCTGGAAGCGGGAGATACCTTTATTCTCTACCCCGGGGCAGAGCTTCAGTATCAGGCGGACCGGGAAGAACCCTGGGAGTATTCCTGGGCCGGATTTATGGGCGCTGATGCGGCCTCGATTATCCGCAGCACGGACTTCAGCAGGGAGTCTCCGTATATCCTGCGGGGGAAGATCCCCGAGGAGGAGATCCGGGACGGGCTGGAACGGATCTACCGGGTGAAAGGAAATACCTATGAGGCGTCCGTGGCTATGACGGGGGAGCTTTACAGCCTTCTGGCAGTGTTTATGCATTATTCCGGAAGGAAGGAGCAGGAAAAGGATATCCAGCTTACCTATGTGGAAAAGGCGGAGAGCTATATCGGAACGAACTATTCTTATGCCATCACAGTGGAGGATATTGCGTCTTATGTAGGCATCAGCCGCAGTCACCTGTTCCGTTCCTTTCAGAATTACATGAGAAAATCGCCCAAAGAATATTTGACCGAATACCGGATCAAGCAGGCCTGCCACCTGCTGAAGGAAACCGGGCTTTCGGTTTCGGCCATCGCCTATTCTGTGGGCTTTGAGAACAATCTCTATTTCTCGAAAGCATTTAAGAAGCAGAAAGGGATCAGCCCTTCTGAATATCGCAAGATAAAGAGAACATCCGGCCAGCCGGGCAGCGGAGTGTGAATCAGGACATCCGCACCGGCATATAATTGGGTGAAGACAGCAGCGGAGCAGTGGAAGCATGAAGAAGAGAGCAGGAAGAAAGATCGGGCCGGGGAGCAGAAACCTGAAGCCAAGGCTCCAGGCACTGGGATTGGTCTGGCTGTTTCTGACAGTTCCCCTATACCGGGAGCCGCAGGCCTTGGAAGCGGAGACTGCAGCTCTAAGCGCTGCGGATTCTGCTGATAGGGAGTCTGCGATGGATTCTGTTCCCGGGACGGCCCCCTTGATCGCCATTACTTTCGATGACGGGCCGGATGCGGAATGGACGCCGGTTCTGCTGGACGGGCTGAAGGAGCGCGGCGTGAAGGCGACCTTCTTCCTGATCGGCGCCAATATCAGCCAGGACGGCAATGAGTCCCTGGTCCGCCGGATGTACGCAGAAGGCCATCTGATCGGCAATCATACGTATCACCATGTGAATCTTGCGAAGCTGAGCAGCAGCGGGGCAGAGGAAGAGCTGGGGATGACGGATCAGCTGATCGAGGAGATCACCGGAGCCTCCCCCTTCCTGGTGCGGCCGCCGTTCGGGGCATTTCCTCAGGGAGAGGAAGAGCCGGATAAGCTGTATGTGAAGTGGACAGTGGATTCCAGTGACTGGGTGACGAAAAATACTGCTGAAATTGTGCGGAAGGTAGTGACGGACGTGGAGGAAAATGATATCATTCTCATGCACGACTGCTATGAGACCTCAGTGGAGGCGGCACTGCAGATCGTGGATATCCTGAAAGACGAGGGGTATGAGTTTGTGACATTGGATAAACTTCTCATGGACTAGTATATCGTTCGATTAATCATTGGATCAATCGCGCAGTTATTTTCGAAACGATGTACGAGTGTACGGAACGGTGCGTGAGGATGAAAGGATAGAGGACGATGATCAGTGAATATTCAAGAACAGAGCTTCTGATTGGAACAGAAGGGGTCGAGCGTCTGAAGAACGCCTCGGTTATGGTGTTCGGCGTGGGCGGTGTAGGGTCCCACTGCATTGAGGCGCTGGCCCGCGGCGGTGTGGGAAGGCTGATCCTGATCGACAATGACCGGGTGTCGCTGACGAATATTAACCGGCAGTCTATTGCGTTCCACAGTACGGTTGGAAGATATAAGACGGAAGTAATGAAAGAGCGGATCCGGGACATCAATCCGCAGATCCGGGTAGAGACGTTTGAACAGTTTGTTCTGCCGGACAATATTGAGACGATTTTTGAACAGACAGGCCAGCCGGATTATGTGATCGATGCGGTCGATACAGTGAGTGCGAAGATTGCCCTGGCTGTTCTGGCAGATCAGTGGAATCTGAAGCTTATCAGCAGTATGGGGACCGGGAATAAACTGCATCCGGAGCTCTTTAAGATCGCGGATCTGGAGGATACCAGTGTGTGTCCGCTCTGCCGCGTGATGAGAAGGGAACTGAAGAAGCGGGGAATCCCGCATCTGAAAGTACTGTATTCCAGGGAAATGCCTGTGGACGTGAAGGGCAGAAAGACCGGGGAAGATCCGGGGACACGCAGGAGTGTGCCGGGGAGCATCTCTTTCGTCCCGCCGGTGGCAGGGCTTCTGATCGCGGGTGAAGTGATCCGGGAGCTGGCAGGATACGGTACTGAGCAGGGAGAGAACAGCAGGAGGAGAAACAATGGATCTGTTTGATTATATGAGAGAAAAGGAGCAGGAGAAAGAGGCGCCGCTTGCCTCCAGGATGCGGCCCACATCTCTGGAAGAGGTTGTGGGGCAGCAGCATATTATCGGGAAGGATAAGCTTCTCTACCGTGCGATTAAGGCAGATAAGCTAAGCTCTGTGATCTTCTACGGGCCGCCGGGGACCGGGAAAACCACACTGGCCAAAGTGATCGCCAACACGACCAGCGCAGATTTCCGGCAGATCAACGCGACCGTGGCCGGGAAGAAAGACATGGAAGAGGTAATACGGGCGGCAAAGGATCTGAAAGGCATGTATGGGAAGAAGACGATCCTTTTCATCGATGAGATCCACCGGTTTAATAAGGGGCAGCAGGATTATCTTCTGCCGTTCGTGGAGGACGGAACCGTGATCCTGATCGGAGCCACCACGGAGAATCCGTATTTCGAGGTGAACAGCGCGCTCCTTTCTCGTTCCAGTATCTTTGAGATGAAACCGCTGGATAAGGAAGATATTAAGATCCTTCTGAGACGTGCCGTGGAAGACGAGCAGAAAGGCATGGGAAGCTTCCGTGCCCGGATCGACGAGGATGCGTTAGAATTCCTGGCAGATCTCTCCGGAGGGGATGCCAGAAATGCGCTGAACGCGGCAGAACTTGGGGTACTGACGACGGAGCGCAGTGCGGACGGGCTGATCCACATTACCATGGATGTGGCTTCCGAATGTATCCAGAAACGTGTGGTAAATTATGATAAAAGAGGGGACAGCCACTATGATATCATTTCCGCCTTTATTAAAAGTATGCGGGGCTCTGACCCGGACGCGGCGGTCTACTATCTGGCGAAAATGCTGTATGCAGGGGAGGATGTGAAGTTCATTTCCCGAAGGATTATGATTTGTGCTTCAGAGGATGTGGGGAATGCAGATCCCATGGCAATCACGGTTGCCGTCTCCGCGGCCCAGGCAGCGGAGAGGGTGGGTATGCCGGAAGCTCAGATCATTCTGTCTCAGGCGGTGACCTATATCGCCTGCGCGCCGAAGAGCAACGCCGCATCGAATGCGATTTTTGCGGCGAACCGGGCTGTGGAGCAGTATCAGACCACAGTTCCCGTCCATTTGCAGGACGCGCACTATAAAGGCGCTCAGAAACTGGGACATGGCGTCGGCTACAAGTATGCCCATGATTATCCGGGGCATTATGTGAAGCAGCAGTATCTTCCGGATGAAATCAAAAACGCCAGGTTCTATGAACCCGGCGTGCTTGGCTATGAGAAACAGATCAGGGAATATTTACAGAAGATTCGCCAGGATTAAAGCATATAGCTCCTGGCTGTTTAAATCCCAGTGATTGGCAATGGCTTCCGCTTCTTTCTCGGTCGGAACGGTGAGTTTGAGATCGATGAGGCTGGAGCCGTTTTCTACGATCTGGCACCGCACTTCATATTCCTTGCTTGTTGTCAGATAATAATCGGACTTGATCGAAGTTTCCTCTTTCAGATCATACTGCTTTTCTTTCAAGAATTCATCAATATCCCTGCGGATGGCAGGCGAGATCTTATTGCCGAAATAGTGGATGGTCTGGGCACCGTTTTCTGTCAGATGATACAGAGTGCGGTTATGGGTGTTTTCCGTCCGTATCAGCCCCGACGCAGCCAGTTCAGACAGCGCCTCCTGGAGCCGGAAATAGGAAGTGTATTCTTTGTCCAGGACGAACTCCGAGATCTGGGAAGTGGAGAGGGGGAAGTCCACTTTCTTCAGCATGTACAGTATGATCAGTTTATAGAGTGTAAATGTTTCAGCCATAATATTCCTTTCCCTGCCATATATCATTTCCTTTGAGGTATTGGTGCAGACGGTTCAGTACTGTCCGTTTTGCGCCGGTCCACAGAGGCGCGATGAGAAGTTCCTTCGGACCGTCTCCGGTCAGCCGGTGGATCACCAGATCCGGACGCAGCCGGGCGATGCACATTCCCAGCATCCGAAGATACGCTTCCAGATCCGGAACGAAAAAGGGAGTCTCTGCGTAGATCTGCGCCAGATCCGTCCCTTTTAGGATATGCAGAAGCTGGAGTTTGATCCCCTGGATGTCGCACCGATTCAGATAGTCGATCGTTTCAAGCATCATTTCTTCTGTCTCGCCGGGGAGAAAGAGAATCACGTGGACGATCACCGTGATCCCGATCCGGCGCAGATTCTTCACAGCCTCGTCAAAGACGCTGCGCTCATACCCTCTGCGGATGAAGCGGGCGGTTTCCGGATGGATGGTCTGAAGCCCCAGTTCTACCCATACCGGTTTGATCTGGTTCAGCCGGCTCAACAGGCGGAGGACATCTTCGCCCAGACAGTCCGGACGGGTGGCGATGGAGAGAACCTTGACTTCCGGATCCTGCACTGCCTCAGTGAAGATCCGCTCCAGATACTCTACCGGTCCGTAAGTGTTGGTAAAAGCCTGGAAGTATGCAATGTAGGAGTGCACCGGCCGTTTCGACAGGAGCTGTTCCTTCCCCGCGCGCAGCTGTTCGGTCACGGAGAGCGCCGCATTCCCTGCAAAATCACCGGAACCTTTCGCGCTGCAGAAGATACAGCCGCCATTCCCGGCCGTTCCGTCCCGGTTCGGGCAGGTCATGCCGCCGTTTAACGTGATTTTATATACTTTCTCACCGAACGTATGCTTCAGTTCAAAGTCCAGCGAATGATAGCGTCTGCCGTCCCAACGGTCCATCAGATATGTTCCTTGATCGCGCGGCTGACCGTCTCTGCCACCCTTGGGTCGAACGCCTCCGGGAGGATATTGTCCTCGTTCAGTTCTTCTTCCGGTACCAGGCCTGCGATGGCTTCTGCTGCCGCCAGCTTCATCTCTTCCGTGATCTGGGATGCGCGGCCTTCCAGAGCGCCCTTGAAGATCCCGGGGAAGGCGACCACATTGTTGACCTGGTTCGGGAAATCCGAACGTCCGGTTCCAACGACCTTTGCCCCTGCGGCTTTGGCCAGATCGGGCATGATCTCCGGCACCGGATTGGCCATGGCGAAGAGGATCGCGTCATTGTTCATGGATGCGACCATCTCCTGAGAGACAATTCCCGGGGCGGAGACACCTACGAAGATGTCGGCGCCTTTAAGCGCATCTGTCAGTGTTCCGGTGCGGCCTTCCAGGTTGGTGACTTCTGCCATTTCCTTCTGCATCCAGTTGAGTCCTTCGGAATTCTTGGAGATGATGCCGTTAATATCGCACATCGTAATACGCGGAAATCCGTAAGTGAGAAGGAGTTTCGTGATGGCGACGCCTGCACTTCCGGCACCGTTTACGACAATGCGGCAGTCTTCCTTCTTCTTCCCGGTCACTTTCAGAGCGTTGATGATCCCGGCCAGAACTACGATCGCAGTCCCGTGCTGGTCATCGTGAAATACCGGGATGTCCAGCAGCTCCTTTAACCGGGTTTCTATCTCAAAGCAGCGGGGAGCAGAGATGTCTTCCAGGTTGATGCCTCCGAAGGCGGGAGCGAGATTGACAACTGTGCGGATAATCTCCTCCGTGTCCTGGGTGTCGAGGCAGATCGGAACTGCGTTGACGCCGCCGAACTCTTTGAAGAGAACCGCTTTCCCCTCCATGACCGGCATGGCAGCCAGGGCGCCGATATTGCCCAGCCCCAGAACCGCGCTGCCGTCGGACACGACAGCAACTGTGTTCGCTTTCATCGTATAGGTGTATGCTGCTTCCGGATTCTCTGCGATCACCTTGCATGGTTCCGCCACGCCCGGGGTGTAGGCGATGGACAGATCCTCCCGGGAATTCACCCGTGCCTTAGCCGTTGTTTCTATTTTACCGTTCCACTCCTCATGCATCTGAAGTGCTTGATCCCTGTTTGACATCTGATTACCTCACTTTTATCGTTCTATCTTACATCTGGCACATCGCAGCAGTTCAGCCTGCGCTATTCGCAAAGCCGCACCGAGTGCCTGTCGTGGCTGCCGCCACTGGTTTACATCATAGCACTTTCAACCCTGTCTTGACAAGTGCGCAGACGAAATGTATAATAATCGCATATTTAATGCACGTTATCGATTTTAAGTCAATTCAGACGAAAATTCCCGAAGCATTTAATAAGCAGAAGATATAAAGATACAGATGAAAGCGGACAGGCGCGTTCTGCGTGAGTTTGATTTGCAGCTTTTAAGATTTGTTTTTGTAATGAAAGGAAAAGGATATGACGAGAGAAAAGTATGAATCACTTCCTCTGGCAACGCTTAAAGACCTTGCGAAAGCGAGAAAGATGAAAGGTGTCTCCACGCTCAAAAAGAGTGCTCTGATTGACGCTATGTTAGCCCTTGATGAAAAAGAGGAACAGCAGGAAGCAGCCACAGAGGCGAAAGAAGAAGTGAAAGAGGAACTGCGGGAGAAGAAAGCAGAGACAGATATCGAGCAGCTGGACAGCGGACATACGGCCAACGGAATCCTGGAAGTGATGCAGGATGGATTCGGATTTATCCGAAGCGATAATTATCTGCCCGGGGAAAATGACGTGTATGTATCTCCGGCCCAGATCCGCAGGTTCGGCTTAAAGACCGGGGATATCCTGATCGGAAATACAAGAGTGAAAAATCAGGGAGAGAAATTCAGTGCCCTTTTGTATGTGTCCACGATTAACGGGATGCGTCCGGCAGAGGCCATGAAGCGCAAGAACTTCGAAGATCTTACGCCCATTTTCCCGAATCAGAGGATCCGTCTGGAGACGCCGGGCAGCAGCACGGCGATGAGGATCATGGATCTGGTCTCTCCGATCGGGAAAGGACAGCGCGGGATGATTGTATCACCGCCCAAAGCCGGAA
This sequence comes from uncultured Eubacteriales bacterium, assembly GCA_949283695.1. Lineage (GTDB taxonomy): Bacteria > Bacillota > Clostridia > Lachnospirales > Lachnospiraceae > Mediterraneibacter. The sequence goes on along the minus strand of CASDTX010000015.1, from coordinate 90,299 downwards.
AGACGACCCTTCTCAAGGAAGTAGCCCTCTCGGTTCAGAAGGCAGAACCGCACATGCATCTTCTGATCCTCCTGATCGATGAGCGGCCGGAGGAGGTTACGGATATTAAGGAAGCCATCGAAGGTCCGAACGTTGAGGTGATTCATTCTACGTTCGACGAGCTTCCGGAGCATCATAAGAGAGTGTCTGAGATGGTGATCGCCAGAGCGAAACGTCTGGTGGAGCACGGCAAGGATGTCATGATCCTTTTAGACAGTATTACAAGACTGTCCCGCGCATATAACCTGATTGTGCCGCCGTCCGGAAGAACGCTTTCCGGAGGACTTGACCCGGCGGCGCTCTACAGCCCGAAGCGGTTCTTCGGGGCAGCGAGAAATATGAGAGAGGGCGGAAGCCTGACGATCCTTGCAACCGCGCTGGTGGATACCGGAAGTAAGATGGATGATGTGGTTTACGAAGAATTCAAGGGAACCGGAAATATGGAGCTGATTCTGGACCGGAAACTCCAGGAAAAGAGAGTGTTCCCGGCCATTGACATCCCGAAATCCGGAACCAGAAGAGAGGATCTCTTATTAAATAAGGAAGAGCAGGAAGCAGTCTACATCATCCGCCGCGGCATGAACGGCATGAAGGCCGACGAGGCAGTGGATAATCTGCTGAATATGTTTTCAAGAACGAGATCCAACGCGGAACTGGTGTACCAGGTGATCCGTCAGAAGTTTATCTAAAAAAGAGTTGCAATTGAAACTATCTTATGCTACAATGAGAAAGCTGTTTAGAGATTAAATTAATAATTTTAAATAGAGAGGTGAAAATCATGCGCGAAGGAATCCATCCGAAATATCATCAGGCAACAGTGACCTGCAACTGTGGAAACACATTTGTAACAGGTTCTACAAAGGAGAACATCCACGTTGAAATCTGCTCCAAATGCCATCCGTTCTATACAGGACAGCAGAAGGCAGCACAGGCACGCGGCCGCGTTGACAAGTTCAACAAGAAATATGGTATTAAATAAGAATACAAAGAGCAGGCTGAGGTGGGAGCATCTCAGCCTCTTTCTGTAAGAGGAACATAAACAGATGCCTGGCCTTTCCTGTGAGGGCCAGGCATCCGTTATGACAGGCAGAAGAGAGAACCAGGAGGCAGTATGAAATCATCAAAAATAGGCGGACAGGCGGTCCTGGAAGGCATCATGATGAAAAACGAAGAGAAGTACTCAGTGGCAGTGCGCAAAAGCAGCGGGGAGATCGTTGTGGATGTTCAGGATTATCACAGCGTGATCCCCTGGGAGACGCCGCTTAAGATCCCGTTCATCCGGGGAATCTTTAACTTTGTGGACTCCATGGTGCTGGGCATGAAAACGCTGATGTATTCCGCGAATTTCTTTGAGGAAGAAGAAGGAGAAGTGCTGACAAAGGAAGAAGCTGAGAAACAGGAGAAGAAGGACAAGATCTTTATGAATCTGACGGTGGTTCTTGCCGTGATCATTGCGGCGGCGCTTTTTATGGTCTTGCCCTATGTCCTGAGCGGATTGGCGGCACGGCATACCCAGTCGCGGGCAGTGATGACCGTATTTGAGGGTGTGATTCGTCTGGTGATTTTTCTCCTCTATATTTTCCTCATTTCCAGGACAGAGGATATCAAAAGAACGTTTATGTATCATGGAGCAGAACATAAGTGCATCAACTGCATTGAGAACGGGCTGGAACTAAACGTAGAGAATGTGCGCAGAAGTTCCAAACAGCATAAGCGCTGCGGAACCAGTTTCCTGTTCTTTGTGATGATTGTGAGTATTATTTTCTGTTTCTTTATTACAGCAGAATCTCAGATCCTGCGGGTCCTCCTGCGGATTGCACTCCTGCCCCTGATCGCGGGGGTGTCTTATGAGATCATCCGGCTGGCAGGGAACAGCGATCATGTGCTGATTAATCTGCTGAGCAAGCCAGGACTGTGGGTGCAGAATATGACGACGAAAGAACCGGACGACAGCATGATTGAAGTCGGGATCCGCGCGGTGGAGGAAGTGTTTGACTGGCGGACCTGGCAGAGGGAGAACCTGTGACGGCGGGAACGGTCCGTATCTGGGACGCTTATGCGGAGGGACGGAGACAGCTGGAGGCTGCCGGGGTGCCTGAGGCCGGCCTGGATGCGTGGTACTTGCTGGAATATGTGACCGGCATCAGCCGGGCTTCCTTCTACGCAGATCCGGACCGGAAGATGACTTCTGACTGGCAGAAGGAGTATGCGCGTGCAATTACCAGGCGCGCGGAAAGGGTCCCTCTGCAGCACATCACCGGCATACAGGAGTTCATGGGACTTCCCTTCCGGGTAAGTGAAGACGTGCTCATCCCCCGGCAGGACACGGAGACTCTGGTGGAAGAGGCTCTGAACCTGCTGAAGGAAGAGAGCGGGAGCGGGCCGTGGAGAGCCTGCAGCGGCGGCGGGCGGATCCTGGATCTGTGCACAGGTTCCGGATGCATTCTGCTGAGTGTGCTTCATTATGCCGGGACGAAGGGAAATGGAGCCGCGCCGGAAGGCGTCGGGGCAGATCTCTCGGCGAAGGCGCTGGAAACGGCGGCCGGGAATGCCGGCATGCTGGGGATCCGGGCGGAGTTTGTACAGGGGGACTTGTTCGAGCATGTGGAGGGCAAGTTCCAGATGATTCTCTCCAATCCCCCCTATATCCGAAGCGCAGAGATCGAGAAGCTTCAGGAGGAGGTCCGGATTCATGATCCCAGAGAGGCGCTGGACGGCGGAGCGGACGGGCTGTATTTCTACCGCAGGATCACAGACGAGGCAGGAGCATATCTGGTGCCGGGCGGGCATCTGCTCTTTGAGATCGGGTATGACCAGGCAGAGGACGTCTGCGGCATCATGCAGAAGGCAGGCTATACCGGGATCCGGGTGAAAAAGGATCTGGCGGGGCTTGACCGTGTGGTCTGCGGCGTGTATAGTGGAGAGGAACTGTCCGGATCAGCCTCGCAGAAATGATGCGGGAGGCGAGATTGCGGACACTGAGGATGCGAAAGAGAAATCGTTGGTTTAAAAAAAGTAGAAGAGGATAGAGAAGATGTTTGACAGATTAGAAGATCTTGTGGTCCGCTATCAGGAGATCATGGGAGAACTGCAGGAACCGGGGGTGGCAGACGATCCCCAGCGGTTCCGGAAGCTGATGAAAGAGCAGAGCGACCTTGCACCCCTTGTGGAGGCGTACAATGAGTACAGGAAATGCCGGCAGAATATCGAGGACAGCCTGGCTATGCTCGAGGAAGAGTCTGACGAGGAGATGCGGGAGCTTGCAAAGGAAGAATTAAATGAAGCAAAGAAACGGGCAGAAGAGCTGGAGCAGGAGTTAAAGATTCTGCTTCTTCCGAAAGATCCGAATGATGACAAGAATGTTATCGTGGAGATCCGTGCCGGTGCAGGCGGCGACGAGGCGGCCCTTTTCGCTGCTGAGATCTACAGGATGTATGTGCATTATGCGGACGGCAGAAGATGGAAGACAGAGCTGATCTCGCTGAATGAGAACGGCATCGGCGGATTCAAGGAATGTGTGTTCATGATCACAGGCCAGGGCGCTTACTCCAGACTGAAATACGAGAGCGGCGTGCACCGTGTCCAGAGAGTGCCGGAGACAGAGAGCGGCGGAAGAATTCATACTTCCACGGTGACTGTGGCGATCATGCCGGAAGCAGAGGAAGTCGATGTTGTGATCGATGAGAAGGATATCCGCATCGACGTGATGCGCGCGTCAGGCAACGGCGGCCAGTGTGTCAATACGACAGACTCTGCGGTACGTCTGACCCATTATCCGACGGGCATCGTGATCTACAGCCAGACTGAGAAGTCCCAGCTTCAGAATAAGGAGAAGGCTTTCCGCCTGCTCCGGTCGAAACTGTATGAGCTGGAACTGGAGAAGCAGCAGGCGTCAGAGGCGGAGGCCAGAAGAAGCCAGATCGGAACCGGAGACCGTTCCGAGAAGATCCGTACGTATAATTTCCCCCAGGGACGTGTGACGGACCACAGAATCAAACTGACGCTGCACCGGCTGGATTCCGTATTAAACGGGGATCTGGATGAGATCATCGACAGTCTGATCGCTGCGGACCAGACTGCGAAACTTGCGAAGATGGAGGATTAATTCAATATGACAGAACCAGTATTTAAACGGCCGGAACTGGAGGATCAGGAGCTGATTTCTTCATATTTTTCCAAGTCTCCCAGCAGGAGCTGCGAACGTACTTTTGTGAACGTCTACCTCTGGTCCAGACATTATAAAGTGAAATATGCGGTGATCGAGGACGCGCTTGTGTTCAGGAGTGAAGACGAGGGAACAGCGTTTTCTTATCCGGCAGGTGAACTGGAACATGTTAAGAAAGCGCTTGAATTCCTGATGGAGTATTGCAGGGAAAAAGGGTGGCCTTTTATACTGTACAACGTGACTCCGGAGATGTTTGCACAGCTGGAAGCATGGTATCCGGGCCGTTTCACCGTGGACTACAACCGTGATTATGCGGATTATGTCTACGAGACAGAGAAACTGGCGGCTTTGGCCGGCAAGAAGCTCCATGGAAAGCGCAATCATATCAATAAGTTTAAGACGCTGTATCCGGACTGGTCCTATGAGCCGCTCTGTGATGAGAATGTTGAGGCATGCTTCCAGATGGCTCTGAAATGGCGGAATCAGAACGGATGTGATGATGATATTGAGAAGAACGCAGAGATGTGTGTGACGCTGAATTCACTCCGGCTCTATAAGGAGCTGGGACTGAAAGGCGGCGTGCTCAAAACAGGAGGACAGATCGTGGCGTTTACGGTCGGGGAACCCCTCTGCGAGGATACTTTTGTTGTGCACATTGAGAAAGCGTTCCCAGATGTGGATGGGGCATATCCCATGATTAACCAGCAGTTCGTACAGCACGAATGTATGGATTATAAGTACGTGAACCGGGAAGAGGACACCGGTGCCGAAGGACTTCGCCGGGCGAAGCTTTCCTACCGGCCGGCATTCCTGGAGGAGAAGGGCGACGTAAGAGAAAAGGAGTGACAGATATGATATCAAAGAAAATGGAAAATATGGTGGCAAACAGTTCGGCGATCCGCGCTATGTTCGAAGAAGGCAACCGGCTGGCGAAGATCTACGGAGCGGAGAATGTCTATGATTTCAGCCTGGGGAACCCCAACGTTCCGGCACCGGAGTCTGTGAAGCAGGCGATCATAGATCTGTTAAGCGAGGAAGACCCGGTGGTGCTCCACGGGTATACGAACAGCAATGCCGGATATGAGGACGTGCGCCAGGCAGTGGCAGAGTTGCTGAACGAGCGGTTCGGGACGGCGTTCGCCGCGAAGAATATCACCATGACCGTAGGCGCTGCGGGAGGGCTGAACGTGATCCTCAAAGCACTGCTCAATCCGGGGGATGAAGTGATCGTGTTTGCTCCTTATTTCGGAGAGTACAGAAGCTATACGAATAACTATGACGGGGTGCTGGTCGAGGTTTCTCCGAATACGGAAACATTCCAGCCGAAGCTGGATGAGTTCGAGGAGAAGATCACTCCGAAGACAAGAGCGGTTATTGTGAACACACCGAATAATCCGACGGGAGTTGTCTATTCTGAAGAGACGATTCAGGCCATGGCTGCTGTCCTGGAGAAGAAACAGGCAGAGTACGGGACAGACATTTATCTGATCTCTGACGAGCCGTACCGGGAACTTGCATATGACGGTGTTGAGGTGCCATATCTGACGAAATATTATGCCAATACCATCGTGGGATATTCTTACAGCAAATCCCTCTCTCTTCCGGGAGAGCGAATCGGATACCTTGTGATTCCGGACGAGGCGGCAGACAGTGAGAATCTGATTGCGGCAGCAAATGTGGCGACCCGTATCCTGGGATTTGTCAATGCGCCTACCCTTCAGCAGAAGGTAGTGAAGGCCTGCTTAAACGAGAAGACGGATATTTCTTTCTATAACAAGAACAGAGAGACGCTTTACAACGGATTGAAAGAGCTGGGATTCGAGTGCATTAAGCCGGAGGGAGCGTTCTACCTGTTTGTGAAGTCGCCGGTGGCAGACGAGAAGGCGTTCTGCGCGGCAGCGAAGAAGTACAATATCCTGATCGTGCCGGGAACATCCTTCGGGTGTCCGGGATACGTGCGGATCGCTTACTGTGTAGCATATGAGACCATCGTGAATTCCCTGCCGAAGTTCAAAGAACTGGCAGCAGAGTATCAGTTATAGGGAGAGCAGCATGGCAGTCAGAGCAGAACTTTTAGAGAAGATCCGGACCGTGGAGCCTTATGTCCCAGGGGAACAGCCCCAGGAGCAGGTGGTGAAATTAAATACCAATGAAAACCCCTATCCCCCGGCGCGGGGAGTGAAGACCGCGCTGGATTCTCTGGACCCGGCGGATTTCCGCCTGTATCCGGATCCTGCGTCCAGCGTACTTGTGCAGGCGCTGGCTGAGAACTATGGGGTGGGAGAGGACCAGATTTTTGTAGGTGTGGGGTCAGACGATGTGCTGTCCTTGTGTTTCCTGACATTTTTCAATTCCTCCAAGCCGGTGCTCTTCCCGGATATTACATATTCCTTCTATAAAGTATGGGCAGAGCTGTACAGAATCCCTTACGTATGCCCTTCGCTGGATTCAGGCTTCCGGATCCGCAGGGAGGACTATTACCGTGAGAACGGGGGAATCATTTTCCCCAATCCGAATGCGCCCACAGCGATTTATGAGGAACTGGATTTCATAGAGGATATTCTGCGCCATAACCGGGATTCCATTGTGATTGTGGACGAGGCGTACGTGGACTTTGCGGGGCGGTCTGCCATGGAGCTGATCGGGAAGTATGACAACCTGATCGTCACGCAGACATTTTCCAAGTCCCGGAGCATGGCGGGGATGCGGATCGGATATGCGGTGTCCAATCCGGATCTGATCCGCTGTTTAAATGACGTGAAGTATTCCTTCAATTCTTATACCATGAGCCGGGCGGCCCTGATCTGCGGCGCGGCGGCGGTGAAGGACCAGGAATATTTCGAAAACAATATCCGTAAGATAGTAGAAACGAGAGAATGGTTCAAAGAAGAGCTTGCCGCCCTGGGATTTGAGTTCACGGATTCGCGGGCGAACTTCCTGTTCGTCCGCCATCCTGCGTACGACGCGGGGCAGCTGTTCGAAGAGCTGAAGGAAGCCCGTATCTATGTGAGACATTGGAATGATGAGAAGATCAGACAGTATCTGAGAATTACTGTAGGGACGAAGGGGGAAATGGAGAAGCTGCTGGATTTCCTCAGAGAGAAGGCAGGAAAATAAAGATAGGAGAATGATAGAGATGATAAAGAGAATGCTGCAGGGCCTGGTAGTCGGAATTGCGAATATCATACCAGGCGTGAGCGGCGGCACGATGATGGTCGCCATGGGACTGTACGACAAACTGATCCATGCAATCACACATCTGAAATCAGAGTTTAAGGAGAGCATGAAGCTCCTGATTCCGATTTTTGTGGGGGCCGGAATCGCCATTGTGGCGCTTTCCAGACTGTTTGAGTATCTGCTGGAATACCATCCCATTCCCACGAATTTCGCGTTCTGCGGGCTGATCGCGGGAAGCCTTCCGTTTATTTTTAAGAAGGTCAAAGGACATTCGGTATCTGTGGGAAAGATCCTTGCGTTTCTTGTGTTTTTCGCTGTTGTTATCGCGATGGCAGTGATGGGAGAGACCGGGGGAAATGCGGCAGATGTAAGCTTTGGCCTTGTGAATGTCGTGAAGCTGCTTCTGGTCGGGATCATCGCTGCGGCAACTATGGTGGTTCCGGGTGTGAGCGGAAGCATGATGCTGATGCTCCTGGGGTATTACGATACCATCTTGAAGACCATCAATGGGTTCATTGATGCCCTGATCGGATTTGACATGCAAGGGCTTCTCGCGCAGTGCGGAATTCTGATTCCATTCGGCATCGGCGTTGTGCTCGGGATCTTCCTGATTGCGAAGCTGATTGAATTCATCTTCGCAAGAGCTGAGATTCATGCGTACTATGCGATTATCGGACTGATTCTGGCATCTCCGATTGCCATCCTTCTGAAGATAGACTGGAGCGGATTTTCAGTCCTGAATCTGGCGGTTGGGATCCTCACATTTGCGGCAGGCTGGTTCACGGCATCCAAACTGGGCGGAGAGTAAAAGCGACTTTATTTTTTAAAAGATTGGACGAGATCGGGATTACCTGCCTTAGGAAGCGTTGACAGCATCGGATGAAATCCGTATAATGGAAGACAGAAAAAGGAAGGGATTATCTTATGATCTTTGAGAATAATGAAGAAAAAAGAAGCACACTCTGGCGGACGGTACTGACCGTATCTTCTGTCATCATCGTCATCATCGCTGTCTTCTTTCTTGTGAAGCTGTTCACGGGCAATCCGCTGGAAGGAACCTGGATCAGCGAGGACAGCGGGGCTGTCCTGGAGATCCGGGACGACGGAGAACTGAATCTGACCGGATCCGGGGATGACGGCGAGGAGAATACCGTTATGACCTATACTGTGGATACGAAGACCAAGGTTTTCACCGTGCACACGGATTCGGCTTATACAGAGGGTATGCTGTCCGGATCGTATGACTATAGTATTGAGAGGGATATCCTGACCCTGACTGAGCGGGAATATGGAGATCAGATGGTGTTTGAGAGAGAGCAGAGATAATAGAGGAGAGTTCCGTTTTGCGGGACTCTTCTGTTGTAATAGAGGCCGGGACCCGGTTGTTCCGGAGGAAGAGAAAGGGGACAGAAGATGTACAGAGAACAGACGAAAGTGATCACAATCGGCAATGTGAAGATCGGCGGCAGCAACCCGGTGGCGATCCAGTCCATGACCAATACGAAGACAGAGGATGTGGAAGCTACAGTGGCTCAGATTTTGGCCCTTGAGGCGGCCGGATGTGAGATCATCCGCTGTGCGGTTCCGACGATGGAAGCAGCCGGAGCACTCCGAGAGATCAAGTCTCGGATTCATATTCCGCTGGTGGCGGATATTCATTTTGATTACAGGCTTGCCATTGCGTCCATTGAGAACGGCGCTGACAAGATCCGCATCAACCCGGGCAATATCGGCTCCAGAGAGAAAGTCCAGGCGGTTGTTGACAAGGCGAAAGAGTATCAGGTTCCAATCCGTGTCGGCGTCAACAGCGGCTCTCTGGAGAAGCCTCTTCTGGAGAAATACGGCGGCGTGACGGCAGAGGGAATTGTAGAAAGCGCCCTCGACAAGGTGCATATGATCGAAGAGATGGGATATGACAATCTGGTTGTCAGCATCAAGTCTTCCGATGTCATGATGTGCGTCAAGGCCCATGAACTGATCGCCAGAGAATGTCCTTATCCGCTCCATGTAGGGATTACAGAATCCGGCACCGTATACTCGGGCAATGTGAAGTCTTCCGTAGGGCTGGGGATCATTCTGTATGAGGGCATCGGCAATACCATCCGCGTCTCACTGACGGGAGATCCCTGCGAGGAGATCCGGACGGCGAAACTGATCTTAAAGACACTGGATCTGCGCAGAGGGGGCATCGAGGTTGTGTCCTGCCCGACCTGCGGACGGACAAAGATCGATCTGATCGGCCTGGCAAATCAGGTAGAGAAGATGGTGGCGGACATCCCGCTGGACATTAAAGTAGCGGTCATGGGCTGCGCGGTGAACGGGCCCGGGGAGGCCAAGGAAGCGGATATCGGCATTGCAGGCGGCATCGGTGAAGGGCTGCTGATTAAGAAGGGCCAGATCGTTAAGAAGGTAAAAGAAGAGGAGCTGCTTGACACTCTGCGTCAGGAACTTCTGAATTGGAACAAATAAAAGGAGCTGTTGATTTGGAACAGGTAAAGAACGAGAAACGGTTTTTCTATGTGTTTCCCACCTTGAAGGTGGAGGAAGATATTCAGATCCTGTTTGCGGATGTAGAGGTAAAGAAGATCACGACGAATTCACGCCGTGATTTTCTTCATGTACATATCTTCAGCCGTCATCTGATCCAGAAGAAACAGATCCGGCTTATGGAGCAGCGGATCAAGGATCAGCTCTTCGGACGTGTGGCTGTGGATGTGCGCATTGAGGAAGACTATGCTCTGTCAGGCCAGTATACGCCGGAGGCGCTCATGAACGAGTACCGTGACAGTATGATCCTGGAGCTCTCGGAGAGCAGTGTCCTGGCTTCCAGCATGTTCGCACAGGCGAAGATCCGGTATGAAGAGGGCGGTGTGATCTGTCTGGAACTGCTGGATTCGATTGTGGCAGAAGGGCGCAGGGAGGAGATCCTGGACTTTCTGAAGCACATCTTTTCCGAGAGATTTCATATCCAGGCAGATATCCGCGCCGTCTGTCTGGAACCGGAGGGGAATGGGACCAGAGAGTATGACGAACAGCGGATTCAGCAGGAGATCAATGCCATCTTTGAACGCCGGGCCAGACAGCGGGGCGAGGATCCGGATGCCGGAAAGGACGGAGATCCGGAGGCAGCCGGGCAGAACGGATCAGGAACCGCAGAGGGTGCCGCTTCCAGGTCCGACCGTTCTTCCGGCAAGAGGAACGGTCAGAAAAGCGGCGGGGCAGACCCGGCGGGGACATCCTCCAGAAGCGGTTCCGGAAAGAACGGAGGAACTGAGGGCGGAAGGAGAGGAACGGGAAGAGGCGGATCCCAGAGAGGAAGCTTCAAGAAGAAAGACTTCTATCGTCCGGTCAAGACGGGGGATGATCCGAACCTGATCTACGGGAAAAGCTTTGACGACGAACCCATTGCCCTGGATCAAGTCGTTACGGAGATGGGCGAGATCACTGTCCACGGGAAGATCATTAATTTTGACACGAGAGAGATCCGCAACGAGAAGACGATCATCATGTTTGCAGTCACGGACTTCACGGATACGATTACGGTGAAGATGTTTGCCAGAAATGACCAGCTGCCGGAGATTCTGGGAGAACTGAAGAAGGGCGCGTTTGTCAAGATCAAGGGTGTGACGACCATTGATAAATTCGATGGAGAGCTGACCATCGGATCGGTCACCGGGATCAAAAAGATCGGCGACTTCACCGTTTCCAGGAAGGACTTAAGCCCGCTGAAACGAGTGGAACTTCACTGCCATACGAAGATGAGCGACATGGATGGGGTATCCGAAGTGAAGGATATTGTAAAGCGCGCTCATGATTGGGGACACCCGGCGATTGCGGTTACAGACCATGGAGTGGCACAGGCATTCCCGGATGCGAATCATTACATCGAGACACTGGACAAGGACGATCCGTTCAAAGTGATCTACGGCGTGGAAGGGTATGTGGTAGACGACCTGACAGAAATCGCGGTGAACGCCGGCCAAGAGACACTGGATGATACCTATATTGTCTTCGATATTGAGACCACAGGATTCAGTTCGATCCGGGATAAGATTATCGAAATCGGAGCGGTCAAGGTGGTAAACGGTCAGATTGTGGACCGGTTCAGCACGTTTGTGAATCCCCAGTGCCCGATTCCGTTCGAGATTACGAACCTGACCAGTATCACCGATGAGATGGTTATGGAGTCTCCGTCCATTGATGTGATCCTGCCGCAGTTCCTCGCCTTCGTCGGAGACGGCGTTCTGGTGGCGCACAACGCTGGGTTTGACGTGGGATTTATACAAGAGAACTGCCGGAATCTGGGACTGCAGGATCAGTTCGCCTACGTGGATACAGTGGCGCTCGCCCGGGTACTTCTGCCAACCTTGTCGAAGTATAAGCTGAATGTGGTGGCAAAGGCACTGAATATCTCTCTGGAGAACCATCACAGAGCAGTGGACGACGCGGGAGCTACGGCTGAAATCTTCGTGAAGTTTGTGGAGATGCTCAAAAAGGATGATATTACAACCTTAAAAGAAGTGAACCGATACGGAGACCGGAACGTAAATGCGATCCGCAAGATGCCGACCCATCATATCATCATTCTGGCAAAGAACGATATCGGCAGATACAATCTTTACCAGCTGATCACAGAGTCTCATATGACTTACTACGCACGGAGACCGCGGATCCCCAAGAGCCTGCTGAATGAGCACAGAGAGGGGCTGCTCATCGGCAGTGCCTGTGAGGCAGGGGAACTGTACCAGGCGATCCTGGAGAAACGGTCTGCAGAGCAGATTGCACGTCTGGCGGATTTCTATGATTATTATGAGATCCAGCCGCTGGGGAATAACCGGTTCATGATCGAAAGCGACCGGACGCCGGATATCCGTTCTGAGGAAGATCTTCAGGACATCAACCGGGAGATCGTGGAGCTGGGAGAGAAGTTCGGCAAACCGGTCGTCGCCACCTGCGACGTACATTTCCTGGATCCGGAGGACGAGGTGTACCGGCGGATCATTATGGCGGGAAAAGGGTTTGACGATGCGGATCAGCAGGCGCCGCTTTTTCTCAGGACTACGGAAGAGATGCTGGACGAGTTCGCGTATCTGGGCGCTGCCAAGGCCAGGGAGATTGTCATTGATAATCCGGTGAAGATCGCGGGCATGATCGAGAAGATCTCGCCGGTAAATCCCAATAAATGTCCGCCGGTAATTGAGAATTCGGACCAGGAATTAAGGAATATCTGTTATCGGAAAGCCCATGAAATGTACGGGGAAGATCTGCCCAGACAAGTGTCAGAGCGGCTGGAGAAAGAGCTGAATTCCATTATTTCAAATGGGTACGCGGTGATGTATATCATCGCGCAGAAACTGGTGTGGAAGTCCAATGCGGACGGCTACCTGGTAGGATCCCGTGGTTCTGTCGGGTCCTCCTTCGTAGCTACCATGGCCGGGATTACCGAAGTGAATCCGTTAAGTCCGCACTATTACTGCAAGAACTGTCATTACAGTGATTTTGAATCCGAGGAGGTAAAGGCGTTCGCGGGCGGCTGCGGATATGATATGCCGGACCGGAACTGCCCGGTGTGCGGGGAGAAGCTGGTAAAGGCCGGATTCGATATTCCTTTCGAAACATTCCTTGGATTCAAGGGAGATAAGGAACCGGATATTGACCTGAACTTTTCCGGAGATTATCAGGCGAAAGCCCACAAGTATACAGAGGTCCTTTTCGGCGAGGGACACACGTTCAAGGCCGGGACCATAGGAACGCTGGCTGACAAGACGGCCTACGGTTTCGTCAAGAATTACTACGAAGACCATGAGCAGAGAAAACGGAAATGTGAGATCGAGAGGATCACAGAAGGCTGCACCGGGATCCGGCGCAGTACCGGACAGCATCCGGGCGGAATCGTGGTGCTGCCTCACGGGCACAGCATCAACGAATTCACGCCGGTCCAGCATCCGGCCAATGATATGGAGTGCGGGATTACAACCACACATTTTGACTACCATTCCATTGACCACAACCTGCTGAAACTGGATATCCTGGGGCACGATGATCCGACCATGATCCGTACACTGGAGGATTATATTACTTCAGATGCCATGGAGAATGAATACAATGCAGATCATCCGTTTATCGCTACCGAGATCCCGCTGGACGACAAGAAGGTCATCGAACTGTTCCACGGGACAGAAGTGCTGGGAATTAAGCCGGAAGATATCGACGGGTGCAAGCTGGGCTGTCTGGGCGTTCCAGAGTTCGGAACCGATTTTGTCATCCAGATGGTGGAGGACACGAAACCTCAGACCCTCTCAGATCTGATCCGGATTTCAGGACTTTCTCACGGAACCAATGTGTGGCTGGGCAATGCGCAGGAACTGGTCAAATCCGGGAAGGCAACCATCTCTACCGCGATCTGTACCCGTGACGATATCATGATTTATCTGATCAACAAAGGCGTGGAAAGCGCACTGGCGTTCACCATCATGGAGAGCGTGCGTAAGGGAAAAGGATTAAAACCCGAGTGGGAGGAGGCCATGAAGACGCAGGACGTGCCGGACTGGTATATCTGGTCCTGCAAGAAGATCAGCTACATGTTCCCCAAGGCCCACGCAGCGGCCTATGTCATGATGGCATACCGGATTGCCTACTGCAAGATCAATTATCCACTGGCCTACTACGCGGCGTATTTCAGTATCCGCGCAGATGCGTTCACCTATGAGATCATGTGCCAGGGCAAAGAGAAACTGAATTATTATATGCAGGACTATAAAAAGCGCAGCGACACACTGAGCAAGAAAGAACAAGATGTCATGAAAGACATGAAAATTGTGCAGGAGATGTACGCCAGAGGACTCGAATTCATGCCCATCGACCTCTATCGGGCGAAGGCAAGAATGTTCCAGATCATCGACGGGAAACTGATGCCGTCGCTGGCAAGCATCGAAGGAATGGGCGATAAAGCGGCAGAGGCAGTGGAAGAAGCGTCCAAGGACGGCCCTTATCTGTCACTGGATGATTTCCGCCAGAGGACAAAAGTCAGCAAGACAGTCATAGACCTGATGTCCGATCTGGGACTGTTCGGAGATCTGCCGCAGAGCAATCAGTTGTCGCTGTTTGATTTGTGATCAAAATGTGAACGGGGACAGGCACTTTTGCAAAAGTGCCTGTCCCCATTGAGAAAGGAAGAAGGAATATGATAAGACAGCTGGCGGGAAGTATCCGGGAATACAAGCGTACATCCATTGCTACACCGATCCTGGTCAGTGGGGAAGTGGTGCTGGAATGTACGATTCCTTTTGTGATTGCTTCTCTTGTAAATGAAGTGAAAGCCGGATGTGATATGAACAGTCTTTTGCGTTATGGCCTTCTGCTCATAGGGATGGCGGCGTTTTCTCTTCTGTTCGGTGCGCTGGCCGGGATGACCTGTTCTACCGCGTCCTGTGGACTGGCACGGAATCTGAGAAAGGATATGTTCTACAGTATTCAGGGATATTCTTTTGAGAATATTGATAAGTTTATGACATCTTCTCTGGTCACCCGTATGACTACGGATATTACGAATGTGCAGAATGCCTATATGATGCTGATCCGCACGGCGATCCGGGCGCCTTTGATGCTGGTGTTTGCTTTCGTGATGGCAGTTGTTATGGGCGGAAGGATGGCGGTGATTTTCCTGTTTGTGATCCCGGTGCTGGGCACTGGACTTGCAATTGTGATCTATAAGGCGATGCCCTTGTTTAAAAAAGTATTCCGAAAATATGACAGGCTGAACAGTTCAATTCAGGAAAATATCAAAGCAATGCGCGTGGTAAAATCCTATGTGAGGGAGGATTATGAGCAGAAGAAGTTTGACTGTGCGGCAGAGGATGTGTGCGCGGATTTTACCAGAGCGGAGAGAATTCTGGCGCTGAATAATCCGCTGATGCAGTTCTGTATTTATACGGTTATGGTGTTTGTGATGACGTTTGGCTCTTATTCGATCATTACGTCACAGGGCCTTGATCTGGATGTGGGGCAGTTATCCGCGCTTCTGACCTATAGTTTCATGATGCTTAACAGTCTGATGATGCTGTCCATGGTATTTGCGATGATCATCATGGCCGGGGAATCCGGCAGGCGTATCGTAGAGGTGCTGGAAGAAAAAAGTACGCTTGCGAATCCGGAACATCCGATCTATGAAGTGAAAGACGGTTCGATCTCGTTTGACCATGTCAGCTTCAAATATTCCAAAGCGGCGAAGCGGATGGTGCTCAGAGGAATCGATCTTCACATACATTCGGGAGAGACCGTGGGAATCATCGGGGGAACCGGATCGTCCAAATCTTCTCTGATTCAGCTGATCTCCAGGCTGTACGACGTGACAGAAGGATCCGTCAGCGTGGGCGGGAGAGATGTGCGGGAGTATGATATTGAAACCCTTCGGAATCAGGTGGCTGTGGTTCTGCAGAAGAATATTCTGTTCTCCGGCACGATCCGGGAGAACCTGCGCTGGGGCAGCAAGGAAGCGACAGACGAAGAGCTGATTCAGGCCTGCAGGATGGCCTGTGCGGATGAATTTATCACCCAGTTCCCCAACGGATACGACACTTACATTGAACAGGGCGGTTCGAATGTATCCGGGGGACAGAAACAGCGGCTCTGCATTGCGCGGGCCCTTCTGAAGAAACCGAAGATCCTCATTCTGGACGACTCTACCAGCGCGGTGGACACGAAGACAGACGCGAAGATCCGCCGGGCCATGCGGGAGTATATTCCGGAGACGACAAAGATCATCATTGCCCAGCGGACGGCTTCTGTGGAGGATGCGGACCGGATCATCGTAATGGATGGCGGCAGAATCAACGCGGTCGGCACTCACGAGGAACTGCTGCGGACGAATGAAATATACCGGGAGATATACACTTCCCAGAATAAGGAGGGGAATGAGATTGGCGCGTAAAGAAAGTAAGGGAATTGTCCGCAGACTTTTGAAGACCATGCTTGAGTTTTATCCTGTTATGATGCCTGTGACCATTGCCTGCATCATCTTCAATGCGGCGGTCAGTTCCGTTCCATCGATCTTCATGCAGAATATTATCGCAGTCATCGAGAAGAGCTGGCAGAGCGGAGAGTGGGGAGCGGTCAGCGGGGAAATCCTGCGGCTGGTCAGCATTCTCGCCGTATTTTACCTGCTGTCTCTGGCCGCGGGCTTTGCATTTCATCAGCTCATGGCCATTATGACACAGGGAACGCTGAAAAAGATGCGGGAGAAGATGTTCGGCAAAATGCAGCGGCTTCCCGTGAAATATTTTGATACCAACAACCACGGCGATATTATGAGTTATTATACCAATGATATTGATACGCTGCGCCAGATGATCTCCCAGAGCTTTCCGCAGCTTCTGGTATCCGGCATCACGGTTGTTACGATTTTGGGTATTATGGTGTATTACTGTGTGTGGCTGACGCTTGTGGTAGTTGGAGGAGTTGCTTTGATGACTTTCATCGTTAAGAAGGTAGGCGGCGGTTCCGCGAAATACTTCTTCCGTCAGCAGAATGCGCTTGGCAAGGTGGAAGGATTCATTGAAGAAATGATGTATGGGCAGAAGGTGATCAAGGTTTTCTGTCATGAGGAGGAGAGCAAGGATGACTTTGACCAGCTCAATGACACGCTCTTTGAAGAGGCAAGAAAGGCGAATCAATATGCCAATATCTTGGGGCCCATTCTGAATAATATCGGCAATATTCTCTATGTGGCGGTCGCGTTCGCCGGGGGCCTGCTGCTGCTGGGGAATGTCCCCAATGTCAGCGTCTCCGGGCTTCCCATCGGGATCAGCATTGTGGTGCCGTTTCTGAATATGACGAAGCAGTTTGCAGGAAACATCGGCCAGGTTTCTCATCAGGTCAATGCAGTAGTCATGGGAATGGCCGGCACGGAGAGGATCTTCGGACTGATGGATGAAGCGCCGGAACAGGACAGCGGATATGTGACTCTGGTCAATGTCCGTGAGGAACCCGGCTCCGGCGGAGAGCAGGACAGTGGGGAGCAGCACAGCGGAGAGCGGGACAGCGGCAGGCTGACGGAGTGCGCAGAGCGGACAGGGATCTGGGCATGGAAACATCCTCACCAGGCGGAGGGAACCGTCACTTATACCAGGCTGACGGGAGATGTGCAGCTCTCTGGCGTGGACTTTGCCTATGAGAAAGGCAAAACCGTCCTGCACGACATATCCATTCATGCCAGGCCGGGACAGAAGGTGGCCTTCGTGGGCGCCACCGGCGCGGGAAAGACGACGATCACGAACCTGCTCAACCGGTTCTACGATATCGCAGACGGAAAGATCCGCTACGACGGCATCAATATCAATAAGATCCGCAAAAGCGATCTCCGTCATTCGCTGGGGATTGTGCTGCAGGATACCAACCTGTTCACCGGAACCGTGATGGACAATATCCGCTACGGCAGGCTTGACGCCACGGAGGAAGAGTGCATCGAAGCGGCGAAACTGGCGGGCGCCGATGATTTCATCACCCGGCTGCCTGACGGCTATCAGACCATTCTGACAGAGAACGGAGCCAATCTGTCCCAGGGCCAGCGGCAATTGATCTCCATCGCCCGGGCGGCGGCAGCAGATCCGCCGGTCATGATCCTGGATGAGGCAACCTCCTCCATTGACACCCGGACAGAGGCCATTGTACAGCGGGGAATGGATGCACTGATGGAAGGAAGAACCGTGTTTGTGATCGCGCACAGGCTCTCCACGGTTAAAAACTCCGATATCATCATTGTATTGGATCACGGCCGCATCATCGAGAGAGGAAATCATGAAGAACTGCTGGAATTAAAAGGGCAGTACTATCAGCTGTATACCGGAGCGTTCGAACTGGAGTAAAAAACATCGACGCAGGGCAGCTGCTGTGTTATAATGTCGTTAATGCTTTTTCGCAGTTCGCGTCAGCGCCAAGGGGCAATACATCTTTGGATACTGACGCAAAGTAAAAATGAGGATAATGGAGGAAATCAGAATGTACGACTTTGACGAAATCAAGAATGTAGACCCGGAGATCGCAGATGCGATTCAGGCTGAGATGAAACGCCAGAACTCGCATATCGAGCTGATCGCATCTGAGAACTGGGTCAGCAAAGCAGTGATGGCAGCTATGGGAAGTCCCCTGACCAATAAATATGCAGAAGGATATCCGGCGAAGAGGTATTACGGCGGATGCCAGTGTGTAGATGTTGTGGAAGAGCTTGCCAGAGAGCGGGCAAAAGAACTGTTCGGCTGCGAGTATGCCAATGTGCAGCCTCATTCCGGCGCACAGGCGAATATGGCAGTGCTGTTTGCCATTCTCCAGCCGGGAGATACCTACATGGGGATGAATCTGGATCACGGCGGCCACCTGACACATGGTTCACCGGTCAACATGTCTGGAAAGTACTATCATGTGGTTCCTTACGGAGTTAATGAAGAAGGCGTGATTGATTACGATCAGGTGCTTGCTATTGCAAAAGAGTGCCAGCCGAAGCTGATCATTGCAGGGGCAAGTGCTTACGCACGTACGATTGATTTCAAACGTTTCCGCGAGATCGCGGACGAAGTCGGCGCATATCTGATGGTAGATATGGCTCATATCGCAGGACTGGTGGCTGCAGGGCTTCATCCAAGCCCGATCCCGTATGCGCATGTGACGACAACGACAACCCACAAGACGCTGAGAGGACCCCGCGGAGGCATGATCTTAAGCAGCAATGAAATGAATGAGAAGTTCAACTTCAATAAAGCGATCTTCCCTGGAATCCAGGGCGGCCCGCTTATGCATGTGATCGCGGCGAAGGCAGTCTGCTTCAAAGAAGCACTTCAGCCAGAATTCAAGGAGTACCAGATGCAGGTAGTGAAGAATGCGAAAGCGCTCTGCGAAGGACTGAAAAAGCGCGGCGTGAAGATCGTATCCGGAGATACAGACAACCATCTGATGCTGGTTGACCTGACGGAGAAGAATGTCAGCGGGAAAGAACTGGAGAAACGTCTGGACGACGCACATATTACCTGCAACAAGAATACCATTCCCAACGATCCCAGATCTCCCTTCGTCACAAGCGGCGTAAGACTGGGAACACCGGCAGTGACGACCCGCGGCATGAAAGAAGAAGATATGGATAAGATCGCTGAGATTATTGCCATGGTGATCGAGAGTGAAGAAAACGTGGAAGCTGCGAAGAAGATGGCGGCAGAGCTGACAGAGAAATATCCGCTTTGCTAAGCAAATGGACTGAAATCCAAAATAGGACAGAAAGAATCGCCAGAACCGGCATTTGCCGGAACTGGCGATTCTTTGTCTTTGGTATGCTGTTTAGAGATATCCGCGTTTCTCCAGTGTATTGAGGATGTTTCTTCCTTCCTCGATCCCTTCGATGATTCTTCTGGCACGGACACTGTCGCCGATGTTGACAATCTCGATATGGCTGTCATCTTCAAAAGCGTCTTTCAGCTGCTGAAGCACGGGATGCACTGCTTTCATACCCAGGCATACAAACCCATAGTCAAACGATAATTCCTGCTCTCCGTCGGCTGTCTCTACGAGGAAACTGTCGGAGCGGACTTCTTGAAGCGCTGTGTTGGGCATCTGCCGTACATGATACTTCTTCATCAGTGTATTGATATCCACCTTCGATACCGGGTCAATGCCGTTTCCAATGACAGGCATCATTTCCACGATACTCACTTCCGCGCCTCTCGGTGCAAAGAATTCTACAACGTCAAGTCCGACAGCGCCGCCGCCGATGACAACGACTTTCTTGCCGGTCAGATCCTGCGGGTACTCCTGTACATGTTCGATCATGTTCAGGATCGATGATACTTTGCTTCCGGCCCGGTCAATGTTCTCCAGAAGGCCTTTTATGGGCGGCAGGAGCGGGGAGGAACCGGTCGCATTGACAATGACATCCGGCTTTAAGCTCTTAATGAACTCCACATCTGCTTCCATATTGGTGAAAGAGAACAGATTACGCAGCTTATTTGTGCGGTGGATCAGATAGTTCGGGAAGTCGGAGAGCCGCTTCTTGTCCGGAATCCTGGAGATTTCAGCGGCAAGGCCTCCCAGATAAGGCTTCTTTTCCAGCAGAAATGTGGTACATCCGACTTCAGCAGCCGTGCAGGCAGCCTCCATGCCGGCAGTGCCGCCGCCGATAACTACGACATTACAGGGCTTTGTGATTTTCCGCTTCTTGTAGACTTCTCCGTCCGGTACGGCCGGGTTCACGGTACAGCGGATCGGGCGGTTGATGCCGATTCGGTTTCCGGCGCAGCCGATGTTGCAGGAGATACATTTCCGGATATCGCACACATTTCCGAAATCAACTTTGTTTACCCATTCCGGATCTGCGATGAGCCCGCGCCCGATACCGATCAGATCTGCATCCCCCCTTGCCAGGATATCATCCGCCACTTTCGGGCTGCGGATATTTCCCATTGTCACACAAGGCTTGCCAAACCGTTCCTTCACGGCGCGGGCCATGTAAGACCTCCACCCGTCCGGGAAATGATTGGCATCAATCTGATACTGGATCGATCCGTTCAGTCCGCAGGATACATCCAGCACATCTGCTTCTTCCTGCATGTACTGCAGGTATTCCAGACAGTCGTCAAGTGTGTTGCCGCCTTCCAGGAACTCATCCGCGCTGATGCGCAGGAAGATGGGGAAGAAGGGGCCTACCTGGCGGCGGACTTCCTCCAGAACGAGACGTGCGAACCGGGCCCTGTTTTCCGGGGAACCGCCGAATTCATCGGTTCTCTTATTGGTGAGCGGGGACAGGAACTGGCTCAGAAGATAGGAGTGGCCGGCGTGGATCTCCACCGTGTCGAAGCCTGCGGTCTGTGCGCGCTTGGCTGCCTCTCCATATTTTTTCACAATGCGCATGATTTCCTCTTTTTCCAGAGGACGGGGGATCTCGCCGCCTTCTTTCGACGGGATGTCGGACGCAGAGACAGGCTGCATGTTGGTGCGGGCAGACTGTGCAGACGCTCCGGCATGATTCAGCTGGATGCCGATACAGGCGCCATGTTTGTGGACGGTCTCCGTCAGCTTGAACAGACGGGGAATATAGTTGTCGTGGTCAATGCGCAGCTGTGTGGTTCCGTTGGAGCCCTCCGGAGAATCAACGCTGGCATTCTCAACGATGATCAGGCCTGTGCCGCCCTTTGCGCGCTGCTCATAATAATTAATATGAAGAAAACTCATTTCACCGCTCTGTTCGCCGTAGTTTGTTCCCATTGGCGTCATCATAATCCGGTTCTTTACGGTCATGCGGCGGACAGTGAAAGGTTCAAAAATATGTTTGTATTCTTTTCTCATAATAATGGATCTCCTATTTTATTAATAGAAATTTCTGTGTCCGGTAATTGGGGTCAGTGGGTTAAGAGAGTTGTTTGATATTTGATTAACGATCCGTTTACAATGCGTATTATAAAGAAAAACGATACATAAAACAAATAAATATTTTTATAGAAATCTATAGAAAACATCTATAAATTGTGCTATTTTATCAAAAGAGGTGATTATATGAATCTAAATCAAATTCGTTACTTCTGCAGATTGGCAGAGGAGGAACATTACACGAAAGCGGCGGGGGAACTTAATATCTCTCAGCCGACCTTAAGCCATGCCGTCGCATGTCTGGAAGAAGAGTTGGGAGCTCCTTTGTTCGTGAAGCAGGGACGGGGCGTTGTGCTGACCAAATATGGAAAGCTCTTCCGGGAATATGCGGAAGAATCGCTCCGTATTCTGGATACGGGAGTGCGGAAGGTACAGAGCTTAACCGGACAGACAGAAGGAGTGATAGAGCTGGCTTACATTTATACCTTAGGAACGAGTTTTGTTCCTCAGATTGTCAGAGATTTCATCCGGGCAAACGAAGAACTGAATGTTCAGTTCCATTTCACGGTGGGAAATACGTCAGAGATTATACAGGGATTGAAGGAAGAGCGCTTTGATGTCGGATTCTGCTCTATGCCGGAGCAGGAAGAAGAGATCGAATTTACCGCTGTGGGGACCGAGAATCTGGTCGTGGTAGTGCCCAAAGGACATCCGCTCTCAGTCAGGACGTCTGTAGATCTGGAGCAGACGGCGGCATATCCGCAGATCTTCTATACGAGGAACAGCGGTCTGCGTCCGATGATAGAGAGGCTGTTCCGGCAGGCTAAGATCCATGCGCAGATCGTCTGTGAGATCGAGGAGGACGGGGCTATGGCAGGGCTGATCGCTCAGGGGTTCGGGATCGCCGTGATGCCGGAGATCCCGATTCTGAATCAGCTGGAAGTAGATGTGCTGCAGCTTAAGAACCTGGAGCAGAAGCGGTATGTGTATATGGCCAGGCCAAAGGGGAAATATCAGCCGCCTGTGGCGGAACACTTCTCCAGGTACGTGAAGCGCAGCAGAGTCTAAAGATTCGCGCCCTCTTTGCGGATAAAGTGAATGAAATCTTTCACCGCAGGAATCTGATACTGCCCTTTCAGATAGGCAAGATATACGGTGTGCCGCAGCTTGACGTCTGTCAGATGCAGTTTCTCCAGCGGGAAATGGGAAAGGACATCCACATCTGCCACAAGGGCAATGCCGAAATTCTCTGCCACGAGAGAGGCAATGGCGTTCTCATCGGGAGATTCGCAGATGATATCCGGCTGAAGCGAGTAGGAAGCATAGGTGCGCCGGGTGAACTGACCAAGCCCGGAGGTTTTGTCATAGCCGATGATCGGATAGTGTTCCAGATCATGAAGGCCCGGATCCTTCCGGGAGGCGAGGGGATGCCCAAGCGGTGTGATGATGATCATCTCCTGGCTGAGGATGGGAATGAACTGAATATCTGGCTCATTTTCCACATAGGAACCGAAGATGACATCGTATCGCTCGGCTTTCAGCCCGGTGATCAGATCTGCGGTATGGCTCTGATGGAAACTGAACGTAATGTCCTGATTGCGGCCCCTGCTTAAGAAGCGCCGGACCATGTGCGGAATATAGTGGGAAGCCAGCGGGAATACATAAGCAATATCAACGTGGCCGGCACTGCCGGCCAGTTTTTTCATCTGCTTTTCCGCCAGACTTACCTCCGAGAGGATGCGTTCTGTGTGTTCCAGAAAGATACGTCCGTATTTTGTCAGGGAGATTGTGCGCCCGTGGCGTTCAAATAGGATAATTCCCAGCTCCTCCTCCAGGTTGGCAATGGAGCGGCTTAAAGAAGGCTGAGAAATATTCAGCCGGGCCGCGGCAAGACGGAAATGCTGACAGTGCGCGACTGTCTGAAAATAAGTAAGCTGATTCAATGTCATGAAAATCCTCCTGCGTATATTATGCACAATGGCAGTCCTATTATTGATAGTATAAAGCTATCAAAAAACGATAAAAGATATATTAGAAGTATAACATGAAATGCCGTATAATTAAAGCATAGAGATTGTTTGATATTTAACAAACGGGTGCGGCATAAAAATATGCGGGCCCCAGGCTCACAGAGCCGGACGATCACAAAGGACTGCCTTCTATATTAAGAAGATTAAGAAGAGCACAGAGAGAAAAAGGAGAGAAAAATCATGGCAGAAAGAATCACAGGACACACAGAATTAATCGGTCTGATGGCATATCCGATCAGACACTCAAGTTCACCGGCAATGCATAATGAAGCATTCGCAGCACTGGGGCTGGACTATGCGTACCTTGCATTCGAGGTTGACAACAGCACTCTGGAAGACGCGGTCAAAGGTCTGCGCGCATTAAAGATGGTAGGTTCCAATGTATCCATGCCGAACAAGACCGTTGTGGGCAAATACCTGGACGAGCTTTCCCCGGCAGCTCAGATGTGCGGCGCGGTCAATACGATCGTAAATGACAACGGAAAACTGATCGGACATATTACAGACGGAATCGGTTACATGCAGTCACTGAAAGATAACAATATCGACGTGATCGGGAAGAAGATGACAATCACAGGGGCAGGCGGTGCCGCGAAAGCAATCGAGGTTCAGGCCGCGCTGGACGGAGTGAAAGAGATGTCCATCTTCAATATCAAGGATAAATTCTGGGAAGCAGCAGAGCAGACGGTCGAGACGATCCGCAGCAATACAGACTGTGTGGTGAATCTCTATGATCTGGAAGATAAAGAGAAGTTAAGAGAAGAGATCGCGGACAGTTATCTCTTCGCACAGGCGACAGGCGTGGGCATGAAACCGCTGGAAGGCATGTCCGTGATTCCGGACAAGTCATTCTTCCGCCCGGATCTGATCGTGACAGATACGATCTACGCTCCGCGGGAGACGGCTCTGCTTAAGATGGCGAAGGAAGCAGGCTGCAAGACTATGAACGGCCTTGGAATGATGCTCTTCCAGGGAGACGCGGCATTCTATCTGTGGACAGGAAAGCATATGCCGATCGATCATATGAAAGAAGTACTGGATATTAAATACGAATAAGAAACCATAGAGAGAGAAGAGGGAGACGAATTATGAATAAAAAATATCTGCCCAGTGCGCTGATCCTTTATTTAAACTATTTTATCCACGGCATCGGCTGTTCAATCTTAAGCCAGCAGCTCGTGAAAGAACTTCTGGCAGAGCAGTGGGGCATGTCTGATGTTATGGGTGTTACTGCTGTGGCGGCGGCTCTGGGGCTGGGACGTCTGATATCACTGCCCTTCGCGGGTCCCATGTCTGATAAGTTCGGAAGAAGGATTTCTGTGCTGATCGGCTGTGCATCTTATGTAATTTTCTTCGTGGGAATCGCATTCTCGCCGAGCATGTCCATCGCTTATGTGGCGGCGGTCCTCGGAGGCATCGCGAACTCCTTCCTTGATACAGCCACCTATCCGGCGGTTGCAGAGATTATTTACAAATATACAGGTATTGCGACCATGGGAATCAAGCTGTTTATCTCTGTTGCGCAGCTCCTGATGCCGTTCTTCCTTGGACTGTGTGTGGGAACTTCAATGTCTTACCTGACGCTGCCTCTGGTCTGCGGTATCGCGATCGCGGTTCTGGGTGTACTTGCCATCTTCGCTCCGCTGCCGAAGGTTGAAGGCGTGGGCAAGGGCGAGTCCTTCCTGGATAATTTGAAAAATGCACATTTTTCAGTTGAAAGTGTTGCCCTGATTCTGATAGGATTCACATGTACGGCTACGTTCCAGCTGTGGCTGAACTGTGCGCAGACATTCGGTACCCAGGTGGCTGGAATTGCGTCTGAGGATGTTTCCATGATGCAGACCTATTACTCTGCGGGAACACTGGTGGCTCTGTTTATTACCAGTATCCTGATTACGAAGTTCAAGCAGGTACGTTTCCTGGTGATCTATCCGGTGATCTCCCTGGTGATGCTGGTGCTTGTATACCTGATCAAGAGTCCGATGATCTGCTATGTAGGTGCGTTCGTAGTCGGATATGCGGGAGCCGGCGGAGTTCTTCAGATGGTGACCGCTGTTGCAAATGATCTGTTCCCGAAGATTAAGGGAACACTGACAAGCCTTGTTATGATCGCGTCCAGTCTCTGCAACTACACGATCCTGACAGCGGCTTCGAATATGACTGCTTCCGGTGTAATTATGATGAATATTGTGATCACAGTGATCGGAATCGTACTGGCGCTGTTCGTGAATATGAAATACGGCGTACTGCTGAAAAACGCAGGAAAATAAAAAGGTTAGGAGGAAATCAGAATGAATCCCGTAAAAGTAAGAAATGTAGAAATCGGTACAGGTATCCCGAAGATCTGTGTGCCCATTGTCGGTGTCACAAGAGAAGAAATCCTGAAAGCTGCAGAGACCATTCGGACGACAGCGGCAGACGTTGTAGAATGGCGCGTGGACTGGTATGAGGATATTTTTGACTTCGCGAAGACAGAAGAGACCATGAAAGCACTCAGAGAAGTACTGGGAGAGACTCCGATTCTGTTTACTTTCCGCACGTCAAAAGAAGGCGGAGAGAAAGCGATTGAGACAGACGCGTATGTGGAGCTGAACCAGAACGCGGCGAAGACCGGTCTGATCGATCTGGTGGATATTGAGGCGTTTACCGGGGATGAAGCTGTGAAAGCAGTGGTAGAGACCGCTCATGCGTGCGGGGTTAAGGTTGTGGCTTCCAACCATGATTTTCATAAAACTCCTGACAAAGACGAGATCGTATCCCGTCTGCGCAGAATGCAGGAGCTGGGCGCGGATATCCCCAAGATCGCGGTAATGCCGCAGAGTAAAAAAGACGTGCTCACCCTTCTCTCTGCCACAGAAGAGATGGCGGCAGAGTATGCGGACCGTCCCATTATCACAATGTCCATGTCAGGAACAGGCGTGATCAGCCGTCTCTGCGGAGAGGTGTTCGGCTCCGCTCTGACATTCGGAGCAGTTGGAAAAGCTTCTGCACCGGGACAGATGGGGGCAGAGGACCTGAAGACCGTGCTGAGTCTCCTTCATAAGAGCTTATAATGCGGGAGACTGTTATGGTGAGAAAGGTATTGAACTGGATAGATGAGTATCTGGAAGAGGTACTGCTTGTGGCGGCCCTGGCCGCCATGGCAGTCATCATGGGTGTACAGGTATTCTGCCGGTATGTGCTGGGCGCGTCTCTGTCCTGGTCGGAAGAATTGACCCGTTATATTTTCATCTGGGTAGGGTTCTTGAGCGTCAGCTACTGTACGAAGAGATGCATCTCGATTAAGATCGAACAGTTCGTGGCAATTTTCCCAAGGCGGGGGAAAGCAGTATTCAAAGTAGTGAATCATACATTTGAGCTGATTTTATTCGTCTACCTGCTTCCCTTCGCATGGAAATATCTGATGTCCGCAGCAGCGAACGGACAGACCAGCCCTGCAATGGGGATCCCCATGTACTTTCTACAGGCGGCCCCGCTTGTGGGATTTACTTTGTCCGCGGTTCGTGTGCTGCAGCGCTGGATCGTGGAATTCCAGACGATCAGAGGAAAGGGGGAGAACTGAGATGCCGGCAGTTGTTTTGTTTCTGATATTTGTAATCTGCCTGGTAATCGCGATCCCGGTCTCCATCTCTCTTGGGATCGTCTCTGTGCTTCCGGGCGCCGTGGACCCGTCGTTCACGGCCAGTGCGACCTATGTGATCCGCTCCATGCTGGGAGGCCTTGACAGCTTCCCGCTGCTGGCAGTTCCGATGTTCGTGCTGTCTGGAATCATCATGGCCCGGGGCGGCATCTCCAGGAAGCTGTTTGATGTGTTCGCGTACTTTATGGGAAAGCGGACGGCAGGGATGCCCTGTGCGGTGATTGTGACCTGTCTGTTCTATGGAGCCATATCCGGGTCTGGACCGGCGACTGTGGCGGCAGTGGGAAGTATGACCATACCGATTCTGGTGGAGATGGGATATGAGAAACGGTTTACCACCGCGCTGGTCGCAGTGGCAGGAGGACTTGGCGTGATCATCCCGCCGAGTATCCCGTTTATCATGTACGGTTCTGCCTCCGGGGCGTCAGTGAGCGATCTGTTTATCGCAGGTATTATCCCGGGGCTTCTGATCGGTGCTCTGCTGATGGTGTATGCCTTTTATTATTGTAAGAAGAACGGAGAAGATCAGAAGAAAAAGATGGTCGTAGTCGGCGCGCTTCACGAGAAAGGCCTGATCAAGGTGCTCAAAGACAGTGCGTTCGCCCTGCTGAGTCCGGTGATTATCCTCGGGTGCATCTATACTGGAATCGCGTCTCCGACGGAGGCGGCAGTGATCTCGGTGTTTTATGCATTGCTGATCAGCATGCTGATCTATAAAACGATACGGGTCAGGGATATCTGGGGGATTCTGGTCGAAGCGATCCGTACCTATACGCCGATCCTCTTTATCCTTGCATCGGCGATCGCATTTTCAAGAGTGCTGACTCTGATGCAGGTTCCTCAGGCGATCAGCGGCTGGATCCTGTCGCATTTCACGAATTCTGTGGTGCTGCTTCTTGTGATCAATGCATTCCTGCTGATCGTTGGAATGGTGATGGACACAACGCCGGCAATTCTGATCCTGACGCCGATCCTGCTTCCGATCGTGGAGTCCATCGGCATGGATCCCATTCATTTTGGCGTGATGATGGTCGTGAATCTGGCCATCGGTTTCGTCACACCGCCCATCGGGGTCAATCTGTTCGTCGCCAGCTCGCTGACCGAAGTGCCGCTGATGCAGGTCGCGAAGCACGCGATGCCGATGATTCTGTATTTCCTTGCGGCGCTGCTGGTGATCACATTTGTTCCGGCGGTCAGCCTGGTGCTGCTGTGATGACAGGTTGGGTGTAATTATCAGGACAGAAGGAGGCAGTTATGAGAAAGAGAACCTATAGATTCGCCGCCGCCGTGATTGTTGCCGCCGGCATCCTTGCAGGGTGTTCTGCCGATGACGGAGAGCAGCGTTATGCATACCCGCTGGGAACGGCCAGCCCGGAGGATACAGTGACCCAGATTTACGCGGAGAAATTTGCCGAAGAAGTAGACCGGCTGAGTGAAGGCAGAATTAAGATCAACGTCTACCCGAACAGCGTGCTCGGCGGCGACCGTGAACTTCTGGAAAGCTGTTATGACGGAGATATCCCGTTTGTGATCCAGAATACAGCGCCGCAGGTCAGCTTTATTGATGATACGGCAGTTTTCGACGCTCCTTGTGTGTTCGGGGATATCGAGGCGGTCAGAGAGACGGTGGACCAGCCGGAATTTCTGGAGAAGATCAAGGAGTCTTACCGGGAGGCAGGATTCGAGCTGCTGGGATACGCAGACCAGGGGTTCCGCGTGATGTCAACAAACAGAGAGGTGACAGAGTTCGCGGATTTCAAAGGGCAGAAGATCCGTACCATGGAGGATGCCTATCAGCTCAGTTTCTGGAAGGAGCTGGGAGCGAACCCGACGCCTATGAATTTCAGTGAAGTATACATCGGGCTTCAGCAGCATACCATTGACGCGCAGGAGAATCCTTACGAGGTGATTGTATCCAACCGGCTCTATGAGCAGCAGGATTATATCATTGAGACGAACCATGTGCCCCACCTGATTTCGCTGGTGGTGAGTGAATCCTTCTTCTCAGAACTTTCAGAGGAAGATCAGCAGATTCTCATCGAAGCAGAGGCCATCGCGAAGGAATACGCGAGGGCGCAGTCTGATGAGAGGATCGACGACAGAATTCAGACGATCAGGGACAGCGGAACAGAGATCATTGCGCTGGAAGATGAGGTCAGAGAGCAGATGATCCAGGCGGCCGAGCCTGTGTATGAGGAGATCCGGGAAGTGGTGGATCCGGAGATTTACAGACTCTATGCAGAGTAATCCGGATCCTGGGACAATTGAACAGGAAACATGAAAAAGCAGGATACCCTGCATGGAACCCGTGTATGAAAAGACACCGGATTTCATGGGGGTATCCTGTTCTTTATGGATGTGGTGACCGCTTACAATCCCGGAATGTGCCTTTTGGCACTTCCGGTGATTACAGCGTTGGCGTACAAGAGGCTGCCAGTGATCATAGGATATCGATATATTCTCCTGCCAGCGCTTTATTCATACTGCGGACCGCACAGAATTTCCCGCACATACTGCAGGTGTCGCTGTGGTCGTCCTCCGGGCTTCGGCTGTCCCGGATGGCCTTAGCGGTTCCGGGATCCAGGGCGCAGGCAAACTGTTCATCCCAGTCCAGGTTCCTTCTGGCGTCCGCCATACGGTCGTCCAGATCTCTGGCTCCGGGAATCCCTTTGGCGATGTCCGCCGCATGGGCCGCGATCCGGGAGGCGATGATTCCCTGCCGTACATCTTCTACGTTGGGGAGCGCCAGATGCTCTGCCGGTGTAACATAGCAGAGGAAGGCAGCTCCGTTCATAGCGGCAACCGCGCCGCCGATGGCTGCTGTGATGTGATCATAGCCGGGCGCGATATCTGTTACCAGAGGGCCCAGCACGTAGAAGGGAGCTCCCATGCAGATGCTCTTCTGTACTTCCATATTGGCCGCCACCTGATCAAGCGGTACGTGGCCCGGGCCTTCCACCATGACCTGGACATTGTGGTCCCATGCACGCTTCGTCAGCTCACCTAAGCGCACCAGCTCCTCGATCTGGCAGACGTCAGTGGCATCCGCCAGACATCCGGGACGGCAGGCGTCTCCCAGAGAAATCGTCACGTCATATTCTTCACAGATATCCAGAATCTGGTCAAAGTATTCATAGAACGGGTTCTCCTGGCCGGTCATACTCATCCACGCGAATACCAGACTTCCGCCCCGGCTTACGATATTCATTTTTCTCTTGTGTTTCTTGATCTGTTCGATGGTTTTGCGGGTGATGCCGCAGTGCAGTGTCACGAAGTCTACGCCGTCCTCTGCGTGAAGGCGCACAACATCAATGAAGTCCTGCGCGGAAAGTGTCGCCAGATCTCTCTGGTAGTGGATCACACTGTCATAGACCGGAACGGTTCCGATCATGGCCGGACACTCCTGAGTCAGCTTCTGGCGGAAGGGCTGCGTGTTCCCATGGCTGGAGAGGTCCATGATCGCCTCAGCGCCAAGTTCTACTGCACTCATCACCTTCTGCATCTCAATATCATAATCCTTGCAGTCCCGTGAGACTCCGAGATTGACATTGATTTTCGTCCGGAGCATGCTGCCGACACCTTCCGGATCCAGGCAGAGGTGTTTCTTGTTGGCACAGATGGCAACCTTTCCTTCTGCTACCAGCGCCATCAGTTTCTCCACCGGCATGTGTTCCTTCTTTGCAACGATCTCCATCTGGGGAGTGACGATGCCCTTTCTCGCCGCATCCATCTGGGTTGTGTAACTGTTCATCTGTAGTACCTCCTCATCTGTACTTGGTCAGTACGCTGTCTTGAATTCTGGGGCAGAGCAGTTCTGATAATCGAATAACCGGCATTTCTGATGAACATTCCTGTCATAGAAAAAGGGATTCTGCATGCCATGCAGAATCCCCTCTGGTCTATCGGTGGTCGTCCCTACGTTGGCATTATCCAAATCAGGTTATGGGTCGAAGCAGATCAGCTTCCTCTCAGCCGGCTTAATGCCAGCTCCCCGCAGAATATATCATTTTCGTACAAGGCAATTATAACCCGGTGCGTTCGCTGTGGCAACAGAAACTTTACTTTGGGTATTGCAATATACCGAGGGAGGGTATATAATACTGCTGAAATGAAAAATACCCCGCAGGGGTTTTTGAACTGTGACCTGCGTATGATTCATAAGATTTGGAGGGAACAATAATGGGAGAAACAGAACACGTCTGTCCTGCATGTCAGCATCGTCACAAAGAACGGTCTGAGGAAGAAAAAAGAAGGATGCTAAACCGTCTGAGCCGCATCGAAGGACAGGTGCGGGGGATCCGGAGGATGGTGGAGGAGAATGCCTACTGTCCGGATATTCTGATCCAGGTATCAGCGGTCAATGCCGCACTCAACAGCTTTAATAAGGTCCTTCTCGCGGAACATATCCGCTCCTGTGTGGCGGAGGATATCCGAGAAGGAAATGAAGAGACGATCGACGAGCTGGTTCTTGTCCTTCAGAAGCTGATGAAATAAACAAGCGGCGGTAAAAAGGAGGAAACCAATATGAAGCAATATCAAGTGACAGGGATGAGCTGCGCCGCGTGCAGCGCCCGGGTTGAGAAGGCAGTATCGAAAGTACCGGGAGTCAGCTCCTGTTCGGTCAGTCTTCTCACCAATTCCATGGGAGTGGAGGGCACTGCGTCCCCGGCGGAGATTATCGCTGCTGTTGAGGAGGCAGGTTACGGGGCCTCCGAGAAGGACGCGGAGACCGCATCCGGAAGAGCCGCGGCCGGAGGAGCTGCCGTCCGGGCGGAGGATTCGCTGCAGGATAAAGAGACGCCGAAGATGAAAAGACGGCTGATTGCGTCGCTGTGTTTTCTGATTCCGCTGATGTATGTCTCGATGGGGCATATGATGTGGAACTGGCCGATGCCTTCCTTTCTGGAAGGAAACCATGTAGCCATGGGGCTGATCCAGCTTCTGCTGACCACGATTGTTATGGTGATTAACCAGAAGTTCTTCATCAGTGGATTCCGGGGACTGATGCACCGGGCACCTAATATGGATACGCTGGTGGCCCTGGGAGCCGGGGCGTCTTACGGGTACAGCCTGTATGCACTGTTCGCCATGACGGACGCCCAGATGCGGGGCGATGCATCGGCTGTGATGGGGTACATGCATGAGTTCTATTTCGAGTCAGCGGCTATGATTCTGACGCTGATCACTGTGGGGAAGATGCTGGAGGCGCGCTCAAAGGGTAGAACCACAGACGCGCTGAAGAGCCTGATGAAACTGGCGCCCAAGACGGCTGTCGTGATCAGAAACGGCGGGGAAGAAACGGTATCCATTGATCAGGTGCGGAAGGGGGATGTATTCGTTGTCAGACCGGGGGAGAATATCCCGGTAGACGGCATTGTCCTGGAAGGCCACAGTGCGGTGAACGAATCTGCGCTTACCGGAGAGAGCATACCGGTGGACAAGGCAGTGGGAGACGCGGTGTCAGCGGCCACCCTGAACCAGTCGGGATTCCTGCGCTGCGAGGCGGCGCGGGTGGGAGAGGATACGACGCTCTCTCAGATTATCCAGATGGTGAGTGACGCGGCGGCTACCAAGGCGCCGATCGCGAAAGTAGCGGATCGGGTATCCGGTGTCTTTGTCCCGGTGGTGATCGGGATCGCGGCTGTGACAATCCTTGTGTGGCTGCTTGCCGGTCAGACGGCAGGGTTTGCCCTTGCCAGAGGCATCTCGGTACTGGTGATCAGCTGTCCCTGTGCGCTGGGGCTGGCGACGCCGGTGGCAATCATGGTTGGAAACGGTATGGGAGCGAAGAACGGCATCATGTTTAAGACCGCAGTGTCTCTGGAAGAGACCGGCAAAACCGAAATCGTAGCCCTGGATAAGACCGGGACGATCACCAGCGGGCAGCCGGAGGTGACGGATATGATTCCGTCAGAGGGAGTGACCGTGGACGATCTTCTGATGACAGCCTACGTGCTGGAAAAGAAGAGCGAGCATCCGTTGGCCCGTGCCATCCTGGCGAAGGCTCAGGAATCCGGAGTCAGCACAGCGGCAGAAGCAGAGGATTTCCAGGCGGTGCCCGGCAACGGCCTCTCCGGAACTTATGCCGGAGCTGCCCTTGCCGGAGGGAATCTGAAGTTCATCCGCCAGAGCGCAGAGATCCCGGAGGAGACGGAGCGTACGGCGGAGCGGCTGGCATCGGAAGGGAAGACCCCTTTGTTCTTCAGCCGGAACGGCAGACTGGCCGGCATCATTGCCGTGGCAGACGTGATCAAGGAGGACAGTCCGAGAGCGGTGAGAGAACTGCAGAATATGGGCATTCGTGTGGTTATGCTCACGGGGGATAATGAGCGCACGGCGAAAGCCATCGGGGCGCAGGCCGGAGTGGATGAAGTGATCGCCGGAGTTCTTCCGGACGGTAAGGAAAGTGTGATCCGGGAGCTGAAGAAGAAGGGGCGGACTGCCATGGTAGGCGACGGCATCAATGATGCGCCCGCTCTGACCCGTGCAGATATGGGCATCGCCATCGGAGCCGGAACAGACATTGCGATCGACGCCGCGGACGTCGTGCTGATGAAGAGCAGACTGAGCGACGTGCCCGCCGCGATCCGCATGAGCCGGGCGACGCTGAGGAATATCCACGAGAATCTGTTCTGGGCATTTTTCTATAATGTAATCGGCATTCCGCTGGCAGCGGGAGTATGGATTCCGATATTCGGGTGGCAGCTGAACCCCATGTTCGGGGCAGCAGCCATGAGCCTGTCCAGCTTCTGCGTGGTCAGCAATGCACTGCGGCTGAACTGGTTCCAGATGTATGACAGCCGCAGGGATAAGAAAATCAAAGCGAGAAAAAAGAAAAAGGAGGAAACAACAATGACAAAGACCATGAAGATTGAAGGGATGATGTGCGGACACTGCGAGGCCAGGGTTAAGAAAGTCCTGGAGGCGCTTCCGGAAGTAGAGGCAGCTGAGGTGAGCCACGAGGCAGGAACCGCGGTAGTGACACTGAACGGAGCGATCAGCGATGATGTGCTGAAAAAGACGGTAGAGGATCAGGATTATCAGGTGATCAGTATCCAATAAGGCAGAGAACAGGACAGTACCATGCATATACCGGAAGGCAGATGTGTGGTACTGTCTTGTTACTTTTGCTTAAGAAATTTATCCCCTTTTGTTGACTTCTCTTCTGGCAGAGCGTAAAATAAACACGTAGCTATCCCGTATATGAACCATACACAGTTCGGCAAGATGAGGATAGCATTTTTTAGCAACAGGAGACGCTCCGGAGAAAGGAGCAAGGCAAAAAAAGGAGGAAAAGCATGAAAAAGAAAATCATCAGCGTATTTTTGTGCGCAGCTATGGCAGTCACTCTGTTCGCAGGGTGCGGAGCTCCGGCTGCAGAGACGGGAGGAAACGACGACAGTAATACAAAGACAGAATCGTCAGAAGGAATCCCGAAGGACGAGATCAAAGTAGGATTCGTCCACATTTCAGATCCGAGTGACATGGGATACACGTACAATCACGATCTGGGAACCCAGGAGATGCAGAAGGAGCTTGGGTTAAGTGACGACCAGATCATCAACAAATACAATGTGCCGGAGGATGCAGAATGTGATACAGCCCTCAGAGAGCTGGTTGAGGCAGGATGTAATATTATCTTTGCCACCAGCTTCGGCTTTGAGGATTATGTGAAGGAAGTTGCGGCGGAGTATCCGGACGTGCAGTTCTGCCACGCAACAGGATACCAGGCGAAGGATTCCGGACTGGACAACTTCCATAACTATTTCGCATCGATCTACGAGGGACGTTATCTTGCGGGAATCGCGGCAGGAATGAAGACAGAGACCAATAAGCTGGGCTATGTGGCAGCTTATCCGTTCGCTGAGGTAATCAGCGGATATACCGCATTCTATCTGGGCGCAAAGAGCGTGAATCCGGATGTGACCATGGAGATCATGTACACGAACTCCTGGAATGATCCGACCGTGGAATCCCAGGTTGCAAAAGCCCTGATCGACCGCGGATGTGATGTGGTATCTCAGCACTCAGATTCAACGGCTCCGGCTACCACAGCAGAAGAGAATGGCGTATGGCAGGTCGGGTATAATAATGATATGATCGACGCAGCTCCGAACGCATCCCTGATCTCCCCGCGTATCGACTGGGGGATCTACGTGACAGAGGCGGTTCAGGCAATGATCGACGGTGAGGAGATCCCCGCTGACTGGTGCAAGGGCTACGCAGACGGTGCGGTTTACCTGTCGCCGCTGAACGAGACGATCGCAGCAGAGGGAACGCAGGATGCGATTGACGAGGCAGCAGAAAAGATCAAATCCGGTGAGCTTCATGTATTCGCAGGTCCGCTGAAAGGTGTGAGCCCGGAAGGAGAAGAATACGAAGTTGCAGAGGGCGAATACTACCACGAGCAGGAAGAATCATCTGCGCCATCCTGGCTGTATATTGTTGATGGATGTAATGTAGTAGAATAAGATTCTGGGAAATAGAAGACCGATCCTTTGGATCGGGTGCAGTGCAGAGCCGTCTTAGGACGGCTTTGTCTGTATTCCCGTATTTTTTGCAGCAGTGTTGCTCTTTGTACACTGACGCTATCAGACACTGAACGTACATAAGAAAGAAGGAAGGTGATATTTTGGGAGAGGCAGCTGAGTATGCGGTAAAGATGCATCATGTAACGAAGACATTTGGAAAGGTAACCGCCAACAAGGATGTCAATCTGGAATTGAAGACCGGCGAGATCCTTGCACTTCTCGGAGAGAACGGCAGCGGAAAGACAACGCTGATGAATATGCTGTCCGGAATCTATTTCCCGGATCACGGCGAGATCTATGTCAAGGGAACAGAGGTTACGATCCGTTCCCCGAAAGATTCGTTCGCTCTGGGAATCGGTATGATCCATCAGCATTTCAAACTGGTGGACGTGCTGACTGCCGCGGAGAATATCGTGCTGGGACTTGGCGGGAAGGCAACAGTGAACCGCCGCGAGATCAATCAGAAGGTATCCGCACTGGCCGGAAAGTACGGATTCGAGCTGGATCCGTCCAAGAAGGTCTATAACATGTCAGTCTCGGAGAAGCAGACCGTGGAGATCTTAAAGGTTCTTTATAAAGGAGCCGACATTCTGATTCTGGACGAGCCGACAGCGGTTCTTACTCCCCAGGAGACGGACCGTCTGTTCACGGTTCTGAGAAATATGAAGGAAGACGGTAAATCGATCATAATCATTACCCATAAGCTCAATGAAGTAATGGCGATCTCGGACCGCGTGGCGATTCTTCGAAAAGGAGAATATATCGGAGTGGTCAGCACGGCAGAAACAGATCAGGCGCAGCTTACGGAAATGATGGTGGGCCGTCCCATCAGTCTGGAGATCGAGCGCCCGGCTGTGCAGCGCGGGGAGAAACGGCTTCAGGTGATCGATCTGACCTGCCTGAACGGAGACGGGGTAAAAGCCCTTGACAATATTTCTTTCGAAGCATACGGCGGTGAGATCCTGGGTGTTGCAGGCATCGCGGGAAGCGGACAGAAAGAACTCTGTGAGACGATTGCAGGCCTGCATCCGTCGATTGGCGGTTCTGTGCTTTATTCCGGGGAACATGAAGGCGTACCGGTACAGGAGCGGATCCTCGGACTGAAACCGGATGAAATTGTGAAGAAGGGTATTTCTATGGCATTCGTGCCGGAGGACCGTCTGGGGATGGGACTTGTGGCCGGAATGGACATGACGGACAATGTTATGCTCAGAAGCTATAAGTCCGGAAAAGGCCTGTTCGTGGACCGGAAAGCTCCGAAAGCGCTGGCTGAGAAACTGATTGGGGATCTGGAGATCGTGACGCCCGGCGTAGAGACGCCGGTGGGACGGCTTTCCGGAGGAAATGTACAGAAGGTGCTCCTTGGACGGGAGATCGCCTGTCAGCCGACCGTTCTGATTGTGGCATACCCGGTGCGGGGACTGGATATTAATTCCTCCTACCGTATCTATGATCTGCTCAACGAGCAGAAGAAGAAAGGTGTGGCCGTGATCTTCATCGGGGAAGATCTGGACGTACTGATGCAGCTCTCAGACCGTATCATGGTCATGTGCGGGGGCAAAGTAAGCGGCATCGTGGATCCGCGCAAAGTTACGAAAGAAGAGATCGGACTCATGATGATTCATGCAGAACATGGAGAAAAGCTGGGGAAGAATGAGGAGGTGACGGCATGAGTTCACAGAGCACACAGGCAAAAGAACCGCTTCTGAGGATGGTGAAGCGGGATACGATTTCAGTGAAGAAGGCTTGGACGATCCGTGCCGCGGCATTCATTCTCTCCCTGATCACAGGGGGGATTGTGATCCTTGTTCTGGGGCATAATCCGTTTGCGGTGTATGTGTCCATGGTGAAAGGTGCCTGGGGATCTAAGACAGTCACATATGAGACTGTGAAAATCGCAGTTCCGCTGTTGATTACTGCGATTGGAATCTCGTTTGCCTTCAAGATGAAGTTCTGGAATATCGGGGGTGAGGGACAGATCCTTGTGGGAGCAGTGGCGGCCGGCGCATTCGGTCTGTTTACGGCCCATATTTTCCCGAAACTTCCGCTGGTGATTCTGATGATGCTGGCGGCAATTGTGGCGGGAGGTCTCTATGGACTTCTGCCGGCAGTGTGCAAGGCGAAATGGGGGACCAATGAGACCCTCTTTACGCTGATGCTCAACTATATTGCGCTGGCATTTATCAAATATCTGATGAACGGACCCTGGAAGGCTCCGGGCAGCAGCTATCCGAAGATTGCCATGCTGGTTCCGGGTGCCCGGCTTACGAAAGTGCTGGGCGTGCACTGGGGCTGGATTCTGGCACTGATCCTTGTGGTTGTGTCTTATATCTACTTTAATAAGACAAAACAGGGCTATGAAATCGCGGTTGTAGGCGAGAGCAATAATACGGCGCGGTATGCGGGCATCAATGTAGGAAAGGTGTTTCGGAGAACCATGTTCCTGTCCGGCGCCCTCTGCGGGCTGGTGGGGATGCTTCAGTTTGCGGGCGCTGACTATACGATCACAGAAGGAACCGCGGGAGGAGTGGGCTTTACTGCGATTACGGTGGCCTGGCTTGCGAAGATGAATCCCTTCGGCATGTTGATCGTGTCGGTATTCATCGCGATGCTGGAGCGAGGATCAAACGCCATTCAGACACAGTTTAAGATTCCGGCTTCTGCGGCGGATGTGCTGATCGGAATTATCCTGTTCTTCATGCTCGGCTGTGAGTTTTTCATTTCCTATAAACTGATCCGAAGAGGAAAGGAGGAAGAACATGCTTAGTACATTTTTTGTGGCAGCAGTGCTGGCGGGAACGCCGCTTCTTCTCGGAGCACTGGGGGAGATTCTGACAGAGAAATCAGGCAATCTGAACCTCGGTGTAGAAGGCATGATGTTCATGGGCGCCATCACCGGACTTGCGGGCTCCTATTATTATGAACAGGGCGTGATCAGCGGCGGGGGAACCCCGAGCGGATTCGTTTCCGCGGCAGTCGCGCTTCTGACTTCTTTCCTTGCCGGGGCGTGCGGGGCGCTGATCTACAGTTTCCTGACGATCACGCTGCGGGCGAATCAGAACGTAACGGGACTTACACTTACGATTTTCGGTACAGGCTTCGGAAACTTTTTCGGCGAATATATCGGACAGAAAGCCGGCGGATATGTGGCGGTGACGGATGTGACCAAGAAAGCCTTTTCCAGCTTGAATATCCCGGTCCTTTCCGATCTTCCCGTGATCGGACCGCTCTTGTTCCGGTATAACTGGCTGGTGTATTTCGCTGTGGTGACCGCGGTGATCATGGCCTGGTTCTTCAATCGTTCCCGGGTAGGACTGAATCTCCGCGCAGTGGGCGAGGATCCGGCGACTGCGGATGCGGCCGGAATCAATATTACACTATATAAATATCTGGCCACAGTAATCGGCGGCGGAATCTGCGGAATCGGCGGTATGTATATGAGTATGGTTACTACCTCCGGCGTGTGGGTTCACAACTGTGTCAGCGGATATGGCTGGCTGGCAGTGGCGCTGGTGATCTTCGCCACCTGGAGTCCGGCCAGGGGAATGCTGGTGGCGCTGGTGTTCGGAGGACTGACGGTGATGCGTATGTATGTGAAAATCCCGGGACTTCCGGCACAGATCTATGATATGTTCCCGTATATTGCCACGGTTCTTGTGCTTGTGATCACAAGTATGAGACAGAGCAGAGAACACGCCCAGCCAAAGAGCTGCGGTCTGAATTACTTCCGCGAGGAGCGGTGATTTCAGGAGGCGCAGGCCTCTGTATGTAATATGGTTTCTGTCAGCTGCCGGATCCGTTCAGGATCCGGCAGTGTGGCTGCTGCTACTGTTTTCACTGTTACGTTTTTCGCAATGATTTCTGTCATTCGGTTGCCTTTTCTTGCCTGATGTGCTATTCTTTCCGCAGACATTGTCAGGAAGAAGGTACAGATTCTGTTCCCGGGCAGGCATTCCGGTATATTCAGACCGGCCTGTTTCAGCGTGAGATTCCAGTGAGTAAAATGTTGTTGACAATTAAGAGTAAGTATAATACTATAGTACCAGATGCGAACAATTGTTCGATACAGAAAAGGAGAATCTGAATATGGCAGTAAGTGATGAGAAGAAAAAGGCATTAGACGCGGCAATCGCAAAACTAGAGAAAGATTTCGGCAAAGGGGCGGTTATGAAACTGGGAGAGTCCGGTGCCCATGTGGCAGTGGAGACCGTTCCCACAGGTTGTCTGAGCCTGGATCTTGCCCTGGGATTGGGCGGAGTTCCGAAGGGGCGTGTGATTGAGATATACGGACCAGAATCCAGCGGTAAAACGACGGTTGCGCTTCATATGATCGCGGAGGTTCAGAAACGGGGCGGAATCGCGGGATTTATTGACGCAGAGCATGCGCTCGATCCGGTCTATGCGAAGAATATCGGGGTGGATATTGATGAACTCTACATTTCTCAGCCGGACAGCGGAGATCAGGGCCTGGAGATTGCGGAGACGATGGTGCGCTCGGGAGCGATTGACATTATTGTCATCGACTCTGTGGCTGCTCTTGTTCCGAAGCAGGAGATCGAGGGCGACATGGGAGACAGCCATGTGGGACTTCAGGCCAGACTGATGTCGCAGGCACTGAGGAAGCTGACGCCTGTGATCAGCAAGTCGAACTGTGTCGTGATCTTTATCAATCAGCTTCGTGAGAAGGTGGGCGTGATGTTCGGCAACCCGGAGACAACGACCGGAGGCCGTGCGCTGAAGTTTTATGCTTCCGTGCGGATGGACGTGAGAAGAATCGAGACGCTTAAGCAGAGCGGAGAGATGGTCGGCAACCGGACGCGTATCAAGATCGTGAAGAATAAGATCGCACCGCCTTTCAAGGAGGCAGAGTTTGATATTATGTTCGGAAAAGGAATTTCCAAAGAAGGAGATATCCTGGATCTTGCGACGAACATCGACCTGGTCAAGAAGAGCGGTGCCTGGTACGCGTACAACGGCGAGAAGATCGGCCAGGGCCGGGAGAATGCCAAGGCTTATCTGGAAAGCCATCCGCAGGTGATGGAAGAGCTGGATCAGAAAGTGCGGGCGCACTATCACCTGAATGGAGAAGGGATGACAGAGAGCGAAGAGGAGAAGCCGGCCGGCCCGGCCGGGGAACCGGCGGGAACAGAGCCTAAGAGCGGACGCAGCAGCGACCTGTCGCTCAAAGGCGGAAAGAAAGAATGATTGTCACAAAAGTAGAATCCTGCACCAAGACAAAGTTCAAAGTAGATTTGGACGGCGCATTTGCATTTGTCCTCTACAAAGGGGAACTGTCCAAGTTCGGCCTGCAGGAAGGCGCGGAGATTCCCGAGGAGACTGTGGAGAAGATCCGAAACGAAGTGATTCTGAAGAGGGCGAAGCTGCGGGCCATGCATTTGCTGGAGGATATGGACCGCACGGAAGCTGCCCTGCGGGAGAAGCTCAGACAGGGCCTCTATCCTTCCGATATTGTTGATGCGGCGGTAGCCTATGTGAAATCTTTCGGATATCTGAACGACGAGCGCTATGCAGAGAACTTTGTCAGAAGCCGGCAGGGAACGAAAAGCCGGCAGGAGATCCGGGCGGCGCTGATGCAGAAAGGACTGACGTCGGAACAGATCAGCCGTGCGTTTGAGGCCTGCAGCGACTGCGGAGAAACGGATGGGGAAGCCGCTGCAGTGCGCAATATTCTGCGGAAGAAGCGGTTCGATCCGGAGACGGCGGATGAGGCCGGACTGCAGAAGATCTATGCCTATTTGGGCCGGAAAGGATTCCGCTACGATACGGTCCGTCAAGTGATACAAAATTACAACATGGATGCTTGACATTGTTGTGAAAACAGTATAAAATTTAACTGTTGTATTTAAGTATTATGTACAATGAAAATTGAATAAGGAGGTGCTCCTGTGCATATAGTATGGACTATAATTGCCGCGGCCCTCGCGTTGATAGTTGGAGCAGTTGTTTCCCATTATCTGACGATTTCCAATCTGAAGAAGAATGCTGAGAGCAAGATTGGAAATGCAGAAGTCAGAGCCAGGGAAATCATTGACGACGCTGTGAAGACTGCTGAGACGACGAAGAAAGAAGCTCTTCTGGAAGTGAAGGAAGAATCTATCAAGACCAAGAATGATCTTGAAAAGGAGACCAAGGAGAGAAGAGCAGAACTTCAGCGCTATGAGAAACGTGTCCTTTCCAAGGAAGAAGCGGTCGACAAGCGCTCCGATGCATTAGAACATCGGGAGTCAAAGCTGGCGTCCAAAGAAGAACAGCTCCGTCAGCGGGAAGCCAGGGTAGAAGAAATGAGTCAGAAACGTGTACAGGAACTGGAACGAATCTCAGGGCTTACCTCCGAACAGGCAAAAGAATATCTGTTGAAAACTGTTGAACAAGATGTCAAGCA
Source organism: uncultured Eubacteriales bacterium (assembly GCA_949283695.1). Taxonomy (GTDB): domain Bacteria; phylum Bacillota; class Clostridia; order Lachnospirales; family Lachnospiraceae; genus Mediterraneibacter. The sequence continues at coordinate 47,971 of CASDTX010000015.1, read as the reverse complement.
TGACACTGCGAAGATGGTCAGAGAGCTGGAGACACAGGCGAAGGAAGAGGCGGACAAGAAAGCGAAAGAATATGTTGTCAACGCTATCCAGAGATGTGCCGCAGACCATGTGGCTGAGACGACGATCTCTGTCGTTCAGCTTCCCAGCGATGAGATGAAAGGACGCATCATCGGGCGTGAGGGAAGGAATATCCGTACGCTTGAGACGCTTACCGGCGTGGAACTGATTATTGACGATACACCGGAAGCTGTCGTTTTATCCGGATTTGATCCGATCCGCCGTGAAGTTGCAAGGATCGCCCTTGAACGGCTGATCGTGGACGGCCGTATCCATCCGGCCAGAATTGAGGAAATGGTAGAGAAGGCGCAGAAAGAAGTCGATGCGATGATCAGAGAAGAAGGAGAGGCTGCAGCACTTGAAGTCGGAGTGCCGGGCATTCATCCGGAACTGATCCGCCTCCTCGGACGCATGAAGTTCAGAACGAGCTATGGTCAGAATGCACTGAAGCATTCGATTGAAGTGGCACAGCTCGCAGGCCTTCTTGCGGCGGAGATCGGTATTGACGTCAGAATGGCGAAACGCGCCGGACTTCTGCATGATATAGGAAAATCGATCGACCATGACGTAGAAGGGTCACATATCCAGATCGGTGTGGATCTCTGCAGGAAATATAAGGAGTCCGCTACCGTTATTAATGCTGTGGAAGCACATCATGGAGATGTGGAGCCGCAGACTCTGATCGCCTGCGTGGTACAGGCTGCCGACACGATTTCAGCGGCAAGACCAGGCGCAAGGCGGGAAACCATCGAAACATATACAAACAGATTGAAACAGTTAGAAGAGATAACCAACCAGTTTAAAGGTGTGGATAAATCTTTTGCCATTCAGGCAGGCAGAGAGATTCGTGTTATGGTAGTTCCAGAGCAGGTATCTGATGATGATATGGTGCTTATGGCCAGAGATATTGCAAAACAGATTGAGTTTGAGCTGGAGTATCCTGGACAGATTAAAGTAAATGTAATCCGTGAGTCACGGGCGACAGATTACGCAAAATAGCAATCGATCATAACAGCAAAGAAAGGTCAGCCCTTGTCGAAAGACGAGGGCTTTCTTTTTCGATAAGCGGAAGTGCAGCAAAAGGGGAAGTGCAGTAAAAGAGGAAATGCAGCAAAAGAGAAAATGCAGCAAAAATGCAGGTTAGAGGAGCACGCGGACAAGAAGAACGTGTGAATCAGAGGAAGGAGAACAGGAAATTATGAGCGAGAAGATTAAGCGTCTGAACAGAGAATTGAAGTTCAAGGGGAAAATTATTGATTTTTATCAGGATACCATGGAAATAAACGGGGACCACACGGTGATCTGGGATTTCATCAAACACAAAGGAGCAGCGGCAGTAGTGCCCGTTACGGACGACGGGAAGATCCTGATGGTGCGGCAGTACCGCAACGCGCTCGACCGCTATACGCTGGAGATTCCGGCCGGCGCTCTGGATGCGGAGGATGAGCCGGGACTGCTTTGTGCTTCCAGAGAACTGGAAGAAGAAACCGGGTATCGGAGCGAGAATCTGGAGCGGCTGATCACGCTTCGCACAACGGTGGCGTTCTGCAACGAGAGGATCGAAGTATATGTGGCGAAAGACTTGATTCCGTCGAGACAGCATCTGGATGAGGATGAGTTTATTGACCTGAAGGCATATCCGCTGGATGAACTGAAGGAGAAGATCTTAAGCGGAGAGATTGAAGACGCGAAGACGGTGGCATCCCTTATGGCTTATGCAGTAAAGTATGGGAAATGAGAACGTGCTGCTTATATAACTGAAAAGAATAATCGGACAGTCCCGGCATATAATGAAATATCCACAGCGGTATGAGGAGGAGTTATGAGGGTATTTCATACAAGGAAACAGCTGCTTGTTTTCTTTATGCCGGGATTTCTGCTCGGCATTCTTTATGTGAACTTTATTGCAAAGAACTATATGGCAGAGCCGGGAATATTCAGTGATTATTTTCTGAATCAATTCCGCACGGTTCAGATTGATGTGAGGGAGTATCTGTGGTATCTTCTGAGACTGCGGGCGCTTCCTCTTCTTGTACTGGCCGGGCTCTCATTTACCAGGCTGCGCAGAGCTGCGGCTGCATTGTTTCTTGCATGGACGGGCATGTCGTGGGGGATTCTGATCTCTGCGGCAGTGCTGAATATGGGGATCAGGGGATGTCTTCTGTGTCTGACAGGACTGGTGCCTCAATTTTTCTTCTATATTCCGGCATATCTGGTGCTGCTCTGGAACTGCTATGCAGCGGCACAGAGCAGCTGGAACCGTCAGAAGATCGTATTTGTGCTGCTGTGTATGTCTGTGGGAATTATTCTGGAGCTGTATGTAAACCCGATTCTGGTGAAGGCTTTCCTCTCTGTGCTGCAGTGAGGAGAACGGCCACAGAGAGAACAGATACCACAAGCTGACTTAACAGCAGGCCCCAGAGATACCCCTGCATCCCGAAGGCGGGGATGGCCAGAAATACCCCGGCGATCCGGATCAGCAGTCCGGATGCATTGATCAGAAAGGTACAGCCTGTTTTGCCCAGTCCGTTGATGGCGCTTGTGAGAGCAGTGTTCGTATAGAGGAAGGGGCAGATCCAGGCCAGTGTGAGGATGAATTTCCCGGCGGTGCTGCTGTGGAACAGGAGCTGTCCGATGAGCCTGCCGAAGATCAGAAAGAACAGACAGCAGGCCAGGCCCAGGATGAGGCAGCTCCCCACCGCCTTCTTCAGCAGGCGGATGATGGCAGTGCGGCTGCCGGAAGCCTGGGTGGCGCTGACTGCCGGCATGAGGACCGTTCCCACAGAGCCCGTGATGGCAGAGGGAAAGAGGATGCAGGGCATCGCCATGCCAGTGAGAACCCCGTACAGACTCAATGCTTCACTGCCGGTCAGACCGTGGAACTTCAGACAGGCGGGGATGGAAGCGGCCTCAATGCTCTGGAGAAGTGTAACGGTCACCCGGCTGGCTGTCAGCGGCAGGGAGAGGGTGAGCAGCTCGCGTATGGTTTTTCGGGCTTGGTGAAGTCCTGTGCGGACATGCCCCGGGAAGCGGCGGCTGCTTTGGCGGGCTGTCTGGGAGACGGGCCGGCCGTCTGTCCGCTCCCGTGAGAGACAGCGCACGGCGAACAGGGCGGAGGCGAGTTCCCCGGCTGTGATTCCGGCGGCAGCCAGACGGATCGTGGGGGTGCTGCCGGTCTTTTGCTGGATGAAGAATAACAGAAGTACGAAAAGGATGCGGACAGACTGCTCAATGAGCTGACTGATGGCAGGCAGCTCTGTGCGCTGGAGCCCGAAACTGTAACCGCAGATACAGCTGTGGATGGCAGCGCAGGGCAGTGCGTAGGAGATGAGAAGCAGCATTTCCGTACAGCGGGGATCACCGAGGAAAGATTGGGCGATCCATTCTGCATTCTGCTGAACAAGAAGGATTTCTATGAATGATACTGTGAGTGTGAGGCTGAGAGCGATACCCAGTACGCTTCTGGCCTCTTTTTCTTTTCCCAGAGCTGCTTTGGCGGCAGTCATACGGGAAACGGCGGTCTGCAGACCTGCTGTGCTGAGAGAGAGACACAGGGCATAGACCGGGAAAATCAGCTGATACAGCCCGACGCTTTCTTCTCCGAATGCGTGGCTTAAGAAAATGCGGAAAAAGAATCCCATAAGCCGGGAGATCAGCCCGGCCGCGGTCAGGATGATGGTCCCGCGGAGCAGAAAATGTTTTGATGACATAGATTCACCTCGTGACCTGCCTGGACAGCGGATGCTTCGGCAGGTGAAAAGCATACTTTTTACAGCATATGTATGGCTGCGGCTTGACAGAACATAAGGGAAATGATATCCTACAGAAGGAAAATCCCCAGTAAAATACTAGGGAATAAAAAGTTTCCGCATGAAGAGCGGAGATACTGCAGAGAGGGTGTAGATCATGAAACTTTCGACAAAAGGAAGGTATGGCCTTCGGGCTCTGATCGATCTGGCAGAGCACAGTGAAGACGGACCGGTCTCCACGGCCAGCATCTCTGCCCGTCAGGAACTTTCCGAACGCTATCTGGAGCAGCTGATGTCCATGCTGAAGAAGGCGGGGCTGGTCAGAAGCGTCAGGGGAGCCGGAGGGGGATATGTCCTTGCGAAGAAAATGGAGGAAATATCGGCAGGCGATGTGCTGCGGGCCCTGGAAGGAAGTCTGGAACCGGTAGAATGTGCCGGATTGGAACCGGACGGAGCGTGCAAGGCTGCTGACAGCTGCGTGACGAAATATGTCTGGAAGAGGATCAATGAGAGTATCAGCAGGACGGTGGATGAGATCAGTCTGGACCAGCTTGTGGAGGAGAGCAAGAAGAAGGGATGTTCGGACGCAGACCGGTCGGCATGCAGAAACTGAGAACAGCAGGAAGAACCGGATCAGACCGGGGAAACTGTTCAGCAGAATGATGATAGAAATCGATAGACGGAGGCAGATATGGAAAAATTAATTTATTTAGATAATGCGGCGACAACCAGAACAGCGCCGGAAGTTGTGGAGGCTATGCTTCCATATTTTACAGAACATTACGGCAATCCTTCCAGCGTATATGGATTTGCCGCAGCAAATAAGGAAGTCATCACGAAACAGAGAGAGATCATTGCAGGGATTCTCGGAGCGAAGGCAAATGAGATCTATTTCACGGCAGGCGGAACAGAGTCGGACAACTGGGCGCTGACCGCAGCGTTTGAGGCATATTCCGGAAAGGGAAAGCACATTATAACGAGTAAGATCGAGCATCATGCTGTTCTGCACACCTGCGAATATCTGGAGAAGCGGGGCTGTGATGTGACGTATCTGGATGTGGACGAGAATGGTCTGGTCGATCCGGCGGCGGTAGAGGCGGCGATTCGTCCGGATACCATTCTGATCTCTATTATGTTCGCAAACAATGAGATCGGTACGATCCAGCCCATCGCCGAGATCGGAAGAATCGCCAGAGAGCACGGCGTACTCTTTCACACTGACGCGGTTCAGGCGTTTGGACAGGTGCCCATCAATGTGGATGAGTGCGGGATCGATATGCTCAGTGCCAGCGGACATAAATTGAACGGCCCCAAAGGGATCGGATTCCTTTATATCCGCAAAGGCGTGAAGATCCGTTCTCTGATCCACGGCGGGGCGCAGGAGCGCAAGCGCAGGGCAGGGACAGAAAATGTACCTGGCATCGCAGGCCTTGGGAAAGCGGCAGAACTGGCCGCGGCAGACATGAAGGAACGGACGGAGAAAGAAGCGCAGCTGAGAGACGAGCTGATCGAGCGGATCGAGAATGAGATCCCTTACTGCCGTCTGAACGGCGACCGCAGGAAGCGTCTCCCTAATAATGTGAATTTCAGCTTTCAGTTTATAGAGGGTGAGTCACTGTTGATTATGCTGGATATGAAGGGAATCTGCGCGTCCAGCGGCTCAGCCTGCACGTCCGGATCTCTGGATCCTTCTCATGTGCTGCTGGCGATCGGGCTGCCACATGAGATCGCACACGGCTCTCTTCGAATGACGCTGGGAGCGGATACCACGAAGGAAGAGCTGGACTATGTAGTAGATTGCTTAAAAGAAATCGTGGCGAACCTGCGCGCGATGTCACCTCTATACGAAGATTTCGTAAGAAAACAGAAGAAAGATAAACAATAAGAGAAAACCAATAGCAGAAAACGAATGCAGAAAACCAGTAGGAGGAATCAGAACGATGTATACAGAAAAGGTAATGGATCACTTTCAGCATCCGAGAAATGTAGGAGAAATTGAGAACGCCAGCGGAGTTGGCACTGTCGGAAATGCAAAATGCGGAGACATTATGAGGATCTATCTTGATATCGATGAGAATCAGATCATCCGTGATGTGAAGTTTAAGACTTTCGGCTGCGGCGCGGCCGTGGCTACCAGCAGCATGGCGACAGAACTGGTAAAAGGAAAGAATATCCAGGAGGCTATGCAGGTCACGAACAAGGCAGTGATGGAGGCACTGGACGGACTTCCGCCGGTGAAAGTACACTGCTCGCTGCTTGCGGAAGAAGCGATTCACGCGGCTCTCTGGGACTATGCAGAGAAGAACGGGATCAAGATCGAGGGACTGGAGAAACCGAAATCCGATATCCATGAAGACGAGGAAGAGGAAGAAGAGGAGTACTGATGAGCAGAGTTGTTGTAGGAATGTCGGGCGGCGTTGATTCGTCTGTCGCCGCATATCTCTTAAAGGAACAGGGGCATGATGTGATCGGTGTAACCATGCAGATCTGGCAGGAGGAAGACGCCTGTTCCATAGAAGAGAACGGCGGATGCTGCGGGCTGAGCGCCGTGGAGGATGCGAGGCGTGTGGCGTCGGAGCTGGGGATTCCTTACTATGTGATGAACTTCAAGAAGGAATTCCGGGAGCATGTCATTGATTATTTTACAGCGGAGTATCTGCACGGCAGGACGCCGAATCCCTGCATTGCCTGCAATCGGTATGTGAAGTGGGAGGCGCTTCTTGCACGGAGCATGGCGATCGGAGCGGATTATATCGCAACCGGTCATTATGCGCGGGTAGAACGTCTGCCAAACGGACGGTATGCGGTCCGCCGCTCTGCGACCCTGTCCAAAGATCAGACCTATGCGCTTTACAATCTGACGCAGGAGCAGCTGAAGCGCACGCTTATGCCGGTGGGCGGGTATGCGAAAGAGGAGATCCGGGGGATTGCAGAGAAGATCGGCCTTCCCGTGGCGGACAAGCCGGACAGTCAGGACATCTGTTTCGTGCCGGACGGGGATTATGCGTCTTTTATCGAAGATGTGGCAGAACGGCAGAGTGGGCAGAAGCTCCCCCGGGGCAGCTTCGTGACCCGGGACGGCCGCATTCTCGGGCAGCATAAAGGGATCATCCACTATACTGTGGGGCAGAGGAAGGGGCTCGGGCTGGCTCTTGGGTATCCGGCCTTTGTCCTTGAAATCCGGCCGGACACGAACGAGGTGGTGATCGGAACTTACGAAGAATCTCTGACGTATACGGTCCGTGCAGAGAAGATGAATTTCATGTCAGAAGCAGATCTGCCGGAGCCGCGGAGTGTGTTTGCCAAGATCCGCTACAACCACAAGGGTGCCAGATGCACGGTGCGAAGAGATGGGGAGGATGCAGTTGTGTGCCAGTTTGAGGAGCCCCAGAGGGCTGTGACGCCCGGGCAGGCGCTGGTCCTCTATGACGGAGAATATGTACTGGGAGGAGGTACCATCGTATGAGCAGCCAGAAGGAGAGAGAAATTGCGGCAATGTATGGGAAAGGCAGGATCCTGGATGATTCTCATATGCATACAGCGTTTTCCACGGACAGCAGCGCGCCTGTGCGGAGTATGCTGGATGCGGCAGTGGAACGGGGCCTTCGTACGGTCTGTATCACGGATCATATGGACCTGGATTATCCCGTTCAGGACGAAGAAGAGAACGGGGAGGACGGTCCCCTGTTTCAGTTCGATGTGGAGGAGTACATTCGGGTACTGTCCGGTCTGCGGGAGGAGTACAGAGACAGACTGGATGTACGGATCGGCATTGAGATCGGACTGCAGCCCCATCTTGCAGGGAGATATGAGCAAATGCTGAAGAACCATCCCTTTGATTACGTCATCGGATCGGTTCACCTGATCCGCGGGATGGATCCATATTATGGCAGGCTGTTCGAGGGACGGTCTGATCAGGAGGCGTACCGGGAGGCATTTACGGAAACACTGGATTGTCTCAAGCGGCTGGATGATTTTGATGCTCTGGGACATCTGGACTATGTGGTGCGCTACGGGAAGCACCAGGCGAAAACGTACTCCTACTGGGCGTTTGCGGATGAAATCGACGCGGTTCTCAGGAAACTGATTGACCTGGGAAAAGGACTGGAGATGAACATGGGCGGTGTGAAGTACGGGCTGGGATTTCCCAACCCGCATCCGGACGTGCTGAAACGATACCGGGAACTGGGCGGGGAGATCGTGACAGTGGGAGCAGATGCTCACAGACCGGAACATGTGGCGTATGCATTTGCAGAGGCTGCTGAGATCTTGAAAAGCTGCGGATTTGACTATTATGCAGAGTATCGGGATCGCAGGCCGGTATTCCGAAAGATCTGACCGTAGGCAGTTGTACAAGTATTTTCTATTTAGTACTTGAATTTTTGTTCCTGTTTTAGTACAATTATCCTAGTTGATGAATCCTTAACAATATTTTCCTGGTAGGGATTCATTGTTATGACTGTAACACAGTCAAATATTTTCAATTCTTAGGAGGAACTAATCATGGCAGTAAAAGTAGCGATCAATGGATTTGGACGTATCGGACGTCTTGCTTTCAGACAGATGTTTGGAGCAGAGGGATTTGAGATCGTAGCAATCAACGACCTTACATCTCCGAAGATGCTGGCTCACTTACTGAAATATGACTCAACACAGGGCAGATATGCACTGGCTGACAAGGTTGAGGCTGGCGAGGATTCCATCATCGTTGACGGAAAAGAGATCAAAATTTATGCAAAAGCTAACGCAGCTGAACTTCCGTGGGGAGAGATCGGTGTTGACGTAGTTCTGGAGTGTACAGGATTCTACACATCCAAGGCGAAAGCTCAGGCTCACATCGATGCAGGCGCTAAGAAAGTTATCATCTCTGCTCCGGCAGGCAATGACCTTCCGACAATCGTTTACAATGTAAATCACGAAAATCTTACAAAGGATGATGACATCATTTCTGCAGCATCCTGTACAACAAACTGCCTCGCTCCGATGGCTAAGGCTCTGAACGACCTTGTACCGGTTAAATCTGGTATCATGTGCACAATCCACGCTTACACAGGCGATCAGATGACACTTGACGGACCGCAGAGAAAAGGCGATCTGAGAAGATCTCGTGCAGCAGCTGTTAATATCGTTCCGAACAGCACAGGCGCAGCTAAGGCTATCGGCCTTGTTATCCCGGAACTGAACGGCAAACTGATCGGATCCGCTCAGCGTGTTCCGACTCCGACAGGATCCACAACAATCCTGACAGCAGTTGTTGACGGCGAAGTTACAGTTGATCAGATCAACGCAGCTATGAAAGCAGCAGCAAATGAGTCCTACGGATACAACGAGGATCAGATCGTTTCCAGCGATATCGTTGGTATGACATACGGCTCACTGTTCGACGCTACACAGACAATGGCTCTTCCGGTTGGCGACGGCACAACAGAGGTTCAGGTTGTTTCATGGTATGACAATGAGAACTCCTACACAAGCCAGATGGTAAGAACAATCAAATACTTCGGAAAACTTCTTGAGGCTTAATCCTTATAAAGAGGACATGCATTTAAAAGTTGATTCGGAATAATTGACTCACAATGGGGTCCGGTCTTATTGTTGGACCGGACCCTGTCTTGTGGTTACAGTTCATGCGTCCGCGAAAAGATTGGTTTTGCGAACGGTACTTTGTGAACCGTAACGTTTTGTGTACTGGCAGTACGTATGGGATACGTCACTGCTGTTTTAGAAAATATCAGGAGGCAGTAAAAATGGCAGCACTTAACAAAAAATCAGTAGATGATATCAATGTAAAAGGCAAGAGAGTCCTTGTAAGATGTGACTTCAACGTACCGCTTCAGGACGGAAAGATCACAGACGAGAACCGTATCGTGGCAGCGCTTCCGACGATTAAGAAGCTGATCGCTGACGGAGGAAAGGTAATTCTCTGCTCACATCTTGGAAAACCGAAGGGAGAGCCGAAGCCGGAACTTTCTCTCGCACCGGTTGCAGTAAGACTTGCTGAGCTTCTTGGACAGGAAGTGAAATTCGCGGCTGATCCGGAAGTTGTAGGCCCGAACGCAAAGGCAGCAGTTGAGGCTATGAACGACGGTGATGTAGTTCTTCTTGAGAATACACGTTACAGAGCAGAAGAGACAAAGAACGGCGAGGCATTCTCCAAAGAGCTTGCTTCTCTCTGCGATGTATTTGTAAACGACGCATTCGGAACCGCTCACAGAGCACACTGCTCCAACGTAGGTGTGACACAGTATGTGGACACAGCAGTAGTAGGATATCTGATGCAGAAAGAGATCGATTTCCTCGGAAACGCAGTAGAGAATCCGGAGAGACCGTTTGTTGCAATCCTTGGCGGATCCAAAGTATCCAGCAAGATCTCTGTTATCAACAACCTGCTTGAGAAAGTTGATACTCTGATCATCGGCGGCGGAATGTGCTATACATTCACAAAAGCTCAGGGCGGAAACGTAGGAAACTCTCTCCTTGAGGAAGATTACCTTCAGTATGCACTTGACATGGTTAAGAAAGCAGAAGAAAAAGGCGTTAAACTTCTTCTTCCGGTTGACTCCATCGCTGCAGACTCATTCTCAAACGATGCAGAGACAAAGGTAGTTGCACAGGGCGAGATCCCGGACGGATGGATGGGACTTGATATCGGACCTGAGACAGCGAAAATGTACGCAGATGCTGTAACATCAGCGAAGACGGTTGTATGGAACGGACCGATGGGATGCTTTGAGATGCCGAAGTTCGCAGAAGGAACAAAGGCAGTGGCAGAGGCACTGGCAAACACAGATGCAGTGACAATCATCGGCGGCGGCGATTCTGCAGCAGCTGTAAATCAGCTTGGATACGGCGATAAGATGACACATATCTCAACAGGCGGCGGCGCATCTCTCGAATTCCTCGAGGGCAAAGAACTGCCGGGCGTAGCAGCAGCCAACGATAAGTAAAAAGCTTAGCGAAGGCGATCAACAATAATTAGGAGAGAAAGAAAATGGCAAGAAAGAAAATCATTGCAGGCAACTGGAAGATGAACAAGACTCCGAGTGAGGCAGTTGCTCTGGTAGAGGAATTAAAACCGCTCGTTGCTAACGAGGAGGTTGACGTAGTATTCTGTGTTCCGGCGATTGACATCGTACCGGTTGTTGAGGCTGTGAAAGGCACAAATATCCAGGTTGGTGCTGAGAATATGTATTTTGAGGAGAGCGGTGCTTATACAGGTGAGATCGCTCCGGCGATGCTCGTTGATGCAGGCGTGAAATATGTTGTTCTGGGACATTCCGAGAGAAGAGATTACTTCGGAGAGACCAACGAGGATGTGAACAAGAAAGTTCTCAAAGCACTTGAGCACGGCATTACACCGATTATGTGCTGCGGCGAGACTCTGGAGCAGAGAGAGCAGGGCGTGACGATGGATTTCATCCGCCAGCAGGTGAAGGTTGGTCTTCAGAACGTGACGGCTGATCAGGCGAAAACAATAGTAATCGCTTACGAGCCGATCTGGGCAATCGGAACAGGCAAGACAGCGACAACAGAGCAGGCTGAGGAAGTTTGCAAGGGTATCCGCGAGTGCATCGCTGAGGTTTATGATGAGGCGACAGCTGAGGCGATCCGTATTCAGTACGGCGGTTCTGTCAATGCCGGAAACGCAGCAGAGCTTTTCGCTCAGGCTGATATCGACGGCGGCCTTGTAGGCGGCGCTTCTCTGAAAGCTGATTTCGGAAAGATCGTAAACTACAAATAATCGCGAGTGAAACGGACATAGCTTCGGCTGTGTCCGTTTTTTGAACCGAGTTGTACTCAAACCGAGGGAATGAGCTCTATCCATCCGGCAATGGGAATACAGCTGCCGTTAAAGGTGCCTGTGAGAAGTGGAAGGAGAAGATTCACAATGATGGAGATAATGATCTGCGAGGATAATCTGCAGGAGGCGGAAGAGTTCAGAAAGATTGTGCAGGAATATCTGAATGATTTCAGAACGGAGGAAGAAGGAGGAAGCGGAAGGATGGGGGCAGTCTGCTATTCTGCGGAAGAGATGCTTTCCTTCCTTCAGGCAAACCCGGTGAAACAAGGTCTGTACTTTCTCGACATCTGTCTTGGAGGAAATATGAACGGGATTCAGCTTGCGGTTAAGATCCGTCAGCAGGATCCCCTGGGCAGTATTGTGTTCCTTACAGCGAAAAGTGAGATGAGCTTCCTGACGTTCCAGTATCAGGTGGAGGCTCTGGATTTCATCATTAAGGATCAGATGGAAGAGATCCCAAGACGCATCTGCCGCTGCATTCAAAAGGCGGAGATAAAGTACAGGGAAGCCGAAAAGACGGCGGGGAGAGAACCGGTCATTATCCGTGCGGGTGGCGCACAGCATTACCTGGAACCGAAAGAGATCTTGTACATCCAGACCTCCGTGACTTCATCCCATAAGGTGGAAGTGACGACGAAAAATGGGGTGGAAAGCTTTTATGGAACGCTTAAGGAATTTGTTACAGCACTGTCTGGATTCCCTGAGTTCTTCCGGTGCCATCAGTCGTTCATTGTCAACCGGGAATATATTGTAAAGATCGACAGCACTGAGAAGTATATTGAGATGAAGAATGGGGTAAAAGTGCCAATATCAGTAAGGTATTTAAAAAAGATAAGATAATATCCGAGAGCAGCAACGCTATATGGATATACGTACTGTAAAATAGGTTCCCTCACTGTAGATCTTCCACTGTACATTCTGGTATTTGTCCAAGATTTTCCGTGCTGTATGCAGACCAATTCCACTGTGCCCTTCTTTTGTTGTAGTATTCTTCAGCAGGATTTTTGAGATGGGGAGTTTAAGCGGCACTGTACTGTTGCCGAGCAGTATGATTGTTTTATGATCTTCGCAGATGATTGCCAGATCCAGCTTCTTTTCTTCTGACTTTTCGGCTGCCTCTGTGGCGTTGGTCAGAAAAATCCCCATCACACGGATCAAATCGATTATTTTCATAGAGAGATGTTCTATATTCTCATTTATTTCTACATTCACATGAATCCCATGTTCTTGGGCTGTCATCAGCTTTGCTGCGATCAAGTTTTTGAGAGCTTCGTCTTTAATCCTGCCAAGACTTCCAAGGCGGCTGTCAGGGATGTGGATCTCCCGGCTTGCGGGCATGATATTTTCATAAAAATATTTCTTCAGGGAGTCAGTATTCTCCTGGTCAATGTATCCTTTCATAGATGCGAGAAGATCCAGATAATCATGGTGGAATTTTCGCATTTCTTCATAAAGCCGTTCTACTTCCCTTGTGTAGGTGTGCAGATTTTCATACTGTACAAGTTCAAGTTTCAGTCTGCTGTCATTCTGTATCGTGCGTCCGGTGAAAAAGATCAGGGCTGAACTCGAGAGAAAGTAGAGGAAAAACAGGATGCCATTAAATGAGACCATCTCTGGTGGATAACCAACTGCATCGCCATAGATGACGAGAGATAGGAAGATGAACATACAGATGGAAAGGTTGATCAGCATCATGAGAGCGAGACGGCTGTTTTCTGTCTGCTCCTGGATCTTAAGCTTGGTGTGAAGGATGTGGCGCGCAAGGCGGGTGAGAGAGTAAAGGAGAACCAGGTATATGAAAGCGAGAATCAGATAATACTGCTCGCGCAGATCATCAATGGAAAGCTGAAAAAGCAGATATGTGGCCGTAGTGAGAAAATAGTCTACACATATTTGAATCAGGTATCCTACAAAAAATGAGATTACATTTGCAATTTTCTTCTTTTCTTTCCAGATAAGAAGAAAAAGTACACCACAGAAAACGGGTATAATCCCAATTCGGCCAAATTTTGAAAAAAGTGTAATGGAGAAACAGATATAGACAAAAATGACAACTTTTCGTTTTGGAGAGATATTGCTTGTCTGAGTATTTGTACTGGCAAGAAAAAAGTAAAATATACTGGAAAAAAGATAAAGAAAATTATTTATCATTTCATACATCATATAAGTCCCCCACATATGTAAAAATACAAATTTGATTACAAATACGTGCTTTTGAGCAGAAAAATGATACGAATATGCGAACAATAAAGCAAAATAATCAAAAAACATTCACTGTTTCAAATTGCTGCTATAATTATATCAGAAAGCAAGAAAGAGGTAAACAGAATGCTTCGTGCGCTGTGACGTAAAGAGGAAGAGGAGGTAGATGCAATGGAGAAGATGACAAAATCCAACAGTGGCATTCGATTTTATCTTGTTGATTTTTTTAGCTTTGTCTTACTAATTCTGCCGCTGCTGCCATTTGCGAAGGATTATTACTTCATCTGTATTGTGCTTTACATTTTGCTCAATCTTTTTTTTCAGAGAGATCCTCTCCAGAGAAAAAAGTATTATTATATCGTTTTTGGACTGACATTGCTGATTTCACTTATACTTATTTTTCTGGAATTTACTTCAAGAGTGGTATTCGTGATTTTGGTAAGTATACATATTCTGTTAGACATGATAGAATATGCACATGATAAAACGAAACGAAAAAAGTGAGAATGATAAAATTACAGAGACCCAGTGAAAATAAATCCAGCGTCTTATAGTGAACGCATACAAGGGAAAACATATGGTCAATTTTTAAAGTTATTTTCATTTTTTTAAGTATCTTCCATTGAAAGCCATGGATTTTGAAAATCTAATCAAAATCTGTGACTCTTTTCTTGCCGGTGAGATAAAATAAAGCGCAGTTGTTGAGTGTTTTGCCGGGTATTACTGTTCTGCTAAAGACCTTATGGGCACGAACTTCTTTTAAGATGGTTGTACAGACCCTGCTCAGTTCCAAGGCAATGGATTTAAAGGAAACGCTATCATCTAGTGGTTTTGCAATAAAGAAACGATCTCTTAATGGCAAATGTTTACGTAATGTCATATGATTTCCTCCTGTAAATCCGAGACGAGACTAAGAAGATACTAATAGGAAAAAGAAAGAAGTGCAGTCAGAACTATAAATTTGTACCGAAGTAACTTCCACCTATGACTTATTTCCAAATACTTCTACTTTGGAAAGACTAAGGATGGAATTTAGTTTGGAAAATAACTGGAACAACATCCGCAGACATCCTGCATTAGCATCTTGAAAAATCCTTTGAAAGCGGGTACAATAATTAACGGGATAAGGCCCGAAATGTACAGGAAAAGGAGATATGGATATGAGCAAGAAACCAACCGTATTGATGATATTAGACGGCTACGGCTTAAGAGATGATAAGCACGGAAATGCAGTCGCTGAGGCTGCAACGCCGGTGATGGACAAATTGATGGCAGAGTGCCCGTTTGTGCATGGAAATGCGAGCGGCATGGCAGTCGGACTTCCGGACGGACAGATGGGGAACTCTGAAGTAGGCCACCTGAATATGGGCGCAGGACGTATTGTTTACCAGGATCTTACCAAGATTACAAAGGCGATCCAGGATGGGGACTTCTTCGAGAATAAGGCGCTTCTGGCTGCCTGTGAGAATGTGAAGAAGAATGATTCGTCTCTTCATATGATGGGTCTGGTATCAGACGGCGGAGTTCACAGCCACAATACACATATCTACGGTCTTCTTGAGCTGGCGAAGAGACAGGGGATCGAGAAGGTTTATGTACACTGCTTCCTGGACGGACGTGACACACCGCCTGCATCCGGCAAGGAATATGTAGAAGAGCTGGAAGCGAAGATGAAAGAGATCGGCGTGGGCGAAGTCGCGACTGTGGCAGGACGCTATTACGCGATGGACCGTGATAATCGCTGGGACCGTGTAGAGAGAGCGTATAAAGCGCTTGTAAAAGGCGAGGGTGTTGAGGCGGTTTCCGCTGCAGAAGGCATCCAGGCTTCCTACGACAATGAGAAGACGGATGAATTTGTTGAGCCTATGGTTGTTATGAAGGGCGGGGCTCCGACGGCGACGGTGAAAGACGGCGATTCCATTATTTTCTATAATTTCCGCCCGGACCGTGCAAGAGAGATCACGAGAACTTTCTGTGACGATGATTTCACAGGCTTCGACAGAGGCGACAGAGTGAAGACGACTTATGTATGCTTCACAGACTATGATGTGACGATTGAGAATAAGCTGGTTGCATTTGTGAAAGAAGAGATCACAAATACATTCGGAGAGTTCCTTGCAGCGAATGGCCTGAAACAGGCACGCATCGCTGAGACAGAGAAGTATGCGCATGTGACATTCTTCTTCAACGGCGGCGTTGAAGAACCGAATCCGGGCGAAGACCGTATTCTTGTGAAGTCTCCGAAGGTTGCTACTTATGACCTGAAGCCGGAGATGAGCGCGTATGAAGTATGCGATAAACTGGTAGAAGCGATTAAGTCTGATCAGTATGATGTGATTATCATCAACTTTGCGAACCCGGATATGGTCGGACATACCGGAGTTGAGTCTGCAGCGATCAAGGCCATCGAGGCAGTTGACGAGTGTGTCGGCAAAGCAGTTGACGCGGTGAAAGAAGTTGACGGACAGATGTTTATCTGTGCGGATCACGGAAATGCAGAGCAGCTGATTGACGAGGAGACAGGGGAGCCGTTTACAGCTCATACGACAAATCAGGTTCCGTTTATCATCGTCAATGCAGATCCATCCTATAAGCTCAGAGAAGGCGGATGCCTGGCGGATATTGCTCCGACTCTGATCGAGATGATGGGCATGGAGCAGCCGAAAGAAATGACAGGAACTTCTCTCCTGATCAAATAGAGAGAAGACTGACAGCTGCGGCGATATGTAATAGAGAGAACAGAAATAGGAGTTCAGGTGGAGGCACGGGAATCATTCCGCGCCTTCCCTTTTTGGCAGCGTCGGCGTATACCGGCGCTGTCGTCTGCCAGAATATCCTGCCTGTCTGCCGCCTGTGTGCAGATTCGGCGGAGAGACAAGATAGACGGAATGGAGATAGATATGGGAGAAAGACTGACAAAAAGCGATGTAGAAAAGATCCAGGCAGAGATCGAGCACCGGAAGCTGGTAGAGCGCCGGGAGCTGATCGAGGCTGTGAAGGAAGCAAGATCGCATGGGGATTTGAGTGAGAATTTCGAGTATCATGCGGCAAAGAAAGAGAAGAACCGCAACGAAAGCCGGATCCGTTATCTGGAGAGAATGCTGAAAAATGCAGTCATCGTGGAGGATCATTCGAAAGCTGACGAGGTGGGACTGAACAATACCGTGGAGATCTACTGTGAGGATGATGATGAAGTAGAGACATACCGGATCGTTACATCCGTGCGCGGCAGTTCTCTGAATGGACTGGTCAGCATTGAGTCGCCGATCGGGAAAGCGCTTCTGGGCCATAAGGAAGGTGACCGAGTCTATGTGGAAGTGAATCATGACTTCGGCTATTATGCGGTGATTCGGAAGGTAATCAAGACAGAGAGCGAAGAAGAGGACCATATCCGGAGCTTCTGAGAGCTTAGGGCCTTGGAGATGTGTGGTGACAACGTGCAGATTTCAGAACATTTCTATATCAGGAAAGGAGAATGGGATGAGGTATACAACAGCGCTTTTTGATCTTGACGGAACCATTACGGATTCCGGTACGGGGATCATGAACAGCATCCGCTATGCTCTGAGGAAGTATGACCTTCCTGTGCCGTCGGATGAGGTGCTGCGGACCTTTGTCGGGCCTCCGCTTCAGGAACAGTTCCAGGCGGTATGCGGACTGACAGAAGAAGAGGGCAGACGCATGGTGCAGGCATACAGAGAGTATTACAGGGACAGGGGGATCTTCGAGAACAGTGTTTATGACGGGATTCCTGAGACATTGAAAGCACTTAAGAATCATGGCGTCCGCATTCTGATGGCCACTTCGAAGCCGGAAGAATTTGCCAAAAGGATTGCAGATCACTTTGGATTCGCCCAATATTTTGATTACATCGGCGGCGCCTGCATGGACGGAAAACGAACCGACAAGCATGAAGTGATCGAGTATGTGCTTAAGACCTGCGGGATCACAGCGGCAGAGAGGGCACAGACGATAATGATCGGAGACCGGTCACATGATATCATCGGTGCCAAAAAAGCCGGGCTGCACAGTCTGGGCGTTCTGTATGGTTATGGCGGCAGGGAAGAGCTCGAGGAGGCAGGAGCAGACCACATCGTCAGAACAGCGGAAGAGATCGTTGGTGTGATGATTTCAGAATGAGTTTTACAGAAATTTTGCATGCGGGAACGTATAGTTTTTACATCCTCTGTTTATAATGATGTCCAGATTCAGGAGAAAGAGGGATGGAAATGTACAGAGGATTATGGAACTTTATTACGAAATATACAGATGAAAGCCATGCGGTTTCTTTGTTTCTTCCGATTATGATTCTTGGATGGACAGTTATTGGGGTACTTCTTGGATTGATCGGATGCGCGGTGACGGGAACAGAGATTGTCCGCGCGCTGGCGGATCTGATCTGTGCCGGCGGATACGCGGGGCTGATCTTCGGACTTTTGGGAGGATGCTTCTTCCTCTGCCGCTGCGTTGATGTATAAGCATTGACAGGCGGAACTGCTGTAAAAATAATGACAAAAAAAGGCTGCGGCCTTGACAGAGGATTGTTCTTTCTGTCAGGACCGCAGCCTTCTTTTATTTCTGTGCTTCCAGGTTTTTGAATGCTGTTGAGAGCATCAGTTTGATTCGGTTGAGCTGGTTTACTTCACTTGCGCCAGGATCGAAGTCGATGGCTACGATATTGGACTGCGGATGAAGTCTGCGCAGCTCTTTGATTACGCCCTTGCCGACAACATGGTTCGGCAGGCAGGCGAAGGGCTGTGTACACACGATATTGCCGGCCCCGCTGTGGATCAGTTCCAGCATCTCACCGGTCAGGAACCATCCCTCGCCGGTCTGGTTGCCGATGGAGACGATCCCGGAGGCCATCTTCGCCAGATCTTCAATGTGTGCCGGCGGCGTGAAGTGCCGGCTCTCTGCGAACGCTTTTGTCGCCGGAGCGCGCAGCCACTCGACCGCCCGGATCCCCAGGTTTCCGATGAATGCTTTGGACTTCTTGAAGCCCAGGTGGGATACCTTGAAGTTCTGGTTGTAGAAGCAATACTGCATAAAGTCGATCAAGTCCGGAACAACGGCCTCGGCGCCTTCTGCTTCCAGCAGATCTACCAGGTGGTTATTCGCTGCCGGGAGGAACTTCACAAGGATCTCTCCGACCACGCCAACGCGGGGCTTCTTGATATCCAGTGTCTCGATGTTGTCGAAGTCCTGGATGATGTCACGGCAGAGTTTCTTGAACCTCCGCCGGGACGGATACCCCTCGGAGACGAATTTCTGGCATACGCTGACCCATTTGCGATGGATCGCGTTCGTTGTGCCGGGCACAGCCTCATATGGACGCATACGGTAGACACATTTCATGAAAATATCCCCGAATACAGCCGCATAGGCGACACGCACAGCCAGCGGCGCAGTGATTTTGAATCCTGGGTTGGCCTCCAGACCGCTTAAGTTGATGGAGATGACCGGGATATGTGCATATCCGGCCTTCTTTAATGCCCGGCGGATGAATCCGATATAGTTGGAGGCACGGCAGCCGCCGCCGGTCTGGCTGATGATAACAGCCAGATGGTCTGTATCGTAGTGTCCGGACAGGATCGCGTCCATGATCTGTCCGACCACGATGAGGGACGGATAGCAGGCATCATTGTTTACATATTTTAATCCCATGTCAACAGCCTGACGGTTGTCATTGGGCAGCACTTCGATCTTATATCCGGCAGCTTTGAACGCAGGTTCCAGAAGTTCGAAGTGGATCGGCGACATCTGCGGACAGAGGATGGTATGGGTCTTGCGCATTTCCTTCGTGAACGGCACCTTCTCGATGGAGGCAGGGCGGATCGTCCGCTGTGCCTGCTTCTGTTCCCGCACACGGATCGCCGCCAGGAGCGAGCGCACACGGATGCGGGCCGCTCCAAGGTTGTTGACCTCGTCGATCTTCAGTGTGGTGTAGATCTTATCAGAGTTCGTCAGGATCTCAGCCACCTGATCCGTGGTCACGGCGTCGAGTCCGCAGCCGAAGGAGTTCAGCTGGATCAGATCCAGGTTTTCTGTTGTCTTCACATAGTTTGCCGCTGCGTACAGACGGGAGTGATACATCCACTGGTCCATCACGTTCAGCGGCCGCTCCACCTGGTGAAGATGAGAGACCGAATCCTCAGTCAGCACTGCGATATTATAGGAAGTAATCATTTCCGGCAGTCCGTGATGCACTTCAGGATCAATGTGATACGGACGTCCGGCAAGCACGATTCCCCGATTGCCTGTCTCGTTTAAGAAACGGATCGTCTCCTCGCCTTTGGTGCGCATATCCTGACGGCATGCGGCAAGCTCGTTCCAGGCGTCGTGGACAGCGGATTTCACCTCGCTGTCAGACAGGGAGAACTTACTTCCCAGTTCTTCAATCAGGCGGTAGGAGATGGTCTCCTCGCTCTGGAAGGAGAGGAACGGGTGGATGAAATCAACTTCTCCATGAACGATCGGGTCCATGTTGTTCTTAATGTTCTCCGGATAGGAAGTAACAATCGGGCAGTTGTAATGGTTGTTGGCCTCTTCAAACTCATTTCGCTCATAGGGAACGGAGGGATAGAAGATATGCTTCACGCCCTTGTTGATCAGCCATTGTACATGTCCATGCGCGAGCTTGGCCGGGTAGCATTCCGACTCACTGGGAATGGACTCGATGCCCAGCTCGTAAATCTTCCTTGTAGAAGCCGGTGAGAGGACCACGCGGAAGCCCAGTTTTGTGAAAAATGTAAACCAGAACGGATAGTTCTCGTACATGTTCAGCACACGGGGAATTCCGATAACTCCGCGTTTGGCCTCCTCTTCGGAAAGCGGCTCATAGTCAAAGTAGCGGTGGAACTTGTAGTCGAACAGATTCGGCATGGTGTTTTTCGCCTTTTCTTTTCCAAGTCCCCGCTCGCAGCGGTTTCCTGTGATGAACTTTCTGCCGCCGCTGAAGTGGTTGATCGTCAGACGGCAGGTATTGGTACATCCGCGGCACTTGGTCATAGTCGTGGAGTATTCCAGGTTCTTGATGTCCTCAATGGAGAGCATCGTCGTGCCTTCACAGTCTACGTAGCGCTCGCGGGCGATGAGAGCCGCGCCGAAAGCACCCATGATACCCGCGATGTCCGGCCGGATCGCCTCGCAGTCAGCGATCTTCTCAAAGCTTCGCAGAACTGCATTATTATAGAAGGTTCCGCCCTGAACTACGATGTGATTCCCGAGCTCGGAAGCGCTGGATACCTTGATTACTTTGAACAGGGCATTCTTAATGACAGAATACGCCAGCCCGGCAGAGATATCTGCCACCGAAGCGCCTTCTTTCTGTGCCTGCTTTACTTTCGAGTTCATGAATACAGTACATCTGGTTCCCAGATCAATCGGGTTCTGTGCATAGAGCGCTTCATGGGCGAAGTCTTCCACTGAATAGTTCAGTGATTTGGCAAAGGTCTCGATAAAGGAACCGCAGCCGGAAGAGCAGGCTTCGTTAAGCTGTACGCTGTCCACAGTCTGGTTCTTGATCTTGATGCATTTCATGTCCTGTCCGCCGATGTCCAGAATACAGTCCACATCCGGTTCGAAGAATGCGGCCGCATAATAGTGGGCAACGGTTTCTACCTCACCCTCGTCCAGCAAGAGCGCTGCTTTGATCAGGGCTTCACCGTAGCCTGTGGAGCAGGAGTGGACGATCTCTACCCCCTCCGGGAGCTGGTCATAGATATCCCGGATCGCGTCGATCGTAGTCTTCAGCGGATCTCCGTCGTTGTTATGGTAGAAGGAGTACAGCAGGGTTCCGTCCTCGCCCACAAGAGCGGCTTTCGTAGTAGTTGAGCCGGCGTCAATGCCGAGGAAGGCCTTCCCTCTGTAAGTTGCAAGATCCTTGACCGGCACCTGGTGCTTCGCATGGCGCGCGGTGAAGGCTTCAAACTCTGCTGTTGACGCAAACAGCGGATCAAGACGTTCGACTTCAATCTCCATCTGAATACGACTTGCCAGACGGTTCTGAAGCTCACGCAGGGCAACCGGAGTGTCCTTCTTCGAATTCAGAGCAGATCCGATGGCAGCGAACAGATGAGAGTGGTTCGGTGCGATGATGTGCTCGTCGTCCAGCTTCAGGGTGCGGATGAACGCTTCCCGGAGCTCTGAGAGGAAGTGGAGCGGACCGCCCAGGAATGCCACATGTCCGCGGATCGGTTTGCCGCATGCAAGACCACTGATCGTCTGATTGACGACAGCCTGGAAGATCGATGCTGCCAGATCTTCTTTAGAGGCTCCGTCATTGATCAGGGGCTGGATATCTGATTTCGCGAACACACCGCAGCGCGCGGCGATGGAGTAGAGTGCCTGATAGCCTTTCGCGTATTCATTCAGTCCGGAAGCGTCTGTCTGCAGGAGGGAAGCCATCTGGTCGATGAAAGACCCGGTACCTCCGGCGCAGACTCCATTCATACGCTGTTCCACGTTTCCGCCTTCAAAGTAAATAATCTTCGCGTCTTCCCCGCCTAACTCTATGGCTACATCTGTCTGCGGCGCATAATCCTGCAGTGCAGTGGAGACAGCGATGACTTCCTGGACGAAGGGAACGCCCAGATGCTTCGCCAAAGTCAGACCACCGCTTCCGGTGATGACCGGCGAGACCTGGATCGGCCCCAGTTTATAAAGTGCGCGGCCCAGCAGGTCGGAGAGGGTCTCCTGAATATTAGCAAAATGCCGCTCGTAATCGGAGAAGAGGACCTCGTTTTCTTCATCCAGAATTGCGATCTTGACTGTCGTGGAACCGATATCAATTCCCAAAGTATGTAATTCTTTCAGATTCATTGAATAATCTCCAATCTTTTCTATATGATTTATGTGAGTTACTTCCTATTAAATGCATCCAAGCATTTTACAACAAACTACATTATACGACATGTATTTTAGAAATACAATTGGTATTATGATGCGGGATTTGAAAATAATTCCCTTCTTACTGGATATTTTATATAAAGATCGCGTTAAACTATGGAAAAGCGGCAACTAGCGTTTGACAAACAGGTAGAGCTTCGCTACAATTGTATCGGTATTTATACAAAGACTTGTTCCAGCGCACGGAGGGTTTTAAGCAGATGTGCGAACGAGAACAAAAATAAAAAAGTAAGGAGTAATTACGTTTGAACTGGCTGGACAAATTAGAAAGAAAAATCGGACGTTTTGCAATTCCGAATCTGACCGTGTACCTGCTTGCAGGATATATTATCGGGTTCGTAACCTGGTATCTTATGCCACAGCTTCTGTCCTGGCTTACGCTGGAACCGGCGCTGATTCTGCGGGGGCAGGTGTGGAGGCTGATCTCCTGGGTTCTGATTCCGCCTGCGACGGATCTGATTTCCATTATTTTCCTGGTGCTTCTGTACTATTCGCTGGGAACGGCTCTTGAGAGAACATGGGGAAGCTTTCGGTACAATGTCTATATTTTTTCGGGGATTTTCTTTACCGTGATTGCCGTATTTATTTTATACGGGGTGTTCTATCTCCTGTATGGAGTAGAGGTTCCGCTTTCTTCGGTAGGACTGGTCAGCACGAATTATATCACCATGTCGATCTTCCTGGCGTTTGCCGCTATCTATCCGGACATGGAAGTGCTGTTATACTTTATTCTGCCGATTAAGATGAAGTGGATGGCACTGGTTTATGCGGCAATGGCTTTGTATTACTTCATTCAGGGCAATGTTGTCACCCGGGTTGCCATCGCTGCGTCTCTTTTGAATTTTATTATTTTCTTTCTGTCCAGCCGCAATCTCAGACGGTTTGGGCCGAAGGAAACAGCGCGCAAGGCCAAGTTTAAAAGACAGTCCGCGCCCCATATGCACTATACGAACGGGGCGAAGCATCGCTGCGCGGTGTGCGGCCGGACAGAACTGGATGATCCCTGTCTGGAGTTCCGTTTCTGTTCGAAATGCAACGGGAATTATGAATATTGCCAGGATCATCTGTTCACTCACGAACATGTGAAGTAGAAAGAAAGCTGCCGTAAGCCGCGGACGGCGGACAGCTCTCTTTCATGTTACCAGACAACAGAACAGACCGGACGGTCTGCTGTTTTAAATATATTATCACAAGGAGAGAATGACATTTATGAAGAAAACAAAAGTAGTATGTACAATGGGACCGAACACCAATGACAGAGAACTGATGAGGAAACTCATCGAGAACGGCATGGATGTGGCCCGTTTTAATTTTTCACACGGCGACCATGAGGAGCAGAAAGGCAGAATGGATCTCTTAAAGGAGCTGCGGCAGGAGCTGAACACGAATACCGCGATCCTTCTGGATACAAAGGGGCCGGAGATCCGTACCGGCGTGCTGAAAGACGGAAAGAAAGTGACGCTTCATACCGGCGATTCTTTCACGTTAACTGTGGATGAGATTGTGGGGGACGAGAAGAAAGTCTCCATCACCTATGAAGGACTTGTACACGATGTGGATCCCGGCAAGGTGATCCTGATTGACGACGGCCTGATCGGCCTGAAAGTAGTGGGAAAGACGGAGAGAGACATTCTCTGCGAGGTTGTAAACGGCGGCGAGCTGGGCGAGAAGAAGGGTGTCAATGTCCCGAACGTGGCAGTGCGTCTTCCGGCAATCACCGAGAAGGACAAGGATGATATCCGGTTCGGTGTGGAGCAGGGGGTTGATTTTATCGCTGCTTCATTCGTGAGAAATGCGGAGTGTGTTCTGGAGATTAAGGCCTACTTAAAGGAGCTGAACGCACCTTATATCCCGATTATCGCGAAAGTAGAGAACGCGGAAGGAATTAAGAATATCGACGAGATCATCCGCGCGGCAGACGGAGTCATGGTAGCCAGAGGAGACCTGGGAGTCGAGATTCCGGCTGAGGAGGTTCCTTATCTGCAGAAGATGATTATCCAGAAATGCAACAGTAATTATAAGACTGTTATCACGGCAACTCAGATGCTGGATTCCATGATGAGAAATCCGCGGCCGACGAGAGCGGAAGTGACAGACGTGGCGAACGCGGTCTATGACGGAACAGATGCAGTGATGCTCTCCGGCGAGACGGCGCAGGGCAAATATCCTCTGGAGGCGCTTCAGATGATGGTGCATATCATCGAGAGCACAGAGGAACATCTGGATTATGATACCATTCTCGAGAAAGCAGGCGGTCACTTGAAGAGAAGCCTGTCCAGCGCCATCGGGTATTCTTCTGTGCTGGCGGCCACGAACCTGAATGCCAGATGTATCATCACCCCTTCAGTCTCAGGCGCGACGACAAGAGTTGTGTCTAATTTGAGACCGAAGCAGCCGGTTCTGGGCGTGACACCGAACGAGAGAACCCTGAGAAGGATGTCGATCTACTGGGGTGTCATCCCGATTAAGTCCCGTGCATTCAGCACAACCGATGATATCTGCGACGGAGCCATTGAACTGGCGAAAGTAAAACAGTACGCAGAGAGCGGAGATATTGTAGTGCTTACTGCCGGAATTCCTTCTCCCAACGTGAAGCAGGAGAGAAGCGCGGCCAGCAATATGATGCGGATCGCGACCGTGGATTAGTATCTCTGTGGACCTTCACCGACGCTGGGACAGAAATATCAGAAACGAAAAGCCGGGATCAGACGAGCAAAGTTTGGTCTCGGCTTTTTCCATGTCAGCGTCTGTGATTTCAAAAACAACAGGAATTTCTCTTGACAGTGAAATCGAAGTGTAATATAGTGTTCCTGAAAAGAACTACTAAAAGATACACCCTGGGAAATACTGTCAAAACTGCTGAATCAATGTTCTCTTGTCAGCAGCTGCATGGCTGAACTGCTGCGGGAACATTCTGAGAAAGAAGGAACGCTATGGACGAAGGAAGAGCTGCTGAATACCTGATGCATTTCGGGCTGTCAAGGCAGGAGGCGCTGATCTACGAGCAGCTGCTCATCTGCGGGAAGCAGACCGGCTATGAGATCGCGAAGGATACCGGGATCTCCAGATCGAATGCGTATACGTCCCTGGCCGCGCTTGTCGAGAAAGGGGCGGCGTATCTGGTGGAGGAGTCAGCGAAGAAGTACGTTCCGGTCTGTCCGGAGGAGTTCTGCGGGAACCGGATCCGGCGGATGCAGGAGGAACAGCGCTGGCTAGCCGTGAATCTGCGGCGCAGGCCAGAGGAGGAAGCGGGATATATCACTGTGGAAGGCGAAGAGAATATCCGGGACAAGGTCTGTAATCTTCTGGACCGGGCGGAAGAGAGAGTCTATCTTTCTTGTTCTGCGTCCTGTCTGCAGGAACTGAAGAGCAGCCTGACAGATGTGGCGGCGCGCGGGAAGAAGCTTGTGCTGATTACGGATCAGGATTTCCGGATGGAAGGGGCACTGATCTACGTGACAGATGCCAAGGGCAGCCAGATCGGACTGATTACGGATTCGCGCTATGCCCTGTCCGGTGAATTCGGACCTGGAAGCATGAATACCTGCCTGTATTCCGGGCAGAAGAATTTCGTCAAACTCTTTAAGACAGCACTGGCGAATGAGATTGAGCTGATTAAAATACGAAAAGGAGAACCTCATCATGAATAAGAGACCATTTGTGACAAAAAAACAGATCGAAGAGATTGTGAAGACCTATCCGACTCCGTTTCATCTCTACGATGAAGCGGGAATCCGGGAAAATGTAAAAGCGCTGAAAGAAGCGTTTGCCTGGAACCCTGGCTTTAAGGAGTATTTTGCGGT
This sequence comes from uncultured Eubacteriales bacterium, assembly GCA_949283695.1. Lineage (GTDB taxonomy): Bacteria > Bacillota > Clostridia > Lachnospirales > Lachnospiraceae > Mediterraneibacter. The sequence continues at coordinate 21,451 of CASDTX010000015.1, read as the reverse complement.
GAAAGCAACGCCGAATCCCTTCCTTATCAATATTTTGAAAGAATATGGATGCGGATGCGACTGTTCGTCTTATACAGAGCTCATGCTCTCCGACGCGATCGATATCCGGGGAGAGGACATCATGTTCTCATCCAACGACACGCCGGCGGAAGACTTCGTTTTGGCAGAAAAGCTGGGAGCCATCATCAATCTGGATGATATTACGCATATTGAGTTCCTGGAGAATGCCATCGGATATATCCCGGAAACCATCAGCTGCCGCTACAATCCCGGCGGACTCTTCAAGATCAGCAACGACATCATGGATAATCCGGGAGACGCCAAATACGGCATGACCACGGATCAGATCCTGGAGGCATATCAGATCTTAAAGAGCAAAGGGGCAAAAGAGTTCGGACTCCACGCCTTCCTGGCAAGCAATACGGTGACCAATGACTACTATCCGATGCTGGCGAAAGTCCTCTTCGAGCAGGCGGTAAGACTGTCCAGGGAAGCGGGCGTGCATATCAAGTTCATTAATTTATCAGGCGGAATCGGAATCCCTTACAGACCGGAGCAGGAGCCCAATGATATCCGGGCCATCGGCGAGGGTGTGAGAAAGGTGTATGAGGAAGTGCTTGTGCCGGCAGGCATGGGGGATGTGGCGATCTATACAGAACTGGGCCGTTACATGATGGGCCCCTACGGATGCCTGGTGACAAAGGCAGTTCACGAGAAACACACCCACAAAGATTATATCGGAGTGGACGCCTGCGCGGTGAATCTCATGCGTCCGGCCATGTACGGCGCTTACCATCACATCACCGTGCTGGGCAAGGAGGACGCTCCCTGCGATCACAAATACGACGTAACCGGTTCGCTCTGTGAGAACAACGACAAATTCGCCATCGACCGGATGCTGCCCCAGATCGACAGAGGAGATTATCTTGTGATTCATGACGCCGGCGCGCACGGATTCTCCATGGGCTATAATTACAACGGCAAGCTCAAATCAGCGGAACTGCTTCTCAAAGAAGACGGAAGTGTGCAGCTGATCCGCAGAGCAGAGACACCGGCAGACTATTTCGCTACGTTCGACTGTTTTGATATCGGGAAAAAACTGATAAAATAAAAGAATGGTTGCAATGATGAATTATTAGTGGTATAATCTTTCTGGCTTCAAACGAAGCCAGAATATGCCGCTGTGGCGGAACTGGCAGACGCATACGACTCAAAATCGTACGGGAAACCATATGGGTTCGAGTCCCATCAGCGGCATTGTGAAAGGATGCTCTTCAGCTTTGGCTGGGGAGCTTTTTTATATCACAGGAAAGACCTTCGAACTGACCTATGATAAAAAAGCTCCCTGCGTTCCCATTCCCCCCCCCTTGTCTGACAAAATTATCCAGTACTTGCAGATCGAAGGATAAAATGTTAAAGTAAGGTTGTGTCAGTATTTATTACCACAATAATTAATAAGGTTAAGGAGGAAGGTATAGGTGATAAAAAAGAGTAAATTACTGATATGTACGCTTCTCATGTCGATGGTTCTGACTGTTTTGCCGGGCATGGGAAGCGAAGCGGCAGCGGCAGAGGGGGAGACACAGACTGCGCCGTCAGGACTTCAGGATGAGAACAGTCAGCGTCTTGAAGAGGTCACAGCGACCGGAGAGAACGGCAGTATTTACCAGATCGGTGAGGCAGACGGTTCCGTTACCGGAGAGAACGCAGAAGATGCCCTTGTTCAGGATGAATACAGTGAGATTGCTCTGTATTCCGATGGATCTCAGGGATTGATGGTTGTGAATTTCAACACAAAAGGAAACGCCGTAACCAATTATACGGACGGAAGCGGGAGATCCGGATATACCAATGGCGCCTACGGTGCTGACGCGGCATATCTTGGAATGACAGCTGACGGTCAGGTGCGTTTCTTACTGTCAGGCGTGACAGGAACAGTTGCAGCTTCAGAGGTTGAGCTGGTGAGTTATGATCAGGTGGCGGGAAATGTAAGTTATTATACAGTATCCGGCGGAAAGCTGATCCATTATATCTCTCAGAATCTGAACAGCGCGCCATCATCTGCGCTGAACAATGGTACAGCACCGTCTTATCTGACAGAGGGCGGGAAGTACTACAGTTATGACGGACATTATTTCTATACAGATTACCGTGTGATGAGCGCCGATTATCAGGCTGGCACAAACGGCGCATCCGCAGTAAATGCCGGGAATCCGTTCTATAACTATTTCCAGTTCCTGGATATGAGAACATCCACAAGTTATGCGGGAGAGCAGCTGGAGTCCGTTCTTCTCGCGGCTATGGCCAATGCAGGGATTGATCCCGCCTCGTCGAAGCTGACGGGGACAGGCACCTGCTTTGTGGAAAATCAGAATACATACAGCGTGAACGCGCTTCTTTCTCTGGGAATCGCGATCAACGAGAGCGGATGGGGGCGAAGCTCGATCTGCGTGAACAAGAATAACATTTTCGGACTGAATGCAGTGGATTCTTCCCCCGGACAGAGTGCGGATACCTTTGCCAGTGTGGAAGACTGTATCCGTGACTTTATGAAAAACTGGATGGCCGGCGGTTATCTGAATGCTTCGGACTGGAGAAATCACGGAGAGTACCTAGGCGATAAGAACGGCGGAATTAATTTCAGCTATGCTTCTGATCCATACTGGGGCGAGAAAGCAGCGGCACATGCCTGGAACCTGGATACGATCGGCGGAAGCCGGGACTATCTTGGACTTGGCGAAAGCGATGACAGTACGCAGACGCCTCCGGCAGACGAGCCGGATACGAATCAGCCTGCGCCGGACCTGCCGTCGGAAGACAATCAGCCTTCGGATCCACCGTCCAATGACATCCCGGGAGCGGATGATTCCACAGGAGACAGCGGTGAAGCAGACGGTTCAGAAGGGAATGGATCGACAGATTCGACAGACAAGCCTGAGACAGGAGATCCATCTGAGAACGATCCGGCAGGCAGCCCGGATGCGGATGATCCGACCGTGAACGAACCGTCAGATGAGCCTGAGACTGATGATCCGTCTGTGAGTGGACCGTCGGATGAGCCTGAGACCGATGATCCGTCTGTGAATGAACCGACAGAGGATCCAGAGGCAGATGAACCGTCTGTGAATGATCCGACAGATGATGCTGAGGCGGATGATCCTTCAGAGGATCCGGCAGATGGAACACAGACAGACGATAAGACATCTGCTTCGGACGACGGGGACAAAGGAAATACACCGTCAGGCACAACAGGCAGCGATCAAAAGGGAACTGACACGAAAGGAAAAGACAGTACAGGCACAGGAACAAAAGCAACTTCCAATCTCAATACAAAGGTAAAAGCTCCTCAGACAGGAGATACACAGAGTGCAGCTGTCTGGGCAGTGATGCTTGGGCTGTCAGCAGCTCTTGGGACAGGAGTGATCCTTCTGAAGAAAAGAGCGTTCCGATAGGAAGACGTCAGAAGATACAGAGGCAAAGCGCCTGAATGAGAGTGAATGTAAAATAGAACTGCAGAACACCGGGATGGTCAAATCCCGGTGTTCTGCAGTTCTGATACAGGTACAGCGTATCGCAGACAGCGAAGTCAAATCACGGGTTTAGTTATCCGAGATATGCTGCATCAGCCAGAAAAAGAGTGTTAGAGAAAGTGTTGTTCCAGTTCAGAGAAGGTCTTGATCCGCACTTCTGCGTCCGGTACATCTCCGAATCCATATTCCGCGAAGACAAAGGGGACTTCCGCCTCCCTGCAGGCGTCGGCGTCTCCCTGGGTGTCGCCGATGTAGACTGCGCTTTCCAGGCCGTTTCGTTCCATGAGGATGCGGATCGTACGGCTCTTAGGCTCCAGCGTCTCTCCGAAGCAGAGGTGATCCTTAATATAAGGCCCCAGATCTGCGGACTTCAGAAGCGCTTCGATGTACCCGCACTGGCAGTTGCTGACAATGAAAAGCGGGTATTTTGCAGCGAGCCTGCCGATGGTTTCTTTCACCCCTTCGTAGAGAAGGCCGGGGTGATCTTCCAGATAACGGTTCTCATAGTCATAGCACGCGTTCAGGATGCGTTCCCGCTCCGCTTCCGGGAGATCGGGAAAGAGCGCGTTCGCGATCTCGGTCATTGTCTTGCCGAACAGACCGCTTAAGATGGTACTGTCTATGGTCACGTCCAGGGATGAGTTCTCCCGGATCGCAAGGTTCCAGGCATCGGCGACAGGACCTGTTGAATCCCAGAGAGTGCCGTCTACGTCAAAAATGATTCCGTCCATAACTGATAATTCTCCTTATATGAAGTAGTTTCCCGGGGAACTGTGGGGCTGATTCCTGCTTTGGAGCGGTTCACAGCACAGCTTCATGCGAATTGAGTAAGGTTCCCCTTCGGAACTGTGATCATGATACCATAAAAACAGCCTTTTAAAAAGAAGATTTTTAGTGTATACTTTACAATGGCCGGCAGCAGTGGGAGAAGAGGGGACCGTGAGGAGATTCCCGTCCGGCACTGCGCCGCGGATGGAGGATAACTGATGAGAGAGAAGATCGTACTGATAGACGGACACAGTATTTTAAACAGGGCGTTTTATGGAGTGCCTGATCTGACGAATTCAGACGGGCTGCACACGAACGCGGTCTACGGGTTCCTGAATATTATGTTTAAGATTCTGGATGAAGAGAAGCCGGAGTATCTGACCGTTACGTTTGATGTCCATGCTCCGACATTCCGCCATGAGATCTATGTGGACTATAAAGGGACGCGCAAGCCTATGGCAGAGGAACTCAGGCAGCAGGTTCCGGTGATCAAAGACGTGCTCAAAGCAATGAAGATCGAGATTATCGAGAAAGCCGGACTGGAGGCGGACGATCTGCTGGGAACCATTTCTCATCTCTGTGAGGCGAAGGGGATGGACGTGGCGGTCATATCCGGAGACCGGGATACGCTGCAGCTTGCAACGGATCACATCAAGATCCGGATCCCAAAGACGAAGCAAGGGAGAACGGAAGTGGAGGATTATAATGCTTCCGAAGTGAAAGAGCGGTATGGAGTCACGCCGAAAGAATTCATTGACGTGAAGGCGCTGATGGGTGATGCTTCTGATAATATTCCCGGGGTGCCGGGGGTGGGCGAGAAGACGGCCACGAAGATTATCCAGGAGTATCAGACGATCGAGAATGCATACGAACATGCAGATGAGATCAAGCCTCCCCGGGCCAGCAAGAATCTGAAAGAATACTGGGAACAGGCGAAGATGAGCAAGGTTCTGGCTACAATTGACCTTCACGCTGACATTGAGTTCGATATTGAGAAAGCAAGGTATGGGAATCCATACACAGAGGAAGCTTATGAGATCTTCCGGCATCTTCAGTTTAAAAATATGCTCAGCCGCTTTGATGTGGCTTCGGTGAACGACATTGAGAAAACGTTCCGTGAGATTACGGAGAAAGAGGAGATCGACCGCGTCTTCCATGAGGCGGAGAGCGCGGAATGTGTGGGTGCTGCCCTGTCAACAGATCCGGGAAATGTACTCCCGCTGTTCGCCCATTCGTCCGGATTCGGACGGATCGCGCTGGCGTACGGCAAGGATAAGATCTGTTCCATTCCCAGCAGTATGGAGACAGATATGGAGTATCTCCTGGAGAAGCTTTCGCAGCTGGCGAAGCGGGCGGCGTGCTTCTCCATGTGCGGCCTGAAAGAAGCGCTGCCTTATCTGAAGCTGACAGGGAACAGGGAAGATCAGTCCCCCACGGTGCTGGAAGAGGCGGCGGGGGAACACTTCTTTGACCCGGTTGTAGCGGCTTATCTGCTGAATCCTTTAAAGAGTGATTATAATTATGAGGACGTGGCGAGAGAACATCTGGGACTGTTTGTGGACGAGAAACTGGATGAGAGCGCGAAGGCATGCTATGAAGCCTGCACAGCTTACGCTTCTGTCCCGGCCCTGAGAAAGAAGCTGGAAGCAGCGGGTATGAGTTCCCTCTTCCGGGAGATTGAAATGCCGCTTGTGTTCACACTGGCTGACATGGAAGCAGCGGGTGTGAAAGTGGAGGCAGAAGCGCTGAAAGTATACGGAGATCAGCTGGGCGGACGGATCGTGGAACTGGAGAAGGAGATCTACGATCTGGCGGGAGAAGCATTCAATATCAATTCTCCGAAACAGCTGGGCGTGATCCTGTTTGACAAACTGGGGATGCCGCATGCGAAGAAGACGAAGACCGGCTACTCAACAGCCGCAGATGTGCTGGACAAGCTGGCGCCGGATTATCCCATAGTGGCCAAAATTCTGGAATACCGCCAGCTGACGAAGCTGAAATCCACCTATGCGGACGGGCTGGCCGCATTCATCGGGAACGACGGCCGGATCCACGGCAAGTTCAACCAGACGGTGACCGCTACCGGAAGGCTGAGCAGCACAGAGCCAAACCTTCAGAATATTCCTGTGCGCATGGAGCTGGGACGGCTGATCCGGAAGGTGTTCGTGCCGCGGGAAGGGTGCGTATTCGTGGACGCGGATTATTCCCAGATCGAACTTCGCATCCTCGCTCATTGTTCAGGGGACGAGCAGCTGATCCGCGCGTACCGGGAAGCGAGAGACATCCACCGGATGACCGCGTCCCAGGTATTCCACACGCCGTTTGAGGAAGTGACGGATCTGCAGAGGCGGAATGCGAAGGCGGTGAACTTTGGGATCGTCTACGGCATCAGTTCGTTCGGACTGAGCCAGGATCTGAGTATCACAAGGAAGGAAGCGGCTCAGTATATAGAGCATTATTTTGAGACTTATCCGGGGATCAAGAAGTTCCTGGATGATTCTGTGGCCCACGCCAAGGAAAAAGGCTTCGCGGTGACTCTCTTTGGGCGGCAGAGACCTGTGCCGGAACTGAAATCAAGCAATTTCATGCAGAGAAGCTTCGGAGAGCGTGTGGCCATGAACGCGCCGATCCAGGGAACGGCGGCAGATATTATCAAGATCGCGATGATCGGAGTGAATAAAGAGCTGAAGAAACGCGGCCTGAAATCTCGTCTGATCCTGCAGGTGCATGACGAACTTCTGATCGAGGCGGCCCGGGAAGAACTGGAGGAAGTGCAGGAGATCCTGAAAGATAAGATGGAGCATGCGGCCAGTCTGTCCGTTCCGCTGATCGTGGATATGCACACCGGCGGCAACTGGTATGAGGCAAAATAATCTTCATCACAGACAGGGAGGGTCAGACTTGAAAGTACTTGGAATTACAGGCGGCGTGGGCTCCGGGAAAAGTGAAGTCCTGAACTATTTAAAGGACGCATACGATGCCTGCGTCTGCCAGATGGATGAGACGGCCAGAGAACTGCAGAAGAAGGGGACAGACTGTTTCCGCAGGATTGTGGAACAGTTCGGAACCGGCGTGATCGGCCCGGACGGGGAACTGGACCGGGCAGAGCTGGGGCGTATTGTGTTCGCAGATGAGGCTCAGCTGAAGCGGCTCAATGCGATCGTCCACCCGGAGGTGATCCGATGGGTACGGGAAGATATCGCCCGGCAGGCAGAGGAAGGGAGAGTGCTTTATGTTGTGGAGGCAGCCCTTCTGCCTGACGTGGGAAGTGAGCTCTGTGACGAGCTGTGGTATATTTATGCAGAAGAATCTGTGCGGCGGGAGCGGCTGAAAGCCTCCCGCGGCTACACGGACGGGAAGATCACACAGATGATCTTATCTCAGCCTGCGGAGGAGAAGTTCCGCAGTGTGTGCACTGCCGTGATTGACAACAGCGGCAGTTTCGAAGTGACAAAGAGAGAGATAGGAGAGAGATTAGGACTATGAGAATGTGCAGCATTGCCAGCGGAAGCAGCGGCAACTGTATCTACGTCGGAAGCAGCCGTACACATCTGCTTGTGGATACAGGAATCAGCAAGAAACGGATCGAAGAAGGCCTGAAAAAGCTGGAGATCAAGGGGGATGAACTGGATGGGATCCTGATTACCCATGAACACTCGGACCACATCCAGGGTCTGGGGGTATTCAGCAGGAAATATGAGATCCCCGTCTACGCGACCCCGGGAACGATCGAGGGGATCCGGGGATATTCCGGACTGGGGAAGATGCCGGAGGGGCTTCTGCACCCGATCCACACAGATGAGCCGTTTACCCTTGGCGATGTGACGGTGAAGCCCTTCGCCATTTCCCACGATGCCAATGAACCGTCCGGATACCGCCTGGAATGCGGCGGGAAGTCTGTGGCGGTGGCGACAGATCTGGGGAAATACGACGACTATACAGTGGAACATCTGAAGTATCTGGACGCAGTGCTTCTGGAGGCGAATCATGACGTACATATGCTGGAAGTGGGGGGATATCCTTACTATTTAAAGCAGCGGATCCTGGGAGACAAGGGACATCTGTCAAATGAATTGTCAGGCCAGCTGCTTTGTGATATACTACATGAGAATCTGAAGCATATTGTCCTTGGACATCTGAGCAAAGAAAATAATTATGCAAAACTTGCATATGAGACGGTGAAGCTGGAGGTCACGCTTTCGGACAATGACTACCGGGGAGAAGACTTGAATATGTTTGTCGCCGGCCGGGATACCGTTTCGGATATTATCACTGTCTGATCAGGGAGGAAGAGAAAGATGAAGAAATGTATCGTAACAGTACTTGGAAAAGACACCGTTGGAATCGTTGCCAAGGTATGCACCTACCTTGCGGAGAATGAGATTAATATCCTCGATATTTCTCAGACCATTGTCCAGGGATATTTTAATATGATGGTGATCGCTGATGTGACGGGGCTTGAGAAAGACTTCACAGAACTCTGCGATGAGATGGAGAAGCTGGGGGAAGAGATCGGTGTGAGCATCCGTTGTCAGAGAGAAGAGATCTTCGAAAAGATGCACCGGCTGTAGAGGGGAGAATGGACTATGATCAATATGTATGAAGTGTCAGAAACGAACAAGATGATCGAGCATGAGAACCTGGACGTAAGGACCATTACTCTGGGAATCAGCCTTCTGGACTGTATCGATTCTGACCTTGAAAGACTGAACTGCAAGATCTATGAGAAGATTACGAAGACAGCGGAGAACCTGGTTCCGGTAGGCCGGGATATTGAGAAGGAGTTCGGGATTCCGATTGTAAATAAGAGAATTTCCGTGACGCCTATCGCCCTGGTAGGCGGAGCTGCCTGCAGGACGCCGGAGGATTTCGTGACCATCGCGAAGACACTGGACCGGGCGGCACAGACCGTAGGGGTGAACTTTATCGGCGGATATTCTGCACTGGTATCCAAGGGGATGACCAAGAGCGATGAGAATCTGATCCGTTCTATCCCCCAGGCGCTGGCTGAGACTGAGCGGATCTGCAGCTCTGTCAACGTGGGATCCACGAAGACGGGGATCGATATGGATGCGGTGCGCCTCTGCGGCCAGATGGTGAAAGCCACGGCGGAGGCCACGAAGGAGCGGGATTCTCTGGGCTGCGCGAAGCTGGTGATCTTCTGCAATGCGCCGGATGACAACCCGTTTATGGCGGGCGCGTTCCTGGGTGTGACAGAAGGAGACGCGGTGATTAACGTCGGTGTCAGCGGCCCCGGCGTGGTGAAGAAAGCCCTGGAGAAAGTACGGGGCAGAGGATTCGAAGAGCTCTGTGAGACGATTAAGAAGACGGCCTTTAAGGTGACCCGGGTGGGCCAGCTTGTGGCGGGAGAGGCATCCCAGCGGCTGGGTGTTCCGTTCGGAATTGTAGACCTGTCTCTGGCACCGACACCGGCTATCGGAGACAGTGTGGCAGAGATCCTGGAAGAGATCGGTCTGGAGCGGGTCGGCGCTCCCGGAACGACAGCGGCTCTGGCACTTTTGAATGACCAGGTGAAGAAAGGCGGCGTGATGGCGTCTTCTTATGTGGGCGGTTTAAGCGGCGCGTTTATCCCGGTCAGTGAGGATCAGGGAATGATCGACGCGGTTCACGCAGGCTCTCTGACACTGGAGAAACTGGAAGCCATGACTTGTGTCTGCTCCGTGGGACTTGATATGATTGCGATCCCCGGCAAGACAAGCGCAGCTACGATTTCCGGGATTATTGCGGATGAGATGGCGATCGGCATGGTCAACCAGAAGACAACGGCTGTACGTCTGATCCCGGTGATCGGGAAAGACGTGGGAGATACGGCGGAGTTCGGCGGACTTCTGGGATATGCGCCGATCATGCCGGTCAATGAGTTCGGATGTGAGACATTTATCAGCAGAAAGGGAAGGATACCGGCCCCGATTCATAGTTTTAAAAACTAAAAGGAGAAAATAGATCATGAGAAGAGTGGCGGTTGTAACTGACAGCAATAGTGGAATCACGCAGCAGAGGGGAAAAGAACTGGGAATCTACGTGCTTCCCATGCCCTTCTTTATTGATGAGAAACTGTACCTTGAAGACATTACCCTGAGCCAGGAGGAGTTCTATAAGAAGCTGGGCGCGGATTCGGATATTTCCACGTCACAGCCTTCCCCAGGCACTGTGATGGAGCTTTGGGAAAGCGTGCTGAAGGAGTATGACGAGATCGTCTGCATCCCCATGTCCAGCGGACTTTCCAGCACCTGTTCTACCGCCATGTCTATCGCGGCTGAGTATAAGGGCAGAGTGCAGGTAGTTGACAACCAGCGCATCTCTGTGACGCAGGAACAGTCTGTGTACGATGCGATGAAACTGCGGGACGAGGGGAAATCTGCGGCAGAGATCAAAGAAGTTCTGGAAAGAGAGAAGCTGCAGGCCAGCATTTATATTACAGTGGATACTCTGAAATATCTGAAAAAGGGCGGAAGGATCACACCGGCGGCAGCGGCACTTGGAACCGTGCTGAACCTGAAGCCTGTGCTGCAGATCCAGGGTGAGAAACTGGATGCATTCGCCAAGGTCCGGGGATGGAAGGCTGCGAAGAAGACCATGCTCAATGCCATCGAGAAGGATCTGAACAGCCGTTTCGCAGACATGAAGGATCAGATGGTTCTTGGGATGGCCTATACTTGTACGAAAGACGAAGCACAGACCTGGAAGCAGGAGATCCAGGAGCGTTTCCCGGGATACCAGATTGTAGAGGGACCGCTCTCTCTGAGCGTGGCCTGCCATATCGGACCGGGGGCCATGGCCGTGACGTGCATGAAGAAAGCATAACTGAAAAACAGAATATACAAAGAAAGGAATCGGCTGAATCTATAGCCATAGACCATAGATTCAGCCGATCGTTTCGTTCCGCCTTTATCCGATTCCTCCGAAGAAGATTCCCAGAATATAAACCAGCACTGCCACACCGCAGAATACATATTTTGTCATGGGTTCGAACCACTTGCCCAGTGTACGTACCCTTCCCAGCTGTACGGCATTTCTGGCAAAGTTCTTGCCGCAGATCCAGAACATGGTGATCCCGGCAAGGAGCGCGCCCAAAGGAATGACATAGATGGAGATACTGTCCATCCACGGGCTGAGCAGACCGCCTTCGACGAAGATTCCCACAGCCGCAGTCACAAGACCGACCAGGGCGATGGAAGAGATTCTCGACCATCCCAGACGTTTCTGCAGCGCCTCTACCGGACTCTCCAGAAGGTTCATCAGCGAGGTGACGCCTGCGAAGAGCACAGCCAGGAAGAAGATCACGGCAAACGCCTGCCCGAATGGAATGCTGCGGATCACAGCGGGGATGGTGATAAAGAGAAGCCCGGGGCCGGAGTTGGGTTCCATCCCGTATGCGAATACCGCTGGGATGATGACCAGTCCTGCCAGGATGGCTGCCAGTGTGTCAAAGAAGGCCACATATTTCGCGCTGCTTACGACATCCACGTCGGATTTCAGATAGCTTCCATATACAACTGTACCGCTTCCGGCCAGAGACAGGGAGAAAAAGGCCTGTCCCATGGCGTATACCCAGGTCTGCGGGTTCGCCATCGCCGACCAGTCCGGCTTGAACAGATAAGAATATCCCGGGCCAGAACCGTCGAGGAAGAAGACACGCACTGCCAGGAAAAGGAACAGCACGAAGAAGGCAGGCATCATGACCTTGTTTACCTTCTCAATGCCCCTGGATACACCGAAAGACATACAGATGAGCACCAGCAGCAGTCCCAGCAGATGCCAGGGAATACTGCCGAAATCGCCGGAAAGTTCTGTGAATACGGCAGCAGGGTCCTCGTTGCTGACGATACGTCCGGTGATGGAATCTGCGAGAAACTTCAGGATCCAGCCGATGATGACACTGTACCCGATGGCAATTCCGAGGGAACCGATCACGGGGATCAGGCCGATAAAGGCGCCGATTTTCGAGTGTCTCATCTCGAATGCTTTCTGAAACGCCCCCAGAGGTCCAGACTGCATGGCACGGCCGAAGGCCATCTCTCCGATCACTCCGGTGAAACCGATGAGCACGACGAAGATGATATAAGGGATCAGGAAGGCGGCGCCCCCGAACGCTCCCGCGCGGTAAGGGAACATCCAGATATTCGCCATTCCCACGGAGCTTCCGATGCAGGAGATGATAAATCCCCACTTATTATTAAATTTGTCTTCTGTGATGGTTTGTTTTGATTTCATGAATACAGACTCTCTTTCATAACTAGTAGTGGTTCTGCAGATGCTGAACAGCAGAACACCAACCTATTATAACACAGATGCCGGCCCTGTGGAATGGCTGAACTGTCACCTGTAATGGAAAAATAACAGTTCATCCCGCGCCATTCGCAAAGCCGCACAGACGTGCTAACTGCGGCTGCACCGCTTCTTTGCTCATGAACAGGCGCTCAGCACATCTGCCTGTCAGCCGCCGGATTCTTATGCAAGCATAAATCCGTCTTCTGACGCAGATGGATGAACTGATATCAGAAAAATGTTTCTGTTAGTGGTTGACAGCAGGAGAGAGATGTGGTAAATTATTCTCTGCGTGAAGCAAAAAACAAAGTAGAGTATCCACTCTCACCATAGCACAATCGGGTGACTACTGGTCTGATATTGATGTATCGGCTTCCGTTTCGTACGGACGCTTTTATTGACTTGTCGGGTGGATATGATATTCACTCGTTTTTTTGTGTTTCGCAGAAGAAACCTTGAAGGAATTCATGTGACGGAGGTATACGACAATTAGCGATTTAATGATTAACGAGCAGATCAGGGACCGTGAGATCCGGCTGATCGGTTCGAATGGGGAACAGTTAGGTATCATGTCAGCCCGTGAGGCTATGAAAATCGCTCAGGAGGCAGAGCTTGATCTGGTGAAGATCGCGCCTACGGCTAAACCGCCGGTCTGCAAGATCATCGATTATGGTAAGTTTAAGTATGAGCAGACCCGGAAGGAGAAAGAGGCAAGGAAGAAACAGAAGACGGTCGAAATCAAAGAAGTGCGTCTCTCACCAAACATCGACACGAATGACCTGAATACGAAAGTAAACAATGCAAGAAAGTTTCTTTCAAAGGGAAATAAAGTGAAGGTGACACTCCGTTTCCGCGGAAGAGAGATGGCTCATGTTCAGCAGAGCAGGCATATCCTTGATGATTTCGCACAGACTCTTGCAGACGTCGCGACGGTAGAGAAGCCGGCGAAGATGGAAGGAAGAGCCATGAGCATGGTTTTAACTGAAAAGCGTTAGGGAATATATGTCCGGGATGAATGTCCGGCAAGGCAGCACAATAAAGGAGGAAATTATCATGCCAAAGATCAAAACAAATAGAGCGGCAGCAAAGCGCTTCAAAAAAACAGGTACAGGGAAACTGAAAAGAAATAAAGCCTATAAGAGCCATATCTTAACAAAGAAGTCAACCAAGAGAAAGAGAAATCTCAGACAGTCAACGATTACAGACGCAACAAACGTAAAGAACATGAAGAAGGTTTTACCATATCTGTAAGAACCGGCTCGGTCATGCCTGGATACAGCTTAGCGCCCGGCGCAGCTGAACAGTTACAGATACATGGGTTTTGATGAAGGAGGATTAAGAAATGGCAAGAATCAAAGGCGGAATGAACGCTAAGAAGAAACATAACAGAACACTGAAACTGGCAAAGGGATACAGGGGAGCACGTTCAAAACAGTACAGAGTGGCAAAACAGTCTGTCATGAGAGCTCTTACATCATCTTATGCAGGAAGAAAACAGCGTAAGCGTCAGATGAGACAGCTCTGGATCGCACGTATCAACGCTGCGGCAAGAATGAACGGTCTGTCCTACAGTAAGTTTATGCACGGCCTGAAGCTGGCAAATGTTGAAATGAACAGAAAGATGCTGGCAGAGCTTGCAGTGAACGACAAAGAAGGTTTCGCAACACTTGCAGCTCTTGCAAAAGAGAAGGTTGCGTAGTAAAATAAGCACAGGAGCCCGGTCCCGGTTGGGATTCGGGCTTTTCGTTTTTTCAGTTCCGCTGTGCATCAAAGCGGGAAAAAAGACATCGGGGAGTGATGACAATGAGAAATCATGAAGTGACACAGGAACAGTATCTGCTGGATACATCCGGAAGGATCGCTGAGCCGGGCTGGGCCAGAAGGCCGGTCTGGCAGTATGACAGAAACAGAATTACAGCGCCCCGGTTCCGGATCAAGGAATGGGATTATTATCTTGTGATGAATGAAGACTATGGGGCCGCGTTCACGCTGTCTGACGACGGGTATATCGGTCTGCAGTCAGTCTCTCTTCTGAATTTCAAGGAGGGATGGGAACATACAGAGACCATCCTCACACCGTTTCCCATGGGGAAAATGAAGATGCCTCCGTCCGCAGAAAAAGGAAATATCCTCTACCGGGACAAGCGCCTGCGCATGGAATTCCAGGTGGAAGAAGGGAAGCGGACGATCTCTTGTGATTTCAAAGATTTTTATCAGGGGAAGCCGTTCTACTGCGAGATCAGCCTGGAACAGCCGGATATGGACAGAATTGTCATGGCCACTCCCTGGAGCGGGAAGAATGCGTTTTACTACAATCAGAAGATCAACTGCATGAGAGCGGAAGGTTACATGTCCTATGATGATGTGACGTACTGGTTTGCACCGGAGACGGATTACGGGACATTAGACTGGGGCCGCGGTGTGTGGACTTATGACAATACGTGGTACTGGGGCTCCGGAAACGGTACTGTCGGCGGGAAACCGTTTGGGTTTAATATCGGATATGGATTCGGGGATACGTCAGCCGCCACGGAGAATATCCTCTTCTATGAGGGCAGAGGTCATAAGCTGGATGATGTGACCTTCCATATACCGGAAGGAGATTATATGAAGCCTTGGCTTTTTACATCCAGCGACGGACGGTTTGAGATGGAATTCATACCGGTTCTGGACCGGGCTGCCAGCCTTTCGGCTGCTGTGGTTTCCTCGGACCAGCATCAGGTCTTCGGACGCATGAGCGGAAGAGCAGTGCTGGATGACGGACGGTTTATAGAACTGAAAGACTTCCTGTGTTTTGCAGAACGGGTGCACAATAAATACTGAAACACAAAAAGAGTGAAATCGAGCTGCGGAATCCCTTCCTGCATCCCAGAGAACACGCAGAAGAGTACACGGACGGATCTGTTATGGGTTGACAAAACGGCAAAACTTGCATAATATAGGGATATGTGTTATCACAGATGAAAAAGGCAAAGACCGGAAAGAGTAGCAGGTTCGGAAACTCTCAGAGAGGGGATGTCATCGGCTGGAAGCAGCCCCGTGCGGAGAAACTGTGAAGTGCGTCCGTGAGCTGATCCTGTGAAAAGAGAAGTTGAGTAATGGGATCCGTATTGCATACGTTACAGGCAGAATTGAGTGAAAGAAGAGATTCTTTTATTAGAGTGGAACCGCGGATAGAACTTCGTCTCTAAACAGGAGACGGAGTTTTTCTTTTTCTCTGTCCGCTGAAGGGCAGCTGTTTCAACAGTATGCAGGATTGCGGCAGGCATAGGTTCCGGCATACATAAGTTTCGAGGTGAGAAAAATGGGTATTATATCTTATATCCGAGAGGAAATCCAGGTGGTAAGGGAACGGGATCCGGCTATCAAGTCGAATATGGAGGTGCTTCTCTATCCAAGCTTCCGTGTGATTTTGAGATACCGGCTGGCACACCGGCTGTATCTGAAGAAACACTATTTTCTCGCTCGATGGATCTCCCAGCGGGCAGCACGAAAGACCGGGATTGAGATCCATCCCGGGGCGACCATCGGCAGAGGATTGTTCATTGACCATGGCAGCGGCGTTATTATCGGAGAGACCACGGTCATCGGTGATAACGTGACCCTGTATCAGGGAGTGACCCTGGGCGGAACTGGCAAAGAGCAGGGCAAGCGGCACCCCACCCTGGAAGACAACGTGATGGTCAGTGCAGGGGCCAAGATCCTCGGTTCTTTTACAATCGGTGAGAATTCGAAGATCGGAGCCGGATCTGTCGTGCTGAAAGAAGTGCCGCCCAACTGTACGGTAGTCGGCGTGCCGGGGCGGATCGTCCGCATGGATAATAAGAAGGTGCCGCGCATGGATATGGATCAGGTGCACCTGCCAGATCCGGTGCTGGACGATATCCGGATGCTCCAGGAGGAGAACATCCGGCTTCATGGCGAATTGAGGCGGCTTGTTAAGAAACTAAGATGTGTAGATGCAGATAAGGAAGGAGAAAATGATGAAGATCTATAATACAATGTCAAAGAGAAAAGAAGAATTCGTTCCCCTTGAGGAGGGAAAAGTGAAAATGTATGTGTGCGGGCCTACCGTATACAATTTCATCCATATCGGGAATGCCCGTCCGATGATCGTGTTCGACACAGTGAGACGGTATTTCGAGTACAAGGGATATGATGTTAATTTTGTTTCCAATTTCACAGATGTAGACGATAAGATTATTAAGAAAGCGATCGAAGAAGGCGTGACGGCAGATGAGATATCCAAGCGCTATATCGCGGAGTGTAAGAAGGATATGGAAGGAATGAATATCAAGCCTGCCACGAAGAATCCTCTCGCCACCGAAGAGATCTGCGGAATGGTGGATATGATTCAGACTCTGATCGACAAGGGATATGCTTATGAGAAGAACGGCACGGTTTATTACCGCACGAGAAGATTCGAAGGCTACGGCAAGCTCTCCCACAAGAACCTGGACGATCTTCAGTCCGGCGGCAGAACGCTTCTTGTGACCGGGGAAGACGAGAAGGAAGATCCGCTTGATTTCGTGCTCTGGAAGCCGAAGAAGGAAGGCGAGCCTGCATGGGAGTCGCCCTGGAGCGAAGGGCGTCCGGGCTGGCATATCGAGTGCTCAGAGATGTCCAAGAAATATCTCGGGGAGCAGATCGATATTCATGCCGGAGGAGAAGATCTGATCTTCCCCCATCATGAAAACGAGATCGCCCAGAGCGAGGCGGCCAACGGAAAAGAATTCGCGAAGTACTGGATGCACAACGGATTCCTGAACATTGACAACCGCAAGATGTCGAAATCCCTGGGCAATTTCTTCACGGTTCGTGAGATCAGCGAGAAATATGATCTCCAGGTTCTACGGTTCTTCATGCTGAGCGCTCACTACAGAAGCCCCTTAAACTTCAGTGCGGAGCTGATGGAGGCGGCAAAGAGCGGTCTGGACCGCATTGTGACCGCGGCACAGAACCTGAAGTTCCTCTCCGGCAGCGCGGGGACAGAAGGGATGACAGAGGAAGAGAAAGAACTGTACGCGAAGACCCAGGAGTATGTGGCAGCATTTGAGCGCGCCATGGATGATGATTTCAATACAGCAGACGCGGCGGCGGCAGTCTTCGAGCTCGTGAAATATATCAATACCACAGCGGACGGCACCAGATCGAAAGAGTATCTTGACAATCTCTTTATGCGCCTCCGGACACTGACGGATGTGCTCGGTATTCTGGTTGACAAAGAAGAAGAGGTGCTGGACGCAGACATCGAAGCGATGATCGAGAAACGCCAGGCCGCGAGAAAAGAAAGAAACTTTGCTCTGGCAGACCAGATCAGAGACGAGCTTCTGGCCATGGGAATTATCCTGGAAGATACGAGAGAAGGAGTAAAATGGAAAAGGGCGTAGAGAACGGATTGGAGTTTTATCTGAGCAGGATCCCCGGGATGAAATCCGTGGATCCGAAGACCAGTTCCCCTCTGGTGCTTGCCTATATCGGGGACTGCGTCTTTGATCTGATCATGAAGCTGCGTGTGACCGGGTTTGGAAACCGCCAGGTCCACAAGCTGCATGAAGAGACCAGCCGCTATGTACAGGCCTCGGCCCAGTCTTATATGATGCGGACGCTGCAGGAACATCTGACGCCGGAGGAACACGCGGTCTACCGGAGGGGAAGAAACGCGCGCAGTGTGTCACCTGCGAAGAATCAGTCCATTACGGATTATAGAAGGGCTACAGGATTCGAAGCTCTGATTGGCTATCTGTATCTGAGTCAGTCTTATGACAGACTGACAGAACTGGTGGCACTTGGAATCGAGAGCATGGAATCTGCCGGTGAAGAAGCAGAGCAGAACGCAGAGGTACAGGCCGGAGAGGACACCGGAAACTGACCGCGGCAGACAGGAAAATGAAGTGGAAACGATCAGAAGGGAAACTGAAAATATGCAGGATATGAACAGAGAGCAGGAGGAGCAGAAGAACAGCCATACTCTGGTGATCGAAGGACGGAATGCGGTTCTGGAAGCATTCCGCTCAGGGCGGACGATCGATAAGCTATTCGTGCTGGACGGCTGCCAGGACGGGCCGGTCCGCACCATTGTGCGGGAGGCGAAGAAGCAGGGAACGATCCTGAATTTTGTCGGGAAAGACCGGTTATCACAGCTGTCCCAGACCGGGAACCATCAGGGAGTGATTGCCTATGCAGCTGCCTACGATTATGCAGAAGTTGAGGATATGTTGAAACTGGCGGAAGAAAGAGGAGAGGATCCCTTCTTGATTCTGCTGGACGGAATCGAGGATCCCCATAATCTGGGCGCGATGATCCGGACAGCGAATATCGCAGGCGCTCACGGAGTAATTATCCCCAAGCGCCGGGCGGTCGGACTTACAGCCACTGTGGCGAAGACCTCAGCGGGGGCGCTCAACTATACGCCTGTGGCCAAGGTGACGAATCTGGTGAAAACGATGGAGGAACTTAAGAAGAAGGGGATCTGGTTCGTGTGCGCGGATATGGACGGAGAGTCTATGTACCGCCTGAACCTGACCGGCCCCATCGGCCTGGTCATCGGCAGTGAGGGAGAAGGCGTGAGCAGACTGGTAAAGGAGAATTGCGATTTTGTCGCAGGAATCCCGATGAAAGGGGAGATTAATTCCCTGAATGCTTCTGTGGCCGGCGGGGTCCTTGCGTATGAGATCGTGAGGCAGCGGCTCGGCAGGCCGTAGGACGCGCGGCGAGAACAGGAGAACGGGCGAGCGGGTGAGAGAATGAGCAGATATGACAGGATGACGGATGAACAGTTAATCAAAGAACTGAGAGCCGGAGACGGGGATATCATGGACTATATCATGGATAAATATAAAACCATGGTAAGAAAGAAAGCGCGTGCAATGTATCTTCTGGGCGGCGAGAATGATGATCTGATCCAGGAGGGAATGATCGGGCTGATCAAGGCGGTGCGGGATTATGACAGCGCACAGGGGGCTTCGTTTGCAAGTTTTGCGGATCTGTGCGTATCGCGTCAGATGTACAGTGCTATCGAGGCGTCAAAGCGGAAGAAACATCTGCCCCTGAATTCCTACATCTCCCTCTATGAGGAAAGTGAGGATGAGCACGACGGGAGAAGGATGGCGCTGATTGATACGATCGGGCCCGTGCAGGACAATGATCCGGAAGCGCTTTATTTCGGGAAAGAATATACAGAAGCGTTTGTAGAACAGTTGAAGGACAGTTTAAGCCCGCTTGAAAATCATGTACTGTACCTCCATCTTATGGGCACAGATTACCGGAAGATTGCGGAGCTGCTTGACAAGAGCCCGAAGTCGGTTGACAACGCGCTCCAGAGGATTAAGGGCAAAGCGGAGAAAATGCTCCGCAAGGATCACTGATACAGGAGAAAAATGATGAAAAAATATACGAATTATGTGCTGGCACTGCTTGTATTTGGAATTCTGATGCTGCTGTTCAATGGAAGTGCCGCCGTATTAAGCGCAGGAGCAGCCATCGGGGGGATGCTGATCAGGGGGTATCAGGGTGTGATGTGGTCCATGGAGTTTCTGATGGATCACCTGAACTTCTATTCCCTGCTGATCTATCTGATTCCGGGATCCGTTGTGCTTCTGTGGTATTATTTCGCTTTCGCAGAGCGGAACGGCATGAGGAACGTCCTCAGACGCCAGACAGAACGGATCCATCCCATGACCTTTGTGTGGCTTGTTCTGCTGATGCTCGCCACACAGCATGTCACCTCTCTGATCATGGGCATGGTAGGCATGCTGTTTCCATCCGCTCTCGCAGACTACGCAGAACTGGTGGAAATGTCCGGACTTACCCAGTATTCATTTACATGGGTCATCAGCACCCTGATTCTTCCGCCTCTGGTGGAAGAAGTGGCTTTCCGGGGGCTGCTCTATCGGTACCTCAGAAAGGGCGGTGCCTGTTTCCTGGCAGCCAACCTGATTCAGGCGGTCTGCTTCGGAATCTATCATATGAACTTTATTCAGGGCATCTATACAGCACTGGTGGGATTCCTGTTCGGATATCTCGCCCACAGATACCAGAGTCTTCTGATTCCCATGGCAGCTCACGGCCTGTTTAATCTGTTTGGTACGGTTCTGGCGGAACTGGAATCAAACTTCCTTCCAGAGATTCTGTTCGGTATGCTGGCGCTGATGTGCGTGCCGCTGTTTGTGGTTGTGCTCGTTATGATCCATTTTGGCATCGGGGAAAAGAAAAGAGAAGACAGACAGGAGAATCAGAGAGTATGAGATTTGTAATACAGCGTGTAAAAGAAGCAGATGTGAAAGTAGGAGAAGAAATCATCGGCCAGATCGGAAAAGGCTATCTTGTGCTGATTGGCGTGACAGACAGTGATGATCAGGCGGCTGCGGACAAGATGATCCGGAAGATGATCGGCCTGAGGATCTTTGAGGATGAACAGGGGAAGACGAATCTGTCCCTGGCAGATGTGGACGGAAGCTTATTGCTTGTGTCTCAGTTCACTCTGTATGCGAACTGCAGGAAGGGCAACAGACCAAGCTTCATAAAAGCAGGTTCTCCGGAGCATGCAAATGCACTGTATGAATATATTGTCAGCGAATGCAGGAAGGCAGTGCCGGAAGTCCAGACCGGCCGGTTCGGCGCGGAGATGGATGTCCGGCTGGTAAATGACGGACCTTTTACCATTCTGCTGGACTCGGAGGAATTGTAACTGATACGTGAATTGTATCAGTTCAGCCCGTGCTATTCGCAAAGCCGCACTGACGTGCTAATTGCGGCTGCGCCGCTCCTTTGCTCATGAACTGGCGCTCAGCACATCTGCCTGTCAGCCGCCGGATTCTTATGCAAGCATAAATCCGTCTTCTGACGCAGATGGCTGAACTGAT
>CASDTX010000014.1 GCA_949283695.1 uncultured Eubacteriales bacterium | reverse complement strand
GAGAACGGACCGCCTCTCCCTCGGGAACAGAAAAAAAGTTTCGATCGTATGTGCGCTCCAGCATTCTCCGGAACTCTGCATCTTCGATGAGCCGACAAGCGGACTGGATCCGCTGATCCAGAAAGAATTTTTTGAGATCCTGAAGGAACGGAACGTTCAAGGAACAACCATTTTCCTGTCTTCCCACATTCTCTCGGAAGTGCAGAAATACTGCAGCCGCGCCGCGGTCATCAGAGAAGGGCAGATTGCCGCCTGTGGAGATATCACAGAGCTCTCGGGAACAAATGCCAGGCGGGTTACTCTGACTGACGCGGACACAATGGCAGTCCAGCGCCTCCTTGATGAGATGACCGAGCCGAATAAAATCTTGGATACAAAGCATTCGAATATCCGTGATTTCCATACAACAGACAATAGCGTATCCTTTCTCTTTCAGGGAAATATCAAGGAACTGATGGACAGGCTCACACAGATCTCCTATACGGATATTTCGGTCACAGAACCAGACTTAAGCGAGATCTTTATGCATTTTTATGAATAGGAGGAATACAGCTATGACACTAATGCTGTTTGAAATGAAACGGAGCCGGGTCTCACTTGCCATATGGACTGCTGCCATCGCTCTCCTTCTGGTGATCTGCCTCGTCATATTTCCTGATATGAAAAGCCAGGTCAATGAGCTCAACGCAGCGTTCTCCTCCATGGGAAGTTTCACGGAAGCCTTCGGCATGGACCGGCTGAACTTCGGGGAGCTGATGGGATTCTACGGACTGGAGTGCGGCAACATTCTGGGGATCGGAGGCGCATTCTTTGCCGCGTACATCGGCGTGACCTCTCTTGCCGGCGAGGAGAAGAACCGGACCGCAGAGTATCTGCTGACACACCCGGTCAGCCGCAGCCGCATCGTATCCGAAAAGCTCCTCTGCATCTTCTGCCAGATCCTGATCCTGAATGCGGTGAGCATCCTCACCTCCCTGATCGTAGTCCGCGCTATCGGAGAAAATCTGGAGATGAAGGAATTTTTCCTGCTCCACGCGGCTTATCTTCTTCTCCAGGCAGAGATAGCTGCAGTCTGCTTCGCGATTTCCGCGGCACTGAGACGCAGCGGTATCGGAGCCGGTCTGGGGCTTGCCGCAATCCTGTATTTTCTGAACATCATCGCCAACATCACCGAGGATGCCGAATGGCTGAAATACATCACGCCCTTCGGGTACGCTGAGGCCGCCGATATCATCACCAATGCAGAGATTGCCCCTCTTCCTGCTGCCATTGGATGCTTTGTGACGGTCGCCGCAATTTCCGCGGCATTCATCATCTATAACCGAAAAGACATTCTTTAAAACGGGCAGTCATTTACCCGCCGGAATGCAGACAGGAGCGGCACGCCGGGAATTTATCCCGCATGTACCGCTCCTGAAAAAATTTAATGCGCCTCTCCAGGCTGATTATCAAATCCTCTTTGTTATTTATCAATTCCTCTATTTCAGAATTCTTTCTTCGCCATGATATGCTGGCTGCACAAATAAGAGATGATGACCGCAGCAGCTGTAATGCCACCGGCTATCCCCAGAACCCCGCCGGCGCTCAGCCCGTAGAACCATTCTTTTCCCGCCTCCACGATGCTCACGGGCAGATAATCAATGGCGCTGGACACGAGAAACGCCGCGATAAAAACAACTGCGATCATAATAAGATTGGCGTATCTGGACTTTTCCGAGTCAAATTTCAGCCTGATCGGCAGCATGATACTCACACAGATCCATGCTGCAAATATATAACCGATACAGGATCCCAGCCAGTCAGCCGCATTTATCTCCTCTGCGGGCTGCACCAGCAGCAGAATAGATCCCAGCACCATTCCGATCACCCAGGTGCAGGCGATCGAAAGCAGTGCAAAGACATACTTTTCATTCACATATTTTTTTCTCGTGATCGGAAG
>CASDTX010000013.1 GCA_949283695.1 uncultured Eubacteriales bacterium | reverse complement strand
GTAATAATCTGTCGGATTTGGTCTTTTGCTACTGCCATAAATAAACTCCTTTTCGATAAGAATTGTCATATCTGTAATTCTTACCAAAAAGGAGCCACTTTTTACCAAAGCCACAAAGTTTTTTACACTACCGGCGCACTTATATAAGGGTTCGTAAAAACCCGTTTTTACAAGTTAAAAAAACAGAATAATGTTAGTTATCGTTGCGTTTCACTAACTTAGAGCTATCGTAACCAAGGCTTTCAAGGTAAGTAAAAACATTGCTCTCATTCAGGACAACACGCTCTACATGATTTTGAGGGTCCATCAATTCCTCATAATCTGTAGGAGAAAAGGGTTTCTTTTCAGAAACCATGTGGTAAATGCAGACCATCATCATTCTTGCAATGGCAATGATTGCTTTTTTATGGCCACGCCGCTTTTTGATATGTCCATATTTGATTGCAAAATAAGGTTGCTTTTTGTTCTTGATTGCGGCAAGGGCACATTGTACCATCATCGGCTTCAGGTAATCACCTGCTTTGGCGATTCGGACAGATTTTTTCTTGTCTGCGGATTCATTGTTAGCAGGAGAAAGTCCACACCACGAACATAGATGTTTAGCGTCGTCAAAAATGTTCATGTCAACGCCTGTTTCTGCAAGGACGATGGTGGAACTTAGTTCTGTCATGCCGGGAATGGTGCTGACATATTCCACAAACTCATAATAAGGCTTGATACGGACATAAAGTTCCACTTCAGTCTGGGTAATCATATCGTCAAGATACTCCAGATGCCCGCGGGCGAGTTCCAGTTTTTTAGCCTGGTCTGTTTCAATATTGTAGCCTCTGATCGCTTCGATGATTTCATCAGACCTGGCTTTTGCTCCTTTCTTTAT
Organism: uncultured Eubacteriales bacterium; assembly: GCA_949283695.1. Lineage (GTDB taxonomy): Bacteria > Bacillota > Clostridia > Lachnospirales > Lachnospiraceae > Mediterraneibacter. Next base: position 29,341 of record CASDTX010000013.1, on the reverse strand, counting down.
CAGTTTGCGGACAGCTTTTTCATCAATGGAATCCGTGGTATGTTCCAGCAGATAAGACATGATTTCTGTTGCCGTCCTGCCGAAAGGATCAGAAAGCACACTGGCGATGCCGATATTGGAAACGGTCATACAGTTTTGGATGCGGTTCTTCTCAGAAGATTTCATGCAGACCAGCTTGAAGCGGTATCTGGCAAGTTCCCGAAGCTGGCGGAAGTCTTTTGGCGGAATAAAGGAGCACCTGACAAGGTCAAATTTGTAGAGGTCGGCAATCCATTTAGAATCCTTTTTGTCCGTTTTTTTCCCTTTAATGGCTTTGACATATTTGGGATGTGTGAGGCAGACATCGATGTCATTTTCGAGAAAATTAAAAATAGGAATCCAATACTTTCCTGTGGATTCCATACAAACGTGATAACAATGATTCTCGATGAGCCAGTTGTGAAACCTTTGAATATCCGAATTGATGGTTGAAAAAGAGTTTTGCTTGTATTCGGATATTCCATCTTTGTTGGTAGTTACGATGGTTGCAACGATAACATTTTTGTGGACGTCAAGCCCACAGCAGATGGAGTATTTTAACTTCATCATAAGTATATCACCACCTTAAAAAAGGAATAGCAACATTGACTGTCATCCTGCGACTGAATAAACATGGTTTATTACCAATGATAAGAGTCCGGGCTCAAAGTCCCACTTGTTTGTGCTTGAAAGGATGACGGCACATATAAATATACGGGGTCGAAATAAATTCGCCACTCCTCCTTCCGTGCTCTGTAGTGTATTGCTACTCCTTATACGAATTATAAATCAAAGAGTGGAGGGGCACAACTTTTTTCATAACTTGTTTGTGCCTTGAGCGAAGCGAAAGGAATGATAGAAAATATGAAAAGCAAACATTTAAAAATGACAGCTGTTCTTACAGCAGTATTTATGGGAATTGGAATAGTACCTGTGAATGCACAAGACAACTTTACAAATAACACAGCAGTTACGGAAGAAGTTCGTGAACGTGTTTATGAGGAGGTCCTCAGCGGCAATATTACTAATGAGGAAGATGTAATTAGAGTAGCGCCGTCTCAATACGAAGAAAGAAAAATGACAGCAGCAAGAATGAATGAGATGATGGTAGATGAAAGTTTGTCCATTACTCAGACTGTGGATGAATGGATTGACGCAGATGGACACGAAATGGTAGAATTAGTAACAACAAGTCTGGTCGTGTTTGACGAAGATGAAAATCTGGTAACAGCTGCTTCAATAGCAAGTGGTGGTCAGTTAAGTGAATATTATATTTATGCAACAATGAGTGTAAATGAAACTAATGACAGATCAGCCATGACTGTGAGATTTAATTATTTTGATACAATTATCAGTTATGGGACTTCAATGAGGGCAGGAAATTTAATGCAGACTTCAAAGTATGCTGCAGAACCGTTTTTTGAATATGATGATATTACGAAGAATATCGGAAGTCCGCAGGGAGGCGTGTCTTATCGATATGTTCCTTCAAATCAGTCCATGATATCATATGTTCGAATAAATACGGGGAGATCCTGCCGCTCAGTAATCAGTGCCGGAACGAAAAATCTTAATGTTGCATATGAGGTTTCGTGTACATATCCCGGCGGTTACTGGAAGTCTGAGATTTATTAGATTGTTTTCGAACCTGAAAGCAGATCTGAGTACGGAAGGGGGAAAGACGTATGAAGAAAAAGGGTTTCTTTGTTGTTATGGCTGCTGCCGTGATGTTCTTATGTGCCTGCAGTCGGGAGCAGGATCCCGCGGAAGCTGAGGAGCACACGGATTCGGCTGATTCTTCCGGCGGGGAGGAGTACGCAGAATATCTGCAGTTCCCGGATTCGGCCTGGGGCATGACGCTGGAGGAAGTGTTGGATGCTTACGGGATCACGAGAGATGACACGGATCTGCTGGAAGAGGGAGATACTGGAAGTGCATTTGCAGTCAGCGGGCGTGAGGTGTTCGGGGAAGAGGCGTCCCGTATCCTTTTCCAGTTCATCGATCCGGAAAAAGGCAATGGGGAGCCGAAGCTCTGTGCAGCAGAGATCAGTTATCCGGATGACGCGGATATGGAGAATGTGCTGAAAGAGATGGAGAAGGCCTATGGAGATACGCTTCCCGATGTTCGTATTTTCAGCATGTTTGATTCGCTTGACAGCGGAGGGATACCGCAGAACGATTATATAGAGGCGGAAGATCTGAAGCTGTGGGGAAGCTGTACAGTAGGGGAAGCAGTCCCGGAGGAGCAGAAGGACGATTTTGGAGAGCTTTGGGAAGAACTTCAGACCGGACTGACAGCAGATAATTGGGAAAGCTTTTCAAATGAAGCACGGCTGGCAACGGCTGTCTGGTCTGCCGGCAGTGAAGAGTTTCAGACCCTGGAGAAAAATGGCGTAAAGTTTGACGCATACAATTATATTGTTTATGAAGCAATCATGACTTCTGTACAAGAGCAGGAGTAGCGTTGGTGGACAAGGGGCGTGCTGCCCCTTGTCCACTGACGCTATCGACATTTAAGACAGAGATAGAAGCGCCGCCGCGGCGTTCGATGTGGACTCGCGGGCGGCGCTCTTTTTGCCTTTTTTCAAAAATACCTTGCGTTAAGTATTGCTTGTTACGCTGCGTTATGTACTATAGTTATCTGAGAAAGGAGGTGGATAGTGTCAGTGGACACTGACGCTGGGCTATGTCAAAGTATACAACCGGAGAGATTGCCAAGTTATGCGGAGTTTCTGTCCGCACGGTTCAGTACTACGATACGAGAAATATTTTGGTGCCAAGTGAGATTTCGGAGGGCGGCAGACGATTGTATTCGGGCGAAGATTTGAAACGAATGCGGATGATTTGTTTCCTGCGTGATGCGGGACTTTCGATAAACAGCATCAGAGGATTGTTTGAGGAGGAAGATGCAGGGAGTGTCATTTCGATCATCCTTGATGAGCAGGAAAAGCTTCTTCGTCTGGAATTGGCGGAACGACAGGAGAAACTAAATATGATTGAACTAATTAAAAAAGAACTAAAGAAAATAGAAAGTTTCTCTATTGATTCTATTGGTGATATAGCATATACAATGAACAACAGAAAAAAGATGTTCCGGATCCGCACTGCCATGCTTTGCGCGGGGCTCCCTATCGAGATCTTCGAAATTGGGCTGCTGCTTTTGTGGATATTCAAAGGGATATGGCAGCCATTTGTCATTGGCATGATTTTCGCAATTGGAATCAGTGTCTGGATCATAAGATACTACTTCATGAAAGTGGATTATATCTGTCCGAAATGCCACACAATATTTAAGCCGCGCTTTAAGGAAATGCTTTTTGCGGCACACACGCCTACAACGCGGAGACTTACCTGTACAGAATGCGGGCATCACGGGTTCTGTGTAGAAACCTGCTGTGAAACAGAAACGACTGAAAAATGAAAGGAAGGGTGCAGCAATGGAAAATATACATGAGATCTTACCGTTCTTGATCCCTCTTGTAATTGCAGAATTCGCTCTTTTGGGCTATACACTTTGGCACATTCTGACACATAAGAACTATAAACATGGAAACCGTACCCTCTGGCTGATTGTATCTATCGCCTTGATGGGTTTTGCAGGTCCGATCTTATATTTCATTTTCGGGAAAGAGGAGACAGGATGAATATTTTAGAGATCAAGCACATTACGAAAAAATTCGGACAAAAGATGGTGCTCCGCGATTTATGCCTGTCCGTACCGGAACACTCTGTCTTTGGGTTGATCGGCCAGAATGGAGCGGGTAAAACTACAGCAATGAGAATGGTGCTGGGGCTGCTTCCCTGCGATGAAGGCGAAATCTATGTAAATAGAGAAAAGGTAACTTTCGGTCAAAACAACACGAATCAATATATCGGCTATCTTCCCGATGTCCCTGAGTTTTACGGGTTCATGACGCCGAAAGAGTATCTTGCATTCTGCGGTGAGATCACCGGAATGGCTAAAACAGAAATCAAAGCCCAAACGCAAGAACTGCTGTCTCTTGTCGGACTGGAAGCTGAGAATAGAAGAATCCACGGCTTTTCCAGGGGAATGAAGCAAAGGCTTGGAATCGCGCAGGCGCTTTTGAACCGTCCGAAGCTGTTGATCTGTGATGAGCCGACTTCGGCGCTCGATCCTATTGGCAGGAAAGAGATTCTGGATATTTTATCCGCTGTGAAGGGGCAGACTACGGTTGTATTTTCTACCCATATTTTGTCTGATGTGGAACGAATCTGCGACCATATCGCTTTCCTGCACGAGGGTCAAATCGCCCTTACGGGTACAATTGATGAAGTAAAACGTATTAAAAGAAATGAAAATATTGAAATAGAATTTTTATACTTGCGAGATTTGGAGAGATTTGTGGAGAGTGGTTTCATGGGAGAGAGAACAGACGACACAAAAATGGTGCTGCCAGTGAAGGAGGAATCTGACCTACTGACAATCATGGATTTTCTGGTCCAAAGCAAGATCCCCATACTCCGTATAGAAAAGCTGGAACCCACGCTTGAAGATCTATTTATAGAGGTGATGAAGAAATGATGAGACAGCTGACAGCATTTACGAAAAAGGAACTGATGCAGGCAGTGCGAAGCGGCAGAATTCTGATTCTCAGCATTTTGTTCTGCCTATTTGGGATTATGAACCCTGCAATTGCGAAACTGACACCCCGGATGCTGGAATTCCTGGCGGAAGATATGGCAGAGAGCGGAATTACTGTGGGAACTGTTGCCGTGGACGCCACTACGTCATGGACTCAGTTTTTTAAGAATATGCCCATTCTTCTGATTGTGTTTATCATTATGTTCAGCAATCATTTGACCGAAGAATACCAAAAAGGAACGCTGATTAATGTATTGACGAAAGGGCTGAAGCAACACAGCATATTGATTTCTAAGATGGGCGTTGCTGTTTCTGTGTGGACGGCGGGATATTTCATCAGCTTTCTGATTACCTATGGTTATAACGCTTATTTTTGGGACAACTCAGCTGCCAGGCATTTGGCTTTCTCTGTTTTTATTTTTTATTTGGAAGGAGTATGGCTTATCACAGCGATTTATCTTGCTTCTGCATTTTTCAGATCTTCTTCAGCAGTCATACTTACAGTCGGCGGGATGTTCTGTGCTTCCTATTTCATTGGGTTCCTGCCGAAGCTAAAGGAATATGTGCCGACCGATCTTATGAATGCCGGAGAACTGATTCTTGGAAAAGCAGAGGTCGAAACCTATCTGGCGCCACTGCTGGTTACAGTCGTCTTGATTTTACTGAATATAGTGATATACGCTCGAAGTGAGTTCTTACACCTTTGCCAATAACGTCAAGGCCCGCGCCTATGCAGAGAACTGGAAGGAGGCGTACCGAAATAACACCGGCCCGCCGCCTTTTGCAATCCGTCAATATTTCAAAAATTCTGCCGGTGTCATGGTGGCCGGATTTTTTACGCCAGATTCCCAAAAATCTTTATCGCCGGTAAGAAGAACATCGGCCTTTGCCTCAATCGCCGCCCGCAGAATGGGACGGTCATTTACATCCCGGATTTGCATTTCCTACACGTTTTCGTCTGTTGGAACCGGGATTAATTCCAAAGTCAGCAGAGCTGCCGAAAGAAACTTATCCAGAGCCGCGAGGCGATTTGGGAATTTCTTGTTGAAAATCCGTTTCATTTCATCCACGTTCTGCTCACAGATTAGACCATGATTGGGATATGAGGCTGCTTTTACATACGCCTGAAACGGCGTTCCGCCCACGCTTAATGCCGCAGAAATAAGGACGTTGGTATCTATCAAAACTCTCATGCCTTTTCGTCCTCGTTCCGCAATTCTTTGACAAGCGCCATCACATCATCTTCCGAAGTCAGGCCGGTGCGTTCTGCTTCTCCGGCCATTTCCTGCTGGAGCATTTGCATGGCGTACACAGCAGAATTGACAATACGGACAGTGTTTCCTTCCACCACGAAAGTAACCCTGTCACCGCTTGCCACACCGAGGACATCCCGGACATCCTTCGGGATTGTGACCTGTCCTTTTGCCATGACCTTTGCATTGTCTACAAATACCTTTGCTAACATGGCTTTGCACCACCTTTCTGAAAACATGGAAAGTAGGGATATCCCTACTTCTATTATACGCAGAAAGACCGTGAAAATCAATGGAAGCTTAAGCGCCTTCGTCTGCCCCTGTTTCCGGCGGATCTTTCCTGCCGATCAGTTCATCAACGGTCACTCCGAAGAAATCCGCCATAGCAATGAGAACGTAGATGTCTGGAAGTGTGACTCCGCGCTCATAGGCAGAGATCGTCTGACGGAGGAGGTTGAGTTCTGCGGCCAGCATGTCCTGATTCATTTCCCGCTGTGTTCTGAGTCTGCGGATGTTCTTTCCGATAACATTTTCCTCTGTTGTTTTCTCTTCGGCGGCAGGGCTTCTGCTGCCGCTTTCCTTTTTTATGCGCTGGTCCGAATGTTTTCTTCTGTGGGTGTTCCTGTCTGAAGAAATCTCCCGCAGATGTGAGAGCTCTCTGTGTTTCATATGTTGCTTCAATAGTTCTTAAACCTGTTCCCTGTTGAGATTATTTTATCATTCTTCCGGTTTCACTGGAAAAAATATCCATTATACGTGTGCAACGATACATTGCATTTGAGTATTTGGCTGCATTTTATCAGATAAAATGATCATATATCATACAAGCGTTAGAGGGTGTGAAATACATTGGATAATCGGGTGAGGGAACTCCGTAGCGAGAAAGGGCTTAGACAGGAAGATCTTGCCGGACGGATCAATGTTTCTCAGCAGACGGTAAGCCGTATCGAAAACGGTGAGACTCCGATACCTGTGGACATCTTGATCCATCTGTCGAAATTATTCCATGTGTCTGCGGATTACATCCTGAAGCTCTCCGATGTCCGGCTGACTGCAGAATACAGAATTGAAGTGGAGAGAAGTATTGAGCGGAACAGGGAGTTCTGTCTTGCTTTTGAAAGGCTGAACCGCACGAATCAGAAGCTGGTCACAGTATTGATGCACCAGCTGGAAGAAGGGCAGGGTGAGAAACACAAGAATTATAAAAATGAATAAAAACTGAAATAATACCCGTTAAAGGTTTGTTCACGGAACAGCAGATTTTGTGCACAAAGTTTTAACGGGTATTGTGATACTGCTGATTCATTTTTAGGAAATATATGGTATAATTACAATAATTTATTGGAACTGGTCAATAATATCAGAATAATTATATGGAGGAAAAGTTATGTTAGAAAAAGTTGACCTGACGAAAAAATTATCCAAAGAAGAGTACAAGGAGAAGATGCCGCAGCTGGAGGCACGCCTTGGACGGCTGCAGAGGGAATGCAAAGCGCTTGGAATCCCGATCTTGATCGTGTTCGAGGGATTCGGCGCATCCGGAAAGGGACTGCAGATCGGACGGCTGATCCAGAGCATGGATCCACGCGGTTTTGAGGTACATCCGATTAAGAACGAGACCGAGGAAGAACGGATGCATCCGTTTATGTGGAGATTCTGGACAAAGACTCCTTCAAAAGGAAGAATTGCAATTTATGACGGCAGCTGGTACAGGCGCGTTCTCATTGACCGGTTTGAGAAGCGAACGAAAAGCAAGGATCTGCCGCATGTGTTCCATTCTATTAATTCTTTCGAAGAACAGCTGGCGGATGACGGGAATCTGATCATTAAATTATTTCTTGATATTGATAAAAAGGAACAAAAGAAACGATTTAATAAACTGGAAAAGAATAAAGAGAGTGCATGGCGGGTAAGCCAGGGGGATCTGGAGCGAAACGCACGATATGAAGAATATGCGGCTATGATGGAAGAGATGCTCTTCAAGACAGATACGGATTATGCGCCTTGGACAATTATTGAATCCATGGACAGAAGATTTGCGACAGTGAAGATCTATACGACCGTGATTAAAGCAATGGCAGATCAGATCGAGAAGGTGCGCAGGGAGAATGAGAAGAAAGCGGCGGAGAAGGCTGCGAAGGCAGAGAAGATGAAGAGGGCCGCTGAAGAAGGAGCTGCAGAGAATGACGGAGACGTCTCGGAGATTGCCCGCGAGGCGGATCAGGATATGAAGGATCTGCAGGTTTCGATATTGTCCGGGGCAGATCTGTCTCTTCATTATTCAAGAGAGGAGTATAAGGAGAAGCTGGATAAGCTGCAGAAAAAGATGGAGAAGCTTCACGGGGAACTGTACCGCAGAAGGATTCCGGTTGTTCTGGGATTCGAAGGCTGGGATGCCGGAGGAAAGGGCGGAGCGATCAAGCGCCTTACAGAGAGAATGGATCCCCGCGGCTACGTGGTGAACCCGACTGCATCGCCGAATGATATAGAGAAAGCGCATCACTACCTGTGGCGGTTCTGGCGGGCAATGCCTAAGGACGGCCATGTGGCAATCTTCGACCGAACCTGGTACGGCCGGGTCATGGTGGAGCGGATCGAGGGATTCTGTACCACAGAGGAATGGAAGCGGGCTTATAAAGAAATCAACGATATGGAAAGAGACCTGTATAATGCAGGCGCCATCGTAATTAAGTTCTGGATGCATATCGACAAGGATGAGCAGGAGCGCCGCTTCAAGGAACGTCAGCAGAATCCGGAAAAGCAGTGGAAGATCACGGACGAGGATTGGAGAAACCGTGAGAAGTGGGATCAGTACGAGGATGCCGTGAATGAGATGCTGATGAGAACCTCTACGGAATACGCACCCTGGGTCGTTGTGGAGGGCAATGATAAGTACTATGCCCGCGTGAAGGTTCTGAAGACGGTTGTGGATGCAATTGAAGAGCGGCTGAAAGAAGATTGATGGCAGCAGTGCGGCTTTGCGGATGACGCGGGCTGAACGATTGCGATAGATGAGGGAATGACGGGATATGGAGGAACATGCGAAATATCCCGTCTTGTTTTTATAAGACAGTTTGGCCGTCAGGGGCGAAACAAAGAGGCAAAGGAGACGCGGCGATGACGATCAGAGAGCAGCTGGAAGCACGCGAATATGAGTATTTAAGTCCATATGCTACACGGAGCAGAGAGTCGAAGGGACGGCTGCGGGATGAGCCGCAGTGTGATATCCGGCCGGTGTTCCAGAGAGACAGAGACCGGATTCTGCACTGCAAAGCATTCCGGCGGCTGAAACAGAAGACCCAGGTATTTCTTCTCCCGAAGGGGGACCACTACAGGACAAGACTGACCCACACGCTGGAAGTCTCTCAGAATGCCCGAACGATTGCGAAGGCGCTGAGGCTCAACGAAGATCTGGTGGAGGCCATCGCGCTGGGACACGATCTGGGGCACACGCCGTTTGGCCATGCCGGTGAGCGGGCGCTGAATCAGGTGTATCATTTTTCCCACAACAGACAGAGTCTGCGGGTGGTGGACTGTATTGAGAAGGACGGCCGGGGATTGAATCTGACATGGGAAGTAAGAGACGGGATCCTGAATCATCAGACCGCAGGCCGTCCGCATACGCTGGAGGGCTGGGTCGTACGGCTTTCGGATAAGCTGGCCTACATCTATCACGATACGGACGATGCGATTCGGGGCGGGATTCTCACAGAAGAGGATATCCCGGCGGACATCCGTGAAGTTCTTGGAACATCCTGTAAGGCACGGCTGAACAGGCTGATTCACGATGTGATCACCAACAGTATGGACCGGCCGGAGATCTGCATGTCCCCGGCTGTGGAGCGCGCGATGACAGATCTGCGCGCATTTATGTTTGAGAATGTCTATCTCAATCCAAAGGCGAAAGGAGAGGAAGACAAAGCAGTACATATGATTGAGCAGCTTTTCGGATATTATATGAAACATCCGGAGGCACTTCCGCAGCAGTTTGAAGCGGCACTTTCAGACAGCAGGACGAGCAGGGAGCAGGTGGTGTGCGATTACATTGCGGGAATGACAGATTCTTACGCAGTAAAGAAATATCAAGATTATTTCGTCCCCCAGGCATGGATGATCTGACAGGAAAGCAAAATGAAAAAAATTAAAGGAAAGCAAAAAGTTTTGTCGAATATATAAAGTAGGGTATTCTATTATGGAGGGCAGACATGTACTATCCGGACGAACTGATCGAAGAGATAAGGACGAGAAATGATATTGTAGATGTGATATCCGGCTATGTGAAACTGCAGAGGAAGGGCAGCTCTTATTTCGGGCTGTGCCCTTTTCACAACGAGAAATCACCGTCATTTTCCGTAAGCAGACAGAAACAGATGTATTATTGTTTCGGCTGCGGCGCGGGAGGAAATGTATTTACATTTCTGATGGAATATGAGAATTTCTCTTTTGTGGAGGCAGTGAAGTTCCTTGCAGACCGGGCCGGGATCGAGCTCCCGCAGGAAGAATACTCGAAAGAAGCAAGAGAAAAAGCAGATCTGAAAGCTTCGATCCTTGAGGTGAACAAGCAGGCGGCAAAGTACTTCTACGTGCAGCTGAAATCTGACCGGGGACGGCAGGCCTATACATATTTGAAAGACAGAGGACTTTCGGACAGTACCATAACTGCTTTTGGGCTGGGATATTCCAATAAGTTCAGTGATGATCTCTTCAAGTATCTCCGCGGAAAGGGATACAGTGAGGAGCTGATCCGGCAGGCCGGACTGATCAATACGGATGAACGCCAGGGCGTGTATGATAAGTTCTGGAACCGTGTGATTTTCCCGATCATGGACGTGAACAGCCGGGTGATCGGCTTCGGCGGAAGGGTGATGGGAGATGCCAAGCCCAAGTATCTCAACTCGCCGGAGACGGTGGTGTTCGATAAAAGCAGGAATCTGTATGGACTCAACCGGGCCAGAACTTCGAGAAAGCCGTATTTTCTCCTGTGCGAGGGATATATGGATGTGATTTCTCTTCACCAGGCAGGGTTTACGAATGCAGTGGCATCGCTGGGGACGGCGCTCACACCGGGACATGCCTCTCTGATCAAGCGCTATGTCACGGAAGTGTATCTGACCTATGACAGTGATGAGGCAGGGACAAAGGCAGCCCTCCGGGCGGTACCGATTCTCAGGGACGCCGGGATCTCAGCGAAGGTGGTGCGGATGGATCCTTACAAGGATCCGGATGAGTTCATCAAGAACCTGGGCGCCGAGGAGTACGAGAAGAGGATACAGAAGGCACAGAATGGATTCATGTACAGTCTCCGGGTTCTGGAGCGGAATTATGATATGGCTTCTCCGGAAGGGAAGACAGAGTTCTTCCGGGAGGCTGCGCGGCGGCTTCTTACGTTTGAGGATGAACTGGAACGGAACAATTATATAGAAGCAATCGCGTCTGCGTATCAGATCAGCCGGGAAAGCCTGGACAAACTAGTCACAAAGACCGCGGTCAGCGCGGGGATGGCCAAGCCTGTCACGCGTCCGAAGCGGGCGGAAGGCGGTGCCAAGCAGAAGGAGGACGGGATCCTTACTTCACAGAAAGCACTTCTGACCTGGATGATCGAGGATGAGCGACTCTATCAGAAAATCAGCAGATACATAAGTCCGGAAGATTTCACGGGAGAGATCTACAGGAAAGTTGCCGGACTGCTCTACGAGCAGCACCAGAACGGCGGACTGAATCCGGCACAGATCCTGAACCATTTTACCGCGGAAGAGGAGCACAGGGAGGCAGCTTCCCTGTTCCACACCAAGATCCGTCAGCTGAAGACAAGGCAGGAAGAGGAGCAGGCGCTCAAAGATATTATTCTGCGGGTGAAGGCGCACAGCATCAATGAGAGGACGATGAATCTGGATCCTGCGGATATGGCGGGACTGCAGCGTCTGATGGAGGAGAAGCGCAAGCTCGAGGAGCTGAAGACACTGCATATTTCTATTGATCAAGGATAAAATAAAACAAGATAGCCCGCGCTTTCGCGCCGGCAAAGGAAGGATGGACACATGGAAGAAAATACTCAGAAATTTCTGGAAAGACTCAAAGAACTGGTCGCGCTGGGGAAGAAGAAAAAAAGCGTGCTGGAAGTCCAGGAAATCAATGATTTCTTTGCAGATATGGAACTGAACACGGACCAGATGGAGAAAGTGTTTGATTATCTGGAGTCCAACAATATCGACGTGCTCAGAATCAGCAGCGACACGGACGATGCGGTGGATATGGATATCGACGATATCATCGGGGACGAGGAAGAGGTTGATATGGAGAATATCGATCTGTCAGTTCCGGAGGGCGTGAGCATCGAAGATCCGGTGCGCATGTACCTGAAAGAGATCGGCAAAGTGCCCCTTCTTAGCGCGGAGCGGGAGATCGAACTTGCCCAGAGAATGGAAGAAGGCGATGAGGACGCGAAGAAAGAACTGGCAGAGGCGAATCTTCGTCTCGTGGTCAGCATCGCGAAGCGTTATGTGGGAAGAGGGATGCTCTTTCTTGACCTGATCCAGGAGGGGAACCTGGGCCTGATTAAGGCTGTGGAAAAGTTCGATTATCATAAAGGATATAAGTTCAGTACCTATGCTACCTGGTGGATCCGTCAGGCGATCACAAGAGCCATCGCTGATCAGGCGAGGACGATCCGTATCCCGGTGCATATGGTGGAGACAATTAATAAGCTGATCCGGGTATCCAGACAGCTTCTGCAAGAACTGGGAAGAGAGCCAATGCCCGAAGAGATCGCGAAGGAGCTGGACATGCCGGTAGAGAGAGTGCGTGAGATCCTGAAGATCTCGCAGGAACCGGTATCTCTTGAAACACCGATCGGCGAGGAAGAGGACAGCCATCTGGGAGATTTCATCCAGGATGATAATGTCCCGGTGCCGGCAGAGGCGGCAGCGCAGACTCTTCTGAAAGAACAGTTGGATGAGGTTCTGGATACACTGACAGAGAGAGAGCAGAAAGTGCTCCGTCTGCGGTTCGGTATGAACGATGGACGTGCGCGCACCCTGGAGGAAGTGGGCAAAGAGTTCGACGTCACCAGAGAGCGTATCCGTCAGATCGAGGCGAAAGCACTCCGGAAACTTCGCCACCCGAGCCGGAGCAGGAAACTGAGAGATTACCTGGACTAACGGCCCGGCTGTGCACCGCGCGGAGCGGATCTTGGCATCCGTGCGGAAGAATGATGTGGGCGAGAGGAATGAAGATGGAATTATCAAAGAGACTTACGGCGGTTGCATCCCTTGTGACCGCCGGATACAGAGTAGCGGATATCGGGACAGATCATGGGTATGTCCCGATCTATCTGACCGAACAGGGGATGATTCCCGGCGCGGTTGCGATGGATGTGAATCCCGGACCGTTAGAGCGGGCTGCGGAGAATATCAGAGCACACGGTCTGGAAACGCAGATCCAGACACGTCTCTCAGACGGGTTCGCCGCGCTTAAGCCGGGGGAAGCGGATACGGCGGTGATCGCCGGCATGGGAGGCGCTCTCACGGTCCGCATATTAAGCGAAGGGGCGGAAGTTGTCAGAAGTCTGAAGGAATGTGTTCTCCAGCCCCAGTCTGAGATTGAAAAAGTGAGGTCCTTTCTTTTAGAGAAGGGCTTTTTGTTTATACGGGAAGATATGGTGGAAGAGGATGGGAAATACTATCCCATGATGAAGGTGCAGCCGCCGTCCTGTGATCGGCGGAAAGACGGCACAGAAACGGAAGACGCGGGAAAGACGTGGAGTACGGAGGAACTGAGGTATGGCAGACTCCTTCTGGAACAGGGGCATCCGGTCCTCCGGCAGTATCTTCTCCGGGAACTCCGGATCAAGGAACAGATCCTGCGGGGAATTGAAGGTCAGGAGACAGAGCGTGCGGCTCTTCGAAGAAAGGAACTGGAAGAAGAACTGGATTCTATCAAGAAAGGGATGAATTATGATGCTTTGCAGAGAAATCATACAGGTCATTGAGGCTGCCTACCCGAGGGAGGCTGCGCTGGACTTTGACAATGTGGGCCTGCTTGCAGGAAGATCTGAAAAGGAGGTTCAGAGAATCTATCTGGCACTGGACGCGACAGATACTGTGATAGACCGGGCTCTGGAGGCGGGGGCAGATATGCTGATCACTCATCATCCGCTGATCTTCTCCCCTTTGAAGCGTGTCACAGATGAAGATTTCGTCAGCAGAAGAGTGGTGAAGCTGATTCAGAACGATATCGCCTATTATGCAATGCACACCAACTATGACGTGCTCGGCATGGCGGCGCTGTCAGAACGGATCCTTCAGATCCGCGGCGCAGAGGTTCTGGATGTGACGATGGAAAGAGACGGGCGAGAAGAAGGGATCGGAAGGATCGGGAAGCTGGAACACCCGATGACTCTGGGAGAATGCGGTGCGTATGTGAAGCATAAACTGGAGCTGAGCAGTGTGAAAGTGTTTGGCGATCTGGCATCGCAGGTTTCCCGCATTGCCGTCTCGCCGGGAGCCGGCAAAAGTGCGATACCGACCGCGATTGCGAAGGGAGCAGATGTGCTTGTTACCGGAGATATCGGACATCACGACGGACTGGACGCGGTAGAGCAGGGCCTGGCGGTGATTGATGCAGGGCATTATGGGACAGAGTATATTTTCATTGACGATATGAAACACTTTTTTGAGGAGAAGCTTCCGGTTCTGGACGTGACTGCGTCGCCGGTGATTCATCCGTTTCAGGTTCTGTCTGATGTGGAATAAATGAGGAGACGGTTCTGACAGAACACCTAGATCGAAAACTCAGATCATACCAGGAGGCATGAATATGAAGGAACAGTTGTGCAGAGTGACAGTGGACGGTGAGACGAGAAATTATCCAAAGGGAACCTCTTACCAAATGATCGCAGAAGAATTTCAGCCCAACTATGAGCACCAGATTGTGCTCGTGTATGTAAAAGACTTTAAGCTGCAGGAACTCCGCAAGACTGTGGAGGGAGACTGTGAGCTGAAATTTATTACCACGGCGGAACGGATTGGACACGAGACTTACAAGAGAAGTCTGTGTTTCCTGCTCGTGAAGGCAGTTCACGATACGGTTGGGCATGAACGGATCCAGCGAGTCCGGATCCACTTTTCCGTAGATAAAGGTTATTACTGCACCGTGGAAGGTGATGTGGAGGTAACAGAATCGTTTCTTAATAAAGTGGAAGAGCGCATGAGGGAGCTGGCGGACCAGAGGATTCGCATTGACAAGCGCAGTGTGCATACAGACGACGCGGTCGAGATGTTCCACAGGCACGGTATGTACGACAAGGAGCGGCTGTTCGAGTATCGGCGTGTCTCCAAGGTGAATATCTACAGTATCAATGAGTTTGAAGATTACTATTATGGGTACATGGTGCCGGATGCGGGGTGTCTGAGGTATTTCTCTCTGCATTTGTATGAGGGCGGTTTCGTGATCCAGATGCCTGTCAAGGAATCCCCGGAGGAAGTGCCGGAGTTCCGGCCCAGCCCGAAGTTGTTCCATGTGCTCCGGGAGTCTGTCCGATGGGGCGACTGCCAGGATATTGATACAGTGGGCGCGCTGAACGACATGATAACAAAGAATGATATGCGGGAGGTTGTGCTGGTCCAGGAGGCTCATCAGGAGCGGCAGATCGGTGAGATTGCGAAACAGATCGCAGACAGAGACGGTACGAGGTTTGTGCTCGTGGCAGGTCCGTCTTCCTCCGGCAAGACAACATTTTCCCATCGGCTGTCTATCCAGCTCCGGGTGAACGGGCTTAAGCCGCACCCGATCGCGGTGGACAATTATTTCGTAGACCGGGAGCACACCCCGAGGGATGAGGACGGAAATTATAATTTCGAATGCCTGGAAGCAATTGATATCGCGAAATTCAACGAAGATATGGACGCACTTCTCCGGGGTGAGGAAGTCTATCTGCCGGTTTTCGACTTTAAGACCGGGAAGCGGAAGTATATGAACCGGCCGAAAAAGCTGGGCGCTCAGGATATACTCGTTATTGAGGGGATTCACTGCCTGAATCCGAAACTTTCAGAAAACATGAGAGACGAGAATAAGTTCCGGATCTATATCAGTGCTCTGACCCAGCTGAACATTGACGAGCATAACCGGATTCCGTCCACGGACGGCCGTTTGATCCGCAGGCTGGTGAGAGACGCGCGGACAAGAGGATCATCTGCCATGCGGACGATTTCTATGTGGCCTTCTGTCAGAAGAGGAGAAGAAGAGAATATCTTTCCGTTTCAGGAGCAGGCTGACGTGATGTTTAACTCCTCCCTTCTGTATGAGCTGGCTGTATTGAAACAGTATGTGGAGCCTCTGCTTTTCGGAGTGGATAAAGACACAGAAGAATACCTGGAAGCAAAGAGACTTTTGAAATTCTTTGACTATTTCGTGGGGATCGGAAGCGAGTATGTACCGGCAAATTCCCTGCTCAGAGAGTTCATCGGCGGGGGATGCTTCCATGTGTAGAGCGTTTTGAAGTTTGTTGAAATTACGCGGGGTGAAGCTAAAGAATCCTGCCGCGCAGGATTCTTCGCCTGCGGCGGGGCGCTCCGGCGCTATCCTTATCTCTGCCGCGGTGCGATCCTCGCGGAGCTTTTATTTGAAAGTCTCTGTAAAACAAAAAAGCCCGTAAAACGGACTTTTAAGAAGTAGCGGAAACTGGATTTGAACCAGCGACACCACGGGTATGAACCGTGTGCTCTAGCCAACTGAGCTATTCCGCCATATTATATTGATGGTATATGGGGCCTATAGGGCTCGAACCTATGACCCTCTGCTTGTAAGGCAGATGCTCTCCCAGCTGAGCTAAGACCCCATATTCTCTGGGTTTCGGTGTCTTTCCCGCAACCCGCTTTGCTATTATACTATCAGAATCCGGCATATGTCAACACTTTTTTTAAAATATTTCTAAAGATTTCTTATGTGGTAGAAAAAAGAATCTTGTGGTACAATTTTTTAGGAAAGTATGAACTTTAGATGCAGAATACAGCAGGGTATATTGTCCCTGATGCAGCGGCAGAATATTACGGAGGATAAGATTAAAAATGAAAAGAAGGACATGGGATATTATCCGGATCATACTGGGAGCGTATCTTGTATGGCTGGGAATCGGGATCCTGATCTCAGTAACAGAGGAGCGGCCGACCAACCGGACGCTGATGAGCGGACTGGCCGTGCTTCTTGTGCTGATCGGCGGGGTGTATGCACTCTTTTACGCAAAGAAAATATCGGGGGTGAAACTGCCGGAGCTGAAGACCGAGAAGCTGCGGGCGAAGCTTTCAGACCTGTTCCGATCCAGAAAGGAAGCAGCAGCTGAAACTGGCGAGGAAGAGCGCACAGAGATCCGCCGCGGGAAACAGGCAAAGCAGGCGGAACCGGCTTCAGAGCAGACGCGTACCGCACCTTCGAACATGCCGCCGGCTGAGGAGACAAAGATAGCAGGAAAAGCAAAGGAATCAGAAGAGACGGAAGCTTCTTCAGCAGCCGGGGAGTCAGGAGACGGCAGTACAGAGGAACAGAAGGAGAACGGAGCGGAAAGCCGGAAATCTGCAGCAGAGAGTAAGGCAGCAGCCGAGGGACAGAAGGAGCTGCCGAAAGCGGAACACGTATCAGCGGATCAACCGGAAGAATCGGTGCCTGAGCAGAGAGCCGGGGATCATCCGGAAGACCAGAATCCGGCGGTGAGATCAGAAGAGCACCTGAAGGAGTCGGAGCCGGCGCAGAAGGCGGAGAAGCATTCTGAGGCTCAGAAGCCGGAGCAAAGATCGGAAGCGCGCGCAAAGGCGCAGGAACCGGCGCAGAAGGCGGAGAAACGCTCCGAAGGCCAGAGGGCGGAGAAGCGTTCTGAAGTCCAGAAGCCGGAAAATCATTCCGAAGGCCAGAAACCGGAGAAGCGTTCCGAGGCCCAGAAGCCGGAAAATCATTCTGAAGCCCGGAAACCGGAACGGGTTTCAGGAGGAAAGAAGAAAATGTCAAAGATGGAGAGAAAGGCACAGTCAGATGCCAGGCCGAACGGTCTGAGGATCGAGATTGCAGATCGGGCGCAGCAGGTACCTGCGGAAGAAGGAACCGGCAGTCTGGCGATCCAGATTGCGGATAAGAAGACGGTGGAGAGAGAGACAGAACCGTCCAAAACGCTGCGGATTGAGATTGTGGAGACGGATAATCAGGAAGCGATCAAGGAAGAACTAGAAAGTGATTACGAGGAGAGATAACGATGCGGATGGGATTGGGATATGATGTTCACAGACTGACAGAAGGGAGAAAGCTGATACTCGGCGGCGTGGAGATTCCTTACGAGAAAGGACTCCTGGGGCATTCGGACGCAGATGTGCTGGTTCATGCGGTGATGGATGCGCTGCTGGGTGCGGCGGCACTGGGAGATATCGGGAAACATTTCCCGGACACGGATCCGAAATACGAGGGAATATCCAGTATCCGGCTTCTGGAACACACGGGGAAGCTGCTGGATGAAAAAGGGTATGTGATCGAGAACATTGATGCTACGATTATCGCCCAGAGGCCGAAGATGCGTCCCTATATTGACCAGATGAGAGCCAATATAGCGGCTGCTCTGAACATCGAGACCGACCAGGTAAGTGTGAAGGCGACAACAGAAGAAGGGCTGGGATTTACCGGGACCGGAGAAGGAATCTCGGCGCAGGCTGTGTGTGCGCTGGAAAAATATGTGAATTACAGCAGCGTAGATGTGACGGATCCGGGGATGGGATGCGGCGGCTGCTGTGCCATGCGGAATGAGGAGGAGAAGTTATGATCCTTCGGAAACTGGAGCAGGGAGAACAAGGCAGGACGAGAAAACTGTGGGAGGAAGTATTCAAAGAAGACACAAAATCGTTTCTTGATTACTATTATTATATCAAAACGCGGGATAATCAGATCTATGTCATTGAGGATGAGGGGGAGATCTGTTCCATGCTGCAGCTGAACCCTTATACACTGGGCGTGGAGGGAAGAGAGTTCCCGTCAGCATATATCATTGCCGTTGCGACCAGAGAATCCTGCAGAGGACGGGGATATATGGGAGCTCTGCTCCGGACTTCTCTGAAAGACATGTACAGTCAGAAGATGCCGTTTACGTTCCTGATGCCTGCGGCAGAGGCGATCTATGCTCCGTATGATTTCCGGTATATCTATGAGCAGCCTGCCGGCAGACTGGAACCGGCAGGAGCAAACGAAGGTTATCAGTGGTCAGCGGATGATGGCGGAACGCGTGATGCTGATTCAGAGAAAGGGCAGGACAGTCCTGCCTGCGGTGAGGGAATGACGGAGGATGAGAATACTGCCTGCACAAGCGTGGTATCCAGTGATGCGGGAATTTGGGATGCGGAGGAAATTGCGGATTTCTTCCGCACGTATTTTTACGCCGGGCAGCAGGTATGTACAGTAAGGGATACGGCTTATTACCAGACGATGATTCTGGAGCAGCAGAGTCAGAGAGGCGGGATCCGCCTGATGCGCGATCATGGCGTCCTGAAAGGAACTTATGCATATGCGGACGAGGATGGACTTGAAATACGGGAACCGCTGTATCTTGACGGATATGAAGAAGCATTTCTGCAGTCTGTGAAAGAACTGGTGAGAGTACCCGGGCAATCGGTCAAAGTTTACGCGTGTCCTTCGGAGCGTGCAGAGAAAACGCGCCCTCTGATCATGGCCCGTATTGTATGTCTTCCGGCGCTGCTGTCGGCGATGACGGTTCCGGAAGATACGGAGATGGAATGCTCTTTTGCGGTCATTGATCCGATTATTAACAAGAACAGCCGGATCTGGAAGATTTCAAGCAGCTGCGGAGAGCGGCAGATCCATATCCGGGAAACCGAGGATTCCGAGGGAGTTCTGCCCATTGCAGACCTGACAGAGATTCTGTTTGGACGCATTTCACCTGAAGCGGCACGGAAACGGGAGGGCGTGATCCTTTCAGAACATCTGGCAGAAGAGCTTCAGAAGATTACGAAGCTCACACGAGGCTGTTTGAATGAGGTGGTTTAGTGGAACGGTTGTCTGAATGAATCAGACGACAGGATTCTTCCTTTTTCTTATCCATAGAGTGGTATACTGTGGCAGATCACAGAGAAGGAGGAAGGATATGACGAAGAGAAAAATAATTCTTACAGCGGCCTTGCTGGCGGCCGCAGCAGCGGCTTTGGCAGTCTGGGCATGGCTGTATTTTAACCGGTTTGATGCCGGAGAGTATGTACAGGCTGTGCTCGATGTGTCTTATAAGAATCAGACAGACTTGTATATGGAAATCACAGGGGTCAGTGAAGAAGAGGCATCCCGTATATTTGAGGAGAACCTGGATTCTACGATGGAAGGATTCGAAACGTCAGATATGCCGGAGGATCTTCTGCCTCTGTACAGAGATCTCTTCGGGACCATTGCAAAAGAAGTCAGCTATACAGTGGGAGAGCCGGAGCGGGAAGAAGGAAGTACATATCTGGTGCCGGTGAAAGTAAAGCCGGTGACCTTGTTTCCGGACACTTATGAGACATTTCAGACGCGGGCACAGGAATATGCGGATCAGGTCACAGACAGTGTGATGAACGGCGCAGAGATGCCTGCCGATCAGGAGATGCAGGATGAGATCTACAGAATCTACTATGAAGTATTAAAAGAACGGGTGGATGCCGGGATGCTGTACAGCGGAGCCCGGGATGTAATCCTGCATGTGACAAAGACAGGAGGCAGAGAGTTCCAGATCAATGCCCAGGATATGGACAGGCTGGATTCGGTGATGATTGAGGACGTGGGCGAAGAATAGCGTCGAAATTACGCGGTTTGAGGCGTGCTGCCCCTCGTACGCCGACGCTAAGCTGAATCAGATGAATTTCATCTGATTCAGCGGCCAGTAGCGAAAGACAGCTTTGCCTACGATCTCATCTTCCGAGACAAAGGTGTGATCCCAGAACCGGGAATCTTTCGAGTCATTTCTGTTATCTCCCATAACAAAATAGCAGCCTTCCGGTACTGTATAGGGACCAAAGCTGCCTTCCATGGGTTCTTTGATGTCCACATCATCGAGAGGCTCGGCAGAATGGTTGAGGTAGATATGACCGTCATGGATCTCGACTGTCTCTCCGGGAAGGCCGATCACACGCTTGATAAAGAGCTGGCTTTCATCGTCCGGATATCGGAAGATAATCACGTCAAACCGGTCCGGCTCACCGAACGTGTACGCCAGGCGGTTTCCGAATACGCGGTCTCCGGGCATAATCGTATTTTCCATGGACCCCGAAGGGATCTCAGCATTCACTAACAGTACCTGGTTGATGAAGACGGCAAGGATAACCGCCGCGATCAGAGCACCGGCCCACTGGAGCAGTTCTTTTCCAAAAGATGTGGGGTTGTCTTTCTCTGATTCCTCATGATGTTTTCGTGCCATATGAAAACTCCTGTCTGTATAACTTTCGGGTCAGCATCAGGTTTCTCCTGCTGCTGACCCAGCTATTATAGCAGATGTGAAGGAAAATGTACACGGACAGATAGGATTCCATCGACATATTCTGCGCTGATCTCTCCGCCCATCTGCTCGGTCAGAACCCGCGCGATGGAAAGACCAAGCCCGGTGGAACCGGCTGCCGCGGTCTGGACCGTATAGAAGCGGTCGAACAGGCGGCCCACCTGTATTTCGTCCAGGCCGCAGGCATGGTTGGCAAATGTGACTGTGCCTCTTTCTGTCAGGGTGATTTTCAGATCGCCGTCACTGTATTTGACGGCATTGCTGATGATGTTGCCGAAGATGCGGGAGAGAGCGCTGCGGTTCAGTGTTCTGATAACCTTCGTGTCGGGCATATGGACGGAAGGAGTGATGTGGCTGTCTCTCAGCGCAGTATAGAAAGCAGAAATGCTCTCCTCCAGCATGTGATTCAGGACGACGGGCTCCGGGGCGGCATGGTCTGTGGACGTGTGGAAGACAGAGTAATGGAACAGTTCTTCTGTGAGCTGCTTCATGATTTCTGTGCGGCTGCGGATGATCTTCAGATATCGTTTCGCGTTGTCACTCTGGTCTTCCTTTTCCAGCATATCCAGATAACCACAGATGGCCGTCAGGGGCGTGCGAAGATCGTGGGAGATGCCGGATACGGCATTCTTAAGTTCTGCATCTCCGTGCTGATAGCGAAGCCTGTCGCTTTGTAGTTTCTTAAGTTCTATATTTATATTATTCGCAAGATTACGAATATGGATATTTCGACTGGAAAGATCAATGGAAGTATTCGTGTCAGATGCTCTCCGATCAGAAAATGCATCAGAGATCTCGTCTGCTGATTTCTCCAGCAGACGGATCCGAATGATAAGAAGTATAATAATGATCAGAAGAATGCCGTTCAGGCAGTACAGCCAGAATATCATAGATAAGAACTCCTCTATTTGATGTCTCTTTTACGGAATGCGAAGATTCCGACAGCGGTTGAAACAAAAACGATCCCTGCGGAGTATGCGGTCAGGATTTCCGGCGACTGGGCGATACCGCCGCCTTGGGCGATGTTGACAGCCTGCCCTGTGGGAAGGAAATCATTCAGGAACTGATAAACCTCGCGCTCGGTTCCTTTGAGATAATCAGGGTTTGGGATCTGTCCGGAGACAATGATCTCTCCCTCGGAGGTAAAGGAGGTATGAGGAATTGTTTCCGGCTGTTCCAATTTATTATAAATATAGATGGACATGACAATGCAGAAGCAGACAATCAAAATGTTGATGACCGCGGTCATGGCCTTGTTCTGGCAGAGAAGCGCAGTCAGGGTGCACAGTGCTGTAAAGGCCGCAGACATAATCATACTGATCAGGAAGAGAATCATGATGCTCTGCAGTGAACCGGTGTCGATGCCGGAGAGCGGGATCCCGACCAAGAGAGCTGCGGCGATATAAGCAGCACAGACGAGCATCCCTGCGGCGGAACAAACGATCAGATTGGAAAGATAGATATGGTTTCTCGTATGTCCGATGACAAGTTTATTCCGGATCGTTCCGTCGCTGTATTCTGTTCCAATGAAAAGACTGACGAAAGCTGGGATGAGAATGGCTGCTGCTAATGTATAAAAAAAGAGAATATTTGTCAGGTGAGGAATGTCGCCCTGCTGGATCATGGCAATATGATGTGTCACTGCCATAACCACACCGAACAGAAACATGCCGGCCATACACAGCCAGAAGAATCGGTTCTTTTTCAGTTTGTTAAAGTCTGCCGTTAAGAGTCTGCTCATGTTAATTTCCCCCTTCGATCAGATTGATATAGAAGCTTTCCAGGCTCTCCTCGCGTTCTGTCATGGAGATGATGTCACATCCCTGTTCTGCAAGAGCCAGCGTCAGTTTAGAAACATTGATTTTGGCATAGATCTCAGCCATTGTATCAGAGAAGATACTGTATTCGATCCCCAGTTCATCGAGTACGCGGATGAGAGCCTGTATATCAGATACCTGTACACGGATGCATCTGCGGCAGGCTGCGTCCAGTTCTTTCGCGCTGATCTCCTTGACCATGCGTCCGCTGTTGATGAAGCCGTAATGGGTGGCCAGGCGGGAGAGCTCGTCCAAAATGTGGCTGGAGATCAGGAATGTGATCTGGCGTTCCCGGTTCAGCTTTAGGATCAGTTCGCGCATCTCAATGATCCCTTGAGGATCCAGGCCGTTTATCGGTTCATCCAGAACAATAAAATCAGGACTTCCGGCAAGTGCAATGGCGATGCCGAGCCGCTGCTTCATGCCGAGAGAGAAGTGTTTTGCCTTTTTTCTGCCTGTGTTTTCCAGTCCCACAAGGGCCAGAAGTTCCGGAATATCGTCAAAAGAAGGAAGGCCGATGACCCGGTACTGTTCTTTCAGATTGTCTTCTGCGGTCATGTCCAGATAGATGGACGGCGTTTCTATCACAGCACCCATTCTGCGGCGGCATTTCGCAATACCCGGTTCGGTATTCTTCTTGCCGTATAGCAGATATGCTCCCTCTGTCGGTTCCTGAAGTCCGCAGATGAGGCGGATGAGGGTTGTCTTGCCGGCCCCGTTTTTCCCTACGAATCCGTAGATCGCGCCTTTTGGCACATGGATGGAAAAATGGTCCAGCGCTTTGAAGTGCCTGTAATGCTTGCTCAGTGATTCTGCTGTCAGAATATACTCCATATAGAAAACCTCCTGTAGTGTAGTGCCGGGAGCAAACCGGCTTTCATCTTTACAGGCGCTATTCTATCTGCAAAGAGTTAAGAGAGCGGTAAAGGAAACCGTAAAGAAAAGGTTAAGATTCTTCCTCCCTCATTTTAAAGCCGATTCCCCAGACGGATTCGATATAATCATTTTCATCGACACTTTTAAGTTTCTTCCTGAGGTTGCTGATGTGAACTTTCAGGGAACTTTCTGTACAGTCCGGGGTGTCACTGCTGATCCGTTCCAGGATCAGCGACTTGGGAATCACCTGAGAAGGATTCTGCATCAGCAGCTTCAGAATCGCATATTCCGTCTGCGTCAGCCTTACGGGGATGCCGTCGATGAGAACAGTCCTTGCAGCAGGATCCAGAGAAAGCCGGCCGAAGGTAATCGGGCTGCCGGGTATGGAGCCTGAGGATCCGGAAGTATGTTCCCGGAGTTGGACGGCGATGCGTGCCAGAAGTTCCGACGTGTCAAAAGGTTTCGTAATATAGTCCCGGGCCCCGCTTAAAAGCAGGTTCACTTTATCCGAAGTGTCTGCTTTTGCACTGACGACAATCACGGGAATCTCCCGGATCAGCGGGAGCAGCTCTCCGCCGCTTAGCCCGGGAAGCATCAGATCCAGGAGGATCAGATCCGGGCGGTTTGTGCGCAGATATACGAGAGCGTCGATTCCGGAGCAGGCACGTGCCGTGAGATAACCTTCCTTTGTCAGAAGTTCTTCAAGCATCTCTCCGATATATGCGTCATCATCTATAATTAAGATTGTGTTCAACTGTGTCACCTCGTTTGCATTTGTCATGCATCATATTTTAGACAGAACCTGTGGAAAATTCAACACCTGTATCAGAGAAAGGGCGCGATTTGAGAAATAAAATTTAGGAATTCCGGAGTGATCCGGATACAAAAACACAGAATTTTCACCTTTGTAAATGAAGTATAAACAATTCTAAAATAAGTGATAAAATCACTGACAAGTGCCGGAACTTCTGTTAAAATGCACACTGTAATCCACAGAAGGGCAGCAGTCTGAAAAACAGATGTGAACAGACCGGAAGAGATGAAAGCCGGATGTGGGTACGGGAACCAAGGTTAGAGAAGCCAGTCATGAACAGGAGGAAGGAACGATGAGTCTGGAAGTTTATTATAGAATTCTAAATACAGAAGCAGGAAAGAAATTAAAAGAGATCCTAAACGGTCTTTTCCCGGGGCTGATCCCGGAACCCGTGCCGGTGAAAGTTCCGGTACAGAGGCCAATCAGAAGGCCTGAGAACGGCAGACGCTAGCGCCGGTGTACTAGGGCAGGATGAGAAGTTTAGTGAGAGATGAGGGAATCTTATGAAGAAGCAATGCAGGAGCGCATGGCTTGCAGGCGGCATATTAAGTGCCGCGCTGATTTTGTCGGCCTGTGCTCCGTTCGACAGTGCGTCAACAGATGCGGGGAGCGGATTCGGAAGCGGAGAGCTCCGGTCAGAATCCTGGGACAGTGTTTCCGAGGTGCCGGATTACAGCGGCGATCCCTATGTAGAGATCAATGACAATCAGCCGGAGTTTACAGAGGAAGAGCTGACAGTGGCAGCGTACGAGGAGTACAGCAGTCTGGACGAACTTGGCCGGTGCGGTGTGGCGGAAGCCTGTATCGGTGAGGAGCTGATGCCCACGGAAAAGCGGGGAGACATCAGCGTGGTGATCCCTTCCGGATGGGAGAATCAGGAGTACGACATCGTGGAGGGCGGATATCTTTATAACCGCTGTCATCTGATCGGCTATCAGCTTACCGGTGAGAATGCCAATGAGGAGAACCTGATCACAGGCACCCGCTATATGAATACAGAGGGGATGCTCCCCTTTGAAAATCTGGTGGCGGATTATGTGAAGGAAACAGAAAACCATGTCATGTACCGGGTGACACCAATATTTGAAGGAGAAGACCTGGTAGCGTCCGGGGTCCAGATGGAGGCGGAGTCTGTGGAAGACGGCGGAGAAGGGATCTGCTTTAATGTCTACGTCTACAATGTGCAGCCTGACATTGTCATTGACTACGCCACCGGTGATAATTGGATAGCAGAGGAGGAAGATGCAGGAGCAGGCAGCAGAGACGCGCAAGAATCTGAGGAAGAAACCTATGTGCTAAACACGAACACCAGGAAGTTCCACAAGGCCGACTGCTCCGGGGCCGAGGATATCAAAGCGAAAAACCGCGAAGAATATACAGGCAGCAGAGAAGAGCTGATCGAAGAAGGGTATCAGCCCTGCGGCAGATGCAGGCCGTAGTGAAAAAGAGAATGCCGGGGGTGGCATCGGATACATAGAAAGGGAGACAGACATATTTTTCAGTCTGGCTCCCTTCTTCTATTGACAAGGAAAGGAAAACGGATATACTTATATTTAGGAATACTAAATACTAAGCAATACAAAAGGAGAGCGGAGCGTGGAAGGACGATTTGTGCAGCAGATGAAAAAGGGCGTGCTGGATATGATCGTTCTCCGCTATGTGGCGGAGAAGGATACATATGGCTATGAACTGCTCCAGAAGCTGGAGCGGGAGGGGGATGGCTTTTTCGATTTGAAAGAGGGAACGCTGTATCCGGTGCTCTACCGGCTGGAGGACAGTGGTCTGATCGGTTCCTTCTGGGGAACGGAAACAGGCAGATCTGCTCCGAAGAAATATTACAGGATCACAGAACAGGGGCGGAAGACGTATGAGGAATACTGGAATGTATGGCGGGAATTCTCTGCCTGCGTGAATCAGATCTGCGGCGGGAAGACGCCTGGGAAATAAGGAATGGAGGAATGGAAGATGACAGAGGATCAGAAGAAGATCAAGCGATATGTGAACAAGCTGGAGCGCAGACTGAAGCTCCCCCTGGAAATTAAGGCCAGGATCAATGGAGATATCGGCACAGAGATCCATCTCCGTCTGGAGTCCGGCAAATCGGTAGATGAAGTGCTGGAAGAGATGGGCAGTCCGCAGGCAGTGGCGGAAAGGCTGAACAGAGAGTTCGCAGAGTATGCTGTACCGAGAAGCCCGGCGCGGTTTGTGTTCCTGGTACTTGCGGTGCTGACTATGCTGGGCACGGTGCTGGGGATGGTGGAGTACAGACAGGCACAGAAGGAGCTGATCCATGTGATCGGCGGGGCAGACGGTCCTACTGCGATTTTCCTTGCGGGCCGGATTCCGGACGGAGTTACTTACTGGACATCAGCACTGGGGGTCGCGTTCGGCTGTCTGGCCGGATATTTCCTGGCGGCCTGGGGAAAAGGAGAGAAGCCCGGAAGATATAGAATGTGTGTGCTGCTGTCCGCTGCCGGACTGCTCTTGAATCTGGGTTCCTTTGCCGCAGCTTTCATGCAGGGGACCGGTGTACTGCAGTGGACGTTATCTGCGGGGATTTCAGAGATTACTCTGGCACCCGGACTCATCCTGAATCTGGTGATTCTGATCCTGGCAGTCAGACGGATGCGCGGGGCGAAGCAGTCCAAGCCCCCGATGTAAATATGCGGAGGCCGGCAGGATTTGCCAACGTGCAGCGGCATAATGCGTGTGGTTGCCATATAGGGATCTCTCAAAAAGAAACGGCCTGCATGGTGCAGACCGCTTTCATTTGTGGGTCGGATAGCCCCTGTTGAGTACGTTGGAGTTTCTCAACAGAGAAACGGAAACGTGGATATGTTTCTTATCCACATGGGTGGCAACAAGGAATTGGTGCTGCCCGCCGGTAAACTCCAAAGCAAGCTGATACCCCAGCTTGTTCGCGTCCTCCGGCGTGATTTCCCCAGGCTTAAAGGATTGGATAATCAGATAAGAAATCACATCGTTTTCCGGGGCGCGTTTCCGTCCGGTTTCCGCTTCGTAGATCTGCTTACTAAGGGCAAATTCCTGCCACGCTGTATCTGGACTGCACTGGTAGGAGGATACCAGCAGGCCGCCCTTTGTCTTATCCGGATTCTTGTCATAGTCAATCCGGTCTTTTAATACCGCTGCAATACTCCGGCCTTCACTGGCGTGGCGCGGTTTGATTTTGGAAATTGCCATCCTGATTTCTCCATAATAAAAGAAAACCGGACACGATAGTTTCTCATGCCCGATTTCTTAATTACTGATTTTCTGTTTGGTCTGGAAGCTGCTTAATCTGCTCCGCTTCCGCAAGAACCCTTAACTGATACTGTGCAATCTGCTGGAGCATTGTAAAGCGTTCTTCCTTACTGTATCCCTGCTTAATGAGTTCTGCATTATGTGTTTCCAGATTGGAGAGAACCGTCAGCTCCGGAATGGAAGCGTAGTCCCGGATGTTGCTGTGTTTCGCCAGCTCCGGATTGGCTTCACGCCATGCTCTTGCTGTGCAGCCAAATAAAACCACGTTCAAAAGGTCTGCTTCATCGGCATAGGCCAGCCACTCCATATCTTTTTTGTAGTTCCGTTTGGGCAGCACATAATTCTTTACAGCGTCGGTGTGAATGATATAGTTGCTTTTGGACAGGAACCGTTTGGCGCTCCATTCCAGCTTTAAGCGGTCATTTTCCTCGTCTTTCAGCCGCTGGTATTCTTTTAGCAAATAGAGTTTAAATACCGGGCTGATCGCAGAACCAAATTCAAAGGCAATATCCTTATGAGCATAGGTGCCGCCATAACGTCCAGCCTGAACATAGATCCCAATCGCATTGGTACGCTCAATCCATTCTTTTGCACTAAGCGTAAAGGTATGTAATCCGGCTTCGCTTTTAAAGTGGTCGAATTCGACCACTTTAAAAGCCGGGTTATACATGATCTCCCAGGTTCCGAGAAATTCTAAGGTCGAACGCGCCCTCAGCCAATTCTTAATCACATCGGCAGCGCGCGCCGAATCTGTGCGTGCCTTCGCCATGTCAGTCAGACTGATATAATCACTTTGGTCAACGTGCATCACGGTAACAGGAACGTCCTGTACGGTAATCAGGGCAGTTTTTTTCACGGTATCCCACCTTTCTTTGTGGCAAATGAATCAGGGTATGTTTAGTATAGCGAAACGAAGCATTATTGTAAAGGCGCGGCCCCAAAAGAGCCGCGCCCATACAGTTTCTCAGATTGATTTTAACACCCGGTTGAAATCGGCCACCCGCTCCGTAAGCCAAGCGGCTGCCATCGGCAGGCCGTAGGGACTGACAAGCCATGAGGTATGAGGTAGGCACCCTGCGCCTTGCTGACTTTCATCAGTAGGTTTCAGGGAGCCGCCTCCCAAACCGGACGTACACCTCTCAGCGTATCCGGCTTTCCATAAATCACCTTGATTCTTTGGTTTCGTGTAAGAGTTCAAAG
>CASDTX010000012.1 GCA_949283695.1 uncultured Eubacteriales bacterium | reverse complement strand
TACAAAAAGCCGGGAACAGTGGACTGCCTTTCTTACCACTGTTGCCCGGCTTTATAAGTACCCCTATTACGATCAGCTTTTGATCCATGCACAGCGGCCGCAGGCGACAGCCTGTGCAGAATATGACTTCTGGCGGAATCGGATGAACCGCTATGTGAAACGCGGATCTCATGGAATCGGGCTCATAGATGTGTCGAGAATAAAACCCCGGCTTCGTTATGTATTCGACGTGGCAGATACAGGAGAACGAGCGGATTCCAGACCTGTGCAGCTGTGGAAGATGGAGGAAGCGCACAGGAAGCCGATAGAGGCGGCATTGGAGTGCCGGTTCGGAACAGATGCAGAGCTTGGACTTGCGCAACAGATCAGCATGATCACGGACAGACTCGCTTTGGATTACTGGTCAAATTACGGAAAACAGGTGCTCGACATCATTGCAGACAGTTATCTTGAAGGGTATGATGAAAGAAAGATCGAAAATGAATTCCGGATGACGGCATCAGTCAGCGCTTCTTATGCACTGTACAGCCGTTGTGTGGATAATCCGGATGATTATATTGACAAGGAAGATTTCCGGGAGATTTTCGATTTTAATACTGCAGGTACAGTAAATGCACTGGGAACGGCTGTCAGCGAGATTTCCGCAGAGGTATTCCGGGAGATTGAGATCGCCGTCCGAAACTATGAGAAGAGCAGGCAGGAAGAAAGGAGCAGCCGCCATGATGAAAGAACTGACATACACGAAACAGGGAGAGTATTATCTCCCGAATCTGACATTGGGAGAAACGGAAGAACAGCCGTTGGGCAAATACGGGATGATGCGCAGGAGCTTCCTGCAGGAGAACAAGCCGATTCTTTACAACGACCTGATCCTGAAAGGGAAGCTGTTCGACCATCTGAGGGAGATCGAAGAGACAGCGAACCGGAGACTGGAGCAGATGATGAAAGAACTGTTGGAGAAGAATCCGGCTCCCGACAAGAAGATGCATCAGATGGAATGGGTTCAGCATATGAACGCCCTGAAAGCGCAGGCGGAGGAAGTGATTCTGAACGAGCTTGTCAACAGTTAAACCTTGATCTGACCCCAGCGCCGGAAACAGAGAATATCATAGAAAGAACAGAGGAAGCAGCGAGTGAAGAGCCCGCTGCTTCCTCTGTGGGTAAAGTACAGTCTGCAGAGCCCGAAAACTTTCACATTACGGATGAACATCTCGGTGAGGGCGGAGCAAAGACAAAGTACCGCAGGAATGTGGATGCAATCCGCACTCTGCAACAGATTGAAGCAAGTGGCAGGTATGCAACACCGGAAGAGCAGGAGATCCTTTCCCGGTATGTGGGATGGGGCGGGCTTGCGGATGCATTTGACAGCAGAAAGGACAACTGGGCGTCAGAATATCAAGAGTTAAGAGGTCTGCTGTCTGAAGAGGAATACGCTTCTGCCAGAGCGTCGACTCTAAACGCGCATTATACGAGCCCTGCGGTCATAGGGGCGATCTATGAAGCCGTGGAGCGGATGGGATTTAACCACGGAAATATTTTAGAGCCGTCTATGGGGATCGGAAATTT
>CASDTX010000011.1 GCA_949283695.1 uncultured Eubacteriales bacterium | reverse complement strand
TATAACCGGGTCTCAGAGTACACGACTTGTCAGGGAGGGTGCTCTGAGACTTTTTCTTTCTGTAGTCTTATGACAGTATACAGAGCAATCCGCTGACAGGCAAGCAGATCATAACAATGCTATTTTAAGAAATCAACAACAAATGACGGCCTTGTGCTCTAAAATCATAAAAAGAGATAGAAACTCATCTTCCTTATTTTTGCCACAGCATTTGGGAAAAGTTCCGCCAGCTTTTTGAAATTCTCATCTGCCAGATTGTATGCATCTTAAGCTAGTCCATCTTCTTCATCCTCCAGTTTTTCAAATTCATCAAGATTCAGCTCACGTTTCAGTTCTTCTTCTGTCGGCATATACGGCATATATTTTGCAGCGTATATCTGCCTGTTTTCCTCTGGTAAAGTAAGTCTCACCAATGTATCACTTTTTTGAGCACAAAGCAGTAGTCCTACAGGCGGGTTATCTCCCTCATTCATCATATATCTTGTGTAATAATTGACATACATCTGCATTTGTCCGATATCCTGATGTGTAAGATCCCCTGTTTTCAGATCAATCAGCACAAAGCATTTTGTAATATAATTATAGAAAACCAGATCAATATAAAAATGCCATCCGTCTATATTGAAATGTTTTTGCCGTGCCACAAAAGAAAATCCTCTGCCAAGCTCCAGAAGAAATTTCTGTAAATGGTCAATCAACGCCTGCTCTAGTTCTGACTCGTAAAAATGTTCATTAGGCGGTAAATCCAAAAACTCCAGCACATACGGATCTTTCATGATTTTTTCATATTCCGGTTTTGGCTCTGTTGTCTGAATCTCTTCAGCCACACTTTTCTTATCCCGGCTTGCCAACATACGCTGATAGAACATGGTATTAATCTGGCGTTCAAGTTGGCGGACACTCCAACCGGATTTTACAGTCTCTTCGGCGTAAAATCTCCTTGCTTCTTCATTTTCCACCCGCATAAGAAGCTGATAATGCGACCAACTCAATTCGGCAGACAGCGTCTGCCGATTTTGGAACATCAAATAAAACCGACGCATATTCCGCAGATTACGTATACTGAATCCTTTTCCAAATTCTGGCATCAATCGTTCGGAAATATATTTCAAGACCTGTTTTCCGTAGGCTGCACGTTCACTTTCGCCACAAACTTCATAAATAGCCTTTCCGATATTCCAATATGCAGTCACCATGGCCGTATTAACAGCAGAATATGTCTGCCGCTGTGCATTAATGACAAAATTCCTTATAGAATGATATGCATCTTCAGACTTTCGGTCTTCCGGCAACTTTGAATTTTCTATTATTTTGCTCATAAAAGCATCCTTTCAATTCTCCCACATTATGGAAGTTATTACCCATTTTCAGCTTCTCTAGTTCTTTTTGTATTTCCGCAGTCTTGAATATAATTCAAACTGCTTCTTCGGCTGCTGTGCTTTTCAATCAGCCACCCCAGTTTACTGATCAATTTTTCTAATTTCGTAGTGTCAATATCTGACTTCGTATTCGGTTTTTCATTAAATTCGGACGCATCTCCTTCATATGCGAGTTCCAGTTGATGCGATCAATGGGCAGCCCGATTAAAGTATTCCAGCTCTCCCCGGAAAGATCCGTATGGTACAAAATATCGTAGCGGAGCCTGTCTGCTGCGAGGAGATTATTGACCAAATTACCCGGTTAAAGCCAGTCGTCTCATTTGGCAATACATCTTCAGAAATGTCTTCCAAAAATTTCATACTTTAAGGATTTTCCATACGGGTAACCATATTTGTCAAATCCCTCGCCATCACCACCATAGAAAGGATATCATAAGATCCGGCCCGCTTACCGCACCTCTTCCCTTCTTACTTCTCCTCGCACACCTGGAAAATATAGAATTTCAAATAATAGGAATCGCCCGCGCCCCAAAGAATCGGATGATCCGGCGCCTGGGTCCGGAACTCCACCTGTCTCAATCTCTTATGAACATTCTGCGCCGCCTGTCCGATGGTCTTGGTAAAGAGCTCCTGATCCATAAAATGCGAACAGGAGCAGGTCGCCAGGTATCCGCCGTCTTTGACCAGCTTCATTCCCCGCAGATTGATCTCCCGGTATCCCTTCACTGCTTTCTTAATGGAACTTCTGGATTTGGTAAATGCCGGCGGGTCCAGAATCACCACGTCAAAGGTTTCTCCTTGCTTCTCCAGTCGGGGCAGAAGTTCAAATACATCCTCGCAGAGGAACTCCACCCGGTCTGAAAGCCCGTTCAGCGCCGCATTCTCCCTGGCCTGTGCCACCCCCAGCTCCGAAGCATCCACTCCCGTCACATGAGCCGCTCCGGCCAGACCGGCATTGAGCGCAAAGGAGCCGGTATGCGTGAAGCAGTCCAGTACCCGGGCATTGCGGCAGAGCTTTGCCACAGCCGCTCTGTTGTACTTCTGATCCAGGAAGAATCCGGTCTTCTGCCCATCCTTCACGTCCACATAATAGCGCACTCCGTTCTCTATGATTTCCACTTTGGTATCAAAAGGCTCGCCGATAAAACCTTTGTGTCGTTCCATTCCTTCCAGTTCCCGAACCTTCGCGTCGCTTCTCTCATAGACACCGCGGATCCGGATCCCGTCTGCCTCCATCAATTCTTTCAGAATCTCGATGATCATTCCCTTATACCGGTCAATCCCCAGGGCCAGAGACTCAACCACCAGCACATCTGCGAACTTGTCCACTACCAGTCCCGGCAGGAAATCTGCCTCGCCAAAGATCACACGGCAGCTCGCTGTATCCACTACTTTCTTACGATACTCCCAGGCATTCTTCACCCGCATCCGAAGGAACGCCTCGTCGATTTGTGTACGGCTGTCCCTCGTCAGCATACGGATCATAATCTTTGATCTGCGGTTGATGAATCCGCACCCCAGCGGATACCCGTCGAAATCGCGCACCGCCACGACGTCCCCGTCTTTGAATGCCCCCATCACGCTTTCTACTTCATTATCATAAATCCAGAGCCCGCCGTTCTTAAGTGTACGGCCGGCCCCTTTCTTCAATATTGCAGCTGCATCTGTCATTCTGCTTTCCCTCCCGTTCTATCCTCATTGCTTCTCACGATGAAACCGCCAGCTCACATTCTGCAAACAGTTCCATCAGTTCCTGATCCGTCTTCGTATCCAGCCACTGGCAGTAGATCCCTTTCACAAACTCCGTGCGCCCTCTGGTGCTTTCCGCGTTCGATCTGAGAATGGTCCGCAGCTTCTGCATCCATTCTTCCTCTGTATCATCTCCGCCGCTTTGCTCGGCCAGTTCTTCCCGGATGTCGTCATATACATTCTGCAGCACCACGCTCCACCGCTCTCCCAGCCGGTACAGCCGTTCCAGATTATCAATTCTTGTCTGTGTATATGGACCTGTTCCCAGGGCCGGATGCATCACAATCTTTCTCTCTATATCTTCCGAGACCGCAAACTCTACTTCCGGTTTCGCCGGCCGCAGATAAGGAAGGAAGATCTTTCGAAGTTCCCCCGGTCCTCTGTCCTGCCGGGCGAGAGGGCTCTTCATGTGTTTGATCCTCGTACTGTTGCAGTCAGAACAGATCGGGAGCAGATTATACGGGTGAAGCGCCAGCACCGGGTACTGCCTTCTGGGGAAATAATGATCGGTCTCCCCTTCACCCGCCGCAAACACCAGCTCTCTGACACAGACCGGGCACACCCTTCCCAGCTTCCCGTTTATTTCCGCGAACTGCTTCTTCAGGAGATTTCCGTCAAAGGTGATCCCACTTTTCGCAGGCATCCCGCCATTCGCAGCGTCATATATGGCATTGCAGAGCTCGTTTAAGACAGCGATGTCTTGTCCGGAAGCCTCCCGCAGCTGGTAAGTATCGTCATCCAGGTACCTCTCGAAACTGCGGTCATGTTCAAACAGATCACACAGTCTTGTCCGTTCCAGATAATCCAGCCGGAACAGCTTCTCGATCGCTTCATGCACGGCCTTTCTCTTCAGCAGGCTGCGGAACTCTTTGTCCTCCTGATCCAGCAGTTCTTCGAATTCCGGCTCCCGCACAAACGAACGGATCGAATAGTTCAAGATATCCTGTATCATCTTCATCAGTCTGCCCGGCACGTCCGCGCAGGGCGCTGGTTTTACGTCTAAAAACATCCATTATCCCTTCTTCAGCAACTGAATTTTATCCAGAAGCCGCAGCCGCAGATAGCCCGAGCCTACATATTCCAGATAAGATTCCAGTTTCTCAATATTGTTCTCTTCTTCCAGAAGCCGCTTCAGCATCCCGTAAGAATAACTTCCCACACTGTGTTCCGTGCGGAACAGCGCCTGCATGATCTCATTGCGGCTGCCGCCGAACGTAGACGCACGGATCGGGAAACAGCTCACCCCGCCGTCCTTCTGCTGGAAATAATACAGCTGTTCAGGAAACGCGTCTGTCAGCATCAGAGAAGAATGCGTTGCAATTATAATCTCATGTCTGACGCCGCTGTTCTGATAGATCCGCTGGATCCCTGATACAAAATCGATATTCCAGTGCTCGTTCAGATACACATCCGGCTCGTCGAGCAGAAACAGGCACTGATCGCTGCCGCTTCTCTGCCGTCCCATCACCAGGAGCCCCATGCGGACCAAAAACATGTACTCGCCTTCGCTGAACGCATTCTCTTCCAGAATATCCTCTGTCCCTTTCAGGCGGAAGCTGATATGACACTCCTTTATAAGGCCTCTGTTCCGCGCAAGAATGAGCCTGGACAGAAATTCCATCGGGTCTTTGTATCTCTCTGTCAGACTTCTGACAGAACAGACTTCCGGCTCTCCTTCCCATGGCTCGAAGAGAAAGGTCTTTACACGGTCTGCATGGGCGCCTTCCGCATCTGCTGTTTCATCTTGATACAGCCGGACCGTGTCCCATCCTGCGTGTTTTCCCACGGTATCGCCCGCACCGCTTCTTTCCCACAGCATGTCTGCCTCATTGCCAGAATACTCTTCCTCCATGCTGTCTGCAAGCCTGCCGTCCAATGTAAAGGACAGACTGACCGGCACCGGATTGTCCGCCAGCATTGACAGGATCTCTTTCCTGCAGCGCATCTGTTCGCCCGCATCCGGATCCTGAGCGCCGCCCGGCAGGATGGCAAGGAAGGCAGCCAGAGCAAGAACCGCATTCTTCTCATCAATAAACATACAGATCGGATTCTCTTCCAGCTTCCGCAGAGATGCCAGGAGTTCTTCAACCCGCCTCTTCCGCTCGCTTTCCCCGGATCTGCCCTGCCCGAGAAGACTGAGATCAAACAGGTCACTCTGCAGTGACTCTCTGGGCGAGCGGACCATGATATCATAGAAATTATTGTTCGCTCCCGACGCACAGGTAAGTACATAGTCCGGAAGCAGGTGCCGGTGCCCTTCAAAAGAAGTAAGCACCAGTTCTTCTCCATTCTCAGGACGGACCCGGATCTGAAGCTTCTGTCTGTCCTTCGTATTCGTCACTTCTACCCGGTAGTTCTGGTCTCTCCATATGCGATAGATCAGCGTAAATTCAAACCCGGGCACCTCATTCTGGACGATCCGGGAGAATAACAGGCAGACCGCTTCCAGGAACACCGATTTGCCGGATCCGTTTAATCCGATGAAGAACCGGATCGGCAGCCCGTCATGAAACAGCTCCTTCTCTGCCGTATCATTGAAATTAACACAGGTGTTCTTCAGATGCTTGTATCCGCTAATTCTGACTTGTATCAACTGCATATCTATTACTCCTTTGGCATAATCCACACCCACGTGTCAATTGGAATCGGGCGGCCTCTGTGGTCCAGCATCGGCTGCCGCTCTTCCCCCTGTTTATATTCTTTACTCAAACTTCCCACACCAACATGGTGTGCTGAACCTTGAAAATTCAATATTTCAGCCAATAAAAAAGGCATAAATGCGACTCTTTTGGTATAATGGAGTTGTCCAAAAACCATCTTACCAAGGAGGATTTATGCCATGTCCATTATATCACAGAATTCCGAAAATGAGGTAGCTGTTATTGATTGTGTTCAGAGATTTTTTTCTTCTCATAAAATCGGATCGCTTTTGAAAAAGTGTAACGGAACCAAAGAGAAAGGTGTTTCGGCTGTTTCTCTTCTCCGCTACAAGCTGAGTAACGTTTTCGTTGGCCGCAGCATGTATATGCAGCAGCGTACTGGTTCTTTTAAAGAAGATTTTTCAAAAAATACTTTTTACCGTTTCCTGAATTCCACTAAAACCAACTGGCTCCGTTTTACTTCTCTTCTGGCTTCCCGGATCATCAACAACGAGATACAGGATCTAACAGATGAGAACCGTACAAACGTATTTATTGTGGATGATACGCTTTTCAGTCGTAGCAGCTGCAAGAAAACGGAACTCGGTTCCAGAGTCTTTGACCATGTGGAGATGAAATTCAGGAAAGGTTTCCGCCTTCTGACATTGGGATGGAGTGACGGAAATACATTTCTTCCGGTCAATAGCTGCCTGCTTGCTTCTTCAAAAGAAAGCAACATCCTTGGGCCGACAAAAGAATTCGATAAACGTTCCATTGCAGGAAGACGGCGCCAACTCGCGCAAATGAAAGCGCCAGATGCTATGCTGCATCTGATTGATACTGCGGCGGCAAGCGGTATTTCTGCGGATTATGTACTGTTTGACTGCTGGTTTGCAAATCCAGCCCAAATCACAGCACTTAAATCCAGAAAGCTGGATGTGATTGCCATGGTTAAGAAAAGCAGCCGTATCAAATATGAATACGAAGGGGAAAAGCTGAATATCAAACAGATCTACGCAAAAAACAAAAAACGCCGTGGCCGCTCAAAATATCTGTTGTCCGTGGATGTAATGGTGGGGAAAGAGAATCCTGTTCCCGCCAAGATCGTATGCGTCCGAAATAAAGCAAACCGAAAAGACTGGCTTGCCATTCTTTGTACTAATACAGAGCTTTCCGAAGAGGAGATCATCCGGATTTACGGCAAACGCTGGCAGGTGGAGGTTTTCTTTAAAACATGTAAATCAACCCTCAATCTGATTGGCGAATGTAGAAGTCTTTCTTATGACGCATTGACTGCACACGCAGCAATCGTGTTTACCAGATATATGCTGCTGGCATTAGAACAGCGAAAAAATGAAGACCAGAGAACTTTAGGAGAACTGTTCTTCTTCCTGGTTGATGAAATGGCGGATATTACCTTTTCGCACTCTCTTTGCATCATCATGAACGCAATGATTGCAAGCCTTCAGAAATTGCTGAAGCTGAGTGATGAACAGCTGGAAACATTTACAGCTGATTTTGAATCCAGGCTGCCGAAGTATCTCCAAAATGCACTTTATTATGGACGAAGTGAGGCATAAATCGCTAATTTGTTAGCTGAAATATTGAATTTTCAAGGTGCGAAGCCCATTTTAGATATGGGAAGTCTTAG
>CASDTX010000010.1 GCA_949283695.1 uncultured Eubacteriales bacterium | reverse complement strand
CGGGCGATGAAACCGACAAGCAGAGCGGCGATAATGGTCCCCTCTCTGACACCGTCCAGACGATGGGCAAAGATCAGGGAAAGGATAGCTCTGCGGATTCACAAAAAAGAGCATGACCATGGTCAGGTCAATGAAATATCCGAACAGGATGGAGATGGGGATCTGCAGCAGATGCTCCGCCTTAAAGTTCCTGCGCAGGATGACGAGCTGGATCAGGATCAGCAGAAGGCTGAACGCGATCGTGAACTGTCCTAGTGTAAAAGGGAAATTCAGGCTGAGAACATATGGGATCGATGAGATCGGGGACGTTCCCAGATCTGCCTTTGTGATTAGGCTGACACCCAGTGAATTGATGAAAAGTCCGATCAGAAATACAAGATAGCGTTTTAATTTTTCCATAATTTAAATCAATCCTCCCTCAAAATAACAGACGGCGCGCCAGGCGGACCGTCCGATGAGCTGTTGTCTTGTTTTGTGCCAAATAAAGCTTGTCTCCCGGAATGTCAGAGACATATACTGAGATGAGTGATTCTAAGAAGAGATGTTTTCGTAGACCTGATGCATCAGGCGCATCAATGTTTCACATTCTGTCTTCGACATGCCCTGGAACGCTTCTTCTTCCATTGCGGAGAATGCTTCCGTCACCAGTTTAACCTGGTCTTTCCCTTTCTCTGTGAGAAAAACATAGAGGCTGCGGCGGTTGCCGTTCAGTGTGCGCCGTTCTACAAGGCCGATGTCCTCCATGCGGTTCAGGAGTGTGGTGAGAGTGCCGGGCTCGATGTGGCAGCCATGCGCGATATCCTTCTGTCCGGCTCCGTCGTGGTCCTTCAGGTAGTCCAGGATCTTCGGCTGTCCGATCGTCAGGCCGGTATCCTTCAGCCTGGCGAGCAGCTCCTTCTGGAACATGGATTGTTCCGCCATAATAAGATAATGAAATGAATGGGACATAGTGTCATCTCCTTTGCGGCAGTGCACCCGGCGGCAGGTCGGCGGTTACTGTGAATTATAACGATCACCGCGGGCTTCAAATTGAATCCATATAAAATTTGAATACTAATAATTAGAATTCAAACAATAAAATTATAGAAGCCAAAGAGGGAATTGTCAAGAAATATTCCGATGAAAACCGGTGACATCCGTTGCCGGGTCTGGCATAATGGGGGCAGGAGGTGGCTTGTATGTTTTTTAAAAGAGAGGTTCTGATCACTTGGGATCTGAATGAGTATCAAAGGACAAAGGGCCTGCTGGCGGATCACCAGATCGAATATACCACCAGATCAAACCCGATTACAAATCCGGGGCGGTATCACGGCGTGCCGTCTATAAACGCATCAGCGGCATATGAGTATCATGTCTATGTGGCGGGGAAGGATTATGACAGGGCGATGAGGATTCTGCAGGGCTGAAGCAGAAGTAGAAGCTATTATAAATATGTGGTTATAAGCGTGTGGCTGGGAGAAATGTTAAATGGAGGTTAATATTGTATTGGCATATGATTCTGTTGACGAAGTGTGCAGACTTTTCTCAGAATATACAGATATGCTGATAAACGGAGATCCGGAATTTAGAGAATATCTTGAGAT
>CASDTX010000009.1 GCA_949283695.1 uncultured Eubacteriales bacterium | reverse complement strand
GAGCGGTCAGCTTACAGAAGATATTATGAGGAGCATTATTGACCAGACTTTGGAGGGCGGCGCTTAAAGCCAAGGCCGAAGCAGATGCCAAGGGCCAGGCCCAGCGAAAGCCAGAAGCCCAGATTGTCAAATGCAGTGCCAAGAGCAGTACCCAGGCAGAGACCGAGACAGATGCCCAGTGAGACAGAAGTATTGTCTGCTTCCTGCTCTTCCTGCCATTTGAGGGCCTTCTGTTCCAGCTCTTTCATATAGGCATCCTTTCCGTCACAGTAGCCGTCATTGTCATGGGGATACCGGGCTGCGAGGTTTTTCTTCAGTTCCGCGTATTCCCGGGCAGTGTCAGGATGTGACCTGAGATAATCCCGTACAGCGAGGTGGCGTTTGATGTCTGCTTCGCTGCTTTTTTCGAAGATATGGATATGGTGCGTGCGGTGCTCTCCGCCTTTGGCATAGAAGCGCCTGCCGGGAATGCCGAATTCACCCCGGCAGTCGTAGCCGAGCGCCCGGAACTCAGGATCATGGGCGTCCACGAGGGAAATGTCCTTTACTACGGGCATTATATCGATGATCGGTTTGGCGGGAAGACCTTTGACGGAAGTACTGCCGATATGGTATACAGCAATGCAGTTCTTCCCCAGGATCTTCCGGATCTTTTTCTCTTCTTCTTGAAACATCTTTTCCCATTCCGGGCGGTAGTCAACGACTTCAATGGTCCTCATATTGCGCCTCCTGTTAGATTTCCCAATACATCTGAATATAGTATAATTATATCGCCGGGACTCAAATATTACAATCTGAAACAGTATGGAGTCAATGCGCCGGATTATCGTATTTTGTGAGAATGCCTGCGTTTATAATGCGTTTTACAATCGGGAGAAATGCTTGCCGGAGTCCTGTTGTCATGGTATGCTTTTTCAGAAAGGATGCTGCTGAAAGATGACAGCGGGAGCATTTTTTACAGAACAGATACAAGAGTGGAGGATATATGGTCACAATAGAGAATCAATACTTTTCTATCCCACAGATCTGCATGTCGGGTCAGTGTTTCAGGCTGAACCCGGTATCCGGGGATACATATGAGCTGATCGCGTCTGACCGGTATCTGCGGATAAAGGTGGAAGAAGGAGCGCCGTCCGGCGCGGCAGACGGCGTAGAAGGCCGGAAAGGCGGGACAGAAAGGACAGTCTTGTACTGCTCTTCGGAGGAATATGAATCTTTCTGGAAAAGGTATTTCGACCTGGATACCAGTTATGAAGAGTATCTTGCAGGAATCGACCCAAAGGACGAGTATCTGCGGACAGCGGCGTGGTTTGGCAGCGGCATCCGCATCCTGAGACAGGACGTGTGGGAGATGATCATCACTTTTATCCTGTCCCAGCAGAACAATATTCCACGGATCAAAGGGCTGATCCAGGCGGTCAGCGGAAAATACGGACAGAAAATGGAGACAGCGGACGGAAAACTGTATGATGCGTTTCCCACTCCGGAACAGCTGGCGGATGCCTCTGAGGAGGAACTGCGGGCGCTTAAACTGGGATACCGCAGCCGCTATATCTGCGGCACGGCGCGGATGATCGCGGATGGAGAAGTGAAACTGGATGAGCTGAAAAACATGGACTATCCGGAGGCTCGGGCAGAGCTGATGAAATTTCCGGGGATCGGAGGCAAGGTGGCGGACTGCATCTGTCTGTTTGCCCTGCATCAGATGGATGCATTCCCGGTGGATACGCACATCCAGAAGGTGCTGGACACCAGGTACGGAGGAAAGTTCCCTTTTGAGAAATACAAGGGCTGTGCCGGAGTGATGCAGCAGTATATATTTTATTACGATTTGAAGGGCAATATAGAAAAAGCCTGAGAGGAAGGAGAATAGAAAATGAAGGTGCTTGTAGTAGTGGATATGCAGAATGATTTTATCAACGGCGCACTCGGGACAAAAGAGGCAGAGGCGGTCGTGCCGGGAGTTGTTGAAAAGATCCGGGAGTTTGACGGAAAGATCATTGCGACGCGTGATACCCACGGGGAAGATTACCTGGAAAGCGAGGAAGGAAAGCATCTGCCGGTGGTACACTGCGTGAAAGGGACAGAAGGCTGGGAAATCCGCAGGGAAGTGGAGGAAGCCCTGCGTGCAAAGTCCGGATATCGGGTGATTGATAAGCCTGCATTCGGCAGTGTGGAGCTGGGAGAATGTGTGAAGAAACTGGATGAAACCGAGGAATCGGTGGAAGAGATCACTCTGATCGGGCTGTGTACGGATATCTGTGTGATCTCTAACGCGCTTCTGCTGAAAGCTTATCTTCCGGAAGTGCCTGTACGCGTGGAGGCGTCGTGCTGTGCGGGAGTAACGCCGCAGAGTCATGAACAGGCGCTGGAAGCGATGAAAATGTGTCAGATAGAAATCGGATAAACCGCAGAAGCCGGAGGGAGAACAGGATGGAGAATTTTGAATATTATACACCTACGAAAGTGGTCTTCGGAAAAGGTGCAGAGATAGAGACCGGGAAACTTGTGAAAGCTCAGGGATGCAGGAAAGTCCTGGTCCACTATGGCAGCAACAGTGCTGAGAAAAGCGGGCTTCTGGAACGGATCTTCTGCTCGCTTGGCGAAGCGGGCGTTCCCTATGTATCTCTGGGCGGCGTAGTGCCGAATCCAAGACTGTCCCTTGTATATAAGGGCATCGAATTGTGCCGGAGGGAAGGCGTGGACTTTATTCTTGCAGTGGGCGGCGGCAGTGTGATCGACTCGGCAAAGGCGATCGGATACGGCGCGGCAAATGAAGGAGATGTGTGGGATTTTTATGCAAAGAAGCGGACAGCAGACGGCTGTCTTCCGATCGGCGTGGTGCTGACCATTTCCGCGGCCGGGTCAGAGATGAGTAATTCTTCTGTGATCACCAATGAGGAGGGATGGCTGAAGCGGGGGTACAAGACGGACTTTGCACGCCCGAGGTTCGCTGTCATGAACCCGGAGCTCACCATGACCCTGCCGGCGTATCAGACGGCAAGCGGGTGCGTGGACATTATGATGCATACCATGGAGCGTTATTTCAATCAGAGCGCCAATATGGAACTGACGGATGGCATCAGTGAGCATCTGATCCGCACGGTGATGAAAAATGCACTGATCCTTGTGCAGGAACCGGACAATTATAAGGCAAGGGCAGAAGTCATGTGGGCGGGAAGCCTGTCCCATAACGGACTCACCGGATGCGGCACGGACGGGGGCGACTGGGCGTGCCATCAGCTGGAACACGAGCTGGGAGGCATGTTTGATGTAGCGCATGGAGCGGGGCTCGCGGCCGTGTGGGGAAGCTGGGCGAGATACGTGGCGGATGCCCGGCCGGAGCGTTTCGCACAGTTCG
>CASDTX010000008.1 GCA_949283695.1 uncultured Eubacteriales bacterium | reverse complement strand
TCTGACATTATTTTGAACCTCCTCAATTATATTGTTGGGCGTGGATGCCCCTGCTGTAATACCTACTGTTTCCACTGACCCTAATTGATTCAAATTCAAATCGTCAAGTGTCTGAATATAGTACGTATTGTTACATGCCTTATGGCAGATTTCAAATAACTTCTGGGTATTGGAACTATGTTTGTCACCAATCACTATCATAGCATCCACCGACTCTGCGATACTCAAAGCCTCCGTCTGGCGCTCCTTTGTAGCATTGCAGATTGTATTTAAAACACTTACATCATAACTCTTTTTCTTGATAATTTCAACTAATTCTTTAAATTTATTGTAATTAAATGTCGTCTGGGAAACAATACATATTTTCTCATTTTCTGCCGCGTCAAACCTCTCCGCTTCTTCTGCGTTCCGAATAACCGTCACCTGATTTTCGGCCCAACCCCTGATTCCCTCCACTTCAGGATGGTCCGGATTCCCAATGATAATGATGTGCCTGCCTTGTGCGCTTTCCTTCTGAACAATATTGTGGATCTTCTTCACGAACGGACAAGTCGCGTCTACGAGCAGCAGTCCTTTTGCC
This sequence comes from uncultured Eubacteriales bacterium, assembly GCA_949283695.1. Lineage (GTDB taxonomy): Bacteria > Bacillota > Clostridia > Lachnospirales > Lachnospiraceae > Mediterraneibacter. The sequence goes on along the minus strand of CASDTX010000008.1, from coordinate 18,304 downwards.
TGAATCTTATCGCAGATACGCCTTTCCACACCATGAGAACGGATAATGACCGTCCCCTCACTGAGGTCATCCAGCTCCTCTTCCGAGCGCAGAACTCTGACCCCGCGGCTCTCCATATCTTTTACTACCTCTTCATTGTGGATAATGGGACCGTAAGTGTAGATCGGTCCGGCACAGGCCTCCACTTGCTCATAGACGGTATCTACCGCCCGCTTCACACCGAAACAGAATCCCGCTGTCTTTGCTTTGATTACCTTCATACAGTTCTCCTTTCCGACTGACAAAATGGATCTGTTCTCCGGCATCACAATCGGCAGTATCCGCAGATCTCATCTACAACTTCCTCTATACTCATATTCGAACTGTCCACGAGGACAGCGTCGTCTGCCTTTCTAAGCGGTGCGATCTCTCGGTTCATATCCCGCGCGTCTCTCTCCTCAATGTCACGGGCAATCTTCTGGAGATCACATTCCTCTCCTTTGGCTTTCAGCTCGTCATATCGGCGCCTTGCCCTCGTCTCAACGCTGGCGGTGAGATAGATCTTCACATCCGCGTTCGGAAGAATATTCGTCCCGATATCTCTGCCGTCCATAATCACATCTTCCTTCTGAGCAAGCGTTCTCTGAAGTTCCAGCAGTTTCTCTCGAACCGCGGGAATCGCAGAAGCACGTGAAGCCATATTTCCAACCTCTTCCATGCGCAGTTTCGGTGTCACATTCCTGCCGTTCAGATAGATCTGCTGCGCGCCGTCTTCATATTTTACAGACACATCTGCATCCAAACATGCTTCAGCAACTGCATCCCGGTCGTCTGCGCTGACCCCTTTCTCCAGAAAATGGATCGCAAGTCCCCGATACATCGCTCCGGTATCTACATAAATGTATCCCTTCTTCTTTGCTACAAGTTTTGCGATCGTGCTTTTTCCGGCTCCTGCCGGCCCGTCGATTGCTACATTATATCCCACACTGATTCCTCCTGTTACTTATAACGTTTTCCTTCTCACTGCCCACAGACAATTCTGCTTTCCCGATTGCACAAGTCAAAAAGCCTCCGCGCAGGCCCTTCCCGCCAGATAGCCGGTTGACCACGCGATCTGCAGGTTATATCCTCCTGTCACTGCATCAAGGTCCAAAACCTCCCCGGCAAAGTACAATCCTTTCACCATTTTCGACTCCATCGTCCCGGGATCTATCTCTTTCACGGATACCCCGCCTTTTGTGATAATCGCCTCCTGATATCCCCGCAGCCCGGTCAGAGTCATGGTGAAATCCTTGATCAGACGGACAAATGCTGTCCGCTCCTCCTTTGTAATCTCATGAACCTTCTTCTCTTCTGAGATGCCAGAGAGTTCCAGTATCACCGGTTTCAATTTCGCCGGAAACAGTGTATCCACTGCGTTTTTAAACTTTCGGTTCTGATTCGCCTCGAATTCCCGCAGAACTCTTCGATCCAGCTGACTCTCCGTCAATGCCGGCTTCAGATCAATATGAAGCGTCAGTTCTTTCTTCCTGAGCTGTCTTCCGACAATACTGCTGGCGCTTAAAATCACCGGCCCCGTCACACCATAATGCGTAAACAGCATTTCACCGAATTCTTCATAGAGCTTTTTCTTTCCATCGGTAATGCGAATCTCAATATTGCGCAGGGACAGTCCCATCAGTTCTTTCGCGTACCATTCCTTCACTTCCATAGGTACCAGAGACGGAGAAAGCTCCGTCACCGAATGTCCCGCTGTCTGTGCGAAACGATATCCGTCTCCGGTGGACCCTGTAGACGGATAAGAGATTCCGCCCGTGGCCACAATCACCGCCTCAGCCGGGCCGATCTCCTTCCCGCCGGCAAGCCTCACTCCTGACACACGCCCCTCAGAAAAGATCAATTCCTTCACTTCTGTGTTCAGTTCCACACGGACCCCAAGCCGATTCATTTCTCGTTCCAGTGCACGTATGACATCGGAAGAATGATCCGACTCCGGGAACACTCTTCCGCCCCGCTCGACCTTTGTTTTCACCCCCAGCTCCTCAAAGAACTGGACCACCTGATCGTTCGTAAAGCTGTAAAAGCCGCTGTACAGGAACTTCGGATTACTCGTCACAGCCAAAAACAAATCTTCAACTTCCGCAGCATTCGTGAGATTGCAGCGTCCTTTGCCGGTTATGAAAAGCTTTTTCCCCAGCTTATCATTCTTTTCAAGCAGCGTTACTTTCTGACCTGCGCGTGCAGCTGAGACAGCGGCCATCATGCCGGCCGCGCCCCCGCCGATTACAATCACTTTGCTCATGTTTCCGCCTTCTCCTCCTCTTCCCCATCCAGCTCTGCCGGAAATGAAGTAGCCACAGGATTCAGCTCATCTCCGCTGTATACCTGATATTCTCCCCAGATCTCCTCCAGAGTTTCCAGCGTTGACACCACTTCCTTCCGCTTTTTCATACAGAGGGCGACCACCAATGCGTTGATCACGCTCAGCGGCGCGACAAGAGAATCCACGATCGAAGCAATGTCGCTCCTTGCGATGAGATTGCAGGATGAATACAGATTCATAGGAGAATGGATACTGTCTGTCAGAGTAATGACTTTCGCCTTCCGGTTGCTGGCGAACTCCAGCGCTTTCAGGGTCCGCATCGAATACCTGGGGAAGCTGATTCCGATGATCACATCCTTTTCATTAATTCGGATCAGCTGCTCAAAGATCTCGCTGGAGCTGTTCGTGTTTACCACTGTCACATTCTCGCAGAGCAGATTCAGATAAAATGCAAAAAAAGACGCAAGCGGAGCACAGCTGCGGATGCCGATTACGTAGATCCGCTCTGCTTCCAGAATGGTATCAATCGCCAGATTGAACGCCTTGTGGTCAACGACATTCAGTGTTTCCTTAATCCTTTCGATATCTGACTGCAGCACAGTCTCCAGGATCTCACTCTGACTGATTCTGCCGTATGTCACTTCCATCCTCTGGATCGAGTTCAGTCTGGTGCGCACAAGCTCTTCCAGTGCTTTCTGAAATCCAGGATACCCTTTGTATCCGAGCTGGATCGCGAAACGCACGACCGTAGACTCGCTGACGCCAACCGTCTCCCCAAGCTTTGCAGCTGTGAGAAAGACTGCCTTATCATAATTCGCACGGACATAATCCGCCAGGCGGCGCTGGCCCTTGCTCATTTTTGCATATTTTTCCTCAATTCTGAGAATCAGTTCATTTGTGGTATTCTCTGTTGCTTCCATATTGCTTCCATTCCCTGTATTTTTACTTTGTACCGGCTGAAACTCCTGCCGCTTGTCTGATTGGTACTGCTCAGACGGCCCTTGTATAGTGCTTCAGCCATTCTTTTTCCGTTTCATTCAGATACGGACTTACCGCCTCATAAACTTTCTTATGATATGCATTCAGCATCTCCCGCTCTTCTGCTGTCATACGTTCCGGAAGAACGGCATCCAGATCGATCGGCACAAGCGTCAGAGGTTCAAAGCGCATAAACTGTCCATAACTGTTCTTTACATCTTCGCACACAAGGAGCTCATTTTCAATCCGGATTCCATGAGATCCCTCGATATAGAGCCCCGGCTCATCTGTAATCACCATATTTTTCTCAAGTGCCGGCGCCGGAGCATCCCCTTCCTTCCACCGGAAATTGATCGGCGCCTCATGTACATTCAGCAGATGCCCTACACCGTGACCAGTGCCATGATTAAAACTAATCCGCTCTTTCCAGAACACTTCCCTTGCAGCATAGTCCAGATTCGCACCGCTGCATCCATAGAGGAATACCGTATTCATCAGACGGAGCATCGCCCGCACAACCAGTGTGAAGTCATCTTTTTCTTTCTCCGGAATCTCTCCCAGAGCCATGGTCCTGGTGATATCTGTGGTTCCTTCCAGATAATGGCCCCCGGTATCCATGAGCAGCAGACTGCCCGCTTTCAACACGGCATTGCTCTCCTCGTCCGCGCTGTAATGCACGATCGCTCCATGGTCGGCAAAAGCACTGATCGGTGCAAAGCTTGCCTCCACATAACCATCCTGTTCCTGCCGGAAAGATTCCAGCTTCTCCGATGCCGAAATCTCCGTGATCTGTTCCGTATCTATGGCGTGTTTGAGCCAGTACATAAATTTAGTATGAGCAACAGCGTCCTTCAGATGTGCTGTTTGGTTGTTGGCAGTCTGAATCTCATTCTTCATGCTCTTCATAAGGATTTCCGGATTTTCTGCATTCCGGATCACCGCTTCTGCCGGAATACTCTGATCGAGCGCATAACTCATCCGCTCCGGATCCAGAAGAATCTTCGCGTCTGACGGAAGTGCTGCCAGGGCATCCGCAATGGCATGATAAGGACGAACGAGAATGCCGTCTTCCCGGAACCGCTGCATCATCTCCTCAGAAAACTTCTCCGCATCCGCGAAGAGTTCCACGCGGTCAGAATACAGGATCAGATGGGAAAGAACAAGAGGGCAGTAAGCCACATCATTCCCCCGCATATTCAAAAGCCAGGCAATATCATCCAGACTGGAAAGAACATGAACATCCGCGTCATACTCTTCCATCTTCTTCCGCACCCGCGCCAATTTCGATCCGGTGCTCTCCCCGGCGTATTTTTCATCCAGCATCCACGCCTTCTCTTCCGGCAGACAGGGCCGATCCGTCCAAAGTTCCCCCACCAGATCCAGATCATAGCGTACACTTCCGCCCTTTTTCCGGGCAATCTCTTCATACCGCCTGCCCTCGGCCACACCGATTGTACGCCCGTCAAAACCGATCACTCCGCCAGAAGTCAGAGTCCGCTCCAGAAATGCTTCGATGGACTCGCACTCCGGCTCTCCCATCCTGCAGAGTGTAATCCCGCTTCCGTCGAGCTGAGAAGCAGCCTGCAGAAAATACCGTCCGTCGGTCCACAGACCGGCCCAGTCCGGCGCGAATACTGCCGTGCCCGCAGACCCGGTAAAACCTGTAATAAACGCACGTTCTTTAAAATAATCGCCTACATACTCACTGTGGTGATAGTCTGTAGACGGAACAATATATATCTCAACGCCCTCCCGCTTCATACACTGTCTGAGCGCCTCCACTCTTTCTGAGATTTTCATAATCTGTCACCTCCAGTTCGCATACTATCATACCACCAACCCTGCATGGTTGCAAAACAAATCTTTCTCCTGTACGTGAAAGCCCGCCGGAAGTTTCTTCCGACGGGCCTTATTTTATTGCCGTAGTCTCAGAGGCGGATCCTGTTCCGGATTCCTATACCGGATAAGCTCCGTTCTCAGTATCTGCCACAGTCGCATCAACCTTTGTCTGCTGCGCCTGTCTATATTTGAAGAAATCAACAGCAACCTGCGGGAACAGTGCATATGTCAGCACATCCTCATCCTGCTGGATCCACTGCTCGCACTCTTTGCGGAGTGTGTCGAGCTCATTGGGGATCAGGTCAGCCGGACGGCAGGTAATGATATCTGCGTCTTCGCCAAGGATCTTCTTCTGAAGCTCCGGGTTCACCGGTTTTACAGTCGCGCCATATCTGCCGGCAAGGATATCCTTTGTCTCCTTTGTCGCCATCTTGTAGCGCTCGCCCATCAGCACGTTGAATACTGCCTGTGTTCCCACGATCTGTGAAGACGGTGTAACCAGCGGCGGCTCACCAAGGTCTTTCCGCACGCGCGGCACTTCCTCGAGCACCTCATAGAACTTATCCTCCGCGCCCTGCTCTTTGAGCTGGGATGTCAGGTTGGAGAGCATACCGCCCGGAACCTGATACAGGAGCGTCTTAATATTCACGCCTAAGTTCTTCGGATTTAAGAGACCGCTTTCCAGCGCCTCGTCACGGATCGGGCGGAAGTAATCCGCGATCTCAGAGAGAAGTCCCTGATCCAGTCCTGTGTCATACGGTGTTCCCTTGAATGTCTCCACCATAACCTCTGTCGCCGGCTGGGATGTACCGAGAGCAAACGGTGACATTGCTGTGTCGATGATATCAGCACCTGCCTCAACAGATTTCATATACGTCATCGCAGCCACACCGGATGTGTAGTGTGTATGCATCTCGATCGGGATATCAACAGCTTCTTTCAGTGCTGTCACAAGCTCTGTCGCCTGATACGGGCAGAGAAGACCTGCCATATCCTTCACACAGATCGAGTTTGCGCCCATGTCTTCGATCCTCTTCGCCAGGTCTACCCAGTAATCCAGGGTATAAGCGTCGCCCAGCGTATAGGACATTGCAACCTGTGCGTGAGCCTTCTCTTTGTTTGCCGCCGTAACTGCTGTCTGCAGGTTGCGGATATCGTTCAGACAGTCAAAGATACGGATGATATCGATTCCGTTGGCAACGGATTTCTGTACGAAATACTCTACCACGTCGTCAGCATAGGGACGATATCCAAGGATGTTCTGTCCGCGGAACAGCATCTGCAGCTTCGTATTCTTGAAGCCGTCGCGGAACTTTCTCAGTCTCTCCCACGGATCTTCTTTGAGGAAACGTAAGGAAGCGTCGAATGTAGCTCCGCCCCAGCACTCTACTGCATGGTAGCCGACTTTGTCCATCTTCTCAACGATGGGCATCATCTGGTCTGTCGTCATTCTGGTGGCGATCAGGGACTGATGCGCGTCACGCAGAATGGTCTCTACTATTTTAACCGGTTTCTTTTCAATTTCAGCCATTTATCTGTCCTCCAAATCTATTACTTAACGCCAAAGATCGCCATGAATGTTCCAGCTGCTACCGCAGTACCGATAACTCCGGCCACGTTGGGCCCCATTGCGTGCATGAGCAGGAAGTTGGTCGGATCAGCCTCCGCACCAACCTTCTGTGATACACGGGCCGCCATAGGTACAGCAGATACACCTGCAGAACCGATCAGTGGGTTGACCTTGCCCTTTGTTGCCCAGCACATCAGCTTTCCGAAGAGAACGCCCGCAGCCGTACCGAATGCAAACGCAATCAGTCCCAGTGCAACGATCTTGAGCGTATCCCAGTTCAGGAATGCCTCCGCGCTTGTCGTAGCGCCTACAGACGTTCCAAGCAGGATAACTACGATATACATCAAAGCGTTGGATGCTGTCTCTGTCAGCTGTCTTACGACGCCGGATTCTTTGAACAGGTTTCCGAGCATCAGCATACCTACCAGCGGAGCTGTTGTCGGAAGAATCACGCAGACAACGATCGTAACGATGATCGGGAAGAGGATTCTCTCCAGTTTGGAAACCGGACGCAGCTGCTCCATCTTAATCTTCCGCTCTTTCTCTGTGGTCAGCAGTTTCATGATCGGCGGCTGGATGATCGGCACAAGCGACATATACGAGTACGCCGCCACCGCAATCGGTCCCAGGATCGCCGTCTGCTGCAGTTTACCTGCGAGGAAAATCGAAGTCGGTCCGTCCGCACCGCCGATGATGGAGATTGCAGCAGCCGCCTTGTCTGAGAATCCCATCGCCATAGCGCCAAGATAAGCGGCAAAGATACCGAACTGCGCTGCCGCTCCGAGAAGGAAGCTCTTCGGGTTCGCGATCAGCGGTCCGAAGTCTGTCATCGCTCCGACGCCGAGGAAGATCAGGGACGGAAGAATGGACCATTCATCAAGCACATAGAAGTAGTACAGCAATCCGCCGGTTCCATTCGAAGCATCCTCGGGATGGATCATGATATCCGGATAGATATTCACAAGCAGCATACCGAAGGCGATCGGAACAAGCAGAAGCGGCTCAAAGCCGTGTCTTATCGCCAGATAGAGGAATCCACAGGCAACAGCGATCATGATCAGGTTTCCCCATGTAAGATTCATGAAAGCTGTCTGCTCTACGAGGTTCCCCAGCGTATTTGAAATATATTCCATTTGTCAAACCTCCCAGGTCAGTAACTAATTTAAAGTAGCAAGTACTGCGCCCGCCTCAACGGCGTCTCCCACTGCTACGTCAATGCTTGCGATTGTTCCTGCTTCAGGAGCAACCACCGGGATCTCCATCTTCATAGCCTCGATGATAACAACTGCGTCGCCAGGCTGTACGCTCTGTCCTACGCTGGTCGGGATCTGGAATACCTTTCCTGCTGCTCCCGCTTTCACCTGAATCTTTCCTGCGCCTGCAGCCTTCGGTGCTGCCGCCGGAGCCGGAGCTGCTTTGGGAGCCGCTGCCGGAGCTGCCTTTGGAGCTGCCGCTGCTGCGCCTGCGCCCTTCTCTTCTACTGTTACATCATACACGTTTCCGTTCACCGTAATTGTATAATTTTTCATTCCCATGATCCTCCTGATTAAATCCATTTATTTGATTTTCTTCTCTTAATTGAACGTACAACAAATCCATCTGCGGAAGTGCCTTCTGCTGCCGCGATTGCTGCGGAGATGACTGCCACAAGTTCTGTGTCGTCCGTCTCGTCTGCCGGTACTTCAGCCGGTGCCGGAGCCGCCGGTTTCGGCGCTGGCGCGGCCGGTGCTTCCTTCGGGCTCTTCCGGAACTTCTTCTCAAGCACCGGAATGTACTTGAACAGTGATATCACAAAGGAGATAAAGATCAGTACCACGAAGACAGTTCCCATTCCAAGGATTGTATTCAAGGCAGCTTTCTCAAGAATCTCGCCCATGGAATAGTGTGCCGCTACTGTGATGCTCTCCATATTCATCTTCTGATCAAAGGTAAACTCTAACGTCCCTTCCTTGTTCTCAAAAGCAGCTTCCGTCGAAAGCGTCGCGCCCTCATTGGTCAGTTCCAGGGTATAGTCACCGCGGCTGACAAACGCGCCGCACTCTTCTTCCCCTGCTTCCCACGCATCGATCATGGTAAGGAAATCCTCACCCGCAATAGGAATACCGGTATTCAGCATCGTCAGGTCAAGTTCCAGATCGGACATATCCTGGAATGTCGCCATATCATCTTCCGACATCACGCTGAAGTTCTGGATGATAAAGTCAGCATACTGTTCCATCTGTGCCTGATCATATTCTGTTGTGTCAGACTTGCTGCATCCTGTGAATCCAAGAACAAGGATGAGGACAAGTCCCAATAAACTGATTTTCTTCTTCACTTCGCCTCACCTCACTAAACCGTACCGTGTTTCTTGTCCGGACGGTCCTCTCTCTTTGTGAACAGCATCTCAAACGCACCGATCACATACTTTCTCGTATCAGCAGGTTCTATGATTGCGTCTACATATCCTCTTCTGGCCGCTGCATTCGGGCTGGACTGCAGTGCTCTGTACTCAGCCGCTTTTTCCTTCATGGTGTCAGCATCCGAATCTGCATACATAATCTTCGCAGCAAGATCTGCATCCATCATACCGATCTCTGAATCCGGCCATGCGTAAACCATATCAGCGCCCACGGATTTGCTGTTCATTGCAATATAAGCACTTCCAAAAGCTTTTCCGATAATCACGTTTACCTTCGGTACTGTTGCATTTGCAAACGTATAAGTCATTCTCGCAACTGCTCTCGCCATGTTCTTCTCAGACTCAACTGTCGCAGCGAAGCCGGCCACATTCGTCAGTGTCAGAACCGGAATGGAGAACGCGTCGCAGAAATTCACAAAATCAATGGCTTTCTTACATCCGTCTACAGTAAGCGCACAGTCAAAATCTGCCTCGACTTCACCGTCTGCACCATATACTTTCGTGCGGTTCGCGACAGCACCTACCGTCATGCCGTTCAGACAAAGGAATCCGGTCGTCATCTCTTTCGCATAGTCCTTCTTCATCTCAAAGAAAATCTGATCATCCGCGATCTGGGACAGAACGATCGCTGTATCTTCTTTTGCATTCACAATGTCTGCACATACACGGTTCAGATCATCTGTACATTCCTCATAAGAGTCATTGTCCTCATAATTCGCGGGAATCATTGCTACAAGCGCACGGATCTGGCCGAGGATCTCAGCTTCTGTTCCAATCCCGTCCACCAGGCCGGATGTCGCGCTCTGATACTGCGCACTTGCAGTGTTGCATCTGGAGATCTCATTGCCTTCCAGTGCGTTCGGAGAATTCACGAAAAGCTTTCCTTCTTTCTCCTCCATAAATGTAAAATCAGCCAGGCCAGGAACTACTGCAAGCCCCCCGCCGCACATGCCAAAGATGGCTGCAATCTGCGGCACAACTCCGGACGCCATCGTCTGCTTATAGTAAAGACCGCCGAACGCTTCCAGAGCGTCTGTGGCCTCCTGCAGTCTTAAGCCCGCGCAGTCGATCAGTCCGATCACCGGCGCGCCCATCTTCATCGCCATATCATAGATAGCCGCGATCTTCTTCGCATGCATCTCTCCGATTGCCCCATTGAGAACCGCAGCATCCTGACTGTACACAAATACAAGATTGCCGTCGATCACTCCATAACCAGTGATAACACCGTCTGATGGAGTCTCTTTTTCCTGCAGGTTGAAATCCGTACTTCTGGCAGTAACAGCGCCGCCGATCTCAACAAAGCTGCCCTCATCAAGCAATGTGGCAATTCGTCTGCTTGCTGAGTTTCCTGTTGCATTGTAGCTCATATTCTAGCCCTCCATATTTAAAAATTTGTTTAAAATAAACCAAAATTTCTGCCTATTCTAGTATATATCAGGAGATAGGGAATTTCAATTCAAAAATCGTATGATTTGACATTTTTTTGACAAGATATTACTGTTCACATAGCTGTATAAACGCAGCTGCTTTCTGCCGATGCAAGGAGCAGGCGCGCCTTATGCAGACGCAGAGAGCGTCTGTTCCAAAGTAAATCAGCTGCCGCCGCCATAAGCACAAAGTGCCGGAAAGCAGAAAACAAGGAAACTTCTGAAAAGCAGAATTTCCTTGTTTTCAGTCACCTCTTCCGCTCCGTCAGGCCTGAACAATCAGGATTTCCGGTTACGGTACTGCACGGGTGTAATATGATACATTTTCTTGAAAATTCGGTTAAAATGCTCCACATTCTGGTAACCTACGGACTCCGCAATGCTCTCCACTGTCGCAGTGCTTCCTTTCAGCATCGCCCTTGCCTTCTTCATACGGATCTTCTTTAAGATATCTCCGAACGTCATGCCGGATTTCTCTTTAATATATTTTGAAAGGTACGGTTTCGAGAGGAAAAACTTCTCAGAGAGATCATCCAGTGTGACATCTTTATAATTCGCATAGATGTAATTGGTGATTTCCAGAAGCCGCTCATCCTTTCCGTTCTGAGCTTCTGCCACCTCTTTAATCTTATTCACCGCCACAACCAGTGCCTCAATGGACGCCTTGATAATATCGGCATCAATTCCAACGCCCCAGTAGCGGTTTTTGTTGCAGATTACTCCCACATAGGCAACTGCTCTTGAAGACGACCCCTTTGTTAATGAGTGCTCTTCATAAAATGACAGCTCATAACTTACGTCAAAATAATGCTTGATCGCATTACTTACCGCATCCAGACGTCCATTTCCAACGCCCATGATCTTGCGGCTGCTGTTGTTATGATGGATGGTCGCCTCTGCAATAATGCCGTCTTCCTGTTTGAAATGGCATTCATCAACAGTAAATACCGGCTTCGTATTGATGTAATTGTCCTCGAAAATATGATATACCCAGTCCGGAGTCAGCTCCTTATGCGCTTTGTCTGATACATCTTTGACCAGGTATCCGACCTCTTCTTTCATCTTCTCTGGAAGGCTGATGCCGAAGCTCTGTTTCAGGATGTAGTTCACGCCGCCTTTTCCAGACTGACTGTTAATGCGGATAACATCTGAGTCATATCTGCGTCCCACATCTTTCGGATCAATCGGGAGATAGGGCACGGTCCACTTCTCGCAGTCATGCTCTTCCCTCCAAGCCATACCTTTCGCAATCGCATCCTGGTGAGATCCTGAAAATGCAGTAAATACCAGTTCTCCTGCATAAGGCTGACGGGGCGTTACCTTCATCCGGGTCACACGCTCATACACTTCACAGATATCGCTCATATTTGAGAAGTCAAGTTTCGGGTCCACTCCCTGAGAGAACATGTTCATTGCAAGTGTAATGATATCCACATTTCCTGTACGTTCTCCATTTCCAAAGAGGGTACCCTCGATACGGTCCGCGCCGGCAAGAATCCCCAGCTCTGCGTCACTGATGCCGGATCCTCTGTCATTGTGCGGATGCAGGGAGAGAATGACATTTTCACGGTTCAGCAGATGCTTGTTGAAATATTCCACCTGGCTCGCAAATACGTGCGGCATCGCATTCTCAACCGTAGTCGGCAGATTGATGATCGCTTTATTGTCTGCTGTCGGCTGCCACACATCAAGCACTGCGTTGCACACATCGAGTGCATAATCCACTTCTGTCCCCTGAAAACTCTCCGGACTGTATTCAAATGTAAAATTGCCGGAGGTTTCATTCGCAAGCTCCTTTAACAGCTTCGCGCCATCCACAGCAATCTGTTTGATCTCTTCCTTGTTTTTGCGGAAAACCTGTTCCCTCTGTGCAACGGATGTAGAATTGTATACATGTATAATCGCATGAGGCGCTCCCTTTACCGCTTCGAATGTTCGCTTGATGATGTGCTCTCTTGCCTGCGTAAGCACCTGGATCGTCACATCGTCCGGAATCATGTTCTGTTCAATCAGCGCCCGCAGGAACTGATACTCGGTCTCTGACGCGGCCGGAAATCCAACCTCAATCACCTTGAATCCGACATCTACGAGAAGCTGGAAGAATTCCAGTTTTTCATCCAGGCTCATCGGTTCGATCAACGCCTGGTTGCCGTCTCTTAGATCCACGCTGCACCAAATAGGCGCTTTCTCAACCGAGTCTTTCTTTACCCAGTCATAGCATGGCTCTGGCGGCATAAAATAAGTCTTTTCATATTTCTTCCAGTTTTCCATAATTGTACACTCCTTATATTTAATCAATTTAGTTGCTTTATTTTATCCTCACTTATCCTATCACAATCCATATAAAGAAACCAGTGGTAAAATTAATCATTTTCATTGATCTATTTTAATTTTCATATTCATTTTCCGCTCACCCGGAAGAATTCCTCATAAAAAAGAGTTCCGCAACATATTCCGCACATACATCGAATCCACGCTCTGTCACACTTTCAGCTGCGTAGAGCGTATAGGCAGCCACTGCTTCCCCGTTCACACTGCAGACAACTTCTCCCAGCCGTTCCCCCGCCTGAACCGGAGCGTCCGTCACATCCGGAAGCTGATATTCGGTCTGGACTTCTTCGCTGGTTTTCAGAAGGACTTTCTTAGATGCCCCCTCTGCACAGACCTTCACCGGCACAGGATCCATCTGCGGATAGCCGCTCCGATATCCATTCCTGACAGAAACTGTAATCTCTTCCTCTAAGCCGAGAGACTGGGGCGTCATTTCACGGTATTCATAATTCTCCAGAGCATAGTTCATCAGCTTCCCAGTATCTGACCATTTGTACCCTTTATTATTCGGCCAGCCGCAGGCAAGAAGCGCGACGATGAAGGTGCGGTCATCTCTGCGCAGCGCTCCTGTGTAGCAGTAGCCCGCGTCTGCCGTAAATCCGGTTTTCCCTGTCAGCGCCCCTTCCATCATGGTAAGGAACGTATTGTGATTTGTGCAGGAATATGACGACGAACCACTGCAGTCTGCAAAGGAATACGACGATGTTCCGGTGATTTCAAGGAACTCCTCTTTCTTCTCAGATTCCATAATGCAATAACGCAGGATCCTTGCCAGGTCCTCGGCTGTCGTATGATGAATCCCGTTTTCATCCTGCGCATCCAGACCATTGGGCGTAATAAAATACGTACTGCTGCAGCCTAGAAGTTCTGCCTTCTCGTTCATCCGATCCGCGAATCCCTGTACACTTCCGCCCACATGCTCTGCGATCGCAACAGCTGTGTCATTGTGAGATTCCAGCATCAATGAATACAGCAGATCTTTCAGAAGGAAGGTCTGCCCGCTGCGCATCCCCAGCTTTACCTCGGGCTGTGCAGCCGCTTCACTGCTCACACTCACCTGATCTGACAGATTCCCCTGTTCCAGGGCCAGAATGCAGGTCATAACTTTGGTCGTACTGGCCATCGGCATCTCTTCGCGGCCGTTCTTTGAAAATAAAACGCGCCCGCTCTCTCCATCCATCAGGACAGCCGAACGGGCGTACAGTTCAGACGGTTTGATTTCTTCTGTATCTGCCACATTCCAGACACCGATGTGCTGTGCAGCCGGTACGGTTTCTGGCAGTGCGCACAGAAACACGAAAGCCAGAAGAACTGCCGTCTTTTTCCATATGTTATTATTGTTATGTATGATATGCTCTGTCATGCCGGAACTTCCTCTCCGAACAAGGCTTACTGAAACTGTATGCATCCGGCAGGGAAAAAAGACCACTCTGCGAACACGGTCAAAGATCCAGTTTCAGCTGCGCTTCATCCTCAGCCTCCTCTTTGAAATGCTCGATCTGCTCCGGATTCAGTCTGGGGAGGTCATCCAGCGACTGCACACTGAAGCGGCGCAGGAACTCTTCCGTTGTCCCGAAAAGCAGCGGGCGGCCCGGCGCATCCAGCCTTCCGACTTCCTCTACCAGTCCGTACTCCACCAGCTTATTGACTGCATGGTCTGATTTCACACCGCGGATCTTCTCGATCTCCAGACGCGTCACGGGCTGTTTATACGCGACAATGGACAGCGTTTCCAGAAGAACATCTGTGAGGATATACCGCTTCGGCTGTTTTGCCACTCGGATGAGATATTCATAGGCCTCCTTCTTCGTACAGAGCTGAAACGAGTTGTCAAGTTCGATGATCCGAATCCCTCTGTCTTCCTCCTCATAGCGATCCATCATATTGTGAATCAGCTTCTTTGTGGTCTCCTCATCCTGTTCGATGGCAGCCGCCAGCCTGCCAAGTTCCACAGAATCTCCCATTGTAAAAAGGATCGCTTCAACCGCACTCTGAAGTTTCTTAATCCCCATCTGTATCCCCTGTCCTTTCAATCATGATCTCTCCGCAGGTATCCTCCTGTTCCACCCGCACTTCCCCCAGCTTCATCATCTCTAGAATGGCCAGAAACGTAACCACAATATGCATCTTACTCTTCTGCCGTTCGAGCAGCTGACGGAAACTGAATTTCCTGTGCGTACGCATGTATTCATGGATGTACTCAAACTTGTCCGAAAGGGAGACTTCTTCCTTCTCGATCTTTCCGAATTTACTCCGGACCGGATCGATCTTCTCTGTCTGCCGCTTCATCACGTCCTGGAAAACCGCGTGGAGACGAGACAGCGTCAGATCCCCCAGAAGCTGATCCAGATCCACCGGTTCCTCATATCCGCGCACCTCTGCCGGGATCTGAGGCTTCCGATAGAGAATCTGATCCGCGTCCACCTGCCTGTCCTTAAGCTCACTGGCCATGTATTTATACATCTTATACTGCAGAAGCTGTTCTACCAGTTCCCGCCGCGGATCTTCCTCCTCCCCTTCCTCATTCACTTCCTTCGGAAGGAGCATCCGGCACTTGATATCCAAAAGAGTGGCAGCCATGACAAGAAACTCACTCATAATGTTCAAATCCTCATGCTGCATATTCCGAATATAATCCATGTACTGGTTCGTGATCTCCACAATCGGAATATCATAGATATCTATTTTATTCTTTTCAATCAGGTGCAGCAGAAGGTCCAAAGGCCCTTCAAACACTTCCAGCTTTACCGGTATTCCCATTCTGTCTCCTCAATCAAGTCTGCCTGCAAGGCGCATCATCGTTTTCTAAACTGCAAACATATATTATAACGGACAGGCACGGCTTTTACAATCTTTTTTTCCGCCCCTTTAAGGCAGCCCTTAAGCCTTTCCTTTCATGCTTCCCTGTCCCATTCAGCCGGATGGAAACAATTTCCGGCGGATTAAGAAAGCGAATATTCAGCGTATGTGTTCCCAATCCCCGGCTTACAACCACCGTCTGCTCCCCTTTCCGAGTCATCTCTCCGGAATACTCCGGGAACAGAAATCCCTGCGGAGTCACAACACCTCCAATCCACGGAAGACGCACGAGCCCGCCGTGAAGATGGCCGGAAAGGATCAGATCCGCGCCCCATTCCAGGTAAGCATCCATATAAGCAGGATTATGGGCCAGCAGAATCGAATAACTGCCCGGCCACAATTCCTTCGGATACCCGCCAAGCCTTGACGCAACCTCCCTGCCGGAAACCGCCGACTTCTGAAACTTCCTGTATGTGGATGCAGGAAGCTCCAGACCGCTCACAATCACCGTTCTCCCCCTGATCGTCATCTTCTGAGAACGATTTTCCAGGAAACGTACGCCGGCCGACTCCAGTTCTCTCTTGTAATCACAATAGGACACACGGTATCCATTTGGACTTTCTTTGATCCGCTGTTCATGATTTCCATTTGCATAGATCACAGGACAAATCTGGGGCAGCATCCGCACAAATTCCAGGGCTGTGTCACAACCGGCATCAGCCTTTCCTACCAGCATGTCACCGCCGATCAAGATCAGATCCGGTTCTTCTCTCCTCACTGCTTCCAGAAGCCGCTCATTGCGTCTGCCATAGCTGCGGTTATGCAGATCACTCAGGAACAGAACTCTCAGGCCCGCCCCCGCCCCGGACAGCCGTTCAGACTCCACACAATATCGCGTTACTTTAAAATGATGCAGCTCCCGCAGGACCTCAGCCGCCACAGCCAGAGCAGCTGCAGCTGCCAGAACTGCAAAATGTATCATCTTCATACCCGTTCTCCTGCGCCTGTCGAATCTGTTACTGTCAGAAACAGCGTATGGCAGGCTTGATTTATTCTTTCTGTGACCCTTCCTTCATTGTTGAAGTTTTCCAATTTCTGTATTTCATTATAGTCCAAGCCATATCATGGGGACAAGTACTTTATAGCCCGCCCAGCGCCAGTTCCTGCAGTACTTTCTGCAAATAATCGACAAACCCTGCCCGCTCTACCGCCTCGGCAGCAATCAGTTCTGTCCGGCCGATCTCTGATCCATCAAGCGTATACACAAGATATCCAAGAGTATCCCCTTTCGAAACCGGCGCATGAATCGTCTCTTCCATTTCAATTGACTTCTCAATTCCGTTGAAACTGCTTCCCTGTGTATCCAGATAGGAAAACGCGCCAGAACGTTCCACAGGCACCATTTCTTGAGTGCCGCCATCTACCGGAACCGGCTTGATGCCGTCGGAAGCGTCATCCGTATACAGCTGGCACTTTCCGAACCCATAATTCAGCAATTTCACCGCATCTGCAAATCGTTCCTTTGAAGTTTCCGCTGCCATCACAACCGCAATCAGCTCAATTCCATTCTTCTCTCCCGTAGCCGATACACAGAACTTTGCATCTCCTGTAGACCCGGTTTTCAGTCCCGTAGCATACTCATACTGACGCACCAGTTTATTCGTGTTCGTCAGCCCAAACTCTGAGGTTCCCTTGTTCGTTGTGTGTGTAATATTCTCCATCCAGATCATCGAATAATCATGAACCTGAGGATATTTCGAAATGAGTTCCCTGGACATCAGCGCAATATCTCGTGCGCTGGTGACATGGCCATCCGCATCCAGCCCGTTGCAGTTGACAAAATTGGTATTCTCCATGCCAAGCTCCTGTGCGCGTTCATTCATTTTTCTGACGAACTCCTCTTCACTGCCGCATATGTACTCTGCCATAGCTACGCAGGCGTCATTAGCACTTGCCACAGCAATACACTTCAGCAGTGTGTCCACAGTCTGCGTCTCACCAGGTTCCAGAAAAACCTGCGATCCGCCCATGGACGCCGCGTGTTCTGAAGTTGTCACCTGATCCTCCAGATGAATCGTCCCTTCCGCAAGCGCATCAAAAATCAGAAGCATAGTCATCACTTTTGTCACACTTGCCGGCGGCCGCGCCGTATCCGCGTCCTTCTCAAAAATAACCGTCCCCGTAGAAACTTCCATCAAAATCCCCGACGGAGCATTCATCTCCACAGCCGCCGCTGTCTCGCCCGTCTGTCCCTTCTCGTCTGCCTCGTTCATCTCTTCCGCCTCTGTCTCTTCTGCTTCCTCTGCATCTGCAGATTCCGGAAAGCTCAGGCTTCCCATCGCCAGAAACGCTGCCAGGATCAGAGCCCAAATCCTTTTCATCACAAAACCTCTCCCCTGATTCGTCTGTTATCAATATAAGCATCATCTGTTCAAATTATGCTGAATGCTCTGGATTTTCATGGTTTTTTCTGCCATTTGCTGAATTGACTTTTAAAAGGTGCTGGCGTATATTCTCGTTTTTGACAGTTAGAGATAAATAACAAGTGCCACACTCCTTGAAAACACTGGGAATGTGGCACTTTATGTCTTGAACTCGAAATATAGTAATGTTTTATCTCCGTTTACTTTTTTTCTGGATTTCTTTCATTTTCC
>CASDTX010000007.1 GCA_949283695.1 uncultured Eubacteriales bacterium | reverse complement strand
GGAAGGCGGGGCATGGTGCTGCATCCGTCCGTCCGGGACAGAGCCGAAGATCAAGTTCTACATCGGAGTGAAAGGCACCTCCGAGGAAGACGCGGCAGAGCAGCTGGCAGATCTGACAAAGGCAGTAGAGGCACTGGCAGAATAAGGACAAAGCCGATTGGAGCGATCCAGTCGGCTTTTTACGCAGTGCACAGATAGACCTTGCGTTCTCCGGCGTTTTCATGTTAATATAGGCGATAGTGCAGAAGCTGATCTTAGACCGGAGGCTTCTGTGCCGGAGATCCTGCCATTTCTATCATAAGGGCAATTCGGATAGAGATGGTGCCCCTCTTTATCGGATGCATGTGTCCTGGTAAGGAGCGGAGACAGAAGTTTCACAGTAATGAAGGAGATAGAAGAATGATCAGTGCAAATAATGTGACGCTGCGTGTCGGGAAAAAGGCACTTTTTGAAGATGTCAGCATCAAATTTACGGAAGGCAACTGTTATGGCCTGATCGGGGCCAACGGCGCGGGGAAATCTACGTTTCTGAAGATTTTGTCCGGCCAGCTGGAGCCGACGAAAGGGGATGTTTCTATCACCCCGGGAGAGCGGCTGTCCTTCCTGCAGCAGGACCATTTTAAATATGACGAGTACCCGGTGCTGGATACGGTTATCATGGGAAATGCCAGACTGTATGAGATCATGAAAGAGAAGGAAGTGATCTACGCCAAGGAAGACTTCACAGATGAGGACGGCATGAAAGCCAGCGAACTGGAAGCAGAGTTCGCGACAATGAACGGATGGGAGGCAGAGTCCGACGCGGCATCCCTCCTGAACGGACTGGGAATACCGACAGAGCTTCATGACAAATACGTGAAGGATCTGACTGGTCCTGAGAAGGTGAAAGTACTCCTTGCGCAGGCATTATTCGGAAGCCCGGATATCCTGCTCCTCGACGAGCCGACCAACCATCTTGATCTGGATGCGATTGCATGGCTGGAAGAGTTCCTGATTAATTTTGACAATACAGTGATCGTAGTATCCCACGACCGTTACTTCTTAAATAAAGTATGTACCCAGATCGCGGATATTGACTACGGCAAGATCCAGCTCTACGCCGGAAACTATGACTTCTGGTATGAGTCCAGCCAGCTCCTGATCCGGCAGATGAAGGAAGCCAACAAGAAGAAGGAAGAGAAGATCAAGGAACTGCAGGAGTTCATCTCCCGGTTCAGCGCCAACGCTTCCAAATCCAAACAGGCAACTTCCAGGAAACGTGCGCTTGAGAAGATTCAGCTCGACGAGATCAAGCCGTCCAGCAGGAAATATCCGTATATTGATTTCCGCCCCAACCGCGAGATTGGAAACGAGGTCCTGACGGTAGAGGGACTTACGAAGATGATCGACGGCGAGAAGATCCTGGATCATATCAGCTTCACCCTGGGCCATGACGATAAGGTGGCGTTCGTCGGCAGCAATGAGCTCGCGAAGACCGTGCTCTTTAAGATCCTGATCGGTGAGATGGAGCCGGATGAGGGAACTTACAAGTGGGGTGTGACTACATCTCAGGCTTATTTCCCGAAGGACTTCGGCGGAGAGTTCGACAGCGATTATAATATCACAGAATGGCTGACCCAGTATTCAGAGGTGAAGGACGCGACTTATGTGCGCGGATTCCTGGGAAGGATGCTGTTCTCGGGCGAGGACGGCGTGAAGAAGCTGAGCGTCCTGTCCGGAGGGGAGAAGGTGCGCTGCCTGCTGTCTAAGATGATGATCTCCGGAGCAAATGTCCTGCTTCTCGACGAGCCGACCAACCATCTGGACATGGAAGCCATTACCGCACTCAATAACGGAATGATTAAATTCCCGGGCGTGCTGCTCTTTACTTCCAGAGACCACCAGATCGTACAGACAACGGCCAACCGGATCATGGAGATCGTTCCCGGCGGCCAGCTGATCGATAAGATCACCACATACGACGAGTATCTGGCAAGCGATGAGATGGCAAGAAAACGTCAGACCTATACCGTACAGACAGAGGAAGACGACTAAAGGAGAATGTAACAGTTCAGCCCGCGCCATTCGCAAAGCTGAACTGATACGGGGAGAACACATTTTTTTAATTTCAGGCTTTTCTTTTTCGAATGAGTCTGATATAATAAAAAAGCTGTGGATATCCCATCGGATATTCCACAGCTCATAATATGGAGACGTATCGAAGTGGTCATAACGGGGCGCACTCGAAATGCGTTTGCCCTCCGGGGCACGAGGGTTCGAATCCCTCCGTCTCCGTCAAAAAATCAGGCGGCTGCCGCACGAGGGATAACATCCTTCTTGCGGCAGCCTTTTTGCCGGAAGGTTTTGCATTCGATAGGTGGATGTGCTAGAATGTTTCCAGCATTTTTTGTGCAGTGAGGAGGAAGAACATGGAATTTTTTCGAGAGGTGATACAGCTGTACATAGAAAGAAAGGAATGGTTCCTGGAGCTTACGGGAGCTCATATTGTTCTGGCTCTGACCGCGATTCTCCTTTCGGGAGTCATCGGGCTTCTCCTGGGAATCTGGATCTCCGAGTACCCGAAGGCGTCCGGACCGGTGCTCACTGTGGCAAATATCTGCTACACGATCCCCTCAATCTCGCTGCTGGGGCTTCTGATCCCGCTGCTTGGCATCGGCAACCCTACTGCTGTGGCGGCGCTGACGTTCTATGGGATCATGCCGATGGTGCGAAACACCTACGCGGGGATCACGGGAGTGAGCAGCGATATCATTTCCGCTGCGGAAGCGATGGGGAGTACCCGTCTGCAGATCCTGATGAAGATCAAGCTGCCCCTTGCTATGGGGGTGATCATCGCAGGAGTCCGCAATATGGTGGTCATGACGATCTCAGCTGCTGCGATCGCTTCCTTTATCGGAGCGGGAGGACTCGGCGTGGCGATTTACAGAGGGATCACGATCTACGATACGGCAATGACATTTTCCGGCAGTCTGCTGATCGCACTTCTGGCGATCATAAGTGATGGCCTGCTGGGACTGGTCGAGAAGAAAATCAAGAAAGGGATGCATTTGGCATGAAATGGAAAAGAATTACAGCAGTGCTGCTGTCTGCTGTTCTTGCGGCAGGGCTTGCAGGCTGTGCAGGAAACGGAAATAACAGTACAGGAGAGTCGGGGAATGGAGACGTGCCGGATGAACCGGTGAAGATCGCGACAAAACCGATGACAGAGCAGTTTATTCTCGGAGAGATGCTCCGGCTGCTCATCGAGGAGAAGGCAGGATATGAAGTAGAGCTGACCAAAGGAATCGGCGGAGGTACAAGCAATATCCAGCCTGCTATGGAGAAGGGCGAGTTCGATCTCTATCCGGAATATACATCAAGCGGATGGATCCTTGTGCTCGGACACGAGGCGGGAGAAGTGGATGATGAGGAGATGCTTTCAAAGCTGCAGGAAGAATACGAAGAGAACTACGATATGACCTGGATCGGACTGTACGGCCAGAACAATACCTATGCTGTCGTTGTGAGAGCTGATACGGCTGAAGAGTACGGGCTGGAGACCTGCTCTGATCTTGCGGCGGTTTCTGATCAGCTCGTGTTCGGCGGGAATCCGGATTATATCGAGCGGGCGGATGGACTTCCGGGGCTGTCAGAGGCATACGGCCTGGAGTTTAAGGACATTAAGGACATTGACATCGGCCTGAAATACGAGGCGCTCAGAAACGGCGATACCGATGTGACCAACGGCTACACGACAGACGCGCAGATCAGTCAGGATGACGTGAAGGTACTGGCTGATGATAAGGGATATCAGGTCAACTACTTCTGTTCCACGGTCGTGCGGGAGGACACTCTGGAGAAATATCCGAAGCTGAAAGAGACGCTCGAACTGATGGACGGCATCCTTACAGACCAGAAGATGGCGGAGCTGAACTACCAGGTGGAAGAGGAAGGAAAGGATGAAGCCGAGGTGGCGCGGGAGTATCTCGTCTCTGCGGGACTTCTTGAAGACTAAGAGCAGGAAAGCCGGAAGGGCTTGTGAAAGAGGGCGGTAAGTTATGGAAATGATTCGGATGGAGCATGTGTCGAAGAGCTTTGGCACCCAGAAGGTGCTGGATGATATCAGTCTTGTAGTGGAGGCGGGAGAGTTTCTCACTGTAATCGGAAGATCCGGCTGCGGGAAGACCACTATGCTGCGCCTGATCAACGGCCTGCATATGCCGGACTGCGGAAGTGTCCGGGTAGAAGGACAGGATGTAGGGAGCGCAGATTTGATCGCACTGCGCCGCAGGATCGGATACGTGATGCAGAATAAGGGGCTGTTCCCTCATATGACAGTGGAACAGAATATCTCCTACGTACCTGTTATCAGCGGGAAGAAGAAAAAAGAAGAAAACCACAGACAGGCGCTGCGGCTGCTTCAGCTCGTCGGTCTTGATCCGTCCATGGCCGGACGGTACCCTTCTGAGCTCTCCGGCGGGCAGCAGCAGAGGGTGGGGATCGCCCGTGCGCTTGCAACGGAAGCGAAGATCCTGCTTATGGACGAGCCTTTCGGCGCACTGGATGAGATTACGAAAAGAGCCCTGCAGGAGGAACTGCTGGCTCTGCAGGAAAAGCTACACATGACGGTGGTCTTTATCACCCATGATATCCGCGAGGCAATGAAGCTGGGAGATCGGGTACTCGTCATGGAGCAGGGGAGGATCGCCCAGATCGATACTCCGGACAGGATTCGAAGCCATCCTGCGGATGATTTCGTGCGGGAACTGACCGCATCGGAACGCTGGGGAGATTCTAAAGGTTCTTTTTGAACTCTGCTGACAGGCACAGAGGCTTCGCACCAAACATCATATAGTAGATCAATGAAGAAAGTCGAAATAATCCTGATGTCATAATGTCGGGACGTTTCGACTTTCTTTGTGCTTGCATCAATCAGTTGTTTGCCAGCAGGATCAGTTCTTTTTCTTCCAGAGCATTGGCACGGATGCTGTTGGACATTTTGCGGATATAATATGCTTTCTCCGTTTTCTTTGCCTTTTCCGTTGAGAACGCCACAGGACACTTATAAGGTCTGTCCGGGCCACCCGGCACCCACAGGACGATGATTTCCTTGCCGTCAAAGGTGGTCTGCTCCACGATGGGGATATAGCGTGGCTCGATCAGGTTGCACTTTTGCAGCAGTTCTTTATTGATGCGGTCAATGGAGTTTTTTTCAAGCCCCCGGATGGGGAATTTGGGCATACCATCTTCCTCTTCGATGCCGATGATGATATAGCCGCCGCCCCAGTTGTCGATGTCATTTGCAAAGGCGCAAATGGAGTGCAAAATCGGCTCCGGGTTCCAGTCTCCTTTGTATTCCACACGGGCGTTTTCTACCCCCCCCGGCGATTGATCAAATCTGTGATATTGATTGGTAATGGCATTGTCTGCC
The DNA here is from genome assembly GCA_949283695.1 of uncultured Eubacteriales bacterium. Taxonomy (GTDB): domain Bacteria; phylum Bacillota; class Clostridia; order Lachnospirales; family Lachnospiraceae; genus Mediterraneibacter. The sequence continues at coordinate 70,496 of CASDTX010000007.1, read as the reverse complement.
TCCGGATATGCTTCGCGGTAATTGCCTGAGGGAATATCCACTCTTAACTTACCCCTCTAACATACCCCTTTAACTTGCCCCTCTATTTTAGCAGATATACGGAAATAATTAGCAGGTTTTTGTGAACGCAGAGCATAGGAAAAGCACGGGCGAGATTGCCCGTGCTCACACTGACGCTAAAATCCGTGCTGTACTTCGCTAAGTCTTTTTCTGACTGCTTCTGCTGCCGGTGTGTTCGCCACGCCGCCTTCCCCGGTCTCCTTAAGAGAGATGTGCATACTATCGCCTACCTCGCGCATGGCGTCGATCACCTGATCCGGCGGGATCCTGCTTGTGATCCCTGCAAGCGCCATGTCTGCGCAGGAGACAGCGTTGACCGCGCCGATTACGTTTCGCTTAATGCAGGGAACCTCTACCAGCCCGGCTACCGGGTCACATACCAGACCCAGAAGGTTCTTAAGCGCCATGGCCGCGGCGTGTACGATCTGCTGCGGGGTGCCCCCTCTTAATGACACCAGCGCCCCGGCCGCCATCGCTGAGGCTGAGCCGATCTCCGCCTGACAGCCGCCGGCAGCTCCTGCGATAAACGCGCGGGATGCGATCACCTGCCCGATCCCGGCTGCCGTATATAATGCCTCGATGATCCGCTCATGATCGATCTGTTCTTTCTTCTGGAGCGGCAGAAGCACCGCCGGGAGGACACCGCATGCCCCCGCCGTAGGCGCCGCCACGATCCGCTGCATACAGGCATTGGACTCTCCCATCTCCAGCGCCTGTGCGATCACCTGAGCCATAAAGTCTCCGCTTAACGGATTCCCTTCTTCCCGGTATTCCTGCATGGCTGCGCCCATGCCTCCGGCCATGCCGCTGGGGGATCTGCGCGATTTGTCATAAGCGTCCCCGGCTGACTGCATTGCCTCCCACATTTTCTCCATTGTATGGACAGACGCAGACTCCTCCACATCCCGGTCCTCGATATCAGACAGCAGCACAGCTCTCCAGAACGGGATCCCCTCTCTGCTGCACCGCTGTGTGATCTCTTCTAATGAATTGTATGACATTCTGTTTCCTCCCCGCTGATATATGTGATCCGCTCGATTCCGTCCAGATGCTCCAGCAGCAGGACAATCTGATTCGGGATCGGCTGGTCCGTCTCAATCACCATCACCGCGCTGCCGCCCCGCTTGTCTCTGTAGAGCTGGAGAGTGGCGATATTGACCCGGTTCCACGACAGAAGGCTTGTGACCTCTGAGACCATCCCCGGGCTGTCCTGGTTGCGGATGATAAGTGTCGGACACGCCCCGGTGCAGTGTACCTCAGTCCCGTCCAGCCGGTCGATCATGATCCTGCCGCCGCCAAGCGACGAAGCCTGCACCTCAGCGGTGCGGCCTCCTTCTCCCTCTACTCTAAGCAGTGCGGTATTCGGATGCGCCTCGGGGATCTTGATATTCTCAAATGTAAAAGAAAGCCCTTCTTCCTTGGCCAGCGCGAAGCTGTCCGGGATCCGCAGATCGTCCGGCTTCATCCCCAGAAGCCCGGCGATGAGCGCACGATCTGTACCGTGCCCGGTCCCTGTGGCTGCAAAAGATCCGCACAGTCCGATCCGTGCGCGGACCGGCCGTTCCCCCAGCAGAGTGCGCGTCACATAGCCGATCCTGGCCGCTCCCGCTGTATGCGAACTGGACGGCCCTACCATAACCGGCCCCAAAATGTCAAAAATATTCATATACCTTCACTCCTGATCCGTTAGATTTCGCCTGTCATCCTTGCATAAAAAGGCTATCTTTATTATTTTACCAAAATAGCGCCGGTGTACAAGGGGCAATTTGACTCTTTACGATTCACAGATCTTCACCCCCGAATTTCGGTACTTTTCAAGGAAGACGATTGCGGCGTTTCATCCCTTGTATATAGATGCTGAAAATTCTATATTGAAAAATAAAACGTTAAAGCGTATAATAATTACGATATAACGTATTTAGATGCAAACGGAGAAGAAAATGAAAGTAAATGCGGCAGTTTTGGATCATGATGAAGAATTTCGGAAACGTCTGTCAGAAGTTTTCCAGCAGAAATACCACGATAAGGTAAGGCTGAGCCTGTTTTCTGACGAAGAGATTTTATATGGGAATGTGGAGGAACTTCAGCCGGATATTATTTTATTCGATGAGAGCAGCAGGATAGATCAAAAGAGAATCCCGGAAAAAAGTGTTTGCGGATATTTCTGCGGGAAGCAGGAGATTCGGGAAATTCAGGGGTATCCTGCCATCTGTAAATATCAAAAGGCAGAAAATATCTATAAAGGAATGATCGGATTATACGCGGAAAATTCTGTCGCGATTCTTCCCGAGACAGAGAAAACAGGGGGAAGAATCGTGATGTTCACATCTGTTCAGGGAGGGAGCGGAACTTCTGCCGCTGCGGCTGCATACGCACTCAGATGTGCCGTGGATCAGAAGCGGGTGCTATATCTGAATCTGGAAAAGTTCGGGAACTCTGATTTTTATTTTTCAAGTGAAGGAATTCTGAGCTTTTCAGATGTAGTTTATTTCCTGAAAAGCAGGAAAGGAAGTCTGCAGCTGAAGCTGGAAAGCGTTGTCCAGAGAGACAGATCAGGCGTAGAATTCTTCCATACGTGCAGGAATGCATACGATATGCTGGAACTGAGGGATGAAGAGATATGGGATCTTCTGGACGGCGTCATTCAGATGGGCCGTTATGATGTGATCGTGATTGATCTGTCAGGGGATATGAATGACAGAATGACGGAGATTATGAGAATCCATGCGGACAGAATTGTATATGTGACGGACGGCAGTGCGGCCGGCAATGATAAGTTCCGGCGGTTCTGTGAGGCTGTGAAGGTGGTGGAAGACAGGGAAGGATATCGCATATTGGATAAAATGGTTCTGATATACAACCGTTTCAGTTCAAAGGGCAGTGAGCAGCTGGAAGAATCACCGGTTCCGGTGCTGGGCGGCATACATCGCTATGAGGGTGCTTCCGGAAGGGACCTGACGGACAGGATCGCCGCTATTGATTTCATCGGAGAAATATAGATATGACAGAGGAAAGACAGAGCCAGCTGGTACAGCAGCTGAAGAAGAGAGTATATGAAGTATTTGACCTGAACCGCCTGAACGATGAGATGCTGGAAGATGCCATTGAAGAGCTTCTGGTACATGATGTGGCTGGAGAGTATATCACGATTAATGAGCGAGTGAATATTCGGGATCAAGTATTCAGTTCTATCCGGGGACTTGGGATACTGGATGCATTGATCAATGACGACCAGATTACAGAGATTATGATCAATGGTCCCAGGAATGTCTTTATCGAGAGGGAAGGAAGGCTTCAGAAGCTGGAACGTCAATTTGACGATGAGATCCAGCTTGAAAATATGATACAGAAAATCGTTGGTCAGGCCGGACGGGAGGTAAACCAGGCCAATCCGATCGTAGATACCAGACTGCCGGACGGTTCCCGTGTCAATGTTGTGCTGCCGCCGGTCTCATTAGATGGCGCGACGGTGACAATCCGTAAGTTCTCGAAAACACCGATGACAATCGGACAGCTGATTCGTTTCGGCTCACTTACCCGGGAGACGGCGCATGTGCTGGAACTGCTGGTAAAAGCCAAATACAATATCTTTATTTCCGGAGGAACAGGGTCTGGAAAGACGACCTTTTTAAACGCATTGTCAGGATACATTCCCCATGATGAGCGTGTCATCACCATTGAAGATTCGGCGGAACTTCAGATTGAAGGGATTGACAATCTTGTGCGGATGGAGACAAGGAACGCCAATACGTCGGGAAGCGGGGCTGTCACGATCCGGGATCTGATCAAGTCTTCCCTTCGTATGAGGCCGGAGCGGATTATTGTGGGAGAGGTGCGCGGTGCTGAGGCGCTGGATATGCTGCAGGCGATGAATACAGGACACGACGGTTCATTGAGTACCGGACATGCCAACAGTACCCGGGACATGCTGAGCAGACTGGAAACGATGGTGCTGCAGGGAACGGAGGGACTTCCTCTGGACGCGGTCCGGCAGCAGATCGCATCAGCCATCGACATCGTTATTCATCTGTCCCGGCTGCGGGATAAGACAAGACGTACGATGGAGATTTGTGAAATCATCGGGTATGAAAACGGAGATTATGTTTTGAATCCCCTTTATCGGTTTGAGGAAGATGAGAAATCTACATTGGAGAAAGTATCCGGAAGACTGGTGCGCACAGACCGTCCGTTCATGAACGAATACAAGCTGCGGATATCGGGGGTAAATGAGGAAATTTAAAGATGTTTGGAAAGAAAAAGCAGAAAGAGGTACCTGAGAGACAAAAAGGGATCCTGGGGATCGGAAAAGATTATCGCGTGTATCACATGACACGGAAGGATTATCTGACGGCGTGGGGAATTGGATTCGGGGCGGGGCTGGCAGTCTTGTATGTGTTCTTCAATCATCTGTTGGCTGCCCTTCTGGGAGGCGTGATATGCGCAAAGCTTCTGCCGAAGTACTACCGGGACTATCAGAAGCAAAAGCAGCTGAATGAACTTCGCTCAGAATTTCGAGATCTTCTGGAATCCCTGACAGGGTCTTATTCGTCGGGATCGAACACAGCCGATTCCTTTCGCAGCTCACTGAACGATATGGTGTCTATTTATGGAGAAGACGCAGATATCGTCAGAGAAGTGAAGCTGATCTGCACCGGGCTGCAAAATAATATTAATATTGAGGTGCTCCTTCTTGATTTCGCGAAGAGGAGCGGATTGGACGATGTGATGAGCTTCGCCAATGTATTTGAGGTCTGCAACCGGCAGGGAGGAGATCTGAAGAAGATTGTGGCGGATACGAGAGAGATCATCAATGACAAGATTGAAGTGGAGATGGAGATCGAAACGATGATTTCCGGAGCGCAGAATGAGCTGAATATTATGATGGTGATGCCGCTGATTGTCGTCGTGATGATACGAGGCCTTGGATCCGGGACATTTGGTGCGGATTCGCCTGCGGCGTTTCTGGTGAATGCTGTCTGTCTCGGGATTTTCGGATTTGCATATGTGCTGGGCAGGAAGATAACGGATATCAAAATATAAGGTGGAGATAGAACATGAGCGGACAGAGACTATTGATGCTGGTGACTGCCACGGTTTTCGTTCTGATCTGGGTGATTCTGGCAAAGAAATATGAGAAGCCGTACGCAGAGATTATCCACTCCATTGATCCTGATAAATATCGATACCCGGAACTGTTTTGTGTTGGCTTTGGGCTGATGGAGTTCCTGAAAATTGACGGTAAATCGATCAATGCGAGGAAAAGAATAAAAGAGATTGCTGAGGTCCGGGGGAGACGTTATGCAGAGTACTATTATTTTGTAATTCATGCAGAGAAATGGACGTATGGATTTACGGTACTCGTAATGATGTTTTTGCTCGGCGCCATGGGAAATTCGCCTGAAGTTATGGTGCTCGGGATAGTCCTGGCAGGGATTGTGATGTGGTATATAGAAGAGGTCCTGAATGATCAGCTGACGCAGCGGCGGGATGAGATTCTCGCGGATTTGCCGCAGATGCTTTCTAAAATGACCCTGCTGATCAATTCGGGTATGACGCTTCGCGAAGCATGGGAAAAGGTAGCTGCCGGGGGCAGCAGGAAACTATACCGGGAGATGCAGCTGGCGGTCCAGGAGATGCAGAACGGTGTGCCGGAAACAGAGGCATATCGGAACTTTGCAGAGCGGTGTATGATCAAGCAGGCCAGGCGTGTGGCGTCAACCCTTATTCAGAATAAACTGAAAGGAAATCAGGAACTGGCGTACTTCCTCAAAGAAATGTCAGATGAGGTGTGGGAAGAAAAGAAACATCTGACAAAAAGAAAAGGAGAGGCAGCCAATTCGAAACTGATGTTTCCGACGGCAATGATCTTTCTCGGAATTCTGCTCATGATCATTGTCCCTGCGTTTTTATCCATGTAAGCAAATGGGAAACCAGTTCGCTTAGAATACAAAATAAAAGGAGAAAGTAAAAATGAGAAAGTCACTGGAAAATGCATTGTGGAAGTTAAGAATGAATGTACTGGAAATACTGGCGAAGGAGGAGAAAGGCGCATCTGACATGATTGCCATTCTGGTAATTATTGTAATCCTCATAGCCGTAGCAGCCGTTTTTCAAGATCAGCTGCGAGGTGCAATCGAAGCTGCATTTAATAAATTAATTACTTTTATCGGTTAACTGTATATCCTGCCGGAGATGGATTCTGCGGCAGGATAGATTCGAGGATCCTATGCAAAAGACGAAAAATGAAAACGGAGCCATCATGGCAGAGGCTGCCATCTATATGCCGATTGTACTCTGTACCGTGATGGCTCTGCTTTATCTGGCGTTATTTAATATGCAGGAATACATGATGATGTATCAGGTCCAGCGCACGGCTGCCGCTGCTTCCCGGGAAGAAGCATATTACGGGTATGACAGGCTGGGGATGGGAGAGGAGAATGAGATTGATTTCCCGGAAGACGGTCTGCCCTCTTCCAGTGAGGTGAACAGCTATTATGAAGCGTATCACGGGAATCTGTCTGCGCTGTACCAGGAGGCTTCGGAGGCGCTGACAGCGATTCATGTTCTGGACAGCGGCGGCCAGGCCTATGAAAGCCAGTTCGCGGACGCCGCGAGACGGGCATCGCTGATTGCACTTGGGACCGTGAGCAGTCCGCAGGTGGAGATCGACCGGGGATTCTTCGGGACAGAGATCACGGTAACGATGACACACGCCATTCCGCTTCCCGGTGTGCTGGCTTATCTCGGCTATGACGAGGGCACCACGATCCGCACTGCGGCTTACAGCTTTTCCGTTAATCCGGGGGCGTTTGTGCGGAATGTGGATCTGGCGGCAGATCTGGTGAATTATATCATGGATAAGCTGGGATATTCGGAAGGATATGATGAATTCCTCAGTAATCTGGATGAGGTATTATCAGTGATTTTTTAAAGAGAGGGAGCAGGATGGGACTTTTTTATAAAAATAACGGAGCAATCTCGGTTTTTCTCTGCCTGATCCTTCTCCCGGTTCTGCTGTTTGCCGGTATGACGACAGACGCGGCCCGGATCTATATGGCCAAGGTGGTGATATCGGATGCCGGAGATCTGGCGATGAATGCCGGACTGGCTCAGTATAACGAAGAACTGCATGATGAGTATGGTCTGCTTGTGATGGATCAGACGCCGGAAGCGATGTCCGGGGATCTGGAGAAGTACTTCGTTGATTCGCTGAACGCGTCAAATCTTCCGGATCAAGAGGACTATCAGCAGATCCTGGATCTGCTGAGCCAGCGTTTCGAAGCATTGTCTGTAGCAGGTACAGAGATTTACCGCACAGAAGTGGAGAAACAGCAGATTCTGGAATATATGAAGTACCGGGCGCCGGTCTGTCTGACCGAGCTGGTGCTGGAGAAGATTGATCAGCTGAGGGATACGAAGAAGATGACCGAAGCGATGGAAGCAGAGATGGAATTCGTGGAAGATATGGAGGACTGTCAGGATGCTTTTGAGGAAGCGCTGGAAGCGCTGGATAAGCTGAACGGCGCGGTCAGCAGGCTCCCCGGGGTGAGCAGCATCCAGCAGGCACTGGATCGTGCCAAGATGGAATATGAAACCATTCTGTCGAAATGCCTTCTGATGCGTGCAATGATCCAGCGTTATAGATCTTATGACAAAACGATGGACCTGGAATCAGCTGCACAGAGTTTTATAAACATGGCGAAACGGGTGGATCTCTCTGATCCGTGCAGTGAGGATACATTTGATTCCTATATTGACTGCCTGTATTACAAAAATACGGTGGATCATCTGGGCGGAATTGAGAAGCTGAAGGACCGTTCTGATGCGGAAGAGGACGAAACGTCGGATGCGGATGAATCCCAGGAAGCAAAGGACTTGGAGAGCATTGTACAGAACTATAAAGCAGAGACAGCCAGGCTGGAAGGGGACAACGGCTATGCGTATACACTTCAGAAGACAGCGCTTGAAGTGGTCAGAAGTCACTTCACGGAACTGAGCGGTTATCGGACGGTATGCCAGGAGGTGGAGGATGCTGCTGACGATGCTTACGAAAAACTCAAAGATGTAAAGAAGAAGCTGGAAACAGCGGGGAAAAGTTTTACAGACTGGGATGAAAAGACGAATGCATTAAAAGAAATCGGAAAAGACGGGGGAATGGCTCAAGAAACAGATGAGTACAGAGATTTTTTCAACAACGGAGAAGGCGGAGAGAATCTGGAACTGCTGGAAAATCTGATGGAAAAGGTCAGCAGTAATAAAGAGTATGCCAAAAGTCTCAGCGACAATCTTCAGAAGGAACGATTCCATGAGCAGTCCCTGGCATCCCAGGAGCCGAAAACTCAAATGAACGAATATCGGAAGAAAGCGGACCAGGCAGTGAGCGGGAAAACGGCAGGCTACATGTCGGAAGAGGACGTAAGGAGAACCTATATGAGCGAATATGAACATATAGAACTCCAAATCGGAAACTCTCTGCAGAGTATCGCGGATGATCCGTTCTATCAGCGCCTGCAGGAATATTGTAAAGAGCGTGAGGAGCAAGACTCTCAGCAACAGCAGGATGACGCAAATAAGAATCTGGAGGCTGGAAACCAGGCCGCGTCGGAAGCAGGCGAAGTGGACGATTCTTATCCCGTCTATAACTGGGCAGAGGCACCAGGTCCCCTTCCGTCGGCACTGCTGGATGCGGCGGGCGGCCCGGAAGCAGAGGAAGGACTTACCGGGATGGATGCGGCGGCCGATGTAGATAACTCCGGCTCGCGGCGGGATACCATTTCTGACACCAAAGAGTCTATGGGGGCAGCATCGGAATTCCTTGCCAAAGTAGATGAGATTGTAACAGGAGGCCTGGAGAACCTGTACATTGCAGAGTATGCGATGCAGATGTTTTCTTATTATACAGTAGACAAGGAGGACGGACAGCCGAGACAAGAGAGTGATATCATCAGTATCAGCGGCTATCCGCTTACAGGTCACGCGGCTTACCGCGGAGAGTGCGAGTACATTCTTTGGGGAGATTCATCGTCTCAGAATAACGTGAGAAATACGATTATGATGATCTTCGGGATTCGGATGCTGTTTAATTCATTCTTTGCACTGACCAATACAGCGATCAGCAGCTTTGCTTATTCAGCGGCTTCTGTGATAGCCGGGGCAGCTCCCTATCTGATCCCGATTGTCAAGGTTGTCATTCAGCTGGGGCTTGCCGGAGTGGAAACAGCGGATGATATGAACAAGATGAAACAAGGATTCGGAGTCACCATTCTGAAAGATCCGAGTACGTGGAGGACCTATCCCACGAATCATGTCAAATTCGGAGACAATACGTCAGGAGTGACTCTGGATTACGCAGACTACCTGCGGATCTTCCTCAATCTGTCGATCTTGATCGGAAATGAGCAGCAGACGCTGGCGAGAATTGCCGACTGTATTCAGGTCAATACGGACGTTCCGCTGTCGGAAAGTTTTACCATGCTGTCAGTAAATGCAGATATTAAGGCCCGCACGACGTTTATGAGGAAAATATCGGACTGGGGAGAAAACGGGTTATGGAGATTCCCGGATGACAATTATACGATTCACTATGAGAGTATCCTTGGGTATTAGAACCGCGTTCACGGGGAAAGAAAAATCAGGAAGGGAAAAGAAGATGAGGAGAAAAACGGTTATATTGCTTGCCGCTGCACTGATGTGTGTTCTGGCAGGATGTGCAGACAGAGACCAGTCAAGAGAGGATCAAACTACGGACCTCTCATCAAATGAGGGACAGGGTATGGCGGCAGGAGCGTCACAGCCTGAACATGATGCAACAGCGGAAGGTGCGGATGACAGCCGGGCAAGCAGTCTCGAGAATCACGAAATCATTCCTGTGTCTATGGGAACATTTTGTGATGGGGAGCAGCAGGAGTATTGTACGGTTGCTCTGCCCGCGGATTATCAATTCGCGGCGTCTTATACGGATGAAAATGACGTGGAACGTTCCTTTGTGGAGACCGGGGCTGTCAGCCTGCAGGAAGCTAAGGAGGAAGGAATCTTAGATGCAATTCAAAGCGGAGAAGAAGAGATCTCCTATCTATGGCTGCACTCTCTGGATCTGGAGGAAAACTTCTATTTTGCAGTCTCTGCGTCAGAAGCAGATACTCTGACTGCCATAAAAGCGTATGAGGATTCGGGCACAGACTTCGGGACTGCGGAACATCCGGCATATTGGTACACAGATGAGGGAAATGAGTACTCTGCAGCAGACATTATGATCGGATACCAGATCAATGATTCTGTAACACTGAACATAAGTTATTCCGGACCGCTGACAGATGAACTGGGACTAGATCAGCTGGCCCGGGAGCTGTATAGCATGGTAACTGTGAACGAATAAGAAGCAAAGGTGATTAATGTGAGCTGGCTGAAAACAAAAAGGAGAGACTGCAAGGTTCCGTCAGGCGGAGAACGGGGCTCGCTGACGGTAGAGGCACTTCTGTTTCTGATCCCGTTTATGTGTGCGTTCTTTGTTCTGATCAATGCTGCAAGATTTATCCAGACAGAGATGCTGTTTCATCATGCCATCACCCAGACGGCCAAACAGATCTCTACATATTCTTATGTACTGACTAAGGCAGGCATCAGCGAGAAAATGGTGCGCACAGAGGCGAAGAGTCAGAAGTTTCTGACCTCAGTGGACGAGGCAGCCAAGTCGATCCAAGACCTGGCGGAACTGATGGGAAATCCCGACGATATTGCTGACGGCGTGTTCAGTCTGGTGAAATCAGAAGGAAGTGCGCTGGTCTTAGAGACTGTGGCAGGCGGTTTGGCGAAAGAAAGCATCCGCGATGCCATTTCTCTTCTTTCGGATGATCCGGATGAGTATCTGACGAATCTGGGAGTGGAGGGTGGGCTGTCTGGCCTGAGCTTTTCGGAATCACAGTGGAATCCGTTGGAGGGAGAGAAGATCAATATCAAGATCGTCGTGACATATGAAATGGAGAACCTTCTGTTTCCATATTTTGAGATCGGTCCCTATCAATTCCGCCAATGCGCGTCCACGGTAACCTGGTAACAGCCTGTATACAAAGGAAGAAGAATGAAACAGCAGATCGACAGAATCAAAGATTGGTTAAAAAAACAGATACAGAACAAGACATTCAGAAGGATGCTGACAGCAGCCGTGATATGCGGTCTGCTTCTGTCAGCCGAATTCTGCCTGATGGGATATGGAGTGCTGAAGATGATCCGGTATCTGATCCTTCTGACAGGGCTTTTTGTCATTGCATGGATCGACCAGAGGCAAAAACGGATCCCGAATCAGATTCTGATCGTACTGGCAGCAGGAAGACTTGGGATTCTCGTTGCTGAGAGTCTGGTATATACGGGGTATGGACTTTCCCTGTTCATTGCCGCTGCGCTGGGGGCGCTGGCAGGCGGAGGGATGTTCCTGCTGGCGTACGTTCTGTCCAGGGGAGGCATCGGGATGGGAGATGTGAAACTCTTTGCAGTGTTAGGATTCTATCTGGGAACCGGAAGTATTTTTACAGTTGTATTTTTGACGGTCGTGCTTTCGGCCGCCTACAGTATTGTGATGCTGATCCGCAGGAAGATAAAACTGAAGGAGGAAATCCCTTTCGCACCGTTTGTATTAGCAGGGACGCTGCTGGCAATGGCGCTTGGGAGCTGATGGGAATATGAAGAAATATGTGATTCTCTTATTGATCGGTTTGCTGGGGCTCTCCTGGTATACCGCGATATCAGAAGCAGTGAATGATCCGAAAGAATTAGAGGCACATCTGAAGAAAGCGGCGGAGCTGGAGGAAAAGGAGATATATATAGACGCTGTCACAGAGTATGAAGCTGCTCTGGAGTATGCCCCGGAACGGACGGATCTCTATTTGAAAATGGCCAATGCATGCCTTCTCAGCGGTGACGCCGGAGAATTTATTGATATCTGTGAGGAACAGGCGGAATCGAATCAGGAAGACCCGGAAGCGCTTGACATGCTGATGGAGTATTATGTCGAAAGAGAGAATTATGCAGATGCACTGCAGTATCTTCAGAAATTTCGGGCTTCCTATCCGGATAATGAAAACGGTCGGAAGTGGTTCCTGGAGCTGGAAGGAACATATGAGGAGCTTTACTGCAGATATGATGCGGCAGGGGATATAGTCAATGAAACGATAGCAGTGGAATCGGACGGGCTGTTCGGGATTGCAGATGCCTCAGGGCAGAAACTGATCGATTGTGAATATCAGGAATCCAATCCCTTCTCAGAGGATGGATTTGCGCTTGTTTGTACAGAGGAGGGAAAGTATCTCTATATTGACCAGGAGGGGCGGACACGGAAGGTTCCGGATGCGCAATACGACGATCTGGGAATGTTTGAATCGGACCGTGCGACAGCCAGGATCAATGGGAAATACGGTTATCTCGATGAAGAGATGGAGCCGGCAGGAGCGTTTGAATGGGATCAGCTTACCGGAATCAAAAACGGCGTAGGCGCAGGGGAAAATGACGGAAAGTGGATGCTTTTGGACAAAGACGGTGAACCGGTTTCTGAGGAGCGATATGAAGAGGTTGTGATTGATCCCAGCGGATTCTGCTCCTATCAGAATAGAATCTTCGTCAAGACAGATGGAGAATACGCCATGATCAATCAGAAAGGGAAGCGGGTAGGTGATCTGTCCTTTGACGATGCAAAACCCTTTACAGACGAAGGGTATGCTGCGGTCTGCAAGAACGGGAAATGGGGATTCGCGGATCAGGAGGGAGAACTGGTCATCGATTATACTTATGAAGATGCAGAATCATTTTCCAATGGATTCGCTGCGGTGTGCGTGGACGGTCTGTGGGGATATATTGATGCAGAGGGAAATATGGCTGTTGAACCTGAGTTTACCGAAGCGTCGCACTTCTCTTCGGAGGGAACGGCAGTGGTCCGGCGGGAATCTCAGGAAGATCAGACATGCTGTCTGATACAGCTGATTTTATTTCAATAGCTCCGGTGTACAAGGGACCGGCTATAGATAGAAATGGATTATGAGGTGGAAGGAAGTTGGAATATGATTTCATTGAGCCATGAAGAACAGGACGGGAGAAGCTATCTCGTTTACAAAAAGATGCCGGAAGACAGGCTGGATACATTTACAATGGAAATGTTGTCTAATAATCGAATCGCAGGCACCGTACCGGCCAGTTTCCTGCGAATGAATGATGAAGTGACTGTCAAGTATGATATTACAGGGCTGGTGAGTCTGAAAACTTATCTGGCCGGTACTGTGAAGCGGGAGAAAATATTGTCAGTGTTCGCATCTGTAGCAGATGTGCTTGCTTCGTCTCAGGAGTATATGCTGCGGACATCTTCTCTTGTATTTGAAGATTCCCGGATCTATGCAGAGCCAAAGACAGGCAGTGTCCAGATGCTCGTACTCCCTGTTTTCAGAGAACAGCCGAAGCCGGAAAAGTTCTTGGGAGAACTGTTGCTAGGCATCAAATACGATCAGACAGAAGACTGCAGTTATATTGCAGCGCTGATTAATCTGTTCGGAGAAGAAAACAGCTTTTCGATCCAGGCATTGAAAGAGAAGGTGGAACAGTTAAGAAACGAGAAGCCAGATCCCGAAAGAGGTGCAGAACGAATCCGGCATTCAGAAGAACTTTATCAACGGGAAAATCCGATAAAGGATCCGTCTGTCGGTCTGCCTTCCGCAGCCGGATCTGAGAGAGGATGGAAAGCGGAAGTTCCTCCCGCGGTGAACCCGGTCAAAAGCCATATGACAGACAGCCGGGAAAGACAGAAAAATATGGAAGTCCTTTTCTCAGATGCGGAGGAAGAGGAACCGGCAAAAGAACGAAAGTGGCCTTTTTCCAGAAAAACCAGGAAAGAAGAGAAGAAGGAGACGAAGAAAGAAGCAAAGAAAGAAAAGGGATGGCTCTCAAAGCTGACAGATAAAAAGAAAGAACAGGAAGCGTACGGCAGTGAGTCTGGGGTTCCTGCTTCCCTCGCCGGTATCGCAATTCCCGGACGGGATCCGCTCAGCGGCCTGCGTCACAGACCAATGATGGAAACGGGGCAGGAAGAAAACGCGAATCAATACCAGAGATCAGAAATTCCGATTCCGTCTCAAAGTGTGAAGATTCAGCAGCAGAAAGTCTCTTATCAGGAAATAGAGCCTACGGAATATATCGGACAGTATGAAACAGAGCCTACACTTCTGATGGAGGGACAGGAGAATCAGACGGCTCCCAGATTCCTGCTGCATCGTGTGAAAACGGGAGAAAATTTCCTGATTCAGGGCGATGTAGTCCGGATCGGAAGGAATTCTTCAGTGTCCGAAATCTGTATCCCGGATAATAAGCAGATCGGACGGCTCCATGCGATCCTTTATGTGTATGAAGGGCAAGTATATATTGAAGATAATGGATCGAAAAACGGGACCTACGCAGATGACAAGCAAGTGAAACCGGGCGGGAGACCGGTTCTTCTGCTGTCTGGTTCGAAGATCAGGCTGGCAGACGAGGAACTGGAACTTCGTATCTGCAGATAGAAGGTGCGGGAGACTGACAGAAGACAGGGGGAATTATGAGATACATATCAGCAGCACAGACGCAAAAAGGAATCAGAAAACAGATGAACCAGGATTCTATTCTGCTTATAAACCAGAGATTCTGCGGCCGGGAAAGCGTGCTCGCGGTTATCTGTGACGGGATAGGCGGACTGGCAGACGGAGAAGTGGCAAGCAGAGAGGTTGTCCGTCTGTTCGAAAAATGGTTTCTGGAAAAGCGGGAAGCAGCGTGGGATTGCGATGACTTTGAGGATGAATTATACGACTCGTGGGAGGCTCTGCTTCAAAGCGCCCATCATCAAATCAGCAGTTATCGCTCAGGGAGGGGATCGCGTATGGGAACCACCGCGACGGTTATGCTCCTGATGGAGAAGGAATACTATATTGCGCATGTGGGAGACGGCAGAATCTATGAAATCATGGATGAAGCGGTTCCCCTTACCCGTGATCAGACCATTGCCGGCTTGGCGGGAACGGGCGGCAGCCCGACTGGTGAGGCGGCTGATGATAAGGCATCCGGTATTCTGCTGCAGGGAATTGGCGCTTCTGAGAAAATACGGCCGGTATATACATCAGGATGTGTAAAGGATCAGGCAGTTTATCTGTTGTGCAGCGATGGTTTCAGACATAGAGTGGAGCGGTCAGAGCTTGTGGAATGGTTCAGCCCGGGGAATATGACAGATGAAAAAGTTATGACGGACAGACTGAGCTTCGCCATAAAACAAGTAGAAAGCCGTGGGGAAAAGGACGATATCTCCGGAATTCTGATTCGCGCGCAGCAGGAAAGAAATGAATGAATCATAGCTTAGCGTCCGTGTACAAGGGGTGTGCGGCCCCTTGTACACGGATGCTGCAATTGGGCCAGGGACATCCCGGGCCTTTTTTATTCCTGTGTCCGCCGCCGGGTCGAGATGGGGTGAAAAGTTTTGGTTCACGAACCGGGGAAAACGTTATATAATAAGACCGTGGATTCACAGAGAAGAGAGGTTAATGTATATGGATATAAAGAAAGCGACACTTGTGCTGGAGGGCGGGGCGACGAGAGGCGTCTTTACCTCAGGCGTGCTGGATTACCTGATGGAGCAGGATGTATATCTGTCCCACATCATCGGCGTCTCAGCAGGTGCGTGCAACGCGGTGGACTATGTTTCGAAGCAGCCAGGGCGTACCAGGGACTGTATGATTCCGACGGATAAGACGGGGAATTATTACTACGGCTTCCGGGATTTCATGAGAGAGAAGAGTCTGATGAACATGGATCTGATCTTTGACAGATTCCCGAATGAGATTCTTCCCTTTGACTTTGATACGTACTTTGCCTCGGAGATCCGGTGCGAGCTGGTCACAACGAACTGCCAGACCGGGAAGGCAGAGTATATGACAGAGGAGCATGACCGGGAGAGACTGATGAGGATCTGCCGGGCGTCCTGCAGTATGCCGCTGCTTACGCCCATTGTAAATATTGATGATGTTCCGTATCTGGACGGCGGCCTGGCGGATTCTGTGCCGATCCGGAGAGCGCAGAAGACAGGAAATGAGAAGATCGTGGTCGTTCTGACGAAGAACAGAGGCTACCGCAAGAGCGTGCTCTCCCCGGCGATGCAGAAAGTGTACCGCAAGGCATATAAGTCCTATCCGGAACTGATCCGCACGATCCTGCGCCGGAGCTTTGAGTATAATAAGACCATGAATTATCTGGATCAGCTGGAGAAGCGGGGGGAGATCTTCATCCTGCGGCCCCAGGTGAAGCCGGTATCTCGGCTGGAGCGGAACAAGGAGACGCTGCACGCATTCTATGAGCACGGGTACAGCTATATGGGAAGAAGAATGGATGATCTGATGAAATATCTGGAGAAATAGATCAGGAGGACACTATGGAGAAAGTGAAGATACCGGATTATACGCAGAACAGGGAACTGTCCTGGCTCCGCTTCAACCAGAGAGTGCTGGAAGAGGCAAGGGACGAGAGCGTTCCGCTGATGGAGCGGATGAAGTTTGTCGCCATCTTCACCAGCAATCTGGATGAGTTTTTCATGATCCGGGTGGGGAGTCTGTATGATATGGCGGCGGTGGACAACAGGCAGCGGGACAGAAGATCCGGCATGACGCCGGGAGAGCAGCTGTCCGCGATCTATGCGGCAGTGGCGCCGCTGTATAAAGAGCGGGACCGGACTTACGCGGATATCAAGAAGCAGCTCAATCCCTACGGGATATGCGGCCTCGGATTTAAGGGGCTGGAGGCGCAGGAGAAGAAGTACGTGAAGAAGTATTTCAAAGACCAGGTGCTGCCCGTGCTTTCTCCGCAGATCGTGGATGCCAATCATCCCTTCCCCCACCTGCTTAATAAGGAGATCTATGTGGTGGCGCAGTTAAAGCAGGGCGGCAGCACCATGCTGGGCATCGTGCCGGTGCCGCAGTACATATCGGATGTTCTCTACCTCCCGGGAAATGATATCCGGTATATCCGCATGGAGAAGGTCATTATGGAATACCTGGAGCTGGTGTTTGACCGCTATGAGGTGACGGAGAAGAACTACATCTGCGTCACAAGAAATGCGGATATCTCCCCG
The DNA here is from genome assembly GCA_949283695.1 of uncultured Eubacteriales bacterium. Lineage (GTDB taxonomy): Bacteria > Bacillota > Clostridia > Lachnospirales > Lachnospiraceae > Mediterraneibacter. Next base: position 53,317 of record CASDTX010000007.1, on the reverse strand, counting down.
GAAGATGAGGCCTACGCAGACAATGAAGACTTCCGACACATTATGAAGGAGACGCTGAACAAGCGCCGGAGGATGGCGGTCGTCCGTCTGGAAACCGCAGCTCCGCTGGGCAAGGAGATGGAGAAGTACTTCTGCGAACGGTTCCATATCACGCCGGAGTGCATTTTCCGGACGAAGATGCCCATGAAGCTGGGATTCATCTTTGCCATCGCGGATAAGCTGCCGGATTCCATGAAACGGGCGCTGACGGAGGAGCCTTTTACGCCGCAGCCGTCCGCGTCACTCGCCGAGGGCCGGGTGATGGAACAGGTGAAGAAGAAGGATGTACTGCTGGCATATCCTTACGAGAGTATGGATCCGTTCCTTCAGCTGATCAAGGAGGCGGCCTCAGATCCGGATGTGCTGACGATCAAGATCACCATCTATCGATTGGCGAAGAAGGCCAGACTGGTGGAGTATCTCTGTGCGGCGGCGGAGAACGGCAAGGAGGTCACCGCCCTGATTGAGCTGCGCGCCCGGTTCGACGAGCAGAATAATATTGACTGGTCCGAGCGGATGGAGGAAGCGGGCTGCCGTGTGATTTACGGATTTGAAGAATACAAGGTACATTCTAAGGTGTGCCAGATTACCTACCGCAGTAAGAATGAGATCCGCTATATTACGCAGGTGGGAACCGGAAACTATAATGAGAAGACCGCCAGGATGTACACGGATTATTCGCTCATTACCGGAGATCAGGAGATCGGGGAAGACGCGGCAGTCTTCTTCAAGAATATGGCCATCGGGAATCTGGAAGGCGTGTACAGCCATCTGATCGTCTCCCCCACCAGCCTGAAGCAGAAGGTCCTCGCCCTGATGGATGAGGAGATCCGCAAAGGAGAAAGAGGACGGATCATTATGAAAATGAACTCCGTGACGGATATGGATTTCATCCGCAAGACCGCGGAGGCGTCCCAGGCCGGGGTCCGGGTGGACTTGATTGTGAGAGGAATCTGCTGTATACTTCCAGGGATACCCGGAGAGACAGACAACCTTCGGGTTACCAGTATTGTGGGACGTTATTTGGAGCATCCGAGAGTATTTGTGTTCGGCGAGGGAGCGGAGGCAAAGGTATATATCGGCTCAGCGGACATGATGACGCGGAACACGGAGAAGCGGGTAGAGGTGGCGTGCCCGATCTATGACGGGGCCATCAAACGGCGCCTGATCCATGACCTGAGGGTGATGCTCTCCGACAATGTCAAGGCGCGGCAGATGTGCAGCGACGGCACCTATCAGAAAAAGAGCCGGGAAGGGGCGCCGGTGAATGCGCAGGAGACCTTTATGAAGGAGGCAGCGAGTGCCCGCAGGCCTTCGGCTCCGGCAGAGAAGCCGAAGGAGCGGCAGTCGCTGGCTGCGAGAATCCTTCGGATATTCCGAAGAAAGAAATAAAATGTTCGGAACGGAAGATATAGGACGTTCCGAAGAAATACGATGTTTTGAATGAAAGAAACAGCAGGAGGACAGAAGAATGGAATTACAGAAAGCGGCAGGCTTTGGAACAACAAAAGACGGAAAAGAAGCTCAGTTGTATCCGCTCGAGAATGAGAGCGGGATGAAAGCCTATGTGACAGACTACGGTGCTTCCCTGGTCAGACTCTATGTGCCGGACCAGAACGGGGAATTCCGGGATGTGGTACTCGGCTATAAGGATGTGTCAGGATATGAGCAGGGAGACGGCGGTATGGGCGCCTCTGTGGGAAGAAGTGCGAACCGCATCGGCGGCGCGAAGTTCTGCCTGCACGGCACAGCCTATGAGCTGGATCAGAATGACAACGGCAATAACCTTCACAGCGGATATGACTACTATCAGAAACGGATCTGGACGGTGGACAGCCGCTCCCGGAACGCGGTGACGTTCGTGCTTCACAGTCCGGACCAGGATCAGGGGTATCCGGGGGCGCTGGATATGCATGTGACCTACAGCCTGGATGAGGAGAATACGCTGAATATTCACTACGAGGCAGTACCGGACCAGGATACAGTGATCAATATGACAAACCACAGCTACTTCAACCTGAACGGACATGACAGCGGGACCGCTATGAATCACAAATTGACCCTCCTTGCGGACGCATTCACACCGGCAGACGCGCAGTCCATCCCGACAGGCGAGATCCGCAGTGTGGAGGGGACTCCCATGGATTTCCGGAACGCAAAGGCGCTGGGCGAGGACATTGACGCAGACTATGAGCCTCTGATTTTCGGAGACGGCTATGACCATAACTGGGTGCTGAATAATAACGGGAAGTTCGAGAAAGTGGCAGAAGTGACCGCTGAGGAAAGCGGAATTACGATGGAAGTCTACACAGATCTTCCGGGTATCCAGCTGTACACGGCAAACTTCCTGGATCACGAGCCGGGCAAGGACGGGGTGTGCTATGAGAAGCGGAGCGGGGTCTGCCTGGAAACCCAGTATTATCCGGATGCTGTGCATCACGAGAACTTCCCGCAGCCGCTGTGCAGGAAAGGGGAGAAATACGACACCCGGACCGCTTACCGCTTCCTGGTGCGGTAGTGCGGCGGATACTACAGAAAAGGAAAACATTTGACATCATATGGCAAAATCAGTATACATCGCGGAGAAGCCCAGTGTGGCGCAGGAATTCGCGAAAGCATTGAAAGTAAACGCAAAGCGCCGGGACGGGTATCTGGAATCCGAGGAAGCGATTATCACCTGGTGCGTGGGGCATCTGGTGACCATGAGCTACCCGGAGGAGTACGACCCGGCGCTGAAGAAATGGAGTCTGCAGACCCTGCCCTTTATACCGGAAGAGTTCAAATACGAAGTGATTCCTGATGTGGCGAAGCAGTTCCAGATCGTCAGTACGCTTCTGAACCGGGAAGACGTGGATACCATCTATGTGTGCACCGACTCCGGACGGGAGGGAGAGTATATCTACCGGCTGGTGGAGCAGGAAGCCCACGTCACCGGAAAGAAAAGGCGCAGGGTGTGGATCGACTCTCAGACCGAGGAAGAGATCCTGCGGGGAATCCGGGAGGCCAGGGATCTGTCGGAGTATGACAATCTGAGCGCCTCGGCCTACTTAAGGGCCAAAGAGGATTATCTGATGGGAATTAATTTCTCCCGTCTCCTGACGCTGAAATACGGGAACAGTATCTCCAATTATCTGAAAACAAAGTATACCGTGATTTCCGTGGGAAGGGTCATGACCTGTGTGCTGGGCATGGTAGTCCGCCGGGAGCGGGAGATCCGGGAGTTCGTGAAAACTCCTTTCTACCGGGTTGTCAGCACAGTGGATGCCTCCGGGCGCACCTTCGAGGGCGAGTGGAGGGCCGTGAAAGGCTCCCGGTGGTTTGAATCCTTTGACTTATATAAAGAAAACGGGTTTAAAGAGCGGAAGAAAGCGGAAGAACTGATCGCGTATCTGTCGGAAGAGCAGCCGGTGGAATGTGTTATAGAGTCCGTGGAGAAGAAGAAGGAGAAGAAGAACCCGCCCCTTCTCTATAACCTGGCAGAGCTGCAGAACGACTGTTCCAGACGGTTTAAGATCAGTCCGGATGAGACGCTGCGTATCGTGCAGGAACTCTATGAGAAGAAGCTGGTGACCTATCCGAGGACCGATGCCAGAGTCCTCTCCACCGCGGTGGCGAAGGAGATCAGCCGGAATCTGAACGGCCTCTCGAAATACGAGATGGCGGCTCCCTATCTGCAGGATATTCTGGCGTTTGGGAGCTACAAGGGACTTGAGAAGACAAGGTATGTGAACGATAAACAGATTACCGATCATTACGCAATCATTCCCACAGGGCAGGGATTAGGTGCCCTGAAGTCCCTGTCCGGAACCTCTCATAAGGTGTACGATCTGATCGTAAGGCGATTCTTAAGCATCTTCTATCCGCCGGCGGTTTATCAGAAAGTGGCCATTGTATCCAAGATCAGAGGAGAGAGCTTCTTCTCCAGTTTCAAAGTCCTGGCGGAAGAAGGCTATCTGAAAGTGGCCGGCATCCCGCAGGGCAGACGCTCCGGCGCCTCCGGCCAGGGAAAGGACGGGGGAGGGAGCGCAGAGAAGCAGCCGCTTCCGGAGAACGGAGACGTTTCGGACAGCGCAGAGAATGGAGATCAGGCTCTGGACACCGCGCTGTTCGAGGTGATCAAAACCCTCCGGAAAGGAACCGTTCTCCCGGTCAGGGCCCTGGACATCCGGGAGGGGGAGACTTCCCCGCCCAAGCGCTACAATTCCGGTTCCATGATCCTGGCCATGGAGAATGCGGGCCAGCTGATCGAAGACGAGGAACTGCGCGCCCAGATCAAGGGAAGCGGGATCGGGACCAGTGCGACCCGGGCAGAGATCCTGAAGAAGCTGATCCATATCAAGTATCTGGCGTTGAATAAGAAGACGCAGATTATCACGCCTACCCTTCAGGGAGAGATGATCTTCGATGTGGTGGATCATTCGATCCGGCCCCTGCTGAACCCGGAACTGACCGCCAGCTGGGAGAAAGGACTGACCTATGTGGCTGAGGGAACCATCACCTCAGAGGAATACATGAAGAAGCTGGATGATTTCATCACCAGAAGGACAGTGGGCGTGAAAGGACTGAATAACCAGTATCAGTTAAGAGCCTGCTATGACAGAGCGGCAGGTTTTTATAAAAAAGGCCGTCAGACGGCAGAAAAGGAGAAAAAAGATGGAAGCATTGACAGTAAAAGAACTTTACACACTTGATCAGACGATCGCAAAAGAGATTTTCGAGGGAGTGACCTATCCCTGGGAAGTCCTTCCGAAGATCAGTTCCTTTATCGTGGAACTGGGCAATACCTTAAGCAGTGAAGAGTATGAGAAGCGCGGGGAGAATGTGTGGATCGCGAAATCCGCCAAAGTGGCACCCACCGCATACATCAACGGACCGGCGATCATCGGCAAGGATGCGGAAGTTCGCCACTGCGCGTTTATCCGCGGCAATGCCATCGTGGGCGAGGGCGCGGTCGTAGGTAACTCCACCGAGCTTAAGAATGTGATCCTGTTCAATAAAGTTCAGGTTCCCCATTATAACTATGTGGGCGATTCCATTCTCGGATATAAATCACATATGGGCGCCGGATCCATTACATCCAATGTAAAATCCGACAAGAAGCTTGTGGTTGTGAAGACTCCGGAAGGCAATATCGAGACCGGGATGAAGAAATTCGGCGCAATGCTCGGAGACGAAGTAGAAGTCGGATGCGGCAGTGTGCTCAATCCGGGAACTGTTGTGGGAAGCAGAAGCAACATTTACCCGCTGTCTTCTGTGCGTGGATTCGTGCCCGGCGGCAGCATCTATAAGAAGCAGGGAGAAGTCGTGACGAAGAGAGAAGACTGAATGGCAGAGACAGGAGCGGGATCTCCGGAGAAGGAAAGAGTAGAAGGAGAATGAGAAATGGATATAACAGAGATATTGGCCAGGTGTGACCACACGCTCCTGAAACAGACCAGTACATGGGAACAGATCAGGAAGCTCTGTGACGAGGGCATCCGATATCATACGGCGTCCGTCTGCATACCTCCGTGTTATGTCAGGCAGGCCAGAGACTATGCAGGGGACCGGCTGAAGATCTGCACGGTCATCGGATTCCCCAATGGGTATGCCACGTCAGCAGTGAAGGTGTACGAGACGGAAGACGCAGTGAGAAACGGTGCGGATGAGATCGATATGGTTATCAATATCGGCATGGTCAAAGAACAGAGATACGCGGATGTGCTGGACGAGATCCGGGCAGTGCGCAGGGCCTGCAAGGACCAGATCCTGAAGGTGATCATTGAGACCTGTCTGCTGACTGAGGAAGAGATCATGCAGATGTGTGAGATCGTCGCGGCGTCAGGAGCTGATTTCATTAAGACCAGCACCGGGTTTGCCGGCGAGGGAGCGACCTTCCGCGGGGTAGAACTGATCAAGGAGACCATGGGAGACCGGACCCGGATCAAAGCAGCCGGAGGCATCCGCACGCTGGAAGATGCGCAGCGGTTTGTGGAGATCGGCGCTGACAGGCTGGGAACGAGCCGGATCGTCGCACTTGCCGCGGAGAAGAACAGCGCGGAAACAAACGTCGTTCCAGACCGGACTGCCGCGGAAACGGGCGGCGCCCCCAGGAAGGAGATACCAGAATGAAACAGGTTGGATTTATCGGAGTGGGCATCATGGGAAAATCGATGGTGCGCAATCTTATGAAAGCAGGATACGAGCTCCATATCTATGCCCGTACGAAGGCGAAAGTGGAGGATGTGATCCGGGAAGGCGCGGTGTTCCACGAGACCATCGCAGACTGCGTGAAAGACCGGGACGCAGTGATTACCATAGTAGGATTTCCACAGGACGTGGAGGAGGTATATTTTGACAGCGGCAATATCTTCGACAGTGCCGCGCCGGGTACGTATCTGATCGATATGACGACATCAAGTCCCATGCTCGCAGAGAAACTGTATACGGAAGGGAAAGAGCGCGGTTTTCATGTGCTGGACGCGCCTGTGACAGGCGGAGATGTGGGCGCGAAGAACGGAACGCTCTCGATCCTGGCAGGCGGAGAACGGGAGGATTATGAGGCTTGCTGTGAGCTGTTCCGGGCGATGGGAACGAACATCAATTATGAAGGCGGAGCCGGATGCGGACAGCACTGCAAGCTGGCGAATCAGATCATGATCGCAGGGACACTCTCCGGGGTGTGCGAGGCTCTGACTTATGTGAAAGAGAAGGGGCTGGATCCGGAGACGTTTCTTGCGTCTGTAGCCGCCGGTGCGGCCGGCAGCCGGCAGTTCGATACCCTGGGGCCGAAGATCATTGCCGGGGACTATGAGCCGGGATTCTTCATGAAGCATTTCATCAAGGACATGAAGCTGGCGCTGATTGAAGCCAACAGAAGCGGCCTTGATCTGGGTGTCTTAAGTCAGGTGCTCGCCAACTATGAAGAGCTGGAGGCAGAAGGACACGGGGATCTTGGAACGCAGGCTTTGATGAAGTTCTATGATGAGGAACACCGGTATATGGAAGAGGAAGAGTAAACGAATTGTGTGTTGACAAATAGGGAACTGTCCCGTATCATTGTACTAGATTAACAGTACAAAGATGCGGGACTTTTCTTATTGTCCGTTCCGGTTCACATGGATGCCTCAGGCAGACGAAAGCTTCTGTGGACAGGTATTTGATTTGGCGGCTGACGGCAGAACAGAAGAGAAGAAAAGCCTGCAGACAGGAGGAAGTATGTTAGAGATCCAGGGATTGAGCAAATCATATGGAAAGAATCTTGCGGTGGACAATGTCAGCTTTGCTGTTCCCGACGGCCAGGTCGGGGTGCTCTTAGGCCCCAACGGTGCCGGGAAATCCACCATTATCAAGAGTATTGCAGGGCTTCTGCGGTATAAAGGAACGATTCGGATTGAGGGCATACCGGCCCGGAATATAGAAGCCAAGAAGCAGTTCGGCTATGTGCCGGAGATTCCGGCTATGTTTGATGCGCTGACGGTGCGGGAACATGTGGAGTACATCCGAATGGCGTACAGCAGTGATATAACAGATGAGGAAGTAGAAGAACTGCTCAAAGAGTTTGAGATGGACGACAAGCAGGAAAAGCTGGGCAATGAACTGTCCAAGGGAATGATGCAGAAGGTGAGTATCTGCTGCGCCATGGCGGTCAAACCGAAGGTGATCCTGCTGGACGAACCTATGGTGGGACTGGACCCGGCGGCAATCAAGACGCTGAAAGAGGTGGTCTTAAGGCTGCGGGACAGCGGGGTGACCGTGCTGATCAGTACCCATATGCTGGAGATGGTGGAGGAACTGTGGGATATCATGTTTGTGATGGAGAAAGGTCATATCGTCGGATCCTATCATAAGGCGGACGCTGCCGGCAGGGATCTGGATGAACTGTTCTTCGAGATGACGGGCGGTGAGAAAGAATGAGAGCGCTGATCTATCTGACCAAGAGAAGTCTGATCAACAATCTGAAGAAAGCGGTGCGCAAACCGACCACTCTGATTGCGCTGATCTTCGGCGTGCTGTACGGGATCTTTGTGATTTTCGGCCTGAGCAGTCTGGCGGCTACCATCCGTCTGGATTCTACATATGGGCTGGTCATTCTCCTGACTGTATGGACGATCTATGTCACACTGGTGAACTTCATCGCCTATTCGAACCGGAAAGGCGTGCTCTTCCGTCCGGCTCATACGCACTTTGTTTTCACGGCTCCGATCAGCCCGAAGCTGGTGCTGATCAGCAGTTCGTGGATGAATTATGTGATGTCTGTGGTTCTGTGGATCGTCATGGTCATCGGAGGGATTACCATATTTCAGGTCGCGGCGTGGCGGATGCTTCTCCTCTTGCTGACCAGCTGTGTGCTGGAGACAGCGATGGAGCTGTCGGTCATGGTCTTCCTCTACACCAATGACCGGCTCCCGCAGAAGCTGATGAGCGGCATCCGGATGGGAATCAAGGTCTTTCTTGCTGCATTGACTCTGGTCATTGTGTTGTATTTCAGGAAGAACGGACTCTCTGTGGAGAGCGCGGTCTCCTTCGTGGACTGGCCTGTGCTGCAGATGCTCCCGGTGGTGGGATGGCAGGTGGCTGTGTGCCGGCTTGTGCTGCTTGGACCGACCACGCTGAATGTGGTATGCAGTATTCTGTATCTGGCAGCAGTACTCTTCTCGGTAGCCGGGGCGGTTCGGATGCACTGCGACGGCGGATACTATGAGGAGGCGGCCAAGTTCGCCGATGATTACGCGGAGATCATAAGCAGGCAGAAGAACGGCGAGATGGTCATGAGCATGAACGAGAAGAAGCGCCGGTTCCGCCGGGTGAAAGAGCGGATCAGCGCCAGGGGAGCCCGGGCCATTTTCTGCCGGCAGCTGCTGGAGTATAAGAAGGAACGGTTCTTTATCTTTACCAAGGTGACCGTGATGTCTGCGGTGATTGCGTTTATTTTCTCCTATACACTGCGGGAGGCGGTGACAGAGACGGGTTCCGCTGAGCTCTTCCTGCTGGGCATCGTGGCCTATGTCTCTCTGGTGATGAGCGGATATCTGGGGAAATGGGAGAGCGAGCTGAAGAATCCCTATCTCTTCCTGATCCCGGACAGTGCGATCAAGAAGCTGTGGTACGCCACAGCGATGGAACATGTAAAAGCACTTCTGGACGGGTGCATCATCTGTATTCCGCTGGGAATCTTCTGGAAGATCCACCCGGTATATGTGATCTTCTGTATCCTGATCTTCGCCGTGCTTCAGGCGGACCGCCTGTATACGAAAGTGCTGGCCCAGAGCCTTCTCGGGGAAGTGTTCGGCAAGACCGGACAGGATGTGCTCCGGGTATTTATCCAGATGGCGCTTCTGGGAATGGGAGCAGGAGCGGCGGCACTTGTGGGCATATTTGTGAATTCGGATCTGATCTTCCCAATCGTGCTGATTTATAGTATGATAATAACAGTGGCGATGGGAGCACTCGCTTCGCTGCGGTTTGAGACAATGGAGCAGATGGTGTAAGTGCCGCCGGCAAAAAAACAGCCGGCGGAGCAAAAAGACAGGAGGCAGGCACTGTGTTGGGAGAGAATTATGTGACAGTAGAGATTGAGAAGGCGAAACATATCGCGCTGGTGGCTCATGACGGGAAGAAGAAAGAGCTGGTAGACTGGTGCGAGCGGAATCAGGAGATCCTGAAGAGTCATTTCCTCTGCGGAACGGGGACAACTGCCCGGCTGATCGCTGAGAGAACCGGACTTCCGGTGAAGGGCTACTGCAGCGGTCCGCTTGGAGGAGATCAGCAGATCGGCGCCAAGATCGTGGAAGGCCAGATTGATTTTATGATCTTCCTGTGGGATCCGCTGGAAGCACAGCCCCACGATCCGGACGTGAAGGCGCTTCTCAGGATTGCGGTTGTATATGATATTCCGATCGCCAATAATCTGGCTACGGCAGACTTCATGCTGAATTCGAAATATATGAATGAGCCGTACAGCAGGAAGATTGAGAACTTCAATAAGACGATCCAGGAACGGGTAGAACAGATGAAATAGACGGTTTTCGGGGAGGGCGTCAGACGCCGGGAAGAAAACAGGATATAAGACTTGACACGGGCGTTTTGCCCGTGTTATTCTATGTCAGGATACTTTAATGCTTTAAAGCGTAACGCTTTAAAGCAAATTAGTGAAATGAGCAAAAAAGGAAAGATGAGGGAATTGAAATGGGAATCAAGCTGATATTTCTTGTACTATTTTTTGCAGTCATGGTGGGCGTCGGCATCTATTCCAGACGGCACGTGACCAGCGTGGACGGATTTGTCCTCGGGGGCCGTTCTGTGGGACCGTGGCTGACGGCATTTGCGTATGGAACTTCGTATTTCTCTGCAGTTGTATTTGTCGGATATGCGGGCCAGTTCGGGTGGAAATACGGGATCGCCAGTACCTGGATCGGGATCGGAAACGCAGTGATCGGAAGCCTGCTGGCCTGGGTTGTGCTGGGACGGAGGACGAAAGTTATGACCCAGCATCTCGGATCCCGGACCATGCCGGACTTCTTCGGGGAGAGATACGGATCAAAAGCATTAAAGATCGCGGCCTCCGTGATCGTGTTTGTGTTTCTGATTCCGTATACGGCTTCCGTATACAACGGACTTTCCAGGCTCTTTGGGATGGCATTCAATATTCCTTATGCCTGGTGCGTGATCGTGATGGCTGTCTTTACCGCCATCTATGTGATCCTTGGCGGATATATGGCCACAGCAATCAATGATTTTATCCAGGGAATTATCATGCTGGGCGGAATCGCAGCAGTGATCGCGGCTGTGCTGAGCGGGCAGGGCGGATTTATGAACGCCATCTCCCAGATGGCGCAGCTTCCCAGTGATGTACCGCTGACAGAAGGACAGCCGGGAGCGTTCACTTCCTTCTTCGGACCAGATCCGCTGAACCTTCTGGGCGTTGTGATCCTGACTTCCCTTGGCACCTGGGGACTGCCGCAGATGATCGGGAAATTCTATGCGATCAAAGACGAGAAATCCATCAACACCGGAACAGTTATCTCTACCCTTTTCGCGGTCGTGGTATCCGGCGGATGCTATTTCCTCGGCGGATTTGCAAGACTCTTTGACAGCCCGGCGATCTATGACGAGACAACCGGAGCAGTTGTGTACGACAGCATTATTCCATATATGCTGTCCTCTCTTCCGGATATTCTGATCGGGATTGTGGTAGTGCTTGTGCTGTCGGCATCTATGTCCACACTGTCCTCCCTGGTACTGACTTCCAGCTCCACGATGACGCTGGATCTGATCAAGGGCAATATTGTGAAGAAGATGAGCGAGAAGAAACAGATCGTAACCATGCAGGTGCTGATTCTGTTCTTCATCGTAGTGTCCGTCGTGATCGCCCTGAATCCGCCGACCTTCATCGCACAGCTTATGGGAATCTCCTGGGGAGCACTGGCGGGCGCGTTCCTGGCGCCCTTCCTGTACGGACTGTACTGGAAGGGAGTGACCCGGGCAGGCGTCTGGGCAGGATTCGTCGTTGGAGTAGGACTGACAGTGTCCAATATGTTCCTGTCATTCATTGAGTCACCGATCAACGCGGGCGCGGCAGCCATGGTGGCCGGACTGATCGTTGTGCCCGTGGTCAGCCTGATCACTCCGAAGCTGAAGAAAGACAAAGTCGATGAGATCTTCACCTGCTATGATGAGAAGGTCACAATTACGATGAAGCATTCCCTGAAGGAGCAGGGCTGAAATTGCTGCCAGATTAACAATTCAGCCCGCACCGTTTGCAGAGCCGCACTGTATGGCTGAACCAGGATCAAATTGGAAAAAAATACCTGATGCACTCTTGATTTTTCTGGAAATGACTATATTACAACCGTGAAGAGAAGGAGGAATCAGGAACATGGTAAACATACAGAAAGCAGCGGTGATCGGCTGTGGTTTCGTGGGATCGACCATTGCATATACACTGATGCAGAAGGGATTATTTTCAGAAATGATTCTGCTTGACGCCAACCAGGCGAAAGCGGAAGGCGAGGCAATGGACATCAGCCACGGACTGCCATTTTCTCACGCCATGGATATCTGCGCGGGACGATACGAGGATATCGCAGATGCGTCTGTGGTGATCATCACAGCAGGGGCGAATCAGAAGCCCGGTGAGACAAGACTGGATCTGGTACAGAAGAATGCCGGGATCATGAAGGCTGTGATCGCAGAGATCCGCAGGGTGAACTGTGAGGGGATCCTGATGATTGTATCCAATCCGGTGGATATTCTGACGGAGGTTGCACTGAGGGAATCCGGGTTCCCGAAGGAGAGGGTGATCGGTTCCGGAACCGTGCTGGACACGGCCAGACTGAAGTATCTGATCAGCGAGAAGCTGAACGTAGACAGCCGGAATGTGCATGCATTTATCGTGGGAGAACACGGCGACAGCGAGCTTGCGGCGTGGAGCTGCGCGAACATCTACGGCATCGGGCTGGAGGAATTCGCCCGGCTGAGAGGGTGTGCAGGATTTGAGCAGGAAGAAGAGGAGATCTACTGCGGCGTGCGGGACAGTGCTTACGAGATCATCGACCGCAAGGGCGCGACCTATTATGGGATCGGTATGGCTGCCGCGAAGATCGCAGAGGCAATCGTAAGAGACAGTCATACCATCGCTCCGATCTCGGTTCCATTGAGCGGTGAATACGGGATGAAAGGACTGTCGCTCAGCATTCCCACTGTGATTGGCAGGGGTGGGGCAGAGCAGATCCTGGAGATCTGTTTCAGTGACGCAGAACGAGAGCGGCTGGAGCAGTCTGCCGATGAGCTGAAGAGTGTGCTGGCTCAGATCGGTTATCGCTGAGAAGAAATACCAGAAAAAAGAATCATAGAAAAGGCAGAGAACAGGCCGGAGCGCAGGAGAAGTGCTCCGGCCTGTTCTCTGCGTGATACGCCCGGCAGGCGGCAGCCATACCTGCATGAGCTGTCAGTTTGCTGGAAGGATCCACCAATCCTTCCAGCAAATTCATAAGGAATTGAAGAATCAGAAATGATAGACTGACTTCCGGATTCAAAAGAACAGCACCGGGCTCTGTGATCTGCCAGGGGTCCCGGGGACGGGAGTGAGGAAGGATGAAGCACAGAGTATTGATGATTACGACAGTCAGTGGGTTCCTCTGGCAGTTTGAAAGAAATACGGTGGAACTGCTGCAGGAGGCAGAGGCGGAGATTCATTTTGCCTCGAACTTTGACCGGCCTGCCTATGCGGTCCGGGAAGGATACTTTGAGGAAAATGGGATCTGGCTGCATCCGATTCCGATCGAGAAGTCGCCGCTGTCTGTGCGCGCGAATCTGCGGGCACTGCGGGAACTTCGGAGAATCATCCGCAGAGAGCAGATCGATACGATCCACTGCCATACACCGATGGGCGGAGTGCTCGGCCGGCTGGCATCGCTGGCAGCAGGACGGAAGATCCCGGTGATCTACACGGCCCATGGGTTTCATTTCTATAAAGGCGCACCCCTTCAGAACTGGCTGCTCTATTATCCGGCGGAACGGATCCTGGCCCGCATGACGGACAGCCTGGTGACCATCAACCATGAGGATGAGCAGGCGGCGGGGAGGTTCTCCCTGCGCCGAAAGGGGAAGGTCTGCCGGATACCAGGCGTCGGGGTAGATACCGAGAAGTATGCGCCCAGACCGGAGCTTCGGCGGGAGGCGAGGAAGCGCTTGGGCGTCTCGGAGCAGGAGTTCTGTCTTCTCACGGCAGCGCTCCTGGACCGGGAGAAGAATCACGCAACGGTGCTGGAGATGATCCGGAACTCTCCGGAAGTCAGCGGGCGGCCCATCTGCTACTGTATCTGCGGGGAGGGGCCTTACCGCGGGAAGCTTCAGAAACTTGCCGAAGCCTATGGGATCCGGGATCAGGTGCGGTTCCTGGGATACCGGAATGACCTGGATGTCCTGCTGCAGGGGGCGGATCTCTTCGTCTTCCCTTCGCTGCGAGAAGGGCTGGGGATGGCTGCTCTGGAGGCGATGGCCTGCGGGATCCCGGTGGCAGGGGCAGTCAGCCGGGGGACGCTGGAGTATATCAAGCCTGGAGAAAACGGGTTCCTGTGCCGGGGAAGCGTACCGGAAGACTTCGCCCGGGCAGCAGAAGCCCTGGCAGAAGATCCGGAGATGGGCAGGCGCATGGGAGCGGCGGCCCGGGAAGAGAGTCTGCGCTTTGACAAGAAGAAGGCGAAGGGCTGTATGGAGCGGATCTATCAGGAACTGTGGAACAGGAGGCATGAGGATGAAACCGAAGATCTCTGTGATCATGAGTGTGTACAATCCACATCCGTACGTTCAGCTTGAAGAAGCGGCAGCGTCGATTCTCAGACAGACGGAGAAGGACTGGGAGTTTCTGATCTATGACGACGGGTCGGAGGAAGCGGTCCGGGAGAAGCTGCGGTGTCTGGCCGGATCTGATCCCAGGATCCGGCTCCTGGAAGGGGACAGGAACCGGGGAATCGCCTGGGGACTGAACCAATGTCTTGCCAACGCGCGGGGCGAGTATATTGCCCGCATGGATGCGGATGATCTCTCTCTGCCGGGACGGCTGAAGATCCAGGCAGAGTTCCTGGACAGCCATCCGGAGTATGATTATATAGGATGCAATGCATTTTTGTTTGACAATGCAGGGGTCTGGGGGATCCGGAGAATGCCGGTGATCCCAGGGAAAGAAGACTTCCTGGCATTTTCCCCTTATATTCACCCGGCTGTCATGTTCCGCAGGACCGTATTCGAAACATGCGGCACCTATAATACTTCGCAGCAGATGCTGCGCTGTGAAGATTATGAAATTTTCATGCGCATGCATATTATGGGATGCCGCGGGTATAATCTTCAGAAAGAATTGTTCTGCTACCGGGAGGATGAGGCAGGATACCGCAGGAGGAAGTTCCGCAGGCGGATCGATGAGATACGGCTGAGAAAGAATGGATTCCATGCCATGGGGCTTACCGGTCCCTGGGCGTGGCTGTGCCGGTACCGGCCGCTGATCGGCGCAGTTCTGCCGCCCGGGCTGTACCGGAGGATGAAGCAGGGGCAGAGCCGGATTGGAGAGGCGTAGAGAACGATGGAGGAACGAACGGTGAGAGAGGCCTGCATGGAGACTGTGCGCAGAAGTGCGGAGGACGTGCTGGCTCCGGTTTATGTTGATTTTGTAGAGTGGATCTTAAGATCCGCCGGACAAAAGGGAATCCGGCGGATCTATTTTCTTGCGCGGGACGGGTATCCGATGTACCGGGCGGCACAGATCTTAAGCAGACAGAATCTGGCTGGGAGATCCGGTTCCGCGGAAAGACCGATCGAACTGCGCTATCTGAAGTGCTCCAGATACGCGCTCCGGATCCCCTGGTTCCATCTGATCGGGACGCAGGCTGTGGAGCAGATCTGCCTGGGCGGCATCGACGTGACGCTCCAGAAGGTGCTGAAGCGGGCCGGACTTACAGAGGAAGAGGTCTGCCGGACGGCCCGGCGGATGGGCAGAGCGGGAGAACGGAACCGGATCTTGTCCAGGCAGGAGCTGCAGGGATTGAGAGAGATCCTTCTCCGGGATCAGCAGTTCTGGGAAGACGTATCTGCCCACGCGCGCGCCGCCTATGAACCGGCCATGGGATACTTCCGGCAGGAAGGACTTCTGGACGATGTGCCCGCCGCGGTGGCTGACAGCGGATGGACGGGAAGCATGCAGCAGACGCTCGGCAGACTTTTGCAGTCCGGCGGCCGCAAAGAGGGGCTGGACGGGTACTATTTCGGCCTTTACCATCTTCCGGAAGGAGCAGACCCGGAGCGGTATCATGCATATTATTTCGGCCCCACGGGAAACATCCGGAGAAAGGTGTGGTTCTGCAACAGCCTGTTCGAATGTGTGTTCAGCGAGCCTGCGCCCATGACCGTGGGTTACCGGAAGGGGGAACAAGGCTATGAACCGGTCCCGGAGGACCCGGTGATCCGCAATCAGGAGGAACTCTCCATCCTGCTCTCTGCCGTGGAAGCAAGGGCTGACAAAAGCAGACAGCCGGGGAATCTGCGAGAATTCCGAAGCCTGAGAGAGTCCCGGAACCTGCGAGAATTCCGAAGGCTGATGGGGGCTCCGGACAGCAGGGAGGCAGAGGCTTTCGGACGGATGAAGTTCACAGACGATGTGCTGGACGCAGGGCAGACCCTTGCGGCGCCGCTGTCGGAGGCAGAGATCCGGGGGAATCACTTCCTGCCGAAGATCCGCGGGCTTCTGGGGATCGGAGAACCGAAGGTGATCCGGGAGAGTGCCTGGATGGAGGGAAGCATCCGGCTTGCAGGCAGGCGCGTGCACATGCACCTTCTTCAGAATCGGATGTATCGGTATGCACTTTATTTGAAAAAACAGTGGACGGAGAGTAGAAAGCGATGAAGACACAGCCGTTATTTGTCATACAGGAACTGGTTGCCAGAGAGATGAGAAGGAAATACAGCAGGTCAAAGCTGGGCATTCTGTGGAGTGTCCTCAATCCCCTTCTGTCCATGGCGGTTCTCTCTCTGATCTTCTCTTCCATGTTCCGCAAATCCATTGAAAACTATCCGGTGTACTATCTGACGGGCTTCCTTATATGGAATTTCTTCACCACAGCCACCAATACCGCGATGACAGCCCTGGCGGACAACCAGGCGCTGATCCTGCAGGTAAGGATCCCACGGTCCGTATTTCCCCTGGCCAGGGTATGCACGGCGTTCGTGAATTACCTGTATTCCCTGATCGCCTATGCCGTGATCCTGGCCTGGTTCGGAATCCGGCCTTCCGGGGCCATGCTGTTCTATCCGCTGGTGATGTGCGCGGTCTTTCTCTTCTCGCTGGGGATGGGATACCTGCTGTCTGTGCTCTATGTGTTTTTCGGAGATGTGAAGCATCTGTATTCTGTGCTGCTGACACTGTGGATGTATCTGTCAGCGCTGTTCTATCCGCTGGATCTGCTTCCGGAGATCATGCAGGCAGTGATTCGGGAAAACCCGGTGTATAACTTTATCGCTGCCGCGAGAGAATGTATCATGTACGGTTCTCTTCCGCAGCCCGGAGTCACTGCGCGGATCCTGGTGTGGGGGATCGGAATGTATCTGACCGGTGCCTGGATCTTCCGGGCCAGCCAGAACAAGATTGTACAGAGACTGTAGCGCCGGCGGACAAGGGGAAGAATCAGAACACAGAGAAGAGAGGTAGAAGCAGTGGCAGAGAGGGAAAAGAACAAGAGAGCGGGACGAACGGCGGGCCGGCGTCCGGTGATCGCAGTGCGCAATGTGAGTATGCATTTCCGCGTGCCCGTGGAGAATGCTTCCAGCCTGAAAGAATATGTGATCGGCATGGTCACCGGGAAGAACAGATACCGGACTCTCCGGGCGCTGCAGGGGATCCGTTTTCGGGTGTATCAGGGAGAAGTGGTGGGGATCATCGGCACCAACGGCTCCGGGAAGAGTACGCTTCTGAAAATCATTTCCGGAGCTATGGCGCCCACCAGAGGCAGAGTGAGCGCGGACAGAGACAGTATCCGTCTGCTTACTCTGGGAGCGGGGTTCGACCGGGAGCTGACAGCCCGGGAGAATGTCTATCTCAACGGGGCGGTTCTGGGCTACAGCAGGTCCTTTATCAGAAGCAAATATGAGGACATTGTCCGGTTTGCCGAGCTGGAAGGGTTCATGGAACAGAAGATCAAGAACTTCTCCTCCGGCATGGTGTCGCGCCTGGCGTTCGCGGTGGCGACGGCGGAGGAGAATCCCCAGATCCTGATCCTGGATGAGATCCTGAGTGTGGGAGATATGTTCTTCAAGGAGAAGAGCGGGAAGCGGATCCAGGAAATGATTCACAGCGGGGCGACCGTCCTGATCGTATCCCATTCGACGGACACGATCCTGAAGAATTGTACCCGGGCGATCTGGATCGAGAAAGGGGTTCAGAAGATGACCGGTGACCCGGGAAAGGTCTGCGCGGCTTATGCAGAATATGGGAGAAAGCGAGGAGAAGAACAGCGATGAAGACTGGAAGGATCGGAAGAGGTCCGCAGCTGCGGAGGACGAGGCGGCTGAAGTTCCCGGAATCCCGGGACCGGCGCATCCGCCCGCCGGAGTACCTGGCGGGAAAGCTGATGGTTTATGATGTGATTTCATTCGATATTTTTGACACCCTCCTGCTGCGCCCATTCTCGGAGCCGGCGGATCTGTTCTACATGCTGGGGATCCGGTTCGCGTACCCGGGCTTTCGGGAACTGCGGGTCAGGGCGGAGGCAGAAGCCAGGGCCAGGGACCGGAAGCAGGGAGGGAACGGAGAGATCGGTCTGAGTGACATCTGGGAGATCCTGGCGAAATGGACCGGCATCCCAAAGGAGCAGGGGATGGGCGCCGAGCAGGAGACGGAAGAGCAGTTCTGCCTGGCAAACCCGTACTTCGAGAGGCTTGTGGAACTGCTCAGGCGGAAGGGGAAGACGCTTGTGGCTGCCAGTGATATGTATCTTGACGGGGCCTTCCTTGGGCGGCTGCTGGAAGAGAAAGGGCTGGGAAGATTCGAACACTATTTTGTCTCTTCGGATTACAGAGAGTCCAAGGCGGCCGGCGGCCTGTACCGGGTCATGCGGGAGAAGCTGGGGCCGGGACGCATGGCCCATGTGGGGGACAATATCCGCTCCGATATCCTTATGGCCGGCAATGCCGGTTTTACTCCATTCTGGCATCCCAACCCGCAGACCGAGGGGAACCAGTACCGTTCCTTTGATCTGTCGGCCGTTGTGGGCAGCATGTACAGAGGCATTGTCAACATCAAGCTTCACGCAGGGAACAGGCTCTATCCTCCGTTCTATGAATATGGGTATGTGTACGGCGGAATGATGGTGCTAGGGTTCTGCCGGTTTATCCATGACTATGTTGCCGCGCGGAAGATCGAGGCGGTCTGGTTCCTCACAAGGGACGGGGAGATCGTGAAGAAGGTCTACGACAGGCTGTATCCGGGTGAGAAGACGGCCCTCGTGCGCTGGTCGCGCCGCGCGGCGGCCAGACTTCTGGCAGAGATCTATCCTGCGGATTTCTTCGAGCGTTTCCTGTTTCAGAAGACGGAGCAGGGGTATTCGCTGGAGAAGATCTTCCGCAGCATGGGGCTTCGGAAGCTGCTCCCGAGGGCCTGCGAAGCTCTGAGCTGCGGCGAAGACCAGGAACTGACCAGGGAGTTGGCATACCGGTGCCGGGACTACCTGCTCTCTGTGTGGGAAGAGGTGACAGGCACCTTCCGCGAAGAGCGGGAAGCAGCCGGGGAGTACCTGGCCGGAATCGCCGGGGAGTGCCGGAGCGCGGCTGCCGTGGATGTGGGCTGGGCCGGCAGCGGGGCAGTGGCGCTTGGGGCGATGACAGAGCAGATCCTCCATCTGCCCTGCCGGGTGTATGCGCTGCTGGCGGGGACGGTTACGGACAGCAACGCAGACCCGGATGTGAGTGAAGGATTCTTCTTCGCGGGGCAGATGGAGAGCTACCTCTTCTCCCAGCAGAAGAACCGGGATCTGTGGAGATTTCATGATCTGAGGAAGAAACACAATCTGTGGATGGAACTGCTCTTTACCTCGGATTCACCGACGCTGCGCGGCTTCTCCAGAGACGGCAGCGGGCTTCCTTCCTTCCGATTCGGCCGGAAAGAGGCCCATCATTCTGAGATCCGGCAGATTCAGCAGGGGATCCTGGATTATACGGAAGACTGGATGAAATACTTCGGGCAGTTCTGGGAACAGGAGATGGGACAGATCTCCGGCAGAGACGCCTATGCGCCCCTTCGATTATTCCTGAGAGACCGCAGAGCTCAGAGAAGGCTGGAGTCTTCCTTCTGCTGGGACACGGATCCGAATGTGGAGTAGGAAGCAGGGGGCTTGCGGGTATGAAGGCGGGAAGGAGCGGAGATACTATGTTCAAAGCCGCGAAAGCGTTATCGCGGACAGGCTTGTTTCTGGTGTTCTTCTGTGCATCTGCCGAAGCCATGCGTCAGCTCTGGCAGGACCGGTATCTTCCGGTGACGCTGCTCTATCTGGCCGGGCTTGCAGGGGCCTGGGCCGCTCTGGAGGCCGGGAATATCGAACAGCGCAGGATCCTGGACCTGATCTACGCCCAGTTCTTCGGAGCGGTGTGTGCGAATCTGTTTTTTGCACTTCTGATGTGTACGGTTTCCGGGGCTTTAACGGGGAAGGTGCTGTGGATCTTCTTCCTTCTGACGGTTCTGGAAGCCTCTCTGGGTATGCTGTGGGCGGCGGTCTTTTTCTTCTTTTACCTGAAAGGAAGATCCTGCCAGCAGGCGCTGTTTGTATACGGGGAGAGGGAAGATCCGGGGGAGACGGTCCGTAAGAATAACCGGATGAACGGATATTTTAGGATCACCGGCTGCGTACATTTCCGGGAAGGCGTGGAGGTGATCGACCGGATGATGGACCAGTACGCGGCAGTTTACCTGGGGGATATCCCCAGTGAGGTGCGCAATCAGATCATGAAGCTGTGCATCTGCAGGGACCGGGAGTGCTACAGCATTCCCAAGATCTCAGACATCTATATCCAGAATGCAGATATTCTGAGACTGTATGACAAAGTGCTGTTTCACTGCCGGGAAGGGAGACTGACCAGAGAACAGGAGATCCAGAAGCGGGCGGCAGATATCCTGTGCGCGCTGGTGCTTCTGATCCTGACGGCTCCGCTGATGGCGGTGATCGCTGCCGCGGTATGGATCGAGGACCGGGGACCGGTGATCTACCGGCAGAGACGGATCACGCGGGGCGGAAGGGAATTCGATATGCTGAAATTCCGCAGCATGCATGTAGACGCAGAGCGGGACGGCGCCCGTCTGGCCAGCGTCAATGATACCCGGATCACGCGGGTGGGGCGAGTCATCAGAAATCTTCATTTTGACGAGCTGCCTCAGTTAATCAATGTGCTGAAGGGGGAGATGTCCATGGTGGGGCCCAGGCCGGAACGCAGGGAATTCATCGAAGAGTATGCGCAGATCATTCCCGAGTTCACAGAGCGGCTGAAGGTACGGGGCGGTCTGACCGGATACGCACAGATCTACGGGAAATACAATACTGAGCCCGAAGATAAGATCAAATACGATCTGATCTACATTTATCATTATTCTCTGCATCTGGATCTGAGACTCCTGCTGCTGACGGTGAGAATCCTCTTTCAGAAAGAGAATACCGAGGGGGTCGCAGATGGACAGAAGAGCGCTGCCGGACGGCAGATGACAGATACAGAGAGAAAGACAATGGAGAGAAAGACAACGGAGAGAACAAAATGAGATACGTATCATACAAGGAGGACAATATGGACGGGATCAGACTGCTGGACTGTACATTACGGGACGGAGGTTATATCAATGAATGGGACTTTAAAGAGGAGACGATCCGCAGGATCATCCGCTGGCTGATCGAGGCGGGGACGGACCTGATCGAGGTCGGGTTCTTAAGAGACTGTGCGTATGACCCGGACCGGACACTGTTCAACTCAATTAAGGAGCTGAAACGGATCCTGCCCGAGGAGAAACGGGGATCCGGATTCGTGGTGATGGCGCTCCACAGCCAGTACGATGTGAGGAAACTGGAAGAGAACGACGGCACTGTGGAAGCGGTGCGGGTTACCTTTCATGATTATGACGCAGATGAGGGGCTTCTGTTCTGCAGGCGGGTCATGGACAAAGGCTATCCGCTGTTTGTCAACCCGATCAATATCATGGGATACAGCGACAGCGACCTGTTACTGCTCCTGGAAAAGGTAAACCGGCTTGGGCCTTACGGGTTCTCCATTGTGGACACGTTCGGGTCCATGACGAAGAAAGAACTGATCCGGATCTGCTCTCTGTGTGAGAATAATCTGGATCCAAAGATCATCCTGGGACTTCATCTCCATGAAAACATGGCCCAGTCCTTCCTGCTCGCCCAGTCCTTTCTGGAACAGCGTCCCAAGGAGAGGCAGTGTGTGCTGGATGCCTCGCTGAACGGCATGGGGAGAGTCCCCGGGAATCTGTGCATGGAGCTGATCATGGATTATCTGAACCGGACCCATTTCGCAGGGTATGATATTGATCCTGTTCTGGACGCGATTGAACATGAGATCAGTCCCATCCGGGCGAAGGAACCCTGGGGGTATATGGCCGAATACTTCTTGTCCGCGAAGTTTAATCTGCATCGCAACTATGCGGAGTATCTCTTGTCCAAGGGAACCCTCACGGCGAAAGACATGCACCGGATCCTTCAGATGGTGCCGAAGGAGAGCAAAAGTGCGTTTGACCGCGCCTGCATTGAGGAGCTCTATCGGACCTACACCGGAGGAAAGCGGGGGATCATGTCCGGCAGGTGGAAGCAGAGAGAAGATCAATCCCCTGCAGTCATAGGGGAGAAGAACAGCGGAGATGCAGCAGAAAGGAGGGTGCAGCAGTGAGAATCACAGAGAATCTGGAGAAAATCAGGTATCTGATTCTGGATGTAGACGGAACGATGACAGACGGAGGGGTCTATCTGGATGATCACGGAAGGGAGATGAAGAAGTTCTCGATTAAGGACGGAGCGGCGGTTCTGCTGGCGCGGCAGGCAGGCATCGAGACCGTGATCCTCACAGGGAGAAAGAGCGGCGCCGTGGCCAGACGGGCCGCGGAGCTGGGGATCACGGAGGTCTTTCAGGATGTGAAGCATAAACGTACATTCCTGACAGCGTATTTCGAAAAGAAGGGGATCCGGCCCGAAGAAGCAGCGTACATCGGGGACGATTTAAACGACCTGGAGGCCATGAAATGTGCAGGACTCCCTGCCTGTCCACAGGACGCGGCCAGGCAGGTGAAAGCTGTGTGTGCCTGCGTCCTGACTTCCTGCGGAGGCCAGGGCGCAGTGCGGGAATTCGTAGAAATGATCCTTGAGAAACGGGGAATCCTGGATCAGTGTGCAGAAGAACTGTGGGGGTGTTCTGAGTGAAGGATTGGCTGTATGAGAAGATTGTCCGGGGGAATGAAGCGGTCAGGCAGGAATATGAAGAATATGTCATGGATCATATTGAAGAGCATGAGACCAACCGTATGAAGCACTGGCGGGTACTGCTTGGCCTGCTGTGGAAATATCGGAAGGACGATCCGGAAGGCGGGCAGATCTGCGGGGAGGATCCCGATTCCGCGTTCTTGCAGCTTAAGGGGCGGACAGAGGCGGACCCGGGGCAGACAGAGGCAGAGCAGAGGCGATCCCTTCCGCAGTCTGGGGCGGGCCAGGAGCGCGGACAGCGCGTACCTGGGAGTATCCGCGGGAAGGCAGCGGCAGATGGAAGTATTCTCCTGTCCTGGGATCCGGTTCCCGGGGCCAGACACTACAATCTGTACCGGATCCGGCAGGGGGAGAACCGGAGATTCCTGACACAGACTGCAGGGACTGCCTATACGGACCGCAAGACCGAGGGCAGCGTCCGGTATGAGTACCGGATCAAATACACACTCAATGAAAAGCGATACTGGGATTATCCCGGCAGTCTGAAGATCACTGCCGGGTTCTCAAAATACCGCAATCCAAACAGCGGCAGACTCTATGAAGGCGGGCCGGAGTCAACTGCGGACAGAAGGGTCCCGCCGGTGCACCTGGCGAAAGGAATGATGCCCTACGAGGTGATCTCTTTTGACGTGTTCGACACGCTGATCTTCCGTCCCTTCTCCAGACCTTCGGATCTATTCATTCTGGTCGGGGAGCAGCTGGGGATCATGGACTTCTGCGAGATCCGGATCCGGGCAGAGCAGGAGGCCCGGGAGAAGAACCGGATGGAACGCGGGAACACCGAGGTGACGCTGGAAGAGATCTACCGGATCGTGGAGGAAGAGACCGGCGTGGACGCCGCGCTGGGCGCGGAGACGGAATTTGACACCGAGTGCAGGCTCTGTTATGCCAACCCTTATATGATGGAAGTGTTCCGGCTTATGAAAGGGCAGGGGAAGATCCTTGCCGCGGTCTCGGATATGTATCTGCCAGAAGAGCGGATGCGCAGGCTGCTCGCCGTCTGCGGGTATGAAGGGTTTGACCGGATCTTCGTATCCTGTGATTACAACTGTTCCAAGAGAGGAGGCGGACTATATGAGATCCTCAAAGGAACCTATGCAGGGAGCATCGTTCATGTGGGGGATAACAGAAGATCCGACATCGAATCCGCGGGAGCCAAAGGGATCGAGACCCGATACTATCAGAATGTGAATGAGGCAGGGGCTCCTTTCCGGGCCGGGGATATGTCCCGGCTGGCCGGCTCTGCCTACTGCGGGATTGTCAACGCGCATCTGCACAGCGGCAGATATCAGTACAGCCCGTACTATGAAGTGGGATTCGTCTATACAGGGCTGTATGTGATGGGGTTCTGCCAGTGGATCTGCCGGTATGTGAAGGAACAGGGCATTGACAAGATTCTCTTTCTGGCGAGGGAAGGAGACCTGTATCAGAAGGTATTCCAGGAGATGTACCCGGACATGGACACGGAGTATGTACTCTGGTCCCGGATCCCTGTTGTGAAAACCATTGTAAATCGCAACCGGCATCCTTATCTGCTCCAGATCCTCCACCATAAAGCCAATGCGCTGTACCGGTCCAGAGTGGGCACGCTGTTTGAACGAACGGGGATCGGAGCGCTGAAGCGGTATTTCCCGGAATACCGGATCCGTGAGGAGGAGTTCCTGACACCGGAGAACGAGAAAGCAGTCCGGCGGCTGCTGATCGATCACTGGGAGGAACTGTGCGCCTGCTATGAGACGGATCAGGCGCAGATCCGGGACTATCTGATGCGGAAGATCGGAGAAGCCCGCTCGGTGGCCGTGGTGGACGTGGGATGGTCCGGGAATAATGTACTTCAGGTCAAGTATCTGGCTGAGCAGGTCTGCGGCATGGACTGCCGGGTTCACTGCCTGCTGGCAGCTGCCAGAAATGTGAATGAGACTTATATGGCGGGGATGATGCAGAGGGGAGAGGTGAAGACGTATCTCTTCTCGAATCTGCAGAACAAAGGGCTTCACGACGCCCATCAGGAGGAGAATAAACGGCTGAATTCCTTCTTCTTCGAGATCCTGACCCAGTCCTGTACCCCTACATTTCTCGGATTCGGAGAAGGGGGCGAATTCCTCTACGATATCCCGGAGACAGAGAACTATGAACACAACCGGGAGATTCACCGGGGGACGCTGGACTTTGTCAGAACTTACAAAGAACGGTTTCGGGATTTCCCATATATGCTGGATATATCCGGGCATGATGCCTACATGCCGTTCCAGTATTTCTCCC
Organism: uncultured Eubacteriales bacterium; assembly: GCA_949283695.1. GTDB lineage: Bacteria > Bacillota > Clostridia > Lachnospirales > Lachnospiraceae > Mediterraneibacter. The sequence continues at coordinate 28,022 of CASDTX010000007.1, read as the reverse complement.
GGAATCTTCTGTGGCTTGAAACGTATTTCGGAGGCTACATCTTCGGGCGGGATCTCTTTGCCACGCAGGAGAAAGCAGTGATGGAATCCGTGGAAGAAGTGATGCGCAAGGCCGGATTGTGGGAGGAGAGCGTATGATACTGTATCAGGCATTGTCATCCTATCAGATCCTGGAATGTATGGTGCACAGACAGGTCTTCCACCGGGAAGAAACCTGTGTTCTCATTCTGGGAACCTATATTACAGAGCGTATGCCGGGATACCGGGAACTGAAGACGGAAGGATTCTTCGACGAGGTCTGTCTGTTCCGGTTCGGAGGGTACCGGGGAAGCGATGAGGAAATTATCCGGGAGGTGGAGAAAGAGTTTCAGAAGGCGGTGCCCTATGCCCCGGAGCGGTTCGACAAGATCCTTGCCGCCGGCATCCATACCTGCCTGCAGGTATTCTTCGCGGCCAGGAAGATTCCCTTCGAAATGTTCGAGGACGGCAGCGGCGCGCTGAGCCGGCCCTGGGTGCTGGCGGAGATTCATAAGAAGAGCGCGCCCGGGAAATACGAGCTGATTGACCGCTATGGACTGTACGACCACAGCTGTCCCATGATTACAAAAAAGTACTGTGATATGAAGGCGCAGGAACCGGGATTTGCCGATGAGAAGGCAGAGGATTTCCAGGTCATGGAGCAGTATCAGAGGCTTCCGGAGCGGGTCCGGGGACAGATCCGGCAGATCTTCCGGCTTCCCTTCCTGGGAGACCGCAGAGACTGTGTCCTGCTCCTGACCCAGCAGTTCGCCAATCTGGGACAGCTCAGTCTGGAAGATCAGATTCGGATCTACCGGCATCTGTTTGACTACTATCTGAGGAACAAGAAAGTGCTGATCAAACCGCATCCGGACGATATTCTGTATTACCGGCTTTTATTTCCAGGGACAGAGATCATCCGGGAGCCGTTTCCGTCAGAACTGCTGCCCCTTGCCTTTCAGGAAATGCCGCGGACCATCTGTACAGTGAGCTCTACAGGGATCAACCAGATCCGCGGCCAGTTCCGCCGGGAGATTGTGTTTCACGCACGTTACGAAAAGACCTTCCGGTATGACCCCCTGTATGAAATGGTGCTTCGGCTGGCACGGCACCTGGGGATTCGGTCTCTGTGCGCGGACGGGGTCAATCAGCGGCAGATAGAGAATCTGGCGGCAGCAGAACCGGAGACAGAGAGACCGTTCCTGATCAGCGGGCCGGATGAGATCCCGGACGGAAGATACCTGTATCTGTGCGGAGATCAGAAGAGAGAAGATCCGGGAGAATGCAGGCCGTGGGAGAAGGACTTTCCGGGACGTAAGAAGAGAAAATCGGAGGGGATCCTCTTTCTCAACGAGGAAGGGAAGTACCAGATGTATGACTGCGCGCAGAAGTCCTGGTTCCTGGACATGGTGCCGGTCCGCGTGCGCGTAGAACAGCTGGAAGAGGACCGGCGTTTTACGGAGCATACGATGTATTTTTATACGGAGAATAAGGAGATGAAGAAGATGGCTGAATCGTTTGCCGCGGAAGAAGAATTCCCACATACCAAGACCAGAGTCTCTGTGAGACAGATGAGTGACGAGCAGATCCGGATCTGTATGCTGGAAGGAATGCTCAAAGCCACCGAACGCCGGCTGCTGGAATATATCGACGCGGAGAAAGAACTGAGAGAAGAGCTGGAACGTTTGCGGGAGAGCGGAAGGAGCAGCTTATGAAAACTGTTGGAATCATCCCGGCCAGATATGGGTCTTCCAGACTGCCCGGGAAGCCGCTGATGGAGATTGCCGGGAAACCGATGGTCTGGTGGGTGTATGAGAGGACCCGGCAGGCCAGGCGTCTGGACGGCGTCTGGGTGGCGACCGATGACCAGCGGATCGCAGCGGTCTGCCAGGAGTATGAGATCCCCTGCCTTATGACGTCTGCCGCCCATCCGTGCGCGGCCTCACGGCTGGCCGAGGCGGCAGAAACAGTGGAGGCGGATTTCTACGTGCAGATCAATGGGGACGAGCCGCTGATCTCCCCGGAGAACATCGACGCTGCCGTGCCGGAGTGCTTCCCGGCAGAAGAGGCCTTTGGCACGAACCTGATCGCTCCTCTGGAGACCCCCGCGGAAGTGATGGATCCGTCCAACATCAAAGTCGTATTTGACCAGTCCTACCGGGCGCTGTATCTGTCCAGAACACCGGTGCCGTATCCCTTCGGAGCCCTGGATTTCGTGTATTATAAGCATGTGGGCATCATCGGCTACAATAAGAAAATGCTGCAGTTCTACGCAGACTCTGTCCCGGGACGATTCGAGCGGATTGAGGGTATTGACACCATGCGGTTTCTTGATTACGGGAAAACACTGCAGTTCATCCCGGTGAATAAGACAGAGAGCCTGTCCGTGGATACAGCGAAAGATCTGGACGCCGTAAGAAGGCGGATGGAGATACGCAGGAGGACGGAGAGCCGAGAGAAAACAGAAGACTAGAGAGAAAGAGCCCCGGCGGGAAACAGAAGAAAGGGGGATTCTGTTCCCTGTCCGGGGCTTTTTTGCTATCTGATATGCTTTTTGATCGCGTCGAAGCTCTCTGCGCTGATCACATGCTCGATCCGGCACGCATCTTCAGCGGCTGTTTTCGGGTCTACGCCGAGGCGTTCCAGCCAGGAGGAGAGAAGGGTATGTCTCTCGTAGATACAGTCTGCGATCTCCTTGCCGGATGCGGTAAGGGTGATATAACCTTCCGGGGAGACTACGATATGACCGCTCTCTCTTAATTTCTTCATGGCCACGCTGACGCTGGATTTCTTAAAGTCCAGTTCCGTCGCTACATCTACAGAACGTACTACAGGGAGGCGCTGACTCAGGATCAGGATCGTTTCCAGATAGTTTTCGGCAGATTCATTTCCGTGCATTGGTTTCACCTCGTTTTATCTTTGAACAGTATTTGTTCGAATATTTTCTAACAAGTATATCATATTCAGACGGGGACGGCAAACCATAATTTACGATTTCCTTCAGAAGAGGTTCATGGTATAATCTTTAGCGATGGACAAACGAAAAAGGAAGGAGAGTACATATGCTGAAAAAATTTATTGAGGAATTCAAGACATTTGCCCTTCGCGGAAACATGATGGACATGGCAGTCGGTGTGATCATCGGAGGCGCGTTCTCGGATCTGGTGGGCTCCCTGTCTAATAATTTTATTACGCCCGTTCTGAAATTCGTGACCCGGGCGGAGACGTATACGCTGGCGGATGTGGCGAGATTCGCGTCGGAGTTTATCTCTTCCTGCGCGAACTTCCTGATCATGGCGTTCGTATTATTCTGTCTGCTGAAGGCAATCAATACGCTGCTGTCTCTGGGCAGGAAGAAAGAAGAACCGGCGGCGCCGACGACGAAGAAATGTCCCTACTGTCTCAGCGAGATCCCGCTGGAGGCCACACGCTGCCCGCACTGCACCTCTGTGATTGAAGAGAAATAACTTCAGGTCATCAGGAATGGCTGTCTGTTGTGATTAATGAAAATTTATCTCAAAAAGGGATTGACAAATCCAGGAAGTTAGTCTAAACTAGCATCTGTTAGATGAAGTGAAATGCCCGGCATGAAATGAGTCAGACCGGCATAAGCTATATGAGATGAGAGGATCTGGAAGTAATGAATTTAATGGATGCTAAGGAAGGCGAAGAGTATATCGTTCAGGATATTGTGACAGAGGATGAAGAACTGGAAGCATTTCTGTTTTCTCTGGGATGCTACAGCGGCGAACCGATCACCGTGGTGTCTCGTGTGAGAGGCGGCTGCGTGGTGTCCATCAAAGATGGAAGATACAACATTGATACTGATTTAGCGAAAGCTATTTCAATATAAAAATAAAAAAATAGTAATTCATTTACTATTTTTTTTACAGAAAGGTTAGTCTATACTAATCGGAATGAAGGAGGAGAAACATCAATGAGAATTGCTTTTGCAGGGAATCCGAACAGCGGTAAGACAACCATGTACAACGCGCTGACAGGCAGAAACGAACGCGTTGGAAACTGGGCCGGCGTTACGGTAGAGCGAAAGGAAAGCCTGATCAAGAAGGCTTATTATGACGGAACGGAGGAACTGGTCGCAGTGGATCTGCCCGGCGCTTATTCCATGTCCCCGTTTACCTCAGAGGAGAGCATTACCAGCAGTTATGTAAAGAATGAGAAGCCGGACGCGATCATTAACATCGTGGATGCCACAAACTTAAGCCGAAGCCTGTTCTTTACCACACAGCTTCTGGAGCTGGGAGTTCCGGTGGTTGTCGCACTGAACAAGAGTGACATTACAGAGAAGAAACAGACGAAGATCAATGAGAAGCTTCTGTCCGAGAAACTGGGCTGCCCGGTGATTAAGACGATCTCTACGTCTTCCGGACACGAAGGACTTAAGGAAGCTGTCACACAGGCAGCTGCCCTGAAAGGGATGGGCCAGACAGCTCCTTATGTACAGGCGAAGATTGACCTGAAAGATAAGAATGCAGTAGAGGCTGCGGACCGGAAACGGTTCGAGTTTGTCAACGGCATCGTAAAGCAGGTTGAGAAGCGGAAAGTCTTCACGAAAAATAAGAACGCACAGGATAAGATCGACAGTATTATTACTCATAAAATCGTCGGCATCCCGATCTTTGCAGCGATTATTTTCCTTGTATTCTACATATCCCAGTCCACGCTGGGAACCTGGATTGCCGACTGGCTGGTTGCCTGGATCGAGACCTTCCAGGGCTGGGTCGGCGGCCTGATGGAGAATGCCAACCCCCTGCTGTACGCGCTTCTGGTTGACGGTATCATCGGCGGCGTAGGCGCGGTTGTCGGATTCCTGCCTCTGGTTATGGTTATGTATTTCCTCATTGCTCTTCTGGAGGACTGCGGGTATATGGCGCGTGCAACCGTCGTGCTGGATCCGATCTTCAAGAGAGTGGGACTGTCCGGGAAATCCGTGATCCCGATGGTCATCGGAACCGGGTGTGCAATCCCCGGAATTATGGCTTCCCGTACGATCCGCAATGAGCGGGAACGCCGGACAACTGCCATGCTCACGCCTTTTATGCCCTGTGGAGCGAAGATCCCGGTGATCGCACTGTTCGCGGGCGCATTCTTCGCAGATGCATGGTGGGTATCCGCTACGATGTACCTGGTGGGAATTGTGCTGATTCTCTTGGGCGCACTGCTTGTAAAGAGGATCACAGGCCAGAAATACCGGAAATCATTCTTTATCATTGAGCTTCCGGAGTATAAGATCCCGAGCCTGAAGAGAGCGTGCATTTCCATGCTTGAGCGCGGCAAGGCATATATTGTCAAGGCCGGAACCATCATTTTAGTATGCAACACGGTTGTCCAGATCATGCAGAGCTTTAACTGGCAGTTCCAGGTGGTAGAGGAGGGTGCAGAGAGCACATCCATCCTTGCAAGCATTGCGCACCCATTTGCGTTTCTGTTCATCCCGCTGGGATTCGGCATCTGGCAGCTTGCGGCTGCAGCAATCACAGGCTTTATCGCCAAGGAGAATGTGGTTGGTACACTGGCCGTTGTTTATGGTGTAACGAACCTGATTGATACAGAGGAACTGGCGCTGGTGGGCAGCGGAAATGAAGTGGCGACCATCATGGGACTTACGAAAGCGGCAGCCCTTGCGTATCTGATGTTCAACCTGTATACGCCGCCTTGCTTCGCGGCACTCGGAGCAATGAACTCTGAGATGAAGAGCGGGAAGTGGCTGTTCGGCGGCATCTGCCTCCAGCTGGCGACCGGCTATACCGTAGCATTCCTCGTATACCAGATCGGAACACTGGTTACGACAGGTTCTCTGGGAACTGCTTTCGTTCCGGGTCTGATCGCAGTTCTGGTATTCGCGGCCATCATTGTGTGGAGAATACGCAAATCAGATCAGGAATTTGCGGCAGAATATAGTCTGCATGCATAAGAATCTGGTATTATAGTCATTGGCGGACAGAGGAAGCTGCTTTGTCCGCCAATTGGCGTTGTACCCTGACGCTGCAGATTGGAGAGAGAGGATATAGAGTATGACAGATGTGATTGTAAGCGTGATTCTGCTGATTTTAGTCGGAAGTGCAGCCGCATATATTGTTCGGGCGAAAAGAAGCGGCGTGAAATGTATCGGATGCCCGGCCGGCGGGAGCTGTCCCGGAAGCGGGAAAATGCCGAAGAAGAAACTGGACGGCCCGGTGATCGGAAGAAAGACGATGCAGATCTCAGGAATGCACTGTGCGCACTGCGCCATGGATGTGACGAAGACTCTGAATCAGATTGACGGGGTGAGAGCAGAAGTAAATCTGTCAAAAGGCAGCGCCAGGATTTCCTGTGACCGGGAAATTACAAATGATGTATTAAAGAATGCAGTGGAGAAGATCGGGTATCAGGTGACCCGTATCTCTTAGAATCAGGAAAGATTGAAAGAGGAATCGTTAGGGCCGATCCGGCGGGCAGGAAGCAGGACTGCGCGGCGGGCTGTGAATGGGAATGCCGGACAGGAAGGAGGGGAGGCGGATGTGAGCAGGAAAGAACAGATCATCGAGAAATTGAAAGAAAACGGATGCCGGATCACAAAGCAGAGACTGATGCTGATAGACATTATTCTTGAAGATGACTGCTCCAGCTGTAAGGAGATCTTCTATAAAGCGTCAAAGGCAGATCACAGGATCGGTGTGGCGACGGTGTACCGTATGATTAATGCACTGGAAGAGATCGGAGCCATCAGCCGGAAGAACATGTATAAGGTAGAGTGTTCGGACGACAGCACGAAAGGGGATGGATGCGAGATCATCCTGGATGACAATACGATCTGCCGCCTGTCTTCTGTGAAATGGAACCGGGTGGTACAGGAGGGCATGAAACGGTGCGGGTATCTGAAAGACCAGAAAGTCGCAGGCATACGAATCCAGAGCGGCGGCACAGATGCCGGAAGAAAAGCCGGGACAGCTCAACGGATCAAGAACTGAAGGAGCAGACGAAAGCAGGGAAAGATAGGGCGGATGCCTGTGTCTTTCCCTGTTTTTTACGATCGTTTACGTTTATTTAACCCGCATGAGATAGAAGGAACCCGGGAAGGCTGTTATGCTGAGCATGTAACTGTTACATGCAGCAATCTTATTCAGAAAGGAAAAAACGATGAAGAAAAAAGTATTTGCAGCTCTTATGACAGCAGCAGTATGTATGACGGCTCCCATGGCTGTTATGGCGGAAGAGGCCAGCCAGGATCTGACCGTGAATCTGACCGCAGAACCTTCCTATACCGTAACCATACCTGCCAGCGTCTCGATGGGGAATGAAGGCACGACAGTAGATGTCACTGCAGAAGATGTGGAGAATCTTCCGGAGGGAAAGGAGATCTCCGTAACAATCGCAGGAACAAGCGGCTACAAGGATCAGATGGTTTTAGAGGCAGCCACTTCTCCGAAAACCAGCCTGCGTTATCAGATCATCTCCGAGAGGGGAGAAGTGATTGAGACCAATGCGTCAACCGGAGCGGTCGGAGTAGGAAAAGAAGTAGTATCCTTTACAGAGAACAGCACGAAACAGTACCAGATTAAACCGGTGATTGCCGGAAGATATGAGTACGGCGTTGATTACACAGGAAGCATTACATTCGGGATTGCTGTGACGGATGCGCAGTAATAGAAGAAGGGTTCGACTGATCGTCCTGGCGGCCGCGGCGGTCCTTGTGGCAGGGATCGCCGGGATTGCATTTCTGGCAGGAAAGCATCAGAATGCACAGAGTACAGTGGGAATCATCGTAGATGAGGATGCCTCTGAATGGAAGAAGGAACTGGAAGATGCCTCCGGGGGACAGGAAGGGATCAAGATTCCCGGCTACGGGGAAATCATGGTGGCGGCAGGAAGCACCATCTGGCAGATCACTCTCGCCAACCCGGAGGACAATCAATGCTATTTCAAATACACAGTGACCATCGGAGAAGAAGATACTCCGGTTTATGAGTCTGATTGGATCGAGCCGGGCAAGGCGGTGACAGAGTTTGAGGTGACAGAGGCACTGGATGCCGGGGATTATGAGATCCATTTGAATATATCGGCCTGCACGATGGATGAGAGCCACACGCTTCTGAACGGGGCGGATGTGAAAGCTGTTCTGCACGTGATCTGAGAAAAGCTCTGCGGATGAGTCAGAAAGACTTGTCTGCGGAGTTTTTTGCGTTCAGTGAATATATGATAATATTTCTCGATACATGGTGTTAGATTTGACTAGTCTTTCTCCGGGTTGCTAATATGATGGAAGAGCCGGAAGGCTGTGCGTTTGGTGACATCGTCAAAGTGATTCACCTTTCGGTCTCAATCTCATATTACTAATAAAGGAAGTGGTGCGGCTGTGAAACAACATAGATTCTGGGCATGGGCAATGGTCTTTTGTCTGGCCATGGTATTCTACACGGGGCATAAACACAAATAACAGGAGGAGAGAAGTATGATCAGTGTATCCGTATTGAAGAAGGTTGGATTATTCGCAGGAGGAGTGCTGTTCGGTACAGCGGGCGTGAAGGTCCTGTCCAGCAGAGACGCGAAGAAGGTATATACGAATTGTACTGCAGCGGCTCTGCGCGCGAAGGACTGCGTGATGAAGACAGCAGCTGCTGTGCAGGAAAATGCTGAGGATATTCTGGCTGAGGCCCAGCAGATCAATGAGAAACGGGCGGCGGAAGAAGCGGCTGCCATGCAGGAGGACGCATGCGCGGACTGCGTGGAATCAGAGGAAACTGAAGGGAAAGAGCAAGGTGCGGACAATTACAGGGAAGAGAGCATCTGAGATTCGATGAGATTTATCATCAAACATGAGATAGAAGGCCGTCTGCGGATACATGTTGTTCAGGGAAGGATGACGTGTGCGCAGGCGGATACTCTTTGCTGGTTTCTGGAAAAGCAAGAATGTGTGACAGGCGCGAAGGTCTATGAGCGCACCGCAGACGCTGTGATCTGTTACACAGGAACCCGCGGGGAGATCATTGCCATACTCCGGAACTTCCGCTATGAGAATGCGGAGGTCCCGGCGAACGTGCTGGAAAGTTCCGGGAGAGAACTGAATTCGTCCTTCCGGGAGAAGCTGATCACGAAAGTGGTCCTGCATTACGGCGGACGGCTGTTCATGCCGGATCCGATCCGCAAAGTCTGGATGACGCTGAAAGCGCTGCGGTATCTATGGAAAGGGATCCGATGCCTGGCCAGACGCAGGATCGAGGTTCCGGTGCTGGATGCGACGGCGATCGGTGTGTCTGTGATCCGGGGCGACTTCAACACAGCCGGGTCTGTGATGTTCCTGCTGGGCGTGGGAGAGCTCCTGGAAGAATGGACCCACAAGAAATCCGTGGGAGATCTTGCGCGCAGCATGTCCCTTCATGTAAATAAGGTGTGGCTGAAACGAGAGGGACAGGACGTGCTCGTGCAGGCATCGAAGATCCGGCCGGGCGATACTGTGGTCGTGCACATGGGCAATGTGATCCCCTTCGACGGAGAAGTGGCAGCCGGAGAGGGTATGGTTAATCAGGCGTCGCTCACCGGGGAATCTCTGCCGGTGCGAAGAGAGCGGGGAAAGACGGTTTATGCAGGCACGGTTCTGGAAGAGGGCGAGCTTGAGATCGTCGTGAAAGCCGTCTCAGGGTCCACGAAATATGAGAAGATTATGACTATGATCGAGGATTCTGAAAAGCTCAAATCTGCTCTGGAGAGCAAGGCTGAACATCTGGCCGATCAGCTGGTGCCCTACACTCTGGCGGGTACCGGAGCAGTCGGACTGATCACCCGCAGTGTGACGAAGGCACTTTCCGTTCTCATGGTGGACTTCTCCTGCGCGCTGAAGCTTGCGATGCCCATTGCTGTGCTTTCGGCCATCCGGGAGGCAGGACAGCACGGGATCACGGTAAAAGGCGGGAAGTATCTGGAAGCCGTGGCAGAGGCAGACACCATCGTATTCGACAAGACCGGCACGCTTACCAGAGCGAAGCCGACGGTAAAGAAGGTCCAGGTCTTCGGGGACTGTCCGGAGGAGGAGGCCCTGCGCATCGCAGCATGTCTGGAAGAACATTTTCCGCATTCCATGGCGAAAGCGGTGGTGGATGCAGCGAAGAAGAGGGCGCTGGCCCATGAGGAGATGCATTCTAAGGTGGAGTACATCGTAGCACATGGCATCTCTTCTTATATAGAAGAGAAGAAAGTCGTGATCGGCAGCAGCCATTTTGTATTTGAGGATGAGGGGTGTGTGGTCCGCCCGGAGATGCAGGAGCGGTTCGACGCGCTTCCGCCCGAGTATTCCCATCTGTATCTTGCCATTGACGGAGAGCTGACCGCGGTGATCTGTATCGAAGATCCGCTCCGGGAAGAGGCGGCGGATATGGTGCGGATGCTGAAAGAAGAAGGGCTTAAGAAGGTTGTAATGATGACCGGGGACAGTGAGCGGACGGCGGCTTCGATTGCCCGGCGGGTGGGCGTGGATGAGTATTACTCAGAAGTGCTGCCGGAAGAGAAAGCCCGGTTTGTCGAACAGGAGAAAGCAGCGGGCAAGACCGTGATCATGATCGGAGACGGCATTAATGATTCACCGGCTCTCTCGGCTGCAGATGCGGGCATCGCCATCAGTGACGGGGCAGAGATCGCACGGGAGATCGCGGATATCACCATCGCGGCAGACGATCTGCGGGTGATTGTGACACTGAAGCAGCTGGCCAACGCCATGATGAAGCGGATCCGCTGCAATTACAGAGGGATCGTAGGGATCAACGCCGGATTGATCGCGCTGGGCGTGGGCGGCGTCATTCAGCCGGCGGCATCGGCGCTCCTCCACAATACATCCACGCTGGCGATCAGTCTGAAGAGTATGCAGAATCTGCTGCCTGCAGGGGAGGAGGCTTCCCCTGTACAGCATCAGGCAGAAGCGTTTCATTGAAGATCCATCAGGCAACCGTCTGTACGGACCGGGCAGAGAAGAAACTGCCGGCCCGTGCAGGCGGTTTTTGCGCTAATGCGAAAAAATAAGAAAAGAAAATATCAGAAAGTGTAACAGTTCCGTGGGCTGAACTGTTATATTAGTGAAAGGAGACGGAAGAAGGAGGTGAGGGTTTGGAGAAGAAACTACTGGAAGAACTGTACGATCGGTTCGGAAGGGAGATCTATCGGTATCTGTCGGCTCTGTGCGGGAACCGGCTGATAGCTGAGGATATCATGCAGGAAGTATTCTGCAAGGCCCTCATCTCTCTTCCTTCCAGTCATGTGAATGCCCGCGCCTGGCTGTATATGGTAGGCAGGAATCTCCTGTACAATGAGATGAAGAAGCGGAGGCGGGAACTGTACGCAGAGAATATGGAAATGGAGCAGGCACAGTCAGACAACGGCGGTGCATACGACGGAAATGACGGAAATCCGGAACAAAGAACCATTCAGAAAGAAGAGAGCGAGATGCTGACCCGTGCGATGCTCTCTCTGGATCCAAGGAAACGGGAAATCCTGACGCTTGCGTATTTCGAGCATTTCACTCTGAAGGAGGCGGCTGCGATTATGGGGATCTCTTATGAAAACGCGAGAATTTTAAGCATGCGTGCAAAGAAGGAACTGCGAAGGAACATGGAGGTGAACGGTTATGAAATATCATGAATTGCTGGAACTCTACAGGAAGAAGGAACTGGGAGAAGAAGAACGGGCAATGGTGGAGCAGGATATTGAGCGGCATGAGGCCATCAGTGAATACCTTTTTGAAAAAGAAGAGACAGAGGGGCTGGGATTCACAGGGGAGATCCTGTCCGGAGAAGGGAACCCCGGAGAGACGGGGAGAAGGACCTCCGCAGACGAATTTACCCGGCGTGTGAACCGGGCGGTCCGCCGGGCGTTCCTGAAGATGGGGGCAGCAGTCTGCGCTTTGACACTGACGGCTGTGCTTTTGATTCTGTTCGTGCTTCCCAGGGCCGTGGCAGGCTTCTACTACAATCCCGGGAAGACCGCGGGAGAAGGATCTTACACAGTGACCAACCAGATGAGCCTGGACCTGGCAGTCTATACAGAACTTGCCATGCCGGCATCTTACCGGGATCAGGTTCTGGCAGAGGACAGAGGGTACGGGAACTATGACATTACCATTTATCAAAGTGTCAGCAGAAACCAGGTGCTCAGCAACGTGGCGGGCAGGATCGAACAGGGCACCCTCAGACTCTATGATATCAACCAGCTGAAACTTCCGGTATCCAATATCTTCGGCTGGTTTCAGATGGATCTGGACCAGGAGGGAACGCTGACGGCTCAGGCAGAACACAGCCAGAACAGCTTCTATGCGGCAGGAGACAGAGCGCAGCAGGAAGAGGAACTGATGGGACTGGAAGAGAACAAGACCTATCTTGCCTATGTGACCCTGGATCAGCTGATGGACTATGACACGTTTACTGCGTTTACAGAGATGTATTCTGATCGGATCGGCGATCTGTGGTGTGTGCCGCGGACGATGGCCGAATCCTATCAGAGGACCGGACGTCCGGTGAACCTCGGATTCTATACCATGCTGGGCCAGTCGTCTTCCGTAGAGTGGGACCGTGAGAAATATCCGGATCTGGTACTTTGGTCCACCGGGGAAGATCCCGACGGATGGGATCAGGCACGGGAACGGATCAAGGAGGAGGCGTTTGCGAAAGAACACTTTGCCGTGATGCTGGAATACATGTCCGAACAGCAGGAGTTTCTGGGAATGATGGGACAGTCCGGGGAAGTCTTTGCGGAGGCTGCGGATTATGTAAGAGAAAATGGACTGGAGGTGTATGGATTCGCGTGTACGGCTGACAGGGAGACGCTGCTGGAACTGTTTGCGGACAGGATGGTATATGGGATCGACACTCAGGAGATCGATTAGCGCTGCCCCTGCTTTCCTTATGAATGCTGTTTTTGAAAAATCCCGCGCATAAAGGGCATGAAACTGAGGAATGCTACAGACAGGATAACGGAGGAAATGTTTATGGGCATAACCGAGGAGATGCAGTGCGCGGGATTCTTTCAAGCACTGGAAAATCAGGAGTTTCATGTCTGGTATCAGCCCCAGGTCGATCTGCGGAGCGCGAGGATCTGCGGCGCCGAAGCGCTGGTCAGGTGGCAGAGAGCGGACGGAACGACCGTGCCGCCGGACGGTTTCATTCCGGAGCTGGAGAGAAACGGGCTGATTCTGCGGCTGGATCAGGAAGTGGTAGAGATCGTCTGCCGGGATCTCGCGGAGGCGAAATCTCGCGGAATCCATCCGGGCCCTGTGTCTGTGAATCTGTCCGGGCTTCATCAGGACAGAGGCGGGATCGTGGAGAAGGTCTGTAAGACGGCCCGAGAATATGGCGTGGACGGCAGGGATCTGTGCTTTGAACTTACGGAGACAGCGCCCTGTCTGTACAAAGGGGACTGCGTCAGCCGGCTTGTGCGAGGGCTGCAGGAGGCCGGATTTCAGGTCTCGATGGATGATTACGGAACCGGATGCTCTACGCTGATGATGCTCGCAGAAACAGAATTCGACATCCTGAAGCTGGACCGGCACTTCATCAGCAGGATCGGGGAGCCCAGGACGGATATCATCCTGGAATCCACGATCCAGCTGGCCCGGCGTCTGGGAATGGAAGTTGTGGCTGAAGGAGTGGAGTCGGAGCGGCAGGCAGACTTCCTGAGAGAGAAAGGCTGCTTTACTGCGCAGGGATATTATTATTTCCGGCCGCTTGTGAAGCGCCGCTTTTTTGATGCGGCCGCGTCCGGAGAATGGAGGCCGGGATATGAAGATACTCTATAAACGGCTGGCCCTGATCTTCACAGTGGCCATCCTGCTTCTGACTTCCATCTTTACCATCAGCCTCTATGAGCGGAGAAGAGACGAGACGGAACAGTATCTGAATCAGCTGCTGGACAGTGTGGAAAGGAATATTGACCGGGTCTATGAGGAGGAAGAGGAGTATGAATCTCTCCTGCAGGAGGATTATCTGAACCGGGCGCTGGCGGCGGAATATATCATTTCCGGTGATGCGGAGATGATTTCTGCAGAGGGACTGGCGATCCTGAAGGAACTGATGAAGGCAGGACAGATCACTGTGATCGGACACGGGGGAGAGATCCTGGTCAGCACAGACCCGGAGATCGGGCAGACATATGGAGACCGGGCAGAACTGGATCAGCTCCTGCGATCCGGCGGAAATCCGGCCTATGAGATCCACATTGACCAGCCGGACGCGTTCGAGAGACCTTCCTATTTCTATGTGCTTGTTTCGTCAGCATCCGAGCAGTTCGCAGCTCTCAGACTGGATGTTGATCTGGAGCAGACGGTGCTGGAGAGTGAGAAAGAGCGGATCGAATCCGTCCTGAAGCAGGCGACAACGGAGTATGAGACAAGCATCATTGCAGTGGGAATGGAGAAGGGACGACTCCTTGGCATCACGGAGAATAATCTGCAGCAGTTTGAAATCGACGCTGTGGAGTCAAGAACAGAACTGGTGGAATTCTTACAGATGCTCGAGGAAGACCGTCTGGAAGTACACCGGGTGAACGGGGAGCTCCAGGGAACAGTGGTCCGCAGTGCCAAGGGTCTGTACCTGGTGGCATTCACAACACTGAACCGGGTGATAGGACAGGCGGCGTGGACGTTCCTGGAAGGCGTGGCAGGCACAGGGATCATCGGCGTACTGACGATCCTGATCGTCCGCTATCAGCTGACGCGGATGGAGAGACAGCTGTCTGCCGCCCGCACGCAGGCTGCCGCGGATCATCTGACAGGGCTGTACAACCGCAGCGGGTTCGAGCAGAAGGCACGGGAGTTTCTGGCACAGGATCATCCCAAGGGCGTTATGATTCTGTTCGATCTGGATAATTTTAAGCGGATCAACGACTCGGAAGGACACCCGGAGGGAGACCATATTCTCAAGCGGTTCGCAGAATGTTTAAGGGAAGAATTCCGCGCAACTGACCTGATCGGCAGGCTTGGCGGGGATGAGTTCATCGTACTCATTCCCAATGAAATATCGGAGAAGCTTCTGGGAAGGAAATTTCAGGAACTGTTGAAACACGTCCGTTCTGTGGTGGGTGCGTATTATGAGAAATATGATACGTCAGTCAGTATCGGCGCAGTGCCTGTGGATGGGTCGATCAAGGCATATGAAGAGCTGTACCAGTGTGCGGATACGGCGCTCTATATCGCGAAATATCTGGGGAAAGACCGGTATTATATCAACAGCAGAAAGATATCCTGTATGAAAGAAGAGTGTATCCGCTGCAGGAAAGACTGTCCCAGAAGCAGACTGCTGAATCTGAAGAACAGAGAAGAGTGACAGAGGAATGGATCAGATCTGTATTATCATTCCGGCTCTGGAGCCGGGGACGGAACTGTGCGGATATATTGAAGCCCTCAGGGCAAAAACCGCTGCGGAGGTGGTTGTTGTGGATGACGGGTCCGGATATCAGTGGCGGAAGACGTTTGAGAGGATCTCGGCGATCCGGGGATGCACGGTTCTGAAGCATGAGACAAACCGGGGAAAAGGACGGGCTCTGAAGACTGCGTTCGGGTATGTGAGACGAGAGAAGCCGGAGATCCGCGGGGTCCTGTGTGTGGACTGTGACGGGCAGCACTCCGCGGATGATGTGGTGCGTATCCGCAGAGTGATGGAACAATGTCCCGGTGCGCTGATTCTGGGAAGCCGGGATTTCTCCGGCCGGGATGTCCCGCTGCGATCCTGGTTCGGCAACCGGATGACATCGGTATTGTTCTGGCTGTTCTGCGGGAAATGGATTGCAGACACTCAGACCGGTTTCCGGGCGTTTGGCTTCGAACTTCTGGATCGGATGCTTCAGATTCCAGGGGAACGGTTCGAATATGAGACGCAGATGCTGGCTGACTGTATCCGAAGAGGAATTCCCATCCGTTCAGAAGGGATCCGGACGATCTACCGGGACGGAAATGAAGGGTCGCATTTCCGTCCTGTGCGGGACAGTCTGAGTATTCTCCGGGTCCTGGCTGCGGATCTGATCAAGTTCAGTTTCTCATCCCTGTTCTGCGGGATGCTGGATCTGTGCCTGTTCTGGGCGGCTGTCACCTTTCTTCCGCGGCAGGAGTCGTTCACGGTGTTTCAGAGAATTGCGCTGGCCACCATCGGGGCAAGGGGGATTTCCGCAGCTGCCAACTATCTTCTCAACCGCTTCTGGGTCTTCGAAAGGGGAATGCAGCGGGGAAGGCAGATGCGCTCTCTGCCGCGGTACCTGCTTCTGTGCGCGGCGACCGCCGCTGCCTCTGCCGGGGCTGTGGCAGCGGTGTGCGTGAGCACGGGGCTGGCGGAAACACCTGCCAAGATTCTGTGTGATGCGGTCTTGTTTATTGCTTCATATAGAATACAGAGAAGCTGGGTCTTTGCACCCGGGGGAAAAGAGGGAGCAGATGGAAGCTGACAGGAAGAGAAATGCGATTTTTATACTGACAATTTTCTTTTCGAGTGTGTATCTGCTGTGGAGACTTTTCTTTACCATTCCCTGGAAGGAGGGGGTGCCACAGGCTTTCGCAGGGATTCTTCTCGCTCTGGCGGAGACGGCGACGACCCTGGGGATGTTTGAGCTGATGATCAGTAAGATGAAGAGCAGGGAGAGTGTACTTCGCCTGCCGGAACTGCCGGAGGACTGTTTCCCGGATGTGGATGTGTTCATTGCGACTCACAATGAATCCTGCGATCTGCTGTATAAGACGGTCAATGCGTGTATGTATCTGGAATATCCGGATCGGAGTAAGGTTCATGTCTATGTCTGCGACGACGGAAACCGTGAGGAGGTTCGGTGTATGGCAGAGCAGTTAGGGGCAGGGTATCTGGGGATGGCGGACAACCGGCATGCCAAGTCCGGAAACTACAATCACGCACTTGGCGCCACGGATTCACCCCTGATAGCCACCTTTGATGCGGATATGATCCCCCGCCGCAGCTTCCTGATGCGGACGGTGCCCTATTTTTATATTCCGGGGGTGCGGATGGGGCTGGTCCAGACCCCCCAGAGCTTTTATAATCAGGATCTCTTTCAGTTTAACCTATTTGCGGAAAAGGATATCCCCAATGAGCAGGATTTCTTCTCACGGGAGATCAACGTAATGCGAAACGCCGCCAACGCGGCCGCCTATACAGGAAGTAATACGCTGATCTTAAGGAAGGCGATGGAAGAGATCGGAGGATTTCCGTACGATACGGTTACGGAAGATTTTGAGACCAGTCTGCGGCTTCAGAAAGCAGGCTATATCACGTATGCGTCAGAGGAAGTGCTGGCGGCGGGACTTTCTACGACCACGGTGGAGAGTATGATCAGTCAGAGGATCCGCTGGGCCCGGGGCGTCATCCAGAGCATACGAAATACAAACGCCGTCTTTACCAGTGAGCTTCCGCTGGCCGCACGCCTGTCCTACCTTAATGCGTATCTGTACTGGTGGTCTTTCCTGAGCCGGATGATCTTTATCCTGGCCCCAATCTTGTATGCCCTCTTTGATTTCCGACTGGTGGAGTGCGGGTTCGGGGAACTGCTGGTCTTCTGGATACCGTCCCATCTGTCCTACAGTGTGTCGGTGAGATATCTGAGTACGAATATAAGGAATCTGAGATGGAGCCAGATCATCGACACCATTCTTGCCCCCTACCTGATCATCCCGGTGTTTCTGGAGTCGGTCGGGATCCGGCAGGAAACATTCCGGGTTACCGATAAGAAGAACCGGCGGGAGAGGACTGCGTCATTGCGTTATCTGCTCCCTCACGGCATCCTCTTTCTGCTGACTGTGGCTGCGGTTCTGCGCTATGCGAGAGGAAAGTACGGGACAGCGCTGATCTACAGCAGTGTAATTCTGTTCTGGCTGGGCTACAATCTGATGTCTCTGTTCTATGCCCTTTTCTTCATGTTGGGAAGAGATGTGAGACGGCAGTATGACCGGATCGGGGCGAAAGAAGCGATCCATGTCACCTTCTGCGGACGGAAGTACACCGGGATGACAGAAGATGTGTCCGAAGGGGGAGTGGCATTCCGGCTGCAGGAAGCGGCAGAGCTTAAGCGGGGAGACGATTTCCAGATCCTGGTCTCCACCGGGTACTACCAGGCTGCACTGGATGGGACGCTTGTGTATCAGAAGGAAGATGAGAAGGGCCGCTTATATGCGGCTACCGTATCCCCCAAGAGTGAGACGGACCGGCGCAGCTGGTACCAGGTGATTCATGACAGGGAACATTCCCTTCCCAAAGAAATGGATCCCTGGATGACTATTTATGACGATGTGGTACGCAACATCCGTATGCGCAGACACGGGAGAGAATCATAACGGAGAGAGGCAAAGAAAGGCGGGAAAATG
The DNA here is from genome assembly GCA_949283695.1 of uncultured Eubacteriales bacterium. Classification (GTDB taxonomy): domain Bacteria; phylum Bacillota; class Clostridia; order Lachnospirales; family Lachnospiraceae; genus Mediterraneibacter. The sequence continues at coordinate 9,674 of CASDTX010000007.1, read as the reverse complement.
GAAGGAGCAGGAATGATTTTGTTATTGGCGTCCCTGGGCGGCTGGATGCTGCTTGTGCGGGCAGCAGGGGTGAGTTTCTGGTTTGTTCCTTTGACGGCTATGACCGGGATCAGCCTGATCTTATATGCCGGAGGGCTGGCCGGCCTGCTGGCACAGACAGCGGACGTGCTCTGTGTAACGGGAACCGGGGCAGCAGTCTTCTGCTGTTTTCATATGTGGAGAAAGCGGATCCGCATGCACAGACCGGATCTGTTTCAGATCTGCTTTCTGACCGGAATCCTGCTGTTTGCGCTTCTGTCGCTGAACCTGAAGCTGATTCATTATGACAATTTCTCTCACTGGGCGGTGGCGGTAAAAGATCTGTTATCTGCCGATCATTTCCCGGATGCGGCGTCAGAGATGATTACGTTCAAAGACTACCCGCCGGGCTGCGCGGTATTTCTCTATTATGTCTGCCGGTTTTCGGGACGAGGGCAGGGAGTGATGCTGCTTGCCCAGAACAGTCTGATCTTTGCCTGTTTCTATGCCCTGTTCGGCATCGTGGAGGAACGGCGCCGGTTCCTGCTCTATTCGTTCCTGGGCATGGGATGTGCCATGCTGTCCTATCTGAACCTGACGATCCGTATCAATAATCTTCTGGTGGATTTCCTACTGCCGCTACTTACGCTGGCTTCTTTCGCGGCGTCCTGCAGGCAGCGGGAAACTCCGGGGAAAATGACTTTATGCACGGTCTTGATTCTGGGATTTACGGTGCTTGTGAAGAATACGGGAGCGGTCTTTGCGGGGATTGGATTTCTCTATTATATGTGGTGCCTGTTCGCCGGGAGCAGGGGAAGGAACCGGATGAGCAGGATGGGCCTGCTTGTTCCGGCGGCCGTGGGAACAGCGCTTCCCTTTGTCCTGTGGAGGGTGTATCTGGCTGCAGAACTGGCGGGATATGAGGGAAAGTTCCATGTCGGAGCGGCAGAGGCCGGGACGGGCGCGAGTGCATACAGCCGGGAGATCATCCGGCTGTTCCTCTCCAGGAGCACGGATCCGGGGGAGCGGTCTGTCCAGGCATTTCTTCTTTGCTCGCTTCTGACAGCGGCCGCGGTGCTCTATGCCAGGCTGGTGCTTCAGAAGCGGTGGAACCTGGGCCGGCTCTATCTGCTGGCGGCAGGGGTGACCGGGGGGTATTATGGAGGGCTTCTGCTTCTGTATCTCTATGCCATGCCGGAGGAAGAGGCGGTGCGCCTGGCAGGCTTTGACCGGTATACCTGCAGTATTATGGTACTGTTTGCGGGAATCCTGATTATGGGAGCCACATCGGACATGGAGCATTCATTCGCAGTGGGAATCGATGAGAGAGGGGCATACCGTGCGTATGCTTCCCCGGAGGCAAAACACCGGTATCAGACAGGCGTGCTGGTTACTGTGGTGATTGCTGTGAATTTCCTGTATTCTGAGTGGAATGGTCTGCTCAGCATCCGCAGAGCATACGAAGAATCCCTTCCGGGAAGAGTGGAAGCTCTCACCGGGGACCGCTGGTATGCGGACGGCCAGGAGGATGAGTCCAGATACCTGGCAGCTGCGTCGGATGAGAATGGGGAAGTGTCAGACGGAGAAGTGCGGTATGTACTCCGCTATTTTCTGTACGCGCCGGCAGTGGACGTGACGGACGGGCTGGACGGGGAGAAGCTGGCAGAAGCGGCAAAGCGGTATGATTATCTGATTGTGCTGGATCCTTCCGTGATAGAGATAGATCCGGAGATTCCGGGAATGGAAGAACTGAAGGAGCCGGGGATCTATCATTTTGAAAAACAGGGCTTGTAAATCTGTACGGCCGGGACTATAATAGGAATCCGGTAAAAAATTCCAATATTTTTTACCAATTTTTATGTTTGGAGAGGAGCAGATTTATGAGCAGCAGTAAGATTCATGACATGACGTCCGGAAGTCCGGCAAAACTGATTATCCGGTTTATGATCCCCATGTGTCTGGGGAATATTTTTCAGCAGTTTTATAACATCGCAGACTCCATTGTAGCAGGACAATTCATCGGAGTCCGGGCGCTGGCAGCGATCGGAAGCACCGGCGCTCTGATGTTCTTTGTGACCGGGTGGCTCAACGGTTTAAGCAGCGGGTTCGCCATTCTTGTGTCACAGTGGTTTGGCGCCAAGCAGTATGACCGCATGCGCCATTATGTCGCCATGTCCGTCTGCCTTGCGGCCGGGTTCGCCGTTCTGATGACGGCTGCATTCCTGACGTTTAATGAGCCCATTCTAAAGCTGATGAACTATTCGGACGACATTATGCCGGATGTCACATCTTATATGACCATCATTTATGCAGGACTCATCGTGACAGCGGCGTACAACGCGCTGGCAGCGTTCTTAAGGGCGCTGGGGGATTCCAGATCTCCGCTGTATTTCCTGATTATTTCCGCGGGAATCAACGTGGTGCTGGATATTGTGTTTATCGTTATTTTTAGAATGGGTGTGGAAGGCTGTGCCTATGCGACAGTCATCGCCCAGGGAATTTCCGCGGTTCTGTGTTTTGTTTATATTTTAAAGAAATTCCCGATCCTGCATCTGAAGCGTGAAGATTTCCGGATCTCACTGCAGAGTTTCGGGCGGCTTCTTGCCCTCGGCATTCCCATGGGCCTTCAGTTCTCGATTACGGCGATCGGAACGATTATTGTACAGGGAGCAGTCAATGTATATGGGGAAGTATACATGGCCGGATTTTCCGCGGCGGGCAAGCTGCAGAATATCATCTGTACCGTGTTCACCGCCTTCGGCGCGACGATCGCCACGTATGTGGGCCAGAACCGCGGCGCAGGGAAGATGGACCGGGTGAGACAGGGGGTCCACTGCACCCAGCTGATGCTTCTGGTGTGGAGCGCCTTTGCCATGGCTGTGATGTATTTCTTTGGAAAATATATGACATGGCTGTTTGTTGATCCGTCGGAGACCGAAGTGATCAATGTGGCAGTCCTGTATTTCCGCACGGTATTCTGGTGCTATCCGTTCCTTGGGAGCATCTTCTTGTACCGGAATACCCTGCAGGGCATGGGGTATGGCTTGGTGCCTATGCTTGGCGGCATCTTCGAACTTGCGGCCAGAAGCGCCATTGTACTGTTTGTGGCCGGAAGAACCAGCTTCGTGGGAGTCTGTCTGGCGGATCCCGCGGCATGGATTGCCGCTTTGATTCCGCTGGTGCCGTATTATCTCTATATCATGCATAAATGGCAGAAGAAACACGCCGGCGAGCAGCTGCGCGCCCGGGTCCCGGCCCCGAAGTTTTCCTGATGCGGTATTGATCTGATTGGAGAGATGTGTTATAAATAGGTAGTGCCGGTATCCACCGACGCTAACGTCGGTGGATACCAGTGCTATCGTTGAATACGGAAACAATAGGTGTCAGATGAAATCTGGTGAAAAGGGAAACAGGTGAGAATCCTGTGCGAACTCGTCACTGTGATCAGGGAGTGCAGATCCGGGATGCCACTGGGGACCCGGGAAGGCGGATGTGTGCGGAGAGCTGAGAGCCAGGAGACCTGCCTGTTGTTGTACAGGAAATGATTCCAGGCCACGAGTAACTGGCCGTACGGCATAATGTGCAGCGATGGAGAAGCGCTACGCCTATGGTTTTTTATGCTCGTTTTCTGTGTGAAGACGGGCATTTTTCGTATCAGCAAATACAGAAACTTTGTATGCCAGAGAAGGAGAAGAACATGAAAAAGAACACAAAGAAAATCTGGGCCGGCGTGATCGTACTGGTGATCGCAGCAGTGATTCTGGGCGTTGTCTACATGATTGCCGGACCGAAAGCAGAGAAGGGAAGCAAGGCTTACACCCTGGAGGTTGTGGACGATCAGGGAGAGACCGCAGCTTATGATGGAACAACAGACGCAGAGTATCTCAGAGATGTCATGGATGAACTCTCAGAGGAGGAAGATTTCTCTTATGAGGGGACAGAAGGACAGTACGGACTGTACATTGATGCGGTGAACGGGCTTACAGCTGATTATGAGACAGACGGGGCCTACTGGGCAATCTATGTAAATGGAGAATACGGTCAGTACAGTGCGGATCTCCAGCCTGTTTCAGACGGGGATGCGTATCGTCTGGTTTATGAGTCGGGAAGCGGCGAGTAAAGAAGCAGGAGGAAGCCAGATGGCAGGCAGAAGAGGCTGGAAGGCGAAAGAGATTGTAATCATTGGGATCATGGTAGCTACACTGGAAGCGGCGAAGACGGTGCTGGCTGTCCTTCCGAATATTGAACTGGTTACGTTCCTGCTGATCGTCTACACTCTGGTGTTCGGGCGGAAAACTATTGCAGCGGCGTTTGCGTTCGTGGGAGTCGAGTGCCTGGTCTGGGGCATGGGGCTGTGGGTCATTAATTATCTGTATGTATGGCCGCTGCTTGTGCTGATTGTACGGGTCGTTCACCGGACAGGATGCCGCTCTGCGCTTGCCTATGCGGTCGTCAGCGGCGCCTTCGGCCTCGGATTCGGGGCTCTGTGCGCGATTCCCTATCTGGTGATCGGCGGCCCCGGCATGATGATGTCCTGGTGGGTTGCAGGGATCCCCTTTGATCTGCTGCACGGCATCAGTAATTTTATCCTGTGTCTGGTGCTCTTCCGGCCGATTCTGCGGGCACTGGAAAAGGCGGAGGCACGGTTTCGGTAAGCGGGATGTCTGAACAGTTCTGCGCGGAACGAACACAGGAAGAGCAGGAGAAAGGATCCGGGTAGATTACTGCCCGGATTTTGTGTTATAATAGGACCGCACAGACGTGGACCGGCCGGCGGACGAGACGGGACAGGGTGCGCGGACAGTGTATGAGAAACCGGCGGAATTTCCGCAGAAAAGGAGACGGAGAAATGGAGAATTTCAGTTATTATACACCGACCAGAGTCGTGTTCGGCAGAGCGGCAGAAGAACAGACCGGCGAGCTGGTGAAAGCACAGGGATGCAGCAAAGTACTGCTGCATTATGGCGGGGGCAGCGCAGAAAGAAGCGGTCTTCTCGGCCGGATTCGTCAGTCCCTGGATCAGGCCGGTGTATCTTATGTATCCCTCGGAGGCGTGGTGCCGAATCCCAGGCTTTCTCTTGTATATGAAGGGATCGACCTGTGCCGCCGTGAGGGTGTGGACTTCCTGCTTGCCGTGGGAGGCGGCAGTGTGATCGATTCGGCCAAGGCGATCGGATACGGCGTGGCAGACGGCGGTGAAGTGTGGGAACTCTACGAGAAGAAGCGCCGGGCGAAGGGATGCCTTCCCATCGGAACTGTGCTTACGATCTCGGCGGCAGGATCAGAGATGAGCAATTCTTCTGTGATTACGAATGAAGACGGCTGGCTGAAGCGGGGATACAACGACGATATTTCAAGGCCCAAATTTGCCGTGATGAATCCGGAGCTGACCATGACACTGCCAAAATATCAGACCGCCAGCGGATGTGTGGATATCATGATGCATACCATGGAACGGTATTTTAATCAGAGCGGCAACATGGAGCTGACAGACGGCATCAGTGAGCATTTGATCCGGACAGTTATGAAGAACGCCAGGATTCTCATGGATGATCCGGACAATTATGAGGCCAGGGCAGAAGTGATGTGGGCGGGCAGCCTTTCTCACAACGGCCTCACCGGATGCGGGACGGACGGCGGAGACTGGGCGAGTCATCAGCTGGAGCATGAACTGGGCGGCATGTTTGACGTGGCCCACGGCGCCGGACTTGCGGCCGTGTGGGGCAGCTGGGCCAGATATGTGATGGATGCGCGGCCGGAGCGGTTTGCACAGTTTGCGGTGAATGTGATGGGCGCGGAGCCGGGAGCGGATGATACAGAGACGGCGCTCCGGGGAATTCAGGCCATGGAAAGCTTTTACCGTGCAGTCGGGATGCCAGTATGCGTGAAAGATATGGGGATCGAGATGACAGAAGCGCAGATGCGTGAGCTGGCAGAGAAGTGCAGCCATTTCGGGAAGCGGACCATCGGCTGTGTAAAGAAGCTGGATCAGGAGGATATGTACCAGATCTATAGAAATGCCAGAGACTGAGGAGATCAGCTGCTGTACGCACACCTGGCGTCAGAGGAGCCATGGGAGTGCCTGCAGAGAACGAAAGGAGGACAATATCGTATGGAAACAACATTACAAGATTTAAAAGAGAGAAGAAGTATCCGGGCTTACCGGCCGGAGCAGATCAAAGAGGAAGATCTGCAGAAGATTCTGGAAGCCGGTACATATGCGCCGACAGGGATGGGGAAGCAGTCGCCGAAAATCGTTGTGGTGCAGGATCGGGAGACGCGGGATTACCTCTCCCGGCTTAACGCGAAGTATTTTGCCGTACCTGTAGAGGATCCGTTCTATGGGGCACCCACCGTGCTGGTAGTTCTGGCCGCCAAGGAGCGGCCCACCTGTGTGGAGGATGGATCACTTGTGATGGGGAACCTGATGAACGCGGCCTATGCAATGGGTGTGGGTTCCTGCTGGATCCACCGGGCGAGGGAAGTGTTTGACTCTGAAGAAGGGAAAGAACTTCTGAAGAAGTGGGGAATCGACGGTGAGTATGTAGGCGTAGGCCACTGTATCCTCGGATATCCTGCGGAAGGCGCCGTACATGCAGCAAAACCAAGGAAAGACGACTATGTCGTGTATGTGAGGTAACAGCATGTCCGGAGTGATCTGCGTGGGACTGGGCGGCGGAGCCGGGGCAGTCCTCCGCTATGGGATCAGCCTGATCCCGTATAAGGGGACCTTTCCTCTGCTGACGCTTGTGACCAATCTGCTGGGTGCTCTGCTGATCGGGGTGATCGCGGGCACAGCGGCCAGGAAGAACCTCTCTCCGAATCTGGTACTGTTTCTGAAAACGGGCGTGTGCGGAGGATTTACGACATTTTCTACCTTTTCTCTGGAAGCACATACACTGATCGAGAAAGGGCACTACGGAATGGCAGCGGGGTATATGCTGCTCAGTGTACTGTTCTGCCTTGCCGGAGTGGCGGCCGGGATGTACGCGGCGGAGCAGATTTGTTGATAATTTTTCTCGGTTTTTGAGCGGATGTGCAGGGAGAGCCCCGGGGATATTACGAGTATTCGGGAAGTCCCGGCACCTGCTGTGCGCGGCTGCTTACTGCCGTCGCCTGCATACAACAAAGATTGCGATTGACTAACCTGCCGGGGATTTCCTAAAATGAAAAAAGGAGGGATCGCTATGCAGGCACTGTCAGACGCGAAAACAGGGGAAATCTATACGATCAAGTGGATGTTTGGACTGCCGGAGGTGATCGAATTCCTGCACAGCCGCCACGTGGAAGAAGGAGGCACTGTCCGGGTGATCCAGCGGTGCAGGGACAGTGTGATCATTGGGGTTCGGGATGTAAGGCTGGCACTTGGCAATGAAGTGGCAGAGAGGATCAAGGTATGACCCGGCAGGAAAGAGATTCCAAATGAAGAGACACAGAAGAAAAAGATGCAGATGCTGTGCGATAAAAGGTGCACGGCAGCTGCATCTTTTTGCCGCACGGTTTGAGGCGTGTTGCCCTTGTCCGCCGACGCTGCGCAGGAACAAGGAAGATGAAAGGCGGGGGAGGCTTCCCCAGGATTGCATTGACGGTGGCATTCCGGGTGTGATAAACTCAACATAACGGTGCTGTCCTGGGGACAGCGATATGGGAAAGGAGCAGACAGATGAAAGTACTTGCAGTGATCGATATGCAGAATGATTTTATCGACGGATCGCTGGGCACAGAGGAAGCTGTCGCGATCGTGCCTGAGGTTGTTAAGAAAATCCGAGAGTTTGACGGGAAAGTGATAGCGACCCGGGATACCCACGGGGAGAATTATCTGGACAGTGCAGAGGGGAAGAAGCTTCCGGTGGTGCATTGTGTGGAAGGAACGGAAGGTTGGAAGATCCAGGCCGAAGTCGAGGAAGCGCTGGAAGGCAGAGGGGCTGTCAAGATCGACAAACCGACTTTCGGCAGTGTGGAGCTGGGGAAATACGTCCGAGATCTGAGCAGGACAGAGGATGTGGAAGGGATCACGGTAATTGGATTATGCACAGATATCTGCGTGATCTCGAACGCATTGCTTCTGAAGGCATATCTCCCGGAAGTGCCGATCAGGGTAGAAGCGGAGTGCTGCGCAGGTGTGACGCCGGAGAGCCACAGACAGGCGCTGGAGGCAATGAAGATGTGCCAGATTGAGATTGTATAAGTTACAGTTTACACGTATGCTTTATGCTTGCATAAACAACGGCGGCATCCGCCCGTGCCCTTGCCCGGAGCGGGGATCGGTGGTATAATACCGCACGACAGGAAACATAGTTAGGACGCAGAAAGGAGAGCACAAATGGGAACTTACATGGAGATGCTCACAGACCGTGCGAAGCACGCCGCTTCAGAAGCGGTGAAGCTCGGAACAGCAGATAAGAACAGGGGACTGCTCGCTGCGGCGGAAGAGTTGATGATACAGCAGGATAAGATTCTGGAAGAAAACGTAAAAGATCTGGAAGCAGCGAAGGAGAAGGGCATCAGACAGTCAATGATTGATCGTCTGGCACTTTCGAAGCAGAGAATCGCAGATATGGCGGAAGGATTAAGGCAGGTTGCCGCGCTGGACGACCCGGTAGGGGAGGTTTTGTCTATGAAGACAAGACCAAACGGTCTTCGGATCGGCCAGAAGAGAGTTCCTCTCGGAGTGGTAGGAATTATTTACGAATCCCGGCCCAATGTGACGGCTGACGCTTTCGGTCTCTGTTTTAAGACAGGAAACGCAGTGATTCTCCGCGGAGGAAGCGATGCGATTCACTCCAATCAGGCGATCGTGCGGGCGATCAAAGAGGGACTGCGGAAGGAACGTTTCTGTCAGGATCTGGTACTTCTGGTAGAGGATACGAGCCGGGAAGTGGTTGCTGAGATGATGAAGATGCACGGGAAGATCGACGTACTTATCCCCCGCGGGGGCGCAGGACTGATTGCGAATGTGGTGGCAAACAGTACCGTGCCCGTGATTGAGACCGGGACCGGGAACTGCCATATCTATGTGGATGCGTCTGCAGATGTACAGATGGCGGCAGACATTATCGAGAATGCCAAGACCCAGCGGCTGGGCGTGTGCAATGCCTGCGAGTCACTGGTGATACATGCAGATATTGAAGAAGAAGCGCTCCCCCGCATTGTGAGCAAACTGCAGTATCACAACATAGAAATCCGCGGAGATGAAAGAGCACGCGCCGTCAGCGGCGAGATTCTTCCAGCCACGGAAGAAGACTGGGGCACAGAATATCTGGACGCCATCATTTCCGTAAAGATCGTAGACTCCATTGATGAGGCGATCGCCCATATCAACAAATACAATACCGGACATTCCGAGTCCATCATTACAAAAGACTATGACAACGCACTGAAATTCCAGGACGAGATCGACGCGGCGGCAGTATACGTAAATGCGTCCACCCGCTTTACAGACGGGTTCGAGTTCGGATTCGGCGCAGAGATCGGGATCAGTACCCAGAAACTCCACGCAAGAGGCCCCATGGGATTGGAGGCACTGACGACCACAAAGTATATCATCTTTGGGAACGGACAGGTGAGAGAATAATTGTGAAGAAAATGTGAACGGTGACAGGCACTTTTGCAAAAGTGCCTGTCACCGTTCACATTTTCTTCACAATTATACATTT
>CASDTX010000006.1 GCA_949283695.1 uncultured Eubacteriales bacterium | reverse complement strand
TACTTATCAGCGAAGGAATAATTTCCGAATCGCAATTAGCTTCTTAACACTTTATAACAATACATTTTTCCAAAGGCTGCCATAAGACAGCTTGTTAAAGTGCGCCATTTATTGGCTGTCCTCTACTTTCTTTCACAGTAAATCTCCTTTGCTAAAACTGTAACCATTTTAGCACAGTTTGCTGAGATTTTCTACCGCGGCTGTGCTGCGCGCAAGCTACAATAATAAAAACAGCTGCTGTCCACAGGAACGCCATTCGCAGCAGTTTAGCCTGAGCCATTCGACAAAAAGCGGCAATAATACTTGCCCGGCGTGAAAAATTATAGTAGTATTAGAATCTAAGGAGTGGTGAAGATCATGTGGATATGGATCATAGTGGCCGTGCTCATTGCCGGCAGCGCTGTCATGCTTGCAGTGTCATTTGCAAGTATCAGGAAATATAATGATATGGCTGTCAGGGCAGGAAGCTACAGCCGCGGAGATGATGAGGCTGATGACTATGACAGTCCCCGGACAAGGAGCCGGGCCCGGGAGGCGGAAGAAGCGCAGCGGCGCCCGAGAAAGAAGCGGCGTCAGTGGAAGATCATTCTCGAAGATATTGATACCTGGGATAAATACAGCTTTACATTCTATGATACCGTGGGGATCGGCCGCGGGAAAGACGGAAGCATGTATGAGAAGTACCTGGCCATCCAGGGCGACGGCAGAGTTTCCAAGCAGCACTGTATGATTGTCCACCGGGGTGACCGGCTGTACCTGAAGGATGAGGATTCGAGAAATGGTACGTATCTGAATGGGATGAGGATCAGCGGACCGGTTGTGATCGAGCGCGACGATATCATCGGAGTGGGAGAGACGCGCCTGGAGATCCAGCGGATTCTCAGAGAAAGTGAATAAGCATGGAATGACCTTTGACAGGCAGGACAGAGCGAAGTTTCGAAAGCGGCAGCCTTTTCACAGACTGCCGCTTTCTGCATATACTGTACATATAATGTCGGTCTGGGAGTGAACCATGCATGAATGAGAAGATGCCTTATTATATGGCGTATCCGATCCCGCTTTCCTTTGATGATGAACGGACGGAACGGATGGATTTTGAATATTTGAAGAGCCTGTATCCGGAGATGCCGAAGCGGATTCTTCCGTATGTTGAGGAGGAGTGCGACCGGATGGAATATGAGAACAGTATGATCTATGACCAGTATCCGGATAAACTGCAGTTAAAACTGATGTGCGGGCGTGTCTGTGACCGCGTCAGGAAGTATGAGAAAGCAGGAGATCTGCCGGATGATCAGGTGCTCAGGGATCTGGCGGAGGTGCTGGTTTTCCAGGAACTGTACAGGCGCAGGTGCGATTTCAGAAGAAGGCAGCGCAGATTTTACTAATTCGGAAAAACATGGTATACTAACCGGAAGAAAACCGGTGTATGTATCGGGGGAAGGCCGGGGAAGCTGATCTTGTCAGCTTGTCAGGCTTTCGCGGAACGGGCATCGGTTTCAAAACGTGAGATATGAAGAGAGAATGAATACAATGAAGAAAAATTTGATTTTTATAGGTATGCCGGCGGTGGGGAAAAGCACGGTGGGCGTCGTGGCCGCCAAACGTCTGGGAATGAAGTTCATTGATACGGACCTTCTGATTCAGGAACAGGAGGGAAAGCTCCTGCGGGAGATTATTGCGGAAGTCGGAGATGAAGGATTCCTGGAGATTGAGAACCGGGTCAATGCATCTGTGAATGCGGAGGGCGCCGTGATATCTCCCGGGGGCAGCGTGATCTACTGCAGGGAGGCCATGGAGCATTATAAAAAAATTGGGACCGTGGTATATTTGCAGGCGTCTTATCAGACAATAAAAAAGCGGATCCGAAATCCGAAGAAAAGAGGGGTTGTCCTGAAGGAGGGGCAGTCGCTGAGAGATCTCTACAACGAACGGGTGCCTTATTTCGAGAAGTATGCGGATATCACGATCTGTGAGGATGGCTGTCAGATTGAAGAGACCATTGAAAATGTGCTGGAGGCAGTGAAACAGAACAGACGGAAACAGAGGGCGCTGAGGGGCAGAAAAAGATTCGGGAAAAGGAAGCCTGACCAGGCTGTCAGAACATCCGGGAAGAAGCCGCCCCGCAGAAGGCGCAGCAGTTCGGCCGAGACAAACGATGCAAAAAAAGCTTGACAATGCATCAGCAGGTAAACTACAATAGAGTTTCGGTTGTTAGAGTTTACACATATTCTTAAGGCTGGCTGCTTTAGGCCTGCATAAGGAGCAGATGTGCTGAGCGCCAGCTCATGAGCAAAGAAGCGGCGCAGCCGCAATTCGCACGTCAGTGCGGCTTTGCGGGTGGCGCGGGCTGAACTGTTACGATGTTTCAGCAATGGAGATAAAAAACAATTTAAAATAATCGGCTTTTATGATACAATAGATACGGCAGACTGAGAATACTGAGGAAAAGTACGATTACGATAACAGAAACTAGATCGAGGTGCAAAATGGAACAATATATCATCAAGGGCGGGAACCCGCTTGTTGGAGAGGTGGAGATCGGCGGAGCGAAAAACGCGGCTCTTGCGATTCTGGCAGCGGCCATCATGACAGATGAGACGGTTCTGATCGAGAATCTGCCGGATGTCAATGATATCAATGTAATGCTGGAAGCAATTGCGGGGATCGGCGCCATGGTACAGCGCGTTGACAGACACACAGTGAAGATCAACGGAGGCACGATCGGTGATTTCAATATAGAATACGATTATATCAAGAAGATAAGAGCATCCTACTACCTTCTGGGTGCTCTGCTTGGGAAATACAGGCGGGCAGAGGTGGCGCTGCCCGGCGGATGCAACATCGGCAGCAGGCCGATCGATCAGCATCTCAAAGGATTCCGGGCGCTTGGCGCAGATGTGGATATTGAGCATGGCAAGATCGTTGCTGAAGCAGAGAAGCTGAAAGGAACTCACCTGTATTTTGACGTGGTGTCAGTAGGCGCTACGATTAATGTAATGATGGCAGCAGCCATGTCAGAAGGACTGACCATCATGGAAAATGTTGCCAAGGAACCCCATGTCGTAGACGTGGCCAACTTCCTGAACAGCATGGGTGCGAATATCAGGGGTGCCGGGACAGATGTGATTAAGATCCGCGGGGTCAGCGCACTTCATAAGACAGAGTATTCGATTATTCCGGATCAGATTGAAGCGGGAACTTTTATGTTCGCGGCTGCGGCGACCAAGGGAGATGTGACGGTGTTAAATGTGATCCCGAAGCATCTGGATGCTACGATCTCCAAGCTGATCGATATCGGATGCGAGGTGGAGGAGTTTGATGATGCGGTGCGTGTGGTTGCGAAAGGCCGGCTGCGCAGCACGCAGGTGAAGACGCTTCCCTACCCGGGATACCCGACAGATATGCAGCCCCAGATCGGAGTGGTGCTGGCGCTGGCGAGAGGAACGAGCACGATCACGGAGAGCATCTTTGAGAACCGGTTCAAATATCTGGGAGAATTGGCGCGCATGGGAGCGCAGGTGAAGGTAGAGGGAAATTCTGCTACCATAGAGGGGATCGAGAAGTTCTCGGCAGCGCGGGTGAGCGCGCCGGATCTGCGTGCCGGAGCTGCGCTGTGTATTGCGGGGCTGGCTGCGGACGGAATTACCATCGTGGATGACATTGTTTATATTCAGCGTGGATATGAGCGGTTCGAAGAGAAGCTCAGAAGCCTGGGCGGCATGATCGAGAAAGTCAGCAGTGAGAAAGAAATTCAGAAGTTCAAATTAAAAGTCGGTTAAGTACAGGCAGGTCATGGCAGGATCAATCAGAGATCCTGCCATTTTTACAATACGGAAAAACGGATAATGCGGAAAATAAAGCGGAAAAACGGATAATGACAAAAACGGACGATACGGAAAAACAGCATGAAATAAAGTGAAAATATGCTGAATTTATACACCGGGCCGTGCGCGGCGGGAGGAAAAAACATGGAAGGGCAGAGATACAGCAGAAAAAGACGCGAGGAGATGCGCAGGCGAAGACGGCGGAGAGTGCGCAGGCGGCGAATGATGATCGGTATATGCTGCGTGGTGATTGTAGCTGCAGTGATAAACGGAATAATAGGAACGTGGAAAGCACATCGGGAGGAAACGCGTGTTCAGCGCCAGCTGGATGAGACGCGGGCAGTGATCGCGTTGGCTTATGAGCAGTTCCTGGCAGAGGCCGGGCTTATGGAAGAGCCGGCAGATGCGGTGGAGACCTCTGCCGAAGTGGACGGAGACACAGAAGGAGAAGGTGCGGCGTTCGCTCTGTGGCTGTCGGAGAAGTACCCGGAGGAGATGAAGACAACGGCTGCAGAAGCGGCAGCGGACGGGGTGGTTTCTTCAGAAGAAGCGTATGAGGTGTTCGGAGCTACCATGCAGGTGCTGCGCGATGATTACCGGGGATATCTTAAGGATGCCCAGACGGCGGCGGAACACGGGATTTATATTCAGCAGGGAGAAGACAGCGGAAATGTGACGGTGAGTATTGCGGGAGATCTGTGTCTGGAAGAAGACGGATTTGTGATCGATCAGTATGATCTGACAGAGGATCTGAAGCAGTGCATTTCTCCGGAGATTCTCGAGACAGCGGTGAACGCGGATATCTTCTATCTGAATCATGAATACACGGTGAGTGAACGGGGAGAAGCGCTGGCGGGAAAGCTGTACACGTTCCGGGCGAAACCGGAGCGCATGAAGATTCTCGAAGAAATGGGAACGGACCTGGTATCTCTGGCCAATAATCATATCTATGATTACGGGGAGGAAGGGATGCTGGATACACTGGAATACCTGGACGAGGCAGAGATTCCTTACGTGGGAGGCGGCAGGAACCTGGAAGAGGCTGCGCGGCCGGTCTACTACATTGTAAATGGAGTGAAGATCGGGTTCGTGGCGGCCAGCAATGCAGAGCTTACTCTGTATACACCTGCGGCCGGGGAGGATTCACCCGGGATCCTGGAAGCGTACGATACGGCGGCGTATGATCAGATCATCAGCCGGGCGGCGAAAGAATGTGACTATCTGATCGCCTACATACACTGGGGACCTGAGGATGTGAATCAATATGCAGAATATCAGACAGCGCAGGGAAAAGAGTTCCTGGATGCGGGGGCAGACATCGTGGTCGGCGGCCACCCTCACGTGCTTCAGGGCATAGAATATATGGATGGAAAACCAGTGATCTACAGTATGGGAGACTTCTGGTTTAACGGAGAGACGAAGTATACAGGGCTTCTGAATCTGGAAATCACGCCAGCGGGAAGCTTGGAGAGGATGTCATTCACTCCATGTCTTCAGACCGGATTCACAACACAGTATCTCAGTGATGCCCGGGAGCAGCGGGAGATGTTTGACTTCCTGGAACAGCTTTCTCCAAACATAAAAATCAGCGATGACGGCACGATTGCAGAGCAATAGCGGCGTCATCGCCGGAAAACAGCAGCAGAATGATCGGGAGACCGGTGATTATACTGCTGTTTTAAATATTACATTTTTGTATCTGTTTAAAGCTGTGTGAAGGATCAGCCCCAGAACTCCACAGGAAATCACTTCGCCGATCCCTACAGTCAGCATCATAAACGGAATCGGAAGCGGAACCATGTAACCGTATTTCAGAACGAAAGGTACGATCAAGGTGTTGGCAATAATCGGGGGCAGCGGAGCGAGAAATTTACTGTTGTTTCTCAGCATCCATGTGAAGATCGCGCCGATCAGTGTGGCAAGACTTCCGAAGATGATATCCGGGAGGATGCATCCGCCGAGAATATTACTGATGAGACAGCCCAGGAATACTCCGGGGATTGCGGCGGGGGTAAATACGGGAAGGATGGTCAGAGCCTCGGACAGACGGACCTGCACTTCTCCGTAAGCGAACGGTGAGATCAGCAGAGTGACAACGACATAGATTGCGGCAATCATTGCCGCCTGTGCCATGAACAGCACGTTGATTTGCTTCAAAGCTTTCATTTTTCAATTCTCCTTTAGTTTTGTTTTACGAGTGGAAGGTCTCGAACACTCGGTATGTTTTTCTGCAAATGGCGTAAATACGGCACTCGCGACGGTTGCTAGTATAGCACAGGGAAGAAGAAAAAACAATAGCAAGGCTATCATGCAGTAAAAAGTTTGTCAAGAATTGATTTGTCTGATAAGTAGGGACGTGCTATACTGCTCTTATGGGAAACCAGAGAGCCAAAGGCGGCTTGCCCTCCATTCATCGGAGGGGCTAACCCTCCAGACCAAAGCGGAAAGGAGGGCGTTGCCAATGTATGTTACATACGCTGATTTAATTCAGTTTTTAATATTCATTGTTGCCCTTGTCGGTCTTGTTTACGAGATTTTCAAGGATAGACGAAAATAGCCGCCACTACTCGCAATAGTGACGGCTGAACTTAGTTTAGCTACAAACTAATGAGGGTAGGCCGCTTCTCTGGCTTTCCCTTTTTCTATTATCAATATAGCACATCTGGCAGCAGGCCGCAAGGACTATTCGGATTTTACCAGGGGTGTTTCGTGAATGATTCATGAGCAAATCCAGCTTATAAGACTGGCTATACCTCGAAACACATACTGTTCCCCTAAGACGGCTTCCCCTCCATTCATCGGAGGGGTTCCCCTCCAGACTGATGAGGAAAGGAGGAAGCTGCAGATTAATAGAACGGAAATCGATCTCCAGATCTTCGTATATCCCTGCTTTTACACAATCTGCAAAGGTATATTCGGCGGTATCCTCTAATTCAAAGGTATAAACTGTAATCCTGCCTTTGTCTGTGAGTTTTTCAGGTGATCAGCTCTGCCCGCTGTCCGTCCGGCAGTGCATAGATATCATCAATTGTGTACTGGCTGTTCTGCTGTGGGAATGGCATAGTAACACATCCTTTCATGGCGAGAGTGTTGATTACTGCCTTTAATATAGTGTATTTCCCGATTGGACGCAAGATGTTGTTCTGAGAATGGGATTCCGGTTGAGAAAGCTTTTTGCGTTTTTAGTTTTTGAATATGCATTGAAATATGGATAAAAAACTATAAAATTCAAGTAAAAATATATTTAATTCAAGTAAATATAATGTTATTATCTACATACAAACAAAAAAGAAACACAAAAATATCAAAAAATCAATGAAAAATTGAGGGAAGGAGTGAAAATGGCACAAGAAAGCAGATCCACAATAAGAACCTGCGCTGATTTACTACTTGAATTTAAGAACTTGAATTATAAATGTAATTCAAGTAAACTGAACTTCACCGGCGTAGATGATGAGAAGGACATTTATAATATTACGGCACCATTTGAGTCGGACGGGAAATACTATATTGCAGGCCGTGTGGAGCGCAGGGACAGTGAGGATTCGGATGTGGTATTTTTCGAATTCTGTGGAGAGGATTCGGGGAAGGATCCGGAGAGCCTGCCCGGCGGAGGAGGAAGCACATGGAAAGCGGACGGCGAAACACCGGTGCTGAAGGTGCAGGATCCGTTTGTGGCTAAGATCGGCGGCGAACTGGTCGTGGGCGGCGTGGAGGTGTTCCGCAGCGAAGACAAACCGGGAGAGCTGAATTACAGGACTGTGTTCTGGAGAGGGACGTCTCTGAAAGATCTGCGGCGGTTCGCAGTGGGACCTGACGGGATGAAAGATATCCGGCTCTGTGGACTGAGCGATGGCCGGATCCTGGTGATGACGAGGCCTCAGGGAGCGGTCGGGGGCCGCGGGAAGATCGGCTATCTCCTGCTGGATTCCCTGGAACAGCTGAATGCGGCCGGCATCGAACAGGCCCGGATTCTGGAAGAGCAGTTCGTGCCGGAAGAGTGGGGAGGCTGCAATGAGCTTCACCGTCTTGCGGACGGCCGGATCGGTGTTCTGTCACATATCGCCAGATTCGATGAGAAGGGAGACAGGCACTATTACGCAACCTGCTTCTGCTTTGATTACCGTACCGGCAGATATTCACCGATGAAGATGACTGCGGTGCGGGCAAACTTCGCAGACAGCCCGGCGAAACGGCCGGACCTGGAAGATGTGATCTTCAGCGGAGGGCTTGTGAGAATGGGGAATGGCAGAGCTCGGCTGTACTGCGGAGTCAGTGACGCGGCGGGACATGTGCTGGAGATAGAAGATCCGTTTCTGTCTTATGAGGAAGCAGTGTGTTCGGGACAAGATTAAGGATTCCCGGGGGAAGAAAAGCGGTGCAAGAATTCCCGCAGGAAGAAAAGATGTGTAAGCAGCAGATGAAAAGGAGGAAGATTATGAAATTCAGAAAAGCGGCAGCATTATTAATGGCAGTTGTCACAGCGGCAATGGCAGTGACGGGCTGCAGTCAGGGCTCAGATGATTCGAAGAAGGAAAGTTCAGAGGGCGGTACAGTTACGGTCGAATTCTGGACAGCGCCTCAGCAGGTGCAGTACGACTTCTGGGAAGGTAAGGCTCAGGCCTTCAACGAGACAAAGACGCAGGTCAATGGGAAAACGATTGAGGTGAAAGTGCAGCAGATGCCGGAGTCTCCGTCTTCAGAGGCAGGAATCCAGAATGCGATTGCAACCGGCACAGCGCCGGCAGTGTCGGAGAATATTAACCGAGGCTTTGCGGCGACGCTGGCAGCATCAGAAGTTGTCTATGATCTCTCGGAAGAGGACTGGTTCAACGAAGTGATCGAAGCACGTCAGATGGGAGATACCATGGAAGGCTGGGCGATCGACGGTGCACAGTATGTACTTCCGGTCTATGTCAATCCGATGGTATGGCAGTGGAATCTGGATGGCCTGGAAGCGCTTGGGTACAGCGAGGCACCTGAGACGATCGCTGAATTCACGGAAATTCTGACCGCATTCGGCGAGAACAAAGACGCGCTCGCAGAAGTCGGGGTTACCCATTCGTTCTATCGTCCGTCTCTGCAGCGCTCAGATCAGTATTGGGACAGATGGTATGATTTTATGATGCCGTATTTTGCGATTTCACAGGGCAAATCCATTGTAGAGGGAACAGAGCTGACCATGGATCAGGAAAGCGCGGTCAAAGCGATGGAAGTGATCGGAACCTTCGGAAATACGATCCAGCAGGGCGAGCTGTCCAGCATCTGGGTTGAGGAGAAGCCGTCTGTACTTGTGACCATCAACGCTCCGTGGGAGATCTCTTTATACCGGGAGAACAACAAGGTCTACGGAGAAGATTATGTTTATGGACCGTCACTGGTTGAGAATGAAGGGGATACACCGTACTGCTTCGCAGATTCCAAGGGACTGACATTCTACAAGACCGATAATATATCAGAAGATGAGCACAGCGGAGCTGTCGAGTTCGTGAAGTGGGTATACAATGCAGAGAATTCTGCGCAGACAGATCTTGAGTGGCTGGAAGCTACGACTATGCTTCCGGTAAGGGGCGACCTGAACGAGAACGAAGCATTTACAGAGGTTATGGGAGAGTATCCGGAACTGTCCGCACTGGCAGAATGGATCCCATACGCAATGCCGGGTCTTGCTACAGATAAGGATGCGGATATCTGGACATCCTTCACAGAGCAGGCAATGTCACCGTATATCAATGAGGTTATGAATTCCGAACCGGGCAGCGCTCCGGATGCAGCATCCTATGTAGAAGCAGGAATGGAAGCAATGAAATCAGCAGGCGGACTTTCATAATCCGCATTCATCAGGCCGCACAGTTCGCCAGGATGCAAGAACTGGCGGCCTGAAACTTTAAGGAGAATCGGAACATGAATAAAAAAACACATTCCGGAAAGAAGAAAAGCATCATCGGATGGATCCTGAACGCTCCGTACCTGATCTACTCGCTTGTATTTTTCCTCATCCCGCTGATCTGGGCGTTATGGCTGTCGTTCATGGACTGGAACCTGATGTCAAAAGGCAGGACATTCGTGGGCATCGATAATTTCACTGCACTGTTTACAGATCAGAAGGTTCAGGCCGCGTTTATCAACTCCTACAGGTATCTGGCACCGATTGTGATCCTCTGCTTCCTCGGCGGACTGGTGATTGCGCTTCTGGTGTCCAAGCTTCCGGATAAGATCAAAGGGTTTGTGGCTGTGCTGTTTTTCATCCCCTATCTGACATCGGGCGTGGCTACATCGGTTGTTGTAAAATACTTTTTTAATTACAATTCCATTTTCAATACGTTTCTGAGAGAGCATTTTGGCATTAATATCAACTGGCTGACGGATGAACGGTTTGCGTTCGGCATCATGGTAGGGATTGTCGTGTGGAAAATGTCAGGATATTATGCGCTGTTTATTCTGTCCGGGATTGAGAGCATCAGTTCTGAGGTAAATGAAGCGTGCGCGCTGGACGGGTCTCATGGCTTTCATAAGCTGATCCATGTGACACTGCCCATGATTATGCCGACGCTTACCACAGTGATCGTTCTTGCGACAGGACTTGCCTTCGGAATCTACACAGAGCCGTATCTTCTGACCGGCGGCGGACCGAACCTGTCAACCACATCATGGCAGCTGGAGATCTACAACACGGCATTTACCAGATTCCAGTCCGGCTACGGCGCGGCCATGGCCATTGCCAATGCGGTCCAGATATTTGTGACTCTGCGGATTATTAACTTCTTCACAGACAAGCTGAATCACAGATTCGGCTATTAAGGAGGGACAAAGGATATGAAAAAGAAGCTAAATGTGAAGACAGTGGTTATAACAGCAGTGACGCTGATTCTGCTGATGATCTCTTTGTTCCCGTTTTATTACATGGTCGTGCAGTCGTTTACTTCGTGGGATACAGTGGACAAGGTTCTGACGCCTTCAGGCTTTACGTTTCGGAGTTATGAATACTTGATCGGCAAGGGCGGCGCGACGAATTCCATGATGTGGATCCGCTCGCTCTGGAATTCGTTCCTTGTGGCATTTCCCACAGCGGTGATCTCAGTGGCGGTGGGCCTTGCGATCGGATATTCGGTGTCAAAGCTGAAGTTCAAAGGGGAGAAGCTGATTATGAATTCCCTTCTGTTTCAGATGTTTTTCCCGACGATCATCCTGCTTGTGCCCAGGTATATGATCACCCGGCCGCTGGCGAATACGTATGCGGGAATGATTATCCCGCTGTGCATTTCCATCTGGGCGATATTTATGTACATTAACTACTTTAAGACGATCCCGGATGACATCTTCGAGGCGGCGAGAATCGATGGGGCGGGAGACTTCCGGATCTTGGTGAAGATGGCCTTCCCCGTGACGAAATCAGTGACCACGATTGTGTTCCTGTCGATTTTCATGCAGCGGTGGAGCGAACTGATGTGGGATATGCTGATATCGCCGGATATCCAGATGCAGACGCTGAATGTTCTGATCTCCACGCAGTTTAAGCCGATGGGAGCGTTCCCGGGGCCCATGTATGCGGCTTCCGTGATCTTGACGCTGCCGATTATCATTCTGTTCCTCTGCTTCTCGAAGTATTTTAAAGAGGGAATCAGCTTTATGCTGAAATAACCAGTACACAGGAGAGTAATGCTTATGAAAATAAAGAGATGTCCGATGAACCCTTTGATCCTGCCGGAATCGGTAAAACCGAGTCGTCCGGACTTTCAGGTTGACGGGATCTTTAACTGCGGAGTGGCTGAGTATGACGGGGAGATCCTTCTGTTATGCCGCGTTGCGGAATCTGTGAAATGTGAGGAGCCCGGAACGGTGAAAATCCCGGTTATCGTGAATAAGGACGGCCGCGATGTGCTAGATGTTATTACTTATATAAAAGCGGATCATCCGGAGCTGGATTTCTCAGATTCGAGACATGTGGGAAAGGAAGGCGGGAAAGGGAAGAAGACCGTGAACCTGACATCGCTGTCTCATCTGCGCATTGCGCGGAGCAGCGACGGGATTCATTTTACTGTGGAAGATACGCCTGCGGTTTCTCCGATTGCGGAAGAAGAGAGCTGGGGGATGGAAGACCCCAGGATCACGCAGATCGAAGATACCTACTATATTAATTATACAGCGGTGACGGAGAATGGGCCGGCCACTGCTCTGATCAGTACGAAGGATTTCAGAGATTATACCAGACACGGGATCATATTCGCGCCGGAGAATAAAGATGTGACGATCTTTCCCGAGAAGATCGGAGGGATGTATGTTGCGTTTAACCGTCCTGTGCCGTGCGGAATAGGGAATCCGGAGATGTGGCTTGCGAAGTCGCCGGATCTGATCCACTGGGGAGAGCAGAAGCATTTCTGCGGTATCTCGGACGAGGATGAGGACTCCTGGGACAACGGGCGGATCGGAGGCGGCGCGGTGCCTTTCCTGACAGACAAGGGCTGGGTGAAGATCTATCATGCCGCGGATAAAAACGACCGCTACTGTCTGGGGGCATTCCTGCTCGACAAAGACGATCCCTCCAAGGTGATCGGGAAGACAAAGGAGCCCATACTGGAACCGGAGGAAGATTATGAGATCCATGGATTCTTCGGAAATGTGGTGTTTACATGCGGATGCCTTGTCCGCGATCATACCGCAATGATCTATTACGGCGCCGCGGACGACAAGATCTGCCGCGCGGATATAAATCTTGATGAGCTGATTCGCGCCATGATATAATGAGAATGCCCCGTTTAGGATGCAGCCGGAACGGGGCATTCCGCCATTAAGGCGGATGAGCAGTATGGAGGATGGAGTATGAAGAGACTGGATCTGGGCGGAAAGTGGAAGATGAAACAGACCGGCAGCAGCACTTGGATGGCGGCGGAAGTGCCGGGAACGGTGCTGAGCAGTCTGCTGAAGAATGGATGCATCGCTGATCCGTATGATCGGATGAATGAATATGAGGCCAGAGAATGGCTGGAGAAGGATTATTGTTTTGAAACGGAGTTCGCCCTTCCCGACGGATGGGAAGAAGAACCGGGGAAAACGGAACTTGTATTTGAAGGGCTGGATACGATTGCACAGATCTGGCTGAACGGCAGCTTATTGGGAACTGCGGACAACATGCACAGGACCTGGAGATGGGACTGTTCTGATAGGCTGGAAGAGACGAACGTGCTGCGCGTTGATTTCCGCTCGCCCATTGCATGGTGCGCAGAGCACCCGGCGACTCCAGGGAAAGAGATTGACTACGCAGCCTGCGGATCCATGAAGCATACGCAGTATATCCGGAAGGCCCATTCCATGTTCGGCTGGGACTGGGGCCCGCAGCTTCCGGATATGGGGATCTGGAGACCGGTTCGGCTGGAACGGTATCAGGTCCGGCTGGGAGAGATCCGGTTCAGCCAGAAACACGGCAGCGCAGGAGTGGAACTGTCGGCGGAACAGTGGGTGGAAGGCCTCTGCGATCTGCCGGAAGAATGGGACTGCGGATATCGGCTTACGGTGTCTCTGAAGGATGATCAGGGCTGTCTGATCGCCAGAGAAACAAAGGCCATCCGGGAGAACAGTGAGGGAGCGCCGCTGCAGACGCGTCCGGCGGGCAGCGCCTTATTTCAGATGAAGATCGAAGCGCCTCATCTGTGGTGGCCCAACGGCATGGGCGCTCAGCCGCTGTATGAAGTGACGGTTCAGCTGCAGGACGGAAGCGGACGGGTGCTGGAAGAACAGATCCGCAGGATCGGGCTTCGGACTTTGACTGTCAGTACGGAGCGGGACTGTTGGGGCAGAGAGTTCGCTCTTATGGTGAATGGCGTGAAGATTTTTGCCAAGGGGGCGGATTATATTCCGGAGGACTGCCTGTACACGGAGATTGGCCCGGAGAGGGTGAAACGTCTCATTGAGACGGCGGCTTTGTCGAATTTTAACTGCCTGCGCGTGTGGGGAGGCGGATATTATCCGTCGGATGTGTTCTACGATCTCTGCGATGCCTATGGATTGATCGTGTGGCAGGACTTGATGTTTGCCTGCAATATCTATGACTTTGAGGAAAGATTCGAAGACAATATCTCTCAGGAGATACGGGAAAATGTGCGGCGGATCCGGCATCATGCCTGTCTGGGGCTCTGGTGCGGAAATAATGAGATGGAGATGGCGTGGCTGACCTGGGAAGACGTCCGGCGCCATTCGAACCGGCTGAAGGCAGACTATATTAAGCAGTTTGAGTATGTCATTCCGAAGATTCTTCAGGAGGAGGATCCGGACCGGTTCTACTGGCCGTCGTCTCCTTCCAGCGGAGGCAGCTTTGAGGATCCCAACAGTGAGGCATGCGGCGATACGCATTACTGGGATGTGTGGCACGGGCAGAAGCCGTTCGCAGCATACAGAACCCATGATTCCCGGTTCTGCTCCGAGTTCGGTTTCCAGTCCTTCCCCCTGCTGAAGACGGTCCGCACGTTCACGGAGGAGAAAGACCGGAATATCTTCTCTCAGGTGATGGAGAGTCACCAGAAGAACGATGCGGCAAACGGCAAGATCCTGTACTATATTTCGGAGACTTTCCGGTATCCCAAGGGCTTTGAAGAGCTTCTGTATGTGAGCCAGATCCTTCAGGGGATCGCGGTCAAATGCGGGACTGAGTACTGGCGCAGGAACCGGGGCAGGTGTATGGGGGCGCTGTACTGGCAGCTGAACGATAACTGGCCTGTGGCGTCCTGGTCCAGTGTGGATTATTATGGAAGATGGAAAGTGCTCCAATATATGGCCCGGAAGTTTTTCACGCCCAGGACGGGGATGATCGAAACAGAACATGATACGGTATGCGCCGCCGCGGTAAATGATACGCTGGAACCGGCGGCGGTGAAGGCGGTGATCCGGCTGAAGAACCTGCGGTTAGAGGTACTTCAGGAGAGCATCTGTGAGGCGGAACTTCCTCCGCTGTCGGCGGTCAGCCTGGGACAGATGGATGTCCGGGAGAAGATTGCCGGCCGGAGAGAGCGGGTGTTCGCTGAAGTGACGTTCGAGTTCTCAGACGGGAGCAGATGCGTCCAGCATGAGATCTTCGTGCCGTATAAGTATCTGGATCTGGATCAGCCGCAGATTACCTGTGAGATTCAGGAGGAAGAGGAGTGCTTCTGCATCCGGCTGAAGACGGATGTGTATGCACCGTTTGTATGGATTGATCTGGCTGAGAATGACGTGCTGCTGTCGGATAACTGTCTGTGTCTCGGAAGTGGGGAAGCAGCGGAGATCCGGATGCCGAAACGGGATATGATCACCGGGGAGGTGCTTGCCGCCGATGAGGTGAGACGGCAGATCACGGTGAAAAGTCTGTATGATACCTATGCGTAGCTGCAGACAACGGCGTGCAAAACTGCAGCGCACAGCAGGCTGCAAGGAGATATAAGAGGCGGGAACTATGGCAGAGAGAAAACGGGTGACAATGAAGGATATAGCCGGGCGGCTGGGGCTGTCGATCAACGCCGTGTCGCTGGCGCTGAATGACCGGAACGGGGTCAGTGAAGAGACAAGGCGCACGGTCCTGAATGCGGCGGATGAGATGGGATATCTGGATCAGACGGCCAAGTATGTTCAGACCTATTCCAACAGGAATATCTGTGTGCTCATGAGATACCGGTTTTTCAGGGATTTCAGATTCTATGGGCGGATCGTGCTGGGCATTGAAGAGGAAGCGAAGAAATCAGGGTATGATGTGTTTATCAACTCTTTCGAGGAAGAGGGAACGATCCCGTCCTGCGTGGAGAATAAGAAAGTGTCAGGGATTATTGTCGTGGGGAAAGTCAGCGACAGTTATCTGCAGATGCTGAAGGGGTATCATCTGCCGATTGTGCTGGCGGATCATATGTCCCTGCTGGAAGCGACGGACAGCATTATGTCGGATAATAAACTCGGGACCTTCAAGCTGACGGCATACCTGATCAGGAAAGGCTACCGGAAGATCGGATATTTCGGAGATGCCCAGTACACGCCCAGCACGAAGGAGCGATTCCAGGGGTATCATGAAGCGATGCAGGAATTCCTGGAGATCGGAGGCTACGAGGAGGGGCTGGAGTATGTGCTCCGGTTCTCTTCGCTGGGAAATGTGGAAGAGAAGGTAATCTCTCAGGATATGGAGGGGCTTTATGAAGCCTTTGCCGCGATCCGGGAGAAACCGGAGGCACTGATCTGTTCGAATGATGAGCTGGCTATTCTGCTGATGAAGGCGCTTCAGAAGAATGGGTATTCCATACCGGAGGATATTGCGGTCGTCGGGTTCGACGACATCGAGCTGAGCCGGATGGTGCTCCCGGCCCTGACCACGGTGCACGTCAGCAAGAAGCTGATGGGGCAGAAAGCAGTGCAGAGACTTCTGGGCCGGATGGAACATCCGAAGGAAGCGATCGAAAGAGTGGTCATGAATGTAGAGATTGTAGAGCGGGATTCAGTGGGCGAAAGGAATTCTGAATGAGACAGTGGTGGAAAGAAACGGTATTTTACCAAATCTATATGCCCAGCTTCTGTGACGGGAATCATGACGGGATCGGTGATTTTATAGGGATCCGCAAGAAGCTGCCTTATCTGAAGAAACTGGGCATCGGCGGGCTGTGGCTGACGCCGTTCTATCCCTCGCCGAAAGCGGATCAAGGGTATGATATATCTGATTATTATCAGATTGATCCGGACTACGGGACGATGGAGGACTTTGAAGCGTTCATCCGGGATGCCCATGAAATCGGGATAAAGGTAATATCAGATATTGTGATTAACCATACGTCGACCAGCCACCCGTGGTTCCTCGAGTCGGCGTCAGACAGGGAGAATGCGAAGCGAGACTGGTATATCTGGCGGCCGCCTGTGGATGGCAGGGAGCCCAACAACTGGGAGTCGTTCTTTGGTGAAAAGGCATGGTGTCTGGATGAAAAGACGGGGATGTACTATTATCATTCGTTCGCAGAACAGCAGGCGGACCTGAACTGGAAGAATCCGCAGGTGAAACAGGCGGTTTTCAAGATGCTGGACTTCTGGGCCGCGAAGGGCCTGGATGGATTCCGGCTGGACGTGATTAATAACTTGACGCTGACAGACTGCTTTGCGGATAACCCTTCAGACAGCTGTGGAAGGCAGATTCACAGATATGACATCAATCAGCCGGGGATCCATGCGTTCCTTGCAGAACTGAAGGCCCATTTCCCGGCGGAGAATCCCATGTTTCTGGTGGGTGAGATCAGCAGCGACCGTCTGGAAGTCATTCACTCCTACGCAGGCGGCGGCCGGCTTGATACGACTTTTAATTTTAATCTGGGCAGCCAGCCGTCATTTGTGTTCAGCAGGTTTTATGGAGAATTAGTGCGGATGACAGAGCTGTACAGGGATGATACCTATCCAACGATCTTCTTCGGCAGTCATGATATGGCGCGGTTCCCTTCCAGATTCGGATTCGATGAAACACAGGCCAAAGGATTATTTACTCTGATGTTTATCTACCGGGCCATCCCTTTTCTGTATTTCGGGGATGAGATCGGGATGCAGGATTTCGTGTGCAGCGGGATCGAGGACGCCAGAGATGTGCAGGGAATTATCGCATACCGGAAGGCGCTGGAAGAGGGGAAAACAGAAGAAGAGGCAGTCCGGATCCTGAACCAGGCCACGAGGGACCATTCGCGGAATACGATGTACTGGGACGATACGGAATATGGCGGCTTCTCTGACCGGGAGCCGTGGATCGGATGGCAGAAGCAGCCGGGAAGCAGTGTGCAGGCGCAGCTTGAAAAGAAAGATTCACTGCTTTCGTATGTGGCGGAGCTGATTCGTTTGAGAACTGCTTCGGAGACTTTGGCGTACGGAGAATGCAGTGTGATGAGCCCCAGGGAAGGGGTAATCTGCTGTGAGAGGACGGGAACGGGAGAACGCTGGACTGCGGTGATTAATTTTTCGGAAGAGGAATATGCCTTTCCTGTTGACAGCAGTACGACAGCTGCGGTATCCACTTCGGGTGTGGAGAGGACGCAGGAAATCATCAGGATCCAGGGCTGTCACAGCGTGGTCCTGCATAAAAGAGAGCTCTGAACAGCAGGTGGAAACGGTGCTTTCTGATGAGAGCAGACCTGCCGCGGGAATCAAGAAAAGGAAAATAAGAAAAAGTGGACAGACATTTTCGGGTGAAGATTCAAAAATCCTGAGGATGTCTGTCCACTTTTTTGTCCACATTTATTTGTTGAAAATCAATAAGTTTTTGGCTGGTTTCAAGGCTTTTTTGAGAACATTACAACAAAAATGAGAAATGTAAATATGAAATTAATGTGAATCAATGTGAATAAATTGAAAGCAAATGGAACGTTTGGGAATCATTGGGAAACATGGCATCAACTTCCTTGACAAAAAATTCCAACCGCGTTAAGGTTAGTCATGCTAGAGTGTGTCGAAGTGGGCAGATTTGGAAGGCGGCATTCGCCGGAAGGGTCTTTGAACGTCTATTTCGGCATCCAATGAAAGCAAGTTTCCCAGACATATTTATTTTAGGGGAGAAGGAGGAAGATTGAGAAATGTATAGGAAGAAACTCATGAAGGCATGCCTGACCGGTGCGCTGGTCATCTCACTGGCTGCCTCCAATGTCGCTCCGTTTGCTCCTGCAGCAGGGACAACCGTAGAAGCGGCAGAAACCAATGGCGTTGCCACGGTGGTTTTCGTCGATCGTGATGGAAACAATCTCGGCGGCGGCGACTTATTTGTAGCAGTCGATGAGTGGGGAATGTTCAACTACACTCAGCTGGAAGAGCGTGGATATCTGCCGGAAGGGTATAAACTCGCTGTTACCGGTGATGGATCTGTGAATTGGGACAATGAAGTAGTATGTGAAAAGAAAACAGATACTATCACGGTCAACATCTGTTTTGTAGACGCAGCAGGCAATTTCATCGGCGGCGGTGACTACTGGGTAACACCGGATGAGAACGGTCATGTGAATTACAGCGACCTCGAAGTGCCGGAAGGCTATGAGACGACGATGTCCGGCGACCTGGCAGTGGAAGAGGGCAAAAGCTACGAAGTAACAGTTGTGAAGAAAGCGATCACGATCAACGTGGTATATGTAGATGCAGCGGGCAATAATATCGGCGGCGGCGACTACTGGGTAACACCGGATGTGAACGGCAACATCAAGTACAGCGATCTGGAAGTGCCGGAAGGCTATGAGACGACGATGTCCGGCGATCTGGCAGTGGAAGCTGGCGGAAGCTATGAAGTGACCGTTGTGAAGAAAGCGATCACAATCAATGTGGTATATGTAGATGCAGCAGATAATAATATCGGCGGCGGCGACTACTGGGTAACACCGGATGTGAACGGCAACATCAAGTACAGCGATCTGGAAGTGCCGGAAGGCTATGAGACAACGTTAGTCGGCGATCTGGCAGTGGAAGACGGCGGAAGCTATGTAGTGGAAGTTGTGAAGAAAGCCATCATCATCAATGTGGTATATGTAGACGCAGCAGGCAATAATATCGGCGGCGGCGACTACTGGGTAACACCGGATGTGAACGGCCATATCAAGTACAGCGATCTGGAAGTGCCGGAAGGCTATGAGACAACCTTAGTCGGCGATCTGGCAGTGGAAGAGGGCAAAAGCTACGAAGTTACTGTAAAGAAAACGGAGAGAGAGGCACAGTTCACTGTAACATTCGAGACAGCGGACGGCACTGTCGTAGACAGAAAGACGATGTTAAAGGCCGGAGCAGATGGAACAGACGTGACATTTGAGCTGGGAACAGACTTTGAGATTCCGGAAGGATATCAGCTGGCCGAAGGCGTAGAGCAGATGACAAGCTTCAGCATACCTGCAGGAGCTATGGGCGGCAATGAGATCGTAGTGGAGAAAGTGCAGGGATACGCATACATCGAGTATGTAGACGCGCAGGGCGGATATACCGTAGCTTATGGCGTAGCACAGCTGGATGAGAACGGCGTCTTCAATACAAGCAGCCTGCAGGATGTACCGGAAGGCTACGAGCTGACAACAGTCGGAGATTTCTCCGCAGCTGAGGCGAACGAGGCTGGAAATGTTGTCCTGAAAGTTCAGAAGATCGAGCAGAAGTATGTTTACATTCAGTATGTAGATGCTCAGGGCGGCTATACTGTAGCATACGGAGTAGCACAGCTGAACAAAGACGGCTACTTCAACACAGGAGATCTGCAGGACGTACCGGAAGGCTATGAACTGGTAACAGTTGGAGACTTCACACCGAACGCAGACGGATCTGATGTCGTTCTGAAGGTTCAGAAGACAGAGGCAGAGTATGCTTACATTCAGTATGTAGATGCAGAAGGCGGATACATCGTAGCATACGGAGTAGCACAGCTGAACGAAGACGGCTACTTCAACACAGGAGATCTGAAAGACGTACCGGAAGGCTACGAGCTGACAACAGTTGGAGACTTCACACCGAATGCAGACGGCTCAGACGTTGTTCTGAAGGTTCAGAAGATCAAAGAGAAACAGGAATATGCTTACATTCAGTATGTAGACGCAGAGGGCGGATACATCGTAGCATACGGAGTAGCGAAACTGAATGAGTACGGCTACTTCAACACAGGAGATCTTCAGGATGTACCGGCAGGTTACGTGCTGGATACAGTCGGAGATTTCACACCGAACGCAGACGGATCAGACGTCGTTCTGAAGGTGCGCAAGGTACAGCCGGAGTACGTATACATCGAGTATGTAGATGCACAGGGCGGCTACACAGTAGCATACGGCGTAGCACAGCTGGACGAGAACGGTATCTTCAACACAAGCAGCCTTCAGGACGTACCGGAGGGATACGAACTGACAACAGTCGGAGATTTCTCCGCAGCTGACGTAAATGAGGCTGGAAATGTCGTTCTGAAAGTTCAGAAGATTCAGCAGGAGTATACATATGTTCAGTATGTAGACGCAGAGGGCGGCTACACAGTAGCATACGGAGTAGCATGGCTGAATGAGTACGGCTACTTCAACACAGGAGATCTTCAGGATGTGCCGGAAGGATATGAACTGGTAACAGTTGGAGACTTCACACCGAACGCAGACGGATCTGACGTGATCCTGAAAGTTCAGAAGGTGAAAGAGAAACAGGAATATGCTTACATTCAGTATGTAGACGCAGAGGGCGGATACATCGTAGCATACGGAGTAGCGAAACTGAATGAGTACGGCTACTTC
>CASDTX010000005.1 GCA_949283695.1 uncultured Eubacteriales bacterium | reverse complement strand
GTCATCACAGGCGCCGCCCTGTTCGTGGAGGCTCTTGGAATGCATAAACTGAGCATGTAAGCTCACGGAAATCATAAACGAACGAAAAAATAACAACCAGAAAAAGGAGAAAATCCCAATGGAACAGAAACATCCCCATTCCCAGGACAGAATACAGATCCTCACGACCCTCAATGAAAATTATCTGCCCAGGCTGCAGGTGCTTCTCACTTCGATGCATGTCACCCAGCCGGAATACAAGACCGATGTCTGGCTGATCCACAGCGGGCTTTCTGATGAAGACCTCTCCCGCATCCGATGCCAGTGCCGCCTCTTTGGTTTTGGCTTTTATCCGATCACGGCGGACAGCTCTGCATTTACAAATGCCCCGGTGAGCACACAGTATCCGCGGGAAATGTATTACCGGCTGCTGGCGGCGCAGCTCCTCCCGGACAGCCTCCACCGCATCCTGTACCTGGATCCGGATATCCTGGTCATCAACTCTCTCCGACCGCTGTGGGAGACGGATCTGAAAGGAAATCTTTTTGCTGCCGCCGCGCATACAGGAAAGACGGAGCTGGCAAACAATATCAACCAGCTCCGCCTTGGAACAAACCATAATTACTATAATTCCGGCGTGCTCCTGATGGACCTTGAACGAGCGCGGAAGGAGATCCATGCAGAAGAACTATTCAGTTATGTGAAAGAGCACGCAAAGGAACTGCTTCTTCCCGACCAGGATGTCCTGAACGCCATGTACGGCAGGCGGATCCTGGAAATCGACGATTCAATCTGGAACTACGACGCGCGCAATTACAACAACTATCTCCTCCGCAGCGCCGGTGTATGCGACATGGACTGGGTCATGGAGAACACCGCGGTCCTGCACTTCTGCGGCCGGGCAAAGCCCTGGCAGAAAGGGTATATCCACCGTTTCGGCATTCTGTATAAACACTATATGGCATTGACCGCAAGAACGGTACAGGCTGCAGCAGAGAGGGACAGTAAAAGGAGTAACCTTTCAACCTGACAACTTATATTATTCCTGTTTCCCGGGGAACATCTTTCCCGTGATGATCCGCTCGATCTGGCGCAGCAGCCGCTCTTCATTGACCTGCTTTTCATCTATATTCTGGAACAGAACGCCCACCATGCCGCAGGCATAGAACATGAGCATCACCTGCATATCCTCATACCCGATTCCCAGGTCTGACATTTCACTCTGCGCCATCTTCTCCAGATAGACCTTCACAGCATCAACCATCATGCCTTCGATCTGGAACCATCTTTTCGACTCAACAAGCCTTTTCAGCTTCCTCCGGTTCATTCTCACAAAGGACGAAAACTCCTTAAGCGCTGCCATCCGATCCTCTGATTCCAGGCTCTTCTGCACAAGGATCTGTGTTGAACGCTTAAAAGTCCACTCCAGGACATCCATAATATCATGAAAATGATAGTAAAATGTCTGTCTGGAAACATGACACTCCTCGATCAGCCGTGTTACCGTGATCTTATCAATATCCTCTTTCTCAAGAATCCTGCTGAAAGCATCCGCGATCTGCGCCTTCATGTCTTCTCTCATTTTGCCTGCTCCGTTCCCAATGTTGCCATCATGACTGCCTTGATCGTGTG
>CASDTX010000004.1 GCA_949283695.1 uncultured Eubacteriales bacterium | reverse complement strand
TACTTATCAGCGAAGGAATAATTTCCGAATCGCAATTAGCTTCTTAACACTTTATAACAATACATTTTTCCAAAGGCTGCCATAAGACAGCTTGTTAAAGTGCGCCATTTATTGGCTGTCCTCTACTTTCTTTCACAGTATACACCTGAGTGAAGGTCTGCATAGTACCGATCACCGCCATAACCAGGTTGTAGAAGATCACCGGCGTCATCAGCGGCACAGTCAGATTCCGAAATTTCGTCCAGCTTCCGGCTCCGTCCAGAGCCGCGGCCTCGTAGATCTCCCCGGGAAGTTCCTTCAGCCTGGCAAGATAGATGATCATCGTATTTCCCGAGAACCAGACTGCCATTACCGCCAGGCAGGGCAGGACACTGTCCATACTATAGAGGAACTTCCCCTGGGGCAGATTCAGGGTCTTCAGGATCTGATTGAGCGGGCCGAACATGGGATTGTATAAGTACATCCATATGGCCGAGTTTGCAGCCATAGGCACAATCGACGGGATGTAGAAGCAGGTGCGGAACACGGCAATTCCTCTTACCTTCACATTGAGCAGCAGTGCCTCCAGCAGAGGGACCGCAGTAATCAGAGGCACGGTAATCAACGTATAGATCAGCGTAACGGACAGGGACTTCTGCACCAACGGATCTGAGAATACCTCCCGGTAGTTCTCCAGTCCCGCGAACACCGGCGGCGTGATAATATCCCACTGAAAAAAGCTGATTCCCAGACTGAACAGCATTGGCCCCAGGCTGAAACAGACCAATCCGATGATCGCCGGAGCGATAAAAAGATACCCCCATCTGTTCTGCTTTCTCTGACTTAACATCCCATCACTTCCAGACTCCTTCCAGTTCTTCCGAAAGATCGACCGCTCCAAAGGCCTCCTCCGGACTCTTCTCATCCAGCCAGACAGATTCGAGCGCCGGCACGATTTTATTCTCGATAATTACATTGAAATTCTTCAGCCGGATGTTCTCTCCCAAAGTCGTATTCTCCTGCTCCACGATCTCCTTCAGCGCATAGCAGATCTCTTCTGCGTCAACCTTGGTATAAGCGGAAATCCATTTCTGCATTCCCTCGTCGTCCGCATAGATAGATTTCGTCTGAGGAATTGCCCCCGGAGAAATCCCTGTTTTTACGGTGGCGGCTATTTCATTATGATAATCCGTAGCATATCTCAGGAAATCAAATGCGGCCTCATTCTCCGCCGCCTCAGGCGACATGCAGATACTGGTGGACCAGGTCACGTTAGCCGGGACGGCAAACATCGGGATCTGGGCAACGCCGATATCATATCCCTCATTTGTGTAGTTCGGCAGATTCCAGGAGCCCTCGATCATCATTCCAACCTGACCGCTCATAATCATCGCCGGTATGTTTGCTTCCAGATTGACTCCGATCGAATAATCCGGAGCACAGAACTCCTTTTCCGAGAGATCTTTGATCCCCTGTATCACTTCGATGGCTTCTGGTTCTGTCAATCCGAACTTCGTCCCGTCCGAACTTGCGAAGGAAGCGTTATTGGTTCTCAGCAGTGCCAGAAGTTTTGTCCAGTTTGCGGGCATGACTGTTCCGTAGACTGCGATGTTGTCTTTGTCAAATCCATCGTCGCAGGGCGTCTTACCGTTCCCGTCTTTCGTCAGCTTCTTCGCGGCATCCACAAATTCCTCCCACGTCCAGGGTTCATCTGCTGATTCCGGCGGGAATTCGATCTGATTCTCCCGGAACATTTCCTTATTGTAAAACAGACACATGGTGATCAGATCCCAGCCGACTCCATAGACCTTCCCGTCTGCCGAGAAAACGGAGTCCGGGATCCGTTCTTCCTCCAGGCTCACCCCGGCCTCGTCAAACAGCGGCTTCAGATCCAGGAGCGCGCCTTTGCTCCCCCATTCAAAGACCTTTCCCTCGATCAGCTGGAATACCTCCGGCATATTTCCGGATGCTTCCAGCGTGCTCAGTTTGCTGAGATACTCCCCATAAGGCACATAATGATCCACGATATCTACCTCTGGATTCTCTTCTTCATACTGGGCAATCATGTCCTTCACATAATCCTGCTCCGCGTCGCCCACCCATGTATAGAAGTTCACAACCTGCTTTTCCTGATTCTCATTTTCTGTTTCTTCTTCTCCCCCAGTGCTGCATGCAGCCGTAAAGAATACCGCAAATGCCGCCAGGAGTGCTGTCATCTTCCGTCCTTTCATATGCTCCTCCTTCCATGCTGATCCTGTGCCGGTTTTCGTACTGATTCTGTACCAGTTCCCTCACTGATTCTGTACCAGTTCCCTCACTGATTCTGTACCAGTTCCCTCACTGATCTTTCCTCAGATTTCCGCTGGTCTCTCCTGTTCTTTCTTCCGATTCTAGCAGGACCCATGGGTTGTTTCTAGCACGATCATATGGACTCATTAGGAGAATCCTGACATCTGCTGCGGTACTCCCGCGGGGTGATTCCGCACACCCGCTTAAAGGATCTTGCGAAATAATTCGAGTCACTGTACCCGGTCATGGCCGCGATCTCTGAGATGCTGTTTCCCGACAGCGCCAGAAGTTCCTTCGCCCTGGCAATTCTCCGTTCTTCCAGATACTGAATCACAGTACAGCCTGTCCGTTCTTTGAACTTCTTCGCCAGATAAGTAGGCGCCAGAAAGAACTCTCCCGCCAGGCTGGTCAGACTGATCTCCTCCATGTAGCTGCGATCCATGTATTCTATGATCCGCTCCACGACGTCCTTTTTCTTTTCCATGTTCCTCAGCAGTTCATTCAGTTCTTCCGCATAGAGTTCCATCGTCCGCTCCAGCTCGTCTCTGCTGTCATAACGCGCCAGTGCCAAGGGAAGGAATTCCTGCCGCAGGTCCAAAGGCAGGGAGCAGCCATTCTTGATATACACATCTGCAAATGCGGTAATCACAGCCTGGAATGCAGCGCTGATGCTTCCGGTTCCTTCTCTCTTGGAAAATGCTTCCTGAAGGATCTGCCGGACGCATCGGGTATATTGATTCTCACTGGTATTTTCCAGCGCGGTTTCCAGTCTTTCTGACTTGATCTTCCGGTAAGGCGTCAGGCCTTCGCTCTGCGCTGTGTACGGGATTTTTGTGAAGAAACGCCCCTCTATCTTCCCTTCCATTTCTGTGAGCATGTCTCGGAGATCCAGACGGCGCCCTTCGCAGGAAACAACAAACGCTCTTATGGTCTGACTGATCTTCTCCGAGATTTGGGTCTTTCCGGTCTCCCGGTGATAGAGTACCAGCGCATTCTCAATTCCATGAAACCACAGCCAGCGCCATTCCCTGGGATCACAGATCCGCTCCAGCTGCACCGCTTCCTCGTATTTCCGAATTCCCTTTTTATAAATGAGCAGGAAACTGCCTGCCATAAGCTCCCGGCCATGCAGACTGAAGAAGCTTTCCCAGTAATTCTTCTTCTCCTCGTTTCTCTTTTCCCTTGCCCTCTGCTTCTCCTGATCGATCCTGCCGCAGACTGCCCGCACTGTTTCCTCAAACTCCTCCTGCTGAAATGGTTTCCGGATATAATCGGACACGCCTGCCTTGATCGCTTTCTGCATGGATTCAAAATCATCATACCCGCTGACGATCACGAACCGGGTCCCGGTATCCGGATCTTTCTGGCGGACTGCCTGAATAAACGACAGCCCGTCCTTCCCCGGCATCCGGATATCCACGAAGAAAAGATCCGGCTTCTCACTGTGATAAAGTCTTTCCGCCGCTTCCCCGTCTTCTGCCGCCCCCACGATCATTGCATCCAGTCTCATACTCTCGATCCTTCGCACAATACTCTGTCTGACATAAAGCTCATCATCTGCAATGCATATTCTGTACATCTTCGCTGCCTCCTCTGATCATCAGTTCCACTCTTGTACCGCTTCCTTCTTTCGATAACACAGAAACCTGAAACCCTCTGCCATATTCTAACGCCATCCTCTGGACGACATTCTTAACCCCGATATGTCCCGCCTCTTCATCCGGTCTCTCCGGATTCTCACAGATTCTCTCAACCTGCCTCTGCAATGACTGCAGCGTGCCTTCATCCATTCCCTCCCCATTGTCCATCACGGTCAGCCTGACATCTGTCCCCACCTTTTCTGCTGTCAGGGAGACACAGTATTCTCTGTTTTCTTTCTGAAACCCATGTCTGACTGCATTCTCCGCCAGGGGCTGGAGCACAACCTTGATCAGTTTCAGCTCCTCCAATTCGGGATCCATCTCGCAGTAGAAACTCAGATTCCGCACTTTATAGGTCATAAGGTAGAGATACTGCCGGGTATATTCCATCTCTTCCCGCAGGGTAATGTATTTGTCCTTTCTCAGATTGTAATGATACAGCCTGCCCAGGGTCTCGCAGACTTTTCGGGCCTCTTCCGGCCGCCCCTCCATGATCAGGGCATTGATCAATTCCAGGGTGTTGAACAGGAAATGAGGATTGATCTGCCGTTCCAGCAGCTGATATTCTGCCCGCTTCTGCATGACACTGATATTTCTGTTGATCTCGATCAGCCCGCTGATCGAAGACGACATCTCATTGAAGGATTCCAGCATCTCGCCGAACTCGTCGCTGTATGGATTCTCGATCTGCAGGCCCAGATTATTATTGGCAATCTGTTTCATTGCATTTCTGCATTTGATCAGGGGCTTTGTAATATATTTGGATATGCTCAGCGCGGCAACGAACAGAATGACAGCCATCAGTCCGATCACTCCGGCGAAACTGAACCAGATCTGACCGTTCACGGCAGCTGCGTGAGAATTCTCCAGTACGCTCAGCAGATAATAGGTATCGTCTCCAATGAGCACTTCTGACTTCTTGACTGTATAGCGCCCGGTCTCTTCCGGTTCCGCTCCGGCGGATTCCAGGATGTCATCCACGCTTTTCTGCATTTGTTCCGGCATCTCTGTGAAGACAGGCCGGTTCTGCGTATCCAGAAGCGACTGATAGCAGTTGTCAGAGACCTGCTCTCCGAACACATTTTCCCGGAACGTTTCCAAAGAGATGTGCACGCTCAGGTATGCTTCCCGGTCCAGCGTATTATAGTTATTAACAACATAGAACGGCATGACGCACCATTCCTTATTCTTATAGAAAACCGGCTGGTTCTTCCCGCTCCACACGTACTTCTCGTTTTCGACCAGCTGCTCAAACCACACCTGCTCCTCTACGTGAAAGCGTGGATCCTGACGGAACCAGTCATTACTGTTAAAGCGTGTTCCATCCAGAAGGAAGATTGAGAATTGGACGTCTGAATTCAGAAAAGCAAGCGTATTCATAAAATTTACGGCTTCATTGATTCTCTTGTACCTCTCATTTCCCGTAATTCCCATATCAAAGATCTTCTGCAGCCAGCTGCTGTACGCCACATTATAAGATACTTCGTCGATTTCAGCCATGTACAGACGGATTCGTTCTCTGGCTGCTTCATCCGCCTTTTCTACCGCTTCTTTCCTCTGCGTACTCTGCATGTGCTCATAAATAAACGCAAATACTACCCCGCATAACAGAATAGACGCGAGAAAAATCCCAAGCAAAATGAACACTGTCTTCTTCCATATTCCCATACCGGCAAACTTCTTCATAAGGGTCCTCCTGGCCATCCTTTCCAAAATCGTAATTCCTTACAAGTATCCAATCGTGACATACCAGTTCTTAGCCGGAGTATACCAGATTCCCGCACCAGTGTACAAGCATCAGCTGGCATCCGCGTACAGATACGCACAACAGAGAAACCTGGCAGAGCATAAACGCTCTGCCGGATTTCTCTGTTCCGGTTCATCTTCTGTTCCGGTTCATCTTCTGTTCCGGCTTATCTTCTATCCCGGTTACTTTTCTTCAGAACTCATTTTTAAGATCGGATCTTTCTTAAAGGCGTTATAGGTAATCACAAAGATGACCAGTGCCGCAGCCGGGAAGATTCCGATGATATGGTACATGTTCCGGATCCCGATGGTTGACGTCATAATCCCCGCCACAGTCGCGCCGACGGTTCCTCCGCCGATTCCGACCGCAGTCATAATCGTCTGTGCAGAGATGAGGATCTCTTTATCAAGGAATTTCGGCAGATATTCTACCCATGCCACATACATCAGTCCGAAACAAAGTCCATGAATGACATTGGCCCCGATCCCGAATCCCACATTCGGAGCCACGGAAACGAGCAGATAACGGATTCCCTGGAATGCGAACGATATCATAAGCAGATGATGCGCTTTGATCTTCTTCAAATACTTCTTAGACAGCAGCATCACCGGCACCTCACATACATTCATCACGAAGAGCGCGACTCCGTAAGGGCCGCTGCCTCCGCCCATCTCCTGCAGGAACAGCGGATAGTATACAAAGAAGCAGTTATTCGCGATGTAACATAAGAATGTCACGACAAGCAGGGAGACATAACGTCTGCTCTTCACCAGAACCTTAAACATGCTCAGAAGCTTCGGCTTCTTCTCTGACGCAGTGACCGGATCCGGCAGTGTCCCCACCGAGACGATCATAAACAGGGACAAAACGATCATGACCGGATAGATCAGCCACAGACCTGCCGCGTCATATACGATGCCGCACAGTCCGCCGATCGCGTAAAACAGAGACCCGAAGCTGCGGCAGAATCCATAGTTCAGCTTATGTCCGTCGGCTTTCAGGCGGGCGCCCCAGCCGTCAAATACCGGAATCAGGTCGCTGAAACAAATGTTGACCGTTACTACGATGATCCCGGTAAGCAGCGCTTTCCCTTCGCCGAAAGGAAGAAACATCAGCACCGCGCACCCCAGGATGATCATCGGTATCACGACTTTCTTCACAGACTGAAACTTATCGCATACGATCCCATAAAGAGGCTGCCCGATCGCACAGCCTGCGGCGATCCCTGTGGCGATCATGCCGATGGTCATGTTGCTGAATCCATAAGACTGATAAATCATAATCAGAAACGGAAATGTGGCCTGCAGAAGCAGCCAGTAAGACGCCTGCAGAAAACTGTATTTAAAATTAATTCCCCGGTCTGTACCCATTGTTCTCGCTGTGCCCAATGTGCTCTCTGTGTTCAATGCTCTATCTGTACTCAATGCACTCTCCTCCTTCTCTCTTCTAAAACTCGGGAATCTCTACACACGCCCCGCCCTTTAACGCAGACAGGTGGGCGCAGATTCCCGCGGCAGAAATATTTGCCCCCAGAATCTCGTCTACGAATGGTTTCCGCTCTTCCAGAATGCTCCGCAGAAATTCATGGACCAAATGCGGATGAGATCCGTGATGAGCCGATCCCATTTCTTCGAACCATGGTTTATCCGGACTTAACGGGTTGAAATTACATCCTCCCACCGCGAACTGCCGGATCCCTTCCGGAAGTGACTCTGCATAAAACGGCAGTTCCACATTCTCGGTCTCATAAGTCCCGCCTCTTGCGTCCTCTGACGGCGGAATCAGGGTGGTTACATAGGGATCATCGTTATCCCGGAAGCCCCACTCAAACGCCCGCCTGCTTCCATAGACATAGAATCCCTCCACATATTCTCTCGCGGTCTCGAACAGCGACCTTGTCACCTCTGCCTTCAGGCCGTTTTCATATTCGAATAATGCGCTCTCAACGGGAAAACTGTTCCCGTAATACTTGGTATACTCCGGATTCATGCTGCCGCTTCCCACACAATGCACACGCTTGATCCGTGAGCCTGCGAGCACGGTAACCGGTGAGATGGCATGCGTTCCATAATACATGGGCGGAAGGCCCAGCCAGTAATCCGGCCATTTCTCCATATCCTGATAGTGGCATCCCCTCAGGAACTGAATCCGTCCCAGTTCTCCCGTCTCCAGCATCTGCTTCGCATAAAAGAACTGATAGGTATAGAGCGTGGTCTCCATCATCATATAATTCTTTCCCGATCTCCGCTTGGCCTCCACAATCTTCCGGATCCCCTCAAGGGTCAGTCCCATGGGAACCGTGCAGGCACAGTGTTTGCCCGCGTCCAGCACTGCGATGCTCTGCTCCTCATGCAGAGTAAACGGTGTGACCAGATGAACCGCGTCAATATCCGGATCCTTCAGAATGTCTTCAAATGTCTTTTTCCGATCCGCAATCCCCATTTTGCGGCAGAGATTCTCTTCCCTTTGTTTATCCGTATCAAATAAGATCAGCCGTCCCACATCTGGATGATTCTGATAAATTTCGGCAAAGAAGCCTCCAAAAGCCAGTCCCACAATCGCCACATTCAATTTTCCCATCATTTTCCTCCTTGTTTCTAATCCATGTTTTCTAATGCATCTTAAGTCCCGGGCTTCTTCTGCGCCGCTTCTTTGCTCATGAACTGATACCTTTTCAGACGCTTCCGGATTCCGCCTATTGACATCCCGGATTTTTTGTGCTACCTTTTCTATAATACGAGATTAGCACTCATCTTTCAGGAGTGCTAATAAACGTGTGAGACAGCGATAAGGAGGATCATGTTTATGTTTATACAGCCTATTTACAATATATTGCTATTGCCCGATGTCACTTATTACTTTAAGAAAGATTTTTTTGCAGAAAAAGCGGCTGACCTTCATACCGGTGAA
This sequence comes from uncultured Eubacteriales bacterium, assembly GCA_949283695.1. Lineage (GTDB taxonomy): Bacteria > Bacillota > Clostridia > Lachnospirales > Lachnospiraceae > Mediterraneibacter. The sequence continues at coordinate 75,979 of CASDTX010000004.1, read as the reverse complement.
GATATCCTCTTCATGATATTGAAGGACGAGAACAGCGGCGACAGCTTCCAGGCAGACGAATTCTATCCCATCGGTCTGTCTGCAAAGATTGAGAACATCTCGGACGAAGACGTGGTTCAGATCCATACCATCGACCGGGTAGAAATCTTAAACCCTGCGATAGAGGACGGGGAAGTCCGGGCTTCCTTTGCTGTCCGGCCGTCCATTGAAGATATGTCTGCCGCTGAACAGCAGCAGGCCTTTGTTTCCCTGCGCTCTTCACTCCTCAAATTCGTACAGGGTTACCAGTGGGGGCTCTGGGCAAGAGGATTCATCCTGCAGCGGAAGGGGATGTGCGATCTGGCATCTTCGCTGTCAGAATACCTGAACTTAAGTGCAGAAGAGAAATATCAGATCCTGGCCGCGGACTCCGTGAAGGCAAGATACGCGCTGATCGCCAAAGCATTCAGCGAATTCATGCAGATTGCCCGGGTTTCCGCAGAAGCACAGGAAGCACAGAAGGATGATCAGGAACAGCTCTACCGGGAGGCCGCTCTGAAGAAGCAGATCGATTATCTGCAGAAAGAGCTGGATGACATGCATCCGGAAAACATCTCAGATGTAAGAAAATTCGAGAAGAAGATCGCCGAATCCGGCATGAATAAAGAAGCCCGCAAAGAAGCTGAGAAGGTTCTGAACCGGATGCGTCAGGAGGGCAAAGAGAGTCACGAGTACGGACTGCTCTACGACTATCTGGACTTCGTGACCAGTCTGTCCTGGAAGGCACCGGAATTCACTCCTATTGATTTGAACCGTGCCGAAGAGATCCTGGAGGAAGATCACTATGGCCTGAAGAAGGTGAAAGAACGTATCATTCAGCAGCTCGCTGTTATGGCGCTGAACCGGAAACAGTACGGCTCCATCCTTCTCTTTGTCGGCGCGCCGGGAACCGGCAAGACCAGCATCGGCCAGAGCATCGCCCGCGCCCTGGGAAGAGAATATGTCCGCATCAGTCTGGGCGGTATCCGGGACGAGGCAGAGATCCGCGGGCACCGGCGAACCTACATCGGCGCCATGCCCGGAAGGATCATGGAAGGGATGAAGCGCAGCGGAGCCTCGAATCCGGTCATGGTTCTTGACGAAGTGGACAAGCTGGCGAAAGATTACGGCGGAGATCCGGCCAGCGCACTTCTGGAAGTGCTCGACCCGGAACAGAACAGTACGTTTACAGACCATTATATGAATGTTCCTTACGATCTTTCCAACGTGCTGTTCGTCTGCACGGCCAACACGACAGACACCATTCCGGAGCCCCTCCTAAACCGTATGGAAGTGATTTCCTTCCCCGGCTATACCGCGGTGGAGAAATATCAGATTGCCAAAAAGCACCTGATCCCCAAGGCTATGAACACCATGGGAATTCAGAAGGGCCAGCTTAAGATCTCCGACAGTGCCCTGCGGCAGATCATCGAGGAATACACCATGGAGTCCGGTGTCCGCGATCTGAAGAAATCCATCGAAACGCTGTGCCGTACCGCAGCCGTGGACCTGGTAAAGAACGCTTCCGCAGACAGCTGCGTCTCCGTAACGAAAACCAATCTGTCCGATTATCTGGGCAGACGGCAGATCCGCGCGGAACGGAAACTGACTTCCGCCGCACCCGGGGTCGTCACCGGACTTGCCTGGACACGGGCCGGCGGGGCCATTCTCTTCATCGAGACAAAGCTTACCGAAGGCAAGGGGAATCTGCTCATCACCGGCCAGCTTGGCGACGTGATGAAAGAGTCGGTCCAGATCGCCCTGAGCCTTGTGAAATCGCTCTATCCGAAGGAAAGCCGGATCTTCAAGGATCACGACCTGCACATCCATGTCCCTGCAGGCGCTGTTCCGAAAGACGGTCCTTCCGCCGGCATCACACTGACCACAGCCCTGGCCTCGCTTGTCACAGGCCGGAGCGTAGATCCAGACTGCGCGATGACCGGAGAGGTCTCTCTGCGGGGAGGGGTGATGCCCATAGGCGGCCTGCCAGAGAAGCTGATGGCTGCACAGCGAGCCGGAATCAAGCAAGTCTTCATCCCCAGCGATAACGTAGAAGATCTGGAAGATGTGGCTGAAGAAGTCAAGGAGAAACTGGATATCGTACCAGTTAAGAAAGTGACCGACGTACTGAAAAAACTGCTGTAACCGCAGACAGGAGACTGCCATCATGAAACTGTGTGAGCAGATCTAGCGTCGATGATCAGACCGACACCGACGCTTTTTGCATACAGAAAAGGGAGCCCCGCACGGCCAAGCCGTGCGTCAGCTCCCTCTCTGCTGCTGTTACTGTGTCCTCTATCAGGGCTGCAGTGACAGCAGTTTATGACTGTATTTCTTATTCTTCGGTATCCACAGAGAACTCATCTTCCGGATCGCCTTCCAGGTCATCCTCCTGTGCCGCGGCATCTTCTGCCGCTGCATCCGTCATATCCCCGGATTCTTCCATGAAATCCTCATCCTCGATTGCTTCATCTATGACATCGTCTTCCGGGAAGTCCTCATCCTCCAGATCCAGCTCCACGTCATCATTCATATGAATGTCCGTATTCAGTGATACATCCCGGTATTTCTTCATGCCTGTACCTGCCGGAATATGTTTACCGATGATCACGTTCTCCTTCAGACCTGCCAGGTGGTCTACCTTGCCCTTGATCGCGGCCTCGGTCAGAACCTTCGTTGTCTCCTGGAAGGATGCTGCTGACAGGAAGGAATCTGTTGCAAGAGACGCCTTCGTGATACCAAGCATGATCTGCTCGCCTGTCGCCGGAGTCTTGCCTTCTGCTTCCAGCTGCTCGTTCACGCTGTTGAACTCAAGTACATCTACCATCGTTCCCGGAAGGAACTCTGTGTCTCCTCTTTCTTCGATCCGTACCTTTTTCAGCATCTGGCGCACAATGACCTCGATATGTTTGTCATTGATATCCACACCCTGCAGACGGTATACACGCTGTACTTCCTGAAGCATGTAATCCTGTACCGCACGCAGACCTTTGATCTTCAGGATGTCATGCGGGTTGACGCTACCTTCTGTCAGCTCGTCTCCTGCTTCCAGTATCGCGCCGTCCTGTACTTTTATACGGGAACCATACGGGATCAGGTAAGCCTTCGACTCGCCGGTCTCCTCGTTCGTGACGATGACCTCTCTCTTCTTCTTCGTGTCAGAAAGCGTCGCTTTTCCTGCAAACTCAGTGATAATCGCAAGTCCCTTCGGCTTTCTCGCCTCGAAGAGCTCCTCCACACGGGGAAGACCCTGTGTGATGTCATCACCGGCAACACCGCCGGTATGGAACGTACGCATGGTCAGCTGTGTACCGGGCTCACCGATGGACTGTGCGGCAATAATTCCGACTGCCTCACCTACCTGAACAGCTTCGCCTGTCGCCATGTTGGCGCCATAGCATTTCGCGCATACACCATTCTTACACTTACAGGTCAGAATCGTACGGATCTTCACTTTTTCAAGCGGATTGCCGTTCTCATCCACACCCTTCTTCATCACGCGCTCTGCGCGGCGCGGTGTGATCATATGGTTTGCCTTTACGAGGATATTTCCATCTTTATCTTTGATATCATTGCAGGAGAAACGTCCTGTAATACGCTCCTGAAGACTCTCAATCTCTTCGTTGCCGTCCACGAATGCGTGTACATACATTCCCGGAATCTCCTGACCCGGCTCCACACAGTCGGAATCATGGATGATCAGTTCCTGAGAAACGTCCACAAGACGTCTTGTCAGGTATCCGGAATCGGCTGTACGCAGCGCCGTATCTGACAGACCCTTCCGGGCGCCGTGAGCGGACATGAAGTATTCCAGTACGTCCAGACCTTCACGGAAGTTGGACTTGATGGGCAGCTCGATGGTACGTCCTGTCGTATCTGCCATCAGTCCACGCATACCTGCAAGCTGTTTGATCTGCTTGTCAGATCCACGGGCTCCGGAATCCGCCATCATATAGATGTTGTTATATTTATCCAGACCGGAGAGCAGCGCATCCGTCAGCTTGTCGTCGGTTGCTTTCCATGTCTCCACAACTTCTTTATAACGCTCTTCCTCTGTGATCAGACCACGTTTATAGTTCTTCGTGATCCGGTCAACCGTGTTCTGCGCTTCCTCGATCATCTGCGGTTTCTGCGGCGGCACTGTCATATCGGAAATAGATACTGTCATGGCCGCTCTCGTAGAATATTTATAACCGATGGACTTCACATCATCCAGCACCTCTGCTGTCTGTGTCGCTCCATGAGTGTTGATAACCTTCTCAAGGATCTGTTTCAGCTGCTTCTTGCCTACGTGGAAATCGATCTCCAGGCGGAGCTCATTGCCTTCTACTTCACGGTCTACGAAGCCCAGATCCTGCGGGATAATCTCATTAAACAGAAGCCGTCCCAGGGTCGCGTCAATGACACCGGTCTTCACCGTGCCGTCCGGCATAGTCTTAGACACACGCACCTTGATCTGCGAATGAAGCGTGATATAACCGTTCTCGTAAGCGAGAATGGCCTCGCTCATGCTCTTGAAGAACATGCCTTCGCCCTTCGCTCCCGGCCGAACCTGCGTCAGATAATAGATACCAAGGACCATATCCTGGGAAGGAACGGCCACCGGACCGCCGTCTGACGGTTTCAGCAGGTTGTTGGGTGAGAGCAGGAGGAACCGGCACTCTGCCTGTGCTTCCTGTGACAGCGGCACATGAACCGCCATCTGGTCACCGTCGAAGTCCGCATTGTACGCTGTACATACCAGCGGATGCAGCTTGATTGCCTTACCTTCTACAAGGATCGGCTCGAATGCCTGGATACCCAGTCTGTGGAGCGTGGGGGCACGGTTCAGCATAACCGGATGCTCCTTGATCACTTCTTCGAGCACATCCCACACTTCCGGCTGAAGACGCTCAACCATCTTCTTCGCATTCTTTATATTATGAGCCGTACCGTTGGCCACCAGTTCTTTCATAACAAACGGCTTGAACAGCTCGATCGCCATCTCCTTCGGAAGACCGCACTGATAGATCTTAAGCTCCGGCCCTACGACGATAACGGAACGTCCGGAATAATCCACACGCTTTCCGAGCAGGTTCTGACGGAATCGGCCGGATTTTCCTTTCAGCATGTCGGACAGAGACTTCAGCGCACGGTTTCCCGGTCCTGTAACCGGCCGTCCGCGGCGGCCGTTGTCGATCAGCGCGTCAACCGCCTCCTGAAGCATTCGTTTCTCGTTGCGCACGATGATATCCGGCGCGCCCAGTTCAAGAAGTCTTTTCAGACGGTTGTTTCTGTTGATAATTCTTCTGTACAGATCGTTTAAGTCTGAAGTCGCGAAACGTCCGCCGTCCAGCTGTACCATCGGGCGCAGATCCGGCGGGATCACCGGGATCGCAGTCAGGATCATCCACTCCGGACGGTTGCCGGACTCCCGGAATGCCTCTACAACCTCCAGACGCTTCACAATCCTTGCACGTTTCTGTCCGGTTGCGTTCTCGAGTGCTGCCTGGAGTTCCGCATATTCCTTCTCAAGGTCAATGGCCTCAAGAAGTTCCTTGATGGCTTCAGCGCCCATTCCCACACGGAACGCGCCTCTGCCCCATTTCTCCTTCTGCTCCTGATACTCAGCCTCGGAGAGGATCTGCTTATTCTGCAGATCCGTCTCGCCCTTGTCAAGCACGATATAGGACGCGAAATACAGGACTCTCTCAAGTGTTCTCGGAGAGATATCAAGAATCAGTCCCATACGGCTCGGTATCCCCTTAAAGTACCAGATATGAGATACCGGTGCCGCCAGCGCGATATGCCCCATACGCTCACGGCGCACGCTCGACTTCGTAACTTCAACACCACACCGGTCGCATACCACGCCTTTATAGCGGATCTTCTTATACTTCCCGCAATGGCACTCCCAGTCCTTGCTGGGTCCGAAGATCCTCTCGCAGAAAAGGCCGTCTTTCTCAGGCTTTAATGTCCTGTAGTTGATGGTTTCCGGCTTCGTAACTTCGCCTCTGGACCACTCCATGATTTTTTCCGGTGAAGCCAGCCCGATCTTAATCGCGTCAAATGTTAACGGTTGATATTGTTGTTCATTGTTATTTGGCATAGATATGGCTCCTCCCCATTATTCTTCATCGTAATCCGGATACTCGTCGAACTCAATGGCATCCAGATCACTGTCATCCGGTTCCTCGTCCTCCGGCTCGATATCCTCGAGCTCTTCGCCCACGAATTCCTGCTCGGTAAATCCGTGCTCGCCGAAAGACTCATTCTCATCGCGGTATTTCCGGTCTCCCTCAATAATATGGCGCAGGTCTGTCTCGCCGTAATCCACGTTCTCCATGATCTCCACTTCTGTGTTGTCGTCACGAAGCACGCGCACATCCAGAGCCAGTGACTGAAGCTCTTTCAAAAGCACTTTGAAGGACTCCGGAATGCCAGGCTCCGGAATATTCTCGCCTTTGATAATCGCTTCATACGTCTTCACACGTCCCACAACGTCGTCGGACTTCACGGTCAGGATCTCCTGCAGCGTGTAAGATGCACCGTAAGCCTCCAGGGCCCACACCTCCATCTCTCCGAAACGCTGTCCGCCGAACTGCGCCTTGCCTCCCAGCGGCTGCTGAGTAACAAGTGAGTACGGGCCTGTAGAACGCGCATGAATCTTATCGTCTACCAGATGGTGGAGCTTCAGATAATGCATGTGTCCGATCGTAACCGGGCTGTCGAAGAACTCTCCGGTACGGCCGTCGCGCAGGCGCACTTTTCCGTCTCTTGAAAGCGGTACTCCCTTCCACAGTTTCCGGTGTTCCCTGTTGTCAGAGAGATACTGGAGTACCTCCGGGAGCAGCTCCTCGCCATGCCTCTTCTCAAATTCTTCCCATTCAAGGTTCACATAATCATTGGCCAGTTCCAGAGTGTCCATAATATCGACCTCATTGGCCCCGTCAAATACCGGTGTTGAAATATTGAATCCAAGTGCTTTCGCCGCAAGGCTCAAATGGATCTCCAGCACCTGTCCGATGTTCATACGCGACGGCACACCCAGCGGATTCAGAACGATATCCAGCGGGCGCCCGTTCGGAAGGAACGGCATATCTTCCACCGGAAGCACACGGGAAACAACACCCTTGTTTCCGTGACGTCCGGCCATTTTATCTCCGACAGAGATCTTTCTCTTCTGCGCAATGTAAATGCGCACTGCCTGATTCACGCCCGGAGACAGCTCGTCTCCGTTCTCTCTTGTGAATACCTTCGCGTCTACCACGATTCCGTATTCACCGTGAGGCACCTTCAGGGAAGTATCCCTTACTTCACGTGCTTTCTCACCGAAGATTGCGCGGAGCAGTCTCTCCTCGGCCGTCAGCTCAGTCTCTCCCTTCGGAGTTACCTTTCCGACCAGGATATCTCCTGCACGTACCTCCGCGCCGATGCGGATGATTCCTCTCTCATCCAGATCCTTCAGCGCGTCATCACCCACACCGGGGATATCTCTTGTGATCTCCTCCGGTCCGAGCTTTGTATCTCTTGCCTCTGCCTCATACTCTTCGATATGGACAGAAGTATAAACATCATCCTGTACAAGGCGCTCGCTCAGAAGAACGGCATCCTCGTAGTTGTAGCCTTCCCATGTCATGAATCCGATGAGCGGGTTCTTGCCGAGCGCCATCTCGCCGCCGGATGTGGAAGGACCGTCAGCGATCACCTGACCTGCTTCAACCACATCGCCCTTATTGACGATCGGTCTCTGGTTGTAGCAGTTGCTCTGGTTGCTTCGCTGGAATTTCGTCAGCTTGTAGGACTTCTTCGTTCCATCTTCGTGGCGGATCACGATCTCCTTAGAAGTAGAACTCTCGATCGTACCAGCCTGCTCTGCAACGACACATACACCGGAGTCCACAGCAGCTTTCACTTCCATACCTGTTCCTACCACCGGAGCCTCTGTTGTCAGAAGCGGCACAGCCTGACGCTGCATGTTGGATCCCATGAGGGCACGGTTCGCATCGTCATTCTGCAGGAACGGAATCAGTGCTGTAGCCACAGAGAACACCATCTTCGGAGAAACGTCCATATAATCAAACTTGCTTCTCTCGTACTCCTGTGTCTCCTCGCGGTAACGTCCGGATACGTTCTTATTGATAAAGTGGCCTTCCTCGTCAAGCGGTGTATTCGCCTGCGCCACATGATAGTTATCTTCCTCATCCGCTGTCATATAGACAACTTCTTCTGTAACCACCGGATTGTCCGGATCTGACTTGTCAACTCTCCGGTACGGTGCTTCCACGAAACCATACTGATTAATTCTCGCATAGCATGCAAGGGAGTTGATCAGACCGATGTTCGGACCTTCAGGAGTCTCGATAGGGCACATTCTTCCATAGTGAGAATAGTGCACGTCACGCACCTCGAATCCTGCACGGTCTCTGGACAGACCGCCCGGTCCAAGGGCTGACAGACGCCGCTTATGAGTCAGCTCACCAAGGGGGTTATTCTGGTCCATGAACTGGGACAGCTGGGAAGATCCAAAGAACTCCTTCACTGCCGCGGTCACCGGCTTGATATTGATCAGTGACTGAGGCGAGATCCCCTCCTGATCCTGGGTAGTCATACGCTCACGCACAACTCTCTCCAGTCTGGACAGACCGATCCGGTACTGGTTCTGAAGCAGCTCGCCCACGGCACGGATACGACGGTTGCCCAGATGGTCAATATCGTCGTCATTTCCCATGCCATACTCAAGGTGCATGTTATAGTTAATAGAAGCCAGAATATCTTCCTTCGTAATATGCTTCGGGATCAGATCATGGATATCGCGCCGGATCATCTGCTTCATCTCGTCGATGTCTCCTGCAGATTCCTCAATGATGCCCGCCAGAACCGGATAATACACCTGTTCTGTCACGCCTACTTCTTTCGGGTCGATATCAACAACTGCCTGCAGATCCACCATCATGTTGGAGAGAATCTTGATGTTTCTGGACTCGTCCTCTCCTTCTACCCATAAGAACGGCACCGCGCTGTTCTGGATCGCATCCGCGGTCTCACGGCTGATCTTTGTCCCTTTCTCTGCCACAACTTCGCCTGTCAGCGGGCTCACCACGTCTTCGGCAAGAATCTGTCCGGCGATCCGGTTCTTCAGCATCAGCTTCTTGTTGAATTTGTATCGTCCCACCTTGGCCAGATCGTAGCGTCTCGGATCAAAGAACATACTATTGATCAGACTCTCTGCACTGTCCACAGCCAGCGGCTCGCCGGGACGGATCTTCTTATATAACTCTAAGAGACCCTCCTGATAATTCTCAGCAGTGTCTTTGCCAAAGCTTGCGAGGATCTTGGGCTCCTCGCCGAATAAATCTATAATCTCTGCGTTTGTCCCGATACCCAGGGCACGGATCAGTACCGTAATCGGTACCTTTCTTGTCCTGTCTACACGCACATAGAAAACGTCATTGGAATCTGTCTCGTACTCAAGCCATGCTCCTCTGTTCGGGATCACTGTCGCCGAATAGAGCTTCTTGCCAAGCTTATCATGGGCAATCCCATAATAAATACCCGGGGAACGTACAAGCTGGCTGACAATAACACGCTCCGCTCCATTGATAACGAACGTACCTGTCTTTGTCATCAGCGGCAGATCACCCATGAAGATTTCATGTTCATTGATCTCATCAGTCTCTTTATTGTGAAGTCTCACCCTGACCTTTAATGGCGCTGCGTATGTTGCATCGCGCTCTTTGCATTCGTCGATCGTGTACTTCACGTCATCTTCACAGAGCGTAAAGTCCACAAATTCCAGACTCAGGTGTCCGCTGTAATCAGCGATCGGGGAAATATCGTCGAATACCTCTTTCAGTCCTTCATCCAGAAACCACTGGTAGGAATCCTTCTGAACTTCAATGAGGTTTGGCATCTCCAATACTTCTTTTCGTCTGGAATAACTCATGCGGAAGCTTTTGCCGGTTTTAATGGGACGGATCCTGTTTTTCTCCATTGACGTTTCACTCCTCTATTTGAATCTCTATTATAATGAAAAGAGCCATGCGATAGCATATTCGCGGCTAATATGGCATACCTTTCCATAATAGTGCATTTTTTACTATATCACAAAGCTCTTTTTATTGTCAACAACTTTTTCCCAGTTTTTTCTTGACATTTTCATCCATATATGATATTATTGCGCCTTCATTCGACAGGTCTCTTCCCGCCCAGCTCGTCACGCAAAAGACCGCAGAAGCTTTTATCTTCTGCGGCCCGTCACCATTGCGGTGATTATTTCAGGTTAACCTCTGCACCCTGCTCTTCCAGTTTCGCTTTCAGCTCCTCAGCCTCAGCCTTGGATACAGCCTCTTTCACTACCTTCGGAGCGTTGTCAACAAGCTCTTTCGCCTCTTTCAGGCCAAGACCTGTGATCTCACGTACAGCTTTGATAACTTTAACCTTGGAAGCGCCTGCAGATACAAGTTCTACATCGAACTCATCCTTCTCCTCTGCTGCTGCGCCAGCGTCAGCTGCTGCTGCAACTACAACGCCTGCTGCTGCAGATACGCCGAACTCTTCTTCACAAGCTTTAACCAGCTCGTTTAACTCTAATACTGATAACTCTTTGATCGCTTCGATCATTTCAGCTGTTGTCAATTTAGCCATTTTTCTTATCCTCCACTTTTTCTTATTTTCTTAACATTCATTCATTTCTGTCTGCGGGCATATCCCCCGCGTTCAGATCTGTGCGCTGATCCGCGCGAAGATCTTCTGCCCCGCGGCCCACCCGCGGGATCCCGTTCAGCCTGCGCTGATACGGTACCATTCCGGATTCAGATCCACATTACTCTGCCGGTGTTTCCGCCGGAGCCTCTGCTGCTTCTGCTGTTTCCTCTGCCGGAGCTTCCTCGCCGTCTTTCTCTGCAATCTGCTTGATAACACGAGCGAAGTTTGTGATCGGTGACTGCATGCTTCCAAGAAGTCTGGAGAGCAGTACTTCTCTGGACGGAATCTGCGCAAGCTCTGTGAGCCCTGCGACATCATAAGCTGTCCCTTCGATCACGCCGCCTTTCATCTCGAGAGCCGGAGCATCCTTTGCAAACTTGCACAGGATTCTTGCCGGTGCTGTCGCGTCGTCTTTGGAGATCGCGATCGCGCTCGGTCCTTCCAGACAGTTGTCCAGTACTTCACACTCTGTTCCCTCGAAGGCTCTCTTCATCATTGTGTTCTTGTAAACCTTGTAGATCACACCAGCTTCTCTGAGCTGTTTACGAAGCTCTGTATCCTGAGCGACTGTAAGTCCGCGGTAGTTTACGAGAACAACTGACTGAGCATCTTTGATCTCTTCTGCGATCTTCTGAACGATCGGCTGTTTTAATTCAACCTTTGCCACTTTCTGGTACACCTCCTTATTTTATTCGCGTGTACTGCCAAAGTTTTAAAAACAAAAAACCTCTGCGCCGCAAAGACACAAAGGTTCGTAAATTCATACTTAACGTAATAAATCTCACTTTCCTCGGCAGGCGGATTCATCCTTACGCTTTCCAGCGCCTGCTGTCTTCGGCAGTTGCTAATATAAAATAGCACAGTCCTTACGAACTGTCAAGCACTTTTTGAAGAAAACATCCCCGAACAGATGTCCGGGGATGTTTTTGTCTGATATCATTTATCGTATCAATTATGCAAGCTTCATCGGGTTGATCTTCACGCCCGGGCCCATTGTAGATGTGAGTGTTACACTCTTAAGGAACTGGCCCTTAACTGCTGCCGGTCTCGCCTTGTTGATTGCATCGATAAGCGTCTGGAAGTTGTCCGCTAACTGCTCCTCAGTAAAGGAAGCCTTACCGATCGGCACATGGATGATATTTGTCTTGTCGAGTCTGTACTCGATCTTACCGGCTTTGATATCGTTGATTGCCTTTGTCACGTCCATGGTAACTGTTCCGGCCTTCGGGTTCGGCATAAGGCCTTTCGGTCCGAGAACACGTCCGAGACGTCCAACAATACCCATCATATCCGGTGTAGCAACAACAACATCAAAGTCCAGCCATCCCTCGTTCTGGATCTTCGGGATCAGCTCATCTCCGCCTACGAAATCAGCGCCTGCTGCCTTTGCCTCTTCTGCCTTTGCGTCCTTTGCGAATACAAGGATACGCACCTTCTTACCTGTTCCGTGCGGAAGCACAACGGCACCACGGATCTGCTGATCTGCGTGACGTCCGTCACATCCTGTTCTGATGTGTGCCTCGATTGTCTCATCAAACTTTGCTGTTGCTACTTTCTTTACTAATGCAATTGCCTCGTCCTTCTCGTAGAGATTGCCTCTCTCGATCATTTTCGCGGCTTCAATATATTTCTTTCCTCGTTTCATTTTACAATAACCTCCTTGTGGTATTGGCGGGATTTGTCCCTCCCACTGATGTGAATCTACTTCGCATAGTCCTGTCAGTACTCTCTTCCCGAGGACACCGGATAAGAGACGCAGGTACCTACTCTTCTACAACAACTCCCATGGAACGGCAGGTTCCTGCCACCATGCTCATTGCAGCCTCAACGGATGCCGCGTTCAGGTCCGGCATCTTCAGTTCCGCAATCTCCTGCAGCTGAGCTTTTGTAATTGTTGCAACTTTATTCTTGTTCGGTACGCCTGATCCGGACTGGATCTTACATGCCTTCTTAATCAGAACTGCTGCCGGCGGTGTCTTTGTGATGAAGCTGAAGCTTCTGTCATTGTAGACTGTGATAACAACCGGGATGATCAGGTCGCCCTGGTCAGCTGTTCTGGCATTGAACTGCTTTGTAAATTCAACAATGTTTACACCGTGCTGTCCAAGCGCAGGACCAACCGGCGGTGCCGGAGTTGCCTTTCCAGCCGGAATCTGCAATTTGATATAACCTTCTACTTTTTTTGCCATTTCAATTACCTCCTTGTGGTATTGGCGGGGCCACGCCCCTCCCACTCATCTTTTAATCCATTTTCTTCACTTCTGAAAAACCAAGTTCAACCGGAGTCTCGCGGCCAAACAGCTCAACATTGATCGACAGGCTCTTCTTCTGTTCGTTCATGCTCTGCACAACGCCCACCGTGCCTTCCCAGGCGCCGCTTAATACCACGACCGTGTCGCCCACGCCATAATTGACGACAACACTGTCACGCTTGATCCCGAGATTCTCCATCTCGCTCTCCTCCAGCGGCACCGGCTTGGAACCGGGTCCTACAAACCCTGTGACCCCGCGGGTGTTTCTCACCACATACCATGTATCGTCATTCATAATCATATGAATCATTACATAGCCAGGGAACATCTTCCGCTGTACAGCCTTCTGAACTCCGTTCCTGAGTTCTGTTACCTCTTCCAGCGGAACCCGCACCTCGAGGATCTGGTCTTCCAGATGACGGTTCTCAATCGTCTTGTCAATGTTCGCCTTCACCTTGTTTTCATACCCGGAATAAGTATGAACTACATACCATTTTGCCTCTGACATAAAATCACCTTTCTGCTGCGGTCAACTATCTGATCAGTAAGTCAATTCCGTATTTCAGGATCACATCGATCACTGCAATCGCCGCCCCGAGAACAACGGAAACAGCAACAACTGCAGTAGTCTGTCTTGCAAGTGTTTTTTTGTCTGGCCAAATGATCTTCTTGAACTCAGCCTGAAGTCCTTTGAACCAGCTTTTCTTCTGAGTTTTCTGTTTTTCACTCATGAGTACACTTCCTTCCGACGACTACTTCGTTTCTTTGTGCATGGTGTGTGACTTGCAGAATCTGCAGTACTTCTTGGTCTCCATACGCTCCGGATGAGCTTTCTTGTCCTTTGTCATGTTGTAGTTACGGTGCTTGCACTCCGTACACTCCAGAGTAATTCTTGTGCGCACAACTTCCACCTCGCTTTTTGCATATTCACCTTCGTGTTGCTGATGGTTGCGAAGCCATCAATTTTAGGCATAAAAAAAAGGCCTAACTTCCATTCGCCGTAGTATTGTACCATGGTGAATGGAAGTTCGTCAAGGCCTTTCGGATGATTTTTAGCAACAGTTGTAATAGTTGTTCCCGTAAATTACTTTTTGAACACCCAGAATTTACTCAGCAGATAGTTCAGCAGAATGACGATAACCTGCGCCGCCACTTTCACTCCCATGGCATTCAGCTGAAGCCAGGTGATAAACACAGCCAGGATCACTTCTTCCACCGCTAGAGTCAGCAGCCTGCCTCCGAAGAAGTCTGCCATCTGCTTCAGGAAGCCGGATGTCCCGGACGTGCGGCTTTCAAACACCCACGTACGGTTCGTAAAGAACTGAAACAGAACGCAGGCCACCCAGCCAATCATATTATTGATCAGTTCGCTGATGCCAAATACATAATTAATCACCGCGAACAGAAAAATGTTGAGAAAAAAGGTCACTCCGCCGAAAAAGAGGTACAGCAGCACCTCTTTATGTGCCCGGTAAAAGCCTTCAAATATCCGCAGAACCGGCAGATGCATCAGACGGTCAAAGATATCTTCACGGGGTTCCTGTTGGTTCGTGTTCTTCATGATGAATTGCTTCTCCTTCTGCCCGTTTTATCTTCCGGCCATTTTCAAGGCTCCTGTTCTTTCCCTTCAGGTGCTTATACACGCTTGCGCGGAACAGTGTATACACCACCGATACAATGGGGATGAAGATCAGCATGCCCACAACTCCCATCAGACTGCCGCCCACGGTCACCGCGGCCAGCACCCAGATCGAGGGAAGTCCCACGGAGCTCCCCACCACTTTGGGGTAGATCAGATTGCCTTCGATCTGCTGAAGCACAAGGAAGACAATCACGAAGATCAGCGCCTGCAGCGGGTCTACCATCAGGATCAGGAAGGCGCCCACAAAGCATCCGATAAACGCGCCGAAAATCGGGATCAGCGCCGTGAATGCAATCAGCACTCCGACCAGCAGGGCATAAGGCATATTCATCAGTGTCATTACCACGAAGAACATACAGCCCAGGATCAGTGCCTCCACACACTGTCCGGTGAAGAAGCTGGAAAATGCCCGCGAGGCCAGGCTGCACACCTCAAAGAACCACTCTGCCCGCTTCTCAGATACAAACGCATAGATTACCTTTCTGACCTGTATCCGCAGCTTCTCCTTCTGCAGAAGCACATAACAGGCAAAGACAAACGCGATCACAAACGTCGTCACGCCGCTGACAATGGAACCGATGGCCAGCATGGTAGAATTCAGGAAATTCCCTGCTCCGGTCTGTAAAAAGGCGATCACCTGATCCGCCAGTTTGCTCACATCCAGGTTCAGATTGTCAAGCCAGGCCCGGACTTCGCTGTTGTCCGTAAACAGGTCTTCCAGGAACCGCTGGGCGTCCGGAATAAAGGTCTGAATCGTTTTCCCCAGGGATAAGAAGGTACGCGTCAGCTCCGGGATCACAACAAACATGACCAGCACGATCACACCGATCACAACCGCCAGCGTCAGAATCAGACTCAGCGGCCGGGCCGCCTTCTTCGTGAACCTGCGGTCTTTCAGGTACCGGCTGCCGAAGATCTTCTCCTCGAAGAAGCTCATCGGAATATTCAGTATAAACGCGATCCCCCCGCCAAGAATAAACGGGAAAATAATGCCAAAAGCAAAGCGGATCCACGAGAAAAGAATCCTGTAATTCCACAGCGCGATCAGAATCACGATCGTAAATACGATCAGTTCTTTCAGTTTCCGCATGGTCTCTTTATCCAGTTTCATAAGTCCTCCTACAGTCTGATTTTCATCGTCTTTGAATCGCCGGCTGCGAATCCTTCCACAGATGCTGTTCCTGAGTGTTCCCATTTTTAATGGTTCTTATATTAGCATACCTGTCGCTGCCTGTAAATGCAGTAAATCACAGATTCGTATGACCCTGCATCCGCTCAGCTGCTGACAGGCGTTTCATAAGCAGTACCCCCGTCACATCTGCCAGGAACCATCCGATAGGAATCGCCCACCAGATCACCTGCACGCCGAAGACCGGGGCGCATGCATACGCGACTGCAACACGGGTCCCGAGCGAGATCACCGTGAGCAGAAGCGAGATCTTCGGGCGTTCGACCGCCCGGAAATATCCGTAGAGAAGGAAGAGCAGTCCGATCCCGCAGTAGCAGGCTCCCTCGATCCGCAGATACTCTGCGCCCACAGCGAGAATCTCGGTTTCCTCCGGCGCGATAAAGATCCCCATCAGCCGGGGCGCCAGCAGGAATACCGCCGCGGAAATCATCACGCAGAAAGCGAGCACAGCGATAACAGCACTTCTCGTGCCGGACCGGATCCGCTGCTTCTGATCTGCTCCATAGTTCTGGGAAATGAAGATCGAGTATGCATTGCCGAATTCCTGGACCGGCATATAAGCCAGGGTGTCGATCTTCACGCCTGCAGCAAAAGCAGCCATCACCACCGTCCCGAAGCTGTTCACAAGCCCCTGCACCATCAGGATGCCGAAGTTCATCACTGACTGCTGTACCCCGGTGGCCGCAGAATAAGAGAAGATCTCCCACATGACAGACGCCCGAAGACGGACCTTTTCCCTTCCCCCCGCCGGGCCCGCAGATTCGCACTGCTCCGGCTCCCGCTCTCCTGTCCCCCGCAGTACCGGTTCCTTCAGGAGTGCATAGATGCCGATCCCCACTCCCGATACAGCCTGGGCGATCACGGTCGCCTCCGCGGCGCCGCCTGCGCCTCTGCCCAGCACGGCCACGAACAGGTAATCCAGCACGATATTCAGCACAGTACTGATCCCCAGAAACAGAAGGGGGACAGCCGAATTTCCCGTGGAACGGAGCAGGAATGAGAAGTAGTTATACAGAAATACCGGCACCAGTCCATATAAGATGATCTTCACATACTCGTACATCATGTCATACACATCCGCCGGAATCTGCATCAGACGCAGGATCGGATGGAGGAAGAGAAAGGACGCCGCAGTCAGCACCGCCGTCATTCCCAAGATGAGAAGAAAGGCGGAAAGCATGCACTCCCTCATTCTGCGGAGATCTCTTCTCCCATAACTGATCGAGAACAGAGCTCCGCTGCCCATACACATGCCAATGATCAGGGAATTCAGAAACGTCATCAACGTATAGGCGCTTCCCACTGCCGCCAGGGCTTCCGGGCCCACGAAGTGGCCCACAATCCAGGTGTCCGCCAGATTGTAGCACTGCTGGAGAACATTCCCCAGGATCATCGGTACGGCAAAAAGAAACATCACCGCCGTCACACTGCCCTTCGTCAGATCTCGTTTCTGCGCTGGTGCCGCCGTCATTCTTCCGTCTCCTTCCTGCTTCCCTTCTTAACACATTCCTCCCCGCGCACCCTTGCGCAGCTCTCTCTTTCCGCCAGAAAATGCGGGACAATCGTCTTCGTGGCAGGCTGCCCGGGATTTTCAAGATGACCGATCAGCTGTGCCGCCGCTTCTGCACCCAGCTGTCTGGAATTCACATCCACAGATGTCAGCCGCGGACTGCTCAGCTGCGCGAACAGAGAGTTGTTAAAGGAGAGAACGGACAGTTCCTCAGGGATAGAGATTCCAAGCCGGAAACAGGCTCTCTCCAGAACCATGGCCAGAATATCATCGCTGACAAGGAATGCAGTGGGCCGCCGGTCTGATTCCAGCAGCTTCCGGAGCGCCGGGCACTCCTCATCCGTGCCGCTGCACATCTCAATACAGTACTCTGCCTCAGCCGTCAGCCCGTGTTCGGACAGTGCGGCCAGATATCCGCTCTTACGGTCCGCAGCGAACAGGAGGGAATTATCCGCCGACAGATATCCGATCCTCCGGTGTCCCAGGCTGATCAGATACGAAGCCGCCTCCTTCCCTGCCAGTATATTGTCATTGTCCACGTAGATCGTTTCGTTCACATTGCGGTAAGCCTTTCCAATCAATACATGAGGCAGGCCTTCTTCATACAGATACTCCTGCACCGGATCATTCAGTCTGGAATACAGCAGGATGAATCCTTCTGCCTGACCGCTTCGGGACATAGAACGGATACTCTTAAGAATCTCCTCTTCATCCCGGCCGGTAATCACGGTGCTGATATACTGTCTCTGATTACAGAACTGGCTGATCCCGCGCATGGTCTCCAGATAAAATGAATTCTGATAGGCGTCCCCCTCTGAAAACGGCAGAACCATGCCGATGATGCGGGAATTCTTCCGCGCCAGCCCGCTCGCCTGAAAATTCGGCTCATACCCCAGCTCTGCCATAGCTCTGCGCACCTTTTCCTTCGTCTGTCTGCTGATGCTGGGAAGATCCCGGCAGGTCCGCGAGACCGTGGACGGCGATACTCCCGCCAGTGCTGCAACATCTTTGATCGTAACTGACATCCTGCTTCTCCTTTGCTTCTCCTACGCTTTCCCTCAATTTTATATTTGAGCGCATACCATGTCAACCGCTTCTTCCGGATTGGCCCTCTGCAAGGCTCCGAAGGAGCGCTGTATAGAAATATTGCATAAATTCCGGCGTCCCTGTTTATGCAAAACAGAGAATCCATCCTCATTCTCAAAATATTCATTGAAAAGTCGTTTTACTTATTTTATAGTTGATGCAAGCGTTTGCACACATTTGCGCAAAAAACAGCAAATCATGATCAGAATCGAGGGAAATTATGAGACGAGAAAGTGGAATTTTATTATCCGTGACCAGCCTGCCGTCTAAATACGGCATCGGCTGCTTTTCTAAAGAAGCCTACGACTTCGTAGACCGCCTCAAAGAGTGCGGCCAGACCTACTGGCAGATCCTGCCTCTGGGCCCCACAAGCTACGGGGACTCCCCCTACCAGTCCTTCTCTACTTATGCCGGGAATCCCTATTTCATCAGCCTGGAAGACTTGATCGAAGAGGGCGTACTCACCAGGAGAGAATGCAATGCCGCAGACTTCGGGGATGATCCTGCAGATATTGATTACAAGAAGATCTATGATTCCAGGTATCCGCTTCTGCGCAAGGCTTATGAGCGCAGCCATATCGCGGAAGATCCGGGATTCATCCAGTTCAAGCAGGAAAACAGCTGGTGGCTCAGAGACTACGCCATCTTCATGGCAGTGAAAGACGTCTTCGGCGGTAGCGAGTGGACGAAATGGGCGGAAGACATCCGCCTGCGCTGGCAGAATGCCATGGAGTACTACCAGACCGAATACTACTATGACATCGAATTCCATGAATACCTTCAGTATAAGTTTATCCAGCAGTGGAAGAAGCTGAAAGACTACGCCAACAGCCAGGGAATCCGTATTGTCGGAGATATTCCCATCTATGTGGCCATGGACAGCGCAGACACATGGGCGCATCCGGAACTGTTCCAGCTGGACGAAGAGAATCTTCCTGTTGCAGTAGCCGGCTGTCCGCCCGACGGTTTCTCCGCCATCGGACAGGTATGGGGCAATCCGCTGTACCGCTGGGATTATCACCGTCAGACCGGATACCAGTGGTGGATCCAGCGTCTCGCTTACTGCTATCAGCTCTATGATGTAGTGCGGATCGACCATTTCCGGGGATTTGACGAATATTTCTCGATCCCTACAGGAGCCAAAACCGCCGTGGGCGGCCACTGGGAGAAGGGCCCCGGCATTGATCTGTTCCGTGCCGTGAAGAATGCGCTGGGAGAGAAGGCGATCATTGCGGAGGATCTGGGCTATGTAACCGACTCGGTACGCCAGCTCGTGCGGGAGAGCGGATTCCCCGGCATGAAAGTCCTGGAGTTCGCCTTTGATTCCCGGGATTCCGGCTCTGCCAGCGATTATCTGCCCCACAACTATCCGGAGAACAGCGTAGTCTACACAGGAACCCATGACAACGAGACGATCCGGGGATGGCTCGACAGTATTTCCGCAGCAGACCGGAAAATGGCGAAAGAATATCTGTGCGACTTCTACACACCGAAGGACGAACTTCCTCTGGCATTCATCAGTCTGGTTATGCGCAGCAGCGCCCGCATCTGTATCATCCCGATCCAGGATTATCTGGGGCTGGATAATACCTGCCGCATGAATGTTCCTTCCACGGTCGGCACGAACTGGAAATGGAGAATCACCAAGAAGCAACTCAGCCGGAAACTCTTCCGTCTGATCGGAGATGTAACCAAACGGTATGGCCGCTGGAACTGGATTTAAACAGAATCCAGATCGGATATGAATTAGATTTGAACGGAATTTGAGCGGGATTTGACACGCAGCGCACAAAGAGGACGGAACACGCATTGGTTCCGTCCTCACTTTTTGTTCTCTTTCTTCGATTGATTCTGTTTCTTCTATGTTTCTTTCATCGATTTTCTTTCTTCGACTTTCGGTCTGCCCGTCATTCTCCGGTAACATCGCTGATCATGCTCTTCGCCTCAGCCACGCTGCTCTCGTCCGGAAGTACGACTGAGAGCATCACTCCCGGCATGGAGTAGGTCTCCGCGCTGGACACCTGGCCTGACGCCGTATAAGAGGTAATATTCCATGACGCCATATCCGAGAGCTGCATCTTCACCAGCTTGGCGATCTCTTCCTGCGGCATGTTGGTCTCAAAGCTTCCTGCCACCGCATTCATCACGCTCATATAGTTCGCAAGCAGGGAAGATGAAGCCGCTTTCTGAATCACAGCCCGCACCACTTCCATCTGGTTCCTTCCTCTCTGGAAGTCCCCATCCTCGAAGCTGTAACGCTCTCTTGCGAAATTCAGCGCTTCCTCACCGGTCAGATGGTTCGATCCCTGATAGATCTGAGTGCCTCTTGCGGTAAACTCGTAATCTGAGTGAACATCTACACCGCCCAGGGCGTCAATGATCTGCGTAAATCCTGTGAAATTCACCCGCAGGTAATAGTTCACATCGATGCCGTACAGCTGCTCCAGAGCGTCAATCGAAGCGTCGATGCCATAGATGCCGGCATGGGTCAGCTTATCCTTCGCCCCACCGGTGGCCGAATAGCCGATATAATAATCTCTTGGTGTGGAGAGCAGCAGAATGTTCTTCGTCTCCGTGTTCACCACTGCCAGAATATTCACATCACTTCTCGATACCGTGGAAGTTCCCCCGTAAGTATCGATTCCGCTCAGGTACATGATGAAGGAGCTGGATCCTTCCTCCGGGATATCCGCAGCCACCTGGGTGATCGTTCTTCCAGTCTCATAAGTAAACGATGCGATCTGGCGAAGCCCGTCATTGACCCAGGAATAATTGCTGTCGTCTCCCACAATACCGATGTTGGCGCTGTTCGCCACAATGGCACCGACAGTTCCTTCTTTCAGTCCGTCCAGCAGAGAGGATACATTCCCATAAGCACCGGTGTCCAGTGTCTTCCCAAGCTCCTCTTCGATATCCGCCACTGCCTGCACGGTCTCTTTCTCCCCTTCGGAGGAGTCTGTTCCGTTCACAAGCGCTGCCAGATCTATTTCTCCGGAGGCTTCTGCGTCCGCCGCTTCTGCCCCGGTACCTGCAGCGTCTGCCTGCTCTGGCTCCTGTCCGGTTCCCGTACCGTCTGTCTGCCCTGATTCCTCACCGGTTTCTGTGCCTTCTGTCTGCTCCGGTTCCGCCTCCGCGTCCGCAGAGACAATGCCGAACTTATAATCCGCGGCATCCTGCAGCGTCTGAGCCGGATCTTCCTCCAGCACGTACACGCCGATCTCTACCGTCTCCATCTGCTCTTCCGGCGCTGCGGCCACATTGCGGATGGTGTTGCTCATCTTATCGATATACACACAGCCGGCGATACTTCCCGCCACGATCACCAGACACAGAATATCTGCGATCACAGAGGATACCTTCCCCCGCTGCATGACTGCGAACAGCAGGCAGAGCACTGCCAGCACGCCGCCCAGCACACCCAGATAAGATACCGGGATCATATCAAGCCCGATCAAAAACGTCACGAGCACAATCGCTGTCACTGCATAGACCGCAACAAATGAATAGCCGACTTTTCTGTAAATCGGAAATCTCTTCCGTCTTCTTCTCTTCATGAAGATCACTCCCTTATTTTCGTATATGATACTGCCCCTCTGTCAATCTGCTGCCTTCTGAGTTTCTCATCCCAGTGGACTCCCCCCTGATGCGAGATCTGAGTCCGCCTGCGATTCTTAAGCTCAGTGCCATTTTAGTACATACTGTGCAGAATAGCAAGAAAAATGATGAAATCAGCCGGAACCTTTCCCCCGCAGCACAACGCCGACCGTTTTCCAGAGAATCTGGAGGTCCAGTCCGATATTCCAGTTCTTGATATACTCCATATCCAGCTTCACGATCTCTTCGAAGTCTGTGATCTCGCTGCGGCCGCTGATCTGCCACATACCGGTAAGCCCCGGCTTCATGGCAAGCCGTCCCCGGTGGTGATGCTCGTATTTCTCCCACTCGTCCACTGTGGGCGGTCTGGTCCCCACCAGACTCATGTCGCCTTTGAGGACGTTCCAGAACTGGGGGAACTCGTCAATCGAGGTCTTCCGCAGGAACCATCCCAGGCCATGTCTTCTGCCGTCCGGCCCGCTGCCGATAATCCTTGGATCGTCATACATCTTGAACATATTTCCATGCATCTGGTTCCGCTCCATCAGGGCCTTCTTCCGCTCTTCCGCGTCCAGATACATACTGCGGAATTTGTACATCTCGAACTTCCTGCCGTTCCTGCCGATGCGCGTCTGCTTGAAAATAACCGGTCCCGGGGAACTGAGCTTGACCGCCGGGATGACGAAGATCGAAAGGATCCCGGTACATACCAGCCCGACCAGCGCTCCCGCGATATCGATCACCCGCTTGGCAAACAGTTCCCCCGGGCTGGACGCGCCGATGCCGGTGGACACAACTACGTATCCCGCGATTTTCTCCAATTCCTGATTCCCGGCGTCCTCGCCGATCTCTGAGATCTTAATATGTACAGTTACGCCCATCTGGGTGCACTGCGTCACCAGCTGACTGGGCACATGATACTGATCGCTGACATTCACCAGGATGCCGTCCACCCATTTGGTCTGGATATAATCATGTAGATCCTCCATCCTGCATACGACCTTCTCGCCGCACAGATCGTTTCCTACCAGATCGTCCCGGTCAGCCAGCACAATACCGATCAGCAGCAGTTCATTGTAAGTATTTTTCTCTGCGGTGCGCACCACTTCCTCTGCAATATCACTTGTGGTCAGAATCAGAAGCGCCTTTTTCATATAGTGGATCTTCTTATATTTCAGCAGATACAGTTTCCACAGACATCGCTCTACATAGAGGATCCCTACCGAACTGACGGAAAACACCACAAAGGAAACACGAGAGAACTCTTCACTGCTCTTGGACAAGAACAAGTATGCAAGCACAAAAATGCAGACCATAAACACATGCTTGATCACTGCCTTCAGTTCCATAAAGCTGTCCCGGCGCATGATCCCTCTGTAATCTTCCAGAAAAAACGCCGCACACAGGTCAAGCAGGCAGATAAAGATTCCAATGTTCAGATATACCCTGTTCTCATATAGATTATTGAATCCATTTCTCACCATATAGGAGAAGATATAGGCGATCTGGAGAAAGATCATGTCCAGCAGCATGAAATCCCAATGCTTCAGCCAGCTGCCTGAAATTTTATTATACAATTCTGTCCACCCCCTTCGGCAGCCAGAAAGAGGCTGCCTCTCTGTTCTCCTAACGCATGCCTCTTTCTATATCTTCCAGCTGAACGATCTGTCTATTGAATCAAGATACGCTTCACTGCCGAATATTCTCCGAATATTATCTTTCCGTCAACATTCTTATAAGCCCGCACTTTATAATCATAAGCAGCCCCGCTTTTCAGGCCCGTATTCGTATAGGAGGTCACATCTCCCGCCTGAATGGTCTTCGCGATCGCATATTTCCCGGTTCCGCTCTCCGCGCGCCAGATCTGATAGCCATCAGCTCCGTTCACCTGATTCCAGGCAATCAGCGCCCTTCCGGCTTTCGGGCTGGTCACAGCCAGCTCCGTCTGGTCAAGCATGACCGTCACAGAGACCTCATCCGAGTAGACGCCGAAGACTTTCTTCCCGTTTACGAAGGCAAATGCACGCATCCGGTATGTATACGTCTTCCCGGCTTCCAGCCCGGTATTGCTGTATGCCGATGCGGCCCCCTGATTGTCTGTCAGAGTGTTTCCCCGGTCGCCAAGGGTCTTCACCACATTGTAGACCCCGTCTGCGCCCTTCCTCCAGAGCTGGTAGCCGTGAGCGCCCTGGACCGGATTCCACAGAAGGCGGATGCGCTCAGACGAATTGCTGTAAGGTCCGTTGAATACAGCCGCGGCCGGCATGTAGCTGACATTCGAGAAATCAGAATACACCCGCTGCTGATCTTTGTCCAGCGCGAAGGCGCGGACCTTATAGTAATAGGTTTTCCCTACGGTCAGACCTGTATTGGTATACTGAACAATATCCCCTGACTGAATGGTCTTCGTCAGATTCCATTCCGCATCCGAAGCGTCCGGATCTTCCGCGCGGTACAGTTCGTACCCGTCGGCCCCCTCTGACTGCGTCCAGGTCACTTTCGCAGAAGTCTTCGCCTGGCTGTAGACCGATGTGATCACAGGTGTTTCTGCCTGAGGCTCCTCCGGCAGAACGGGTTGGTCCGGCGGAAGAGGTTCACTCGGCTCATAGTCTTTGGCCGACATTGGGTATGCGGCTGTGAATGCGACTGTTGTAAACTCTGCATCCGCCGCATGGTCACCAAAATTATCCGTTCCCCTCAGGAAATACTGATATTCCGTATTTCCTGCGTCCCAGGTCGCATCCACATTATAATAAAGGCCGTCCAGTTCTGCGATATTCCATCCGTGAGCTCCTCCGTTCCCGGTTCCCGAGATCAGACGGCTGTCTACGCCGAGTTCCAGCGCCATCCGGTAGAACAGCGCCGCATATCCCTGACACACCGCCTTCTGATCAATCAGCGCCGCATACGCTGTATACTTCAGCTTATAGTCGCTGTCGTTCAGATTATCATAATCATACTCCGTATTCTCACAGATGAAATCATAGACCGCCAGCAGTTTCTCGTAGTCGCTGCTGTCGTATACATCCAGGCTGTCCAGCACCTCTTTCGCCCGCTCGTCTACTGCCAGTTCCTGTTCATAAGTCGTGTAGTACGTATAGGTATACGTGAAGGTCATGTAGCAGGTGCTTCCGTCAGCAGAATTCGAAAGACTTCCCGTTGCCGACCATCCGGCATACTGCCATTTCAGATAATCGCCTTCGTCCGGCACCCCGGTATGTTCCAGTCCCTCTGCCGCGATCTCCCGCATCACGCCGTCTACGTATTCCGGCGCCTGATAGTAGACCACGATCGTCTCATCCCGGTTCTTCATTCCCTCCCGGATCTGTTCCCCGGCCTCTTCGATCGTGTCCGCATATACCGGCTCACTGTACAGGCTGATTCCGCCGTTTCTCTCTTCTGCCTCATCCTTCAGGTCAGAAGGGCCGACCTCGTCCTCATACAGAGGATTGACATACACGTCCTCTACCAGATTCCCCTGACCCGCATCCTCCTGCACAGCCTCAGCCGCAGCCAGGGCACCTCCGCCCGGCTGTCCCTCTCCGGCTGCCCATACTTCTGCGCCCTGCGCGAAGACTGTCAGGGCCGCCAGCCCGGCTGCCGCCGCTCTCATTCCATTTCTCATCGTTTTCATTCTCCCTTCCATATCTCTATTTTTCTTTGTCAATCTTTATTTTTCTTTCCCATTTTCCTGCTTATCTCCGGCCCGGCGCCCGTCTTCCTGCGGGTCAGCAGGAAATATCCGCCGGACAGAAGCACATATGCACCGCCTCCGGCCAGAATCTCTGCTGCCAGTGCAGCCGCCGTACCTCTGATCCGACCGTGGACTGCCTGGATCAGCAGAAACATTACTGCTCCGAATAGGAAGTACATCCATGTATCCTTCAGATAGCGCCCGATCGCAAGCTTCTTCCTCACCATCACTGTCTGACTGATACAGACGCTGCCCTCGGCGCATACCGTTCCGATCACCGCTCCCAGTGCCTGCAGCCTGGGAATCAGAAGGGCGTTGACCGCCAGATTCACCGCTGCTCCCAGGACCACCGAGATGATATAACTCTTATCCTCATGGTTCGGGATCAGATACTGCGTACGGATCACATTTGCCCAGGCAATAAAGGGCACAGTCGGCGCCATCACCCGGATCAGGAGCATACAGGAGCTGTATTCTTCTCCCAGGAACAAAGGTACAAAGTCTTCCGCGATGCCAGCGATGCCGAACATCATGCCGGACGCCAGAAACATTGCAAAAATCATCGAGTTCTGAATATACTTCCCGCTCTCCCGGACTTTCCCTTTGGCTGCCAGATTGGACATCCGCGGCAGCATCACCGTCCCGAGGGCAGTGATCACTCCCAGAGGGATATTGAGGATCTTTGACGCTCCTTCATAGAACCCCACCTGGCTCATGGTGCTCATCGCGCCAAGCATCACCTTGTCCATCATCGTATAAAGGCTCACCGCGATAATAGGGATGAAGAGAACCAGTTCCGGAATCATATGATTCCACAAATCCTTCAGCCTCGGCCTGTGCCAGTCTACAAGCCGCTTTACATAGAGCCACAGATAGCCCTGAGAAAGTGCGGTTCCCAATGTCATGATCAATGTATAAATCCACAGATCTCCCTGGTCTTTTACAAAGAGAAAGATACAGGCAAGGTTCACCAGCCGGATCGCGATATTGCGGGTTACGGTGATCTTGAACTGTTCCACCCCGAAGAAAAGCCAGCTGATGTCCATCAGCCCTGACAGTACGTAGATGGTCTGCAGCAGGGCAATCAGCTGGTACTCTTTCACAAAGGCCAGCACATAGATCAGATAAACCGCAAGCACAGCTGCCGAACACAGGAACTGAAGCCCGTAGATCTCCCAGAATGTTCTGCTGAGAAGCTTCCGGTCGTCCCGCACAGCCGCTGTGCTTCTGTTGCCGTAGTTCTTCACCCCAAGCATTGCGGCCAGTACGAAGTAATTGGCAATTGTATAAGTATACGTATAGGTCCCCAGCCCCCCGGACCCCAGCACACGGGAGATATACGGGGTCGTAATCAGCGGCAGAAGGATCAGCAGGATCTGGTAGACCACGTTATACATAAAGTTCTTTGTTATGGAATTCATCTTATCTTTCCTTTACAATACCGGATCACATCGCCGGCATACTGAAGTGCTGTCTTCCTCTCCGGACCGCTGTCCGGATCTTCTGCCTGCTTCTGTGCAGATGCACCTGACTGCGGGTGTCTGCCGTGACCGCTCTTGAAGAAATACCGACTCCAGGCGACCAGCACCGGGAACTGATAATTCACATCCAGCAGATAGCTCTCGGAAAGCCCATAAACAGCAAATACGGTCAGACAGATCATCAGCCTGACATCTCTTCGCTTCAGCGACAGGTCCAGTGATCGGAAATAGGTTCCCAGGAACAGAATCCCCGGCAGGATCCCATAGTAAAGGATCGCCCGCATGTATGAATTATCCAGAATCAGTCTTGCCGCGTCCGAATTCTGTGCCTCGATCGTGCTCACAAACGGCAGCTGCTGACCGAACACTGACAGGCCATACGGCTCCAGGCATTGGTTTGCAAACTTGAATCTCTTGGTGAAGATACTGTCAACCAGCTTCCATACAGCAGAATCATCCGAATAGAAAATCGTGCCGATCACACTGATCAGCAGAATCGCCGCAAAACACAAGAGAATCACCGTTCGGAGATTCGGAACTCTCAGGATCCACTGCCGTTTCCGGCTGCCGAAGAACATGCCGAAAATAATCAGGAACAGAACGATCAGTCCGGTCCGGCTCTGCGCAATGGGCCACGTCAGAAGAGCGATCCCGCTCCAGACCGCCACATCCCACACCTTCAGACTGCGCCACCTCAGATAGAACCAGGCCAGGCACAGCACTGTGATATTCGCCGCCAGGACATTGCGGTGGCAGAATCCGTATGTATTATAATAGCCCACGTGATCATCCTGATAGTAAACCGCGGCCAGCACGCCGATCCGCCACAGCAGCAGAGTAATCAGAAGCGCAGCTCCCTTAATGACGGCAAATGCAGCCACAATCCTGCGGGGGGATTCGTCTTTCGCCGAAAACATAATCAGGAAGAATTCCATAAGTGCGAAGTCCCCGCTTCCAAGAAAACTGGCCGCTCCAGCCACGAAAAAGATGCCTGCACAGATCAGCTCCTTCCGCTGGAATACGGAAAGAAAACCGAGCCTTGCAAGCAAAACAAGATAGAGCAGATTGCGAAACAGATACATTCCATCAACCCATACCGCGTCGGAATAGATCACAGAAGTATTTTCCACACAGTGGATCACCAGAAGCAGCAGATAGCTCACCCAGAAAACACGTCCCGGAACCTGGCTGTTCACAATATCAGAATAGATCTTTGTCACGTTTGTCATCTTTCGCAGCTTGTCCATTGTTATCCTCTCAACATGTCCAAAAATATCTTTCGGTCGTATTCTGTCAGATTCTTAGTTACCTGATTATATATTCTACCAGACTTTCTCCGTTTGAGAAACCTTTTGATTCCTTCATAAACGAAAAAAATATGAAATTCACTTAAAAAAATAAGAAATCTCTCTTTGCTGCTGACGCTCCGGTACTTTCTGATCTCGTCCGCCGCTGCTCGGATCCTCTCCCGGTTCCCCTCGCTGCAGGCAGCGTACAGAAGCGAGCTCCACTGCCCGGCATAAAACCGGGCCTGTTCTTCTTTACTCAGGGAAGCCAGCTCTCGTTCAAACTTCTGGATAAAATGCTCCTTCGTTGCGCGAAAACGTTCGAAATCCGGGCGGTTGGAGAATCCGTCCATCTCTTTCACGATCTGAACTTCCGGGATCCTGCAGGCGTCGCACAGGGAGAACAAACGGACGCCGAACTCTACGTCCTGATGCCGTCTGAAACTCTCGTCAAACCCGCCGGTTTCCCGTACCAGTCCGGCCCTCACGAACAGGTTGCTCCCCGTTCCCAGCGCCGTCTCCGACAGAAACAGCGCGCGGATCAGATCTCCCTCCGGCGGCCGGACCACATCCCAGCAGTTCCCGCCGCGGATCTTCACAACACCGCATAGGACAGCGCCGCATTCCGGATGCGTTTCCAATGCACGGACGCAGTCGGAAAGATGCGTACGGAAATACACGTCGTCATTGTCGAGAAAGGCAATGTATGTTCCCTTCGCAGCCCGGATTCCGGTATTTCTGGCTGCCGCTCCGTTGCGGTTCTCCGGATGCTTCAGATAAACAGCCTGGGGATACCGCTTCATCACTGCTTCTGTGGCCCGGCGGGCATCACTCTCGGGCGGATTATCATCCACAACGATCAGTTCCACAGCCGGATATGTCTGATGAAGCACGCATTCCACGGCCCGCGGCAGATATGCCTCATTATGATAAGTTGTTATAATCACACTGACCAGTGGTTGTTCTGTATTCTTTGTGGCGTTCATACACATCCTCCATCTGCCGTTTCCCGCATTTTCTTCACAATCTGTCTCATGGCTGATTCCGGGGTATACTTCTGAGCTTCCCTCAGGCATGCCGGACGCATAGCATCAATTTCCGCCGGATGATCGACCGCATAGGCCATACGCTCGGTAAGCTGTTCCGGTTTCTGCCACTCATAGCAGCAGCCGGTGACTCCGTCCTGCACCATATCCCGGTTATACCGCCAGTCTGAGGCAATGACCGGAAGGCCTGCCGAAAAGGCGTCGATGATTGTTCCGGGCATTCCCTCCCCCGGATAAACGGATGGGAAAAGAAGCATATAGCTTCCGCTGAGTGCTTTCACGCTCTCATTATACGGGATACAGCCCTGATAGACAACACAGTCCTTATAGTCTTCCAGAAGTTTCCTGAACTCCTCCTCATAGACCGGATCTACCGGCCCATAGATATGCACAACAGCCCGTATCCTTCCCGCCCGCCGGTTCAGTTCTGCAGCCGAGCGGGCAGCCGTCTCCATCCCCTTCTCCTTCACGACGCGGCTGAACATCGTGAATACATAAGGTTCCCCCCTATGTCCGGCCGGGAGCTGATCTTCCCCCAGGATACTGAGCCGTTTGAAATTCGGCAGGACCTCCACATTCCTCACGCCGAGTTTCTCCAGTTCTGCTTTCATATCCGGCAGTTCTACCCAGTTCACGATAAATCGCTTCAGCTGCTTCACAAGCGCCGGCCGCGCTGCCGCTTCCCCGGGCAGTGCTCCGCCCACCACATCATGATAAAGTTTTCTGTGAAATAAGGAGTTCATCCCGTTCAAAATCGGGAAAAAGAACTTCCGTCCATTTCTGGAAAGAAGCACAAAGAAGTGTTCACATTCCGCGAACGCTTTTACGGTACGATATAAAATAGAAACGATATACTTTCGGTACTGATACGTATCAATGCAGATGATCTTCCTGTCAGGAAAGGTCTTCCGCAGTTCCTCATATAAGATCTTCGTCTTCACTGTCTGGCCGTCCAGAAGTTCTGTTCCTTCCGCAACACGGCCCACAACCGCAATGCCTTTTTTCTTCATTTACTTTCTCCTGAACTTAGACCTGAAATACCGGACAGCCTCTTTCGCGCAGTACAGAGGTGAACTTCCCACTGTCATCAGCGCATACTTTCCTGCCCGCAGCAGCTTCCCGCTGCGCATGGACGAGAAAGCGAGCACGGCATAATGCCGGAACTTTACATACGTGCGCTCATCCTTGGTCAGCAGAGGAAAATACTGATGCTTCAGCTCATAGAGCATGTTTTCCCCTTTTACTTTGTTGTCACCCAATGAAATCCGTTTTCCGCCGTGCAGGTACTGAATCACATACGCGCCCTCCAGATACCGCATCTTCATCCGCTTCTCAATACAGCGAAGCATAAGGATGAAGTCCTGGCCGGACGGCACCTCGCCGAATCCTTCTGTCTCCAGAAGTTGATCTCTTCGAAACATATAGATCGCAGTAGGAGCGATGGAATGCAGGATATGTGCCTTCAGCAGCCCTTCCGGACTGTAGTCCTTCGTATAATCCATTGACCGGTATTCCACCTGTCTCTCATTCTCATCAAACCAGCGGACATCATGATAGCTTCCGTCCAGCTCATACTCCTGCATAAAGCGCACCTGACGCTCCAGCTTATCCGGCAGATAGCGGTCATCATCGTCAAGAAATGCCACATAATCTCCATGGCACTGGCGGATCGCCAGATTCCTTGCGGCTCCGCCGCCGGTTCTGCCCGCGGTCTTCACATAGAGAAAATCCGCTCTCTGCATATAAGGTTCCAGCATCCTGCGGGTTTCTTCTTCCCAGCGGCTCCCGGGTATATTATCATCAGCCACCACGACCTCAATGTTCTTCCACGTCTGCGCATAGATAGAGTCCAGAGCCCGTGTCAGAAGGCTGCTTCTTTCATAGGTTGGTACGATTATACTGATAAGAGGTTGATTTTTATGATCTGTCATAACGAAATTATCCCTTTTACATATGCTGCCCCTCATGAACATGAGGGGCAGCAATCTTCAAGTATCAACGACACTTTTTATTAAATTTTGATCCGCTATTTTACCTTAACGCTAGCTTCATTAGAATACGCTCCAAACGTTTTCTTGCCGCCTGCTTCTGTATATGCACGTACTTTAAACTTATAGGTTGCTCCACTTGTCAGGCTGGACTTTGTATAAGATTTTGTGCTTCCGTTTTCAACAGTCTTCACAATCTTATACTCACCGCTGCCTTCCTGCATCCAAATCTGATATCCGTCTGCACCGGCAACAGTGTTCCATGTAACATCAGCTTTTCCGGCTTTTGTACTGCTTACTGTAATCTTGGTATTCTCTGGCATTACAGCTACAGTTACCTCATCAGAATAAGCACCGAATACCTTTGTTCCATCTCCAGGAATCATGAACGCACGCATTTTGAAGGTATAAGTTTTTCCTGCTTCCAGCTCATACTTGCTGTATGCAGTCGTCGCGCCCTGATTATTGGTCAGTTCATTGCCTCTGTCGCCAAGTGTCTTAACAATACTGAACTCGTCTTCATCCTCAGCTTTACACCAGATCTGATAGCCGTGAGCACCTTTCACTTCATTCCAGTTCAGACGTACCTTATCCGTCGCCGCACTGTATACATCTCCAAATACCACTGCCGCCGGCATGTACTTCACATCTGAGAAAGGAGAATAGATCCTTGAAGCCTCATCCGATGCATCCGCTGCACCGCTTACCAATGCAAATGCACGAACCTTATAGTAATATGTTGTTCCTACCGTAAGGTCAACATTTGTATACTGGATCGTGTCATCCTTGGTATACTGGTCAATATTCTCGCCTGTGATCGTCTTTGTCAGTGTCCAGTCCGCATCCGCAGCATCTGCGCTCTCTGCACGGTACAGCTGATATCCCACAGCATTTTCAACCGGTGTCCATGTAACTTTAGCTGTTGTCTGAAGCTTGCTGTATACGGACTCGATCTCTGGTGCTACCAGCGCGTCCGGATCAGCCTCACCGCACTTCGTACACTTGCCGTTCACGTAATTGTGATCTCCGGCTTCCCATGTCTTCGTTGTGCTTACAGTGTACTTCTGTCCGTCAACTTCTGCAGAAGCTTCGTATGTTGTTGTCACACCCTCTGCACAGGTTCCCTCTGCATTGGTTATCTTTGTATTTGCTGTAACCGGTGACTCGAGAGCTGCAGAAATGGTTGTGTCATTCAGCAGGCAGTCCAGAGCGTGCTGTTTCTCTGCGCATCCGGCTGAACAGGTCAGGTTCTGGAATGTCACGGTTGTGTAGTCTTCGCTCCACTGCGCGTCTGACGCTGTGTATGTATGTCCTGCAGTTGCAACTGCCTCATCGTAGATCGCCTTGTTCTTCTCGTACTCAGCTACCTGCTCTTCATAGTCATCGCCTGTAACAAAGGAATTTTCCTTCGGCTCTGTGGGCTCGCTGATTGAGAATCCACATCTTGTACACACATAGGTATCGCCTTCGTTCCACTGCTCGTTCGCATCCTTTGTATAGTACTCTTCATGGAACAGTACATAGTGATGTCCGTCGCATGCAGAACCTTCATCTACGGTACGGCTGTCTGCTTCGATCGCGCCGCAGGTTGTACAGCGGTTCTCTGTGAAGCCGTCACGGTCACAGTACGGAGCTACCGTCACTGCACTGTAATCATGGGATGTTCCTCCAAGGTGTGCCATATCTACTGTATCAACTGCGTTTGCAACCCACATGAACTCAGAGTTGTCATTAATCTCACGCTTATATCCCAGCTGCTCAAGCATGTCGTCCGAGATTCCCTCGTCATCCATCATCTGGGATGCATATTCATTGTAATTCGGGTTGTAATTGCTCTCTTCGAACTCATAGCCATAGCTTGATGCATCCGTATAGTCGTGCGGGTCTCTTCCTGCAATGTAAGAAAGGTTCGTCGCGATATCAACATAAAGCTTGCCGTCGTTCTTCAGCGTCATGCCGGCGATCGGATGATTCTCAAATGTGAAGTCAGCGCCGTCTGCACTGGATGTCACATCGAATGCCATTGCACCGAACACTTCGCTGTCATCTCTTACCGCGTTCACGGTGTTGTATTCTTTCACTTCAGCTACTTCGCCGGAGGAAAGATCATAGCTTAAAATGCTGTTGGAAACGTTGAAATATAACTTTCCGTTGTAGAGTACCGGTGTCGTGTGGATCGCCGGATAAACAGTCTGTTCTTCCTCAAACTGTGCAAACAGCTCTGTCAGCATCTCGTTCTCTTCCATCTCACCTGTGGACGGATTCAGAACGGTCACAGAATCACCGGAGTTAAAATCAATCAGGGTTTCGTAATTCGTATCGCCGTCTCCAAGATCGCTGTCAGACATCTTATGGCGCACGATCTTATACACAGCATCCTCGATATCCATGTTCTGGTAATTTCCGTCGCTGCTGTTGAACTGTCTCATCAGGTCAAGCATATCTGTGGAATCGTACATATAGTAGATATATGTTCCGTCTGAATAAACGTTGCTGACAACACGGGAAACCCAGCTTCCCTCATAGTCTGTATTTGTCGCAGCATCTGCATACAGAGTCTTGATCTCTTTGTAGTTTCCGTCGAACATCTCCGCGATGGATGTGTGGCTGATCATGAAGTAAGTGTGATTCATGTATCCGTCAGTCTCCACACGGTCACGGTTCATAACCTCTGAGAATACGTCTGTGTAGCAGGGATCAACATAATACCATTTTCCGTCAATCTTCACTGCATTCCAGAAATGGTCAGAGTTGAAATCCGGCTGCGGTTCGCCGTACATTGTTACATTCGCCTGGAATGTGATCCTTACAAGGTCTACATTGTAATCTGCATTGATATCCAGATTGCCGTCTGCGTCATAGTAAAGATCCTTCGCTGTCTTCCAGTTGGAAGCAACTGTCATATCTGTGCCTGCACCGTTCACACCGTAGTACTCTGGATACATGCACTGTACCAGATATGCGAAAGCCTTGGCATAACCCATACATACTGACTTGCCTTCTGCAAGAGCTCCGATGTGGTTTCCTTCCCAGTATCCCAGGATACCCTCTGTCAGACCTGCTGCTGCCTGGTCAACGTATACCGGGATCATCTGGTTCGCTGACATCCCGCCGAATTCGTCCATCGGCATGTCCATCACCTGCTGAGTCGCTGCTTCCAGCTGCTCAACAGTCTCCGGATCTGCAAGCCCTTCCTCGATGCCTGCTTCAACCTGATCCGCTATTGCAGCTCCGAAATTCTCCTTAACAAATCCCTTCGGATCTTCTGCGATTGCTTCCTGATTCGCCTCTACAAACTGCTGGCCGTAAGCCTCTGCGTCCTCCTGGGTCGCATCCGGATTCGACTCCATATAGCCCTGCGCTACAATTCCTGCAATCGCTTCCTCATAAGCGGACTGACGAGCCTGTTCCTCTACGATCGCATAGAACTGATCATGGAACTGTGCCTCGATCTGCGGACGATATACTTCTGCCAGTCTGTCATAGATCTCCTGATAATGCTCATGCTGCTGCGGATTCTCCGCTGTCATGATCGGCTCGTCGCCCATCTGGTTCATAATATAAGACATATCGAAGATGTTGTTCTGTGCCAGCCAGCTGTTGAGCACAAGCAGCTTCTGAACGTCCGTCTGCGCTCCGGAATTCTCCACAGTCTGAAGAGCCTCATCCCTTTTTGCCTTCACTGCATCGCCGTAGAACTCCACGCCGTACATATCGCCGTACAGGAAGTTCATGATCATGCCGGTCAGGTTATCATATGTATAGTTCCCGTTTCTTACGTCATCCACGGAAACACCTGCCAGCGTAAGCATCTCTCCGAGAACTCCAAGTCCGTCTTCCCCGTTGTCATTGAACTGCAGATAAAACGGTGCCTGCACTCCAAGGACATCCGCGTTGGCGATCCAGTTCTGCTGGTACTGGGTGTACATTCCCAGAACGGTCTGGATCTGCTCCTCTGTCAGTACGACAGATTCGCCGTCTTCATTCAGGACCTTGATATTCTCCAGCTCGTCCTTCACGGTTGCGATCTCAGGATCATTTTCATCAATGGCTGCCAGATCCTGCTCGCTCAGCTGCGCTTCATTGACGTTGATCTCCGGCGCCTCGATCTTGGACGTATCAACCGTGAATGTGGAGAATGCATCTTCCACTGTGATCACAGTATCCGCTCCGGACGCTGCATCCGCAGTGTCTTCCTGAGCCTGTTCCGGTGCTGCCTCGTCTTCAGCTTCCTGCGTCTCCGGAACTGCTGCGTCTGTATCTTCCTGCTCTTCGACAACTTCACTGTCTGTCGGTGTTGCGTAAACCGGCATAGCGGTCAGGCTTAACACCATCGGAACGGAAAGAAACAGACTCAGAAAACGCTTTGTGTTTCTCTTCATTTTCTTAACCCCTTTCCATAAAGAAATCTACTGTGCGGCACGGCACTGCCGTCCGCAGCCCCCTCTATCTCTAATTCTCTCATAACTTCAGACAGAAGGACGGCGTATACCTGCTTATCCTATACGTGCTGACTGAAATGATGCTACTCCTGCGTATATCTGCTAAGAGGCGTACTATCGTAAGAATACCATCAAACACTTTGAATTTCAAGAAGAAATCTTGTTTAATTTCAGAGAAATCTTGTTTAATTTCAGAGACAGCCGACTCCCTGTTATCTGCCTTTCCTCCCCTGCTGTCTCACCGCATCGACCACCAGTTCGCAGAGGTCTCCCACGGTGCGTACATGCCGCAGGGAGGAAGCCTGAATCCTTACCCGAAAGGTCTCTTCCAGATCACAAAGCAGAACATAGGCTTCCATGGACGCCAGTCCCATATCTTCATAGAGAGCCGTTTCCTCTGTGATCTCAAGATCCGTTTCCGTGGATACCGCGATTTCTTCTATAATTTTTGCCTTCAATTCACTCACTGTTATTTTCATTGTCTTTCTCCTCCCGGCACGCTGCGGCGGATCAGTTTGCCGCTGGCCGTCTTCCCCACAGGTTCTTCCAGAAAGTGTACTTTCCGAATCTGTCTGTACACCGGCACAGAATGATTATACTCCTCGGCCTCTCGCCGGATCTTCTCCCGGATCCGTTCCTGTTCTTCCGCCGGGCAGTCCCGGGGATACGCAGGATAGATGGAAGCTGTCAGCAGATCGCCCTCCGCCTGCACTACAGCCTCACGGATCTCCTCATACTGATACAGCCTTCCCTCGATCTCCTCCGGGCTGATATTCTCCCCGTTGGAGAGAATGATCAGATTCTTCTTCCGCCCTGTCAGATACAGGTATCCGTCCGCGTCCATCCGGCACAGATCCCCTGTGATATACCAGCCGTCCCTCAGAACCTTCCTCGTCCCCTCTTCATCGCCATAATAGCCCATCATAACCGCTTCGCTCTTCATCCACAGTTCATCATCCACGATCTTGATCTCCAGACCGGCCGGCGGCTTGCCGATCGTATCCGGGTGATCTGTGGTCATCTCCCAGAGGAGCCCGATCGCTCCGGCCTCTGAAGCTCCATATCCCTGCATGACTGTAATGTTCCGGTCCAGAAGCATCTGCAGAAATTCCGGACAGAAGGCAGCGCCCCCGCAGTTGATCATATGCAGGTCCCATCCCAGCAGTCTGCCGTTTGGTCCTCCGTTCTTCAGTTTCCGCGCCAGCATTCGCAGCATGGATGGAACCACAAATACATAATCCGGCTTCATGGTTTCCAGATATTTATAGAAGTATTTCTGCTGTTCCGCCAGACAGACTTCCGCTCCCAGGTACAGGGCATTCAGGGCAGATGAGAAGCCGGAGATGTGATGAAACGGGAGGACCGCCAGAATGGCGCGAAACTTCCGGTTCTGAATGCGGTGACAGATTCCCGCTGCCAGTCCATGCTCTGACATCATGACCGCCTTGCTGCCGCCGGTCGTTCCCGATGTAAAGAAGATGCACGCCAGATCCTCCGCCCGCTTTTCCGCAGCAGCCGCACAGTCTGTTTCACTGTCCCGCATTTCTCTGGATTCTATCAGAAGTTCCCGAATCTCCAGGCTGCGGATCTGACCAGAGAGTCCCGCAGCCCGCACAGTCTCCGAAGCCTCACTGTCACAGATCATTCCTGCAAGGCTGACCTGCTGCGCCCGGTCTCTGAGGTCAGCCGGATCTGTCTCGTGATCCAGAAGCACCGCCACAGACCCGCTCCAGAAGATCGCGCAGAGAGCCATGATCCAGCCGTAACTGTTGGCCCCCATGATCCCGATATGTGTTCCGGCAAGTCCGTTTCTTCTTATAAGATCTGCGGTTCCCTTGATATCCCGGAAGAACTGTTCCCCGGATATCTCCTTTATCTGCATGCTGTTCCAGCCGTCCTCCGGGCTTTCGCTTTCCTGCTCAGCCATATAGCGGAATACCCGTCTTCCCTGCATCCTGTCCTCAAGTTCCTCCAGCACCTGCCGCATAGTATCCGGAATCCGTTTCTCTTCACTCATTCCTTCTTCCTCCTCTTATTCCCCATCCGATTGTTTCTTCTCTTCTTCGCTGATCCGGCCGCTCAGCCCGGACCTTCCGAACCTTCTGTCCCGAACCATCCCCGCCGCACCGGTCACAATCTTATAGAGGAGATACATCACTGCGCATCTTCCTCCGAAACACAAAGCCACCCCCAGCCACGGACTGTCGGGAAGCGCTGCCGCCACCCGGTACCACGGGAAAATCACTTTCTCATAGGCATGCAGGCAGATGATCCAGATCGAATGAAACCCGATCTCTTCCAGAATCCCCGCTGCCTTCCCGTCATGTTCCCTGCGCATAAACAGGGCATATCCCTTCAGAATCACGAATCCTGCACAGAAAGACCCCAGCACATCCAGAAGTCCCAGCCTCCAGACCCCGGCCACGATATTCACCTGCCCGAAAGCCGCACACACTGCAAGCACCGCCCAGATCAGGATCCACCATCCGGCACGGATCCGCCGGTCCAGCAGTCCCCGCTTCTTAATGAACTCCCCCGCCGCAAGGTATCCCGCCGCAAGAAAGGCAATGTGGATACAGTAAGGCCAGACCCTGGAGATCAATGTCATCTGATATCCGAGTACCGCGCACACGGCCGCACATCCATACCGCAGCACCTCTGAATCAAGAAAGGAAATCGTGTTATAAATGATCCATCCGCCGAACAGGGCCAGAACAAACCAAAAGATACTCACAGACTCCACGGGAATCCCCAGGAACTCTCCGCCTCCTTCTGCGTTCAGCCCCAGCAGATAGGTAAGTACCAGTTCGCCGCCATGCGCGAAGAAAGAACGTCTCTTCACCAGCGCGAGAAGGAGCTTCGTCAGAAGGACCGCTGCCGCTGCCAGACAGTAAGGCTTCAGCAGAAGCCGCCGCTGGATGGAGACGCATTTCCGAAAGCTGCGCCGGAAGAATCCGATGCCGCTGATCATGAAGAACGCCGCCATCATCCCTCCGCCCAGCACGCCGCCCGCACCGGAGAACAGGGCGGGTGCCGAATCCGGGCTCAGATTCACAGACGGAGTCAGATACAGGTTGATGGAATGACCCAGTACGATCAGAATCATGCCCACGCCGCGGGCCAGATTAAAATATCCGAGGCTCATCCCCCTCTTCTGCTCACTTTGCATGTTCTTCTCCTTTCCCCATCTGTTTCAGCACCTGAAACACCTGCTTCCGGAATCCAAACAGCAGCACAGCCAGTACTGCCAGCGCCCCATACCGAAGCCAGCCTGCGCGATACAGCCCCATCGCCCCGAAGGACGAGAGGACCACTCCCACAGAGATCGCCAGCAGTTCTTTCTCCCGGAAGATCCGCTCTGTCATCCGGTTCCGCCTGCAGGCCCGCCTCATGAGAATATAATGAAGGATCGTCAGCAGGATATAACTGACCAGCGTTGTCCACCCCGCGGCAAAATATCCATACCTGGGAATGAACACAATATTCAGAACAATATTCAGCACGGAACAAACAATCGAGATCACCGAGATCCCGCTGTTCTCTCCGTAATACATCTCCACATTGGCAAACACCATATAGAGAAAAATAAAAAAGACACTGGCTGACACAGGAGCAATAATCCAGATCGCTTCCAGATACGCCTCCGTGGCCAGGATCCGCACCAGATCCGGAGCCAGGGCACTCACCAGAAACGTGGCTGCCCCCACCATAAGACACAGAACCGATGCGCTGCGCCCCACGGACCGGCTGTCCCCTGCCTTCAGTTTCTTGTACATCCAAGGATTAAAAGATCCATTGACAGCAGACAGCACGAGAAGCATCAGCGTCGCCGCGGAATAAGCCACGCTGTACACTGCCGCCTTCCCGCTGCCCTGAAAATAATTAATCAGGATGCGGTCTGACTGATTCAGAATCATCTGAGAAATATAATAAAAAATCAGCGGAAGGTTAAACCGCAGGGCAAAGCTCCAGTATTCCTTCCGAAAGAGCGTCCGTCCCTTTGCCAGAAGCACCGCTGCAAAGACCACTCCGAAAAATGTCTGCACAGCCGCAGAGCCGATGATCCTGGCCTCTGCCTTATAGCTGGTACTCACAACGGCCAGCACGGTCACCAGAAGATTCAGCACCGTACTCACGGCCGTCACTGCCACCGGCTTCTGATATCGGAAATCAAATCGTTCCCGGTTCGTCCACAGCATCAGCGGCGGGTTAAACATTAGCTGAATAAACATCAGCACCATGAGGAACCCATTCAGTCCTGTAAACGGATCAATCCACCTGCGGAACAGCAAGTAGACCCCCATGGCTCCGGCAGTCATCACCATAATCAGCCCCATGACTGAGGATGTATAGCCGTCCTTGTCTTCCTCATAACGAATCAGCCCGTTATTGAGTCCTTCATAAGGGATCTTCAGCGAGGTAAACAGAAGGAATACCTCGAACCAGGTAAAATAAATATTGCAGATTCCATACTCTTCTGTTGTCAGAAGCCTGGTAAATACAGGAACCGTAATAAATGAAATCCCCCGCTGCAGGAACTGGCAGAATGTAAACCAGACGGAGGTTTTCACAGCCGCTGACATTTCACGATATTTTTTCCGCAGATTTAATTTCACCACACACTCTACCGTCCTTATCCACAGTTTTCTTCTGCGCGAACAGAATGCCCAGCCAGAACGCCAGCGGCACTGCCATCGGATTGGCAAACGCAGACTCGCTGGTGCTGGATATGAGCAGATACACCATCAGGAGCAGCGCAGAGGCAAACGCGCTCTTCTCCGCCTTCAGGGAGAGAATCTTCTTCGTCAGCAGAATCAGCACCCCGATCAGAGCCAGCAATCCGAAGAATCCGCACTGGCCCAGGATCATCGGCCAGAATGTATCCGAGACAAAATCCGGATAATCCGGGGACAGCCCCCACACTCCGGCCATCCGGTACATCCCGTACACCGGAGAGTAGGGCTCCGCCGAAAACGCGGATCCGTAAGTCCCCCATCCGGTTCCGAAGGGGAAATGATCCATGGCGATAAAAGGCGCTGCGATGGTCAGCACCGCACGGGCCGACTCCACGCCCATCAGGATATAGTAACTGATCACCTGGTACGCTCCTGCCACGGCAGCCACCCCCAGCACGGCGCCTGCAAACACTTTCAGTTTCTGATTCATCTTCTGGCGTTTGCGGAACACGAGAAGATAAATCAGCAGGATACAGGCCGTGGCTCCCATCGCTTTCACCCGCCTCGTGCTCAGCATCACAAACAC
Source organism: uncultured Eubacteriales bacterium (assembly GCA_949283695.1). Classification (GTDB taxonomy): domain Bacteria; phylum Bacillota; class Clostridia; order Lachnospirales; family Lachnospiraceae; genus Mediterraneibacter. Next base: position 34,803 of record CASDTX010000004.1, on the reverse strand, counting down.
GAGCATGAGCAGCTGGGGGATGATCTTCTTGCCTTTCTCCTCATACATCCACAGAGAGATCGCGCAGAGAAATACACAGCAGCCGGCAAGAATCGTATACGCCGAATAGAATAATTTCACCGACCGCAGGCCGCCCCGCATATCCGCGTCAAAGATTCCGAAACAAAGATCTGCCGCGCAGAGTACGCAAAGAAAGATCGCGGCCCCATTTACCAGAGGCCAGAGTTTCCTTCGGATCTGTTCAAAATCAATGTCCTCGTACGCAAACATCAGATAAGAAGCCCCTGCCGCCAGGAAAAATTTCATATTTACATAGGCATCCTTCGCCGCATTCATAAACGGCTGATAATGCCAGCGGAAAAACCCGCACCAGCCGCTTACCCAGAAGATCAGCATCAGGACCAGAAACAGCTTCTTCTCTCTGGTCCAGACAAGATGCAGCTTCTTCTGAAAGAGCCTGACAAAGGCCAGCGGAACTGCCAGCAGCGCGAACAGCTCGTCCACGTACTGAAACGGCTCAAACCACTGCTGCAGCCGATTCTGCAGCAAGAATAGAATGATCCAGAAATAGATCAGCCAAAGCTTCCGTCCGGTTACTGTCCTCATCATCCTCACTCCTGTCTCTCCTCTGTTCTATCCTCTGTTCTCTCCTGCTCCGCCCCACGGATCTCGTATGCCGAACACTGCGGCAGAATCCGTTCAAAGCTCTCCGCAATCCTCCGCTTCATCCGTTCAAACTCAATGTCCATCCTGCTGTCATTCAGGCACACCACCCGGCAGCTCTGCCTCTCAATACAGCGGCAGACCTCTTCCAGACTATCCTCCCACAGTTCGAAATGGCGTCCCCAGCCAGTGCCGCGCACAGCAAAATTCCCCTCGCAGATCTGCCAGCACTTCATCAGCCAGTGAGTCAGATCGGACTTCGAGCGGAACCGGTTATTCCCGCATGCTTCGAGCAGATCTCCCTCACATTCCCAAACATCTTCAAACGTACGCTTTAAATACGAACTTGGAAGGTGTGAGTCCCGGAAACAAGAAAAATACTGAAACGGCGCCAGCAGCAGATTTCTCATCAGATCCCTCCCATAGCGCGGGGAGAAGAACTTCCGCGCATTTCGCCTCATCACTTCGCGTTTCTGAAAATGGCGGTTGATCAGGGCGAAATTATTCATCAGCATATGCGGCAGACAGTCCTCCGGTCCGGGGGCTGTCGCCATGTCAAGCAGGGCTGATTCCCGGGGCAGCCCTGCCTCAAAGAAATCCTCGGGCCCCACAGGTGCTGTCAGGAACATGTCATCATTGAAGAGGACAAATCGCTCTCCCAGATCCGGGATCCGGTGAAGCCAGAGTTCAATCACATTCGAATTAAATGTAGGCAGATACTGCCCGGGTATGTAGTCCTCATGCCGCACCAGGCGCAGTCTGGGATGCCCCAGGTCCAGCCACTGCGGCACCTGTCCGTCTGTGACGAAGAAGATCTTCCTGACCCAGGGAGCGAATCGCTCCACGCCGCGGAACCAGTACCGCATCAGCCCCCAGTCCCGGAACCGGTTCTCAGCGGTCCCGTTGTTCTGTTCGTCATTGGCGTAGCGCGCCCATTTCTGCTGCCACGCAGGGTCGTTTCCGTCAACCCACAGGATAACGAAGTCAATCCCCTTCCCCGCATCTGTCCCCCTGCCTGAACCGGCTTTTCCTTTCATAGCCTGCCTCCTGCCTTGTACAATTTCTCCAGTTTCTCTCCGTATTCCGCGATGGTATCAAACCGTACGTCCCGGCAGAAGTCCGCGTATTCTTCCGGCTCCGTACTGTCCCAGATCCTCCGGATCGTCTGCTTCAGATCCGCCGGATCACCTGCCGTGAACAGCCAGCCTGTACGCCCTTCCTCGATCAGCTCCGGGATCCCGCCTCTTCGCGCGCCCAGTACCGGGACTGCGTTCATCATACTCTCGATCACAGAGAAGGGACAGTTCTCATTGCACACGGACGGACAGACCGTGAATCTCGCCCCGCGGATCACCTCATCCAGTTCCCTGTCTTTGAGGAAGCCCCTGTTCCTTACATTGCTGCCGTCCACCAGCTCTTCCAGCGGGCCGCCGCCTGCGAATACAAAGGGGATCTCCTTCAGTTCTCTGCTCACATCCAGCAGCATTCGAATCCCTTTCTCCTCCGAATATCTTCCAAAATACAGCACATATCCGCCCCTGCCTCGTTCTTCCGCCGGCACAGGCCGCACGAAGTTGCGCAGCACTACGGTCTTTGTCCGCAGCAGAGGATCCGTATCCAGCTTCTCTTTCATAAAGGCCGAGGGACATAGAATAACATCCAGGCAGCTGTAGATCTTCCGTTTCTTCCAGTATACCGCTTCCATCGCGCCCAGACAGCTCCTGGCCGCGGAACCGTGGATGCAGCGGCCGCGGATACAGTTGACATAACTGCCGCCCAGGCATCTCTCGCAGGCCTCCCCCGTGCCTGGCCGGTACAGATAGTGATTCGGACACACCAGCTGTGAGTCGTGCGCCGTATAAATGATCCGCATGTTCCGGTTCTTCTGTTCCCGGTACGCGGCAGCGGCCTCCAGAATCGACGGGGTAAGCTGATAATTGAAATTATTGATATGAACCACATCCGGAGCAAACCTGTCCAGCAGTTCGCTCATCTTCTTCCCGGCATCCGCAGAATAGATGAGCTTCAGCGGATTCATCAGATATCCTGCCAGGCCTTTTTGATGGAAGTCAAGAGGCTCTGTATAGAGATCCCACCGGTTTCCTGCCACATTGCCCGGATGCCGCATCCCAAAATACTCAACCTCGGCTCCTCTTTCTTTCCAGTATTTTCCTATTTTAAATAAGTAGGTTTCCGCACCTCCCGCAGGATACAGAAACTTATTCACCATCAGAATCTTCAATGATGCTTCCCCCGGTTCTTCATACGGTAGACATTCAGCGTCTTCTTCGTGATCTCATCCCAATCATAGGTTTCATAGAGGAGTTCATCCACTCCTGACCGGCATTCATCCACCAGTTCCGGATGACGGCAGAGCATCTGCAGTCTGCGCCGCAGATCTGCGGTATCTCCTTTTTGAAACAGATACCCCTTATCTCCGATCACTTCCGCGCACTCCGGAATGTCCGAACACAGACAGCAGTTTCCATAACTCATGGCTTCCAGAAGACTGATGGGAAGCCCTTCCAGTTCTGAGGGAAGACAGTACAAATAACTGTTGGAATACAGCTCTTCCAGCGCCTCTTCCTGAACGAAACCGGTAAATAGGATCCGCGGGTCCGGTTTCGCCGCCTCTTCCAGCTCCCGGCAGAACTCTTTCGTATCAGAAGAGCCCCCCGCAATCACCAGTTTCTTATCGGTGTCCACACCCTGGAAAGCCGCAACCAGCTGCTTCAGGCCTTTCTCCGGCACGATCCGGCCCAGATACAGAACATATCCGTCCCGTTCCAGCCCCCACCGCTCCCGGATGGTCCGTGCCTCCCGCCTGAGCGGCCGTTCGATTCCATTGGGGATCACCACCGTTTTCCGCTGATATGCCTCCCTGAAATACCTCTGCATCGAACGGCTCAGGACGATGATCTCATCCGCGCAGCGCACTGCCGTCTTCTCCCCCAGCTTCAGATACCAGGAGGCGAACCGCCCCCATTTGCTGCGCTGCCAGTCAAGCCCATGGATGGTAACCACGGTGCGGATACCGAACAAATGGGGCAGGAATGACATCAAGGCCGGCCCTTCCGCATGATAATGAATGCAGTCGTATTTCCCGAGCAACGCCCGCACCGAGCCAAGCACGGATGCTGCCGCCGCGGCGACTCCTTTTATATCCGGGACGGCGACCTCACGAATCTGCACCCCCCGGTACATCCGCCTGCGCGGTCCCTTCTCTCTCTTTCCCAGTCTGCACCGGTGACAGTTATACAGCGTCACCTGATGTCCATCCGCAGCCATCCGCACTGCCAGTGCCTCAACTGCAACTTCAACTCCGCCAAGTCTTGAAGGGACATCTTTCTGACCGATCATCGCTATCTTCAATCTTAACAACCTCTCCGCTCTTTCTATATTCCCAGCACCCTCTCCCGTTCCCCGGGACAGGATTCCTGAATATCGACGCTAAATATTATAAAACAGGATGCCCGCAGGTGCAATATAAAACGGAGACGCACCATCTTCACGCCTCCGTTTCATTAATCCCCCTGATTATCCTACATTTCTGCAGAGCAATCTCTTTTTTATGCTTTCGCTTCTTTCAGCACAGCCTGCGGTTTCTCCGCTGCACCTGCAAGCAGTTCCTTCGTCAGACCGATCCGGTTCGTCTTATAATGGAAGAACGGACGCTCCGGAAGTTCGAAAATCTCAACCGGCTGCATGTATTCTTCCAGGGCATTTCTCACCGGCTCCTCGATATCTGCAATGCTGTATCCTTCATGGAGCACTACATACAGGTACGGCAGGAAACATCCCGGATGATCTTTGTCCGGTACGACTACGAAAAATTCATCATCGATGCCTTCGATCTCTGCGTCCGCCAGCCGGTTCTCCATCGGAAGAGTCGCCAGGTCACCGCCGCCATAGCGCGGAGCCTTGCCCCTGGTCAGCACGTAGATCACACCGTCTTCATTCATATATCCGATGTCTCCGCTGTGGAGCCATGTCATGCCGTCTTCATGTACCTGAAGTGCTTTGGCCGTCGCCTCCGGATCGTCATATCCGAGCATGACGCCAGGGCCGCTGATGCAGATCTCACCAAGCTGATTATATGTAAGCTCGTTCTGTGTGCCCGGCTCGAAGATACTGACCACATTGAGAATCGTCGGAACGCCTACGTTTCCGTTTCCCAGCGGATGCGGTGTCATCGGCAGCGCAACCGTAGATCCGCTCTCACTGCTTCCGTAGCCTGATGTGAAACGGATCTTGCAGTTATGGGACGCCAGGAACTTCTCTGTACGTTTTCTCTGATTGTTGTTGTATGACTCAGACCCTGCACCTGCAGCTGCCAGATGAGACATATCATAGTCGGCAGGAATTCGTTTGCTGCGCATAATCGTCTCGATAAAGAGCGGAATCAGCGCCCACGAATTGGGACGGTAGCGCATCATCTCCAGATCCAGGTCTTCGATTGCACAATAAGGCGAAAGGATCAGCAGCTTATTGGAAGCCAGCGGCATCAGAAGCATGGATACCACAACTGCCACCAGACACGGCGGAAGCACGGCTACAAGCCATGTCGGACGATACTCGTCTGATCCGCCATAGAAATTCATCTGCGCAATAACAGCCAGCATGGTCCGGGCAGAGTGAATCACCTGTTTGGACGGACCGGTAGATCCGCTGGTATAAGCGCGGAAAAGCGGGCGGTTTATATCTCTTGGAGCATCCACCACTCCGGTATAACTCTCACCCAGAGCAAGGAACTCATCCCAGGTAAGGGTCTTCGATCCGTGTGCTTTCTCATCCGGATATCTGCTGTCCAGGCTTTTCTGAATATAATCCGGCATATCTTCGCGTCTGCAGGACTGGCACGCATCGAGAAGAATAACCTTCTCAACCGCGGTGTTCGCCAGGTAGCTTCCAAGCTCGTCCTGTGACAGGAAGTCATGGGCAAACATTGCTTTCGTTCCCGCCTTCTGAACTGCCTCTACATTCTCTCTCAGTGTGTTGTCGCGGCACAGCAGAGACGCACCAATCTGTTCAGCCGCCAAAAGCAGGTAAATAAACTCCGGTACAGAAGAAATAAATACCGGAATCTGATCCCCTTCCTTAAATCCTGACGCTCTCAGAGAGCGGGCAACTGCCTCCGCCTGTTCAAATACAGTCTTCCATGAAATCTGATTTCCGTAGAACTCCATGGCCGCAACATCTTCACCTGGGCAGTTCAGCTTCAAATACTCTTTCACCGTACAGTCCGGCGCCTGGATCTTGCGCAGCGGCTCCGGATAATATTTGATCCACGGCCGGTCAATACTCGGCTTTCCTGTCATCTTTCCATCACTCATAGTTCTCGTTCTCCCTTACATTTTCTCTCTGTCTGTACATGTCAGATCGGTGCTCCTGATCAAACTATGGACCCAGCCAGTATAGCACACTCCAAAAGTGAAAATATAGAGAAGAAACGTGCAGAAAAATGAATAAATCTGCCGCTTTTTAGATTTCGTTGAATTTATCTGTCAGTTATTCCCCCCGAATTCCGCTGAGCACATGCTCAATGTTCGCAATAATTGTCTGTTTATCCGTAATCAAAGTATCGGATCTGTTTTCCCAGAATTCGTAGAACGTCTTTGTGAATGCCTCCTTCATATCCCTGCGGTTCACCACATACATGTTGTTGTATTCTCCGTCCAGACGAATATGAGAGATTGTATCGCTCAGAAAGACGCAGTGTTTGGTTCCATAATCCATATTTGAGATCAGCCTTCCCGGCACCATCTTGATTTCCAGCCCGGAATGATCCCTGCACAGTTCAATAAAGTGTTCCAGGCATCGGATGATCTGCTTCTGCGTGAGCTTGATCTTAACGTTGAAAAAATCCAGTTCATTATCAACCACCAGGTTATAGAACGCAGTCCGGTAGAGCAGCAGATTGATTTTGAAGTTTTCAACTACATTTCTCGCGATCTTATGGATACTGCGGAGTTCCTCCAGCGGCGGAGTCCCTTCTTCTCCTTTGTCCAGCTGGGCAGTAATCTCCTCAAACAGATCTTCCGGCAGGAAATGCTCTGTCAAATGACCTACAACCCACTGCTGCCGGAGGGCAAACAGCCCGTGAACATACTCGTGCTTTAACAGTACTTCCCGCATCGATGTCTTGCGGAAAAGCAGGTCCTCCTGACTGCACATTCCTTTCATATTCCGGTACATTGTTTTGCAGTTCTCCGGATTTTCGCTGGTCACTACGGATACACACAGATCTTTGCTAATCAGCATCCCCGAGATCATGTAGTCGGTCCCGACTACAAACACAGCCTTTCCCGACGCCTTGGTGTTCCCGTACAGCGAGAAGTCAATACACCGGTTTCTGTCCAGCATATCCACAAGGAAAATCATATCGTGGGCATAATCCAGGCGGTCCTTGTTCACATCGATTACCATCGAATAATGCACATCCTGATACCATTTTCCTGTGGGAACATGCTTGTTGTTGGCTTCCGTGATCTGAAGCTGATATTCCCGTGCCATAGCCAGAATATCAAACACACCTACAATGTCGAGATCGCTCACCCGGCGCAGAACCGGATGCCGCATTTTTGAGACAAACTGTGCAAGCTTCAGCTCTGCCCGGAACTGCATTGCCGGTGTTGTATCTGTCCCTGAGCTGTTCTGAAGCTCCCGGACATAGCTGTACTCCGCTTCAAGATTATCCAGAACCGCCTGCTTCAAATACTCCCGGCTGTCCACCCGGTATTCCTCCATCAGTCCTTCCGCGGCCTCGTCACTGCACCGCATGACAATACACTCGCTGATCCCTTTCAGGATTTTTGACGCATACTTTTCCGACGGAATCATCTGTCCGCCTGTCCATTTGCTGATATAGGACACGTCATACTGAAGCTCCTGCGCAAGTGTATAGTTCTTCACTTCAGCAGCCGACATCAAATGCTTCAGCAGCTTGCTGAATCTATTCTTTTCGTTCATTTGTCATACCCCTCATAGCTAAAAAGCTGTTTTTGTCATTTCTATTCATTTTACTCCGCTTCCTTCAACACGGCAATCCTATTTTCCCCCTATTTTTTCAAATTTTAACATTCTTTACACTTTTTTAACAGAAAAATTCAATTTTCTGTCAAAATTCAAAAAGGAGATGTGATTTTTTCACATCTCCTTCTCTATTATCTTCGACTGACAGTTTCCCAAACCCAGTCTCTTGATCTTCTCTTCCTTCTTATTATGCTTTCGCCTTATTCAGCGCAGCTGTCTTCTGAAGCTTCTCAGAAAGAAGCATCTTCGTCAGACCGATCCGGTTCGTCTTGAAGTGGAAGAACGGACGCTCCGGAAGTTCAATAATCTCAACCGGCTGCATATAGTCTTCCAGGCATGCTCTAACCTCGTCCTCAATATCTTCAATCGTATATCCGTCATTGAGTACTACATACAGGTACGGCAGGAAGCATCCCGCGTGCTCGCTGTCCGGAACAACTACGAAGAACTCGTCGTCAATTCCTGCGATATTCGCGTCTGCTACCAGGTTTTCCATCGGAAGGGTTGCCAGGTCTCCGCCGCCATAGCGCGGAGCTTTGCCTCTGGTCTGAACATAGAGAACTCCATCTTCGTTCATATATCCGATATCACCGGTATGCAGCCATCTCATGCCATCCTCATGGATCTGGATTGTCTTCGCTGTCGCTTCTTCATTATCATATCCAAGCATGACTCCAGGTCCGCTGACGCAGATCTCACCCATCTGATTATATGTAAGCTCGTTCTGTGTGCCAGGCTCAAAGATACTGATCACATTCAGAATCGTCGGAACACCCACATTTCCATTTCCCATCGGATACGGAGACATCGGCAGTGTTACATTGGAACCTGCCTCACTGTTTCCATAACCTGTTGTGAAACGGATGTGGCAGTTATGAGCCTCCACGAACTTCTGTGCACGCATCAGCTGGTTGTTATTGTAAGATTCCGATCCGGCACCTGCCGCGGTCAGGTGGGACAGATCATAGTCATCCGGAATACGGCCGTTGCGCATGACAGTCTCGATAAACATCGGGATGAGCGGCCAGGAATTCGGACGGCGGCGCATCAGTTCCAGATCCACGTCTTCAACCGCAACATACGGATTCAGGATCAGCAGCTTGTTGGACGCCAGCGGCATCAACTCCATCGCAACCACTACAGCCACCAGTGCCGGCGGAAGTGCTGTTACCATCCATGTCGGGCGATAATCATCGCCGCCTGCGTAGAAGTTCATCTGCGCAATGACAGAAATCATGGTATGAGCAGAATGAATTACCTGCTTGGACGGGCCGGTAGAACCGCTTGTATACGCGCGGAACAGCGGACGGTTCACATCCACCGGAGCATCAACCACACCTGTGTAGCTCTCGCCAAGAGCAAGAAACTCGTCCCAGTTCATTGTCTTCGGGCCATGTGCCTTCTCTTCCGGATATTTGCTGTCCAGGTTTCTGCGGATGTAATCCGGCAGATCTTCACGGCTGCAGGACTGGCACGCATCAATCAGAATCACTTTCTCAACTTCTGAATCCGACAGATATCTTCCCAGTTCTTTCTGAGACAGGTAATCCTGAGCAATAATCGCTTTCGCGCCTGATTTCTGAACCGCCTCCACGTTCTCCTTCAGGGTGTTGTCGCGGCACAGCAGAGACGCGCCGATCTGCTCAGCTGCCAAAAGAATATAAATAAATTCCGGCACAGAAGAAAGAAATACCGGGATCTGATCCCCTTCTTTAAATCCTACCGCCCGCAGAGAACGCGCAGCAGCTTCTGCCTTCTCAAATACTGTGCTCCACAGAATCTCGCTCCCGTAGAAATCCATCGCCGCAACATCTTCGCCCGGGCAGTTCATCTTCAGGTACTCTTTCACCGTGCACTCCGGAGCCTGAATCTTCTTCAGCGGTTCCGGATAATACTGCAGCCACGGACGATCTACACTCGGTTTCCCCGTCATACTTGCATTACTCATTTTTCTTTCTCCTTAAAACTCCACAAAATCAATCGTTTACGTGCTAAGTTAACCGTCCATTGATTCCATTGATTCCATTGATTCCATTGATTGAATGGTTGATAGCTTCTATTTATATATCTTGTGTTTTCTCAATATCTCAATGAACTCGGTCAGTATAACATAAGGCAAACTGGAAAGTATATGGAATAAATATGAATAAAAATGAATGTTTTTCTTCATATTTGGAATATACTTGAATTTTTTTCTTCAATCTGGCGTTTTTTCGATATTTTCGTGAATTTCTGCTGTTTGTGCGTGCACGTTGGTTCCTTTCCTCTCTTACTTTCTCTCCTCTTCCCGCCGCTGATTTTATCTCCATTTATCCGCGAAAATCCGCATTTTTCGCTGCTTTTTCCAAGATGGGCACTACGCTCACTCCTGAATTTTCAATTTATTCTCTATTTTTTCATTTATTTCTCATTTGAAATACATTTTTCACGTATTTTCATATTTTTTCATCCATCTCCGCTTTTTCGCCGTTTCTTGCCTGTTTCTTCAACACTGTTTTTACAAGTTTTCCATACTCCTGGGGCTGCCGGTTCAAAAAGGCCAGATGCTGATACCCCTCCTTTATCATTATTTTCGCATTTGGATACAGTGCTTTCACCACCCGGCTGTTTACCTTGATATTATCTTCTTTGCCTCCATAGACGAGATACATCGGCTGTTTTACCCCGGGCTCCAGCTGATAATCTGCCAGGAACCGTGCCATCACCTTCAGGGAAGACTCAGTAAGAGACGTCCTGCACACCTGCTGAATCTCGGGCCAGTCTCCTTCATACACTTTCTCCAGCGTCTTCTTCGCCTTTTCTCCATCCTTTTTCGCAGATTTCATAAAATACCGGAAGATCCAGTAGATCGCCGCATGAACCACAGGTTTCACTTTGGAGCGGTAGAAATTCACCGCGCCATCCAGAAACAGCTTCCGAATCTCCAGCTCCGGACATTTCGCCAGCTTGACCGCAAAGATCGTTCCCATTGAAAGACCGATCACCAGTTCAAACCGCGTCGTCCCCCGCTCCTTAAGCAGGCTCACCAGTTTCTCCGTCTGCTGTTCCGGACTCTCGAATTCCCCGCACCCCGGATGAAATCCATCCAATGTCACGCACACCATCCTGCATTCCGGCAGCTCCTCAGACAGCCTGCGAAAACACTCCGCCGCCATAAACACTCCCGGAATACACAAAACCGGTATGCCATTCACATCTCCGTACTCAACAATTTCCATACCTTTTGCCCTCTTTTCTTTCGTTCTCTCTTCTGCTGCAGCCGCGTCAGCGGATCAGGGACAGCACGCCCCTTGCACACTAACGCTAACATAAATAAATTTGAATCACACAGATTTATCATGACAAAAAACACCCAAAAATGATATACTTGACTTACAGTTCACGCGGATGCCTAAGGCCGGCGGCTTTATGCCTGCATAAGGAGCCGGCGGTCTTTCGGCAGACACAGGGAGCGCCTTCTTATGAGTAAAACAGTGGCGGCAGCCACGATAAGCACGCAGTGCGGTTTTACGAATGGCGCGCTGTGAACTGTAACCTCAGTTCACGCGGATGCCTAAGGCCGGCGGCTTTATGCCTGCATAATGGGCCGGCGCGCTGTGAACATCTTATTTCATACCATTATACACGGCGGCCTTGACCGCCGAAACTACGGAAAGGAATCCAACACATCTATGAGACCATTTAACGAACTGAAAATCGCCGTAGCCGGGACCGGATACGTGGGACTGTCGATCGCCGTTCTGTTATCCCAGCATCACACTGTAACCGCCGTTGATATTATTCCCGAGAAAGTAGAGAAAATCAACCGTCGGCTCTCACCGATTCAAGATGAATACATTGAAAAATATCTGTCCGAAAAGGAGCTGGATCTGACCGCCACAACCGACGGCAGGCAGGCATACAAAGACGCTGATTTCGTGGTAATCGCCGCTCCAACCAACTACGACAGCCAGAAGAACTTCTTCGACACCTCCGCTGTAGAAGCTGTGATCGAACTTGTGCTGGACGTGAATCCCGATGCGCTTATGGTCATTAAATCCACCATTCCTGTGGGGTACACGGAATCTGTCCGCAGGAAATACCGCACCAACCGCATTCTGTTCAGCCCGGAATTCCTCCGCGAATCCAAGGCTCTGTACGACAACCTCTACCCGTCCCGCATCATCGTAGGCACAGACGAGGCAGATCCGCAGATGGCGGAAGCCGCGCGCACCTTTGCCCGTCTCCTGCAGGAAGGCGCGGTCAAAGAGAATATCGATACGCTTTTCATGGGATTTACCGAGGCAGAGGCAGTGAAGCTCTTCGCCAACACTTACCTGGCTCTCCGCGTATCTTACTTCAACGAACTGGATACTTATGCGGAAATGAAAGGGCTGGACACCCGCGCGATCATCGACGGGGTATGTCTCGATCCGCGCATCGGGACTCATTACAATAACCCTTCTTTCGGATATGGCGGCTACTGCCTTCCCAAAGACACGAAACAGCTACTGGCCAATTATGCAGATGTACCGAACAACCTGATCGAAGCAATCGTGGAATCCAACCGCACCCGCAAAGACTTCATCGCAGACCAGGTGCTTCGGATGGCCGGCTGGTACGGCTATGAAAATGACAACCAGTGGGATGTCACCCGGGAGAAAGACGTTGTCATCGGCGTATACCGCCTGACAATGAAGAGCAATTCTGACAACTTCCGCCAGTCCTCCATCCAGGGTGTTATGAAGCGGATCAAGGCCAAAGGCGCCTCTGTGATCATATACGAGCCCACGCTGGACGACGGAGTGAAGTTCTTCGGCAGCAGAGTTGTGAACAATCTGGAAGACTTCAAGAACCGAAGCGACGCAATTATCGCGAACCGATACGACCGCTGCCTGGACGACGTAAAGGACAAGGTCTACACACGGGACGTGTTCCAGAGAGACTAGAAAATCTCCGCACATCCCTCCGCCCCGCTCCCCGCTGAAGATCAACGAGCCGAAATCAACAGGACGAAATCAGAGGCGAAAACAACGGAGCAAAAACCAGCAAGAAGAAATCAGCAAGAAGAAATCAGCAGGGCCGCTGCGTAAAGGATATTCCTTCACGCGGCAGCCCTGTCTTATACTGTCTTATAGTCTGGACTTGAAATCATCATATCCAAACGAACGTACCAGCTCGCACGTCCCATCTTCCCGTTCCAGCACAATATCCGGCAGCTTCATCCCATTGAATGTATTTGTTTTCACCATGGTATAGATGGCCATATCCTGAAATTCCAGCCTGTCCCCCGCTTTCAGCTCTGTTTCAAAACTATAATCACCAATCACATCGCCCGCAAGACAGGTGGGTCCTGCCAGCCGGTACACGTACGGCTTCTCCCCGGGCTCACCGGCGCCTTTGAGCGGAGGCCGATAAGGCATCTCCAGCACGTCCGGCATATGGCACGCAGCCGATGCATCGAGAACCGCGATCTGCATCCCGTTCTCCACGATCTCCAGAACCTCCGTCAGCAGAATTCCCGCATTGAGCGCCACAGCTTCTCCGGGTTCCAGATATACTTCCGCCTCATAGGTATCCTTCACGTGCCGGATGCACTGTTTCAGCAGTTCCCGGTCATAGCCCGGCCGGGTGATATGGTGCCCGCCGCCGAAATTGATCCATTTCATCTGTTTCAGCCAGCCGCCGAACTTCTCTTCCACCGCCGCAAGCGTCTTCGCCAGATCATCCGAATTCTGTTCACACAGCGTATGAAAATGCAGCCCGTCCAGGTCCTTGATCTCTTCTTCTGTCATCTGTGCCCGGAATTGTTCCAGCGTCGTTCCAAGTCTTGAGCACGGCGCGCAGGGATCATAAATCTCATGCCCCTCCTGAGTCGAGCATTCCGGATTGATACGGATCCCCACGCTCTTCCCGGCCCGTTTCGCCAGGTCCTTATACTTCTTATACTGAGCAGGAGAATTAAATACAATATGATCGCAAAGCTTCACAATCTCCGGCATCTCATCCTCCCGGTACGCCGGAGAGAAGATGTGATTCTCCCTGCCCATCTCCTCATATCCCAGCCTCGCCTCGTAAAGCCCGCTGGCCGTCGTTCCGTCCAGATAGCTTCCGATCAGCGGATATACCCGGTACATGGAAAAGGCCTTCTGCGCCAGCAGAATATGGCAGCCCGTCTCCTCCCGGATCGTCCGCAGTACCGCAAGATTCTCCTTCAGTTTTCCTTCCTGCACCACATAGCAGGGCGTCCTTAATTCATCCCTTCTCACCATAACCTCCAGCATTCAGACACTCTGTCAGTCTACCAGCTCCGGATCTTCGCTGATCTTCCAGGGCAGTCCCCACTGATTCAGCGCATCCATGAACGGATCCGGATCGAACTCCTCCATATTGTACACGCCCGGCTTTCTCCAGGTTCCTGTCATCACCATCATGGCCCCGATCATAGCAGGTACACCGGTTGTATAGGCCACTGCCTGGGAACCGACTTCGCGATAACACTCCTGATGATCACAGGTATTATAGATATAAAGCTTCTTCTCTTCCCCGTCTTTCTTGCCGATAAAGATACAGCCGATATTCGTCTTCCCCTTTGTCCGCGGCCCCAGTGAGGAAGGATCCGGGAGAACCGCCTTCAAAAACTGCAGCGGCACAATCTCTCTGCCTTCGTACAGAATCGGCTCAATGGAAGTCATGCCCACATCCTCCAGGCATCTTAAGTGGTTCAGATAACTTTCCCCAAAGGTCATGAAGAAGCGGATCCTCTGGATCCCGGGAATATTCAGTGCCAGAGACTCAATCTCTTCATGATGGAGCAAATACATATCCTTCTCACCGATCTCCGGGAAATCATATACACGCTTGATCTCCATAGGCTCTGTCTCAACCCAGTGTCCGTCTTCCCAGTAAGAGCCTTTGGCAGATACTTCGCGGATATTTATCTCTGGATTAAAATTCGTTGCAAACGGATAGCCATGGTCGCCTGCATTACAGTCTAAGATATCAATATAGTTTATTTCGTCAAAATAATGTTTCAGGGCGTAAGCAGAAAACACACTTGTCACTCCCGGATCAAAGCCGCTTCCAAGCAGCGCCGTCAGCCCCGCCTGCTCAAATTTCTCCCGATAAGCCCACTGCCACTTGTACTCAAACTTCGCCGTGTCTTCCGGCTCATAGTTGGCTGTGTCAATATAATGCACGCCCGCCGCCAGACACGCATCCATAATCGTCAGATCCTGATAGGGAAGCGCCAGGTTCAGCACCACCTCCGGCCGCTCTCTGCGGATCAGTTCTGTCAGTGCCTCCACATCGTCCGCGTCTACCTGAGCAGTCGTTATCTTCGTCTTCGTCGTTCCCTGCAGCTTTTCCTTAAGCGCATCACACTTAGACACTGTCCGGCTGGCAATGCACAGTTCAGAAAATACCTGATCATTCTGACAGATCTTATGAATCGCTACACTGGCTACTCCTCCGCAGCCGATTACCATTACTTTTCCCATGTTCGTTTCTCCTTTCAATCATTTGCCCGCGGATCCTTCTGTCGGACTCGGGCCTCTTTTTGGCATTCTTCCGTTCACCGGTTCACAATCGCGATCAGCATCTCCCGAATGATCTTGCACGCCGCCGCGGTCGATGCCCCGGTCGGATCGCAGGGCGGACACAGCTCATTCACATCGCACCCGATCAGATTCACGTTCCCGCAGACCTCTGCCGCCGCCCGCATGGCGGTAAGGAAATCAACGCCGCCCGGCTCCGGGGTTCCCGTCCCCGGGAAAACCGAAGGATCCATCACGTCCAGATCCAGGGTGAAATATACCGGCACATCCCCGATCTTCCGGATCACTTCTTCCAGATCTTCCAGACAGAAAGGGTGGAAATCTGTATGGCCGCTCTTGGCCCAGTCAAACTCGTATTTCTCGCCCGAACGAATCCCAAACTGGTGTATCCGTCCGTCCCCCAGCAGGTCCCAGCACCTCCGGATCACGCATGCATGGGACAGCTCCACACCCAGATAATCCGTCCGCAGATCCGTGTGCGCGTCGAAATGAATGATATGCATGTCCGGGTACTTCTCCGCTGCCGCGCGGACAGCCCCCAGTGTAACCAGGTGTTCCCCGCCGATCAGAAACGGCAGCTTCCCGTCCGCCAGGATCTCTTCCGCACACTCCCGGATCTGATCGAGGACATGCTCTGTACTTCCGATCGCCAGTTCCAGATCGCCGCAGTCATACACTTTCCCCGGGATCAGCTCTTTGTCCTGATACGGGCTGTACAGTTCCAGCCCGTAAGAGTCGTTTCTTATGGCCGCTCCCGCGAAACGGGTTCCCGGCCGGAAGGACGTGGTCGAGTCAAAGGGCGCCCCGAACAACACGGTTTCCGCTTCCTCATACGCTGCATCACATCCGATAAAATTTACTATATTTTTCTGCATTTTATTTCTCTACATCCTCCAGAAGTTCTTCTACATACGCCGGCAGCGCAAACACTCCTGCGTGCAGGCGGGGTTCATAATACTTGGTGCGGATCCCTCTGAGCTTCCACGCCACCTTATCCAGATCATCCAGCGGGTGGTACTTCTTGGAGGCGAATCCAAACAGCCAGTGGCCAGACGGATAGGAAGGAATATGGGCCTGATACACCCGGCAGATCGGAAATGTCTCCAGGATCCGCTTATGCATCCGCTGACACTGGAACGCCTCTTCCGTATAGAAGGGACTCTCATTCTGATTGATCATGACGCCGTCTTCCCGCAGCGCATTATAGCAGTTGCCATAAAATTCTTTCGTGAACAGTCCTTCGCCCGCGCCGAAAGGATTGGGGGAATCAATGATAATCAGATCGTACGCATCTCCCTTGGAACGGATAAACCGCAGGCCGTCTTCATGGAAGATCGACACCCGCTCATCATTCAGGCTGCCGGCAATCTCCGGAATATATTTCCTGCACACCTCAACCAGAAGAGGATCCGGCTCGACCACGTCGATCGTCTCGATCGTGTCATACTTGATCAGTTCCCGGACCACGCCTCCATCGCCCCCGCCGACCACCAGCACCTGCCGTACATTCGGGTGCACTGCCATCGGCACGTGGGTGATCATCTCGTGATAGATAAACTCATCCCGTTCTGTCAGCATCAGATCCCCGTCCACGACAAGGATCTTGCCGAAATCCTTCGACTCCAGCACATCAATCCGCTGCACCTCGCTCTGCGAGCTGAACAGCTGCTCCTCGATACGGATCGAGAGCTTCACTCCGTCCGTATGGATATCTGAAAACCACATTTCCATCTTCTGCTGCATCTCCTTTCCCCGTCTGGTTATTTCTCCTTCAGTACATTCAGCCGCTCGATCCGCTCATCTTCCGGTCCCGTCATAGAGCAACCTTTCTCCTTGGCATACACAATGTAATCAATAATTTCGTCCGTGATCTCCTCGCCCGGTGCCAGGACCGGAATGCCCGGCGGATAGCACATAACGAACTCTGAACAGATCCGGCCTTTCGTCTCCTTCAGAGGCAGGGATTCCTTCTCCGCATAGAAAGAATCCTGAGGCGTCATGACCACCTTCGGCGCAATATACTCCTGGGAGAGCATGCCGGTCTTGTCCTTTTTATATCTTCGTTTCAGATCTGCCAGAGCGGTCACCAGCCGTTCCACTTCCCGTATCCGGTCGCCGATGGAGAGGTAGGCCAGGATATTTCCCAGATCCCCGAACTCGATCTGTATATCATACTCGTCTCTCAGAATATCATAGACCTCGATCCCTGCAAGCCCGATATCCAGCGTGTGAATGGACAGTTTCGTCGGATCGAAATCATAGATACTGTCCCCGTTGATCATCTCTCTGCCGAACGCATAGTAATCCCCGATCTGGTTGATCTCCGTCCTTGCATAAGCTGCAAGATTCGTCACCATCCGGAACGACTCTTCCCCTCTCAGCGCCAGATTTCTTCTGGAAATGTCCAGGCTGGAGAGCAGAAGATAAGATCCGCTGGTGGTCTGTGTCAGATTGATAATCTGGCGGATATATCCCGGATTCATCCCCTTCCCCGTCAGAAGGAACGAACTCTGGGTCAGACTCCCGCCGGATTTATGCATGCTTACAGAGGCAATATCTGCTCCTGCTTCCATTGCAGATACGGGAAGATCCTTGCCGAAATAGAAATGGGTTCCATGGGCCTCGTCAGCCAGAACTTTCATTCCCTTCGCATGGGCCATCTCCACGATCGCCCTTAAATCCGAGCAGATCCCATAATATGTAGGATTGTTTACAAATACCGCCACCGCGTCCGGGTTCGCCTCAATCGCCGCCTGTACGTCAGCACGCCTCATTCCGAGTGAGATTCCCAGGCCGTGATCCACGTCCGGGTTCACATAGATCGGCCTGGCACCGCAGAGTACCATGGCATTAATCACGCTGCGGTGTACGTTCCTGGGAAGAATGATCTTATCCCCCTTCTTGCAGCATGCCAGAACCATCGTCTGCACAGCGGAAGTCGTCCCCCCGACCATAAGAAAGGCATGATCCGCGCCAAATGCGTCTGCCGCCAGTTCCTCCGCCTCTTTGATCACAGATACGGGGTGGCACAGGTTGTCAAGAGGCTTCATGGAGTTCACGTCAATGCTGACGCACCGCTCTCCCAAGAGCTGCACAAGCTCCGGATTCCCCCTTCCATGTTTATGTCCCGGCACGTCAAACGGCACGACCCGATTCCTCCTGAATCTCTCCAGCGCCTCATAGATCGGCGCTCTTTTCTGTGATAATCTTTCCATGATATTCAAACCTCTTTTCGATTATTCTGCCTGCACAGGGTGCTCTCTATTTCCCGTGAAATAAAAATACAGGCTGGATGCAGCGTGCACCCAGCCTGTGTTTTATCGTCATATGTTTCCGCTCTCTATTTTCTGCGGCCGCTATGCGGACCTGATACTTTCGTATTTCACATATAACAGATATTGGACGTAGAGTCTATATAGCAAATATTTTTACTTTTACTACTCTTATTGACCGTTTCACAAGTTGCGTATGCATTCGTTGCACACCGGGGTTATAAAGTAACCAACTTATAAAATTTGAGCTTTTAACTCAATCAATAATGCAGCTTAACGCCGCGTAAAATATTTGCATGGAGAACGTTCCAAATACCTGCTTTCCATACGTTGATTATCGTATCACAGAACACCAGAGAATTCAAGAAATTTCTTCCGTATGCAGTGAACGTATGCAGTGAACCGGGACTGTCGGTGAACCAAACAGTTCTCTGTTACAATCGGAAGGCGTGTTGCCCCTTGTACACCGACGCTATCAGTCGAAGGGATATACAACTCCCCATTCTTTCCTGATTCGGTCCATCAGTTCCATCATGAAGATGCTCTCTGCATGCGGCATCTCATCACACTCTGTCTTTCCTTCTGCGATCGCCTTCCTGGCAGCCTGCACCTGATACTCAAAGCCTGTGATCTGCGCCGGAGGGAATTCTTCCCGCACCAGCCGCCCGTCCGGCGTATACGCCCGGACGGCACGCACGTTATTAATATGCTCTGCGATCAGATAGCCTTCTGTCCCGTGCACAATCCCATTCTGTTCTGTGAAGGACACTGCGCTGCTCTGAAGAGATGCCACAGCTCCGTTCTTATATCTGAGGATAACAGAATTCTGTGCGTCCACTCCGGTCTCAAACTTCACGCAGTCCGTGGTCACTTTCTCGATCTCGTTTCCCAGAACCATGACCGCGAAACTGAGCGGATAGATGCCCACATCCAGAAGCGCCCCGCCGGCCAGCGCCGGATCCGTCAGCCGCTGCACATGGCGCAGATCAGCTCCCATATTGGCAGTCACTCCCATCACTTCGCCGACCGCGCCGTCGGCAATCATCCGGTCAATGATCTTCCGGGACGGCAGGTATCTGGTCCACATCGCTTCTGCGAGAAACACATCTCTTTCCTCTGATAATGAAATAATTTCTCTGGTCTGAGCTGCGTTTCCCATAAAAGCCTTTTCGCAGAGAACCGGTTTCCCGTTCTCTATACACAGCCTGGCATTTTCATAATGGCAGGAATGAGGTGTGGCAATATAGATCAGTTCCACCTCTGGATCCCGGGCCAGCTCCTCATAAGAGCCGTATGCCTTCTCAGCCCCATAGCATGCAGCAAAGTTTTCCGCCTTTTCTTTGTTTCTGGAGGCAGCTGCGTACAGCTGCGCATCTTCCATCTGGCTGAGCGTATCAGCCATTGTGCGGGCGATATTTCCAACGCCCATGATTCCCACTCTCATCTTCCTTCACTCCCTGTCGTATATTTTGCCGGGCAATCATTCTTAGGATTTCATTCTCTTGAAACGGATGTCTACCCGGAACAAATCTCCGTCCAGATACAGCTGGAATTCGCCGCCCTGCAGAATCGTCAGGCTTTTGGCAATGGATAATCCCAGCCCGCTTCCTTCTGTGCTGCGGGAAATATCTCCCCGGATAAATCGTTCCGTCAGCTCGTCTGCCGAGATATTGAGCTGCTGTTCGGATACGTTTTTCAGCGAGAAGTTCACCTGTTCTTTCGTCAGGGTAAGGTCTGCGTAGACTCTTGTTCCCGGCATCGCATATTTCGCAGCATTTCCGAATATGTTTTCAAGAACTCTCCACATCCTGCGTCCGTCTGCATGGATTACCGCCGGCTCTTCAGGCACACTCATCACAAGCGTCAGATTCCTGGCCGCAAACTTCTCTGCCATCTCTCCCTCAGTCTGCTGGATCAGTTCGGTGAGATTCATATCCATACACTCCAGCGTAATATTGCCGCTGCTGACCTTGGAAGCCTCAACCACGTCCTCTGTCAGCGTCTTAAGCCGCTGCGCCTTCGCCTCCAGAATATCCAGATACCCGCGAATCTTCTCATCTGCAATATCAGACCGTTTCAAGATGTCTACATAATTAATGATCGATGTAAGCGGAGTCTTGATATCATGAGAGACATTGGTGATCAGGTCTGTCTTCAGACGTTCGTTCTTCATCGCTTCATCCACCGCCCGGTTCAGACCGTTGCCGATGCTGTTCACTTTCTCCGCCAAGTCAAGATCGTCACTTCTCAATCCATGCAGATCAATCCGGTATTCCAGGTTGCCGGAAGCGATCTCTTCTATGCCTTTCCGGATCCTGGCCTTGGCCATAACACTGCTCAGCACACACCAGACAGCCGTCCCGTCCGCAATCAGCACCACCAGCAGCATGGGGAGTTCCCGCACAAGAACCAACAGCCAGTGCAGAAGCAGAAACGCCCCCAGTCCAAGGACCGTTTTCGTGGTAACCGATCTGGCACGGATCACCCGTTTTCCAAAGGAAATCACTGCACAGAGCAGACTTCCCTTCCACAAAGTTCCTGCCTTGATCCTGCGGACCAGGCTGGTATAACCTGCGAAGAAGCAGGCAAATGTATATAAGCCAAAGATAAACAGCTGAACCGTATCTGCCATCCCAAATCCGCCGGTCAGCAGTGTCGCGTAAAACGCCGGGCTCCCGCCGAATCGCTCAATATAGTACTCCATTGCATCTGCCGTATGCTGCCAGCTTGTCGGCAGGTATCCGCCCGTAAGGAAAACCCAGGCCGGCAGAAACCAAAGCAGAATCACCGCAGCTGCAGCAATCTCCGTCTTCCACTTATCAAAAGCCGTGAGGAAGACCTCATTATTGTCCGGTTTCCTTCCCGCGATAAGCGCCGCCCACACTGTGCAGACAAGAAACAGGATCCCGCTCACCAGGAATAATACGAGCGCAGATGACAACGTGGGAACTCTTTCACTGTACAGCAAATGCTCCTGATAAAAAACATCCTGAATCGGGTAGGAAGCATCCACCGCCACGGCAAAAATATTCGAAGAATCCTCATCCCGCTCATAGGCTCTGACATTCAGCCACTCGTCATACACCGAGAGATTCATATTCGTCTGAACTTCTTCCAGGTCCGGATAGATCACGAGATATTTTGCCGAATCTGCGTTCATCATTTTCTCAATATTCTTCTCCGCATCAGCAAACACTCCATACTCTGCCCGGTTGGTATACACCTTCCTTGCGTCCGTATCTACATACAGATACGTAAGATTCATATTCCCTTCTTTCAGATACTCCCAGTTCGCCTGATAACTCTCATAGTCCACATAGATGCTGCTCAGTGCAGCTTCAAGTGCATTGTAAATATCTGAAAGCCTGCCGTTCAGCTCAGGAGAAACATTCACCGCCTCCAGCAGATTCGCAAAACCTATCGGTGCGTATTTCTCTTTCAGGCTCTGTCCGAAATTCCAGCAGTCCACATACCGAACTTCCGCTTCCGGGCTCTGGATCGTCACGCCGCCCACAGTGGACGATGCATAGGTTCCCTGTTCCAGCAGCCTCAGGAATTCCGTCTGCGTCATGTATTCATCCCCGAATACCGCCATAAACAAACCAGACTCAAACATATTCAAGAAATCATCTGTATAGTAATAATCATAGTTTCCATCCGGTTTCTGGCAGACAACCACGCCATTTTCTTCATGCAGTTCTACACCGCTCTGCTGGTATGTGTCACTCCAGTTTACCAGATCTTCCAGCCGGTATGCAACTCCCGACTGATTCTCTCCATCGGCTGTCCCGTATTCTCCATACTCCATAATGTCAATGACCTTGTCCGGATGATACGCGCCGTCCGTCTCAAAGAAGTCCGTAAGCTTGATCTTCTGAAACACCTCGTCCACAACCGCTTCCACAGTAGCATTGAACTCCGAAGACTCTTCATATGGCTCACGGATCATATCTGCAACCGCCGATGGATCCGCCGTTCCGGCAATCGACGACGCCGCCCCGAATGAAGTCACAAACACGGCGCCGCTTAACACTCCCGTCAGCAGCACGCATGCTTTGACCGCGTTTTTTCTATACCATTGTTCCATAGGCTCCCCTGTTCTTTCTGAAATATTTACTTATCTCTGTTCCTTCTCAATCTTATATCCCACGCCCCACACTACCTTCAGATAGCGAGGGTCTTTCGGATTGATCTCTATCTTCTCCCGAATATGGCGGATGTGGACCGCCACAGTATTGTCCGCCCCTATCGCCTCCTCATTCCAGATGGACTCGTAGATCTGGCTGATCGAGAAGACCCGTCCCTGATTCTTCATAAGGAGCAGGAGGATATTATACTCGATGGGAGTCAGCCTCACACGTTCTCCATCTACAGTCACTTCTTTCAGATCGTCGTCAATACGCAGACCACCCACCTCATAGACCTTATCCGCAGCCTCCTTCGCTGAC
Organism: uncultured Eubacteriales bacterium; assembly: GCA_949283695.1. GTDB lineage: Bacteria > Bacillota > Clostridia > Lachnospirales > Lachnospiraceae > Mediterraneibacter. The sequence goes on along the minus strand of CASDTX010000004.1, from coordinate 11,853 downwards.
CCGCCAAGCTGGTTGTATCGCCGGAGCTGGGATTTCACCCGCGCCACCAGTTCCAGCGGATTGAAAGGCTTCGTTACATAATCGTCCGCGCCGACATTCAGTCCCAGGATCTTATCCGCATCTTCAGATTTCGCAGACAGGATAATAATCGGTATGCTGTTCTTCTCGCGGATCTTAAGCGTGGCCCGTATTCCGTCCATGCGCGGCATCATCACGTCCAGAATCAGAAGATTGACCTCCTCCTTTTCAAGTGTTTCCAGTGCCTCAATGCCGTCATAAGCCTTCAGAACACGGTACCCCTCCTGAGAGAGATAGATTTCAATTGCTTCCGCAATTTCTTTGTCATCATCACATACAAGTATGTTGTACATTCTTATCACCTCCCTTACAGTATACATAATAAGCAGCATTTTTTAAGAGGTGGAAGTGAAAATCTTATGAAATTCTTAAATATGGGGTGACAGCGCCGGAAATGTCGATATCCGTGCAGCCTTCGCAGCGCAGCTGGTTAATGATGATCCATGCCCGGCAGTCGCTGTAGGCCGTCCAGGTGACCTTCCTGCCGCGCCATCTCTGTAACAAGTTTCACTCTGTTGATTTTCAATGTTCTCACCTCCAATTTAAGCCGTTGCTTATTATGGCATAGCTTATACTTATTTTTAGGTTTTCTAACTTATGCTTTATTTTAAATTTAAGCTGTGATATTGTTTTAAGCAAATAAGCTTGATTTTTTGACTTATTATTTTTCAGCGCTAAATAGTAGGGGCCAGAATAAAGCCGTCGAACAGGCAGAGCTTTTAACCAAAATTCCAGAATACCGCCAAGACAAGGAATAATACTCAAAATTGAGTAAAAGTCGCGAATCACGGCCTTAAACCGCACATTGACAATAATATACTTACCCAGGGAACCGTTGAGGTGCTATGCCAGCCGCCGGATGATAAGAAAGGGGGCTGGTGCTTATGGTTACATACAGTGACTTGTTTGCTTTTGCCATCATGCTTTGTGCTGTAATCACCCTTGTTATAACGATTTTCAGACATAAAAAATAGTGCCCCTGCTCTGGTAAAGTAAGGCGCCATTTTTAGAACTTATATTTACCGGCGGCCAGGTGTACACTGGTCAACGGCTCCCTTGTTAAGTATATTATAGTCAATATTTCCGTATGTGTCAAACATAGAGAATATAACAAGGAGAATTCTCATGAATACAAAAAATTATCAAGCACCCCCAGAAGTTATCTGTATCGGCCAGGTCCTCATGGACTGCATTGTGAAAGGCTGGGATCCGGCTTTCTGTCAGGAACGTGTGCAGACCGCCGATTCTGTCACACTCTCCCCCGGAGGGGACGCTTTTAATGAGTCTGTTATTTTGTCAAGACTGGGGCACCATGTACAAACGATCTGTGTCTTAGGATATGACCTTGCAGGGGAAATGCTGGAGAATCTGCTTCAGCGAAACGGTGTAAATACCGACAAAATCATCAAAAGCAGGCAGGCCCGCACCCCGGTAGCCCCCTTGCTGGTAAATGCAGACGGAAGCCGGAAATCGATCAACGCTTCCTCTCATTTATCCGACTTCCTCGCCGATTTCCCGGAAGCTTCTCTGTTCAAAGATGTGCGGGTTGTCTCGCTTGCCAGCCTGTTCCGTGCGCCCTTAACCGATATGAATACGATTCTTACAATATGCAGGGAAGCCAAGAAAGCCGGGGCAATCGTCACCGCTGACACCAAACTTCCTTTAATTAATCCGGTAAAGATCAGCGATATGGCAGATTTTTTGCCCTATATTGATTACATCTTCCCAAACGAATTCGAGGCGGAATTTTATACAGAGAAAACCGATTATTCAGAAATGATAAACGTGCTTTTAGACCATGGCGTGAAAAATGTCATCATCAAAGCAGGCGCACAGGGCTGTTACGCCGGAAACGCCCACGAATTTTTCCATGTTCCCGCATACCCTGTGAACGCTGTGGACAGCACGGGCGCCGGAGATAATTTCGTCGCAGGATTTCTCTCTTCCCTCTTGAATGGCTGCGATTTTCAGTCAAGCGTCCGCTTTGCCACTGCCTGCTCCGCAGTCAGCGTCCAGTCCGTCGGAGCCGTCAGCGGTGTGACTGACCGGGAGCAGGTAGAAAAATTGATTGCAGAATTTCGCTAGAATACTTCTTTTAAAGCGGGATAGAGTTTCCGGAACTTCTGGTAGCGTTCCTCGTACTTCTCGACCAGTGCAGGGTCCGGTTCTTCTGTTGCGGTCACTTTCACCAGTTTTCTGGCAGCCTCTTCCACTGACGGGAACACCCCGCATCCCACTGCAGCAAGGATCGCCGCGCCGTATCCCGGGCCTTCCTCGCTCTCAATCAGATCTACTTTCAGATTCATGACATTGGCGATGATCTTCCGCCACAGCGGACTCTTCGCGCCGCCGCCGCAGATCTTGGTGCGCTCAGGCGCCGCGCCGATGCTGCGGGCCACTTCCAGAGAATCCCTCAGCCCGAACGCCACGCCTTCCAGCACTGCAAGGGTCATCTCTTCCCTTGTGGTATCCATGCTCATACCGATAAAGGCCGCTCTGGCGTCCGGATTATTGTGGGGTGATCTCTCGCCCATCAGATACGGGAGATAGAACACCCGGTTCTCACCCAGACCGGAAATCCCCGCCTGCTCTCCGGTATAATCTTTCGTCCGCAGGATCTCATCCATCCACCATTTGTTGCAGGAAGCCGCGCTCAGCATACAGCCCATGAGATGATAATGACCGTCCGCATGTGCAAAAGAATGCAGCGCATTATTCTCGTCTACTCCGAAGTTCTTGCCGGAGATGAACAAAGTGCCGGAGGTTCCAAGTGAGAGATTGCAGGCTCCGTCCCCGACCGTTGCCGTTCCTACCGCCGCTGCGGCGTTGTCTCCGGCGCCGGCGATCACCTTCACATCTGCAGACAGCCCCAGCTCTTCTGCGATCTCCGGCTTCAGCGTTCCTACCGGCTCCCAGCTCTCATAAAGCCTGGGAAGCTGCTCTTCGCGGATGCCGCAGATCTCCATCATCTCCCGGGACCAGCACTTATGCTCCACATCCAGAAGAAGCATTCCCGAGGCGTCAGAGTATTCTGTACAGAATGCTCCGGACAGCCGGTAAGCCAGGTAATCCTTGGGAAGCATGATCTTAGAGATCCGGCTGAAATGCTCCGGTTCATTCTCCTTCATCCACAGGATCTTCGGGGCAGTGAATCCCGCAAAGGCAATATTTGCAGTGTATTTCGAAAGTTTTTCCTTTCCTATGACGTTATTAAGATACTCCGTCTCTTTCCCTGTACGGCCATCATTCCACAGGATCGCCGGGCGGATGACCTTGTCGTCCTCATCCAGCGCAACCAGACCATGCATCTGTCCGCCAAAGCTGATGCCTTTCACCTGGCTTTTATCGCACGATGCCGTCAGCTGACGGATTCCATCCATGCTCTGCTCGAACCAGTCCTCCGGCTTCTGCTCAGACCAGCCCGGATGCGGAAAGTACAGCGGATATTCTCTGGACACGATGTTGTGGATCTTCCCTTCTTCATCCATCAGCAGAAGTTTCACCGCGGATGTCCCGAGATCAACACCTATAAACAGCATATTTCTTTTCCTCCTTCTGTGAAAGGAGCGGGGAATCTCCCCGCTCTGATACCTGAAACCTTATTCGAAGAACCGTCTTATCCCCACGGATTCTCTGTCGGATATCTCACTCCCTTTGGCTGATTATACCCGATCTCATCTACCGGAACTCCGATATATTTAAATACTTCGAAGAGTTCTTTACCATAGTGGCCGAACGCAACCGCGCCGTGATGCGGATAGTTCTTCTCGATCAGCACGTGTCTGTAGAATCTTCCCATCTCCGGGATCGCGAATACGCCGATCGATCCGAACGATTTCGTCGCAACCGGAAGCACCTCGCCCTGTGCTACATATGCACGCAGCTTATTGTCTGAGGTGCTCTGCAGGCGGTAGAATGTGATGTCGCCAGGCACAATATCCCCTTCCAGGGTTCCCTGTGTCACTTCTTCCGGAAGTGTTCTGGCCATAATCATCTGATACTTCATCTCACAGAAGGACAGTTTGCCTGATGCCGTGTTTCCGCAGTGGAAGCCCATGAAGGTATCCTTCTGCGTATACGGGAACTTGCCCTCAATGCTTTCTTTGTACATATCAGCCGGCACAGTATTGTTAATATCCAGCAGGGTCACTGTATCCTGGCTCACGACCGTACCGATAAACTCGCTTAAGCATCCATAGATATCTACCTCACAGGAAACCGGAATACCCTGGGCGGTCAGCCGGCTGTTTACATAGCATGGAACGAAGCCGAACTGCGTCTGGAACGCCGGCCAGCACTTGCCCGCGATCGCCACGTATTTGCGGTATCCTCTGTGCTCTTCTACCCAGTCTTTCAGGGTCAGTTCATACTGTGCCAGTTTGGACAGGATCTCCGGCTTCTTGTTGCCGGTGCCGAGCTCTTCTTCCATCTCTTTGACAACAGCCGGGATTCTCTCATCTCCTGCATGTTTATTAAATGCTTCAAACAGGTCGAGCTCTGAGTTCTCCTCAATCTCTACTCCAATGTTATAGAGCTGCTGGATCGGTGCGTTGCAGGCCAGGAAGTTCAGCGGCCTTGGCCCGAAGCTGATGATCTTCAATCCGTTCAGTCCCACAACTGCTCTTGCGATGGGCTCGAATTCATGAATCATGTCTGCACACTCTTCCGCTGTTCCGACCGGATATTCCGGAATGTATGCCCGCACACCGCGCAGCTTTAAGTTATAGCTTGCGTTGAGCATTCCGCAGTAAGCGTCTCCACGGCCCTGAACAAGGTCATTCTGGCTCTCTTCCGCTGCAGCGATGAACATCTTCGGTCCATCAAAATGTTTCGCAAGCAATGTTTCCGATATCTCGGGTCCGAAATTTCCAAGATATACGACCAGAGCGTTGCACCCTGCATTCTTAATATCTTCCAAAGCCTGTACCATGTGGATCTCACTCTCTACGATGCAGACCGGACACTCATATACCGTTCCCTCTCCGTATTTCTTCGTATACGCGTCAATCAGCGCTTTCCTTCTGTTGACAGACAGGCTCTCCGGGAAGCAGTCTCTGCTTACTGCCACAACTCCGATTTTTAACTCTGGTATGTTATTCATTATGATTTCCTCACTTTCTTTTTTCTTTGATTGTTAATAATTGTATTCCTGATCTCCGCTGCCGGCTGCATAACGGTCAGACGCTCAGATTCGTGCCCTTCAGACCGCAGAAGGCGCCTTCGATTCCCGCCTCCTCATGGGCGATGAGCCACTTATTGACCGCAGTAAGGAGCCGGTTCTCTCCCTCCTTGGCCGTTTCGAAAGGCAGCGCTTCGTTCGTTCCCTTAGGCAGGACGATCACACAGCGAAAGCCGCCGTCCTGCGCTGTGCACGGAGCGTAGTGAAGCGTGGTCGCATAGAGCTCCACCGCCGTTCCGGCAGGCACAAAGAATGCCTCAACCCCGGACGTGTCATATGTATCGTCTTCCTCGATATCCTGCTGGCTCCCCAGCAGAAGGATCAGATCAGTGACCGCAATATCGATCTCCGAACTCCTGTGATACTCCAGCGCGTTCAGCTTGTGATTGTCCCCGTTGCAGTAGCCGATCTGGATCGGCAGTCCGCCGAATCCCATCCTGCATACGTCAGCCGCTTCCGGCACTGCCTCCAGCGCCTCAACAGACGGCACATAAACAACATCCTTCGGCAGCGGGGTATGTTCCATCTCTTTGAGAATCTTCTCGTAAGAGAATTCTGTGACTACTTTCCCGTATCTGCTGAAGGATACATCTGTCAGTTTCTGAATCTCCATATTCGACCTCCTTGCACTACCTGTCCGCGTGAAACAGCACTGTGCTGTCTCCGCCTTTGCTATCTTTCCGGTTCTGAGGTCATTTTATCAACTTAATGCTCTGTTTTCCACCTAATAATCAACCTTTTAATGCCCATTTCTTGTCCTCTGCCTGCATCTTTCGGTAGCTCCCCGCTGTCCGCCCGGTATACTTCTTAAAGACCTGGCAGAAATAACTCTGCTCCTCATATCCCACAGCAGCCGCAATCTCCTGGATCTTCAGCCGGCTCTCCAGAAGAAGCTGAATGGCCCGCTCCATTCTCAGCCGGGTGATATATTCGAACAGAGTCTCTCCCGTCTCTGCCCGGAAGATATGGCTGACATAGGTGGGATTGCGTCCAATATACTGCGCAATATCATTCAGAACGATCTCTCTGTGCAGATTGCGCCGGATATAACTCTGGATCCGCCCTACCAGGCTCTGTGTGAACGCGCTCTGACTCTCCCGGGCGCTCCTCTGGAAATACGCCACCGCCGCTTCCAGAACTTCCAGCACTTGATCCAGGGTATGAGCTTTCATCAGCTTATAGACCACATCCCGCTCCCAGTTCAGCTCTTCCGGAGCGATCTTCTGTCTGCTGGTCTCTTCGAACCCCTTCCTGATCTGATACAGGAACTCGATCATCTTCACCTTTACTTCTTCTGTATCTCTCGGGATTTCTCGCAGTGACGCCCGGATCTTGTCCAGGATTCCGGCCGCGGCAGCCGCATCTTCCAGATGCAGAATCAACTCGTCTCCATAACTCATAATATCATCCGGCTCCGCCGCTTTCACAGCAGCAGCACCAGGGTCTTCAACCTGACTCTGATAGAACTTGGAGTAGTCCAGCATCTCCTCCGCGGAATAGACCGACTGATCCAGATCCTTCCAGCTCTCTGCTGTCATTCCCATCCCCCAGTAACCGGCCGGTCCCTCCTCAGAGAAAAGATCCCGTACCCGCATGAGAAGCCATCTGCGCAGTCCTCCGTCCGTATCATAATTCTTCTGCACACCGATGATAATCAGTCTCTTCTTCCGCCGGAGCGTATAGACCTTCCCGTTGATCAATTTCCATTGTCCTGCGGTCTGCTCTGCCTCTCCCAGCGCTTTCTCCCCATCCTCGAATTCCACTGCGATCGCGATGACCGCGTTTCCCTGTTCCAGAGGCAGCTCCTCAGGCGGAATGTCTGCCCCGTCCAGAAGTTTCATCAGCACATACTCTTCTTTCCTCCATACGTCATTCCTGCGTTTTTCTTCCACCCGGCTTCGGGCCTCTGTCAGCGCAGTCTCGATCTCCCGGATACTGGCCGGTTTGACAAGGTATTCCACTACATTCAGATGAATCGCCTCACGGGCATACTCAAACTCGCTGTACGCAGAGAAGATAATAAATACGGTGTCCACGGTGTCCGACAGTTCATTGATCAGCTCAATCCCTGTCATCCCGGGCATATAGATATCTGTGATCACAATATCCGGACGCAGTTCCAGGATCTTCTCTTTTGCCTCTTTTCCATTCTCCGCATATCCCACGGCCCACGCGTCCAGTTTCTTCCAGTTTACCCGGTGGATCAGGCCGCTGATCACCTTCGCTTCATCGTCGGCAATAAATACCGTAAACATGGGACTCCCCCTTTTTTGCCTGCTTATCTGTCTGTTTCTCTTTTTATTCCCATTCTTTTCTTGATTCTTACGTTCGCTGTAGTTCCCGCTCCGATGCCGGACTCTATCGTGAGTCCGCAGTCTTCTCCATAGGTCATTTTGATTCGCTCGTCGATATTTTTCAATGCATATCCGGAGTGGATCACATCTTTCTCGCCCGGGTCGAATCCCACTCCGTCGTCCTGCACAGAGAAATACAGGTCCTCTCCTTCTCCCCATACCGCGATCCGCACATGGCCCTTTCCTTCTTTCGGAGCGATGCCGTGCGTGACCGCATTTTCCACAAGAGGCTGAAGAAGGAACTTGGGGATCTCTATGCCGGCCACCTCATCGGCGGTCCGGATCTCCGCTGAAAGCTTCTCTTCGAATCTTACTTTCTGTACCTGCAGGTAACTCTTCACCAGTTCCAGTTCTTTCTGCACGGTCATCGTCTGCTCCCCATTATTCAGCGACAGGCGGAACATCCGGGACAGCGCGACTACCATCTCGGAAATCTCAGGCACGTCGTGCTCCTCAGCCATCCAGAAGATGCTGTCCAACGCATTGTACAGGAAATGGGGATTGATCTGGGACTGTAAGACTTCCAGCTCTGCTTCCTTCTCCCGGTAAAGCGACCGGTAAAGATTCATGGAAAGGGTCTCATTCTCATTCACAACCCGGATAAACTCATTGCCGATCATCCCGATCTCATCTTTGGAATCAAAGCAGATCTCCGGCTTTTCTCCTTGTTTCAGGCCGTCTACATAATGCCGGAGTTTCCGCAGCGTCTGTGTGATACTGTGTGTGAAAATAATCGAACAGCCTCCGGCCACGACAAGCGTCAGCGCCCCGATCAGGAGAAACAGAACCAGGGTTTTCCGCTTGTCAAAATCCAGCACATTGCACGGCGTCGCAAAGGTAATCGTCCAGCCGCTCCCACGGCTCACCGTACTTTTCACGTACATTTTGTTATTGAACCCCACATCCTGGATCCCGTCTGACGTCAGGAATCTCTTCCTGGCCTCCGCATCCATTCCGTATAAGCTGCTGTTCTCGCCTGCCAGACTGTCATACAGCACCTCCTCTCCCTGCCAGATGATAATCTGACTCCCCCGGAAATCATCCAGAGATTCCAGCAGATCATCAAAAACCGCTTTATCGATCCCGATCACCATAATGCCAAGGGGCTCCAGACTGTTCAGCCCCTTGATCAGCTTGGTATAGATTACCAGCTCGTCGGAAAAATAGGTATTCGCAATGTCCGAATACCACTCCCCTCTTCCGTCCGCCTGGATCGCATGTTCCATCCAGGCCTCATCCGGATAGCTGAACTGGCTGATGTCCATCTCAGAAAAGAGGGTTTTGTATTTAATCAGCGAATATCCGTTGTTTCCCAGATAGATGCTGCCAATGTATCTCTTGTTGTTCGTCAGATTGATCAGCAGCTCCTCCACCTCTGTCTCGTAACGGAGTATCTCCTGGTGATAACTCTCACTGTCCGGGTCACAGGATAAGATATTCTGGACCACATCTGAGGTCATGATAATATTCCCGGTATCACTGACATCATTCATGGTATACTGAATATTCTTTTCCACCAGGCTGAGCACATTCTGCGCCATCTGGTGGAACTTGCTGTCGATCGTTCTGCTGTAGGTCCGGAAGGTAAAAAAGATAAAAAACGCCAGCGGGAGAACGAAGGTGATCATGGACAGAAGAAAGAACTTCTGCGCAATGCTTTTGGATCTGAAGATATATTTCATGGTTATTCCTTTATGGCTCCTGTGGTCATGCCGGCAATAATTCCCTTGTTCAAGAGGAAATAGATGATCAGAACCGGGAAAAGGAAGAGCGAAATCGCCGAAAAGGTAGCGCCCCAGTCAACCATTCCTTTCGCGCCAATGTAGTCGAACAGTCCGATGGGGATGGTCTTAAGCTCTGAACGGCTGATGAATGTGTTGGCAAATACAAATTCATTCCAGACAAAGATCGTATTCATTGTCACAACCGTTATCATCGAATTCTTCGACATCGGAAATACAATTGCAAAAAATATCTTCCACACAGAGGCCCCATCGATTGCCGCCGCTTCCATTATAGCATCCGGGATGAACTTATAAAAGCTGACAAACAGATAGATCGACAGCGGCAGGTTGAACCCCACCTGCGGCACAATCAGCGCCCAGTAGCTGTTCAGAAGTCCGGCCGCCCGGTAGATCTGGAACAGCGGGATCAGGGTCACATGAATGGGGATGGTGATGCCGATGAGGAAAAACGACAGCACAATCTTATTGATCTTGAACTTCATCTTCTCTATGGCAAACGCAGCCGTAGAACTCAGCAGAACAAGCAGTGCGATCGTCACAGCCAGGACGATCAGACTGTTTTTCAGGTAGAGTCCCAGATTGGACGTCTCGACAGCCCGGAAATAATTGGTGAAGTTCAGCGATTCCGGAAGGGCAAATGTGCTCTTGGACTTAATCTCTTCCGAAGTCTTGAAACTCGTCATAAAGATCCAGAATATGGGGTAGCACTGGATCACCAGCACCACGGTCAGCACAACATATATGATTCCTCGTTTCCATTTCCTCATGCAGATTCCTCCTCCCTGCTTCCTGCCAGTATTTTCCGCAGGACAAGTACAATCAGAATGCTCTCCGCTGCGATAAACACAGCCATGGCACTGCCGTAGCCGTATCTGGCGCTGGAAAACGCCGTTTTGTACATATAGGTCGTCACCAGCTCCGACGCGTTTCCCGGCCCTCCGTTGGTGGTGATAAAGGGGATGTCAAAGGCTTTCAGAAGCCCGTTGACCGCCATAATTACTGCCACTGCCATCACACCTTTGATATAGTGCAGCTTGATATGCCAGAACAGTCTGAATCCTTTCGCCCCGTCCATCAGCGCTGACTCTATGATATCCCCCGGGATATCCATCAGCCCTGCGTAGATGATCACCAGATACAGTCCCATGTTTTTATAACATTCGATCAGGGCCACGCTGATCAGGGCAGTATCCGCGGTTCCCAGCCAGGGGATCACCAGATTGTCCAGCCCGAGTTTCAGAAGAATGGTGTTGAAGACTCCCATCGGTTCCGTGGAATAGAATTTCTGAAAGGCCTGGGACACAGCAATAGCCGAGAGAACCGCCGGAGCAAAAAACATGGTTTTATAAAAGGTCCGTCCCCTCGTAATCCTGCACAGGAGCAGCGCCAGTATGAGCGCGGTCCCTACCTGTCCGATCAGATTGACCAGCAGATAGATCAGATTGTTTACGAACGCTTCTCTGAAATACACATCTGTCAGCAGGGATCGATAATTCTCCGCGCCGACAAACTTCATATCTGTCACCCCATCCCAGGAGAAAAAGCTATAATAAGATGACCAGATAATCGGAAGGATCACCGTAAAGATAAAGACCGCAGCAGCAGGCAGCAGGAAAATGATATAAGCTTTTTTATTTTTCAGTGTGCTCTTCATATACTCAGCCTCCTTCGGAAGATTTCCTGTTGCTTTCATTATAGATTTCCGCCGGGACTGCAGGCTATTTAAAAATATTTGGAATCCTTTATGTATTTTTAGGCCTTGGAGCACAGAGAATACATCATCTAAAAATATTTCAAATGATCATAAAATTCTGGAATTTACTTCTTTTTATTCCGAATTCTATAATGGAATCAAACAAATTCACAGTATTACAAGGAGGATTGTCTATGAAAAGAAACACACAATCGAAACTGCTGGCAGCCTTATTAACGGGTGTTCTTCTGGTCGGCCTGCTTACTGGCTGCGGGAATTCCGGGGCAGACAAACCGTCGGACAGCACCGCTTCTTCGGAAGAGGAGGGAACCGTCAGCCAGCCGGAAAAGAACATGACCTACATCACCTGTATCACACCCCAGCAGTCCGGATACATCAGCATGGAAAACATCGTGGAGATGTATCAGGAAGAGGTGAATCCCAATTTTACCATGGATATCCAGTACATTGCGGATAAGCCTTCCTACCTGCAGAAGATCAAGACTCTTGTCGCCAGCAACGAGACGCCTGATCTGTTCAACCTTGATACGGATCCCTACGCGATCAAGCTTCTGGATCAAGGGATCATCATTGACCTGAACGACGTACTGGACAAAGACGGACTCAAAGACCAGTACCTGGCAGCGCCGCTGAACTGGGGAACAATAATTATCCACCCGCATAGCGGGTGGTTTTTCCTTTTCGGGCATAGCCCTAATACCACTAGCTACGCACAAGTGCGTCTTTTTATTGGCCTGCCAGCCACGCGCAGGATTACTTGCTACCCGTAAACGGGTCTCTCGG
>CASDTX010000003.1 GCA_949283695.1 uncultured Eubacteriales bacterium | reverse complement strand
TCTCGTTTTTGACAGTTAGAGATAAATAACAAGTGCCACACTCCTTGAAAACACTGGGAATGTGGCACTTTATGTCTTGAACTCGAAATATAGTAATGTTTTATCTCCGTTTACTTTTTTTCTGGATTTCTTTCATTTTCCGTTTGGTTATAAAATCATAATCTGTCCGGAAGCCACAGGCTTCGTGGAGTGCGTCGGTGATCTCCTGCCGTTCATATACTGGCATAAATCCCTGTTCTTTGATATTTACATGGTTCATGCCTTGCAGTACTTCCAGCAGCTGCTCTGTAGTGCAGGGGAGTTTTATGGAGCGTTTCAGCAGCCTGAAATGAAGCAGGGCTAAAAAACAGATCAGGAAATGAGCTCTGATCCGGTCTTCACGGCTCACATAAACTGGTCTTGCATCAAACTCTGTTTTCATCGTTCGGAAGCAGTCTTCAATCTGCCATCTTCCTTCACTGACTTTTAAAATCTCTGCCACGTCATCGTCTAAGAGATCCGTGCAGACTGCATAAAGCCCGTCATATTTTTCTTCTTCGGCAATCTTGTCCTCATCCAGATAATAATGGATCTCTGCTTTTTCCCCTTCCTTTGTCGCAGCTACTTTGTTTACAAACCTTGCCGGGTCATTGGGATTTTTACGTTGCTTTTTTAAAGTGCCGTTTGCGACCATTTTTTCTGCCCGTGCAATCTGTTCCGCACGGACTGCTTTCTGATAGGCGGCATATTTGGGCGAATAGGTGATGATAAGCCGCTGGTGGAGTTTTTTGGTTGTATAAGGCTCGTCTTTATAAAAAAGCCCCTGTTTATCCTCATCGGTAAGCTGTGTGATATCGACAGGGGAATCATCCGACAGACGTTTGAATCCCTTCCGGTCCAGTGCCCATTCCCGGTCTTCGGCAGGAAGTTTTTTGATGGACTGTGTGACAATAAATGCGCGCTGTCCCAGATGGTTGAACGCGCGGTTCTCTTCCGAGGCAAGTCCTGCATCACTGCAGTAAATGAACTTCTGGCAGCCAAACTGCTGGAGGATTTTTGTCTCCAGGGGCTTTAGTGATTTCTGCTCGTTTTGGTTCCCCGGGAAAAGAGAAAAGGCTAATGGGATCCCGTCCCCATCGGTAAACAGTCCCATCTGGATGATCGGATTGGGTCTGTGCTCTTTGCTTTTTCCGTATTTCTTATCTCCATCTTCCTGCTCAATCTCGAAATAGTAGTTGGTACAATCATAGTAGAGGATGTTATCGTTCCTTTTTCCAAAGAAAAAGCTGTTTTTATAGACTTCTGCCTGGATGAAATCGAGTTCTTCCGAGAGGACGGAAAGAGCACGGTAAACATCATGGAGTTCATAAGCAGGAGGCTCCAGAAATTTTCCGGCAGCCCTGTAAGAGGAACTTTTGCTGGAAGGAGACAAAACCCTTGTGTAGATCAGGTCGGAAAGGATCGCGTTCAGGTCATATTTGTATTTATGTCGTTGTTTGATCTTCCGGCATATGGAATCCATCTTCAGCCCATAATAAACTGATTGGAGGAAGAGGTATCCACCGGAAAAAAGCTTTTTCTGCCCATACTCCATCAGCCTGTTGGAATGGAAGGGGATTAAAACAAGGGCCTCTTCGTTTTCCTTTTTATATTTTTCGGTTTCAATTCTTGCCTGTTCTTTTGCCCAGGCCATTACGCCATCCCGGTCAGTGCCAAGCCGATCCGATAATTCAGCCAGAGTGCCCAGTTTTCGGATAGTCATGGATGTACTCTTTCCTTGGGCATTGGTGTAAGATTTGGTAATGTAAAAGGACTCTGAGTTTTTAGATTTAGAAGTAGTAACCCGCATAATAATCACCTCTAGATAATCATACCATATATCACTAAATATTACTAGAGAATAAAACAAAAAATTTGACAAAAAAATGCAGGTTTTATAAGGCCTGCAAGCTATTTTTCTATTATGTAACTGTCAAACACCCGTTCATTATAGAGAAGTTTTTCCGCGATTCCTACCTCATTTTTCAGAACAAAAATACTGTTAAATTTGCACTTCTTCCGCACTCTGTATTATAATAGGTACAGCAATTTTAGTAACAGTGCAGCCATCAGACTGGGCGGATCACGCATGCCTGCATAAGGATCTGGACTGTTGCCGATTTTTGACAGGAGAACGATCATGAAACTCAGCAGAATACACCTTGATTTCTTTTCAAAACAGAAAGTAGGACGGCAGCTTCGGACCCTCTACATATTTACGATCCTGCTTCCTGTCGTGCTGCTGGGCGGGATTATTTATTTCTTCTCCTACCGCCAGATCACAGAAAACTACACGCATCTGTGTGAGCTGCAGGCGCGCCAGGTCCGCTCCGTGTTCACGACTACCACGCTTTATCTTCAGAACGTATACGATACGGTGTCGACAGACGATAAACTGCGGGCGATCCTCACATCCGATTATGAAGATGCCGATACCCTGGAGGATACGCTGGCCCAATACCGGGTATTTCAGGAAATCCTCGAGAACAATGCCTCCTTAAGCAGTCTGCGCCTGTACGTGGAGGAAGACTTCTTCCAGGGCGCAGATCCCGGCTCTTATTTCGTTCCGATTACCGAGGAGATCCGGGAAACCGCCTGGTACCGGCAGGCAGCGTCCACGCCGAGTAATTTCTGGAAGTCTGAGATCCGCCTGGGACAGTACGATATCCCCTACCAGGAACTCACTTACTACTGCCGCATTTATGTGCCTAAGAAGAACTCCTTCGCGATCCTGGTCATGACGGTGTCAAATGACCATCTGCGCAGCCTGATCAATGAAAATGAATATGAGATCTACGTGTCCGTGAATTCGGATCCGGTGTTCCTGTGCACGGACCGGTCCTATGCCGGGAACGCCCTTCCGGCGGATGCCTCAAAGATGGTTTCCAAACAGGAGAGCGGCCCCATGGATATCTTCGGGGAAGAGGCGCTGGCCTCCCTGACTTACATCACCCCCTATGCCACCTATGACAATATCTACATGCTGGTCGTATCCAACGACGCGCTGACGCACATTCACCGTCTGGGACTGGTGTTTATCCTGGTCACGCTGTTCGCCGTCGCGTTCTCTGCGCTGATCATCTTCATGTACACCCGGTATTTCAGCGCCAGGATCCAGACCCTCAGGCTTGCCATGCACAAGGTGGCTCACAATGACTACGAGATCGTCAATTCGATTCAGGGAGACGACGAACTTTCAGCCACGTTCACAGATCTGAAATCCATGGTCAGCACCCTGAAAGAAAATGAGGCCAAAATCTATAAAGCACAGATCCGGGAACAGGTCCTGTACAACCAGCAGCAGCAGATGGAGCTGAAACTGCTGACCAGCCAGATCAATCCGCATTTCCTGTATAATACGCTGGAAACAATCCGCATGAAGGCCTTCTCCGAGGGGAACCGGGAAGTGGCGACCGCCATCAAGCTCCTGGGCAAGTCCATGCGCTATGTGCTGAATAACACGAAGGACACTGCCGCTTCGCTGGACAAAGAGATCGACTATATCCGCACGTATCTGGCCATACAGCAGATGCGCTTCGGGGACCGCCTGAATTATAAGATCCGCATCGACGAATCTCTGAATCTGAGCCAGTACCGGATCCTGCCCCTTCTCATTCAGCCCATTGTGGAAAACGCCATTTCCCACGGGCTGAAGGACAAAGCCCCCGACGAGCCCGGACATCTCATCCTGAAGATCAGCCGCTCCCGGGACGACCATCTGGTGGCAGACGTCTTTGACAACGGAGCGGGAATGACCGGAGAGGAACTGCAGCAGGTTCTCCTGCACCTGGAGATCCCCCAGCCCAAGTCTGACCACGGCGTCGGGCTCTACAATATTAACAACCGGGTACACCTGTTTTACGGACGGGAGTACGGGCTCACAATCCGGAGCCGCCGCGGCCTGGGAACCCTGGTCACCCTGACACTCCCGCTTGTGAATCTAACGGAGGAAGAAGTATGAATGTACTAATCGCTGATGATGAAAAAATCGTTCTGGAAGGACTGAAATCGATCATAGACTGGAATGCTCTGGGATTTACGATCTGCCAGACCGCCTCAGACGGCCAGGATGCTCTGGATAAGATCTTAAGTCTCAACCCGGATCTGGTGCTCATCGATATCCGTATGCCCAAGCGCAGCGGCGTAGAAGTGGTACAGGCCGCGGTCGAACACGGATATACCGGGAAGTTCATTATCTTAAGCGGCGTGACCGACTTCCGGCTGGCACAGACTGCCATGCGCTACGGCGTGGACTTCTATCTGACGAAGCCCATCGACGAAGATGAGCTGGAACAGGCAGTCCGCTCGGTACATGAACTGATCCGGGCTCAGGCAAAGAACCGGACCTTTTACGCCCAGTACCGGGATAAGGCCAAGCAGAGTATCCTGCACGATATTATGGCCGGGACCTGTGACTATGAGAGGCTGGATCTGGACGACCTGCATCTGAACGCCAATATCTATCAGGTCGTGTCCTACGAGAATTATAATCAGGATTATTTCTATCAGACATGGAATTTCGCAGATCTGATGCGGGTCACCAACCAGGATGACAGCACCTTTGACCTGATTGAAATGGATCAGCGCAGGATCATTCTGCTGAAGGGAGACTTCGCCGTAACCCGCTTCGAGAATCTCCTGCGCCACTATCAGATCGCGCCGCAGAAGGGCTCGCCTTTCGACTCGGTGTTCCTTGCCTATGGACAGAAGGTGTCCCGCGTCCGTGACATTCACTTCTCTTACGAGGACGTCTGCCGTCTGGGCAGCCGGCGTTTCTTCTGCGAAGAGAATCAGCACGTCATCGGATACGGGGAGCTCTCCGGCTCCGGCGAATCACTGCCCGGGCTTTCTCACCTGTCCGCCGCGGAATACGCGGAGCGCATTACCAGATATATCCAGTCCAATAACCAGTCGCTGATCACCAATATTTTAAAAGAACTGACCGACACGCTGAAGCACTCGGATGAGAAGCCTGCAGCGATCAAGCATTTCCTGATCGATCTGTACATCCTGGTCAAACAGAAGATCATCCAGCTCTATCCGAATATGGATATCCCGCTTCTGGCCAATGCCTCCGCCATTGATCTGATCGAGCACAAATACTATCTGTATGAGATCATTACATTTCTGGCGGAACAGTTCGACATGTGGACTCACTCTGTGGGATATTCCTCGGGTGAAAATGTGATGGACGAGGTGATCCATTATATCCGCCATAATTACCGGGAGAACCTGAAACTGGAGACCATTGCCCCGCTGTTCGGCTACAGCAGTTCTTATCTGGGAAAGATGTTCAATAAGAAACTGGGCGTAAACTTTAATTCCTACGTGGATCAGGTGCGGATCGACGTGGCCAAAAAGCTTCTCGAACAAGACAATCTGAAAGTCTACGAGATCGCCGAACAGACCGGGTACAGCAATGTAGATTATTTTCACAAGAAGTTTAAGAAATATACCGGAACCTCTCCGGCAGAATACCGGAAGAACCTGCTCAGCTGAAAAACCGCAGCATCTCCCGGCTCCAGTCATGGGCTTCTTTGGAGAATGCCAGGGCACATCCGTGCCCGCCCGAGGGATATACACGCAGCTCGTGCCTCACGCCTGCGCACTTCAGCGCTTCCCCCATGCGGACCGCATTGGAAGGCGGCACGCAGTCGTCATCCCTGCAGGTCCACACGAAGGCAGGAGGATAGTCCCCTGTGACCAGACGTTCCACAGACAGCGCTTCCCGCAGCTGCGCTCTGCCGCCGGTAAGGGCCTGCGCGCTCCCCGCATGCGCCTCCGCGCCAAAGCTGATCACCGGATAGGCCAGGCAGACCTTGTCCGGTCTCGTTTCCCTGTCACACAGGGCCGCCTGCAGCGCACAGAGATGACCGCCCGCGGAGAATCCCATGGTCATCAGATTCCCCGGGTCTGCACCATACTGGTCCGCATGGGTTCTCACGTAGCGCACTGCCCGGTCCAGATCCTCCTTCGGCGCCGGATATACGCCGTCCTTTCCGGTTCGGTAGCGGAGAATGAAAGCCCGGTACCCCCTGGCTTCCATGTAATGCATCACCGGAGTTCCCTCGCCGCTGAAGCACACTTCCTCATATCCTCCACCCGGACAGATGATGACCGCAGGTTTCTTCTCCTCCCCCGTACGGATCCCGGCCGGAGCGATCAGGAAGACCTTTTCCTTCCCGCCCTCTGCCTCTTTCTCAAGATTCCACTGTGCTTCCGCGTCCGTTTCCCACAGAGATATGGCCTTCCGCGTCTGGTTTTCCCTCAGATCCAGGACCAGATTCGCCGCGTCCATCAGCTGGTCAGCCACAATGGAAAACGGCTCCTGCCACGGCGTCCGGGCGATCTGCTCTGCCCGCGCAATCGGCAGATTCCATGTCTCTTGCGGCAGCATGTCCAGAAGATACTGCGAATAAAAAACATGCAGATAGTCCCTCATCCCCGGATAACGTAGAATGTCATCCAGGGAATGATATTTTGTAAATCTCATGCTGATTCCCTCTCTTTCCTATTTCTTTTCTTCTCTATAGAACCGCCGATGCGCGTCCTATTTCATGCGGATCCGAATCACAAGCGGCAGGTCTGTCTCTGCCCCGCAGATCTTCACGTGCAGACCTTCTGCGTCTTTCGTCCATTTCACAGCCGCCTTCTCGAATCCAAGCACACTGACCTCCCGGATCAGCCCGTGGAAATGAGAAGAATTCTGATCCATCGAGTCACTCAGCGAACGGATCGTGACCGCTCCGTCTGACGGGAAATTCATCACAAATGCGAAAATAGAGTCCCCATTCACTGTGAAACGGATGTCCTCCTTCGTGTAAGGCAGTTCCTCGTTGTCCGTGAACTGTCCCTCCTTGACGCAGACGCTGCCTTCCCCGCTCGTCTTCCAGGGCCGGCTGCCGTACACAGCAGGCGCATTCCGCTTCATCCACTGTCCGATCTCCCGGAGGATCTGCCGGTCCTCATCCGGGATGGAACCGTCGCCTTTGGGCCCCACATTTAACAGCATGTTTCCGTTTTTACTGATAATCTCGATGAACATACGGATGATCTGGCCCGCATTCTTATATTCCAGCGTATCCGTATAACACCAGGAGTTTTTCGCGATCGCCGTATCCGTCTGCCACACATAGGGCTGGGGCTGCGCCAGCGCTCCCCGCTCCACTTCCAGGATCCCGCTGCCGAACATCATGGCATCATGCTTATAGCAGATGGCGGTCTCTTTCCCCCACTGCTTCCCGCGATTGTAATAGTAAGCCGCAAAGGTCTTCAGCACCTCCCGGAACGCCTCGTGCTGGATCCACCAGTCAAAATACATCAGAGACGGCTGGTACCGGTCCACAATCTCACACGTGCGGAGCAGCCAGTCGTCTAAGAACTCCTGCGTGGGATAAGGCCGGCTCCGCAGATCCGCCTCATGGGGCTCCGGCATGGCCGGCCAGTAGAGATCCCCGCGCTGAAGCGGCTCCTTCACATCACTGTCGAACTCCCTGCCGTGACTTAAGAACCACCAGTGTTCCGCCCGGTGGGAAGACGTACAGAACCGAAGGCCCGCCTCCTCGGCCGCGGATTTCAGCTCCCCCAGAAGATCCCGGTGAGGCCCCATATCCCATGCATTATACTTCGAAATCCCGCTCCGATACATCTGGAAGCCGTCATGATGCTCCGCCACCGGAAAGAGATACTTCGCCCCCGCCTCCCGGAAAAGCGCGGCCCACTCCCCCGGGTCAAACTTCTCCGCCGTAAACATCGGAATGAAATCCTTGTAGCCAAACCGCGTATGCTCCCCAAACGTCTTCCGGTGATACTCCCATTCCTCCTTCCCCTTCATATACATATTCCTGGGATACCATTCATTCGCGTGGGCAGCCACACTGTACAGCCCCCAGTGAATAAAAATCCCGAACTTCTCCTGCGCAAACCAAGACGGCGGGCAGAAACGGCTGAGCGACTCCCAGTCCGGAGAAAACGGCCCCGCCGAGGCCGTACGAAAAATCTCGTTCAGATAGTCCTGTTCAGAATGGTACATATGTCCTCCTTGTCGTACAAAAGTGCCGCAAAGGTGCCTGTCCCCTTTGCAAAGGGGACAGGCACCTTTGCGCTCCGTTGTCAGAATATTTTCAATATTTTCACATCTTTCGCCCCCAGAAGCATATATTCCCCCGCCCGATACTCTTTCTGACTGATGAGCTCAATTCCTGCTTCCCGGCACTCTGTCTTAAGTTCCTGTTCGCCGTGATTGAGCAGGAAGAGGTATCTGCCGTTTTCGTTGGCGCGCACGGCTGCTTCCAGTCCGTCCTGCGGATCTGCCGCGGGAACGATCCCGGCCTCATCGCACAGGTCTTTGAGCAAGGTATGGTAGAATTCTTGATTCGATCGTGCCGCCATGTAGTATGCTTTTCCGCTGCCGTATTCGTTTCGTGTGAGCACCGGCATCCCTGCATAGAAGTCTTGCTCATAGCGGCTGAGTACTGTCAGGCCGGAGCTCTCCGGATGGCTTAAGTCGCATACCAGTCTTGCCGGGTAGGTCTTTCCCTGATATGTGAAGCTGTTCTCTGTGCCGGATGGGAGGGCGTCCTCTTCTTCTACCCACAGGCCCACAATATCCCGGAGTCGCCCCGGGTATCCGCCGAGGATAATGCGGTCGTGCTCGTCCGCGATGCCGCTGAAGAAGGTGGTGATGAAGGTTCCGCCTGCTGCCACGAACCTGCGGATCTTCTCATCGTACCCAGGCTTGGTCATATAGAGCACCGGGGCGGCCAAAAGACTGTATTTCTCCAGATCATCTTCCGGCCCTACCAGATCCACTCCGATATTCAGCCCGTGGAGGGCTTCGTAGTAGTTGAGCACTTCGTCCAGGTACTTCAGCTCGCAGCTTGGCCCGGCGGAACACTCCACTGCCCACCAGTTGTCCCAGTCAAAGTAGAGCGCTGCCTTCGCCTCGGTCCTTGCCCCCAGCGTCTCGCCGCCGATCTTCTCAAGCTCTGCCCCCAGTGCCTGTACTTCCCGGTAAACCCTGGTCTGATTCGTGCCTACATGGTCGATGACCGCGCCGTGCAGTTTCTCGCAGGCCCCGGCTGTGCGCCGCATCTGGAAGAACATCACCGCGTCCGCCCCATGCGCGGCCGCCTGATAGCTCCACAGCCGCATCACGCCCGGACGCTTCAGTGCGTTATAGGGGAGCCAGTTGGTCACACTGGGCGTCTGCTCCATAAGCAGGAAGGGCGCCCCGCCCTTGATCCCCCGCATGAGATCATGACTCATAGCGATCTTTGCCGGGGAATCTCCGTTCGCAGGATAATTATCCCACGACACCACATCCATATACTTGGCCCACATCTTATAGTCCAGCCCTTTGTAGAATCCCATCAGGTTCGTGGTCACCGGAATCTCCGGCGTCACGCGCTTCACTGCTTCGTATTCCAGCCGATAGCACTCCAGGATACTCTCTGAATTAAATCTCTTATAGTCCAGTGTGATGCTCTGAAACTGGCTCCTGTCATACTCGAAATGCTCGCTCAGCAGATTGGGCAGCACGATCTCGTCCCATTCATAAAATGTGTGCCCCCAGAACGCTGTATTCCAGGCCTGGTTCAGAGCCTCGATTGTCTGATATTTCTTCCGCAGCCACACCCGGAATGCTTTCTCACAGTTCTCGCAATAGCACTCCCCGCCGTATTCATTGGAAATATGCCAGGCAATGATATTCTCATAATTCTGATAGCGCCTCGCCAGCTTCTCCGCCAGCCGGACCGAATACTTCCGGTACGTGGGACTGTTGGGACAGGAGTTATGTCTGCCCCCGAACTTTCGCTTCATCCCGCTGAACTCTGTGCGCAGAATATCCGGGTATTTCTTCGCCATCCATGCAGGATGAGCGCCTGTAGAAGTGGCGAGGCAGACCTGGAACCCGTTGTCTCGTACCATCTCCATAATCTTGTCAAGCTTTGAGAAATCATACTCCTCCTCAGATGGCTGAAGAGCCGCCCAGCTGAACACATTGAGCGTCAGTGTATCAATGTGTGCTTCTTTGAGCAGTTTCATGTCCTCTGCCCAGATTGCTTCCGGCCACTGCTCCGGATTATAATCCCCGCCGTATGCGATTTTCCTGCCTTTTCCACTGTATCTCATCAGGTTTTGTTCCTCCTCTCCTACAGACGGATCCCGGAAACAACTGTCTCCGGGATCACTGTCTCATACCGCTTTCATGCGGATGTCAGATCTTATTCTGCTGTCTATTCCGCCGGATAGTTGGCTGCCGACTCTTCCCGCGCTGCGGTCCAGTCAGCTGCATTCTTCTGGTCAACCTTCAGAACTTCGCCGTATCCAAGGCCTTCCGCTGTCTCCTGCATGCTGTCCCAGATGCTCTCGAACTCGCTCTCGCTGGATGCGAACACTGCCTGCCAGGAAGAATCCACGATCGTCTCCTTACACTGATTCCTTATAGTTGTAATGCTGGAATCTTCCTCCGGTGTGGCATAGCTGGAACCCGGTGCTACGATGATCATATTGTTGTTCTCCAGGAATTCCATATCCGTGCTTGCGCCCATCTTCGCGCTCCAGTCCTCTGTCAGCGGATTCTGGTTGTTGGCAATGGTGGTCTCCCAGAGATTATACTGATATGGCTCTCCGGTATTGGGATCAATATCTGTCAGGTTCACGGTCTTGAAGTTCAGCGCTGAGATGCCGTCTTTCCAGTTTCCGCCGCCATATTCTTCCGGTACGTCAACCTCGTTGCTCGGAAGCGCGGATACGCCGAACTCTGTCAGTTCCGGTTTGCCGTCCTCGTTGATCTCCCAGGTCAGGCCCTCGATTCCTGCCGCGCCGCTGGACTGTCCGTTGATCTGCGCGCCTTCTGATGAGTACAGCCAGTCAATAAAGTCTGCCATTCTCTGCGGGTCTTCCGCGCTGCTGCCGACACAGATCACACCGGTTGTGTTTCCTTCCGGGCAGTTGCCGTAGGAGAAGATCTGCATATCCTCAACCGGCGCCAGCATATAGCCCTTGCCTTCTGCTGTATTCTCAGTGGTATTGTACATATCCTGGCTCGCCCACGGCCACGGACAGTACAGAGTCTTGCCGGTTCTGTACTTGCTGCTCCAGGTATCATAATTCTGTGTAGTGGACTCCGGATCTACAAGACCTCTCTGGTTTGCCTCGAAGTAGAACTTCAGCGCTGTCTTATACATAGAGTCGTCGTCAATGATGCTCTGTACATCGGATCCGTCTGCTTTCAGAAGGGTAAATCCACACGCGTCATAGCCGTACATACATGCGATCTGTTTCGCGTCGTTCATGAATCCGTCGTCCCAGTCTTTGAAGAACCCGAAGGCGTAGATATCGTCGGTTCCCTCTTTCTCCCGCGCAAGGGCCTGCATATCTTCCATCACATCAAGGAAATCATTCATATCCTTCATCTCAGGATATCCCAGCTCCTTGTAATAATCCCAGCGCACATAAGTTCCGAAGGTGGGCTTCAGGCCTTCGCTTGCCACCGTAGAAGACAGGGTGGATACAGAGTTGGGGAACGCCCAGATCCCTTCTTCTTCTGTGAGCTGCGTGTTTGTCTTCTCCACAGCTTCTGCGTAATTCGTCAGGATCTCCTTGCCCTCCATCAGATCTGTGCAGTCCATCACCAGCCCGGACTCAACCAGGTCATTGAGCTTTCCGTTGGCTGTGTTAATGATGATAATATCCCCCAGGTCTCCTGCCGCAGTCCTGGTCTGATACAGGGTATCCCCGCCGCCGGCCACATTCGGAGCGATGTAGTTCAGTTCCATATTGAATTTCTCTTTCACAATCTCTGCGAACCATCCATTCTGAATTGCCTGATAGTTCGCCAGCTCATCATACACGTCCACTGTGATGAACTCATCGTATCCACTTGCATGGGAGCCGCCCTCAGACTTGTCGCCGCCTGAGCATCCTGCCAGAAGGGATACTGCCATTGCCGCACATAAAACCGCGCTGACCATTTTCTTTTTCATAATCGTGTCTCTCCTTTTCTGTTTCCTATTTTAATCTCTATTCTCTGTATCTTCCAGTGAAAAGTCGGAAACCTATCCTTTCACGGAACCAATCATGATACCTTTGACGAAGAATCTCTGGAACATCGGATAAATACACAGGATCGGGAGTACAACCACCACCGATACGGTCATTCGGATCGAAGTTCCGGTCTGCTGCGTGGCAAGCACTGCCGAGCTGATCGCGCCTGTCCCGCTGTTCTTCACCATTGCCGCGAGCGAGCTGGCCTGGTTGATATAGGTATACAGCAGATACTGCAGAGAATACAATTTCTGATCTGTAATATAAAGCAGGGTATCCTGGTAGTTGTTCCACTGGTTGACAGCGGAGAAGATCGCCACGGTCGCCAGGATCGGCGTACATGCCGGCAGGATGATCTTATAGAAGATCTTGAAGATCCCTGCTCCGTCGATCTCCGCTGCTTCCTGCAGGGCTTTCGGGATCGACTCCACATAAGTTTTCACAAGAATGATATTGAACGGCTGCACAATCGCCGGGATCACGTAGACCCAGAACGTGTTCGTCAGGTGCAGGTTCTTCATAGTCAGGAACATGGGGATTACTCCTGCGTTGAAATACATGGTGATCACCACGATCCTGTACCACAGTTTTCTCTTCCACATCTTATCCTGTGTGAACATAAATCCAAGAAATGCGGAACTCAGCACTGTACACACCGTTCCGATCACAGTCTTTCCGATGGATACAATCGCTGCGGAACCAAGTCCGTCCAGCTCAAGCAGGGCTTTATAGTTCGCAAAATGGATCCCGCTGGGCAGGAAGTTGATCTCCCCCGCCGCGCTTAAATCATTCGCACTGATTGTATTGATGATCATGTAATAGAACGGGTAAATACAGATCAGTGTGAATATGCCAAACACAAGATAGTTCAATACATTGAAGGTCTTGTCTCCGGCAGTGAGTTTCTTTTTCTTTGCCTTTGCTGTCTGACTCATGTCTTTCCCCTTTCTATATAATGGATTCTCCGCGTGTCTTCTTAGACACGAAGTTTACGAGTGTCAGCAGAACCACACTTACGATACTCTTAAGCATACTGATCGCCGTCGCCAGCGAGTAGCTTCCGCCCGTCATACCGATGTTGTACACATACAGGTCAAGCACCTGCATATGTTCTTTGTTAAATGAGTTCTGGAATACAAAATACTGATCCATTCCATTGTTCAGGAAATTCGAGATCGCCAGCATCAGCATGACAAAGAACGTAGGCATCAGCGCCGGAAGTGTGATATGACGCATCAGCTGGAACCGGTTTGCCCCGTCAATGCTCGCCGCCTCATAAAGCTCCTGATCGATCCCTGCAATGCCGGCCAGATACATGATCGCGCCCCATCCGAGCCCTTTCCAGGTGTTCCACAGAAGCATCCACAGATAGGTGTGAGTGTCGCTGTCCAGGAACTTGATCGGATCCGTAATGATTCCCGCATTCTCCAGCAGCGTATTGACCATACCTGTTGATGAGAACAGGCTGAACGCAACCGAATACACGAGCACCCAGCTGATGAAGTTCGGCAGTGTTGTAAATGTCTGTACAAAGGTCTTGAACTTTTTACACTTGATCTCATTCAGAAAAATAGCAAACGCAAGCGGCAGAAATGATGTCAGAATATTCAGTGAGCTCATCGCGAACGTATTCTTCATAACCTGAATCAGCTGGGATACCTGGGTCTTGTTTGCAAAAAGCATCTGGAACCACTGCAGGCCTACGAACTCGCAGTCGCCGAGACTTTTCGGCGGTTTATAGTCGAAGAACGAGTAGAGCCACCCATGCAGCGGAAAATACGAAAACAAAAACACCAGGATCAGAAACGGCACGATCCACAGAAAATACCGGATCCCTCTTTTATCACCGGTCTTTTTCTGCGGAAGGGCCGCAGCAGCAGTTTTTCCTTTTTTCATCTCCCTTTACCTCCTTTTCAACTGCTTATCTGCGTTCCATCCTACCATCGGAGTTTTCAAAAAAATACCGGAATAATTCATGCTTATTTCATGTTTAAATTAGATTTTTTTCAGATTTATCCGGTAAATCTCCGGTTTTTCATGTATTTCAGTGCGTTTTTTTCTGGTAGTCGTTTCCGGCTTCCCTCTATATGCTGATAACAGAACTATACAGGAGGTATCTTATTATGAGAACGAAACTTGTCAATCCGGTTCTGGACTTTATCAACACCTTGTGCAATTTTGTGGCCCTGAACCTGCTCTTCCTCATTACATGCCTGCCGGTCTTCACCATCGGCGCTGCGCTCTCTTCCTTATATTATGTAACGCTTCGGGAGGCCCGCGGCGAATACGGCTATCTGATCCGTCCCTACCTCAGAGAATTTGTCAGGAATCTGAAGAAAGGCACTGCAGCATTCGCCGTTATCGCAGCCGCAGGCGCGGCCCTGGTCTTCTGTCTGGCCTTCTGGTTCTCCCTTGGCACCGCACTGTCCGCCTGTGTGACAGGACTTCTGGCTGTCGCCCTGCTGGTATGGCTTATGACAGTTACTTATACCTTCCCCCTGATCGGCCGCTTCGAAAATACAGTCCGTCAGACACTCAAGAACGCTTTCTGTCTGATGATGAGCAATGTGCGCCCGACCCTCTGGCTGCTCCTCATCTATGTGCTCGCCCTCTGTCTCTGCTGGTTCCTTCCGCTGATGAAACTGCTGATGGTACTCTTCGGCTTCGCCTTCATCGCCTACTGCCAGTCCTATGTATTAAAAGGCGTATTCGAGCCCTACGAGACAGCGGCTGAAAGGACACTTCCATGAAGCAAAATACAAACGAACCTCTGACTCACAGCCCGGCCGGGGAAGACCGCGTCCAGGCCCCTTCCGTCTGCCGCAATCCGGTCATACGCGGATTCCACCCGGACCCCAGCGTGTGCCGCGCAGACGGCAAATATTATCTGGTCTGCAGCAGCTTCCAGTATTTCCCCGGGATCCCGCTGTTCGAGAGCACCGATCTGATCAACTGGCAGCTGATCGGCCACGTCCTCGACCGGCCCGGGCAGCTGCCCCTCGACGGCGCAGACGCATCCGGCGGCATCTACGCGCCCACGATCCGCTCTCACAACGGCCGGTTCTACGTAGTCTCCACCAATGTCAGCGGCATGGGCAATTTCCTCGTATGGACTGACGATATCTCGGGCCCCTGGTCCGATCCGCTGCCCATCGATCAGGACGGGATTGATCCCTCGCTCTATTTCGAAGAGGACCGGGTTTACTTCATGAGCAATCACGGGGAGCCGGATGGCACAGCCTGCATCATGCAGTGCGAGATTGATCCCCTGACCGGGGCCAGGCTGACAGAGAGCCGCCCCATCTGGAAGGGCTGCGGCGGCCGCTATCTGGAAGGGCCGCATCTATACCGGATCAACGGATGGTACTACCTTCTCGCCGCAGAAGGCGGCACTGAGTACGGGCATATGGCGGTTCTCGCCCGGGGACTGACTCCTTACGGTCCCTTCGAGAACTCTCCCCGGTGTCCCATCGTCAGCAACCGCGATCTGGGCGGCTATCCCCTCCAGGGGACAGGCCACGGCGATCTGATCCAGGATCCGTCCGGCGGCTGGTGGATGGTACTTCTTGCTTTCCGTCAGATGGAACCTTACATGCCCTACCATTATCTCGGCCGCGAAACCTGCCTGATCCCTGTTTCCTTTCTTGCGGACGGCTGGGTCACCGCAGGGGATGAGGGCACCGTCCGGCAGGAGATCCCGCCCGTCCATCCGGCCCTGTCCGGACAGTCCGGCGCCGGCACCGGGCGGCAGCAGCGCCTTCCCGCGCTCTATACCTTCGAAAACACGCGCCTGGGCTATGAATGGGTCTTCCTGCGCCGCCCGGAACGCAGGAACTATACCATAACACGGGATACCCGGAACGCAGCCTTGCTCACCCTGTCCGGAACGGAGATCTCTCTCTCGGATACGGACGGTTCCCCCACATTCCTGGGCCTGCGCCTGGAAGAGATGACCGGTACCATCCAGGTCCGCGTCCGCCTTCCCCGGCTCAGAACCGATCCGTCCCGGGGCTGTAATTCCGCGAATTCTGCAAATTCCAAGGATACGGCTGATTTCACAGATTCCGCAGACTTCACAGATTCCGCAGACTTCACAGGCTCGACAGACTTCACAAATTCGGCAGACTTCACAGATTCCGCAGGGACGGGCATCTCCTGCGCGGCCGAAGCCGGGCTTACCCTTTACATGGATTCCAGACACCACTACGACTTCGCCCTGAGAAGACAGGATCCTGCCGGCACCGGCACCAGCGGCAGCAGCAAGCCCCAAAACAGAATGGAGCTCATCAAACGCCGCACCATCGGAGATCTGTCGTTCGTCCAGCAGAGCCTGTCCCTTCCCGCGGGAGTCGATGCCGTGCTGCTCCACATCGACGTCACTGCCCGCAGCTTCCGGTTCTGGGCCGAGCTTCCCCATGATCCGCTGTGCCCTGCCGGTCCGGAGCCTGACCGGAAGACTTCCCCGGACTTCGGGACGGCGATGACACAGTACCTGTCCTCGGAAGTGGCAGGCGGATTTACCGGTGTCATGATCGGACTCTACGCCGTAAACACCGGGGCAGATCCGGCGGAGTTTGGAGCATTTGAATATTATATGATCAGAGAATAATCAGAATCGAAACGGAGGATACCACATGAAATTCGGATACTTTCACGACCAGGACAGAGAATACGTGATCACCACGCCGGCAACACCTCTGCCGTGGATCAATTATCTTGGAAATGAGAACTTCTTTTCCCTTATTTCCAACACCTGCGGGGGCTACAGTTTCTATAAGGACGCCAAGCTCCTGCGCCTCACCAGATATCGTTACAACAATGTTCCCGCAGATACCAACGGACGTTATTATTTCATCCGGCATAAAGGCACCGTCTGGACTCCGGCCTGGCAGCCGGTCAAGACAGACCTGGACTCCTACGAGTGCCGCCACGGTCTCGGTTACAGCAGGTTCCTCTCATCCAAGAACGGCATCCGGGCAGATCTGACGGCCTTCGTTCCGCTGCATGAGTCCTGCGAAGTCAACCGCCTCGTGCTCACCAACGAAACGGATTCCGAGGAGAGCCTGGATCTGACCTCCTACGTGGAGTTCTGCTTCTGGAACGCGGTCGATGACTCTACGAATTTCCAGCGGAACTTAAGCCTCGGAGAGGTCGAAGTCTGCGGTTCTGAGATCTACCATAAGACGGAGTACCGGGAACGCAGAAACCATTTCGCCTATTATACGGTAAATGCTGAGATCGACGGTTTCGACACCAGCCGGGACGAGTTCCTCGGGGTTTACGGAAGCATCGAACATCCGGCTTCTGTCTGGGAAGGAGTCTCTCACAACTCTGTGGCCAGCGGCGGCGCAGTCATCGGCTCCCATCATCTGAAGATCACATTGAAGCCCGGAGAATCCAGAAGTCTGATCTTCCTCCTGGGATACAGCGAGAATCCGAAAGACGACAAGTGGGAATCCCCGGGCGTGATCCGCAAAGACCGGGCCCGTTCCGCCATGAAGCGGTTCTCCACAGACGCCCAGGTAGACGCGGCACTCTCGGATCTGAATGCATACTGGAACGATCTGCTCTCTATCTATGTTCTGGAAAGCAATGAGGAAAAGCTGAACCGCATGGTCAATATCTGGAACCAGTACCAGTGTATGGTTACGTTTAATATGTCCCGCTCCGCCTCCTACTTTGAGTCCGGGACCGGACGGGGCATGGGCTTCCGTGACTCCTGTCAGGATCTCCTGGGATTCGTACATCTGATTCCCGACCGGGCCCGCCAGAGAATTCTGGACATCGCGGCCACTCAGTTCGAGGACGGCAGTGCTTATCACCAATACCAGCCCCTGACGAAGAAGGGGAATTCCGACATCGGCAGCGGCTTCAACGACGACCCACTCTGGCTCATCGCCGGAACCGCTGCCTACATCCGGGAGACCGGAGACTTCAGCATCCTGCATGAACCCGTTGACTTCAACAATGACAGCGCTCTTGCCCGCCCCTTGATAGAGCATCTGCGCCGGTCCTTTGACTACACGCTGACTCACTTAGGTCCCCACGGGCTTCCGCTCATCGGCCGCGCGGACTGGAACGACTGCCTGAATCTGAACTGCTTCTCAGAAGAACCGGGAGAGTCCTTCCAGACCTTCGGTCCTTCGGAAGGCCCGGTGGCTGAGTCCGTATTCATCGCCGGAATGTTCGTCAAATATGGCCGGGAATATGCTCAGATCTGCCGTCTGACCGGACAGGACAGCGAGGCAGACCGGGCAGAAGCAGCGGTGAAGCAGATGTACGATGCCGTTCTGACTGCGGGCTGGGACGGCCAATGGTTCCTTCGGGCCTATGACGCCTCCGGAGAGAAAGTGGGATCCCGCGAATGCGAGGAAGGACAGATCTATATTGAGCCGCAGGGGTTCTGTGTGCTGGCTGATATCGGGATCCGGGAAGGATTCGCCAGAAAGGCTCTGGACTCTGTTCAAGAACGTCTGGACACGAAATACGGCATCGTCCTTCAGCAGCCTGCATATTCCAGGTATTATCTGAATCTGGGCGAGATATCCTCCTATCCGCCGGGATATAAGGAGAATGCCGGGATCTTCTGTCACAACAATCCCTGGGTATCCATTGCGGAGACCCGGATCGGCCGCGGAGACCGGGCCTTCGAGATCTACCGCCGTACCTGCCCGGCCTATATCGAAGAGATCAGCGATCTCCACCGCACAGAGCCTTATGTGTATTCCCAGATGGTAGCGGGGAAGGATGCGCCGAATCACGGAGAGGCGAAAAACAGCTGGCTCACCGGAACAGCTGCTTGGACATTCGTCAATGTTTCCCAGTACATCCTCGGGATCCGGCCCTCGTTCGAAGGACTTGCGGTTGATCCCTGCGTTCCTTCCGATCTGGAAGAATTCACCGTTACCAGAAGATACCGGGGTGCTGTTTACCAGATTCATGTCGCCAATCCCTCTCACGTAGAAAAGGGGGTTGCCTCTATGACAGTCAATGGAAACAGGATCCAGGGAAATCTCATCGTTCCGGAAGAAGGAGTGCAGAATTATACGGTAGAAGTGCGCATGGGTTAGCTCCTGCCGCCTGCCGCAGACCCGTTCACCCTTCTCTGCCCGGCTGCATATACTAAATCAAATCCGGCAGTTTCCCGGGGAAATGCAGCCGTTTCCCCGGACACTGTCTCCGAAACTCTTGCGGAAAGGTTGATCCTCATGCATATCAAAGGACTTGATGTCAGTGAATTCCAGGGTGAAGTGGACTGGGAACGGGTGAAATCAGCAGGCTGCCAGTTCGCCATGCTCCGCGCGGGGTATGGGTTTGACACCGTTGATCAGCAGTTCCGCAGGAACGCAGCTGAATGCAGGCGGCTCGGGCTGCCCATCGGGGCCTACTGGTTCTGCTATGCAGTCAGCCCAGAGACCGCTCTCCGGGAAGCGGAAGGATGTCTCCGTACGATCTCTGACTTTCGCCTGGAATATCCGGTCTGCTACGATATCGAGCAGGCTTCTGCGGCATATGCCGAAGGGGAGGGAACGATGTGGACCGCTTCCCTGGCACAGCAGATTGTCAGAGCCTTCTTAAGCCGGATCGAGGAAGAAGGCTACTTCGCCATGTTCTATACGAATCGAAATTTCCTGAATACCTATCTGAGCGGCAGCCTCCGGCAGCGGTACGCACTCTGGTATGCACGCTATGCCCCTGCCTTTGACGGAACAGACTGCGGGATCTGGCAATATACCAGCGAGGGCCGGGTCCCCGGCATCGGCGGAGATGTGGATCTGGACATCAGTTACGTTGATTATCCCTCTGTGATCCGCTCCGCCGGACTGAACCATCTGAGCCGAAAAAGAACCCGGCACGTACCGGCTCCCGCCGCAGACTATATCACCTATGTCATCCAGCCGGGGGACACATTAAGTGGCATTGCTCAGCGCTATGGGACGACGGCGGAACGTCTGGCACAGCTGAACAATCTCTCAGATCCAAATAGAATTTATGCGGGAAATACCCTGCGGATTCCAGAGAACAGTGATTGAACACAGCGGGTCTGCCCGCACATAGAAGAGAAAGATTCCGCCGGATACGGAATCAGAATTTATAATTTTTCTAATATTTTTTTATTTCCTTAAGAGTTTAAACATACTTTGGACACATTTTCGGTCTATACTAAGACTCAGATAGTTGATAAAACAACTATCTGAGTCTTAGTATAGACATCCCGGGGAACCGGGATGTCGCACTTTACTCTCATTCCTTTAGATAACTTATAAAACACCGGGAACCCGTTAGCTGCAAAGTTAACGGGTTTTCGCTGTTCTAGGGTTTCGCCTTTAACCGTTTGGGGTACTTTGGGGTCACTCTTTTTTATTAATATAATTGTAAATCCGACCAGAAGTTCCCCATAGAGCAGACAAGAGGACTTGCGAGGCTCGTGGCCTTTCAAGTCCTCTTATGTATCATGGTGGTACCGGCTATGTCCGTTCCGTAAAGGACTTCCCTACAGCGTCTCGGTGCCTCGGCTTCACTTTGTTCCTTTACCTCACTGGATATCGATAAACAGGGATTCGTCTGAGGAGATCATAATCCGCCGCATGAATAGAGTATTCCTCGACAAATTCAAGATAACATATTTTTGATAAGTTCTTCTATTATGGGTTGTTCTTCTTCCAGCTCATCTGCTATCTGAGCCGGTGTTTTCCCTTTCTGGAGCTTTTTTTGTATCAATTCCTTCAGTTTATTTTTTTCACCTTCGGCAAGTCCGGTTTCACGACCTTCTTCCCATGCCTGTTCCCGCTCCTGCCGGATATGCTTTTCCTGATCGTATTCAAATATACTCACTGTCTTCACCTCTGCTCTGTGTTTTGTAAGGAACTCCCGTAAGACATCTTCTCTGATACATTCTTCGATGGTGCGTTCCGCCGCTGCCTCAATATCCATCATCTTTGTATACTTCCGCATCTTGTCAGTAAAGACAGCATACTCACGGAGGGTACGGCAGGCATTCTTTAATGCTTTGTTATTATCCCCGCCGATATTCAGCAGCTCTGTTCTCAGTTCCAGCCTGTAGTCCTCTTCTTCAGATTTCCCGTCTTTTTCCTGCAAAGTATACAGATCTGACAGCTTCAGCGTCTCCCGTTCCGGTCGTTCTTCTTCCCCGTTGTAGAAAATGACGAATTCCGGCGTGGGTATCTGTGCTTTCTTTGTGCCGT
The DNA here is from genome assembly GCA_949283695.1 of uncultured Eubacteriales bacterium. Classification (GTDB taxonomy): domain Bacteria; phylum Bacillota; class Clostridia; order Lachnospirales; family Lachnospiraceae; genus Mediterraneibacter. The sequence continues at coordinate 46,999 of CASDTX010000003.1, read as the reverse complement.
AGAGGGTATCGTCCCTGGTCATCCCAGAATAGAGATTCGAGATGTAAAACAAGAACCGAAGGGGGAGGTTGGGGCTGTAAGTAGACTGATGCTCATACAGGGACAGCCTCCCATCCATGAGGAACGACACGTCATTTTTGATGGACATATAGATCGCGTTTTCCAAAGTATTGATCTCCAGGAGTTCCGGGAAAGAGACTTATCCCATCCCTCAAAGATACGCTCTCTGCTTTTGTAAACTGGAAATAAAAGCATTGAGATATATCTTTTGATGTGTTTCAGATCCCTCGACGCGGCAGCTGCGAACCGCTAAGAAATACAACTGACAGAAATATAATGCTTTGAGTGTATGATAGCACAGGTAATGAGGATTTGTCGAGGGAGAAAAAATAGCCGCACTGTTCAAATAAACTTTGTAAAATTTAACGTTTTTGATTTTTCTGTCCGTGCACATTCCATCACTGGAACAAATACTGGTATTTCCGTCTCTGCTGCAGCAATATATCCCGTACCCTTATCTTAATTTCCGCCGGATAATACTTCTCTTTTTCCAGAAGTTCCAATATATCATGTTCATTATAAGAAAATTTCATTGACTGCCCATATAAATTTTCAACCGCCTCAAGCTGCTCATCAAAATCCGAACTCAAAGTTTTAGAATGTGCTTGCGGGATAAGATCTATAATGTCCTCATTCATAGGATAATCCATTGTTGTATCCGAAAGCAGCGCAGAACCATTATCAAAGATCGGACAGTAATGATACCTTCCTGTTTCGTCACACAAAACCGCAATATTATGCATATGGCGATCCTCGTTGAGAAACAAAGCGTCAATAGTAAGGAGACTCACGAGATGCTCACCAAACTTTTTTAGGCCGGTCATTTGTTCTACTTGCAGCGTCAGGAAACGTGCCCGTTCCTCCACGCCTTGTATCGTAAATATGCTTTTATACAGGCTTTTTCCATAAAAACTTTCAAACAATCTTTCCAAAGTAATAATCTGCCATCCTGGCGGAAGGAAGTTGCCGCTCTTACAGCCGCAGAATACATTCTGCTTATAGCCAATCTCTTCTGTTGAATAAGAAATAAAATCCTTGTCTTTCATATTTGAAAACTTCAATAAGCCAGACACCACATATTCCGCCATACCTTCATAACCTGTGTAGTCAGCTTTATACCATATCCCGTCCTGTTCCCACTTAAGTTGATTTCCTTTGGATGACTGTAAGGGAAATGCCCTGACATCATTATCTGATAATCTTATCATATATTTCACCTTTCAATCTTAATCCAGAAATTGTCCTCTGCCATACGTCCCTCTGTTTTCTCAATAATTAAAAAGGGATCATAAAAGGGCAGATTCAACTGATCTAAAACAATCTTCATCTTATCACGTGTTCTGGGAAAGCATCTGGATTCTAAAAAATTTTCATAATCACTATATGATGGATGTTCATTGTTCCCAAACGCCCGGAATACCGGGTCTGTGACAAAGTTTTTTATTTTTATCTGCCGCTGGCGGACATCTACATCTATAATCGTACAAAGTCGATTTTCAAACATAAACCTCAGTCTGAGCGCAAAAACCTTTTCCGGAATCTCCAGTTCCTCCAGAAGCCATGGATATTCCCTTAATATGCACAGCGTTGACGCCGCCGCACCCTTCACATTTTTGCCGCTGTTTTCCCAATACTCAACCGTCTTTACAGAAACATTCATAAACTCTGCTAATTCTTTCTGTTTTAATTTTAGCTGTTTTCGGATTGCTTTCACCTCTGCGCCAGACAATATTTTTTGCTGAGCAAATTCCATGATTTCACACCTTCTCTGTTTTCCTAATAAATAGTTTTTTATATAGTATACCATAATTATTACTAAATATTAGGGATTATTCTGAAATTTACTTCTAAATTTTAGGGATTTTCTTCCTAAGTCCAGTCGTCCATATACCCTGACATAATCTTATCAGGACATTCATAGCCCCACTAACCGCCTGACCGTATATTTTCTTCCTAATTTCTTAATTTCCATTTTATATTTTTCCTTCTTCTTTTATATTTTCATCATACTTTATCCACATTTTCCCTTTATACTCTATCTCAGATAGTTGATAAACAACTATCTCCCCCCTCATAAAGTTCAGGCACTGACAAGTGCCGCACTTTACTCTCATTCCTTTTAGATAACTTATAAAACACCGAAAACCCGTTAGCTGCAATGCTAACGGGTTTTCGCTGTCTGACACACTGTTTCACAAATGATTCATGATTCTACACGTTCATACCAATAGGAATGCATCCCGCATAGATAAGTTTTCGCTCCTTTTGGCATTTGTCTTACGGCATTATATACATTAATATAATCCGCGAATCCCATGCCGACGGCTATGAGTCCGAATAAGCCTGCCCCTGTTAAGTATGGGAAAATCAAAAAAATAACAAAAGGAATCGCCCCCAGAAAGAGATTCGGACACAGACACATAAAAATAAATCTGCCCTTACTCATATCTTCTGTCCCGACTACGAACATCATTCCCATTTCCTTGAACGGAACTGCATTTGCAGGATGTTCCCTTTGCGGGAGATTCCTTTCATCCCCATCGTATTTTCCGGCATAATGAAGAATCATAGCCCCTCCAATTTTACATCCGATTTTCAAGCATACTCGGATTCGCTCTGTCCATCGAACCGCCTACGGCTCCGCTTTCTCCGACTGTAATAACCGTCCCTCTGTCCACGGAATACCCAGAAGGTACATCCGGGATCTCAGTCACTCCCGCAGGCTCATTGGCGCTATAAGTTAGGGCAACTTTCGCCCTGTCTAAAATCACACCGTCAATATGCCAGCCATCACCATTCGCTATAAATCCTTCTCCGCTCTCATTGATTACTTCCGTTCCGAGTCCCTGATACTTTTGAACATACCAGAGAATATACTGCGTATCCGGGTTGTACGAAATATGTTCCCTATCACAAACCTGCGCGATCAGTTCATCGGATGGAACTTTGCTAAGCACTGCCGTCACATCATTGGAGACATGGTTTCCTACTACTTCTTTCGTCGTATCTACATCCACAACCCACTTCTGAACCGTCACAGCATCTTTCATCTGAATCCCAATTGTGTAAGCCGAGGCTACATAGCTGCCCGGCTCGTAAGGGATCGTTCCGTCCAGACGGATATAGAAATAGGCATCTTTCGCAGAAGCAGTATCACTCTGCCATGCCGCATAAAGGGTTTTATTGCTGGTCGGCAGTTCGTAGGATGACCCCGGCTGGTAAACCGCCCGGTACCCCGTCCCTCCGGGGAAGTCAGTCCTGCTCTCTGCCCATCCCAGGAAGGTATATCCGGATCTGGTTCCGCTATACGTAGGAAGCGTCACCATCGTCCCGGACTCGCCGCTGATTGAAGACACAGAACCAGTGCCGCCATTGGTATTAAAGTATAACGTCACCTGTTTAGGACGTGTGGGATAGTTATAGGAGTCTGCTGCTCTCGCCGTATAGGTAATGGTAAATGTGGAGAAGCTTTCGACCGTGAAGTTCACCACTGCCGTGTCTTCGCTCACTTCTACTGTTCCCTCGGTTGCCTCGGCCGTGTCTGCCACGTCCTCGACCACGGCACTGCCGGTGCTTTCATCAATATGGCTGACCGTGATCTCTGTATCAGCGTCCACACCCTCAGGCAGTTCGGACAGTTCGATCTCCACTTGAACAGCGGCATTTGGCTCGATCTCATTGCCCTCAGCATCTAAGATGCTGATATCCAAAGCGGCAAAACTATCCCCCTCCTCGTCCGGCTGAACCTGCGCCTTTGCCTCCTGATAAGCAGCGTCATCCTCTCCCAGAGCTTCAACACGCACGGCAGAGCCTTCAGGAATTCCGGCGTCTTCACCGAATGTTACTGTGACATTATAACTGCCGTCACTGCCTGTCAGACTTCCGTCTAAATAGACGGGTGCTTCCTCTTCTATCACTGACTCGCCGGCTGAGGTTCCGTCTTCCGGAAGCGCCTCATCTTCCGTTCCGGACTTGTCAGCAGAAGATTCTTCTTTCTTGGAAGTCTCTTTCTTATCGCTGTGAGACTTCTCATTCAACTGGTTCCAGGAATATTTCCCGCTGGAACTGTTCGGATTCTTACTGTTTTCTTTCGCGCTGACTGGTGAAACCATAGTGGTCACAATCAGTATGAGTGATAAGAAAGCAGCAATGAAACGATTTCTTTTCATACTTACTGAACTCTCCCTTCCTACAGAATGTTTGGTTTCGCTTTGCGAATAAATCTATAAAACAGAGCTGTCCTCTGCTTTATACAGAATGGTATCGGTCCGTCCGAGGACTTTGGCTCGCCGCCATAGCAAAAAACGGCCCCTCCAGCTAGAATCCCCTGTCGTTTGGCCGCGCTGCTGCTGATATCCGTTTTCACGTCAATGACGTGAATACTTTCGTATGAATTGGGATACAATTATTTTGTTACGAATGATTATCCGGACCCGCTGAAGGATCCAGCCGCACCGTGCCATTGTCAAAATAGATATCTCCCCACTTCAGGGCACACAGTTCTCCGATTCTCACGCCTCCGTATAATGCTGTCAGGATCCCCAGACCGACGGGATCCGGGTGCTGACAGAAATACTGTTCCAGCTTCGCCTGCTCTTTCCGCGACAGTACTTTCATGCGGGGTCTGCGGGATTTTGGGGCGAAGATTTTAGATTCTACCGTGAAGGAATAATGCTGCTGTCCGACTGTGATTTTCCTGGCAGGCTGCCGCACAGCAGCGTAGTGCTTCTGACAGCCCGGACTGTTTGAGAGGCAATCATTACGTTTCTCTTTCGCCTCAAGATAGGTCCTTCCATACAAGGATCGGTACTTCGCATTCCCGTCCGGAGCATATCCCGTAATGATTCTTGCCTCCCAGCGTCCATCTTTTCGTTTCCTGATATTTTCGCCGCGTCTTCCCATCTTCGAACACTCCTTCCTAAATCATCGTCAGCACCGGTGCGCAAGAGGCAGCACACCCCTTGTCCACCGACGCTATAGTATAATTAGAAACGCAGAAAGAGTGCAAAAGACGATTTCATTGCATTCTTATAGTGTTTTATTTTAAGATAAGAAAGAGTTCTATTCCGCCGTCTATCCAGACGGCGTTTTCTGTAAAAAATAAAGACTTCTGACCAACAGGAATCGACTGTCAGTCAGAAGTCTTTTCGTAAGTTCTATCGAAGTTCTCTGAGCACGGATGTTCCAATCGTGCCCTCCGGCATCTTCACGCCGAAATTATCCGCCGCCGTCGCTCCGATCGCCGCGAAGGTATCGCGCTCCGGCAGTTCCCCGTATCCCTTCATTGAAGGAGAGTACGCGAGGAATGGCACTTTCTCTCTCGTATGGTCCGTTCCCGTATAGGTAGGATCGTTCCCGTGATCCGCGGTGATGATCAGCAGGTCGTCTTCCCGAAGTAAGCGGAGAAGCTTGCCCAGATTCACATCGAACCGCTCAATCTCAGCCGCATAGCCCGCGGGATCTCTTCTGTGCCCCCACAGAGCGTCGAAGTCCACCAGATTGACAAAGCACAGCCCATGGAACTCCTTCTGGGCGATGGCAATCGTCTGCTCCATGCCGTGGACCGAGCTCTTCGACTTATGGGCCTCCGTGATGCCTTCTCCGTCGAAGATATCCTTGATCTTCCCCACAGAGATCACATCCATTCCCGCATCTTTGAGAGCGTCCAGCGCGGTACGCCCGATGGGCTTCAGCGCATAATCGTGGCGGTTGCTGGTACGCCGGAATTCGCCCTTCTTCTTTCCCACGTAGGGCCGGGCGATCACCCGCCCCACCCGCCACTCATCCTTCAGAGTGATCTCACGGGCGATCTCGCAGCAGCGATACAGCTCCTCCAGTCCGAACGTTTCCTCATTGCCGCAGATCTGCAGGACCGAATCCGCAGACGTGTAGACGATCATGTGTCCGGTGGCGATCTCCTCCTCAGCCAGTTCATCCAGGATCTCCGTTCCGCTGGCGCTCTTATTGCCGATCACCGGATGCCCGGTTCTCTCTTCCAGCTCCCGGATCAGCTCCGGCGGGAACCCGGTCTCTGTGAATGTCCGGAACGGCTGTTTCACTTCCAGTCCCATCATCTCCCAGTGCCCGGTCATCGTGTCCTTGCCTTTGCTTCTTTCGTTCAGCTTCCCATAGTATCCCAGGGTTCGCTCCACCGGCTCCACCTGTTTCAGAGGCGTAAGGTTCGCCATCCCCAACTTCTGAAGATTCGGGATATGGAACTGCTCCACCGACTGTGATATGTGTCCCAGAGTATTGACGCCCACATCTCCGAACGCAGGGGAATCTTCCATCTCCCCCGCCCCAAGCGAATCCATCACGATCACGAATATTCTCCGGTATCTTTCCATGGCCTGATCTTCCTTTCCGAAATGTCTCTTTTCCTTCATGCCGACTCCTCTCCGGAACGCTCTTGTGCCGTCTCTTCCTGAGCCGCGGCCAGATCCAGCGCGCACCGGATCATCCGGTCCAGGCTCTGCTCCCGCTGCTCGTTGGTGAGTGCCTGGCTGCTGTGGAGGCTGCTGCCCGCCGTCAGCATACTGAGCGCACGTTTCCCCGCTCTCGCGGCCGTACAGTAGAGGGACAGGGTCTCCATCTCCTGGACGAGAACTCCCATCTTGGCCCATTCGCCTTTCTCTCCTTTCCGGTCTTCGTAGAACACGTCTGAGCTGAAGACGTTCCCCACATGGAACCGGAACCGGCTCTTCCGCGCCGCCGCAGCCGCCTGTTCCAGCAGAGAGAAGTCTGCCACAGGTGCATAGATGCCCGGCAGATGATACTGTGCCATGAAGTTCGAATTCGTGCAGCACCCCATGGCAAAGATCACGTCGCCCACCTGAACGTCGGGACAGATCGCGCCTGCCGTGCCGATGCGGATAATATTTTCTACATCGTAATAATGAAATAACTCATAAGAATAGATCCCCATAGACGGGATTCCCATGCCGCTGCCCTGCACGGACACCCGGGTGCCCTGATAAGTTCCTGTATAGCCGTTCATTCCTCTGACCCGGTTGTAGCAGATCACGTCCTGCAGATAGTTTTCAGCGATATATTTGGCCCGCAGAGGATCCCCCGGCATGAGAACGGTCTTGCCGATCTGGCCGGGCTCTGCCTCGTTGTGAAATGTCTTCATGTTCTATATACTCCAATCCAAGCGCTGTTATAAGCACTGTTTTCATTTATTTTTCCTCCTCAGACTTAATTCATAGAGATCTGCCGTCATATACAGCTTCTGTGACAATACCGGAGTATCATACTGCGTGTAGAGTTCTTCCTCCAGGATCAGAATCGCCTCTTCCTCCGGAATCTGCAGGATGTTGGCGAGGCGTTCCCGCGCCTTCCTCAGGCGCAGCTTCGTATCGCTGTATATTCCCGAGGAGGTGAGAACCTTCATATAATACTGATACACACTGTCCGTGTTCTCGAGATCCACATTGCTCTTCTCCAGTATGGAATAAGGCATGTAGACCATGGCAAATCCCACCGGCATCTTCTGGCTGTAATAGGTAATATCGATGACAGCCACGATGCTGGACGGTCTGAGCTTCAATACTTCCTGATGCTTCTGTGTGGCCGGCTGAAATCCGATGGTCAGCACGGTCTCATCCACAGGCTGGAGACAGAAGTCCACGATCGGGTTCCCGATCTTCTCCAGCCCGCCTGATTCTATATCCTGATTCGAAAGGACAATATTTCCCTTTCCCTGATGGTTGCTGATCAGCCCGTCCTCCTGGAGAAGAAGCATGGCCTGCCTGAGCGTTCCCCGGCTCACCTTAAACTGCTCTGCCAGAACGTTCTCGCCCGGCAGCTTATCGCCCGGCTTGTACTTGCCGTCTTTGAGCCACTGTGTGATTGTCTCATATACCGTTACATATAAGGGGATTTTTACGTTCTTTTCTTTGATAATATTATCCATTCCAGGTCATGCGCTCCTTCCAATGATCGATATGACTAGTATAAAGCTAATCCACCAGTTTGCCAAGAGCCTCCGGCCCCTTTACTCGTTTGCCCACGAAGAGCAGGATCAGGAGTGTCACGATATACGGCAGCATCTGTACGATCTGAGACGGGATCTCGAAATCCGTCAGATAGAACCTTGCCGCCTGTGCCACCGCGAATACCATGCCTGCTCCCAGGGAGCCCACCGGATTCCAGCCGCCGAAGATATTGGCCGCAAGGCCCATGAATCCGCGCCCGGATACCATATCTGTGACGAAGAGATTATTCTGCGCCAGGGACAGATAAGATCCTGCCAGGCCCGCGATTGCGCCCGCTGCCATCATGGCAATGTAGCGGTACCGGTTCACCGGCACGCCGCAGGTCTGCACCGCGTAGGGCTGATCCCCGATGGCCCGGTATCTCAGTCCGTATTTCGTGCGGTAGAACAGCACCCAGACTCCCGCCACGATGAGGATCATCAGATACAGATAAGGAGACTGCTCATAGAACAGCGCCCCGATCACCGGAACCTTGGACAGGCCGGGAACGGTAAAGCTGGAAAATGCCTCCACAGAATCCGACATCCCTTCCGTATGCCAGATGGCCTTCAGCATCACCGCCGTAATGCCGCTGGCGAAGAGGTTCACGCCTACGCCCACCACAGACTGCTGCGCCTTCCACTTCAGACAGAACATGGCATAGAGCCATCCCACAAGCGCGCCGGCCAGCACGGAGAGGACCGCGCCTGCGAATGCGGACCCTGTGAAGAAGGATCCGGCCACTCCGGCGAACGCGCCGATCAGCATCAGCCCTTCCACGCCCAGCAGGATGATCCCGCCGCGCTCCGCGATCGTACCGCACAGAGCGCCCAGAACGATTGGTACCGATAATTGTAGCATAAGTGCCAGGAAATGATTGATATCAGCCATTATGATCACCCTCTCTTTCTCTTTTTATTCCATTTGATAAGTTCCGGCGCCGCCACCAGGAGGATCACCAGACTCTGAACCACGGTTACCATATTTGTCGATACGTCTGTCACACGGCTCATGCGCAGAGATCCCATGTCCATGATGCCGAACAGCAGAGACGTGAGCAGCACTCCCGCCGGATGGTTCCGGCCGAGAATCGCAACCGCGATCCCCGTGAATCCGAAGGAGGGTGAGAATCCCTCAATGAACCGGTGGTACTTGCCGAACACTTCGGTGATTCCCGCAAGGGCTGCCAGGCCGCCGCTTAATACCATTGCCGAGATCATATAGGTCTTCACGCGGATTCCTGCCGTGCCTGCCGCGGACGGGTTCGCGCCCACCGCGCGCAGCTGATATCCCACGGATGTCTTCCAGAGGAAGAGATACATCAGAACTGCCGCAGCGATCAGGATAAACAGGGCAGCCGTAAGCTGGGTCTGCGGGATCAGCCTTCCAAGCCACACACCTTCGGGAAGCACTTCTGTCTGAGCCGTTGATCCGGCCGCTTTGACAGGCCCGTTTACCAGGTAGGAGGTAAACAGCGTACAGATGTAATTCAGCATGATCGCAACGATCACTTCGTTTGTATTCAGTTTCGCCTTAAAGAATCCCGGGATGCCGCCCACGATCATTCCAGCCGCGACGCCGGCCGCGATGCTGACGAGGATCAGCACAGGCGCCGGCAGGAAGGACAGGCTCAGAGCCGTGAGCACGGAGGCCATCGCCCCTGCGTGGAGCTGACCTTCTGCTCCGATATTGAGCATGCCGCAGCGGGAGCCCAGTGCCACTGCCAGACCGGTAAATGCCAGCGGGATACTCTTGCTGATCGTGTTGGCGATGGATTTCGGACTTCCCAGCGCCCCCTTTAAGAGGGCCCCGTAGGCCTCAACCGGAGACTCACCAGACAGCAGGATAAACAAAGCTCCGACCAGGATGGCGATTCCGATGGCTGCCAGAGACTTTTTCAATTCACTCATCTGTTCCCATTTCTTCATCCCTTCTTACCTCCTGCACTTTTTCCTGTCATAAACAGGCCGATTTCTTCTTTCGTATATGCCCCGTTCTCGAACAGCGCGCTCACCCTACCCTCATAGAGCACCGCGATGCGGTCGCTTAAGTTCATAATATCTGAGAGCTCTGCAGAGATCAGGAGGATGGCCTTGCCCTGCTCCTTCAGTTCCAGCAGTGTCCGGTGTACCTTTTCGATGGCTCCGATATCCAGTCCTCTGACCGGCTGGGCAACGAGCATAAAGGAGGGATCATGGCTGGTCTCACGCCCCAGAATAATCTTCTGCTGGTTTCCTCCGGAGAGCTGTCCGATGGGCTGATCCAGTCCCGCCAGCTTCGTCTCGAACCGTTCCGTCTGTTCGCCCGCGTCTTTGCGCAGATTTTCAAAGTTGATGAACCCATGACGGTTGTACTTCGGATCTTCCTGATACCCCAGGAGGAAATTCTCTGCGATCGAGAAGTCCGCTACCATCGCATTCTTGTGCCGGTCTGAGGGGATATATCCGACGCCCAGCTTCTTCCGCTCTTTCACGGACAGCCGCTCCGCTCTCGTTCCATTGATCGTCAGAGCCCCTTCTTTGATCTTCTGGTTTCCGATAATCATGGCTTCCAGTTCCTGCTGCCCGTTTCCGTCCACTCCGGCGATCCCCAGGATCTCTCCTGCGCGGACCGTCAGGCTCACCGTCTCCTGTGCTTTTTTGAGCAGTCTGATATTCTGCAGTTCCAGCACCACGTCCCCGGCCCTCTGTCCCTTCTTTGTCTTCACGGTCTCCACAGACCGTCCGACCATCTGGGTCGCCAGCTCCTTCTCGTTGGTGTCAGATGTCCTGCACGTAAACACGGCTTTCCCTTTTCGCAGTACGGTGATCCGGTCCGAGAGCGCCATTGTTTCATTTAATTTGTGGGTGATAAATACGATCGTCTTCCCGTCCTTCTTCAGCTGTCTTAAGATCTTGAACAGCTCCTCTACTTCCTGCGGGGTAAGTACCGCTGTGGGCTCGTCCAGTATGATAATGTCCGCTCCGCGGTACAGTGTCTTCAGGATCTCCACCCTCTGACGCATTCCCACAGACAAGTTGACGACCTTCTCCTGCAGATCGATCCGGAACCCGAAACGCTCTACCAGCTCCGACACCTGTTCTTCGCATTTCTTCTTATCCAGGAACAGTCCCCCCGGTTCCTTGCCCATGATGATGTTCTCGAGAACCGTCAGCTGATTCACCAGCATAAAGTGCTGATGCACCATTCCGATTCCCAGCGCGTAGGCGTCGTTCGGATTGGAAATCGCTGCTTTCCTGCCATGGATCGATATCTCGCCTTCGTCTTGATGGTACAGCCCGAAAAGAATATTCATCAGCGTACTTTTCCCTGTTCCGTTCTCCCCCAGCAGACAATGGATCTCCTGCTCATTGACCGTAAAATCGATTCCGTCATTTGCCCGCACCCGGCCGAAGCATTTTACAATCCCTGTCATCTTAATTGCTTCCATCTCTGTCACCTCTCTTCCTTTCTCAGTCCAGTTGGTTCGGAACTTCGATCTCTCCTGCTACGATCTTCTCTCTGATCTCGTCCAGCGCGGAGAGGATCTCCTGCGGCACCCGGATATTGCTCTCCTCCACCGTACAGTCCACACCGCCGTCGCTCAGTCCCAGAAGCTGATTCTCTCCTGTATATGTATCCTCCGCCACGCTTGCAATCGCCTCATATGCACAGGTATCCAGCTTCTTCAGCATACTTGCCATGATGTAGTCCGGCGCGATGCTGTTCTGGTTCAGGTTTACCCCGATCGCCACAAATCCTTTCTCTTCCGCAGCCTGGAACACGCCCATTCCGGACGCCCCGGCCGCGTGAAAGATCACGTCTGCCCCTCGTTCGCTGAAGGTATTGGCAATGGTTTTCGCTGTAGTCGGATCATTGAAACTTCCCGCATAATCGATCAGCACGTCAACGTCCGGATCCACGTACTCCGCGCCCGCCTTGTAGCCTGCGGCGAACTCATTGATCAGAGGGTTGTCCACACCGCCGATAAATCCGATGACGCCGCTGTCCGACAGCTTCTCGTCGATCTGATTCTGGTTCGCCAGGACCGCCAGCGCCCCTGCCATGAAGCTCCCTTCCTGCGCCTTACAGGAATAAGAGGCTACATTGGGAAGGTCTGAGGTCGCGTCGAGAAGCGCGAACTTCTGGTCTGTATAGACGGAAGCCACGTTTTCCAGCGCGTCTACCTGCTCGTCTCCCACGCAGATAATCAGATCATACTCTTCCGAAGACGCCATCTCATCCTGAATGATCTCCTCATCCGCCACAGACTTGGGCTCCACCTGATCATACGTAATGCCGAAATCTTCTGCCGCCTGCTTCACGCCTTCCAGCGCCAGATCGTTGAATGAGTTGCCGCCAAGACCGGCCTGCGTGAAAATGATGCCCACATGCGGGGCTCCCGGTCTGCCCTCATTCTCACGCTCGCTCTGGGCACATCCGGCCAGGGACACCGTCAGACAGACCGCCGCGGAAACAACTGCCATCCGCTTCTTTTGTCTCTTCATGTTTCTCCTCCTTCTCGTTTGTTGTACCTTTTATTATTATTTGTTGTACAAGTTGATTTATATATAGCACAAGTTATACAATATGTAAAGCCAATAGCAAATATAAACGCTATTTTCGTGAAATATGTCTAATTTTGCATGAACTAAATTGTGCAATATAGAGACACAGCATGGATCCATCCCATGTCCTGCAGTCAAAAAGACCGATTTATTTTCTTTTTTAATTTGTTAATCTCTATTTTATAATTTTTCTGGTTCTTTTAGAATCTCATCATATTTTATCCACATTTACCCCTTATACTTTATCTCAGATAGTTGATAACAACTATCTCCCCCCTCATAAAGTTCAGACGCCTGAAGGCGTCGCACTTTACTCTCATTCCTTTTAGATAACTTATAAAACACGAAAACCGCTGACCATTCCAGTCAGCGGTTTTTCGTTGTTCAAATAAATCGTAATAAGAGTCTTGTAAACAGAAGCCTGTAAAAAGAAACCTGCCCGGCGGATTTTTCCGTCTGCGGCAGGTTTCTTTCTTTTTCTTATCTTCTCATTTTCTATGCTGTTCCAGCCAGTCAAGCAGATCTGCATATACCTGCTCCCGATCCGTCTCATTGAGAATCTCATGCCGGTCTCCCGGGTACAGCCTGAGCGATACGTCCTGTATGCCGGCGTCTCGGTATTTCTCATAGACCTTTCGCACGCCCCTGCCGAAGTCCCCCACCGGATCATCTCCCCCGGATACGAACAGGATCGGCAGTCCCTTTGGAATCATGTATACACTCTCTTTTCTCTGCATGGCAATCATGCCCGCGAACATACTGTAATAGGCGTTTACCGTGAACATGAAGGAGCAAAGGGGATCCTCCGCATAAGCGTCCAGCCGTTCCGGATCACTGGTGATCCAGTCTGCTTTGGTTCTGGCTGCCTTAAATTTCTTATTATAGGAGCCGATCGCCATCTTATCTACCAGCCTGCTCCGGTAATGCCAGCCCCGAAACACGGCCATCAAGCGGCAGAGCCTCTTCCCCGCGAGCAGTTCAGCCTTCTTGTGGTCTGTTACGACGCCCATCAGAATCGCGCCGTCCAGCCCGTTGCCGTACATCTGAATGTACTGTCTCAGCAGGGAAGATCCCATGCTGTGCCCCATCATATAATACGGCACATCCGGATATTTCTTCTCTGACCGCATCCTGAGTGTATGAATGTCTCCAAGCACACACGCATTTCCGTACTTCTCGTTGAAGAACCCGTACTCTGTTTTCGCCTGTACGGATTTGCCATGCCCGAGATGGTCATTTCCCACGACATAATATCCTCTGTCACACAGATACTGTGCGAACTCATCATATCGTCTGATATATTCCATCATTCCGTGGCAGATCTGCAGGACAGCCTTGACCTCGCCTTCTGGCTTCCACTCCATTGTATGGATCTCTGTATTGCCGTCCTTGGATGGGAAATAAAACTCGTCTCTCATGGTACTACTCACTTACCTGTCTTCAAGATTTATGTATTCACGGTGCGGTGCCAGCGCTTTGTACGCCGGACGGATAATCTTATCTACATTCTTAAGCTCTTCCAGTCTGTGTGCGCTCCATCCTACAACACGCGCCGCCGCAAAGATCGGCGTATACAGTGCGGGCGGAAGATCCAGCATACTGTACACAAGCCCGCTGTAGAAATCCACGTTCGCATTGACGCCTTTATACATCCGCCGCTTCTCTCCGATGATCTCCGGAGCCATATGCTCAACCTTTTCGTAGAGTGCGTATTCTTCTTCGTGCCCTTTCTCCTTCGCGAGCTGCTTTACGAACTTCTTGAAGATATCCGCACGGGGATCTGAAATGGAATAGACCGCGTGGCCCATGCCGTAGATCAGGCCCTTCTTGTCAAATGCCTGCTTGTCCAGCAGCGCCTCCAGGTATGCCCGGATCTGGTCTTCATCTGTCCAGTCTGTCAGATGCTGCTTCATGTCCTCGAACATCTGCGTTACTTTCACGTTCGCGCCGCCATGCTTCGGTCCTTTCAGGGACGCCATGGCTGCCGCCATCGTAGAATACGTATCTGTTCCGGAAGAAGTAACTACATGGGTCGTAAACGTTGAGTTATTGCCGCCGCCATGATCCATGTGGAGCACCAGAGCCATATCCAGGATCTTCGCTTCCAGTTCTGTATATTTCCGGTCCTCACGCAGCATCATCAGGATGTTCTCCGCTGTGGAGAGTTCCCGCTTCGGCGCATAGATAAACAGGTCTTCGCCTCTTCTGTAATTATATGCATGATATCCATAAACCATAAGCATGGGGAATTGGGCAATCAGATTCAGGCACTGTCTGAGTACATTCGGAATGCTTGTGTCGTCCGCTTTATCGTCATAAGAATAGAGCTGCAGGATACTTCTTGTAATACTGTTCATCATATCACGGCTGGGCGCCTTCATCATCACGTCCCGCACGAAATTCGGCGGAAGCGTTCTCCTGTCCGCGATCATCTCCTGGAAATCGTCCAGCTGTTTCTTATCCGGAAGCTCGCCAAAAAGCAGCAGATATGCCGTCTCTTCAAAACCAGGATGCTTGGCAGCCAGGAATCCTTTCACCAGATCCTTGATATTATATCCTCGATAATAAAGATTACCTTCACAGGGAACAGACTTTCCGTCGACAATCTTAGAAGCGCAGACATCAGAAACGTTTGTAAGACCGGCAAGAACACCTTTGCCATTCAGGTCACGCAGCCCTCGTTTCACCTCGTACTTCGTGTACAACTCCTTATCAATCGCGTTGTTCGCCTCGCATTTATGGGCCAATTCTTCAATCTCGGGAGTAATATCGAAAAAAATGCTGTCAATATCTTTCACCATGTGACCTTCCTCCTTTTTCTATTTTCTGTATATTCGTCTATTATACTAAAAATTCATAAAGTGTACAATGAACTGTCTATTAAAATTTTTGAAATTTTATTAACAGTTCAGCCATCAGAGATGATCTGAACTGTTGCTGAAAACTTTATAGCACGCTCAGCTGCCGCTGCGGGACAGCAGCAGCTGGTCTGCAAGGGCGGCAAACTCCGCCAGTGTCAGTGCCTCTCCTCGTATGGAAGCGCCCTTCCCCAGAGAGAGAATTGCCGCCTCGATCTCTTCTTTCGTATAATCCAGCTCCGGCGAATTCTTCAGCCCGTTCGCGAGCGTCTTCCTCCGCTGACCGAAAGAGGCGCGGATCACCTGGAACATCAGCTTCTCATCCTTCACCTCCACAGGCGGCTTCTCATGCCGGGTCAGACGGATCACCGCGGAGCCCACCTTGGGTCTGGGCATGAAGCAGTTCGGCGGCACATACGCCACAATATAAGGCTCAGCATAATACTGAACCGCAAGCGACAGAGCGCCGTAATCCTTCGTTCCCGGTCCTACCTGCATCCGCTCGGCCACTTCCTTCTGCACCATGACCGTGATGCTCTGAAGGGGAATCTGCTTCTCGAACAGCCCCATAATGATAGGCGTTGTAATATAGTAAGGCAGATTAGCCACCACCTTGATCGGCTTTCCTCCATTCTCTTCCTCTGCCAGCGCCGCCAGATCCACCTTAAGCACGTCCTGATTGATAATCCGGACGTTCTCATATCCGGACAGTGTATCCTCCAGGATCGGGATCAGTGCCCGGTCGATTTCCACGGCCGCCACCTTCCGGGCCGCACAGGCAAGATACTGAGTCATCGTCCCGATCCCGGGCCCGATCTCCAGCACGAAATCATCCGGACCGATGTCGGCAGCACGGATGATCTTGTCCAGGACATGTGTATCAATCAGGAAGTTCTGTCCGAACTTCTTCTGGAATACGAATTGATATTTCTGAAGTACCGCAATCGTGTTCTGCGGATTCCCAAGTGAAGGCTGTTTCATATTGTTGATCTCTCCTCTATTTTTCTCCCTGATGATCCGGCAGCCGGTACAGTCTGCGCGCGTTCGCCTCTGTCTGCCGGATCACCGCTTCCGCTGTCACACCCTTGATGGCCGCGATCTCCTCTGCCACATAGGGCAGATACAGGGAAGAGTTTCTCTTTCCCCGGTACGGAACCGGCGCCAGGTAGGGACAGTCTGTCTCCAGCACAATCGCTGTCAGCGGCACAGTCTCCACCACCTGTTTCAGTTTCTTCGCGTTCTTGAACGTCACAACGCCTCCCACGCCGATATAGTATCCCATCTTCACATACTCCCGGGCCATCTCGGCAGAGTAAGAATAGCAGTGAATCACCGCTGTCATCCCTGCCGCGTATTCCTTCATGATCTCCATGGTGTCCGCCGCGGCTTCCCGGCTGTGTATGATCACCGGCAGATTCTTCTCCCGGGCCAGTTCCAGCTGGCGGATCATCCACTTCTTCTGCAGGTCATGGCTTTCTTTGTCCCAGTAGTAATCCAGTCCGATCTCTCCCACAGCCACGATCTTCTCCCGATCCAGCAGGCTGCTCATCCTGCGGAAGCTCTCCTCGTCCAGGCTTCCGGCCTCATCAGGATGGATTCCGATAGCTCCATAAAGGAACTCATAGGTTTCCGTCAGTTCCAGAATCTTCCCCCAGGATTCGATGGTGGAACCAGCGTTAACAATCAGGCCGATCCCTCCATCTTTCATACTTCCAAGCAGTTCCTCCCGGTCCGGATCGAACTGTTCGTCGTCATAGTGCGCGTGTGTGTCAATGATCATAAGTCTGTCTGTTCCTTTCTGCAGCATATTACAATGATTCTTCTCCTGGTTTGATCAGAGACAGGAGAAACGCCCGAAACTCTGCCCGGCTCCAAATCACAGGCACCGGATAGAGGGGATTCGCCTCCTTCTCCGCCCACTCCACAATCTGGTCCACATCTTCTTCCCGGATCATATCCGGATAATCTGGAATCTCCATCTTCACCTTCATATCCTCGATCCAGCAGATGAACGCTTCCGCCTTAACCGCTGCCGGTTCTTCTTCCGCTGTCAGGGCGCAGACATCACTCAGTTCCGCCAGCCGCTTCTCCGCAGCCGGCCCGAACGCCCGCAGGACATGGGGAAGCAGGATGGACATCGCCAGCCCGTGGGGTGTTCCGTAGAGCCCTCCAAGTGTGTGGCCAACCGCGTGGACATATCCCACCGATCCTCTGGTGAACGCCCGCCCTCCGTAGAACGCCGCCTGCTGCATCTTCTGGCGTGCTTCCAGATCCGATCCATCCTGATAGACTTTCAGCAGATTATCATGGATCAGCTTCACTGCTTTTTTGCTCATGTCCTTTTCCAGGCTGCTGTTGTATGTGTGATTGGTATACGCCTCCACAGCATGACAGAGGGCGTCCATTCCGGTTGTGGCCGTCACTCTGGGCGGAAGGCCTACCGTCAGCTCCGGATCCAGCACAGCGAACTTCGGCATCAGGCAGAGATCGTTGATGGATGCTTTATGATGGGTCTCCGCCTCGGTGATCACCGCGGCGATCGTTGTCTCAGATCCGGTTCCCGCAGTCGTCGGAACTGCGAAGATAATGGGGATCGGCTTTAAGATCCGGAACAGCCCCTGCAGCTTCTTCACCCGTCTCTTGGGCCTTGCGATCCTGGCTCCCACAGCCTTCGCGCAGTCTATGGGGGAGCCTCCTCCGAACGCGATCATACAGTCGCAGTGATGCTCATGGAACAGAACCACTCCGTCCTCCACATTCTCATCCGTAGGATTCGGTCCTACGCCGTCATAGATCACATACGGAAGCTCCGCCTCCTTCATGGCAGCCAGCATAGGATCCAGAAGGTGAAGTCCCATCAAGGTCGGATCTGTAACGATCAGTACCTTGCGGAATCCTCTTCTCTTCACAGCAGCCGGCAGTTTCTTCACAGTCCCCGCTCCCTGCATCAGTTTCGGCACACGCCAGGGGAGCAGATACATCCCCATCTTCATTCCGCCCTGAAATACTCTGCATCCCAGTTTCTTCAGATTCCATTTCGTTTTCATCTCCTGCGCCACTCTCCCTTCTCTTCTCATCCGAATCGCACGGATAGGACATGCTTTCGCACAGATCCCGCATCCGATACATTTCTTAAGATCCACCTGCGCGGCGGTATGAATATCCCCGTGATACTTGGGCGGTTCGATGCGGATACAGTCCATGGGACAGTTCTCCGCGCAGACCGAACATCCCGCACAGGTCTCCAGATCAATATAGGGCACCTCTTTGATTTTCTTCATCATCAGCCACCTCCCGCCGGGGAAAGAAACACAACCTCATCCCCGTCTTTCAGCCTGGATCTCCTCCCGGCCGGTTTCCCATTCACAAGGAGCACCAGATCCTTTGCCTCCCTGCGTGTGATATTGGGGATACAGTCCATCAGCTCATCCACGCTCCTGACTTCCCGCTCGAACGTCCCCACGCCCGCTTTCAGGCGGGCTGTCCCGAATAATTTCACCCGGACCATCTGCTCACCCCCCTGTTCCGCTCTTCCGCCGCTCCGGCTGCGAAGCTGATCTTCAGTTTCTTCAGCGTCCGCTCTGTGGGCAGGCCGTTCTGATCCCAGCCCCGGGCATGATAATAGACCTTTTTCATCCGTTCCAGAGGAACCTTTGACTTCGGATCCTTTGGATCCTGCAGTGTCTCTGTCAGCCGCTTCGGCAGTGCGTCCTGATTCGCGTTTACTCCGAATCTGCGGTTGATCTCCCGTTCCAGATTGAATCCCCGCTCACCGCAGCGAATATAATCTCCGAACTTCATCTTCATTCCTGTGGTGTACTCGAATCCTTTCGTGTGGTGGAACACCGGCAGATGGAAGCAGGCGATCTCCGGATATTTGTTGATCAGACGGACCACAGCCCCGCAGTAGGGCAGAATCCGATTGACCAGCTTCGTATACCAGGCGTTGGGGTGATTCATCAGCGGGGTGGGAAAGAAAGCGTAGCTGGTGAACAGACACTGGCCCGCCGCGGAGATCATCTCCATCAAGTCCTGAAAGAGCATGGTCAGATCCGCCTTCCCGTGATACGTGGTCTGATTGACTGCCAGGCCCAGTCCCTCCAGAATCACCAGATATCCGCCGTTCAAGTGGCATCCGCCCCGGTTGCTGGTGGCGTAGCCCAGCCCCAGTCCCACTGCTTTCCTGGGCTCATAGGCCGCCAGCTCCATGCCTTTCGCGTGGATGGCGAACTCTTTGCCGCCGTATTTCTCAGCCAGCCGCCTGCTCCCCAGCGCCAGCTCATCGCCGATCCCTCTCCGGTAAGCAATGTCTTCAAAGAGCCTGGAGAGTTCCTCTGTATCTGAGAAATGCAGCCCATTGTCCCACAGTCCTCTCTCATTCGCCTCCATGGCATAAGAGATGGTATTGGCGCAGGAAATGGTATCGATCCCCAGTTCATCCAGCTCATAGTTCCAGCGAAGAATCGACGGCAGATCGTTATTCAGGATTCCTCCGCCCAGCAGCACCAGCGTTTCCAGCTCAGGCCCCTTCACCTGCTTCCCGTCCACTTCTACCGTACGCGCGCAGCGGATGGGGCAGGTCAGACAGCCCTTGTTCACGATGTTGTATTTCTCGGCCAGCTCTTCCCCGCTGACCTTCTCGAACTCCTCATACTGTCCGGCACTGTAATTCTTGGTAGATAAGATATGCTTCATCTGCATGGCACTGACCAGACCGGCCGTTCCCAGCTTCGGAAGCTGGCTCCCGGTCAGCGGGTGATGCCTCAGGTAGCGGAACCATTTCTGGGTGTGCCTGACCATTTTCTCCTTCTCCCGGACAGGCACTTCCCGGTTCCCGCCGGCACAGACCGCTTTCAGACGCATCCAGCCCATGACCGCTCCCGTGCCTCCCCGGCCGGAAACACGCTCATTCGAAACGATACAGGAGTAAAGTACCAGATTCTCCCCGGCCGGGCCGATGCAGATCTTCCCGTTCTTCCGTACCCGTCCGTTCTTCATCCGCAGCCTGTCGTCCAGCGCAGCCTGGGTTTCCGATGTCTTCTTGCCCCAGATCTCCCGGGCCGAGTGGAAGACTACCTGATCATTCTGAATCTCGATCCAGGACGGTTCCGCACACCGTCCGGTCAGGATCAGCGCGTCCAGGCCTGCCTTCTTCAGATAATACCCGAAGTTCCCGCCGCAGTTGGAGGATGTGATATACCCGGTCTGCGGCGACAAGGTAGAGATATTGAACCTGCTGGAACTTGGCGCCCCGGAACCGGTCAGAGGTCCTGTGGTCACCACCAGCAGGTTGTCCTCTGAGAATGCTTTCTCCCTGCCGGTCAGATGATCTCCCAGGATCTTGGCCGCCATGGTCTTCCCCCCGATGAACAGCTCCCGCTCCTCATCCGAAAACGGATACTCTGAGACTTCCCGGGTGCTCAGGTTAATCTTCAGGACCTTGCCCATATAACCGCCGTATTTACTTGCCATATCGCTCACCTCATTTCATTCCCGCTTATTCCTGTCACCGTCTCCGCCGCCAGCAGTCTTACCGCCGCCGGGGACGACGGGTTGGTAAAAAATTCTTCTGCGGCACAGCTCTCTGCCGCTCTTCCTCCATCCAGAAGGAGGATATCATCTGCCAGCCTTCTGGCCTGAGCCAGATTATGAGTCACCAGGACAATCGTCGTTTGCCCTGTCTTTCTCATTTTCAGCAGGAGTTTCTCAATCTCTGCCGTGGCTTCCGGATCAATGTTTGCGCCTGGTTCATCCAGGAAGAGCAGCCGCGGTTCGAAGGACAGCGCCCTGGCAAGCGCCGCTTTTTGCGTTTCCCCTGCGGAAAGCCGATCTGCCCGCCTGTCCAGCAGCGGGATAAGTCCAAGTTCCTGTGCCAGTTCTTCTACACGCCGCTCCGTCTGTTCTCTCCCTATACCTCGGATTTTCAGCGGCCATGCAAGATTCTTTCTGACCGAGGCCGTGATCATACATGGTTCTTGAAAAACCATTGTCATCTCCCGGTAGGGAGGCTCCGTACTGCCGTCATACAGAATCTGTCCCTCATCTTTCTGCACAAGGCCGGAAAGCAGATTCAGAAGAGTTGTCTTTCCCGCGCCGTTAGGTCCCACAATCGCGGTAATACAGCCTGATCGGATTTCAAGCTGTTCGATGCAAAGAACCGTATGTGTTCCGTAAGATTTTTTCAGTCTGCTAATCTCCACCTTCATAATTCCCTATCCAGCTTTTCTTCCTGAAAATGGTACAGCAGCGTATTCATCCCAAAAGAAAGGATCAGCAGGATGATTCCAACCGCCACTGCACGTTCGAACTCTCCCATGCCTTTCAGCTGTGAGATATAGGTCGTCATTGTCCGGGTTTTCCCCGTGATATTTCCTCCCACAATCATCACTGCTCCTACTTCAGAAATCCCCCTCGAGAATCCCGAAATCAGCGCTGTGATCAGGCCTGGCCTCAGTTCCCAGATCAACAGTCTCAGTGTCTGCGCTTTCCCGGCCCCAAGCGTACGGGCCAGCCGCCGGATCTTCTCCTGCCGTTCCCGCGCAGCACTGATTGTCAGCCCGATTATGATCGGAAGGATCAGCAATGTCTGCGCGATAATCATCACTGTCACTGTATAATTCAGCCGGAGACTCCCAAGAGGTCCTCTGCGCATAAAGAACAGATATACCATCAGGCCGCAGAGAACAGGAGGCATCCCCATCAACGTATAGATCAATCGCATCAGCAAGGGCCGGAATCGAAACTGATGTCCGGCGATCAGAATCCCCGCCGGAATCCCCAGAGCCCCTGCGATGCAAAGAGAAATCAACGATATCTTCAGGGATGCAGAAACCACCTCATAGACTTCCTGATCGAGCGTTCCGATCAGACGGAAGGCCTCAGCCGTACCTTCTATAATTACATCCATAGCTTCTACTTCTCAGCATTCGGAGTAAACAGTGCTTTTCCATAATCCTCAATCCCATACTCGCCGATCAGCGTCTGACCTTCCTCCGATACGATCCATTCCTGAAATGCTTTCGCCCCTTCATGGTTGATCTGATCGTTCTTATCTGGATTCACACAGATTACGCCATACTGATTATAAAGGATCCCGCTCTCATCATTTTCACAGACTATCTTCAGATCCTCATCCAGTCCCAGATTCAGCCAGGTTGCCCGGTCAGACAGCGTATACGCCAGCTTCTCGTTCGCCATTTCAAGAACAGCCCCCATGCCAGTTCCCGCTTCCACGTACCAGTCCCCCGACGGAACGATGCCGCATGCATCCCAGATCGCCAGTTCTTTCTTGTGAGTTCCCGACTCATCACTCCGGGAGATGAATTCCGTCTGAGTGTCAGCAATCTTCCGGAACGCTGCCACTGCGTCCGCCGGTGCCTCTGTGCTGATTCCTGCCGGATCACCTGCCGGTCCGATCAGGACGAAATCGTTATACATAACATCCATTCTTCCATCTTCGTCTGCATGTCCGGCCTCTACAAATTCCTTCTCAGCCGCCGGCGAATGTACCAGAAGCACATCTGCCTCCCCATTCTCTCCCATAGCCATAGCCTCTCCGGATCCGACAGATACTACACTGACACTGATGCCTGTCTCTTCCTCAAACACCGGAAGAATCTCGTCCAGCAGACCGCTGTCCTGCGTGCTGGTAGTCGTCGCCAGGATAATCTCGCCTCCCAGAGTGTTGTCTTTGCTTTCTGACATCTCTGTTCTGTCGGTGCTTTCTCCTGTTTCTCCTGAACTTCCGCCAGTATCAGCGGCACAGCCGCTTATCAGTACAGCTGCCATGCATAAACTGAATAATTTCCATTTCTTCATTCTTATCTCGTTCCTTTCTGTTCAATGTTGCTCTTTCCGCTCATCAGATCCGGCATCTGCGTACTCTCCCAGTCCGCCCCGGCTGATCGGGACGAGATCAATTTCCATGTGCAGCAGATCTGCGCACAGCAGCCGTCCCCGCAGGTCTGCCCCTCTCCCTGCCGCGATCTTCAATGCCTCCGCAGTCTGCACAGAAGCCGTCAGACTGACTGCCGGCATGAGCGCGGATGTCCGCTGTTCTCTGCGCTTCTCATAGATCACCCGCAGGATCCGGTCGCCCGGCCAGATCGTACCGGCCTGCCCGAACCATCCTTCCACCGCGCCGTGAATCAGCGGAATCCCCAGCTCCTCCGCCAGCTCTTCCAGATACAGCTTCACCGGGATCTGATCCACGCAGTCCAGCACCAGATCCGCATCCTTCAGGATCTCTTTTCCATTCTCGCGGTCAAGGAAGGTATCATACTGCCTCAGTTTCAGCCTGGGACAGATATCATACAGCCGCTCCCCGACAACCTCTGACTTCAGCACCCCCAGTGTCAGGATATCCGCATAGAGCTGACGGTTCCGATTGCTCCCGGACATCCGGTCTCCGTCGCACAGGGTCAGCCTCTCAGCTCCGCCCCGCACCAGCATATGCGCAGCCATCTGCCCCAGCGCGCCCAGCCCGATGACGGCAATCCGGGTTCCCCGGATACGCTCTGCTTCTTCCGCGGTCAGAAATTCCAGATTCTTCTCAAACATACCGGATCTCCCCCGTCTCCTCGAAGGAATAACCTCCCAGTTTCTCAAGCCGCTCCCGGAACTCCCCGCTGGTCAGCACCCGGAGGAATTCCTTCAGATACGGCAGTTCCAGATACGCCGGCCGGGTCACGAAGTCATACTCCTCGAACGCCGCATCCACAAAGTCCAGTCCCAGCGCCCTGGCACAGGAATAGATCCCCATCCCCGTATCCGCATTGTCTTTCTGTACAGCTACCGCCACGCTCATATGGGTTGCAGCCTCATTCTCATACCCGGTGATCTCTGCCGGATCTATGCCCTCCTGCTTCAGCAGATAGTCGAAGAGGACCCGGGTTCCCGCCCCTCTCTGCCGGTTGATATAGCGGATCTGAGGGGTCAGATCCGCCGCCGTGCGGATCCCTTTCGGATTCCCCTTCTTCACGATAAATCCCTGCCTGCGGCGCACCCCTTTGATGATCACCATCTGCTCGTCCGGGAACAGCTCCCGAACCGCGGCTGTATTATAGGTCCCGTCTTCCTCACAGAGCAGATGTGACGGTGCCAGATGGGTCTCCCGCTTCCGCAGCGCGATCAGGCCGGACAGAGATCCCACGTGGGCGGAAGACAGATTCATGCCTGTATTCTGCTCCAGCATCAGATCGTTGATCACATCCAGAATGATATCGTGGCTTCCTGTCACAACCAGCGTCTTCTCGATCTCTTCCAGAGGGCGGAGCAGCTTGACCTGCACCGCTTCATGAGCCATGATTCCCTCACTGCTGCGCGGAATCACGCAGAATCCGTCTGACCGCACCAGCGACATGGATGCCCCCGCGCCTCTGGCCAATGGCGCCGCGATCAACTGTCCTTCCACAACTCCCAGCTTCACCCGGACATATTCCTCGTATTTCAGGCCCGACATCAGGGTCTTAGAGATCCGTGCGGCTGCCTCTTGTGCCGGACGCTCTTCTCTCTTCAGGAACCGGTTCATCACCGGGATCACGAACTCCGTGAACGTAAGATAGGCGGAAACCGGATACCCCGGCAGGCCGATCACCGGTTTCCCGCGGACCTTCCCCAGGATCACCGGCTTGCCCGGCTTTATGGCCACTCCATGCGTCAGCACCTCTCCCAGGCTTCGGATCACATGCACAGTATAATCATCCCGCCCCGCGCTGGATCCTGCATTCACGATCACGAGATCACAGCTCTCCGCAGCCTCTTCCACAGCCTGCGAAAGCTGCTTCGGGTCATCCGGAATAATCGGCCAGCGAACCGCTGTGCCTCCGTTCTCTTCCACAAGATGAAAGAACATCCAGGAATTGGTTTCCAGAATCTTGCCGTCCGGGGGCGCTCCACCCGCATCCCCTTCCGCGCTCTGTTCTCCTTCATACCGCGCCGCGGCATTCTGTTCCGCAGCATTCTGTTCTGCAGTATTTTGTTCCGCGGCATCCACCATCTCGTCTCCTGTAGGCAGGATCCCCACAACCGGCCTCCTCACCACCGGGATCCGACGGATTCCTGCTGCCAGAAGCACCGGGATGTCAATGCCCCGGATCACATGATTGGATGGCAGCACCATCTCTCCGGCCACAATGTCTTCCCCGGCCGGACGCACATGGGCCAGCGGATGCGCCGGCGCTGTAATCCGGACCGTCCCGTCCCCTTCCTCGATCAGTTCTTCTGCCATAATCACTGCATCATAAGGCGGGAGCAGCAGATCTCCCGTGTCCACTTCTACATAGTCTTTCTCCGGCTTCAGCACCGCCGGATGGTCTTCTGAAGCCCCTTTGGTGTGGGCGCTGATCACCGCGATCCCGTCCATGGCGCAGGAGTTATAAGACGGACTGGAGCAGCGTGCATATACCGCCTCTGCGGTCATTCTTCCCCGGCTTTCCGTGACCGCGATTCTCTCAATCCCCGGCATGGCATACGGCAGCGCCTTCAGGAACTCAGACAGCGCCTGCTCCTTCTCCTGAATATTCAGATACAGATTCCGCTTCATTCCAGCACCTCCACCCAGACTTGTTCTCCTCTCCGCATCCCTTCCCGCGCTCTGGGGATCCTCACATAGCCCACCGCCCGGGACAGCGCTGAAAGGCTCCCGGACTTGGCACGAACCGGCACTGCTCTGTACCGGTGCCCCGTCTCTTCCCCGCCGGGAAGCAGTTCCACCAGCAGGCAGGTCTCCCGCCCCTGGTTGCTGGATACGTTTTCCGTCAGTACCGCCGGATAGGGCAGCATCTTCTGCGCGCCGGTTCTCTCCCGGTACCAGGCACCGATCAGCAGCTGGAACACCAGTGCCGCGGCCATCGGATGCCCCGGCAGTCCGGCAAGGATCGTGCGGCTCTCCCGCTCATAAGCCAGAATCGTCGGTTTCCCCGGCTTCAGCGCGATCCCATGAGTAAATACACGATGAGACAGGGCTTCAAACACCTGCTTCGTATAGTCTTTCTGCCCTTTGGAACTCCCGCCGGACAGCAGGATGATATCGCTGTCCGCAAGGGCTCCTGCCGCTGCCGAGCGGATCTCTGTCTCATCATCCCGGCACCGCAGTGTCCGCCGCACCTGCATCCCCATCCTGCGCGCGTCCGCCGCCAGCACATAAGAATTCATATCCCGGATCTTCCCTCCGCTCAGCGGCTCATCGATCCCTGCCAGCTCGTTCCCGGTGGAGATCACGGTCACCGCCGGAAGGCTCCATACTTCCACACTCGGAATCCCCAGACCGGCCAGAATCCCCACGTCCGCAGGCGTCAGCCTCCTTCCCCGCCGCAGGACCTGATCGCCCTGCCGGAGATCTTCCCCTGTCTGCATTAGGTTCTCTCCCTCGCTGACCGGACGGTATGCCGCCAGCTTGCCGGGCGCATACTCCTCCGCATACTCGCTCATCAGGACCGCTGTGGCGCCCTCCGGGATCATCGAACCGGTCTGAACCCGCACCGCGGTCTGGGGGCCGGATCTTACACAGGCCTGCTCCTCAATCCCGACGCTTCCAGCAACCGAGAAAAAAGCCGGACCCGCCTCTCCCGCCCCATAAGTGTCCTCCGCGCGGACCGCGTATCCGTCCACTGTAGATCGTGAAAACGGCGGGATATTCTCTCCCGCCGCAACGTCCCGGGCACAGATCCGCCCCAGAGCGCCGGACAGCTCCGCCACTTCCGTCCTCAGCTTCAGATCCTTGCTTTCTTCCAGGAGTTTTCTCTGTGCTTCCTCTAATGTATCTGTATTCAGCAGTTCCATATTCGCTCCTATTCCGCTATTCCGCCTATTCCGCCAGCCCGGCCTTCACGGTCAGTATCCTGGCCACAGACTCATCGATCCGTTCTTCCGTCACAGTTCCGTCTGCCACTGCCTGCAGGACTCCCTGATACGCAGTCTGGAAGTCCGCCGGCATCAGAAGCATATCCGCGCCTGCATTCAGCGCGGCCACCGCCGCCTGATCCGGGGAATACTGATCCGTGATCGCTCCCATATTCAGTGCGTCTGTGATCACCATGCCGTCAAATCCCATCTGCTCCCGGAGAACGTCTGTGATCAGCATGCTGGACAGCGTGGCCGGCGTATTGTCCCCGGTCACATTGGGACAGGAGATGTGGCTCACCATGATCACACGGATCCCCTGATCAATGCCGTCCTGGAAGGGAACCAGGGCCTGCGCTTTCAGCTCTTCCAGCGTCTCAGCTGCAGAAGCATACCCTGCATGGGAGTCCTCCGCGGTCCCTCCGTGTCCCGGGAAATGCTTATACATCCCGATGATTCCCTGTTCGTTCAGCCCCTGCAGCTGCGCCGCTCCCATCTGCGCGACCAGCTCCGGATCCGATCCGAACGACCGGTACCGCACCACTTCGTTGTTCGGGTTCGTCAGAACATCCACATCCGGCGCGGCGTCCATATTGAAGCCAAGATCCCGCAGATAAGCCCCGATCTTCACTCCTGCCTGATAGGCTTCCTGGGTGTCGCCCCTGGCGCCCAGCTCACTCATGTTTCCGAAGGTTTCTGTCCCGAACGCCGGATTGCTTCCGATCCGGGCCACCTGCCCGCCTTCTTCATCCACGGACAGAAAGATGGGGAACCCGCATCTTTCCTGTGCATACCGGGCCGTATTCGTCAGCATCGTTCTCGTCTGATCCGGGCCGATCAGATTCTGTCCGAAATAAATCAGCCCTCCCACGGGATATTGGTTCAGCGCCTGCTTCGTAGCCTCCCCGGCCTGAGTTGCCGTTCCCACACCGGTCAGCGCCTCGGGCGTGATCATGAACAGCTGGCAGACCTTCTCTTCCAGTGTCATGGAATCCAGGATCGCCTGCACCTGCGCCTGGATCCTCTGTTCCTCGCTCTGCGCCTCCTCTGCCTCATCCTGCTCCGTTTCTTCCTCCTGCTCCGCTTCCGGCGCGGGGGTCTCTGCCTGAGTCCGGGGATCGTCTGTCCCCTCCTCTCCGGCATCCCGGAAGAGAACCCACCACACTGTGCCCGCAAGCGCGGCTATGCTGAGAGCGAGGACCACCGCGGCAGCAGCCACGCCGCCCCAGCCGGAACCGCGTCTGCGGCCTTTGGCCCCAGATCTCCCCGCCTGGTTCTTTTTCCTGTTTTGCTCCGCGTCTTCCCTGCGCCCGCGCTGCCCGCCTGTTTTCCTCATTCTCTTTCCCCCATGTTCCCCTGTCCGCTGCTTCCTTTCCGGGCCTGCTGTTTCGCAGATCCCTGCGCCGGATGGGTCAGCGTTTTACAAAGTATTCCTCATACCATACAAGGAAGGTATAGATTGTCCACACTTTCCTCCAATTATCCGAGTTTCCTCCCACATAATCGTTAAAAATCGCCTGGATCTCGTCTACGTGGAAGAACTTCTCCGCGATCTCGCTCTGGAACAGTCTGCGCACATCCCCATTGTATCTTTCATCCGCCATCCAGATCCGAATCGGTACGATGAATCCCAGCTTCTTGCGGAATGCGATCTCTTCCGGGAGTACTTTGGCCGCTGCCGTCCGGAACGCCACCTTGTTCTGCTCCTCATTCACCTTATATCTTGCGGGCATCCGGGAGGCAATGTCAAAGATTCTCCGGTCTGTCAGAGGCATACGGATCTCCAGCCCCGCCGCTGTGCTCATCTTATCAACATTTAAGTAAATATCGCCTTCCAGCCAGATCTGAATATCTACATCTGACATCTTGGTCAGCGGATCCAGTCCCTCTGTCTCTTCATAAATGTGCTGCACCAGCTCAATGGGAAGCACATCCGGATCATAGTTCTTCAGAATCCGTTTCTTCTCATCTTCTTTCATGATGTTGGTATTGCCCACATAGAAGGTCTTCAGGTTGTCCCCGTAGCGTTCTGCATTGCGGTACATATTATATCCGCCGAAGAACTCGTCCGCGCCCTCTCCGGAATAACAGAGCTTGGTGTGCTCCGCCGTCGCGATGCACGCGATGGTGAACGCGATGGCAGAAGCGTCTCCCAGCGGCTGCTCCATATGATACATGACATAGGGTACGATCGAGAAATACTCCTCCGGTGTGATCAGGCATCTGGAATTCTTCCTTCCCAGAATGTCAGCGGTCTGTTTCGCCAGACCGGACTCGTCGAATCTGGCCTCCTCATAGCCGCAGGAATCTGTCATCTCCACATCTGACATGGCCAGTACGTAAGACGAATCTACACCCCCAGACAGGAAGGACTCTGCTGTCTCATCCGCAGTCTTCACCTCCGGCATGATCTCCTGGATCGTGGAATGGATCTCATCTGCCCACTCTTCCAGCGTCCGGCTTTCGTCCGGATGGAACTGAGGCGTCCAGTAACGTTCTACTGTCAGCCTGCCGTTCTGCCAGATCAGATAATGCCCCGGCATCAGCTTCTTCAGTCCCCGGAAGAACGTATTCTCTCCGCCCACATAAGTCAGGGTCAGATAGATCTGAAGCATTTCCTCGTTCAGTTCTTTCACAAATCCGGGCTGATCCATAATCTCCCGGATCATGGTCCCATAGAGCAGTTTCCCGTCCTGCGTCTCATAGTAATAGAACGGCTTCGTGCCAAACTGATCCCTCAGGCAGAACAGCTTCTTCTCCTCGTCGTCCCACAGGGCGAAAGCAAACATGCCATGCATATGATCTGCCATCTCATATCCCCACGTCTCATACGCGCGCACCAGAATCTGCTGTTCCCGCTCCTCCCGGGTCAGGTCCAGCGGAAGCTCCAGTCTCTCACAGAGTTCCTCCCAGTTCCGGATATGTCCCCGATAATTCTTCACTGTTATCATACGTACTCCTCCTATCTCTTTCGCAGCCTCAGCGCCGGCGGATCAAGGCCCTGCGATGCTCTGCCGCTCTTTCCTCCGCCTGCTCCTTATCCGCAGCCTTTCTCACAAGATCCGAATGCCGGGCAGCGGGAATTCCGCTCCCGTATACTCCCCTGTATTTTACCATATTGAATAACTGCTGTAAATCATCCGAAAACAGGGCCTGCGGACAGCAACTTCGTAAAAAATAGAAAAAACTATTGTCTTTCCGCTCATTTATGCCTATTCTATTAGAGGAACCTATAACTACAGAAAAAGACGAGGTATATGAAATGAAACCGATCAAAGAAGGAAAAGTCCGTGAAATCTATGACAACGGCGACAGCCTGATCCTGGTTGCAACTGACAGAATCAGCTGTTTTGATGTGATCCTGAAGAATACGATTACAAAGAAAGGGGCTGTTCTTACACAGATGTCGAAGTTCTGGTTTGACATGACTTCTGACATCCTGCCGAACCACATGATCACCACAGATGTGAATGAGATGCCGGAGTATTTCCGCCAGCCGCAGTTCGACGGCAACAGCATGATGTGCAAAAAGCTGGAAATGCTTCCGATCGAATGCATCGTCCGCGGCTATATCACAGGCAGCGGCTGGGCAAGCTATCAGAAAGACGGCACCGTGTGCGGCATCCGGCTCCCGGAAGGGCTGAAGGAGTCTGACAAGCTGCCGGAACCGATCTACACACCGTCAACAAAGGCGGAAATCGGCGACCATGACGAGAACATCTCCTACGAACAGAGCATCGCACATCTGGAGAAGGCGTTCCCGGGCAAAGGGGAAGAATACGCAGCCAAACTCCGCGACTGCACCATCGCACTCTACAAGAAGTGCGCAGACTATGCACTGAGCCGCGGCATCATTATCGCAGACACGAAGTTCGAGTTCGGTCTCGATGAAAACGGCAATATCGTACTTGGCGACGAGATGCTCACACCGGACAGCTCCCGTTTCTGGCCTGCTGACGGTTACGAGCCGGGACACGGACAGCCGTCCTTTGACAAACAGTTCGCCCGCGACTGGCTGAAAGCCAACCCGGACAATGACTGGACGCTGCCGGAAGATATCGTAGAGAAAACCATCGGCAAATACCTGCAGGGATATGAGATGCTGACAGGCAAGAAGCTCGATTAGAACCTCGATTAAGAATCAACGTTCCCGCTGCAGGCACGTCCGATCGATTCGCTGCCCTTAGTTTTCCATTTTCAGCTATAAAAATCAGAGCGCTGCTCCATAGATGAATCTCGCATCTATTTTGCAGCGCTCTTTCTGCGCACGGCCCAATGCCGTTACGAAAGTTCTAGTTTTCCTGTGTATAACTGATAGTAGGTTCCTTTCAGTTTGAGAAGTTCTTCGTGGGTTCCCCTCTCTATGATGCGTCCGTGTTCCAGCACCATGATGGCATCGCTGTTGCGGATCGTTGACAGTCTGTGCGCGATGACGAATACGGTACGTCCTTTCATGAGGTTATCCATACCCTGCTGCACGATACTCTCGGTTCTGGTATCAATCGAGGAGGTAGCCTCATCGAGGATCAGCACCGGCGGATCTGCTATCGCCGCTCTGGCGATTGCCAGCAGCTGTCTCTGACCCTGGGAGAGTTCTTCTCCGTCTCCTGTCAGGTGGGTCTGATATCCTTTCGGAAGCATCTTTATGAATCCGTCTGCGTGTGCAAGCCTTGCCGCATTGTACACTTCTTCATCTGTCGCGTCCAGTTTTCCATAGCGGATATTCTCCATGATGGTTCCGGTAAACAGATGGGTATCCTGAAGCACGATTCCGAGAGAACGTCTCAGGTCCGCTTTCTTGATCTTATTGATATTAATGTCATCGTACCGGATCTTGCCGTCTGCCACATCGTAGAACCGGTTGATCAGGTTCGTGATCGTGGTCTTTCCGGCTCCCGTGGATCCCACGAACGCCAGCTTCTGCCCGGGCTCCGCGTACAGCGTCAGATCATGGAGCACCATATGATCCGGGGTGTATCCGAATGTCATATCATAGAATCTCACATCACCGGTCAGTTCCTGATAAGTCACTGTGCCGTCAGCCTGATGCGGATGCTTCCAGGCCCACAGTCCGGTACGCTCTTCGCACTCTGTGATGTTTCCGTTCTCATCTTTCTTCGCGTTCACGAGGGTAACATAACCGTCGTCAACCTCTGACGGCTCATCCATCATATCGAAGATACGCTCTGCACCTGCCAGCGCCATGATGATAGAGTTGAACTGCTGCGCGATCTGCATGAACGGCTGGGTAAAGCTCTTCGTGAACTGCAGGTAGGACGCCATAACACCAAGGGTAATGTTTCCGATGCCTGCCACGGAGAGGAATCCGCCGAATACTGCGGTCAGCACGAACTGAAGATTTCCCAGGTTCCCGATCACAGGACCCATGATGCTGGCGAATGTGTGCGCATTGGACGCACTGTTAAACAGCCGCTCGTTCAGTTCATCGAATTCCTGTTCTGAGATCTTCTCATGGTTGAAGACCTTGACCACCCTCTGTCCGTTCATCCGCTCTTCTACGAATCCGGTAATATCCGCAAGATCCAGCTGCTGGCGGATGAAATACTTTCCACTGTTGCCCGCCACGATCCTGGACACAATCGTCATGACGAAAATCATCAGCACGGCCAGTACCGTCAGAAGGGGACTTAACACCAGCATGGAGATGAAGGTCACCACAATTGTAAATGTTGACATCAGCACCTGCGGGATCGACTGGTTGATCATCTGGCGCAGAGTGTCTGTATCGTTGGTATAGAGACTCATGATAGAGCCGTTTGTATTCTGATCGAAGTACCGGATCGGCAGTGTCTGCATATGTTCGAACATTTCGTCACGCACACGCTTCAGCACGCCCTGTCCGATCACAACCATCATTCGGCTGTACACGAAAGTGGCAATCACTCCCAGGAGGAAGATCGTCCCCAGCACAGCCAGCGCTATATACAGTTCCGTAAAATCCGGATCCTGCTGCCCGATCAGCGGGATGATAAAGTCATCCAGCAGGAATTTCAGAGACAGTGACACCGAGATCGAAGCGATCGAACTGATCAGAATACAGAATAACACAACGATAAACTGTACTTTGTAGGTGCTGGTCACGTACTTCAGCAGTCGTTTTGCTGTTTTGATGGTTCCCGACGTAACCGCCGGTCCGCCTTTGCGTCTTCCCTGTCCGTCCGCCTGAGCGCCGGTGCCGCCGCTGTTCTTCATCTGATCACTCATTTTCAGCGCCTCCTTTCACCTGTGACTCATATACTTCCTGGTAGATCGCATTGGTCTTCAGCAGTTCCTCTGAGGTGCCGATGCCGTTGATCTCGCCGTTATCCATAACGATGATCATATCTGCATCCTCCACAGAAGAAATCCGCTGTGCGATGATGATCTTCGTTGTATCCGGGATCTCTTCACGGAATGCCTGGCGGATCAGTGCATCTGTCCGCGTGTCAACCGCACTGGTAGAATCGTCGAGAATCAGGATCTTCGGTTTCTTCAGCAGAGCCCTCGCGATACAGAGCCTCTGTTTCTGCCCGCCGGATACATTGTTTCCGCCTTCCACGATCATGGTGTCGTATTTCGCCGGGAACTCCTGGATGAAGCTGTCTGCCTGAGCCAGCTTACAGACTCGCTGTACCTCTTCATCGCTTGCGCTTTCATCACCCCAGCGCACGTTATCGTAGATGGATCCGGTGAAGAGCACGTTCTTCTGAAGCACCATGGATACCTGATCTCTCAATGCTTCCATGCTGTAGTCGCGGACATCCACACCGCCCACCTTCACACAGCCTCCGGTCACATCATAAAGCCTGGGGATCAGCTGTACGAGCGTAGACTTCGCACTTCCGGTTCCGCCGATGATACCCACGATCTGGCCGCTCTTAATATGGAGATCCACGTCTTTCAGAGAGAGGTTGCCGCCCTCTCCGGCATAGCTGAAGTCCACATGCTCGAAGTCGATATCACCGTTCTTCACTTCTTTCACTGCATTGTCAGCGTCTCTCATCTCCGGCACTTCTTCAAGCACCTCTGTGATACGGTCCGTGGAAGCCTCGGCGATCATGATCATCGTAAACACAAAGGTTACCATCATCAGTGATGTCAGGATCTGGAGCGCGTACACAATGACACTGGTCAGTTCTCCGGTCTGCATGGTCCCGCCGATGATGCTTTCGCCTCCGATCAGCACCATGACGATCACGACCGCGTACACCGCGAACTGCATAACCGGTGAGTTCCATGCCACGATCTTTTCTGCCTGGGTAAACAGTTTAAATACCATGCTGGATACTTTCCCGAACTTTTCCACTTCATAGTCCCCGCGGACATAGGCCTTTACCACTCTCGCCGCGTTTACATTCTCCTGTACCGTATTGTTGAGTACATCATACTCGTCAAACACCTGAATGAAATGCGGGTGAGCCTTCTTCGCGATAAAGATCAGAACTCCGCCCAGAATCGGCGCCACAATCAGCATCACAATTGCAATCGGCACACTGATGGTCAGCGTCATTACCAGAGACAGCACGATCATTATCGGCGCCCTGGCCAGAAGACGGATCGTAAACATATATGCCATCTGCACATTTGTGATATCCGTCGTCATCCTCGTCACCAGGCTGGACGTGGAGAAATGATCAATGTTTCCAAAAGAAAATTCCTGTATTTTATAGAAAATGTCATGGCGCAGATTCTTCGCGTACCCTGAGGAAGCGATCGCACCGAGCTGCCCTGCTTTCGCGCCGAAAGCCAGCGCCAGCATAGCCATAACAATAAGTAAAAGTCCTGTCCGGATGATGTATCCCATATCGCCGTTGGCGATGCCGACGTCAATGATATTCGCCATCAGAAGCGGAATCAGCACTTCCATCAGTACCTCCAGGCAAACCAGCACAGGGGTCAGGAACGATTCCCTTTTATACTCCCTGACAGAACGAAGTAGTTTCCTATTCATGGTCTGTTATCTCCTCTCTTATGATTTCTATTACCTGACAAATTTTCCACTGCGGTGCATCCGGCATTCTTCGCGTTTTCCGCTCCGGCGCATCCCGCAGCCTTCTCATTCTCAGCCAGGTTGGCAGACATCTGCCCCAGCACTTCCATGCACACCTTAAGCTTCTCCTCCGGGATCCCCTTCCTCAGCAAGGCTTCGGTGTAGCGGATATTCCCCAGAATATATTCCCGCACCCCTTCGGCCTTATCCGTAGGCACCACCCGCTTCAGCCGGGCGTCCCGCTTCACCGGCTCGCGATGGATGAATCCGTTCTTCTCCAGAAGCTGAAGCACCCCCGTGGCTGTGGACCTGCGGATCTGGAACTCCTTCTCGATATCCTTCTGGTAGATATCCCGCTTAAGAGACTGGAAAAGAATGTAATACAGTACATGCCTCTGCATGTTCGTCAGGCTGTCCTCAGCTTCATGCGAATGCATCTGCCGCTTCAGCTGATGAGACACGGTATTGACCAGTCTTCCCACATCCTGTGAGGGTTCATGCGTCTGGTCTGCTGCCCCCTGAGTTCCCATACCGCACCCACTCCTTTTCGTTAATTTGTTCGGTAACTAACAGATAGTATAGGCGGATATTTTTTTATTGTCAATACATAAAGTTCCGTTTCGAGACAGACATTTTTTTGATTTTCAATGCACATTCTTCCTATTATATACCTGCATTTTTGTCTGCTGTAATCCGGCCTGTCCGGGAACCGTGTAAGAGAGAAAAATTTTTAACACAATACGATGTTTTTTTATACCGTTTTAACGAAAATGTTGGATTTTCTTCTGCCGGGGTGTAGAAATGTACTAAAAAAAATTGTATAATATATGACATTAAGAATGAAAGTGAGGGCTCATTTATGAAGCAAAATAACATGTTAGCTATGATCTTAGCTGGCGGCCGCGGCTCCCGTCTTCATGACCTGACTAAAAAGGTCGCGAAACCGGCTGTTTCATATGGCGGGAAATACCGCATCATCGATTTCCCACTCAGCAACTGCGCCAACAGCGGAATCGATGTTGTCGGTGTTCTTACGCAGTATGAATCCATTCTCCTGAACAGTTATGTCGCTGCAGGACGCCGCTGGGGTCTTGACGCAAAGGACAGCGGAGTTTATGTACTCCCACCGCGTGAGAAATCTGACGCCAACCTTGATGTGTACAGAGGAACAGCTGACGCGATTTCTCAGAATATCGATTTCATCGATACTTATTCACCGGAGTATCTCCTGATTCTCTCCGGCGATCATATCTATAAAATGAATTATGCGAAGATGCTTGCTTATCATAAAGAGTGCAAGGCAGACGCGACAATCGCCGTAATCGAGGTTCCGATGAAAGAGGCAAGCCGTTTCGGTATCATGAACGCCAACGAGACCGGACGCATTGTTGAATTCGAAGAGAAACCGGAACATCCGAAGAGCAACCTTGCTTCCATGGGTATCTATATCTTCAACTGGAAGCTGCTGCGCAAGCTGCTCCTGGCTGATATGAAGAATCCGGATTCCAACCATGACTTTGGTAAGGATATCATCCCGACACTTTTAAATGACGGAAAGAATCTGTACGCTTATAAGTTCAAAGGCTACTGGAAAGACGTAGGAACCATTGATTCTCTGTGGGAAGCAAACATGGATCTGCTCGACAAGAATAACGAGCTCGACTTAAATGACAAGACCTGGAAGATCTACACAGAAGACGTAACAGCACTTCCGCAGTATGTAGGTGCTGACGCTGTGATTGATCGCGCATTCATTACCCAGGGCTGCGTTATCGACGGCGAAGTAAAGAATTCTGTACTGTTCACAGGCGCAAAGGTCGCTGCCGGCGCCAAAGTAATCGACAGTGTACTTATGCCGGGAGCGGAAGTGGCAGAAGGTGCCGTTGTCACCCGTTCTCTTGTGGCTGACGGAATCAAGATCGGCAAGAATGCTGTTGTCGGCAGTGCTGACAGCAAGAATATCGAACTTGTCGCAAAACGTGTAAAGGGGGACGAATAAGATGAGTAAGGCTTTTGGAATTATTAATTTTGCCGGAAATCACATTCGCGTAGACGGCCTTCAGGAATTCCGTCCGGTAGGAGCTTTCTCCTTCCTCGGAAGATACCGTACCATTGATTTCCCGATCTCCAATATGAGCAACAGCGGAATTGAGAATATTCAGGTTTATGTTCGCCAGAAACCCCGTTCACTGACGGAGCACCTGGGAACCGGACGCCATTACAATATCAACTCCAAGCGCGGCGGTCTGAACATCCTGTATACAGAGCACAACCAGATCGGCGATATCTACAGCACGGATATTGCATCCTATATCGAGAACATGGACTGCATCGAGCAGATTCAGTTCCCGTATGTTGTAATCGCGCCGAGCTACATGGTTTATACCGCAGATTACAGCACATTCCTGGCAGAGCATATCGAGTCAGGCGCAGACGTTTCCATGATGTATCACGCAGTTGACAATGCAAAAGAAGCATTCCTGAACTGCAACACCCTGAACATCAATAAGCAGAAAGGTGTTCTCTCTATTGAGCCGAATCACGGAAACGCTAAGAACAGAAACATCTTCATGGATACATATGTAATGAGCAAAGAACTGTTCATTGAACTGGTTAAGAAAGCTCACAAGCTGTCCTCCATGTATACATTCTTCGATATTATCAATGAAGAATGCGAGAACCTGGACATCCGCGCCGTATCCCACAGAGGATATTTTGCAGCAATTACAGATTTCAACAGCTACTATCAGGCAAACATGGATCTGATCGACTTAAAGCACGCATCCGATCTCTTTGACCCGGAGTGGCCGATTTACACACGTACAAATGATTCCTGCCCGACACAGTATTTCGAAGGAAGCAAGGTTACATCCTCTGTTGTTTCCAACGGCTGTCTGATCGAAGGTACTGTAGAGAACTCCATCATCGGAAGAGGCTGTGTGATCAAACCGGGCGCTGTTGTGAAGAACTGCGTTGTCTCCGCTGACGTTATCATCGGCAAGGGCGTACATGCTGAGAATCTCGTGATCGACAAGCACGCGAAACTGGTTCGCGGCAAACGCGTGATTGCAGCGCCGGAGAAACCGGGATACATCAAACGCGGCGATGCACTGTAAATCCTGCCCTCGCAGCGAACAATTGAGTTACGATTACAGAACTCTACCCCTTATATAAAGATCTG
The DNA here is from genome assembly GCA_949283695.1 of uncultured Eubacteriales bacterium. Lineage (GTDB taxonomy): Bacteria > Bacillota > Clostridia > Lachnospirales > Lachnospiraceae > Mediterraneibacter. Next base: position 8,546 of record CASDTX010000003.1, on the reverse strand, counting down.
GCAGACGGAACTGCTTGTTTTCCAAGGCAGTTCCGTCTGCCAGATTTTATATGCCATTTTCTATGCTTTATGAGGCTTTCTTATTCTTCCGGTAGATGACAGCCAGCCCCTTCAGGAGGAGGTCATCATCCAGCACGATCTCCCGTCTGCAGTACGGTACGATCTTCTTCGCCAGCCCTCCTGTCGCGATCACAGTCACACTGCCTTCCAGTTCTTCTGTCAGCCGGTCGATCAGCCCGTCAATCGCGGCAGCCGAGCTGTATATGGTTCCGCTCTGCATACACTCTGCCGTATTCTTCCCGATGATATGGGCCGGCGCTTCCAGGCTGATCCCGCCCAGCTGCGCTGCATTGGCAGTAAGCGAGTCCAGAGATACACCGATTCCCGGATAGATCATTCCTCCGATGTAATTCTTATTCTTGTCAATCACGCACACCGTATTGGCTGTTCCCAGATCAAAGATCAGCATAGGCGCAGGATATTCTGCCAGTGCCGCCACAGAGTCTACCACCAGATCGCTTCCCAGCTGTGCCGGATTGTCGATCCGGATGTTCAGTCCTGTTTTAATGCCTGCCCCAACGACAAGCGGTTCCTTCTTCAAAATCTTCTCAACAGCAAGCTTTGCCACTGTCGTGATCTGCGGCACGACGGAAGAGATAATGCCTCCGTCCAGATCCGCACGCTTGATGTGATAAATATCGAGAACATTCTTAATATCAATGGCATACTCCAGCTCCGTCTTCGTTCTGACGGTTGAGAGCCGCTCAACGAACACACACTTCGTTCCGTCAATACAGCCGATCACAATATTCGTGTTGCCGATATCAATAGCCAAGATCATTTTTCAAACCCAGCCTTTCTCTTATATTTTTCTTTAAGAGAACCCGTCCGATACACAGGGTAAGAATTCCTGCCACAATCGCCTCCGGCACGCCGTTTATGCCGATCACAGAAAGGATGAAGCTGTAGACCGCTGATACCGCGACATTATTCGCCTCAGCATACGCCTCCCGGAAGAAGACAAAGATCAGATTCATCACCAGCAGAGTATTCACCAGCGCCCCGCAGACACCGGCAAGCGTCAGTCCCACGCCGGACACGCCCCTCTTCTGCGTCTCGCTTCCGGAGAGACGCAGGGCCAGTTTATACACATAATACGGTACAATGCCGACAAGGATTCTCGGTATAAAGCAGATCACCACGCTGCCGATCCCCCCGTCAACTCCTGCCACACTGTAGAATGGCGTAAATACGAACGACGTGGGCGTCGGATTCATGGTATTATTGATAAAGCTTGTCAGGCCAAAGAGAAAGCCGAGCACTCCGCCCTTCTTCGGCCCCAGCAGCAGGGATGCGATGATGACAGGCACATGGATGATCGTCGCCCTGGTAAATCCAAGCGGGATGTAGCCCAGAAAGGGGGTAAAGGCCATGATGCATATAATTGCACCGAAGATCGCCACCTGAACCATACTCATGGTACTGTATCGGCTCCCTGTCCGCGTATTTCCTGTCTGCATATTTCCTGTCTGTTTCGTTCTTTCTGATTGATTCATAACTGCCTCCTTGTTATCATTCCCTCTCGGGATACAATACTTGTTGGTCTACTGTCTCTTTTTTATTTCAGGCTGTTCTCTCCGCCTTCGGTGTCCCTGTGCTGCCTGCGCAGAGCCAGGATCTTATCCAGCATCTTCGCGGCTGTCTCCTCCTTCGACATCTTCCCGAGTGAGACTTCCTCCTCCGCTGTGATAAGCGTCACCACATTTGTATCGCCGCCGAACCCGGCCCCGTCTATCCGCAGGCTGTTGGCCGCGATCATATCCAGATGCTTCTTCTGAAGCTTTCTGCGGGCATTTTCAAGCAGATTCTCTGTCTCCATAGCGAATCCGCACAGGAACTGTCCCGGCCGCTTATGCTCGCCCAGATATGCCAGAATGTCTGCTGTACGTTCCAGCTCCAGCACAGACAGATCCCCTGCTTCGCCTTCCTTCTTCTTGATCTTCTCAGCGCTTACCTGTTTCGGTCTGTAGTCGGCAACAGCCGCAGCTTTGATGATGATATCCTGCAGAGGCGCGCGCCCGGTCACTTCCCGGAACATCTCTGCCGCAGACTTCACCCGTACGACCTCTGTGAACCGAGGCGGATCAAGCACGGTAGGACCGGTCACAAGCGTGACCTCCGCTCCCCGGCGGGCACACACCCGGGCGATGGCATACCCCATCCGTCCGGTCGAGTGGTTCGTAATATATCGAACCGGATCCAGCGCTTCCTCTGTCGGCCCTGCCGTCACAAGCACGGACAGACCGGCCATATCCTTCTCGTACTCCGCTTCCTGCAGAATATAGTCCAGCAGGACTTCCGGCTCCGGCATCTTCCCCGCTCCGGTGTCCCCGCAGGCCAGATAGCCCACAGCCGGGCGGATCACCTGCCAGCCATAGTCCGCGAGGATCTTCAGATTATCCTGAACAACCGGATTTTCGAACATGTTCGTGTTCATCGCCGGTGAGATCAGTTTCCTGCATTTGCAGGCCATCACCGTGGTTGTCAGCATATCATCCGCGATCCCGTGGGCGATCTTGCCGATCACATTTGCACTGGCCGGCGCGACCATCACCACATCCGCTCTCTTTGCCAGGGCCACATGTTCCACATTGAATTCAAAATTCCGGTCAAACGTGTCCACCAGACACTTATTGCCGGTCAATGACTCAAAGGTGATGGGATTGATGAAATGAACGGCATTTCTCGTCATCAGCACATGAACGTCAGCTCCCTGCTTCTTCAGCGCACTGGCCAGACTGGCCGTCTTATATGCGGCAATGCTGCCTGACACACCCAGAAGAATTGTTTTCCCTTTTAACAAAAGCTTTTGTCCCCCTTTCTAAGAACTCTTTCACATCTGTGCGCATACAGCTCCTTCCCGCCGCTGTGTTCTGCCGGATTCTGTACGGCGATGTGAACTGAAAACATTATATTGCATGGGGTCCCAAAAATCAATCTGTCACATTCACGATTGCGCATAAAATTGCAGCTGTCCGGACACACTAATCCCACAATCAGAGAAAGGAATTTCCGCCATGGACGAACAGACAAGAAAATTATTGGAAGAATGCAGCATCGGATGCGAGATGGGCGCAGACAGCATGAAACAGATCCGTCCGTATATCCGGGACGAGAACCTGAAAGAGCTGACAGACCGGTATATCGAACGGCATGAAGAGCTGCAAAGTGAAGCCGCCGCAATGCTCAGCGACGGCGGTTTCGAACCCAGAGAACCCGGAACTGCGGCCAGCGCGTTCTCCTGGTTTACGACAGAGTTAAAGCTGACGTTCAGCGACGACAATCACCAGATTGCCAAACTGCTGATTGACGGCTGCAATATGGGAATCAAAACGCTGAGCGAACACTTAAACACCCTGAATCAGGCAGACAGAAAAGCCTCCGCGCTGACGCAGAAGATTCTGAAAGCAGAGGAAACCCTCATGAAAGAAGCCCGGGCCTACCTGTAGCCCCTCTGAGAAGATTCCTCTGAAAATAATATCTAAGGAACGGCATTCTCCGGTGCCGTTCCAGAAGACAGCAAACAGCGGCCTGTATCTGTTCCCTCACCTGGAAACTCTGTCAGATACAGGCCGCTGTCCGGCATCACTGCCGCTCTATTTTCTATTTCCCAGAACTTTTCTTGTTTGCTTTCATTGCAGAACGCTTCTTACCATACCAGATCAGCGCTCCCACATACGCTGCTGCTGCCACAACGCCGATGACGTATGCTGCTGTCCACGGTACGTTGAATCCGATCTTCGCATTCACGATATATGTAATCGTAACAAACGTATACCATGCCCCGGGGATCAGAGGCATCCACGCATATTTTCCTCTTCCGGTCTCAAACATCCATACTGTGATCGCAAGGAATGCGAACAGAGACAGACTCTGGTTCGACCAAGCGAAGTATCTCCACAGGATGTTGAATCCGTCTGCGTTGCTCTTTGCAAATACAAGGATCACTGCTACCAGAACGAAAATCACTGATGCAAGACCGAGACGCTTCTTCACTTTCGTCTGATCCAGATGCATTGCGTCAGCAACGGTCATACGAAGCGCACGAAGTGCTGTATCTCCGGATGTAATCGGAAGTACGATGACACCTGCGATCGCGATGATGCCGCCCACAGGTCCGAGGATGTCTTTACATACAACGCCGATGGTAGCTGTCGCGAGAGAAGCATCCGCTGCCTGCTCGCCCAGGTTGTAAATACCCATAGCGCCTGCTGCCCATACCATTGCGATAAAGCCTTCCAGAACCATCATGTTATAGAATGTCATACGTCCCTGCTTCTCGCTCTTCATCGTACGAGAGATGATCGCTGTCTGAGTAGAATGGAATCCGGAGAGGATACCACATGCTACTGTGATGAAGAAAATCGGAATGAAGTGATTCGCGCTGAAGTAGTCGCCATATGCAACCAGTCCGCCGTTCCAGTCCTCCCAGATCTCTGTCAGCGGATATCCGTGTACGAAAAGTCCGATGAATACACCGACAGCTGAGAACAGAAGGATCGCGCCGAAGATCGGGTAGATCCGTCCGATGATCTTATCGATCGGGAACACGGTAGCAACCAGGTAGTACGCGAAGATCACGCCGTAGATTACCCAGGTAGATACAGATGTCGCCTTTCCGTCAAATCCAAATACCTGTGTCGCCGCGATGTCTCCTGGTGTGTAGATAAATACCGCACCTACAAGGAGAAGCAGCAGACTGCAGAAAATCTGATAGAATGTATAGATTCCTTTGTTGCTGTACTTGCGGATCATCGTCGGCATCTGTGTACCGCCGTCACGCAGGCAGATCATACCTGAGAAATAATCATGCATAGCACCGCCGATAATATTTCCAATCGGAATCGTAATGAACGCGATGGGTCCGAACAGAATTCCCTGGATTGGTCCCAGGATCGGGCCTGTACCTGCGATATTCAGCAGGTTGATCAGGCTGTTCTTCCACTCCTGCATCGGCACATAGTCCACGCCGTCCTGCTTCGTATAAGCAGGTGTTTTCCTGTCGTCAGGACCGAATACCTTCTCACAGAACCGTCCGTAAATTGCGGCTCCGGCAATAAGGATTACAAGTCCAATGATAAATGTAATCATATGTTTTACCCTCCTTTTCCCGAAAACGGGAAATACTTTAACACATTAACATAGTATAATAATCTACTGTGCAAATGTAAATGATGTATTTTATATATTTTTTATAATTTTAAGAATTAGATTATATTTTAATATTAAAAAAGATCAATGTATTTTCCCTGGCATCCTGCCCCACTGTATGCTAATATATTGCTGTATATCCGCTGCCCCGCAGGATGGCAAATCTGCACCGAACAGCATAAGACAGCGGACAAAAGGGAACTTTGGATTCTTCCTGCCGGCCGGGATCTGGCAGCCGGATCTCAGAAAAGGAGTCTGTTGCAAATGTTAAAATCTTACATAGCCTTTGATATAGAAACAACTGGTCTGAACCCACAGGAAAATGAAATCATAGAGATCGGCGCACTGAAGGTGCGCGGCGGCAGAGTCGCCGACCGCTTCATCGAATTCATCCGCCCGCAGGCACAGATCTCTCCCATGATAACGAATCTCACCGGAATTACCAACGATATGGTTGCCAATGCGCGCTCCCGGAGCTCTGTGGTCTCGGATTTCCTGGATTTCTGCGGCGAGGATGTCCTGATCGGCCACAACGTCATCTTCGACTACAGCTTCGTGAAATGCAGCGCAGCGCTGGACCATCTGCCCTTCGAAAAACAGGGGATCGACACTCTTAAAATCGCGCAGAAAGCACTGGCCGGCCTGGAATCCAAAAGTCTCGGAAGCCTCTGTGAGTACTATCAGATCGAGAACAAATCCGCACATCGCGCCTATCACGACGCACTCGCGACAGCAAAGCTGTACCAGACATTAGCTCACTATTTCGAAGAACAGAATCCGGCCCTTTTCAAGCCGCTGCCGCTCACCTACAAAATCAAAAAGCAGCAGCCCGCCACCCCGAAGCAGCTCTCATTTCTGAACAGCCTGGTCCGCAAGAAAGGGATCACACCGACATGGGATCCTGACACACTCAGCAGAAGCGAGGCGTCACGCATCATTGATTCACTTCTGAAAGAAAAATAACACCGGCATACAGACGCGTCTCGAAGAATTTCCTGACAAAAAGAATCGCTGTGAGACAGATTTACAGGTTCTGCCGCACAGCGATTCTTCTTATTTATTTTTCTTATTTATTTTTCTTATTTATTTTTCTTAACTGGTTTCTCCATTTATTTCCAGGAGATTGCTCCGATCTCGTAAACGGATACGGTATTACTCGAATAATTAATCAGCAGCTCCAAGTCATAATTTCGCTCGAACTTCTCCTCATTCCTGGTGCCGGTTATCGTCACCTTACAGCTTGCAACTCCCATGCTTTTTTCCTCATAGGTTGCAGGGTTCGCAGCAGTTACCTCTGTCGAAACAGACTCGATCTCTACTTCACAGTCCTGATAGAACTCGTCTCTGTCCTTCTGTACTTCTTCGCGTTCTTTATCGGAAACAATACTTTCATACAGTCCGGTGTCAATGGCTTCCTTGTCTTCGCTGCTGGTATAACTGTCTACAAGCAGATATGCTTTCGCCCAGTTATTGATTCCTTCCTGTATCTTCTGAATCTCCTCGTCTGTACAGGACTCGTCTGATTTCTCGACTTTATCAAACATATAATCCGGCAAGACGAGAGGATCTGCTTCAGCACCTTCATCCTTCCCTTTACAGCCGCATAAAAGCACTGCAGCGAAACAGAAAAGTGCAAGATATTTTATACATTTTTTCATGATTCGAAATGATTCCTCACTTATAGACTGTTTTCTAATTCTTCGTAACTTGAAAGAATATTGCCAAAAATGCAGTACATTTTTGGCAATATCTCACTACTTATGTATTTGCTTTACTTACAGAAAGCTTTCAAAATTACTTTGATACCTTTCTCTTCAGAACTGCAAGGATCGCTGCAAGGCTGAGTCCTGCTCCAGCGATCGGAACGATCGGAGAAGTTGTATCTCCAGTCTTCGGAGCGGAATCTTTCTTTGCATCGGCTTTCTTGTCGTTTGTCTTATCCTTGGAATCGTCCTTCTTATCGGATGTATCATCCTTCTTGTCGGATGTATCGTCATCCTTATCTTCCGGATCTTCTGGATCTTCCGGATCTGCCGGATCTTCTGGATCTTCCGGATCCTCAGGATCTTCCGGATCTTCCGGATCCTCAGGATCTGCCGGGTCTTCCGGATCTGTCGGCTCTACCGGATCCTCGGGATCTTCCGGATCCTCAGGATCTGTCGGATCAACCGGCTCTGCCGGATCTGTCGGATCCTCAGGATCAACCGGCTCTTCCGGGATCTCCTCAACGATCATTGTATGTCCGCCTACGGAACCTGCCAGCAGTACGATCTCATCTGTTACCTGATCAACACCCTCTGCGAACTGATATCCTTCCGGAAGGAAGATATCCTTGCCTACTACGAAGGATACTTCTGTTCCATTGAGACCTAACTTGCGAAGTACGTCTTTGTCAACCACTTTGCCGTCAGTTGTCTCGAATGTTACAGTCAGCTTCGTCATGCGAACATCTGCAATCTTCTCAACGATCATTGTGTGTCCGCCTGTAGAACCTGCCGGGATCACGATATCTGTAATCTGATCCACACCCTCAGCCAGCTTGAATCCAAGCGGCAGATAGAAGTCTTCGTTCAGGCTGAATGTTACATCTGATCCGTCCGGAGCCTGCTTGCACATCATTCTGGTTGCCCATACGAACTTGCCGTCCGGTGTCTCAAATGTCACTCTCATCTGAGTATCTCTCATTGTTACGATCTTCTGAACCTTCAGAACAACGTCTGAGCCATCTGCATTCGGTGTAAAGTCGCCAACAGTTGTCAGCTCATAGCCTTCCGGCACATCCTGAAGATCTCCTGTGTTGAAGTAGCCATACTCGTTCAGTTTCGCTACTCCGTAGCCTACGATAAAGCCGCCTTCTGCATCTACATACTGGATGTAAGCGTATTCCGGCTGTACCTTGCGTACTTTCAGGATCACATCAGATCCGTCTGCGTTCGGTGTGAAGTCTCCAACTGTATCCAGCACATAGCCGGCCGGTACATCCTGAAGATCTCCTGTGTTGAAGTAGCCGTACTCATTCAGTTTCGCTACTCCGTATGCTACGATGTATCCGCCCTCTGCGTCTACATACTGGATGTAAGCATATTCCTGTTTCTCTTTGATCTTCTGAACCTTCAGAACAACGTCTGATCCGTCTGCATTCGGTGTGAAGTCTCCAACTGTTGTCAGCTCGTAGCCTTCCGGTACATCCTGAAGATCTCCTGTATTGAAGTAGCCGTACTCGTTCAGTTTCGCTACTCCGTATGCTACGATGTATCCGCCCTCTGCGTCTACATACTGAAAGTAAGCATATTCCTGTTTCTCTTTCACCATCTGAACTTTCAGGATCACGTCAG
>CASDTX010000002.1 GCA_949283695.1 uncultured Eubacteriales bacterium | reverse complement strand
GGCCGGCTGCTTTATGCTTGCATAAGGGGCAGGCGGCCTTATAGCAGACGTAGGGAGCGCCTTTTCATGAGTAAAACAGTGGCGGCAGCCACAATAAGCACGCAGTGCGGTTTTACGAATGGCGCTCCTGTGAACGGTAACAATATTAATTTTATCCATTCGTATATCGTGATAAGAACTGTTTCGTTCTCTCTTCTTTCGGATGTTCAAATACCTCCTCCGGGGTTCCCTGTTCGAGAATCCGGCCGTTGTCCATGAAGATCACCTGACTAGACACATCCCGCGCAAACGCCATCTCATGGGTTACAATGATCATCGTTGTCTCCTGGTCCGCCAGCCCTTTAATGACCTTCAGCACCTCGCCGGTCAGCTCCGGGTCCAGAGCCGACGTCGGTTCGTCAAAGCAGAGGATATCCGGCTTTAATGCCAGCGCTCTGGCGATGGCCACTCTCTGGCACTGCCCGCCCGAGAGCTGATGGGGATAATTATCCCTGCGGTCAGACAGGCCCATCTGATCCAGAAGCCGCTTGGCTTCTGCTTCAATCTCTGCGTGAATCTCCCGTTTCCGCGCTTTGTAATCCGGCTGTTCCTTTGCCAGCAGCTCTTTGGCCAGCATTACATTCTGCAGTGCCGTATACTGGGGGAACAGGTTGAAAGACTGAAAGACCAATCCGAAGTGCAGTCTCTTCTTGCGGATCTCACTTTCCTGATTCGTCACAGGATCAGCCGCGTCGAACAGCACCTCTCCTTTCACACGGATCACGCCCCCGTCAGGCCGCTCGAGGAAATTCAGACATCTAAGCAGGGTAGTCTTCCCGCTTCCCGAGGAACCGATGATAGACAGTACCTGCCCTTTCTCCAGAGTGAAACTGATATCTTTCAGCACTTCTGTGCGCTCAAAATTCTTACTGATATGTTCCGCTTCCAAGATCGCCATCGTGCGTTTCCTCCTATCTGAAATATTCCAGTTTCTTTTCCAGCCGTCCCAGAAGAACAGTCAGGATGCCGCTAAAAATCAGATAGTATACCGCTGTGAAAAACAGCGGCCAGATCGCGCCCGCGATCCCCTGATTTCCTTTGAGAAAGGACTGCCCCGCCCAGATGATCTCCTGAAGAGAGATGATCCTTGAAAGGGACGTATCCTTTACCAGTGTGATAATCTCGTTGGACATGGGCGGTACAATCCGCTTGATCATCTGCATCAGCGTGATCTTGAAGAAGATCTGGCTCTTCGTCATGCCCAGGACAAGTCCTGCCTCTTCCTGGCCTTTCGGCACTCCCTGGATTCCGCCCCTGTAGATCTCTGAGAAATAACAGGAGTAGTTGAAAATAAAAGCCACTGAAGCCGCGAAAAACCGTCCGCTCTCGCCGCCGCCCCAGATATTGTGGCCCATCAGTCCGGGCAGGAAATAGATAATCAGCAGTTGGATCATCAGGGGCGTACCCCGGATGATCCATACAATAATCTTCGTGAAATAACTGATCAGCTTAAATCTGGACATCGATCCAAACGATATGACCAGTCCCAGAGGGAGCGCGCCCAGAAGCGTTACGAAGAAGAGCTTCAGGGTCTGTAGGAACCCCACATTAAGCGCCTGAAAAACGATTGGAAACTGTTCTGTAAATTCCATGTCACAACTCCGTCCGTATGTATTATTCCTCGATCAGCGCTGCCTGCACGCCGTACTTCTCTGCACATGCTTTGATGGTGCCGTCCTCATAAGACTGTGCGAAGAACTCATTCAGGGCCTCTGCCAGATCTGATCCCTTGCGGAATCCGACGCCGTACTCTTCGCTGTTCAGGCTGATCGTATAAGTCAGATCTGCGTAGCTTGTCCCGTCTCCGATCATAGCCGCTGCCATCAGAAGATCGATCACTGCCGCATCAGAAGTGCCTGCCGCAACTTCCATCAGAGCATCTGACTGTGCTGTCACCGGTGTATAATCCAGTCCCAGAGCGCTCACTTCCGCTTCGCCCGCGCTTCCGGCTTCCACTGCAAAGCTTAAATCTGAAAGACTCTCCTCATCCTGATACTGATCTGCAATATCAGCAGGAACGACAACAACCTGTGCATTCTGCAGATAAGCGTCTGTACATTCCATAGAGCTTGTCACTTCATCTGTCAGCGTCATACCGTTCCATACACAGTCGATGGTCTTTCCGTCCAGCTCCAGGATCTTATTATCCCAGTCAATCTCAATAAACTCAACTTCCACGCCCAGGCTCTCAGCGAAGGCATTCGCCAGATCAGCGTCAAATCCGATCCATTCACCGCTGTCATCCTTATAATCCATAGGCTCGAAATTCGTGATTCCCACAACGAGAGTTCCCTTCTCTTTCACATACTCCATATCACTGGCAGATTCTTCGTCATCAGAAGCATCTGCATCATCCGCAGTGTTCGTATTCTCAGATGTGGTGTCAGCGTCATCCTTGGTTCCGCATCCCGCTGCCATAGAAACTACAAGGCCTGCACAAAGTAATACACTTAATACTTTTCTCTTCATAATACCCTCCAAACGCCGGAATTCCGGCTCTGCTTTTTTTCTCTACCAATGAATCACTGTACCATGGTAAAGTTACCCTTGCATTCTATCACAGAGAGTCTATTGTGTCAAACCATTCTTGATTATATCAGCAGCAAAACAGCCGGCAGTCCCAGCAGAATAAACGCACTGACCAGTGCTTTCACCGGTCTTCCCATAAGCCTGGAAAGTGCCAGAGTCACCAAAGCTGCTGCCGCCCCTGCCGCCGCACAGCACACTCCCGCGAGAATCAGGTAATACAGTACAGGCAGGCGGAGTCCCAGATTCTGCAGGACGGTGATGCTTTGCACGGAAATCTGCACCGAATTCCACTCATACAGCGGCCATGCCAGATGCACCGAACAGAGCTGCGCCAGATAGAGAAAGACAGCTGAGATACTTCCTGTCAGAAGACTGATGCAGATCTTGGCACGAGACACTTTTTTCTGTCCGTCAGCCGTACTGCGAATCAGCGTTCTGACTCCTGTGGTATCTTCCATACAGGAGAAATGATTGAAACACGCTGCCAGATAAAGAATCCAAATCAGATAATCTCGAATCTGTCCTTTCGCGGCCTCAGCACCGCACAGCCTTCTCCACCCGGATTCGTTGACGTACACTGCCGGATCTTCTTCTGTGCTGACCTCCGATACCTTCTGATACTGATTCCATGCCAGACGAAATGCCGTTTCTTGTTCCGATGGTATGGTCTCTTTCTCAAGATAGTAGGTTAATTCAATTTCATCGATTTCCCCTTGTTCATAAAGGCTGTAATACTTGTCGATCCGCTCCCCGGCGGTCTCAATCCGTTCCTGTTCTTCTGCGAGATATGCTTCTTTCTCTGCCGACAGATCCCCTGCCAGATTTTCCGAATAGATGCCATAATAGTATTCCGTCATACTAACATAGCGGGAAGGGATATGCAAGAACAGCAGAAGCAGGATCAGGCCGAAACTCAGCAAGAGGGCCCGCTCTGTGAGAAACAGCTTCTTACATTCGAAAGAAAAAAGTGAACGGTATTTCATTGCAGCAGAAGCAGTCCGCCTCCTCCTGTACAGCCTCTGTACAGATATTTTGATCTCCTCCGGGTGAAGCCAGAAGCGCAGAGACACGGCTGTCGAAACACCAACATACAGCAGTACCGAAATAGCCCCCACAGCAATCGCCGGAACAGGATAGCCAAACACATTTACATTTCTCACAGCAGTATAATAATGCGTACTGTCCAGAAGAACCGTCAGACCGGCTTCCCGCAGAAAGCCACCCGCGCTGTAAGGACTGGCAAAGGTCTGCATTAGGAAAGAGAGAAAGAACAGGATCACGCCCATGCCATATGCCGTAACCTCAGTCGAAGCCGCTGTTCCAATGCAGAAGAAAAGGCCGGCGGCTGCCAAAAGAACCGCTGTTTTTACAATTAAGAAATTGACCAGAAGCATCTTCACATCCCATGCATAAGGACATTGATAAAATTCGGCCAGCGACTGCACCGGTATCTCCAGGTCACAGAACCCCACGCTCATCTGCAGGAATAGGTAAGTCCCCCCCATAATAAACGAAAATCAGGACAGCCGAGAATATAAAGAGAGTGATCAGCTTCGCGGCGTAGAGCTGTACTCCTCCCTTCGGCTTTGTGCGCAGAAGCTGGATGTAACCTTCCGTCTTCTCCGATACAGTAAGTGTCATAACCAACACAGAAATACAGAGCATCAGAAACAGATCTGCCAGAGGATTCTGGGTAAATCCACTGACTCCGGCAGAAGAATCAGCTGACAAAGACACGTCCGGAAGCCTGCTGTACGTCTCAGCAGCTGCCTGGCTGTTCCGGGAAGAAAATGTATCTTCCCGGGCCATCAGCGTTGACTGGGCCAGTGACTTGGCCTGTTCTGACACCCTGTCCAGATATCCGGGATAATCCATGCATTTCTCAATATGTTCAAGGACAAACTGCCGGGCCAGAATCTGTCCGGCCAATGCCGTATACTCTGTCTCGACAGACTGTTCCGACAGTTCCTGTACCAGACTGCCGCAGTCTTCTTCCAGTATGGAGATCTGTTCATCCGGACACATTCCGCGCAGATCAGAATAGACAGCTGCCAGATCAGCCTGGCTGTAGTAATTCTCTCCCGGTGCATACAGTGTCTGCCAGAAGTAAGCACATTGAATCAGAAACAAAAGGCAGATCAGAATAAAAAAGAACCGATTTGCCCTGATTTTCTTAACTTCAGCCCAGATCAGTCCTTTCATCCTGCGTTCCTCCCAATTGATACAAATATACATCTTCCAACGAAGGATTCACGGTTCGCACAGGGAAGCCCCGCGGCGGAACCTCGGCCAGAACCCTCACCCCCAGCCGGTGTCCCGTCAGTTCCCGCAGCCCATATACATTATATTTTTCTGTCACGAACGGCAGCTGGTCCGGCAGAACAGATATCTCAAACATTTTTCCTGCCAATTCTCTCCGCAGGACGGCTGACCTGCCTTTCCGGATCAGTCTTCCGTCCTGAATCAGCAGGATCTCCTTCGAAATAACATCGATATCCTGTACGACATGCGTGGCAATCAGTATGATCCGGTCCATCGCCATATTAGCAATCAGACTGCGGATCGCCACCCGCTGATAGGGATCCAGACCAGCCGTCGGTTCATCCAGAATCAGTACTTTCGGGTCCGAAACCACCGCCTGTGCAAGCAGCAGCCGCTGCTTCATACCTCCGGAAAATGTTCGGATCTTCTGCGCCGCGCAATCTGAAAGATTCACCGCGTTCAGCGCCTGCCTCACTGCCCGGACAGCAGTCCCCTTTTTCATCCCATGCAGGGCTGCAGCATAAAGCAAGAACTCAGCGGCTGTAAACGAAGGGTACATTGCCTGCTGCTGAGGCATATAGCCGAGGACCGAACGGAATTGACTGTCTGCCGCGGAAATCGGAGTCCCATTCCAAAAGATTTCGCCCGATGTAGCCTTAAGATTCATGGTAATCAACTGCATAAGCGTACTTTTTCCTGCCCCATTCGGGCCAAGAAGCCCGTAAACGCCGCTCTCCAGTGTAAAACTCACATGTGAAAGCGCGCGCTTGCTTCCATATACCTTTGTCAGATTTTCAATTCTTAATTCCATCCGCATCCCCCTGCCTGGAGTCTACCATTCTAAATTGATTTTTACTGTACGGTTAAATTCCCCTTTTTTAAAATCTTCCTTTGTGATCCATGAGGGTTTGTTGTAGCTCCTGCTTTGTATCACGCGGTCATCCGTCATCCCCCATATAGTTAGGTTTCTGTCAATTTCCCTCGTTATTTCTGTCAGTTCATTCGCTGCGAGCGAATAAAGATACAGACAGAACGTCTCTTCCTGATGGAAATCATTACAGACAAGAATCTCATCCTCACTGTACCGATAGCCGCCATTGCTGCTTTGTTCAATATACCAGTAATCTTCCATAGGCTCTGCGAAAGGCTCCAGCACCGTATCCTCCCCAGTCTCCGGATCGACTTTGTGAATTTCCAGATTCACGTTTTCCGCTTCATAGGTACTTTCCGGCCCATGTAAATTTTCTGCGGGAGTGTAGTATAAACACCCCTCATAAGAAAACGTAAAATTCGGTCCCAACATGGTTGGCAGACTCCCACTTTCCCAGTAGGAAGGATACATCTGCCCTGACCAGACTTCTGAAATCTCTCCTGTCTGAAGATTCACAGCCCGATATATCACGGATGCCTCGGTATGATTCATATAATCCGCATAGTATTCTTGATAATTCTGCTGAAACGCCTCTTCCCCATATTTCTCCTCATATTCCCATTCAAACAGGTATGGGGTTTCATATTTCACAATCTCATAAACCGCAAACTGCTCTGTCACCAGTTCAAACAGCACCCTGACCGCGTCTATATTATACCTAAGAATCCCTGTCAGATCCGTGATGGATCCATCTGTCAGATCGATTATAAGAAGCTGCATCCCCTGAACATTTCCAGAGTTTTCCTCGGCTGCCGGCTGTGTATAATCTACGGTCAGAAGAGCTTTATTTCCAGTGAAATAGACGGGATCAATGCTGTTGACAGCCCAGCTGCCCAACGTGTATTCTCCAGCGTCTAATGTGGCCACAGTTTTCTGATTTTGGCCGCCTGCATCCATGGAAACCAGCTCAATCTTCGCTGAATCGTAACCATCTCTTTTCAGAAGATAAAGACGCCCGCCATAATAAGCGAAGGAATAATTCCTGTAATGATCCCCCACATACACAGGGCAGGAAGAATCGTTGTGCTCACAATTCGGCGAACTGCACAGAATATAATTATCCTCTGTATCAAAATCATAGTATGCCAGTGCTCCGTGATTTTTCGCAAGATAGAAAATCCCCGAATTCTCTACGGAGTACGTATATTCTGCAGAAGTTCCCCGAACCACATCCGAGTACTCTGCATCCTCTAAACGACTCTGCTGTTCCGAATCCAGAGCCGCAGGATAGCACCCTGTTAAAAGACAGCATATCGCTGCTGTCATCACCGCAATACGACACTGAACCCTCATTCTCCCACCTCCTGTGCCATTCATTTTAAATGTAAAGAGCACCGCCTTTGCCCTTCTATGAATGACTCCGGCGGTGCTGTCTTTTCCATTTGTCAATGAGCCCGGGATCTGTATCCTCCGTCAGGTTTTTCTTCACCTCATCGATTTCCCTGCGCATCTGCGCATTGATCTCCATATACTGTTCATTCTTTGTGATCAGGATATGGTATTCTTCCAGCGACATATATTTATAAGAAGCATAGAGATACGGTTTGAGCAGAGCCCGGTCCCCGCAGATCTGGTAAGCCCGGTCATACATGCGGGCTGACTCCTGATACAGGAAGAGCCGGCCGTAAGCCGCGCCAAGGCCTGCGTAGATTTTCCCGTAGAATTTATCATCTACAGTCTCATCCTTCTCCTGATTCATGATTGCCTGGTAGACGAGGATCGCCTCTTCCACCTCGCCGCTCTCCAGAAGATTGTCCCCCTTGAACTTCTGCCGCTCGATATCTTTCTGATTCTTCAGATGTTCCAGTACGTTCTGGATCCGGATCATCTCAGGCTCTCTGTAGATCTTCGAGGACTTCAGGATCGTCAGGACGAACTTCTCCACGGAGCCGTGCAGGCGGAGCACATCTCTCAGAGCTGACGCCAGGCTCTCCATGCCCAGTTCCTCGTCAAGCCAGTCACAGAGCTGCCCGTTCATGATCGTATAGTCGATCAGATAGAGATTGTTGCACAGATAGAAGCACAGCTCTTCAATGGTATAGATCCGGCAGTGGATCCTGGTAATCTCATACGGCTGTACTGCATGCCTGTCATGACAAAGAATTAAATTTCCCATCATTGCCTCCTAAGTGTATCGTCTTCTCTACGCGGAAATCTGTGGCCGGAAAGAAATCCCCGAATCCCGCGTCCCACACGGTAATCTTGCATGTCTTTTCATTCAGGAACTGGGTTTCAAGGCGGATCCTCATGGAATACTCTGCCCGCTTGGGGAATCTGTCCATAGAGATCGTCTCCGTCCTCATCGTCCCCTGAATCAGCGACTCGATATGGAACTCAATATCCTCCACTTTCTCCATCAGAATCTCCCACTGGTTGTTTGATTCGTACCAGTGCGCGCCCCAGGATACAATCGGATACCACAATTCCTGGCCGTCGATCCGCATATTGACGGTGATCTGATCCGTCAGCTTATCCTCCGCAAGGTAAACCGGATTCTCGATGTGCATGGACAGTTTGCGGTATGCGGTATGGCATGCGCCCTTGCTGTACAGATTATTCCCGATGAAGGCCCGCCTTCCGTTGCACAGCACCCGCAGCGCCTTTGGATACCAGTTGTTCTCGAATCCCTCCCCGGTCAGGAACACGGAGGATACAATCCGTTTGTCAAATACGCTTTCAATAAATTTGCAGAACATGGCGTCTGCTTCCTTGGCCTTGTCCTCGTTCAAAACCGGGTAGACCATGGCCAGCTCTTTCATATGCGCGCTTGCCACCTCATCCACGGTCACGAACGTCATCTTGCCGCCGCCCAGCCCCGGACGCAGCCGCCGGAGCATGTACGCACGAATCTCATTTCTGTCGCAGCAGAAAAGGGCCGCGTCGTACTGCCACAGTTCTTTCGGCTGATAGAACAGATAGTTGCAGAAGCTCTCCTTATAATCCTGAATAAAGATGTGCCGCTTATCGATGTTCATGCGCAGGGCAATCCCTCTGAGCATCTGGGCCAGTTCTTCTGTAAGCGCCGGCACGGTAAACACGATCCCCTCAATCTCAGGGAAGGATTGGAGTGACATCTGAATGAACTGTGAGAGAAGCCATTCCGCGTCATACGTCTCCTCGCCAAACTCGATCTTATCCCCCGCCAGACTCTTGCTCAGAAGCCTGGTAACGGTGAACCCTTCCTTGATGGAGACGAGACGCTTCGCCTCTTTTCCATACGCCCATGTATCCCTCAGCTTGCCGATAATCAGCGGAATCTGATAATTATCCGTATCTACTTCCAGTGTATCCGGCTCCATCTTCTCCTCATTATAATAGCTGATCTGACATGTCTTTTCATTTATTTCATAACCGATGATACTGCCTTGTCCCATGCAAAGACACCCTCCTTATTCTTGCGCGAACATGTGGACTGCCACCGCATCCTCCAGAGCATAGCTGCGCATCTTCTTTCTGCGCTCCTGCTCATTCTTCTCGATCAGGATGTCATTCAGTCTTCCATACCTGCCGGGTTCGCCCGGGCTGATCTCGCGCACACAGGTCTCCTTATCACTCCGGTAAGAATTCCCGTCTATAGTCTCTTTAAAATAATACTTCAGCCTCTCATTTGCGAAGAGGACGAATTTCTTCACATAGAGATTCTCATACATCGGCGTCAGAACCTCCGTGAAATAGTCGGTCTGCTCCGTGTTTCCTTTCTGAAGCTGATAATAGAGCATTACCTTGCTGCCCTTCTGTCCCTTATATTCGATCAGTGTCTTATCCCAGAGCTGAAGTTCGATCAGCCAGTCCTTCTCGTAAGAGAGGAAGAAGGGGAAGTAGATCTGCCTGCCGCACAGTTCCTGAAGGAACTTCTTCAGTGTCTTGCGGGTCTGGTTGCTGTACTCCCTGCCGGAATAGTATTTCAGCACCGCAAGTTTGCAGATATCGATGGTATTCTCGCCCTTCTCGTATTCCCGGCAGATAATGTCGATTACGCTGCGGCTGATCTTCCGCTCCTCCACGACATACTCTCTCGACACATAGGAGAGATAGGCCTGCTGCAGGCGGAAATACGCGCCTTCCGCATAATACTGCTCGAAGATCTGTGCCTCCTGGAAGAGCTCCTCTGAGAAGAGCATCTGGGTCAGGATCCGTTCACCCAGCTTATGAGTATGCACTTCGTAATCTCTTGCCTCTCTCCAGAGCATCTTCATGTCCGGAGTGGCCCCGCAGTAATAATTCGCCAGATAGGTCAGAATCACCTTATCATACTGCTGCTTTCTGAACAGCTCGAAGCAGACATAAGTCAGGAAATCATCATTCTCGTAATTATTCTCCCGGATGGTCCGGCTGCACAGTCCCAGCAGCTCATCTTCAGAATAATTCTCAACGCCTCTCTGATGCACCAACTCCAGGGTCAGTTCCTGATTCTCCTCCTCTGCCCGGATCCTGCGCATGTCGTTGATGTATTTCCTGCACATGTCCATATACCGCAGTTCGTAGAACAGACGCTTGCTCTCATAGGGAATAGAATCCGTATAATGCCGGCCGTCCTTTGCCTCCCAGACCATGCGGTCCGTCTTGGAATAGAGGAAAACCTTGGCTCCGTTTTCCATGTAGGGCGCCTTCTGAGTGATGGTTCCATCCTCCGCGATCACATGGATATACTTCATATTCGGGACCTTTGTTGTGATCCAGTATGCGTGGCATACGTCGTACAGAGCCTTTACCCGCTCCGAATTCATGGACGGCTCTACAACGAATCTCTTATAGATAATCCGCAGCTGTTCGTCCACATTTCTGCGGTCCAGCTGATTCCAGGCAAACGCCTCCATCTCATCCCTGTAGTGGGCATAGATCTCACTCGCCTCATCCTCATAAGTAATCAGGTTTGAATACAGGAACGCACATTTATGATAATCCAGCGTATTGCCGTGCATAAAATACAGATATACGGATCTTGGAAGAGGCTTGTGGAACTTCTCCGGGATCACCGAAGCCATATAGTATTCATACAGCTGGGCAATCTTCAGCTCCGACTCCACTGCCTTCTCATACCACTTGAAATACCGGGTCGATATACAGTTTCCTTTAATCAGAAGGGTACAGATGGAAGTCAGGATCATGGACTCATGGTACATCTCATAAGAGAGCACAAGCACATCATACAGATGGCTGTCAAATACCTTCATCTGGCTGGCCAGGTTCGCTGTATACAGCGCCAGCTCCCTCGTCATCAGTCCGCGTTTCACAGCGAAAAGAAGCACTCTGACTTCGAATTTCCCCAGTTTCTTCAGGGAAGTACTCTTCTCCCGGAAGCACCGGAACGCCTGCAGATAGAACCAGATGCTGTGAGAACCATCCTCATAGAACTGCTTCTCCAGCGCCCGCAGCCGCTCACTGTAGATCTTATATTCCGAATCAATCTCTACCAGCATACAGAGGATCTTCCAGCTGTCCGGATGCTTCATAAAGGACCGGGACAGCTCTTCCGCGACCTTGCGCTGGCTGATGGTATCGCCGGACAGGAAGGTGGTCAGATACAGATAATACGAGCTCAGCTCCACATCCTTTCCGATGGCAAAGCGGTTATAATTATAGGACTCCAGAATCTCCTTGGCCTCCGCCATCCGGCCTCCGAGGATGCAGATATGTGCGTGAACGAGAAGATACACCTCATTCTTTTCGTCCATTTCCCGCAGATGGCGAATCCGCCTGCAAGCCTCAGTGATCCACTCGGACTTCTCCATCCGTCCGCCTTCACACTTCAGAAAATTCTTGATAATCCCGGTAAATTCACGGTCATTCGCCCGGTGCTCTTCATCCCGGCTGACATCCTTCTCCACCACGACCTCGTAGACCAGCATCTCATAGGGAGATTCCAGGAAGATCCGCCCGAAGTTGCTTCCTTTATGCAGTTTCTCTGTATTCAGGAAATATTCCAGCCGATAAGAATTCCCGATAAACTCCTCTGTCGAAATCCGGGTGTGCTCCACTGTCAGGAAATCTCCTTCTGTCTTCACGTCGATTTCCAGATATCCCCAGGTATTCTTCTTGATCGTGAATGTCTCCTTGCGCGCTTCTGTAAGCGACATAAATGCGCGGCTCTCCTCCTCGAGCGTCAGGAAGATCTTCTCCTTCTGCTTGCAGCCGACCAGGAATTCCTCCAGCGCCTGCTGGTCAAGCTCCCACTTGCGCATGTTGTCATAGAGCGCCTGGATCCTCTTATCCTCATACTTCAGGATCTCATAGAAATCCCGGGAACGGAACAGCTTCACAGCCTCGGCGGCGTCCCGGAATGCCAGCTTCTTAAAATCTTCCAGGCTCTGAATCTTCCCATAATTCGTCATGACATACGGCTTCTCAATAATCGCCGTAAAAGACACGTCAAACTCACCGCCGTTGCAGACGATGGTAAACTTGCCGTGCTCTACATGTCCGGGCAGAAGCCCGCTCCCATCATATGTATAATAGATGTTCACCGGATTGCAGTCGAAGCCCTGCTCGTCACAGTGGACACGATAAGAGGAGGGGTATACGAGGCCTCGTATGGTCCCCTCCCCCTGATTCTGGAGTGAAAAGCTCCCCCTGTATTTTTCTCCTTCCCCGACCCGCATCGTAATATGGGTCTCCGGGAAGATGATCTCCGGCTGCGGGATATGGAAATCTCCCTTTGCAAAACGTTTGATCTTATTTTTCAAAATCAGTCACCTACTCACAATTCTTCTTTTGCCGAAGGGCAAAAATACGCTACTATGAATTATACCATTGTTGCATAGTAACATGCAATGGCAGATTCGAAGAATTTCTGTCGAATTGTATACATGTATTCAATCAGAAATCCTTGATCATCTGCACATAATCCAGCACTTGATATCCCAGCCTTTTATATAAGGAAACCGCACCCCGGTTCCCCTCTTCCACTTCCAGCCGGAACCTGGCAAGTCCCGGTCCCTGCGTCTCTTCCAGATAGGCGAAGAAGTCCCGCCCCAGTCCTCTCGAGCGGAATGCTTCCCTGATATAGATCTCCTCAATCCAGAGTACCATTCCTCCGGCTTCCTGGGAGAATGTCTTCGCCGTCAGTCCGTACCCTGCCGGCCGGCCATCCAGTTCGAAGAGATAGATCTCCGCGTAAGCATCGCTTCGCAGCGCTTCCTGTACCGTCCGCTCGAAGAAGGCGTCCGGCACAGGATGAAGGACAGCGTCCGAATGATAGAACTCCCGCGCCATTTCAATATATAGCTCTCTGTCGTTTTCCGTCAGTTTCCGTATCATGTTCTGTCTCCTTGTCTGTTCCGTCTTCTTGTCTGTTCTGTCTTCTTGTCGATTTCGTCTCGTATCAGAAGTCTGCCTGTTTTCCCCTTTGGGATTTTCGCATTCATAGCGTCAGCGGGCAAGGTTCAGCCAAGACAGAGGATATATTTCCATATGATTCTCTTGCACCGGCCCATTCCGGCCTCAGCCGCACGGACGAACGTTCCATACAGCTGGTACATCCGCGCCGCTGTCTCTCTCTTCCCATCCGGCTGATAGAACATGGCCTCCAGGACCCGCTCGTACATCCAGTCCCAGTCCTCCGGCGGGATCTCCGGATAAGCCTCTTTCAAACCTTCCAGGGTACCTGCATCCAATGGCTCTCCTCCCCGGGTTCTTCCGTTCTGAAAGGCCCAGGTCCTGCAGACCGCGGCATAGATTTCCAGAGTTCCTGTCCCCTTCGCTCTTCTCCGCATTCTGCGGTGCCGGCGTCTCGTTCGGATTCCTGCCTGCAATAAGAAGGCTGCCAGCGCAGACGCCAGGACCGCTGCCGCGCAGAGAACCCGGAGGATCACCCTTACCGCAGCCCGGCTGAACAGCCCGGCTCCTTCCCCTTCCCCCGGCAGGCCGATCCTTCCGCCGCTTCCCTGGTTCTCTGTTTCCTGGCCCTCTGCCTCCGGTTCGTCCGCTCCGTTCCCTCCGGTTCCGGCCGCAGGGGTATGCTCCATATCCAGCCACTCTCCGGAGTTCTCATCATAAACCTGACACCAGGCATGTCCCATACTTCCGTCGATCTGTGCCGCATACTGGCCGTCCTGATCCGCGGTGAACGCGGACGCAGGAATGGCGAATCCCTCCGCATACCTGGCCGGATACCCGCACATCCGGTACAGCAGCACCGCCGCAGTGGCGAAGTGCACGCAGAAACCTCTGTGATTCTCAAAGAGGAAATACTCGGCAAAGTCCTGCCCGGAAGGCACTGCCCCCGGCTCTGTATCATAGACTGCCCGTTCGGAAAGTGCCCGGTCAATCTCCTGCGCCGCTGCCTGCAGGGAATCCGGATCCCACCCGGAGCAGAGCTCCTGCAGCTGTTCCAGACTCCCCGGATAAGCCAGACAGCCTTCCGGAACGATATCCTCCCAGTGGCCCTCCGGCATTCCCATCAGGATCCGGGAGCTGTAATCATACGATTCCTCCGGTCCCCGCCAGGCATTGTCTGCATACGCGACTCCCACACGCTCCGGAAGGTATACGGTTCCCGCCGGTTTCTCCGGCAGGACGATTTCCCCGCTGACAGAATCATCCGGCGAGAAGTAACGAAGAGAACCCAGATCCTCCATTGAGCTTCCCGAACGGAACCCGGCCCCCGGAGCTTCCAGCGCTCCTGTACGGTCCCCATTCCCGGCGGGCTCTTCAGAAGCCGGAGCCCGCCGGTCCTCAGATTCTTGTTCCCGGGTTCCCTGCTCCTGATCTTCCGGCTCAGTTTCTTCCTGTCCCTGCAGGCCCCGGACCGTCTCCTCAACTCTGCCGATCACATCTTCGCGGATCCTTCCCCGGGCTGTCTGGTAGAAGCTTCCCGCGGTCTCTCTCCCGCCGTCCAGCGCCCGTCCTGCGAACGCGGACACTCCCGCCAGGATACAGAGCACGCCAAAGGTAAAGAAAACCTGCAGCTCTTTCCTTTTCTCAGACGTGCCTCCCGTCAGACACAGCTCTGCGCCGCAGCATACCGCATACGCTCCGATGGCTAAGAGCAGCGCCCAGGAAGCCCGGACAGCAGGGAAATACCCCGCGCAGGCTCCTGCGATAAACGGCACAAGCGCCGCCAAAACAGCGGCTGCCCGGGCACGCTTCTGCTGCAGTGCCAGAATCCACAGTTCCAGAAACGGCACGGTCAGGAACACGGCGGCCACTTCGGCAGCTCCCCCGGTTCCCCCGCCTGACGCCCCGGTATAGGCGCTGCCCCCTGACACCGCCTTCAGTCCCTCCGCTGCCAGAGCCGCTGCCGCAGAGATCAGCTCCGCCGCAGCATCTCTGCAGATCCACAGCACGATCCCCGCGGCAGCCGCAGCCAGAACCAGGGTCTTCTTCCCCAGCAGCCGGTGCAGGATGACAAGAACCGCACACACAGCCCCGGTTCCCGCATACACCCATCCGGATCTGAAGGCAAAGCCAAAGACAGAGATCAGCGCGTTCCACCAGGCAGACGCCAGAACAAATGTACACAAAAAGAAACACAGCAAAACAGAGACAGAGGGATTCTCTCTGCCTCCTCTTCCGGTCTCCAAGCCGTTCCGATAGATCCGAATTCCGGCACTCTTCCTGTCCACACGCAGGCCTCCTTTCCTGTCACAGCCGAAGCAGTTCTGCTTCCTGGCCGTTCTTTTTCATCCTGCCTTTTCCGTCGATCGTCACAACCGCGGCAAACTCCATCCCGCGGAATGTATCTTCATAGCAGATCTCACGCTTCTCGATATCCCGGCACGGCTCCACATCCAGCAAATGCCAGATCATATCATAAGCGCTCTCCTCGTCGTCCACACGCCATTTCACAATCCGCTCATTCTTCTCTTCATACCACGCTGCCATGTGAATGCACGCTTCTTCTGCCAGCGTGACAGACAGCGCCGCAGCTCTCTTCACCAGATCGGAAAATCCTTCTGCCGTACAGTCTGTCTCCCGGAGGTCGAACCAGACCAGGACTGCGCATCCAAGCGGAAAGCTCCGTTCCTTCACCATCAGTTCTTCTTCCTTTGCACTTAGCTTCCAGTGAACATCCCGCAGCGAATCCATGGCACGGTACGGTCTCACCTGGTAGATTTCTGAAGGATCGTCCCCTCTTCTCTCCCCGGAATACACCTCCGCGTCCGCCTGAAATTCTCTTGTCCTCCGGGTGATTTCCACGGGCATCAGCTCAAACTCCGGCATGATCTTGACCACTGCCTTGCTTGCGCACTTTCTTCTCAGGAAGAAAAGTCCCAGAGGGTCGTAGATCCGAATCTCCGGAATCTCTACATTCACACTGCCGCAGAGTTCTGTCTGGAATCCGCACCAGAGCGTCTCTTCGCCGCCCCCGCTTACCATTCCCCGGCAGCGTCTCCTGCCGGGCTTCCGGTCCCGGCTGTTTCCCATGAGAATCAGGACCTCATACCGAAGCGCCAGGAACGGAGACCGGTTTTCGACCGTGATGCCTGCCCGGATCTCTCTGCCCGCTTCCCCCACCGGCGGAACTCGCTTCAGATCCGGAATCACCTTACCCCTCACCGGGATCAGAAATGCAGCAGACGCCGCCGGACAGAGAACCGTTAAGACCAGCATCCCCGAGATCACCCTGTCATCATACATAAAGTACAGGTAGATCATCAGCAGCAGGACCGCCGCGTATCCGATCATTCGTCTAATCATTTTTCCCTCCTGCCGGCTGCTGCCGCGCTTTCAGCGACGGTCCCGGAACGCTTTCCAGGATCTGACGGATCAGTTCTTCCGTCCGGATGTGTCCGACCTTTGCCTTCATATTCAGAAAGATTCTGTGAACCGCCACACAGGGAAATACTTCCTGCACGTCCGCCGGGATCACATAAGCGCGGCCTTTCATCCAGGCGCAGGCTTTGGCCATCGCTGTCAGAGCCACACTTCCCCTCGGGCTGATCCCCAGCTCTGTCCATTCATTTTCTCTGGTGGCCTTCACCAGCTCCGCAATATACTGATACAATCTGTCGTGAACAAAGATCTCGTCCGCTTCCCTGCGCATAGCCAGCAGTCTCTCTGGATCAAGCACCGGGATCACATCTTCATAAGACCTTCGGCTGTTCCTTCCTCTCTTAAGAATCTCTACCTCTTCCTCCAGAGAAGGGTATCCCATGCTGACACAGATCATGAACCTGTCCAGCTGAGATTCCGGAAGAAGCTGTGTTCCCGCGGATCCTGCCGGATTCTCTGTGGCGATCACAATGAACGGGTCGCCCGTCCGGTGAGTCACTCCGTCCACGGTCACCTGCTGTTCTTCCATAACCTCCAGCAAAGCGGACTGTGTCTTCGGAGAGGTCCGGTTGATCTCATCTGCCAGCAGAAGGTTGCAGATCGCAGCCCCCGGCTGGTAGAGGAACCGGCCGGTCTCTTTCTGATAGACCGTAAATCCGGTCAGATCCGCCGGAAGCACGTCCGGGGTGAACTGGACCCGCTTCACCTCCAGTCCCATCGCCCGGGAAAACGCCAGGGCCATCGTTGTCTTCCCCGTGCCCGGGATATCCTCAATCAGTACATGTCCTCCTGCCAGGATCGCTGTCATGATCTTGGTCAGAACCTCCCGTTTTCCCACCACTGCCTTCTCAACTTCATCGATGACGCGCTGCGCGCCATATCTATTCTCTCTCATGATGATCTCCTCCGGTTGCCCGTTTCCTGATTTCGCAGCGTCGGTGCACAAGGGGCAGCACGCCCGCTCTTCCGCTGCACTCTGTCATACCGCCAGTGTATCACATTTTTCCCTGTTTTAAAACGCCCATAAGCAAAGAAGCGGCCCAGCCACAATAAGCACGCAGTGCGGTTTTACGAATGGCGCTCCTGTGAACGGTAACGAAACGCACTTTGATTCTTCTATTTTTTTCATATATGTATTGACATTATATATTATATTAAATATAATATGTGTAAATCAAATATATATAAGAATTCAACATATTCTGTCTATCCACGGAAGTGCGGGTTATCTGCGGAACGCTGAACCAGTGTACCGGCACCCGCCGCAGACCTGTGGGGCAGAATACCAAAGAAAGGACTGAGGTTATGACATTCACACTGAATGCACCCATGCTGGACTTCCTTGTCCTGTCCGTCATCGCAGAAGGTGATGCCTACGGCTACCAGATCAGCCAGATCATCAAGCGGGCCGCGGGAACCAAAGATTCTGCCCTCTACCCGATCCTGAAGCGGCTTCAGGAAAACGGGCTTGTCGATACGTACGACGAGCAGTATCAGGGCCGGAACCGGAAGTATTACCGGATCACTCCGGAAGGACGGACTCGGCAGGCCGAGCTGCTAAAAGAATGGGAAACGTACAAATTCATCATCGACGATATTGTCAAAGGAGGGATTCCAAATGAGTCAGACAGAAAAGATCACAACCAAGAATGAATATATGAAGGTCCTCTCGCACAGGCTCCGCCATCTTCCGAAAGAGGACTATCTGAAAGCGATGGATTATTTTGAGGAGTACTTTGCCGAGGCCGGGCCGGAACACGAGCAGCAGGCCATCGATGACCTGGGATCCCCGGAAGAGGCGGCAGATGCCCTGATCCAGGATCTGGCGGTCCAGAATGCGAAGGAGCCGCCGAAAACCGTACGGGGCGGACTTTCCGCAGTCTGGGTGGGCATCCTTGCCGTATGTTCCGCGCCTATCACCCTCCCCCTGGCGATTGCATTGATCATTTTGATTCTCGCCCTGATTGGCACAGCGGGCATTGCCATTTGCTGCCTGATCGTCTCCGCTGTCGCCATCGCTGCTGCAGGGATCCTGGGAATGATCGGGGGAATCGCGCTTCTGTTCCGCTCATTTGCCGACGGGATCTGCAACATCGGATTCGGACTGTTCTGCTCCGGCGCCGGCATACTGTGCATATACGGATCTGTTCTGTTCTTCCGCTGGTCCATAAGGAAAACATCCGTAGCACTTGGAAAGATTACGAAAAGGGGGTCGAAAAAATGAAACCACTCACAAAGAAACTGCTGATCACATCCTCTTGTCTCATGGCTGCCGGAGCTCTGCTCATCGGCGCAGGCTACGCCCTGGGCGGCTGGCCGGGGCTCAAACTGACCCGCAGCGGGCTGTCGTCCGACTCTGACCGCAAGGAGCCCTACATTCTCAGGAAGACGAAGATTGACGCATTTACGAAAGCAGATCTGAACATCGGATCTGAGGCAGATATCGAGATTCTCCTGTCAGAGGATGAGAACTTCTATCTGGAATATACAATGAACGGGGAATACGGAGAGCCTGTCTGGGATGTCTCAGACGATCTGCTCTCCCTGAAACAGAACGACACAACCATAGGCGGGATCTATTTCTTCCAGATGGGATCCGTTTCGGATCATGAGTCTTATTCCCTCCGTCTGTATCTTCCTGAGGGAACCGTCCTCTCATCTCTGGATATTTACAATGATTTCGGCAGCCTGGACATGAAGGGAATTCAGACAGATGCATTCAGCGCCAGCCTTGATTACGGAAATCTGAACCTGTCTTCCTGTCAGTTTGAAACCGCGGATCTTCAGCTGGACTATGGAAATCTGTATTTGAAACAAGTATTGACAGACGAGCTTGACGCAGTTCTGGATTATGGAGATCTGGAAATGACAGACTGCCGGCTGGGACGCGGCAATATCGAACTGTCTTCCGGAGATCTGGCATCCTCCGGCTCCGCGGCAGATTCCCTGGTAGTTATAAACGAGTATGGAGATCTGGATCTGGAACAGATGACGATCAGGGACGCGGACATCACCCTGGAGAGCGGAGATCTGTACTTTGACGCTGAGGGATTAGAATCTTTCACCGGAACGAACGAGTATGGAAATGCAGTAATACTTCTGCACGATGACCTGGATTCCTACTTCTTTGACCTGGTCACAGAATTCGGAGAACTCCGTCTGCCGGAGTCCGTCTCCGGACGGATCGAATCCGATGTGAACGAAATGCATTTTGTGAAGTCAGATGGAAGCAAGACCGTGAAATTCACCGCCGAGAGCGGGGATATTGAAGTGGCGGCTTCCCACTAGAGTTTTAAAACAGGCAGCACCGGTGTACAAGGGACCGTCTTGCCCCTTGTACACCGGCGCTGCTGTCATTCATCAGCAGTCCCTGTCGGCTGCCTCTGTTCTTTTTGCTGATTTGTTACTTCTGCTCTTCTGCCTTCTCGATCTTTCGGTTTACTTTCCCTGCGATCTCTTCACGGAGCTTCCCGAGGAATTCCTCCAGTGTGCACTGTCCCTCATCACCGGCGAATCTGCTTCTGACGGAAACCTTGTTCTCTTCTTCCTCTTTCGCTCCTACAACCAGCATGTAGGGGATCTTCTTCATCTGTGCTTCACGGATCTTATAGCCGATCTTCTCCGCCCGTGTGTCGATCTCCGCGCGGATTCCTGCTGCCTGAAGCTCGCCGAGAACCGTTGTGCCGTACTCCATATATTTATCAGAAATGGGCAGCACTTTCACCTGCACCGGAGCCAGCCAGGTTGGGAACGCTCCTGCAAAGTGCTCGATCAGGATTCCGATGAAACGCTCGATGGAACCGAATACTACACGGTGAATCATGATCGGTCTGTGTTTCTCTCCGTCTGCGCCTGTATACTCCAGATTAAATCTCAGCGGGAGCTGGAAGTCCAGCTGGATCGTACCGCACTGCCAGGTTCTTCCGATGGAATCTTCCAGATGGAAATCAATCTTCGGGCCGTAGAACGCGCCGTCACCTTCATTTACCACATAGGGAAGACCGATATCTTCCAGGGCGCTTCGGAGGGCATCTGTCGCCATCTCCCAGTCCGCGTCGCTTCCCATGCTGTCTTCCGGGCGAGTGGACAGTTCGACATGATATTTGAACCCAAACAGACTGTATACCTCGTCGATCAGTTTCACAACCCCTTTGATCTCATCCTTGATCTGTTCCGGAGTCATGAAGATATGAGCGTCGTCCTGTGTGAAGCAGCGCACCCGCATCAGCCCGTGAAGCTGGCCGGATTTCTCATGGCGGTGAACCAGCCCAAGCTCGCCCATGCGGATGGGGAGATCCCGGTAAGAGCGGGGCTCTGACTCGTATACGAGGATACCGCCCGGACAGTTCATCGGCTTGATGGCAAAGTCTTCCTCATCAATCACTGTGGTATACATATTTTCTTTATAGTGATCCCAGTGGCCTGAGGTCTCCCACAGATGCCGGCTGAGCATGATCGGTGTGTTGATCTCCACATAGCCGGCTCTCCGGTGGATCTCTCTCCAGTAGTCGAGAAGCGTATTCTTAAGCACCATGCCGTTGGGCAGGAAGAATGGGAATCCGGGTCCTTCTTCGCGCATCATGAACAGTCCCAGTTCTTTTCCAAGCTTTCTGTGGTCCCGCTTCTTAGCCTCCTCAATCATGGTCAGATATGCATCCAGCTCTGCCTTCTTCGGGAATGCTGTGCCGTAGATTCTCTGAAGCATCTTGTTGTGCTCGTCCCCTCTCCAGTACGCACCCGCCAGGCTTGTCAGCTTAAACGCCTTCACCGGCTTCGTGGTCATCAGGTGCGGACCTGCACACAGATCCGTAAACTCTCCCTGGGAATAGAAACTGATCGTCTCATCATCCGGAAGGTCCTCGATCAGCTCCACCTTATAGTCTTCCTGCTTCTCCCGGAAATACTCGATGGCCTCACTGCGCGGCATTGTATACTGCCGGATCTCCAGGTTCTCCTTCACGATCTTCTTCATCTCCGCCTCGATCTTCTCCAGATCTTCTGCGGTCAGCGGGGTCTCCCGGTCAATATCATAATAGAATCCGTCGGCAATGGATGGTCCGATGGCCAGCTTTGTATCCGGATAGAGCCGCTTGATCGCCTGCGCCATAATATGAGACGCAGTGTGACGGAATGCGCCCTTGCCCTTCTCATCGTTAAATGTAAGAATGCTCAGTTCACAGTCCTGATCAATCACGGTTCTCAAATCAACAACCTCTCCGTCAACTTCGCCTGCTGTAGCTGCTCTGGCCAGTCCTTCGCTGATGTCCAGGGCAATCTCATACACGCTCATGGGATTCTGGTATTCTTTCACTGATCCGTCTTTTAATGTGATCTTCATTTTCTTCTTCCTTTCTTATGAATGATTTTTGTTTCTGATAAATGCTCCGCATCAAGATACAGAGGGCAATGCGGCCGATAAAGGACAGCCTGCAGTCTCTTCTGCGCCGACGCTTGTGTCTCCAGGACCAGCGGATGTGCCATCTGCCGGAGAGAGCCGGGGATATCACATCCATCCAGCAAAAGAGGCATTCCCAAAGGAATGCCTCTCATAATACTGAATCCATATGTCCGCACGGAAACACTCCACACAGGGACGGGTATCATGCCCGCGGTTCCACCCTGCTTGTTTTCCATGGAAAACCATCTTCATTCATATGATGATAACGGAATCACCGTGCCGTATTAGGGCCGCTCCGAGGTGGTCTTCAGTCAGCCGGTTCAACAGGATCCTCGCACCAGTCGGACCCCTCTCTGAGATGACCGGACAGCCTACTGTCCTCTTCAACGCTTTCTCTTTCATCGGTTATTCTACCTCAGCAGGATACCCCGTGTCAAGGAAAAAAGCGAATGGCAAAAAAGCGAATGGCGCTCCGTGAACAGCAGCACTGCCGCTATTCACTCCGGATGGCCGCCAGCGGACTCAGCTTCATGGCTCTCACCGCCGGGAAGAATCCTGCAGTCATTCCCACGAGCACCGCGAATCCCATTGACAGAAGCACCAGCCAGATGGGGATGTAGGAGATATTTCCTGTGCCCGATACCATGCCGCTCCCGGAGACGACCGCATTGATGCCCGCTGACATCAGGAAGCTTAAGAGATTCCCGATCAGGCCGCCCGCCAGTCCGATGAATCCCGCTTCCAGCAGGAACATCTCGCCGATATTTCTCAGGCTGCACCCGATCACCTTCATAACGCCGATCTCTTTCGTCCTCTCATAGATGGACATCAGCATCGTATTGGCAATGCCGATGGCCGCGACGAGCAGGGACACGGCACCGATTCCTCCCAGCACAGCCTGCACCATGGCAAACTGTGATTTCATCGCATTGATGTATTCGATATTCGAGGATACATTGTATCCCATACTGCGGATGGTATTCGCCAGTTCTTCCACATGATTCATATCATCCGCCCGAAGCTTCGCGGAAGAATAGACGAACTTGCTGTAAGGCTTTCCGCTCTGTGTGGTAGGCTGGCCAGGTATGGCCCTGCCCCGGAACTCCTTCTGAAGGTATTCTTTCAGCCGGGTAATATCGCAGAACACACTGTATGAGTTCGCATTATATGTCTCCGGTCCGCCCGCGATCACCCCGCTTGCCTGCACCACATATTTCTTCGCAATCTTCGGACCCGACGTACTTCCGCTGCCGTCTCCCGCATCATAACCGCTCATGACATCCGTGTACTTGGACTGATAGTAGGTGTCCTGATCCAGGATCAGGAAGATCTTATCTGTCTTCAGATCAATATCGGGCATCTCTCCGTCCCAGTAGCCCATCCCGGAGTTCTTATCATAGAAGTTCATAATCATGGCGTTGCCGTAGACCAGTTCCAGCTCCGGGCTGTCCGGATCCGGAAGGCGTCCGCCCTCTTCCAGTTTAAGATTCATATCCTGCAGGGCTTCCGGAG
Source organism: uncultured Eubacteriales bacterium (assembly GCA_949283695.1). GTDB lineage: Bacteria > Bacillota > Clostridia > Lachnospirales > Lachnospiraceae > Mediterraneibacter. The sequence goes on along the minus strand of CASDTX010000002.1, from coordinate 34,693 downwards.
TCATGCCGTAGATGTCCAGATATCCTTCATAATTTCCCTTCAGGCCCAGCCCCTGAACATTGATCACAGGTTCCGCGCTCTCTACATATTCCAGAGATCTCAGTTCCTCGATCGTGTCGTCTGTAATATACTTCTCAGAAGCTTCCTCGTCCATGCCGTACATTCCGATATAGACAGACCCATATCCGGACATCCCGGTGACCGTGAGGCTGGTCGTGCCTCCGTTCTGCTCTACTTCCTCATACATGGACTGCTGAAGGCCCAGACCCAGGGAAATCATAACTACAATGGATGCGGTTCCGATCACCACGCCTAGTACGGTCAGGAACGTACGGAGCTTCCGTCTTTTGAGGCTGCTAACGCTCATCCTCAGTAAATCGCTCCACCTCATCCATCAATTCCTCCTCTTCTGCTGCCGTTTTCTTCTTTTTCCTGTGTTTTACAGCGACAACGACAGCGATTATGATGATCACGACCGCCGCAGCGACTGCCCCAATGATTCCTGTCATAGAACCGCCGCCTGTTTCCTCCGGGATCTCTCCCATCATTTCCATGCCGGTCATTTCTTGCATAGCTGTCACCATCATCGTGAAGGGCTGTTCTACCGTTGTTTCATTTCCGGCATCATCTTCATATGTAAGTACCATTTTGCAGTTCGAGTCATCGTAGGACTCTGCCACAGCCGTTACAATGCCGTCGATCATTCCGGATGCTCCGGATTCCAGGTTTCCGATGAACTGCTCCTGGCCCTGAATCGCGTCACTTTCAAAACGTACCTTTACATTGTACATTTTCACACGTCCCAGGTTATACAGACTGCATGAAATATTAGCCTCTTCGCCTACCGCTACTGTCTCCGGGCTGATCTGAATCTCACTGAACTCAAATCTCGCCTCCTGCTTCACCGGGATCGCAAGACTGGATTGTCCGTCATACTGCACAGCATCCTGATCCTCATATTTCATACTCATCGAGATGCTGTAAGGCTTCTGCACCAGGTCTGCTCTGGCATTGAGGTCGATGGAAATGTCCTTTGTGCCGGATGCCGGGATGTTCTCCAGGTAAACAGAACTGGAGCCGGATACCGGGAGGAAAGCCGGCGCTTCTGCCGCCGCGTCTGTCCCTGCCGCCGGAGCCTGGAAGTCGAACAGCATATTGGTCACAGCTGTCTGCCTGGATGTATTCTTCAGATGCACGATGAGTTTAAAGTTGGTTCCCGCCTTAACTTCTCCGGGCTGTGTGTCAAATCCGGTCACAATCACACGGGGAACAGATCCGTTCCCGCTGCTTCCGCCGGACGCAGTGATGTCTCCGTTGTAGACTCCGCCGCCGGACAGATCGGATCCGCCGCCGGATCCTCCGCTTCCGTCAGTGCCGCCGGGGTTCTGAGGTTCTTCGGTTTTCCCGTCGTCCGCCGGTTTCTCTGCCGCCGTTGTCTTAACGAACACATACTTCTCTGTCTCATAGGCCTTCTCGCCGTCATCGTATGTGATCTTAAAGATCAGCTGATAAGACTTGCCGGTAACGTCCGCGCTTACCGTGAGAGGAGCTTTGTCACTGCCCCATACAGCGGCCGCCTGCTCGCCGGCACCGATCGTCCCAAGCTCCAGCTCATAATTGAGCTTATCCATCTCGAAGGGCCATTTATCGGTACTCTCCACAACCGGGGAGATCCGCACATTCTGCGCGTCCTTATTTCCCTTGTTTGCCACGTTGATGGTAAGTACGGTCTTCTCTCCTGCTTTAAACACCGGAGTATCCTGTCCGTCCCCCACGCTTAAGGTAATCTGCTGCAGCACTGCCGCCTCATCTGTTTGCTCTGTTTTCTCAGTCTGTGTTTCCTCCTGTGCTCTCGTCCCCAGCGGTATCAGCATGGAGAAGATAAATACGGCGCAGATCAGTAACGCACCTGTCTTCTTAAGCAGTTTCATGTGCTTTTCCTCCCTCGGATTCATTTTTGTTTTCTTCGATCCGGACAATTCTGCCGTCCGAAATATGGAACACTCTGTCCGCAAACTCTGCAAGATGGTTGTCATGTGTTACCATCACGAGCGTCCGGTTCTGCTCTCTTACAATTCTCTGCATAAGTCTCATCACATCTTCCGATGTATGAGAATCAAGATTTCCTGTAGGCTCATCGGCAAACACAATCTGCGGGTCTGCCACCAGAGCCCGGGCCACGCCCACTCTCTGCTGCTGTCCGCCCGACATCTGGTTGGGAAGATGCTTCTTATGCTTCTTCAGATTCACCAGATTCAGCATCTGATCCGCCTTCTTCATCCTCGTCCTGCGGGGTTCTCCCTTGAACATCAGCGGCATAGCCACATTTTCCAGGGCATTCATGGTCCCGATCAGATGGAACGACTGGAAGATAAATCCCACATTCTCCCTGCGGAATCTCACCAGCTCATCTTCCTTCATCGTCTCAATATGACTGCCTGCGATCACGATCTCGCCCCGGGTCGGCTTCTCCAGCCCCGCCAGCATATTCAGCAGCGTAGACTTGCCGGAGCCAGACGTGCCGACAATGGCACAGAATTCCCCTTCATAAATCTCAAAACTCACACCGTCCAGCGCATGAACAACAGAATCACCGACACGGTAGAGCTTATACAGATTCTTAACACTGATTACACTCTTCACGGCCTCCTCCTTTTCTCGCATTCTATCTCTATTCTAACTGTTCAGAGAGACTTTTTCACTATTTATTTTATAAAGAATTCCTTAAGATCTGTGACCAGACTGTGAACGGGGTCAGGCACTTTTGCAAAAGTGCCTGACCCCGTTCACAGTTTGGTCACACAATTCTCCCATTTATCCTCTTTTTCTTACTGCAATCACTGCCTCATATGGCTTCATTTCTTCCGTCGGTTCTCCGGTATAATTATGAATCAGGATCTCTGCATCCTGCCATTCTGTCAGCACCGGGCAGGACGCCGGTTCTCCTGTGAAGTTTGCGCATACCAGCATCTGTGTTTCTTGATCTGTCCGTGTATAGGCGAAGATCTGTTCATCCTCGGGAAGGAGGAGATTGAACGCGCCGTCTGCCAATACCGGATTTTCTTTGCGCAGCCGGATCAGTTTCTGATAGAAATGCCATACGGAATCTGGGTCTTTTCTCTCAGCTTCTGCGTTGATCTCTGTATAGTTGGGATTCACTTCGATCCATGGTTTCCCCGCCGTAAATCCGGCGTGTTCTTCTGCGTTCCACTGCATCGGCGTCCGGGCATTGTCGCGGCTCTTGGCATAGATGGACCGCATCACGCCGTCCTTCTCGTATCCCTCCTGTATCCGCTCCTCATACATGTTCAAGGTTTCTATATCTCTGTAACTGCTGATGTCGGTAAATTTCACGTTCGTCATGCCCAGTTCCTCCCCCTGGTAAATATAGGGGGTTCCCTGCATGCCGTGGAGCACTGCCGCGAGCATTTTTGCCGATTCTGTGCGGTATCTGCCGTCGTCTCCCCAGCGCGACACGATACGCGGCAGGTCGTGGTTATCCCAGAACAGGCTGTTCCATCCGGTCTCATGAAGCGCCTCCTGCCATTTCGCAAGGCATTTCTTCAGCTTTATAAACGGAAGCGGGGCCAGATCCCACTTTTCTTTTCCTTCCTGCTGATCCAGCACCATATGTTCGAACTGGAATACCATTGAGAACTCACTGCCGTCCGGATTGCTGTAGAGCTTCGCATTCTCCGGCGTCGCGCCCCACGCTTCGCCGACGGTAATCAGGTCTCCCCGCTGGAACGTCTCACGGCTCAGTTCCCGGAGGAATTCATGCAGCCTCGGGCCATTGCTTGTAATCCCAAGATCCGGCTCTTTCGCGATCTGGTCGATCACATCCAGGCGGAACCCGCCTGCGCCCCTGTCCATCCACCAGCGGATCATATCATAGATCTCCTGCCGCACGTCCGGATTCTCCCAGTTCAGATCCGGCTGTTCCACAGCAAACTGATGGAAATAATACTGCTGCAGCTCCGGCACCCATTCCCAGGCCGGCCCGCCGAACGTCGCCTTCATATCGTTTGGATACACGCCTTCCACGCCGTCTTTCCAGACATAATAGTCATGGTACGGATTGTCTTTGCTCTTTTTCGCTTCCAGGAACCACTTGTGTTCGTTTGAGGTATGATTCAGCACCAGATCCATGATAATGCGGATGCCGCGCTTCCCTGCCTCAGCGATCAGCTCATCCATATCCGCAAGTGTTCCGAACATGGGGTCAATCTCACGATAATCTGCGATATCGTAGCCGTTGTCTTTCTGCGGAGAGCAGTACATGGGCGAGATCCACACCGCGTCGATCCCCAGCTCCTGCAGATAGTCCAGCCTGCTGATCATCCCCCGGATATCGCCCACGCCGTCTCCGTCCGAATCCTGGAAACTCTTCGGGTAGATCTGATACACCACTGCGTTCTTCCACCATTTCTTTCCTGTCATGTCTTTCTCTGCCATATTGAAACACCTCTCTTCTTTCCTGTCAGCCGCGGTCCCTCTCATCCAAAGCCGCGCCTCTAAAGTCTCCTCACCAGAGTGCCTTTCGGCTTCAGTACGCCGTCGGCGAACTGCCGCGCGAACAGCACCTCACCGCCTTCTCCCACAGAGAGTGCCTCCGGGGAGCAGTTCAGCACCACCTGGATCCTCCGGTCCTGGCTGTCGATCTTGATATATTCAACGCACCGTCTGTTCTCGTACCGGTTCGGGAAATGGAAATGGGGACTCCGGCAGGCTTCCTCTGTCTTCCTCAGACGGATCAGGGCTTTCATCTGCGAGATCCGCTCCTGATTCTCTTCTGTCCCGATCTCATCCCAGGGCATGCACCTGCGGCAGTCCGGATCAAAGCCGCCTTCCATGGCAATTTCCGTCCCGTAGTAGATGCAGGGACTTCCGGGAAGCGTGAACAGAATCGCCAGCTGCTGATAGAACATATCCAGATCGTGAAATCGGTTCATCAGCCGTTCTGTGTCATGGGAGTCCAGCAGATTGAACAGAACATTATTATTTTGCTGCATGTACATCGTATAACAGCGATTAACCATGAACTCAAACTCTTCTTTCCCCATGGAATTATCAAGAAAGAAATCATGGATGCCGCTCATCAGCGGATAGTTCATGACCGAATCATATTCATCGCCTGCGAGCCACTGGCTGGCGTCATGCCAGATCTCGCCCAGGAGATAGAGGTCCGGTTTGATCGCCTTTAAATACTGCCGGATCCGCTTCAGGAAATAATGCGACACCTCATTTCCCACATCAAAGCGGATCCCGTCGATATCGTATTTCCGGATCCAGTCCGCGCACACACCGCAGAAATAGTCAATCACTTCTTCATTGTTCGTATTCAGCTTCGGCATCCAGTCCGCGAAGGCAAACGAGTAAAACCTGCCGTCCCTTGTGTTCTCATGCTTCCGGATGTCCGACCAGTCCTGTATCATGAACCACTCTGCGTACCGGGACTCCCGCCCCTTCTTCAGCACGTCCAGCCAGGGCCCGAACTTCCGCCCGCAGTGGTTGAACACCGCGTCCACAATCACCCGGATCGCCCGGTCATGTGCCTCTGAGACAAGCTGTGCCATGATCTGCCCGTCCCCGAACGCCGGATCAATCTTTGTATAATCCGTGGTATCATATTTATGGTTCGTCTCGGCTTCCATAAGGGGATTGAAATAGATCCCTGTAATCCCAAGTTCCTGAAGATAAGGCAGCTTCCTGCGTACCCCTTCCAGGTTGCCCCCGTACCGTTCCATGTTTGTCACCGGGCCAGTCTGCCAGGGCAGAACGTCCGGATCCTTCTTCTCCGGCGTACCGTTGCAGAACCGGTCCGGAAAGATCTGATACCACACCGTGTCATTGACCCATCCGGGCGTACGGTTGACATCTGCCGGATTCATCCACGGCACAATAAAATACTGCAGGAGCCTTCCCGGCATGTTGACCTGTTCTTCCGTCAAGAATCCGTCCTCGAAGTAATACCAGGTCTCCTCTTCGGTATGCAGTTCAAAATAATATTTACACCTCTTATAAGGCGGCACCACCGTGGTAGTCCACCAGAGCTGATGGCGCAGCCGTTTCTTATAGACAATCTCCGACCGCTCCCCGGTCCACTTCTCATTTCCGCCCAGAATCCCGGCTTCATAAGGATCTCCGTAGATCAGGAACACCTGCTTTACATCATAACCGGTCTTCAAATTAATAATCAGCCTGTTCTCATCGAGCGCATAGCTCAGCTGCTCGGATGTCTTGTGATATACCCCTGTAAAATCCATGCCAGTCCTCCTGTCTTCTGTTCATTTCTCTGGTTTCTTCTGTCTGCCGCGCTGCGAAACCGCAGCGCTGCTGCGTCGGCTGTCTGGCTGTCCGGCTGTCTGGCTGTCTGGCTGTCAAGCGCAGTCTATTCTTGTTCCAGTTTCTCATAGACACGGATCAGCTCGCCCACACTCCACGCCTGGGCAAAGCACCCCTTCGACGACACTGGATTCTCTCCGTCATAGATCTCCGGGAGCTGTCCGATACACCCTTCCCGGAGCGCGCTCTCCAGCACTTCCAGCTGTGCTTTCACGTATGCCTTGGCCTCCTCGCTGTACCCCCGCACTTTCAGGCAGGCCAGATAATACGCGCCCAGCGGATAAGCCCATACCGTTCCCTGATGGTAGGCCAGATCCCGTTTCAGGACCTCCCCTCCGTAGTACGGCTGAAACTGGGGATCCGCTTCTTCCAGTGTCCGCAGACCGTAAGGCGTGTACAGCTTCTCAAATACCGTATCCACTACCTGGCGTTCTTTCTCTGCGTCCAGCATAGTGAAGGGCATGGACACCGCCCAGATCTGATTGCAGCGGATCTGATCATCTGCTGCGCTTCCGGAGATCACATCCTTCAGACAGCGGGCGTCCTCCCGCCAGAACTGGTTCAGGAAAGACGCCTTCACCTGCTCGGCCAGACGTTCATATGCTGAACCGTCAAGCCCCAGCAGGCAGCTGCATTCTCCCATGATCTTAAGCGCGTTGTACCAGTACGCATTGATTTCCACTGGTTTCCCGTGACGCGGGGTCGGCAGGATCTCCCCCACCCGGACATCCATCCAGGTCACCTGATCCAGGCCGGATCCGGCCGCGATCAGTCCGTCCGCGTCCATGTGAATGTTGTAGTCGGTTCCTTCCCGGTAGGCTGTGACGATCCGCTCCATGACCGGCAGCATCTCGCTCACGAATTCCCTGCATCCGGCCGCCTCGTAGTAGAGCCAGACACAGTTGATAAAGAGCAGCGCCGCGTCCACTGTGTTATACATGGGCTCGCTGGTTCCTTCCGGGAACAAATTGGGCATCAGTCCGTTCTTCTCATATTGGGCAAAGGTCCGGAGAATGGATTCTGCCTCTTTGTATCTGCCGGTAGAGATACACACTCCCGGCAGGGCGATCATTGTGTCCCGCCCCCAGTCTTCGAAGAACGGATATCCTGCCAGGATGGTCTTCCCGCCGGTAGAGGCCCGGTCAGAAATGAACTGATCCGCACTCTTGGCCAAGAAACGCGCGTTCTCATCCGCAAACCCAGACCTGTCCGCCAGCTCCTTCCGGTATTCCCTGAGTTCCCGGATGATCTGTTCTGCGCAGCTGTTCACACTGCCTGCCTCATCCCCGATACCCGCATTGCCGCCGGCTTCCGAGCCTGCGCGCTTCACGCCGTCTTCTCCTTCTTCTGCCAGATGCATCTGCCGCAGACAGTTCTTCTCCAGGCTGAACACCACCGACAGCTCTGCGAAGCTCCCCGCCTTCACTTCCTGTACGATCCGGCAGCAGGCCTTGGCGGTCCCGTTCTCCCGCCGTCCGTCGCAGGCGTCATATGCATAAAAATAGGTCTCCGACTGCTCCGGGATCTGTTCCACAGTTCCGTCCGTCCAGAAATACAGCGACAGATCTCCGCTTATAACCTTCCCGTCACAGAGCAGGAACGTTCGGTCCGGCTCCAGATCCTCCCCTTTGGGAACGAACTGGAAAAACGGCGTCACGCTCAGCCGGACATCCTTCCGGGAACGGTTCCGGATCCGGTAACAGAGCGCCGCTGTATTCTCTCCCTGCTTTAAGGCCGCTTCTTTCTCAATCTCCACGCCGTCTAAGACGAATCTCCACACCGGCGTATCTTCATAAGAAAACGCTGCCAGATAACGATACCCTTCCTCCCGGCTGTGGTCCGCGAACTCCTGGGAGGAAAGGACGGATTCCTTCCCCCCGGATTCCAGTTTCTCGCAAAGCCGGTGAATCATGTTGCAGCGGTGATTCGGCGCTTTGGTACATGCCATGAAAAATGCATGGTCGTTTCTTGCCGCGGAACCTGTCATCGTTGTGGATGAAAACCCTCCCAGGCCGTTTGTCATCAGATAACAGTTCTCCTGTCCTCTTTCAAACGACTTCCAGTCCTGTTTTCCATAGACCCATTTTCTGCTCATACTGCTTTCTTCCTCCATATGCTGTCACTTATTCTCTCGCTGTCTCTCACGCTGTTCTGACTGTCCCCCGCGCCCGCTGCATCGGCTGTCTGCTCTGCATCCCCGTGTGCGTTCGACGCTTCTGTCAGCCCAAGCACCATCACACTCTGAGGCGGCACATTCACCTGCGGTCCGGCCGGGCAGCGGCCTTCCCACAGCCTGCTGTTCTCTCCGTCACAGAGGATCTCCCATCCGCTCTGGTCCAGCGGCACCGCCTGCTCGCTTTTCCCTCTGTTATAAATGATTTTCAGTTCCTGCCAGCGGCTTCCTCCGTTTGTCTCTTCGGCTCCTGCCGCGCCCAGGCAGCTTCGGTTGTCCACCTGGAAACGGATCAGTCCCGGTTCTTTCTCCACGCCATGGATCCGCTCGGCGGCGTGTTCTGATTTATCACACAGACCTGGAAGCTGCTTGCGCAGAGCGATCAGGCCCTGGTAGTACTCGACCAGTTCCCGGTTCTTCCAGGCCCGCACCCAATCCAGCCGGTTCAGCGTGATGGGGGCATTGAAGGAATCCTCCATTCCCTCCTTGGTGCGGGCGAACTCCTCACCGGAAAGGAAGAACAGCGTCCCCTGGCATGTCATATACAGCGCCGCTGCCATCCGGTTCAGGCGCATCCGCTCCGTTTCATCCGCATCCGGAAGCGTCTCGGCCAGTTTGTCCCACAGCGTCTGATTGTCATGGGCTGACACATATGTAATGATCTGGGACGGCGCCTTCGCCCGGTAGTCTCCCGGAAGGCAGCAGGCACTTACTCCCCGGATCACGTCGTCTTCTTTCTCTTCTGCCCCGTTAATAAATCCGGGACGCCGGATCTTCAGCGCCGATCCTTTCACCGCATCCCGCGTGTCATCGCAGAACATGCCGATGTTCTCATCCAGCAGCCGGATGTTTTCTTTCAGGGCCGGCACTGCGCCCTCTTCCATGGCGGAATTATCTGCGCGCCAGGGCTCCCCGAACATGATTTTCTCGCCTCTGCCGTATTTCTCATCCAGGGCACGGCGGATCCGGTTCATCAGATCCACGTCCAGAAGCCCCATCAGGTCAAAGCGGAACCCGTCCACATGATACTCCTCGGTCCAGTACAGCACCGATTCCAGGATATACTTGGCGCACATTTCCCGCTCGCTTGCCACGTCGTTCGTACAGGCAGACCCGTTGGAGATCCTGCCGTCGTCGAACATCCGATAGAAATACCAGGGGGCCGTACGCTGGAACCAGGAATCCAGAGAGTACGTATGGTTATACACCACATCCATAATCACCCGGAACCCTTGTCTGTGAAGAGATTGGATCATCTCCTTCATCTCCCGGATCCGCACTTCCCCGTGTTCCGGATCCAGAGAATAGGACCCTTCCGGCACGTTATAATTCACCGGGTCATATCCCCAGTTAAACTCCTCGTCACCGGCCCGCTCATCCACAGAACCATAGTCGTAAGCAGGCATGATCTGTACATGGGTCACGCCCAGATCTCTCAGATACCTCAGCCCCGTCGGATGAATCCCATCCCCGTTCAGCGTGGTGTCCGGACAGGTAAATGCCTTATACTTTCCCCGGTATGCTTCCGGGAAGCCTCCTGACGGATCCCAGGAGAACTCTTTCACATGCAGTTCGTAGATGATCTGCTCCGGGCCTTTCTCCGGCGGCCGGTCTTCCTCCCAGCCTGACGGGTCTGTCTTTCGCAGATCCACAGCCATACTGCGCCTGCCGTTGATGCCGCAGGCTTTCGCATATGGATCTGCCGAGCGAACCGTCTCTTCTTCTCTCCGAATCAGGAAGTCATAATAGACGCCGTGCAGGCATTCTTCCGAGTTCCAGCTCCAGACGCCCTTCTCCATGCGCTCCATAGGCACGCTCTGATAGGGCCTCCCTCCGCTTCCCTCATGATACAGATTCAGGGTGATACTGTCTGCCGAAGGGCTCCACAACTTAAAAGCAGTCCCACTGTCCGAACAGCTCACCCCAAGATCTGTGCCACTATATATGTAATGATCCCGAAACCCCGGACTCAAATAATACTTTTTCCATTCTAATGCTGTCTTCATAAATCCGCCTTTCTGTGATTATTTCATATATTCTGTGTCATTTTATTTCATATTCTATTTCTAAATCGCCTTCTATGTCTAAATAAACCCTAGCGTCGGCGGACAGGGGCAACACGACGCAAACCTTGAACAATCCCCTTTTTTCCATCCGGATCTCTGCCGGTCCGGCATCCCCCTGCGGTCGGATGGACACTGAGCAGGCACGCCTGTGCCAGTCTAAGACATGCCTGCTCATCTTTGCATCCCGAATTAACCTTTGACAGCTCCGGAAAGTCCGTCTACGTAATACCTCTGCATGTACAGGAACAGTGCGGCGATCGGAATGGAGATCAGCACCGCGCCTGCAGCGAAGCAGGTGTACCAGTTATCAATGTACTCTTTCTCCAGCATTTTCCAAAGGCCGATGGCAATGGTATACTGGTCAGAGTTGGCGCGGCAGATCACCTTCGCGAAGATGAAGTCCAGCCACGGGGACATAAAGGATGTCAGCACCGTATAGATAACGATCGGCTTACTTAATGGAAGCGTGATCTTGGAAAAGATCTGCCACCTGGTACATCCGTCGAGGAGGGCCGCCTCATCCACCGCGAACGGCACGGTGTCAAAGAATCCTTTCGCGATCTGGAATCCCAGTGCCGCGCCTCCCGAGTATACCAGGATCAGCGCCAGTTTGATCAGATTTCCTTCGGTCAGCCCGATTGCCTTTAAGATAAAGTACACTGCGATCATGGACATGAATCCGGGAAACAGTCCGAGGATCATCGCCATGTTCATGTACGGCTTTCTCAGTTTAAAGCGAAGTCTGGACAGGCAGTAGGACACTGCCAGTACATAAAACGTCGACAGGATACAGGAGCAGATGGCGATGAACAGCGTATTCATGAACATCTGCGGGAAGTTCAGGATCGTTGTATCAGTAAACAGCTTCACATAGTTGTCCAGTGTGTAGGACTGCGGGAAGAATGTAGATACATAAGATCCTTTTTCCGCACGGAAGCTTGTAAGGATGACCCAGAGGATCGGGAATACCCATATTGCCGCAAGAATCGCAAGGATCACATGGACAATCGTATTGTTTATAAAACGTTTTCTCTTTGCAGAATGCATCTTCTTTCCAGCCATGTTTAGAATCCTCCTTCTTCTTTGTAAGATTTACTGCGGCGGTATGTAAACAATGCGCCAACCGCAAGGATGATAAATGTCAGGATACCGATGACAGCACCGATATTGTAATACTGTTTGTCAATGGTCAGCTTGTACAGCCAGGTGACCAGAAGGTCGGTCTTTCCTGCCGTGGACGCCAGGTCCGTAACCGGATCTCCGGTAGACAGCAGATAGATCACGTTGAAGTTATTTACGTTTCCTGTAAATGTCGAAATCAGGTACGGAGTTGTTACATACAGCATATACGGAAGTGTGATCTTTGTAAATGTCTGGAAGGCATTGGCTCCGTCCACCTGCGCCGCCTCATAAAGCTCTGCAGGGATATTCTGCAGGACACCGGTCAGCTGAAGCAGTGTATACGGTACACCGACCCAGATATTGATCACAATAACGGTTACCCTTGCCCAGGTCGGATCCGTGAAGAACGGAAGGCTCGCGTCCTGTGCAATCAGGCCCAGGTTGCGGAGAAGTACGTTCACCGCACCCTCCGGCTGCAGCATGGTTCTCATAATCAGCAGGGATACGAACATCGGCACCGCACAGGAGAGTACGAAACAGAATCTCCAGAATCCTTTTGCTCTTGTTCCCTTGCGGTTAATCATCAGGGAGATGATCATACCTGCGATATAGTTGCTGAATGTCGCGAAGAACGCCCACACAAGGGTCCATCCGAGAACAGACCAGAACGTACTTCCCAGAATACTGGAAGAATCGAACAATGCCTTGAAGTTATCCAGTCCGACCCAGTCAAACAGCATCAGATGATTGTCGATCTTGCTGTAGTTTGTAAATGCCATACAGATCATGAAGATCAGCGGCAGGATCGTGAATGCGCTGATGAAGAACATCGGCGGCGTCATGAAAAGTCTATGAAGATTCTCATGCAGCAGAGATTTTAAATCCTCCGCGAAATTGTTCACATGGCGGCCTTCTTTTGCCAGGCACTCTGCCTTGTACGCACTTCTCAGCGTTCCTCTCCACGCGCAGATCATCAGGAAGGTCAGCAGCGCGGTTGCCACGCCGTAGAGCAGGATCAGAATCGACTGGTCGCCGCCGGTATATACATAGATCTGCTGTGCCTCATCCCAGACTTCTTTCTGCGGGGTATCACCCAGGGAAGGAAGCATTGCCAGGAAACCGATTCCGTTTACAGCCATAAATACAATATATGCCACCTCAATCGCCAGGTAAAGAAGCCCCTTGATGATCTGTCCGTGTACTATATTTCCGAACCCCATCAGGACCATGGAAAGCTTGGTCTCAATCCCGCCCTCTTTGATCGCTTTTGTACATGTATAGGGTGTTGGAAAATCATTTACTCTCTTTTTTATAATTCCCATCCTTTTCACCTCATCCCAGATTTCTAGATTCCACTGCTGTTCATCGCTTCATTCATCAGTTCTGTCTGTTCTGCCGCATTCTCATGGGTAATGCTTCCGTTTCGGATCCCCTTCCCCATATTCTCCACAGGAGTCCAGCAGTTCGCCATCTCCGCAAGGTTCGGCTGCAGGATGGAAGTATAATTAAATGTATCGTTTACCGCTGCCACTACCTCATCTGCGATGATGTCCGCATCCTGCAGAAGTTCTGTGTTGCAGGGAACTACGCTTTCCAGCTCATAGTGCAGTCTCTGGGAATATTCATTCGCCAGGAAAATCGCAAGCTGCACAGCCTGTACCATGTACTCGCTCTGTGTATTCACGCCGACCGCCTTTGTACCTGCATAGGAGTACATCTGCTTCTCCTCACCATTCAGGGTGTAAGTCGGAAGCGCCGCTACTCCCATGTTGTCTCCCAGGATCTCTGAAACTGAGACTGCGTCCCAGGAGCCGGAGAACATCGCGTTAATGCTTCCGTCACGAAGTCCTGCGATACCGGAACCGTCCTGGTCAATTCTGAAATTCGGATTAGCCTCCAGATCAATCAGATAATCAGTCACTTCCCGGGCCTTCTCTCCGCCGAAATCTACACCTTTCGAAGCGTCTGTACCGTCACCGAACAGGGTACAGCCATTCCCGATATAGAACGCCGGCAGATACCAGGAGTTGGTAAACGGGAAGGATACAACGCCCTTTTCCAGCATTGTGTCGAGGTTCTTCACATCTTCCTCAGAAAAGACGCTCTTGTCATAGAACATGAACCATGTATTGATCGCAAACGGAATCCCGTAAACCTCTCCGTCCATGGTCACGGAATCCAGGGATGCCTGCGAGTTTGTAGCCTCAATCTCATCTCTGTACACTCCGCCGAATTTTACAAGAGCCTCCGCGTCTGTCATGGTTGTCAGATTATCGTTTGCATACAGGAATACATCCGCGCTCGCCTCCGCGTCCTGTGAAACCTGTCCTGCCGAGCTGGCTTCATCTGCCACACCATAGACGAACGTGATATCCCACTCCGGATGTTCTTCCGCAAATGCATTACAGCAGGTCTGCAGCCATTCTCCCTTTTCCTTTGACTGATCTCCCTGGGGCGACCATACCATAAGCCGGACACTTTCTTTTCCGTCTGTACTGTCGCCGCATCCGGTCAGCCCGGTCACGGCGAGGCCTAAGGTCATCAGCCCTGCCAGAAGCAGCGACACCGCTCTCTTTTTCATCTTGTCATCCTCCGTTTCATAAAAGTTTCGTTTTGTTTCGTAAATTAATACTACATCTTTTTCACAGGAAAATCAATTATTTTAAGCATTAATTATATTTTTTCTGTTTTGTACAAATTTAAGTTGTCTATTTTGTGTACTTTTTTCTACTTGAATTCCTTCATTTCCATTCGCAGATCATTTTTTCGAAACTTTCCTAAACCGTTGGCAGTCTCCGTTGATTTCTATCTGCTTTCTGATATAATAATTGTAGTATTTTGATGAAAACAGAACAGGTGATAAAAATGACGACAATTCAGGATATTGCCGATAAATTGGGGATTTCTAAGGGTACCGTCTCGAAGGCACTGAACGATGCCCCGGATATCAGCGAAACATTACAAAAACAGATCCTCGAGACAGCTGTAGAACTGGGATACACCAGACTCAGACGGTATAAAAAAACAGGCAAGCGCCTGTGTATCCTCGTACAGAAAGACAATATTGAATATGAAGAACCCCATCAGTTTGCCTATGACATTATCATGGGATTCCGGCAAATGGCAGAGCCTGCCGGGTATAAGGTAGATGTGGTGCCAATCGATGTACAGATTCAGCGGAAGTCTCCTTACGATGTCTTCATGCTGCAGAATGACTATGCAGGCGCTTTCCTGCTCGGCTTTTCCCTGGGGGAACCATGGATGAAGAGCTTCCGCAGCAGCCGTACACCGACGGTTCTCTATGACAATCAGATTATCGGGAATTCATCGACCGCTTATGTGGGAATTGACAACAACGAAGGCATGGATCTGGCGGTTGCCTACCTGAAGAAACTGGGACATACAAAGATCGGATATTTAAGCAGCGCTCTCGGCTCTCATATCATGCAGGTCCGGCACCGTGCCTTCTTCCAGGCCATGCACAACCACGGACTGAAGACGAGTCCTTCTTATGCCGGCTGCTCTTATTATCTCACAGAATGTATGGAGAAACATCTCCCCCGCCTTCTCGACATGGGGATGACTGCTGTGATCTGCTGCCAGGACACCTTTGCCAACGCAGCGATCAACCACTGCAAAGAGCTGGGATATCAGGTGCCGCGGGATATCAGCATCATCGGATTCGACGACATTCCCCTCTCCGCCTATACCTCTCCGCCTCTGACCACAATCAGACAGGATCGGACCGAGCTGGGCAAGAGCGGATATTACGCGCTGAACAGCCTGATGAATCAGGTGTCCATCGGGACCGTACTGCTGCATGCAGAACTGATCGTCAGGAAGTCTACTGAGAAAGCCCCGCAGAGCCTTGATGGTTCCGGTCGCTCAGACCGCACCGACAGCCCTGCAGAGCCTTGATGGTTCCGGTCACTCAGACCGGACCGTTCAGCCGCAGACCGCCAAGCTGCGCCCGGATCCTCCCCTCCTGAGCTTCCGTCGCACACAGGCCTGCCAGAATCACGAGCAGATTCAGCCAGATCGCCGAAAGGCCCAGAGCCTTAAGTCCGAGAAACGCACATGCTACCCCTGTGTGGAAAAAGAGCAGTGTCTCTCCAAAGAACCTGCCCTTTTTCAGGCTCTTTTCTCTCTCCTGCGCCTGCTCCTGTCCTGTCAGGAAATAATCGCAGAACGAGAGTACGGTCTGTTTTACATTATTCGTAGAGAAAATCGTTGAGCACGCATATCCTTCCGCGCCCTTAAACACACACCACTGAAAGGATGCCGCGAAAAACACCGGATACAAGGCCACGATGGGATTCAGATTCTCCGGCAGTACAGCCAGAAGCACCACCGCGCCGGTTTCGATAAGAAAGACCAGATATTTCAGATTCCAAACCGTCTTTCTGCTGAGAACTGCGAACAGCACCATTGCACTAATATAAAGAAGCAGCGCTCCCAATCGCAGAAGCACCTCCCGGAAATCTCTCCCCAGGAGATCGCTGACCAGCTCAATCAGGTTGGCCGTCTGCGCAGAACCAAATACCGCCGACCGGCCAAAGATCGCATATCCTCCGAAAAAGCCGCCGCACAGCGCCATAATAAAGTGCTGGCGGACTTCTGATTTATTATTCCATTCCATCTTCCATCCCTCCGACCGCACTCAATTATAGCACTCTGCCACAGTTTTACAATACTTTTCTCTTCCTATATCTCTTTCTTCCTATCTATATCTCTTTCTTCCTATCTCTTTCTATACGTTTCTCTTCCTGCGATACACTTCCAGAATTTTCTCCACCATCGCCTCCGCCGAAACTTCCGGCGCAGTCAGAACTTGCATCCCATGGCTGCGCGCCTCCCGGGCTGTCTGTTCTCCAATACACACCGCCCGGATCCGGGTCAGATCTGTGTGATCCATCTCCTGTACAAATCCTCTGACCGTAGAAGCACTGGTAAAGGTAACCGCGTCGATCTCTTCTTTCCGAAACAGTGCTTCCACGCGTTCTTTCAAGAAGGGGTGGGTCTCATACCGGGTCCGGTACAGCGGCACATCCTGCACGTCTATCCCCGCCTCCAGAAGAGGGGGAAGGAGCGCTTCCGACCCCTGCTCCGCCCGGACTGCAAGCAGGGAAACCGGGGACATTCGGCTCTCCCGCGAACCGGCTGCTCTGGCAATCGCCTTCCCCAGATCTTCTGTATAATACTTCTCCGGCACCACGTCCGCAAACAGTCCGTGTTCTTCCAGCGCAGCCTCCGTAGCTGATCCGACAGCAGCAATTTTTACATTTCTATTTATACTAAAAATCTTTCTAAGATCAATTTTTAATTCTCTCAACTGCCGAAAAAAAACAGAAACCCCAATGGGGCTCGTGAACACAAGCCAGCCTTCACCCGACTGCCGGGCGAACCCCTCGAGGGCAGATTCCAGCACTTTGTTGGGACGGATCGTCTCTGTGCAGATCCCGGGATACTCGATCACCTGAGCTCCCAATTCCCGAAGCCGGCTCACAAGTCCGGAGCTGTTCTGCCTTGGTCTTGTCACCAGAAACTGCCGCCCGTCCAGTCTTCGCTGATCCGCCCAGTGAAGCTTCTCAGAGAGCGCGCATACCCGACCTACAAGAATCACAGCCGGGGATTGAATCCCTTCTTCTTCCGCGCGGGCCTTCAAAGTTCCTACCGTGGCTGTCACCTGTTTCTGTTCCGCCGTGGTCCCTTTCTCTATCACAGCGGCAGGAACGTCCGCATCCATCCCCGCCTCCTGCAGGCCATTGAGGATATACTCCATAGATGAAACACTCATTAAAAATACAATCGTCCCGTTTAAGTTTACAAGAGAGCGAAAATCTATCTCCAATTTCTGATTCTTTCTGGCGTGTCCTGTCACCACATGGAAAGAAGACGTATAATCTCTGTGGGTCACAGGGATCCCCGCATATGCAGGAACAGAGACCGCTGAGGGAATCCCCGGAACCATTTCAAACGGGATTCCCGCCTCCGCCAGGAATTCCATCTCCTCTCCTCCGCGTCCGAACACAAACGGGTCGCCTCCTTTCAGACGCAGGACCGTTTTCCCCTTCTGTGCTTCCCGCACCAGGATCCGGTTGATCTCTTCCTGAGGAACCGGGTGATTCCCGGCGTGCTTTCCCACATCGATCACCTCTGTTCCCTCCGGGATCCTGCTTAAGATCTCCGTGCTCACCAAGGCGTCATACACAACCACGTCAGCATTTCGGATCATTCTGTCTGCTTTTACAGTCAGAAGTCCCGCATCCCCAGGACCTGCGCCTGCGATCCAGACGTTTCCGGTTTCCTCTTTATTACCAGCGTTCTCTCCCATATCTTCGTTTCTCCCCGCTTTTTTTCTCTCTGTTTTCCTCTTTCGCTTTCTCCCTGTTTCGCTGCTTTCCTGTTTCTTCCTGCCGTTCTTCTCAGGACAGCGGCACGTTCATTTGCAGAATGATGATATCGGAACGTGTCAGTCCTCATGTTTCATCATGCACACCGCCAGTGCTTCCCCGGCCTGCCGGGCTCTCTGCATCTCTGCACAGACAGAACGCTTGTGATAGGTTCCGCTTTTCTCATCATAATACAGCCCCGTCAGTTTCAATTCTTCTCCCCTGACCTGCGCATGAACTGCAGAAGGAGACGTGCACCCGCCGCCGACTGTGCGGATGAACTCGCGCTCCGCCAGAGCACAAGCCCTGCTCTGAGCATCGTCAACCTCCCACAGCAAACGGCAGATTCTCTCATCCGCTGCCCTGCCCTGAACAGCCAGGATTCCCTGCCCCGCGGCAGGGACCATCTCATCTACTGAAAAATATCTCCCGATCACAGATTCCATCCCCAGCCGCTTCAGTCCCGCCGCTGCCAGCAGCACTCCGTCGAAGCCTTCTTCCTCCAGCTTCCGCAGCCGGGTCTGTACATTGCCCCGAATCCCCCGGAAACTGCAGCCTTCATAAAGCGCCGCCATCTGAAGCTCACGTCTCCTGCTGGAAGTCCCAATCAGCGGGTGTTCAGGAAGCTGTCTGATCCCAGATCGGTATATCAGCACATCTCTGGCATCCTCCCGCTTCCCATAGGCAAGAATCGGATACTCCGGGTTCTCCTCCATCGGCATATCTTTCAGACTGTGCACAGCCAGGTCAATCCGGCCTTCCGCCAGAGCGGCATCCAGTTCTTTCACAAACAGTCCCTTGCCGCCGATCCTGGCCAGACTTCTGTCCAGGATCCGATCGCCTTCTGTCCCCATCGTGATGATCTCTATCCCAACCTGCGGCGCCGCCTCCCGGATCCTGGCGCAGACAATCTCCGTCTGTCTGACCGCCAGGGCGCTCTCCCTGCTGCCGATCCGTATCACCGCCTTTTCCATCTCACCTTGCCTCCCATATTAAAATCAAACTCTCGCACTCCGCCCGGCTGCCTTCCGGCGCAGGCGGACCGCCGGCATACACGCCGATCCGTTTACCGGCTTATGATCTCCTGCTCCCGGACACAGTTTTCCTTCAGTTCTCCTACCAGTTCCTGCAGTGCATCCACCACATGCGGCCGGACATCTCCCCCGATCAGCACCTGCATAATGTCATCTCCCACATCCAGCATGCCTTCGTTCAGCCACACCCGTACATAGAAGATCCCCGGCATCCTTCTCACCCGCGCAGCCGCCGCATCGGCCAGCTGCGCATCATAGGAAAACTCCATGCCCGACACCGTTCCCGCGTCTGCCTCACCCAGCCGCGCCTGGGCTTTCGGCGTTTCTCTCACAACTCCATTGTGAAACAGATACATCCCGCACCGGGACGCATTTTCATCCTGCTTCGCTTCTTCCAGCCAGACATCCATGGACGGTTTTTTCCGCTTCAGCCCCTGGTACATCTTCTCAGAAACCGGCATCTCCAGCCCCAGTTTCTTTCCCTCCCGGACAATATAGCCGCTGAAGGTATCGATCTCAGCTCTCTTCCCCTCCCGGATATCCCGCTGCAGTGAGCTGGTGGCGTTCTCCGCCAGTTCATAATAGAATCTGTGGATAATTGCATCCTTATGAGCAGGCTTTACATGCACGCCTTTTGCCAGCGCCACGTTATATGCCTCCGTAACCAGAGCTTCATACTCCTTTGCCTTCACCGGATCACTTCTGAGCTGACCGATGGTATTGTCATAATATGCGCTTGCCACATTATAGGCACAGTTCAGAATATATTTCCGCCAGACTGCCAGTTCAATGTCCTCCGCCACAGCATGATCAATATCCGCAGCGGCCAGAAGCCGGGACACCTCCTCTATCTTCCTCTTCTGCTCCTCATCCGGGTTCTGAATCCCGATCCGCAGATTCGCGAAATCTCCCTGCTGTGTAATCGAATAGTCGCGTTCAGCAAATGCGACAATATAAATCAGAGAATCCACCACCGTGCCTTTCCCGATCAGATTCCGGATCTTCTCTCCCGGGTCCACACCGTTCATCACCGGGATAATCACCGTATCGTCCCCCACTGAATCCTCCATCTCCCGGCAGACTTCTTCCAGCGAGTAGTTCTTCACACAGACAAAGATATAATCCTGTACTCCCATCTCGCGGACCGGAACCACCCGTTCGGGACGGACTTTCAGCTCGCCTTTATAGTCACTGTGAAGCACCAGACCATTTTCCCGGATCGCTTCCCCTCTTCCGCCTCTTGCAGCCACCGTGAGATGGGGGCAGACCTGCCCCAGCATGGCCGCCATGTATCCGCCCACGCCGCCGATTCCCACGACCGCTGTTTTCTTATTCACAATATTTCCGTCCATTGGATTGCCCATTCTCTTCTGCCTCCACTTCTTTATTCGTCAAGTTTCTGTATTTTTAAGTCCAGTGTTCGCTGATTAGCCCGGCCATTCGCACAGAATGCTTTTTCGAATGTGCCGGCTGAAAAATGCAGCCGCAGCGGGCTGCGCCGACTGTTTTATCCGGCAGCCTCCTCCAGATGTTCCAGGAAGATGCGTCGGATCCCGCAGAACTCCCCCAGCCCTTTCATGACGGTCCGCACCTCATATCCAGCTGCCTCAAGCTCGCTCTTCCAGGATTCATCTGTCCCGGCCATATCCTTCCTGGCATGTTTGCCCGCCGTCAGCATAAATGGCATAAGCACGACCTTTCTTTTCCCTGAGATCTCCAGTTTCGTTCTGACGGTCCGAAGATCCGGGAAACTCTCGAGCGTCCCCACAAGAACTTGATGATAGCCAAGCGCATGAAACGTATATTCCAGCATGCCATAGGCAGAATTCGCATAATGATCGGTCCCGTTCCCCATCAGTACCAGTACTTCGTCCTCCCTCACTTCTGTCTCCGCCATCACTGCATGGATCGCTTTCTTATAATCCTCTACTCCGGAAAGCAGCGGCTTCCCCACACAGATCCTGTGGAAACAGCCCATATGCTCAATCAGAGCTTCCGTCATACGGTCATGCTCCACACCGTTGATCATCAAAGTGGGCTGAACAATCGCCTCTTCCACACCGTCCGCCGCCATATGATCCAGCGCTTCAGAGACAGTCTCAATCTGAAGATTCTCCCGGCGTTTCAGCCTGCGGATGACCATCCCGCTGGTAAACGCGCGGTACACACAGCAGTCCGGATACCGCTGCGCTGCTTCCTGCTCGATCACTTCAATGGTTTTCGCGATTGCATCGGGATGACTTGTGCCAAAACTCACCATAAGAATTCCTTTTTTCATGTTCCTCTTCCCGCTCCTCCCATAAAAAGTAATTCCATTCTAGCACAGCTTTCCATACACTGACAAGAAACGGGTTGCTTTTGTCCGGTTTTATGTTATGCTATATTAGTGTTAGTGTACGCGGTTTTACGAATGGCGCGATGATCACCATAATATCAGGAGGGAAACTATGAACTTTACTTTTGCACACAACAATCTGAATGTTTATGATCTTGAAAAATCACTGGATTTCTATGAGCAGGCCCTTGGGCTCACAGTCACACGTACAAAAGACGCCTCTGACGGCAGCTTTAAGCTCGTCTATCTGGGAGACGGGACAACTCCTCACCTTCTGGAGCTGACCTGGCTGCGGGACATGGATCGTCCTTATAATCTGGGAGACAATGAGATCCATCTTGCTTTCGAGACGGACGACTACGAAGCAGCGCACGCCAAACATAAAGAAATGGGCTGCATCTGTTTCGAAAATCCGGAAATGGGAATCTACTTTATCTCCGATCCAGACGGATACTGGCTGGAGATTGTGCCTGCGAAATAAGAAAGTATCGAATAGAAGTATAGAATATCTCCGCGGTCTAAATACGGCCGCGGAGTATATGACAATATTTTAGTGACTATAGTCAAAGAAACGAATCCCATTTTCCAAATCTTCTGCCACCACTTCTCTCATCCGTTTTGCAAACGGACAGGGATATCCGATCGGTGTCCCCTTCCCGATACAGCTTGTAAATGCAATCGTATCAGCACCGCGTCTCACAAGCTCTCTCGCTCTTAGCACTGCTTTCTTTCCGGGGCATCCTCCGCAGTTGATGAAACCAATGATTTCAATCTCTTCTTCGATCCCTTCAAAAGCGCCCGTCTTCTCTCTGACCGCTCTAAAATCCGTAGTGCCAGGGCAAAAGTCCTCTGTCTGCATGCACCGAATCAATCCTAACTTCATAGATTGTCACACTCCTCTTTCTGTAATATTGGTGTCCCCTAACTCTCTATTTTACAAAATCATTTTCACAAAATCCAGTCATATGTCACTTCTTCCCTTCGCCTTCCGGAAAAATAATCTTGAATACAAAGAAAAAGATCACCATGGACACGCCTCCGGTAATGATCGTCACAAGGATGTTGTAGACTGCCGGAGCCACATACTGCTGCGCGATCGGCATCCACAGATTGTTGAATCCATTGCACACCAGCGAGATTACAATCCAGGCGATCAAATACCACATCGCCTGATACGCCACATTCCCATGGCTCTTAAAGGTGATATTTCTCTGGAGCGGGAAATTGATGCACTGCGCCACAAAGGATCCCACCTCATAACTGATGAAATATCCCAGTCCGCCGCCGATCAGCACTTCCCCGCTCTCATAAAGCACATTGTATCCCAGAAGGCTCCATGTAAACTCTACTCCAAAGAGATCCATATGTACCTGCGGCCACATGAATTCTGTCCCTGCCAGTCCTTTTCCCAGTACACCCGGCATGAACGTAAAAAACAGATACTGGATCACCGTCACGCCCATGCTGAACACGAAAAAGTAAAAGATCTGGTACAGCCACTTCGCCAGTTTCGGATGCTTCTTTTCAAAGTTTCCCCATATCCTTGCCCAGCCTGTGTTCTCACCTGGACTGTTGTTTTTCCTGTCTGTTTTTATGTCACTCATATTGTCATCCCCCAATCTGTGATTTTCCGATGCTTCATTTCCGTGTGATCATTTTCACATACTTCTTATTCTGCCGCCGGTTGCGGAAATATCCGCCGATCGTTCGCTTTAACCCCCGGAAGAGATGCCCGTTTACCATAGTGACAATCCCCTCTACCATCTCCATGCTTACCATGCCGCCGGTCATTTTGGCGATGGCCCGGAAAGGCATGTTATAGATAAAGAGGATATTCAGATCCGGTTTCCCTGCATCCTCACTTTTCTTCTTCATCTTCGTCAGCTTCCGATACGCGAATCTGGCAATGGGGCTCTTCGCATAATACATCTGACAGATGGCGTCATTGGCAGTCAGTTCCCCGCTCCATTTTCCACTGGGGATCGGCATTTTCAGAAGTTCGCGATATTCACCGTCGTTCACCTGACGGATCTGACCACTGTAATATGACGGCATGCGGTTCGTATAATAAGGATAGGTTTCTGTCGTTCCCTGCACGTCCGCTTCCGCGCTCAGACGGATATCGAGGCAGCTTGCCCCTGCCATCACTGTATAAATTCCGCCTTCCACTTCCCACTGGTTTGTCCGCACATTCCAGTATCGGAAGGTCTTATCGTCAAACGGGATGCTCACCTGCCTGCTCTCCCCGGCTTTTAGGAATACCTTCTGGAATCCTTTCAGTTCCTTTTCCGGACGGAAGATCTTTGCATCTTTCTTGCCGATATAAAGCTGCGCCACTTCCGCGCCGTCCCTATCACCGGAATTGGTCAGAGTAAAGGACACCCCATCCTCATCCACCCCCAGATCACTGTAATCAAATTTCGTATAAGAAAGACCGAATCCAAAGGGATAAAGCACGCGCACTTTCGCCGTGTCATAATAGCGGTAGCCTACATAAATGCTTTCCCTGTACTCAGAGTTTCTCTGCTCACTGGGGAAATATTTAAACGCCGGGGTATCTTCGTAGCGGATCGGATAGGTCTCGTTCAGCCTTCCTGACGGGTTGACCTTTCCGGTCACGATATCCAGCATCGCCCCTGCACCTGCCTGCCCGCACAGGTATCCGTGGAGCAGCCCCTTGAGACAATGGTACCACGGCATTTCCACCGCCGCTCCCGCGCTTAAAATGCCAACTACATTTTCATTCACTCTGGAAATGGACTCCAGCAGGGAAATCTGATTCTGCGGGATCCGCATATGCGTCCGGTCAATGCCTTCGGATTCGCTCAGCTCATCCAGACCAAAGCAGCAGATCACCACATCCACGGAAGCCGCAAGGTCAACCGCCTCTTTCTCCAGTACGGTGTCTGTCTCTCCGCTGCGCAGATATCCTTTGGAGGCACCGTCAAGTACAAGGTCATACTCATGGATCAGATCGATCATCTTATCCAGCTTTGTCGCATTGACCATGGAGGAACCTGCCCCCTGATACCGGGGTTCAAAAGCAAAATCCCCGATCAGAGCCACATGGGTGCCCGGCTTTAAGGGCAGGATATTCTCCCGGTTCTTCAGCAGGACCACACTCTGGGAGGCCGCTTTTCTGGCAAGGGCATGATGGGCTTCCTGATCAAAATCCTTCGCTCTCTGTCCGCTCTTATCCTCTGCACTTTGCCCGCCGTCCGCGCTCTTTCCGGTCAATGTAAGCACTGCTTCCAGCAGCCGGTCCACGCAGGCATCTACTGCTTCTTCTGCCAGTTTCCCTTCCTGTACTGCCTTTACGATCTGCCTTGCAGAATCAAGACCGGGTGTGGGCATCTCCAGATCGGAGCCTGCCGCCACGCCCTTTACATGGTCGTTAGAGCCGCCCCAGTCGGTGATGACGAGTCCGTCATAGCCCCACTCATCCCGTAGGATCTCTTTTAAAAGATGCATGTTTTCATTGGAATATGTGCCGTTGACCTGATTATAACTGGTCATCAGTGCCTTTGCCCCGCCTTCCTTAATGGCAATCTCAAATCCGGTCAGATAGATTTCCCTGAGTGTCCGCTCATCTATGACTGCGTTCATCGCCATCCTGCGCAGTTTCTGACTGTTCACGGCGAAATGCTTCGGGCAGGCGTACCGCCCTTTGCTCTGGATGCCTCGCACATAACCCGCCGCCATCTTTCCGGACAGGTAAGGATCCTCAGAAAAATACTCAAAGTTCCTGCCGCATAACGGGCTTCTTTTGATATTCAGCCCCGGTCCTAAGACAACATGGACGTCCTGCGCCTGCGCTTCTTCTCCCAGCGCCCTTCCGATCTCTTCTCCAAGCTCCGGATCCCAGCTGTTCGCCATGGTCGCAGCCGTAGGAAAACAGGTTGCCGGGAGGGAGGGGTTCAGGCCCAGATGGTCACCCGCCCCTGCCTGCTTACGGATCCCGTGTGGGCCGTCGGAACAATACATGGAGGGAATCCCCAGACGGTCAAAATTCCATGTCTGCCATTCCCCTTTTCCGCTTAAGAAAGCCGCCTTTTCTTCCAGCGTCATCTTTTTGATCATTTCTTTATATTTCATATGGAATACCTCTTTTACAGATCAGGCTTCCAGCTGTGTTATATCTGGAAGCCTGTTGTTGTGAATTCTGTTCTATGAATATGAAGTTTCTCTATTTCCCGGCTTTCTGGTCTTTCTTATATTTTCTCCAGACCAGTACGCACAGTCCAAGAAGGATCACACCGACTGCTGCATCCGCGCCGATGACCGCTTTCTGCCATGTCGGCATACCGGTATCCACGCCGTCCTCTTCATAGAGCCAGCTGTTGACCACGGTATACATCACGTTCTTACACGCCTGTCTCATGTATTTTACAGAGGAAGCCGCTTCCGGATCCTGCACCACATTCGGTCCGCCGGCGTAAGTGGAGAGCATAGCGTCCACGCCGTTCGCCAGCGCTGCGTCCGCATTCATGAATCCATGTCCGTTATTGCGGAAGAAATCCGTCAGGGCAAAGCCCTCGAATCCCCATTCATCCCGGAGTACGGTATTGATCAGGCCGCTGTTCTCTCCTGCCCATTTGATGCCGATAAAGCTCCAGGATACCATAACTGCATGTGCATCTCCGTCTTTTACAGAGATCTCAAATGGCTTGAGGTAGATCTCACGCATTGCCTGTTCATTGGACCAGACGCAGACCATCTTGGCGTTCATCTCATACATTGCCAGATGCTTGATAAAGGCGTACACACCCTGATCTGCCGCTCCCTGCACGGTGGAAGCCGCGATATATCCTGCCAGCGTTCCGTCCTCAGAGAAATACTCGTAGTTTCTCGCTCCAAACGGAGTACGGTGGGTATTCATTCCCGGAGCGTACCAGCCTGCAATGTTCATCTCCCGGCACATCTTGCCCATCATCTCGCCGTAGTCTTCTGCCAGATCCTGATTCCATGTGCAGGCGATCATCACTTCCACCGGGAATCCGATAGAACCTGCCCCGGTGAAGTTATTGTTAATCGCTGCCGGGCCGTCCGCGTCGATGGCTGTCACCTTGCCAACGGAATCCATGGCAGGCGTCTGGTACCCGGACAGGGCGATCATATTGGTCATATCATCCACTGTAAGCTGATCCAGAAGATCGTCCCAGCGCTCATCATCATAATCCGCGCCGCGAAGCTCATACAGACGGATGCCATTGTCTGCCCCGGTAACCGGCATTTCATCGTCCTCATTTATGTAAGTCGTATAATCAAAGTTGCTGTTCAGGTGATACTGTGCCACCAGATCATCGGACATCACATCTGATGCCGGAGCTGCGGTTGCCTCATCATAGTTGGCGAATCCGTCTGCTCTTGAAAGATAGGTCACATCTCCTGCTGCATCCTCGAACTGGTTCGCAGCTGTGATCTCATCGCTTTCACGCTTGTTGTCTCCCTCGTAGCGGATCGTTTCACCCTGTGTATAGGTCTTCTGATCCAGTACAGTGTGGGAATCACTGTTCACGGAAATGATATAATCCCCTTCTTCCAGCACATAGCAGCCGTCCCCCGACATATCGTAAGAAGCCATATCTTCCGCATTGAAACTGATATTGATCGTCTCGGATTCTCCCGGCTCAAGAATCTCTGTCTTGTCAAAGCAGATCAGATTAGCTGTGGCTTTCTCGATTCCGCCGTTTGTATAAGGCGGATTGTAGTAAATTTCCACCACATCTTTGCCGGCTGCATTTCCGGTATTGGTCACTGTTACGTCAAAGGAAATGGTTCCGTTATTGACTGTAAGCTCACTCATCTACTGTGTAAATGTAGTGTAAGACAGGCCGTAGCCGAAGGGATACTGTACGGTCTCATCATAGTTGATGAAGCCCTCGTCATCCGCTGTTTCATAATATTTGTATCCCACATAGATACCTTCCACATAATTGATGAAAGCCGGATAGTAAACCTGTGCCATACCGGAGTTCATCCCTTCCACTGCCATATCTTCCATGTTGGAATAGTGGGTGTTCTCCCAGTTGTTCCACCACGGTGCTGCTGTCATGTCATAGATAAAGGTATCTGTGGTCTTTCCTGACGGATTGACCTCACCATTCAGGATCTTGCCCAGCGCCTCGAATCCCGTATGTCCCGGACCCTGACACCAGAGCGCCGCGCGGATCTGGTCATACTGGTCAACGAAGCCTAATTCCATCGGGTTTGCTGCATTATAGATCACGATCACGTTATCAAAAGTGCTGCACACCAGATCGATCATATCCTCTTCTGTCTTAGAAAGCTGCAGGTAATGATCCCCTGCCTCAAAATCATTGTAACCGTTCAGGTCATTGTCATAGGATGCTCCCGTCACATCGCCCGGCATGTCATTGTGCCCCTCGCCTGCGATACGGGAGAGAACGATCACTGCCGTGTCCGAGAAATCCTTCGCGCTCTGCATCAGTTCATCGGAATAGCTGGATACCGGCGGCTCTGTAAGTGTCCAGTTCTGTGTGGAAAGGGACATCTCCGCCCGCTCTGTAGAAAACTCATTGTAAAAATCCACCAGATCCTGATTCACTTTAAATCCCGCATCCTCTAGGCTGTCGATCAGGCTCACTCTCTCATATAGGTCATTGAGTCCGCCGGATCCCGTGCCGCCGTATGTCGGATTGACAGACGACCAGCCGAAGAGATTAATATTCGACGGATCACTGATGGGCAGGATGCCGTCATTTTCCAGAAGGACCATTCCTTCTTCTGCGATCTGATTTGCAACCTCTTTTGCCTCTTCTGTCGTCTCATCACTTACATTTCCGCTCTGCATGGTCATATCGATCATTGCATACATGGGACCAAGGACGATCATGTTCACGATGATCACAAGCGCCAGTACCATGCTCAGCCCGGAGTATTTCCGGATCATACGTTTCTTGCTCTTCTCTTTCACTTTCCTGCATGCGATCATGGCCACGACCGCGATCACCCAGAGCACGCCGAGTGCGATCAGATACGGTTTACACGTCTGCAGGACGCCGATTACATCTTCCCATTGAATGGCTATCATACGATTTTCCTCCTCTTATTCCTGGTAGCAGAACTTTTCTCCGTGCAGTTTCAAGAAGCTTCCATTTCCAGGTTCTCAGATTCTCCGGCCGGCATCAGAGCGTCTGTTTTTTTACACTTCAAAAAGTTCTTGACATATTGTTTAATAACAAGATAATATGATTATAAGAAAAAGGCAATGTACAGAATCCTCGAAAAAGAATGTTCATTGACACTTCTCAGATTTTGTAAAGAAATAAGCCTTTGCCTCCTTTTCTTGGCAGGAAAATAACACCTAACCGTGCCAATTCCCCGGCAGAAAGAAAGGATGTGATCCATCATGGGGAAAGAAACAGCCGCAGGGCCGGCAAACAGAAAAATTGACCGAAGGACCCTGTATACAAGAAATGTCATCAAAGACGCCCTCCTGGAAGCGCTGAGCGAGAAACTTTTCGAACAGATCACGGTGACAGACGTATGCCGTCGGGCAGAGATTACACGGGCAACTTATTATCTCCACTATCAGTCGCTCACAGAAGTGCTGGACGAACTCTTAGCCGACGCACTCCAAACGGCTGAAGATCACACTGTGAATCCCAACGCAGACACCGAGCAGATCGCAGACCTGCTTACTGCACACGGAACAGCCTCTTTCAAAGAGCACGAATCCCTGCTGCCAGTCTGTCACAGAGTTGCCCAACTGCCCAAATATCAAGTGATCTTCCAAGACGAAACAATCTCCGGATACGTCGTCAATAAAATCTATCAGTGGCAGAGACCCAGGCTGGTTCCATCCTTCATACAGGAACTCGGCATAACAAAAAAAGAAGCCGAAATGCTGGCCCTGTTCATCATCAACGGAACGTACTGCGTCAACAAAGCCCTTAAGTGGAAAAAAGACGAAACATGGTACCAGATACACTCCATGCTGCTGAAATACACAGCAGGCGGGTACAGACGGCTGAAAGATCTGTGAACAAACTGTGAAGGGGGACAGGCACTTTTGCAAAAGTGCCTGTCCCCCTTCACAGTTTGTTCACAATTTTGAGCTATTCCGCCTTGCTTTTTCCTTCCATCCCCCGGTATAGTAACGAACTGCTCCCACAGCCGCAGCGCAGATCCACGTCAGCGGAGAAACATACCACAATCCCCTATACCCGAACAGCGCCGGCAGCAGAAATGCGCAGCCGATCCTTGTAATCACCTCGCTGACCCCCATCAGTACTGTCACCGCCACATCACCTGATGCTCTCAGGACATTGTGATATACCACCAGGATGCCGCCAGCCAGGAAGAATACGGTAAATATTTTCATATATTCCATGCCGTATTGAATCGATTCCGGCGAATCAGTAAATGCTCTCATAATCGGCTCGGCAAGGAGGAACACTGCCGGGCAGAAAATCCCATAGCATATCACGTTGAGAAGATATGCGCTCCGAACCCCTTTCTGTACTCTCGGAAGATCTCCTGCCCCGGTATTCTGTCCGGCAAAAGTCCCCATAGCCATGCCGATGGCATCTGCAAGCTGAAATCCCAGTCCCTCTACTTTCAGCGCCACTCCGTAAGCTACAACCATCGCTGTACTATATGTATTGACAACTGCCTGAAGCGTCATATCTGAAATGGAGATGATACTCATCTGAAGACCGGTTGGAATGCCATAGCGAAGGATCTGCCCGATCAGATACAGGTCCGGTTTCCACTCTCTGCGGCTAATCCTCAAAACGGGCAGGATCTTCAGAGCATATGCCAGACATAAGATTCCAGATACAAGCTGTGAGATCACTGTCGCAAGCGCCGCTCCGGCCACTCCCATGGGAATCCATGACACAAGAGCGATATCAAGAATGACATTCATGACACTGGAAAGAATCAAAAAGATCAAAGGCACCAGCGAATTTCCCAGTGCGCGCAGTACCGACGAGGCAAAATTATAGAGCATTGTGGCCCCGCAGCCCCCATAGATTACCATCAGATAGATACTCGCATCCGGCAGCAGATCATTTCCCGTCTGCAGTAATCTAAGGAGCGGCTCCGCCGTAATAGTGCCGATAACCGTAATCAGCACCGTAATCCATAATGCTACATGAATCCCGGCTGCGAAAGTCTCTCTCAGTTTTTTACTCTGCCCGGCACCATAAAACTGTGAAATCACCACACTGACCCCTGTCGTAACACCAAGCATAATCGACGTCATCATATACATTGCTGTCCCTGCAATGCTTACAGCGCCCAGCGCCTCATCTCCCAGATATCTGCCCACGATATATGCATCAGCGAAATTATAGATCCGCTGGAAAATCATCCCCAGTAGGACAGGCAGAGCAAATACCGCCATCTGCCGAAATACCGGCCCTTTTGTCATATCTGTAATCTGTTTTTTCCTCATCTGCTGCATCTCCATAACCGAACCTTTCTTCTATTGTCCCTTCTATCTTATTTGAAATCACATACACAGTCAATTTCTAAAATACCTTCAGAATGAAAATATTTCCCGTCCCCGTAAATCCTCATACTAATTACCGATTGACATGGTAGGTAAAACAGCGTACAATGATCCAAAAAGGAGGAATGAACTATGAGTACGATTTATACATCCGCTGATCAGCTGATCGGCAGAACCCCACTTCTGGAACTGACACAGCTGGAGAGGAAATACGGTCTGAACGCCAGGATTCTCGCGAAACTTGAATACTTCAACCCGGCCGGGTCCGTGAAAGACCGGGTCGCCAAAGCGATGATCGATGACGCTGAAAGGAATGGGAAGCTCACTCCAGATTCGGTCATCATTGAACCGACCAGCGGGAACACCGGGATCGGCCTTGCCTCTGTCGCTGCCGCAAGAGGATACCGCATCATAATCGTAATGCCTGAAACCATGTCCGTAGAACGCCGTCAGCTTATGAAGGCTTACGGAGCGGAACTGGTACTGACAGACGGTGCGAAAGGGATGACAGGCGCCATCGAGAAAGCAGAAGAACTTGCGGCCGGAATAACAAACAGCTTCATCCCGTCGCAGTTCTCCAATCCTGCCAATTCCAAAGCACATTTTGACACGACAGGCCCTGAAATATGGGAGGATACAGATGGAGCCGTAGACCTCTTCGTCGCAGGTGTGGGGACCGGCGGAACCATCACCGGTACAGGGGAATACCTGAAGTCCAGAAACCCTCACATCCAGATCGTTGCTGTTGAACCAGCTTCCTCTCCGGTTCTCTCCGGCGGGGCAGCCGGCCCACACAAGATTCAGGGAATCGGAGCAGGATTCGTACCCGAAGTGCTGAACACCGATGTTTACGATGAAATTCTCGCCGTATCAGATGAGGACGCATTTGCTGCCGGTCGCCTCATTGGCCGGACCGAAGGAATCCTTGTCGGGATCTCGTCAGGCGCCGCCTTGTCAGCAGCTGTACAGCTCGCAGAACGCAGTGAAAACAAAGGAAAAACAATCGTTGTACTGCTTCCTGACACCGGGGACCGCTATCTCTCAACCCCAATGTTTACCGATTAATTCATACGGAGGCCGCCTATGATGATCTCAACAAGAGGAAGATACGCACTCAGGGTCATGACAGACCTTGCAGAACATAAAAACGAGGGATATATTCCCATGAAGGAGATTGCCCGGCGGCAGCAGATTTCCCTGAAATATCTGGAAAAAATATTGCCCGTTCTTGCCAAAAACGGTCTCATCCTAGGCGTTCACGGCAAGGGTGGCGGATATAAACTGACAAGAAAGCCGGAAGAATATCCGATCGGCGAAATACTCCGCCTGACCGAGGGTACCCTCGCTCCCGTCACCTGCCTCGAATGCGGGGCGGAGCCATGCATGCGTACCGCCGAATGCCGCACAAGACCTATGTGGGAGAACCTTTATCTTCTTATCAATGAATATTTTGACAATATTACCATTGCAGATCTGATGAAGAAATTGTGAACGGTGTCAGGCACTTTTGCAAAAGTGCCTGACACCGTTCACAATTTCTTCACAATTTTATAATTTCTCCCCGTTTAACCGGACCGTAATCCCTGAAACGAATCGCGTGCCCGTTATCATCCGTTATGATCAGCATTGTAGTCAGATCATATCCTCTTTTTCGCAGGAACTCCAGATCTACCTGTATAACAGGCTGACCGGCTTTCACCGTATCTCCGGCCTTGGCCAGAATGGTAAATCCCTCTCCGTTCATTTCAACGGTATTAATCCCGATATGTACCAAGAACTCCACGCCGTCAGGGCGGGTGATTCCAAATGCATGCCCCGTATCTGCCAGAACACCAAGGACGCCGGTACAAGGTGCTGCGATTATGGTGTTTGCAGGCTCAAACGCCACGCCGTCTCCCAGTATTTTTGCGGAAAAGGTTTCATCTTTTACCTCTTCCATAGGAATCATCCTGCCATCAGTTACAGCTACCACTGTATCTGCTGCGGCATTCTCTTCTTCCGGAACTTCTTCTGCCACAGCAGAAACGCTCTCCTCCTCAAAACCAAGAATACAGGTAACTATAGCCGCAACTACAATCGCAGTCACCATGGCCGTGGCTGCCGCCAGCATGGTTTCCTCAAATATGGGCAGTGCCAGAATCGTAGAATACCCCATGTTATAGACCCGGGCCCCCATCAAGGCACATACAATCCCTCCAGCGGCACCACCGGCCATAACCCCGATCAACGGCTTTTTTCGCGGAAGGTTGATCCCGTATACGGCTGGCTCTGTAACACCAGCTACGATGCAGCCAAAGGCAATACCAAGGGCCTCTGATCGGAGCTGAGCGCTTTTGGTACGGATAGCAACACCGATACAAGCTCCCCCCTCTGCCATGTTGTGCAGGATGAGCGAGGGACGAAAAATAGAATCATACCCCGGATCCACCAACGACTGAGTCATGAATGGAACAACAGCTGTATGCATGCCGCACATCACCATCCAAGGAAGGCAGGCTGCCAGCGCCGCCACAGCGATGAATCCTACATGGTCGCCCAGGAATACGAACACATTTGCCAGATACTCCCCTAAAAAGCCGCCCAGCGGAGCCAATACCACGAATCCGGCCACTCCAGTCACTGTAACTGTACAAAGGCCGACAAGCAGAGACTTGAAAATCCCCGGAATGATCTTATTGAAAAGTTTCTCAAGACCAAAAGCCAGCAGAGCAATCAAAAGGGCCGGCAGCAGAGAGCTCGAATAAGTGGTCAACCGCACAGGAAGCCCTAACAGTGTCACTGCTTCTCCCGCAGTCACCAGAGCCGTATAGTTTCCATGAAGCAGAGCAGCCGACGCAACCATCGCATAAATCGGCGTACCGCCCAGTTTCGCCGCCGCACCGTAAGCCACAAAGATTGGCATAAAAAAGAACGCCGCGTCTGCTAATCCGCTTAAAATCAGATAGGTGCTTGTGTCTGCAAAGCCAGCGTCTGCTCTTGTAATTAGCAAAAGCACTACTTTCAGCATTCCTCCTGCCACAAGTCCGGTAATCATAGGTGCTACAGCGCCAGATACATAACCGAGAACCGCCAGGGCAGCTGATTTCACGGTCAGAGGTTCCTTCTTCTTGTCTAGATTTTCCTCTGTGACAACGCCAGCTTTGATACCGCATTCTTTGATGGCTGCTTCATAGACAGGCTGCAGGTTCTGTCCCAGGATCACCATGTACTGGCCACCGGCAGCCACGACTCCCAGAACACCGCCGATAACTTTGATAGCTTCTGTTTCAGCTTTCGCCTCGTCTTTAAGGATAAAGCGAAGCCGTGTCATGCAGTGCCCAAGAGAAACAATATTTTCCGTACCGCCCACCAGACGTACAATATCAATGGCCATTTGCTTATAGTCCAGTTTCTTTGCCATTTTTCATTTCCCCCATTCTAGTCGCACCAGAGACTTTCTCCGCTGGTTGCAATAACTTCCTTCATCCAATCATAAGACTTCTTTTTTATCCGATTGCCTGTTCCTTTTCCCTTATCATCGATATCTACATAGATAAAGCCGTAACGCTTTTTCATCTCTCCTGTACTCAGAGATACCAGATCCATGGGGCCCCACATTGTGTAACCTAGTGGTAGTATAAAAATAGTACAAAGTAAAGATGCCATGTAGACCTAAATCATGTATGATAAGAAAGAGGATGAGAAGGAGGAAGTACAGACATGGCAAAGGGGACTAAATACGATCAACAGTTTAAAGAGAATGCAG
>CASDTX010000001.1 GCA_949283695.1 uncultured Eubacteriales bacterium | reverse complement strand
GGACTCACACCAGGGACCCCAAGGTGTGGAGAGGAAAAGACGGGTGGTATATGGTTCTTGGAAGTACGCTGGGTGAGAAGCAGGGAGAGCTTCTTTTCTACCGGAGTGCAGATCTGCACCACTGGACGTATGTGAGCCAGGCAACCAAGGGGCCGGCCTATGGATGGATGTGGGAGTGCCCGGATTATTTCCCCACAGAAGGCGGGGATGTGCTGCTGGTATCGGCGATGGGGCTCCTCACCAACGAAGAGAAGGAGAAGAACCAGTCTATCTGTTTCCCGGTGGACTTCCAGGAGGATACCTGCAGGATCCAGATCCCGGATGAATATCAGTTTGTGGATTACGGTATGGATCTCTACGCGCCCCAGACCACGCTGGATAAAGAAGGCAGGCGGACCATGATCGCCTGGGTGCGGATGCCGAAAGTAACAGAAGAAGGATGGATCGGGATGTTCTGTTCGCCCCGGGTTGTAGAGGCAGAAGGCGGACACGTTTATTTCCGGCTTCACCCGAATGTCCGGCAGGCATATTCCAGGAAAGCAGCAGACGTATGTGAGATCGGCAAAGACGGATATATGGTTGTAGTTGATCTGGAAGACGGAGAAGAGCTTGAGATTGGCGGTTACCGGATCTTCCGGGAAGGCAATCAGGTTTGTACGGACCGAAGCAGGGTATATCCCGGCTTTGCCGGAGCACATTTAAGATCAGAGACACCGGAACTGAGGGACGGCTGTCATCTGGAGGTGATCGTGGATGAGCATTTTATTGAGGTGATTGTCAATGACGGTGAGTATGTGATCAGCAATGCAGTGTATGGGCTGAAGAAGGAACTTCGGTATCAGGGAAGCGGTGAAGCAGAATTCTGGGTGGCAGGGTAAATCCAGGTTTATCGCGCGCTTTGTCGAGAGGCGGGGCCCGGCGATTGCTCCGAGGCTAACGCTTAACCTCCGCAATCATCCGGCCCCCGCCTTATCGCCAACTGTCCCGACAAAGGCCTGATAAGTGTTAGTCGGCCTGCGGCCGGAAAGAAGGTAGGCAGGGCTTTGTGGATGTTCTGACAGAGCCAGAATGCACAGAAAACGGAGTCAGCCCCTGCAGCAGATCCGTATTGGAGCATTAGAATCCGTTACAGAAAAACACAGAAGATTTCATGGGAAGATTTGACTTCCAGTCAAATCTGAAAAGAGCCTGAGCAGGGAAATCATCAGATTTCCCTGCGAATTGCTCTGGTCATGAAATCTTCTGTGTTTTGATGTTAAGGATTCTTCGCGAACAGTTTCGGATTCGCTGCAGGGGCTGACTCTGTTTTCGTGCGTCTGATCATTGTCATATCATCCCCACAAACCTGAATTTAAAACTCAAACACTGCTACTCCGTACGGCGGCAGCGGATAGGCGAAGGAATACGGTCTCCCGTCACATTCCTGTTTCTCCGCCTTATAGATCAGCGGCCGCTTCTCTCCTTTTCCGCCATACTGAACGTCATCGCTGTTCAGGATCAGCTTGTACTGCTTCTTCCTTGGAACACCCACGCGGTAGTCTGAGCGCTCCATCGGCGTAAAGTTACATACAAAGAGCAGATTTCTCTTGCTTCCTTTCGAATGACGCATAAAACTGAAGATACTGCGGTACGCATCATCCGCATTGATCCATTCAAAT